>NZ_JADZAT010000010.1 GCF_020852455.1 Novosphingobium sp.
GCGGTGGGAACGCGGTTGTTGTTTTCGCCGAAGCCCTGGCTGGTGATCGCACCACCCGGGACACCATGCGAGGTCAGGTACGAAGTGACCGACGCGTTGCGGCGTTCCGACAGGCCCTGGTTGTAGGGGGCCCCACCCGAACGGTCAGCATAGCCGGCGAGCATGATCGGTACACTGGCGCAGTTGCCATAGGCGGCGACAGCGCTGTCGAGGATCGAAGCGGCTTCCGGCGTGATGTCCGACTTATCCCAGTCGAAGAACACGATGTACGGACCCTTGTTGCACGGCGGCGGCGGCGGCGGCGGAGCAGGGGGCTCCGGCGGCGGCGGGGGAGGCGGCGGTGGCGGAGGCGGAGGCGGCGGAGCCGAGCCGAAATTGTAAGCCAGCGTCAGCAGCGCCGAATGGCTGCGATAGCGCTGATGGACAGGATCGGTCAGGGTGATCGGCTGGGTCAGGCCGATAAAGGACAGGCTGGCTTGGCCATCAACCCGGTCCTGATTGAAATAGCGATACTTGATGCCCAGGTCGATATGCTCGTTCAGCGGCATCCGCACTCCAGCCAGCAATTGCCAGGCAAAACCGCCGTCCGAAGCCGTTACAGTGTAGACATTGGTTGCTTGATTGCTGGTCGCTCTGGCGGCGATTTTCGTGTGCGCATAGCCTATCCCGCCGCCAACAAAGGCCTGCACGCCATCGTCGGGACCAATGTCGATCAGGGCGTTGGCCATGGCGCCAAGATTGGAGACATGTCCGGCGAGGGAATCGGTCGGAACCGCACCGTTCAGAGCAAGGTAATCCACCCCCGCCCGGCGATAGCTGACTTCGCCTTCCAGCCTGAAGGGTCCGAAATCGTATCCAATGATACCGCCAAGATCGTATCCCGTTTTGGTGCCCACGATGCCGACCGGAACGTCGGTTCCGGCGGTCAACTGGTTGGGGGACGCGTTCTCGAAAACGCGCACGTCGCGAATTACGGTCACCCCGGCATCGCCTTCGATGTACCACGAATCGTCGCGGGCCAGGGCCGGGCTGGACAGCAGGACGGCCCCAAGCGCTGTGGTGGAGAGCAATCTGCGCATATTGCACCTTTCAGGTTCAGAGATGGCCAAGGCTGGCCTTCACGAACCGGATAAGGCGCTGTTCGGGCGCACACACTACCGGATTGGGTAGCAACATCGCGCAGCGGAGCGATTTATGTCGCTCCGCCTCACGCTAACCTGGCGAAGTCAGGCTGCGGGCAGCAGCCTGCGTTCGCCGGCGATCCGCAGCATCGCCTTCTGCAGCTTTTCGAACGCGCGCACCTCGATCTGGCGGACGCGTTCGCGGCTGACGTTGTATTCCTGGCTCAGTTCCTCGAGCGTCCGCGGGTCGTCGATCAGGCGGCGCTGGGTCAGGATGTGGCGTTCACGCTCGTTCAGGCTGTCCATCGCCTCGACCAGCAGGGCATGGCGGTTGCCGGCTTCCTGCGCGTCCTCGACGATCTGGTCCTGCAGCGGGCCGCTGTCTTCCAGCATGTCCTGCCACTGGCCTTCGCCGTCCTCGTTGAACGAGATGTTCAGGCTGGCATCGCCGCCCATCATCATCCGGCGGTTCATGTTGACCACTTCGGCCTCGGACACGCCAAGGTCGGTCGCGATCTTCCTGACCTGGTCGGGATGCAGGTCCGAATCTTCGTAAGCGTCGAGGTTCTTCTTCATCCGGCGCAGGTTGAAGAACAGCTTCTTCTGCGCGGCCGTGGTGCCGATCTTGACCAGCGACCAGCTGCGCAGGATGAATTCCTGGATGCTCGCCTTGATCCACCACATCGCATAGGTGGCCAGGCGGAACCCGCGATCGGGTTCGAATTTCTTGACGCCCTGCATCAGGCCGATGTTGCCTTCGCTGATCAGTTCGCTGACCGGCAGGCCATAGCCGCGATAGCCCATCGCGATCTTGGCGACGAGCCGCAGGTGGCTGGTAACCAGCTGCTTGGCGGCATCGGGATCCTGGTGTTCGGCATAGCGCTTGGCGAGCATGTATTCCTGCTCGGCGGTCAGCACCGGGAACTTCTTGATCTCGGCCAGATAGCGGTTGAGGCTCTGCTCGCCGCTGAGGCTGGGCAGCGTGGTGCCACCGGTGGCGGGCAATTTGCGTTCGGCTTCGGACATATTCAACTCGTCCCTTCTTTGTCGGCCCACCCTTGAAAGACCCTTAATAGGCATCCCCCTGCGATGGCCACATGGAAAAGTGTTCTACCACAATAGAACGGCTTTAGCTCCTCAATTCGACCAACAGCCCCGCCATGTCGGCAGGCAGCTTGCTTTCAAAGCGCAGCGCTGCCCCCGTAACGGGGTGGATAAAGCCCAGGACTGCGGCGTGCAGTGCCTGCCGGGCAAAGTGAAGCTGGGTAAGAATCGGGCGAAGCCGCTGCGGTGTGCGTCCATAGACAGGATCGCCCAATAGCGCATGGCCGATTGACGCCATGTGAACGCGGACCTGGTGGGTGCGGCCGGTCTCAAGCCGGCATTCGACCAGCGATGCGCCGTCCAGCGCCTCGACCAGCCGGTAATGGGTCACCGCATGTTTGCCGCGCTTGTTGAGTTCGTGCAGCACGGCCATCTTCTTGCGATCGTGATCGGACCGGCCGATGTGGCCGCTGACTGTGCCCGCTGGCGGAACCGGCAGCCCTGCCACCACCGCGAAATAGGCGCGTTCGATCGAATGATCGGCGAACTGCCGGGCCAGCCCTTCATGCGCCTTGTCGCTCTTGGCAACCACCAGCAGCCCGGATGTTTCCTTGTCGATCCGGTGGACGATGCCGGGGCGAACCACCCCGCCGATTCCCGAAAGCTGGCCCTGGCAATGGTGCAGCAAGGCATTGACCAGCGTTCCGTCAAGGTTGCCGGCAGCCGGGTGGACCACCAGCCCGGCGGGCTTGTCGATCACGATCAGGTGTTCGTCTTCATAGACGACGTTGAGCGGGATATCCTGGGCCTGCGCCTCAGTCGGCACCGCCTCGGGAACGCGAATTTCAAACCGGGTGCCGGCGGCGGGCTTGAGGCTGGCCTGCGCGGCCACCTTGCCGTCCAGCAGCACGCGGGCTTCGCCCAGCAGCGCCTTGATCCGCTCGCGCGACAGACCGCTGGCATCGGCCAGCGCCTTGTCGAGCCGCTGGCCGGCTTCGGCGATTGCGCCGGAAATGATGGAATCTCCCCCGTTCATCGCTAGCTAGGTGGGGACGCTCGCCCACCAGACAAGACCCTGAAACCAAATCCCGTTCGTCCTGAGCTTGTCGAAGGACCGTCCTTGGCCTAGCCCCATGCAATGACCTTTTGGGCCTATATGCTGCATTGCCGCGATGGGAAGTTTTACACCGGGCATACGGATGACCTCGAAAGGCGGGTCGGTGATCACAAGAGCGGATTGGTCAAGGGCTTCACCCAGCAACTCCTGCCGGTAGAGCTTGTCTGGTCACAAGAGTTCTCAACTCGCTACGAAGCATTGTCGGCTGAGCGGCAGATCAAGGGCTGGTCAAAAGCCAAGAAGCTGGCTCTCATCCGGGGAGATTGGGTGGAAATCTCGCGCCTCGCAAAGAAGAAGGACGGTCCTTCGACAAGCTCAGGACGAACGGAACTTTTGGTTCTGGGCGGTGTTATCCGGCAAATGCTCAAAGAAGCGACCCAGGCGCATCCGCGCGAGTGCTGCGGGTTGCTGCTGGGGCAGGGCGCGCGGGTGGCGATGGTGCGCCCGGCGGCCAATGTTCACCCCCAGCCAGAACGGCATTTCGAGATTGATCCAAAGGCACTGATTTCCGCCCACCGGGCGCAGCGGGCGGGCGGGCTTGAGGTATTGGGCTATTACCATTCGCATCCCAACGGTCACATTGGTCCATCGAATGAGGACCGTGCACAGGCCAGCGGCGATGGCCGGGCCTGGGCGATCGTGGCCGCTGGCGCGGTAACCTGGTGGCGTGATGGCCCGGATGGCTTCGAAGCGCTTTCCTACCGGCTCATCGCCGACTAAGGTCGCGCGCGACGGCAAGGCAGCGGGAATTTCATTTCCTGAACCCTGTCAACTTTGTGAACTTCCAGTACGGGGCCCCGATGACCGATAGTGCCGTTGATCTTGCCAGCCTGCTCTGCTCACGCCTGTGCCATGACCTGCTTTCGCCGGTCGGCGCGATGACCAACGGGCTTGAACTGCTGGCCGATGAAAAAGACCCCGAAATGCGCAAGCGCTGCATGGAACTGCTCGAACAGAGCGCCCGGACCAGCGCCGACAAGCTGAAGTTCTTCCGCCTCGCCTTTGGTGCGGCGGGCGGGTTCGGCAGCTCGGTCGCGATCGAGGAGCCGAAGAGCCTGGTCGATGCGTTGGTGGCCGGGAACGAGCGGATCACGATCCAGTGGGCACTGGGGGTCGATGCGCTGCCCAAGCCGGCGGTCAAGGTGCTGCTCAACCTGGCCCATATCGGGATCGACGCGCTAATTCGCGGCGGCACGCTCGACATTGGAGTCGAAAGCCGCAGCGGGGCAAGCGAGATCGTGGTTCGCGCCGCCGGGCCCAGGATTGCCTTCGATGCCGATGTTGGCCGCGCGCTTGATGGCTCGCTGCCGGTCGCCGATCTGTCCAGCCGCACCGCGCCGGCCTGGATGCTGCACGAACTGGCCGGACAGCAAGGCGGCGGACTGCAATTCGCGCTGAGCGAGGAAGCGCTGGTGATGGGCGCAGTGATGCCCGAAGGCTGACTGGGCGATTCCATGCAATTCGCGCCCTGCGAAAGAGGCTAGCAGGTGCAATCAGGCACGAACCGGGCACAGCGCTGAATGACCGAACTGATCGATTTCGAGACTCCCAGCCCGAATTGGAACGAGCGCAAGCTGCCGGTCTCGATGGTCGTCCTGCACTACACCGGCATGCAGAGCGCCGATGAAGCGCTGGAACGGCTGTGCAGTGAGGAATTCGGCGTTTCGGCCCATTATCTGATCGAGGAAGACGGCCAGATCCACCGCCTGGTCCGCGAGGATCGCCGCGCCTGGCATGCCGGGAAAAGCTTCTGGCGCGGGATTACCGATGTCAATTCGGCCTCGGTCGGGATCGAACTGGTCAATCCGGGGCACGAATTCGGCTATCGCCCGTTCCCTGATGCGCAGATGGAGGCCCTGGTGCCGCTGCTGGCCGGGATCGTCCAGCGCTGGGACGTGCCGCGCGCCAATGTGGTCGGCCATTCGGACATTGCGCCCACCCGCAAGGATGATCCCGGCGATCTGTTCGACTGGGACCTGCTCGCCGCGCACCGCCTGGCGCTGCGCACTCCGCGGGTAAAGATGCCCAGTCCGTTCGAGAACGATGGCGCGTTTTTTCTGGCGCTTGAGCGCTATGGCTATGACATTTCCGACCCCCAGGCCGCGATGCGCGCCTTCCAGCGCCGCTGGCGTCCGCACATCATCGACGGGCTGGTGGACGGGGAATGCTCGGCGATCCTGTTCTCTTTGTTGTTGGATCGTGATGCCGGAAAGACTAGATAGGGCTCTGCCAGGGGGCCGGGCAGCCGCGGGGTTCGCTAGAACCGCGAGGAAAGTCCGGGCTCCACGAAACAAGGGTGGCGGGTAATGCCCGCCGGGCGAGTGGCTTGCCGCGAAGCCCAGGGAAAGTGCCACAGAGAGCAGACCGCCTCGCAAGAGGTAAGGGTGAAAGGGTGCGGTAAGAGCGCACCGGGGCCCTGGTAACAGGGCTCGCACGGCAAACCCCACCCGGAGCAAGACCGAATAGGGGCGGCGCGTCCGCAAGGACAGGCGTGTTTCGCGCCCGACCGCCCGGGTTGGTTGCTTGAGCCGCGTGGCAACACACGGCCTAGAGGAATGGCTGCCAGTGCGGATACGGTCTCTTTTGGGATACCGTCCACGCTACAGAACCCGGCTTACAGGCCCCCTGGCATTGATCTTCGCGCAATTGGTTGCTCAACTGGCCGAACCACCTGTCAGGGAGTTTGCCATGTCCAATCCGCTTCGTTCGCTCAAGGGCTCGGTCGCGCTTGTCACCGGTGCGGCTTCCGGAATGGGCCGGGCCACGGCGCGGCTGTTTGCTCAGGATGGCGCGCATGTCGCGGTCACCGACGTCAACGCCGACGGGGCCGAAGCGGTGGCGATGGAGATCATCGCTGCGGGCGGATCGGCGCGGGGCTGGGCGATGGATGTCGGCGATCCGGACAGTGTCGCCAGCGTGATGGCCGAGATCTGCGGCTGGCATGACCGGCTCGACGTGGTGGTCAACAACGCCGGGGTATCCGGCTTCTGCCCGATCGACGGTGAGGACTATGACGCGGTATGGGAGCGGATCGTGCGGATCAATGCCACCGGCCAGCAGCGGGTGATCCGTGCGGCCTTGCCGCTGCTGCGGCAATCGGCCGCGCCGCGGATCGTCAACATCGCCTCGACCGAGGCATTGGGCGCGACCAGCGGCAACAGCGCCTATGCCGCCAGCAAGGCGGCGGTGACCGGACTGACCCGGGCGCTGGCGCTGGAGCTGGGCAAGGCCGGGATCACCGTCAACTGCATCTGTCCGGGCCCGATCGAAACCGGCATGACCGCGCGGGTCCCCGATGCCGACAAGGCGACCTATGCCCACCGCCGCACCGCGCTGCGCCGCTATGGCCAGCCCGAAGAGGTGGCGCACATGACCTGGAGCCTGTGCCTGCCCGGCGCCTCATTCATCACCGGGGCGACGATCCCGGTCGATGGCGGGCTGATGGCGCGGAACGCCTAGTCGAGCGCGGGGTTGACCAGCACCTTGATCTGACCGCCGCCGCCCGTCAGCGCCTTGAAGGCATCGGCCACTCCCGAACGCCCGACCGTGCCTGAGATCAGCGGCGTGACATCGCGGTGACCCTCGGCGATCTCGTGCAATGTCGCAGCGAACTCCTCGGGCGAATAGCCGAACACAAATTTGAGCCCGAGCTGCTTGTTGATCGCCAAAGACGGTTCAATCGTATCGCTTTCCATGCAGACGCCGACGACAATGATCGTGGCGGTGGGCGGGCTGTTCTCGATCAGCTGCTGGATCATCCCCGGCACGCCAACACATTCGAACACCACTGCATCGCGAATGCTGCGGCCCATCAGCTGGCTGGCCGACATGCTGGCCATGGTCGCCGGCACATCGAGCGCTTCCCAGCGGTCGTGCGGCGAATGCTGGCGCGGGTCGAGCACCACATCGGCACCCAGCGCCTCGGCCGCCCTGCGGCGTTCGGGGGAAAGGTCCGTAGCGATGACCGGGCCCACGCCGCGGGCCTTGAGCGCGGCGATCACCGACAGGCCAACCGGCCCGCAGCCGATTACCAGCGCGACGGACTGCGGTGTCAGCGGGGCCTGCGCGACCGCATGCTCGCCCACCGCCATCGGCTCGGTCAGGGCGGCGCGCTCGGCATCAAGGCCATTGGGGACTGCCAGCAGCATTGCCTCGGTCAGCACCATCCGCTCGGCAAAGCCGCCGGGGAAGCGGTTCGAATAGCCAACCAGTTCACCGCCCTGCGGCCCGAATGCGGCGGGGACCGAAACCACGCGCGTGCCGGGCTTGATCGCCCCGCTGCAGCCCGGGCCATAGTCGAGCACTTCGGCGCAGAACTCGTGTCCGAAGACCATGTCCTGTGCAGGATCGACCGTTTCCAGCCCGCCGGCCCGCTTGGTCAGCGCCAGCATGTGATCGAGGTAGTGGAGTGCGTGGAGGTCCGACCCGCAGATCCCGCAGACCAGCGTCGATACCAGCGCCTGGCCTTCGCCGGGAACCGGATCGGCAATTTCGGTATCGACCAGCTCGGTCCCGCGCCTGACAACTGCCTTCATTCCCCGCCTCCCGCCATGCCGCCGAATATCCTGATCAGGTTCGGCTGCCCGGTGTGCGCGGTCAAGCCGCCATCGACCGGCAGCGCGATTCCGGTGATCGCCGAAGCCGCGTCCGAGGCCAGAAAGGCAACCGCTTCGGCGATTTCGTCGGCCCGGGCGAAGCGGCCCAGCGGCACCCGGTCCTCCCAGTCGCTGCGCAGCCCCGGAACCGCCTGGACTCCGGCCAGGATCGGGGTGTCTACCGGGCCGGGGCAGATGCAGTTGACCCGAATCCCTTCGCGGGCATGGTCGATTGCGGCGGTGCGGGTCAGGTTGATGACCCCGGCCTTGGCGGCGTTGTAGGCGGCAAAGCCATAGTCTGCGGCCAATCCGCTGGCCGATGCGGTGTTGACCACCGCCCCGCCGCCACTGGCCCTGATCGCCGGGATTGCCACCTTGAGGCCGAAGAACACCCCGTCAAGATCGATCGCGATGACCCTGCGCCAGTCTTCGACCGACAGTGCTTCGATCGGTGAGAGGCTGCCGATGCCGGCGTTGTTGAACATCACATGGAGTGCACCAAAGCGTGACACCGCAGTACCCACAAGGCCCTCAACCTGTTCCAGCGACGAGACATCGCAGGTCCTGAACAGCGCCCGCTCGCCCAATTCGTCGGCCAGCGCCTGCCCGGCGGGATCCACATCGCCCAGCACCACGCTGGCCCCTTCGCGGTGGAGCAGCCGTGCAGTCGCCGCGCCGATCCCCGATGCTCCGCCGGTGATCACCGCCACCTTGCCTGCAAACCTTGCCATGGCTGCCCTCTCTTGCTGATTATTAGAGTGCACTATAATCACAAGCGCAGGCGAGTCGCAACACGGAGAACGGGCGATGGCGGACGAACGGCTGGTCGGGGGGCAGATCCTGGCCCGGACCCTCAAGACGACGGGGGTGAAGCAGGCCTTCGCGCTTCACGGCGGGCACCTCGAGGCGCTGCTCAAGGGCTGCGTCGATGAAGGGATCGCGCTGACCGACTTCCGCCACGAAAGCGCCGCCGGCCACGCCGCTGATGGCTATGCCCGCGCAACCGGCGAGCTGGGGGTGTGCATCGTCACCGCCGGGCCGGGGTTCACCAATGCGATCTCGGCGATGGCCAATGCCAGGCTCGATGGTTCGCCGGTGCTGTTCATCGTCGGCGCCCCGCCGCTGCGCGAGGTTGAGACCAACCCGATGCAGGGCGGGATCGACCAGGTGGCGATGGCCCGGCCCAGCGTCAAATGGGCCTTCTCGATCCCGTCGACCGAACGGATCGCCGATCTGACCGCCATGGCGATCCGCCAGGCGCGCACTGCGCCGATGGGGCCGGTGCTGCTGGAACTGCCGATCGACGTGCTGCACATGAGCGTGCCCGAAAGCCGCGCAACCGCCCCGGCCGGGGTCAACGTGCGGCCCCACGCCGCGCCCAGCCCGGCCGAAGTACAGGCGCTGGCTGATATGCTGCTGGCCGCGAAGCGCCCGGTGGTGATCGCCGGTAACGAAGCCGCCAATGCGGCCTGCGCCGAGGCATTGCGCGCGTTGACCGCAGCCTTGCCGCTGCCGGTCTTCACCAAGACGCTGGCGCAAGGCGTGCTGCCCGCTGGCCACCCGTGCGATGGCGGTGCGGCGGGCAACCTGGCGCTGCTGCCGCTGCTGGGGATCGATCCCCCCGACCTGGTGATCCTGCTGGGCGGCCGGATGGGCTTGCTCCTGGGTGGACGTTCGGGGGCGGTGGTGCCGGATGCCGCCAGGCTGGCGCAGGTCCACACCAATGCGGCCGAGATCGGACGGATCCGCGATGCCGAGCTGGCAATCGCCGCCGACAGTGCCGAAACGGTGCGCGCATTAGCCGCCGCGCTCGATGGGCGGGCACCCGCCGGGCTGGAGCAATGGCGGGCCCAGGCTACATCGGCTGCGGCGGTTTTTGCCAGCCAGTTCCCCGATGCCGAAACCGGGCAGGGGATCCACCCGCTGCATGCCGCCAAGGCCGTGGCCGACAAGGCCGGGCCGGATGCGATCTATGTCTATGATGGCGGTGAGGCCGCATCCTGGGCCGGGGCGGCGACAGCGGTCAACCGGCCCGGCTCGCTGCTCACCCACGGGTATCTGGGCTGCCTGGGGATCGGCCCGGGCTTTGCGATCGGCGCGCAGCTGGCCTTTCCCGATCGGCGGGTGGTGCACCTGACCGGCGATGGTGCGCTGGGGTTCCACATCCAGGAATTCGATACCATGGTCCGCCACCACCTGCCGGTGGTAAACGTGGTGCTCAACAACCAGGTCTGGGGCATGTCGATCCACGGCCAGCAGATCATGTTCGGCGGTAACTACAACGTCATCTCCAAGCTCGAGGGGACCAATTACGCCGATATCGCCCGCGCCTTTGGCCTCAACAGCGAACGGGTGACGCAGTTTGCCGAACTGGCGGGTGCGCTTGACCGCGCCTTCGCCTGCGGCGGGCCGGCCTTCATCGAAGTGATGACCGATGCTGATGTGGTCCACCCGGTCACGGTGGCGATGCTCGGCCAGGTCGAAGCCGGCTCGGACGATGTCCTGATCCCCTATTACGAGAATATCCCGGTCGGCTGATGGCCCTGTCGCCAGAAGTCCGCGAAGCGCGCCAGCGCGCGATTGTCGATGCCGCGCACCGGCTGGTGCGCGAAACCGGCGGTGCGGGCTTTTCGATGCTGCAACTGGCGCAGGCGGCCGGGGTCAGTCCGGCCACGCCCTACAACCTGCTCGGTTCGAAAGGCGAAGTGCTGCGCCGGGTGGTGCTCGATGAATTCGCCAGCTTTGCAGCGCGGCTGGCGCGCTTGCCGGATGATGGCCCGCTCGATCGGTTGCTTGGCGCGGTTGACCTGATCGTGGTGCACTACACCTCCGAACCCGAATTCTATCGCGGGCTCTACGCGGCGATGATCGGGGTCGAAGCCAACCTGCTGCGCGATGCGATGAGCGAGGAAGGCCGGCACCTGTGGGGCGACTTGGTCCGTGCGGCAATGGAGGCTGGCGAACTGGCCCCGCTGGTCGAACCAATGGCCTTCACCGACCTGCTGCTGCGCACCGTTGCCGCCACGGTTGAGGCCTGGCTGGCGGAGCATTGGGATCAGGTGCGCTTCGCAGCGGAAATGCGGCGGGCCAGCCACCTGCTGGTGCTGGGACTGGTGGGGGCGGAGCGGGCGCAACAGCTCAAGGCCGAGCTGGGCTGAGACGGCGACGCCCCGCTCCGTTTGCGACTTGCGTCGAAAACGGAGCCGGTTTCGGTTGTGTCAACTGTCCAGACGACCTACCAAATCCCTCTCCGTTTTTGCGAAGCACAAACGGGGAGGTGGCAGCCCGCAGGGCTGACGGAGGGGCAAATCCCACGCAAGCGGCGATCCGAAAACGTCCTCAAAGCGCGCCAGTTGCGCCGCGACATGTCGCTGCCCGAGGTACTATTGTGGAACTTGTTGCGGCGGTCACCTGACGGCGTCAGTTTCCGGCGCCAGCATGCGATCGAACCTTACGTACTCGATTTTTTCAACATCAGGTCCAGGACCGGCTTCGAGATCGATGGGATCGCGCATGAAATGGGTGATCGACCGCAACGCGATGAGAGGCGCGACGCCTTCTTTCGCAAGATGGGGATCGAGATCGTGCGGATACCGGCGGTCGATGTGCTGAAATCTGCCGAGGTCGTTGCTGATGCGATGGTGCGTTATTGCCAGCGTTGAAGCCCCTCCGTCAGCCGCCTGTCGGCGTCTGCCACCTCCCCGTTTGTGGCATTCGCCAAAAACGGAGAGGGTCTGGTGCAAACGGGGAGGTGGCATTTGCGTCAGCAAATGACGGAGGGGCACTGAGACCCCTAAATCCGCCCCACGCTTGAATAGCTGAAGCCCTTGGCGCGCACTTCGGCCGGATCGTAGACGTTGCGCAGGTCAACCAGCACCGGCGCGTTCATCAGGCCCTTGACGCGATCAAGGTCGAGTGCGCGGAAGGCGTCCCATTCGGTCACGATCACGGTCGCGTCGGCGCCTTCGATCGCGGCATAGGCGCTGGCCTGCATCGCCACTTCGGGCATCAGGGGCTTTGCCAGTTCCATCCCTTCGGGGTCATAGGCGGCCACTTCCACCCCGGCATCGACCAGCGCCTGGGCCACCGCGATTGCCGGGCTGTCGCGCATGTCGTCGGTGTTGGGCTTGAAGGTCAGGCCCAGCATCGCAACCTTCTTGCCGCGCGCCGCGTCCATTCCGCCCAGCGCCTCGATCACCTTGCGGCCCATCGCGCGCTTGCGGCTGTCGTTGACCGCCACCACCGCCTCGACGATCCGGGTCGGCGCTTCATAGTCCTCGGCGGTCTTGAGCAGCGCCAGCGTGTCCTTGGGGAAGCACGATCCGCCATAGCCGGGGCCGGCGTGGAGGAACTTGGAGCCGATCCGGTTGTCCATCCCGATTCCGCGCGAAACGTCCTGTACATCGGCACCGACCTTTTCGCACAGGTCGGCCATCTCGTTGATGAAAGTGATCTTGACCGCCAGGAAAGCGTTGGCGGCATATTTGATCAGTTCGCTGGTGCGGCGGCTGGTGAACAGGATCGGGCTCTTGTTGAGGAACAGCGGGCGATAGACCTCGTTCATCACGCCGCGCGCCCATTCGTCCTCGGTGCCCACCACGATCCGGTCGGGATGCTTGAAATCGCCGATCGCCGCGCCTTCGCGCAGGAATTCGGGGTTCGAGGCGACCGCGAACTTCACCGGCAGATTGGCGGCAGCCAGGATCCGCTCAACCTCGTCGCCGGTACCCACCGGCACGGTTGACTTGGTTACCACCACCGCGTCGTTCTTCAGGTTCTGGCCGATTTCCTCGGCCACGGCATAGACGAACGACAGGTCGGCATGGCCATCGCCGCGGCGGCTGGGAGTGCCAACCGCGATGAAGATCGCCGCAGCTCCGGCGATCCCTTCGGCCAGATCGGTAGTGAACGACAGGCGCCCGGCCTTGGCGTTCGACGTGACCAGTTCGGCCAGCCCCGGTTCGAAGATCGGCATGATCCCGGCCTTCAGGCTGTCGATCTTGGCCGGGTCCTTGTCGATGCAGACCACTTCGTGGCCGAAATCGGCGAAGCAGGCTCCCGATACCAGCCCGACGTAGCCCGAGCCGACCATTGCGATTTTCATCCCAAACTCCTTTGCGTGGCGCTGACCGCGCCCAATTCGTCCTGCACCGCCTCGATCAGCCAGCGGGTGGTGCCTTCCAGCCCCAGCGCGGTCAGCCGCCCGGTGCGATAGGCGCCGGTATCGATACCGATGCGGTTATGCCCGAAATCGGGCCGTTCGAAAATCGTGTGCCCGTGCACCACCACCGGGCCGTGGCTTTCGCGGTGTGACAGGAAGGGTTCGCGGATCCAGCGCAGGTCCGCGGCGCGCTGTTCGTCCAGCGGCACGCCGGGACGGATCCCGGCATGGACGAACAGATAATCGCCGATCAGCACCTGATCTTCGAAGCCGCGCAGGAAGGCGATGTCTTCGGCTGGCACCGCGGCGCGCATCAGCGCCAGGGTCTCGTCCAGTTCGGCGCGGTGGTAAGTGGCCGGATCGACCGGATAGGACAGCACGGTTTCGCGCCCGCCATAGCGCAGGAAATGCCGCAGCACCTCTTCGCTTTCCAGCGCGTCGAGGAACATTTCCTCGTGATTGCCCAGCAGGATCCGCACCGTGCGCCGCGCCGCCAGCTGGCGCGCCAGGCGGATCACTCCGGCGCTGTCGGGACCGCGATCGACCAGGTCGCCCAGCAGGACCAGCGTGGTTGCGCTGGCGCCGCGCCGGGCATCGTCGGCCTCGATCGCCGCAACCAGCGCCTCGAACAGGCCAAGGCAGCCGTGGATGTCGCCCACGGCATAGACCCGCTGGCCGGCGGGGATCGCCGGAGCGGGCTGACCGTCGTTCAGGCCGAGGAGAGAGCGCAAGGACTTGAGCATGGCGGAGAAATCTCTGCGCGCGCCTATACCCGGATGGAGCTTAACGAACAATGGCGCATGCCTGCCGCGCAATCCACCGTGACCGCGAAACCACACATCGCAGGGCTAAGGCAAGCAAGGCGGCGATTTGCTCTTGTGCAGTGCAACAAGATTGTGCAGTCCCATGCCCACGCGATCCGAATGTTTCCGCCATCGAGAAGCAAGGACGCGTGCAGGTGGGACGAAGCTGTTACAATCGTTCAAGGGAAGATTGATATGCTCACGTCCATCCGCGGCCTGTGCGCCGCAACTTTCACCGCCGCCAGCCTGCTGGCCGCTACTCCAGCCTTCGCCGACGAAACCGATCCGCCGGCCGAATTCACGCTCAGCGGCAATGTTGCTGGCGTAACCGACTACCGCTGGCGCGGCCTGTCCTATTCGGGCGGCGATTTCGCCGTGCAGGGCGGGATTCAGGCTACCCATTCCAGCGGCTTCTATGTCGGCACCTGGGCCTCCAGCCTCGAACAGGACCCGCTCGATATCTATGGTTCGGCCGAACTCGATGTCTATGGCGGCTGGTCAGGCGAGATCAGCAGCGGGCTGACTGCCGATGTCGGGGTAACCTGGTACACCTATCCCAACGGCAGCTTCGGCAAGGCCAATTTCCTGGAACCCTATGCCTCGCTGTCGAAGACACTGGGCCCGGTGACGGCCAAGGTCGGCGCGAACTATGCCTGGGAACAGGATGCGCTGGGCGGGGATGACAACCTCTACCTGTACGGCGATCTCAGCAGCGGCGTGCCCGGCACGCCGGTGTCGGTCAACGCGCATCTGGGTTACACATCGGGCGCGCTTTCGCCCAAGTTGCTGACCGGCGTTTCGACCGAAGGCGGGTTTGACTATTCGGTGGGGGCCAGCGCCACCATTGCCAAGAACCTGTCGCTGAGTGTGACCTATGTCGGGGTCGATGGCGCCTCGATCGATGGCTTCTCGAACGATACGGTCGTCGCTTCGGTCAAGCTTTCGTTCTGATCCGGCCGATCTGACTGCTCGCAAGGGCCCGTTTCGGCTTGTCCGGAGCGGGCCTTGTGGCATAGCTGGGGCCATGACCAAATTTCTCCATTCGATGATCCGGGTGACCGATCCCGACGCAACGATCGCCTTCTTCCGGCTGATCGGGCTTGATGAAGTGCGCCGCTTTTCCAGCGAGCAGGGCCGCTTCACGCTGATCTTCCTGGCCGCGCCGGGTGAAGAGGGCGTGGCCGAGGTGGAACTGACCCACAACTGGGATCCGCAGGACTATGACGGCGGGCGTAATTTCGGCCACCTGGCCTACCGGGTGGACGATATCTACGCCACCTGCGAAGCGCTGATGGCGGCCGGGCACACGATCCACCGCCCGCCGCGTGACGGGCACATGGCCTTTGTCAAATCGCCTGACGGGATCTCTGTCGAACTGCTGCAGGACGGCACCCTGCCGCCGGCGGAACCGTGGATCTCGATGCCCAACGTGGGCAGCTGGTAGGCTTCAGCCGCGAGCACTGCGGCGCAGCAGGACGAACCCCAGCAGCGCGGCCAGCAGCGATCCGGCGAAGACCCCCAGCTTGGCATCCTCGACCAGTTCGGGCGCGGCGGGGAAGGCCAGCTGGGCGATGAACAGGCTCATCGTGAAGCCGATCCCGCACAGTGCCGAAAGGCCCAGTACCTGCCGCCAGCTGGTGCCGGCCGGTCGCGGTGCAAAGCCGCTTTTCTCGGCCAGATAGACCGCGCCGAAGATCCCGCCCAGCTTGCCCAGCACCAGCCCCAGCGCCACCGCCATGGGCAGAGTCGGGTCAATCGCCGCGATCCCGCCGCGCGGCAGGGCTACACCGGCATTGGCCAGTCCGAACACCGGGACGATCAGGTAGGCGCTGAGCGGGGCGAGCACGTGCTCCATCCGCAGCAGCAGGCTTTCACCCTGCCGGTCGAGCGCGATCGGCACGCACAGCGCTGCCAGCACCCCGGCAATCGTTGCATGGATCCCCGAATGCAGCACCGCATACCACAGCAAGGTGCCGCCCAGCGCATAGACCCAGCCGCGCTTGATCCCGCGGCGGTTGGCCAGTGCCAGCCCCGCCAGCACCACGCCGGAAAGTGCCAGCCAGGTCAGATCGAGCTGCGCGGTATAAACCAGCGCGATGATCGCCACCGCGCCCAGGTCGTCCACGATCGCGACGGTCAGCAGGAACAGCCGCAGCGAGGGCGGCAGGCCCTTGCCCAGCAGGCCCAGAATGCCCACCGCAAAGGCGATGTCGGTCGCGGCGGGGATCGCCCAGCCCGCCTGCAGCCGGGGCTCGCCGCCGCTGACCAGCAGATAGATCGCGGCCGGCAGAGCCATCCCGGCGATGGCCGCCAGCACTGGCAGGCGGCGCTGTTCGGGCCGGGCCAGCTGGCCTTCCAGCACCTCGCGCTTGATCTCAAGCCCGACGACGAAGAAGAACAGCGCCATCAGCCCGTCGTTGATCCAGGCATGCAGCGTGCCCAGGTGCGCCACCGGGCTGGAACCCAGGGGGTGGTGCAGGATTTCGTGATAGGCCGGGCCGAGCGGGGAATTGGCGAGCAGCATGGCCGCCGCGGCAACCGCCAGCAGCAGGATTCCCGCACCGGCATCGCCATGCAGCAGCCGCGCGATCCGACCGGCCAGGATTGAGAAAGGATGGCGTTTTGCGGTCATTCCGGGCGAATCGGGGAAATGCCTGACGGATGCAAGCGAAACCGGAACTGCGGGTCGATTTCCGAACTCTGCGCAATAATTGCAAGCACTTGCCAAGTGCATTGCGAACGCGTTGCACACCTGTTGCTTTGCCGATAGGCTGCCTGTTCTTGGGGCGGACAGCAGGGGCTGAATAAATCGCATGATCGCGGACGGAGCGACTGCCTGGACTGCACTTGACTGGCTGCTGCTGGTTGAGCGTGAGTTGCTGGCTTTTTCCGCGTTCTGGTTCTGCATCGGACTGCTCGATGAATTCGCGATCGATCTGGCCTACCTCGGATTGCGGCTGAAGGGCCGGATCCAGACTCCGCGCCTGCCGGTGGGTTATGGTGCGGAGCCATTGTCGGGGCCTTGCGCGGTGATGATCCCGGCGTTCGGTGAAAGCCAGGTGATCGGCACCACGATCGGCCACATGCTGGCATCCTGGCCGCAGCGCGAATTGACGCTCTACATTGGCTGTTACAGCAACGATCCGGCCACAGTTGCCGCCGCAATCGCGGCCAGCGCCGATGATCTGCGGCTGCGGCTGGTGCTGCTGGGCGCACGCGGCCCCACGACCAAGGCCGATTGCCTCAATCGGCTATACGCCGCGCTTTGCGCTGATGAGGAGCGCCAGGGCCGCCACTTTGTCAACGTGCTGCTGCATGATGCCGAGGACATGGTGCACCCCTGTGCATTGCAGGCGGTCGATACCGCGCTGGTGCTGCGCGACTTCGTGCAATTGCCGGTGCGCCCCGAACCGCAGGACAGCTCGCGCTGGATTGCCGGGCACTATTCCGACGAATTCGCCGAAAACCATGCCAAGGGGATGGTGGTGCGGGCGGCGCTGGGGGCATCGATCCCGGCTGCAGGCGTTGGCTGCGGATTTTCGCGTGCGGCGTTGGGGCAGCTGGCCGAGCGGCGCGCGGCTGAGGGTGAGTTCGGCCCCTTTGCGCCCGAATGCCTGACCGAGGATTACGAGCTGGGCATGATGCTGTCACGTCAGGGACGCGGCAGTGCCTTCTTGCGGCTGCGCGACGACGCCGGACAGCTGGTGGCCACCCGCAGCTATTTCCCCAACCGCCTTGATGCGGCGGTGCGCCAGAAGACCCGCTGGGTCCACGGGATCGCGTTTCAGGGCTGGGACCGGATGGGCTGGAGTTTCCGCCCGGTCGATGTGTGGATGGCGCTGCGCGACCGGCGCGGGCCGCTGACCGCGTTGGTCCTGGCCAGCGCCTATCTGCTGCTGGTGCTCGATGCGGTGCTGATCGGGCTGCACGCGCTGGGCATGGTCAATGTGCTGGCGCTGTCCTGGCCGCTCAAGTCGATGCTGCTGGCCAGCTTTATCGGGTTCCTGTGGCGCGCGATGTCTCGGGCGGTGTTCACCGCGCGCGAATATGGCTGGCGCGAAGGGCTGCGCGCGGTGCTGCGCATCCCGGTGGCCAATGTCATTGCGATCATGGCCGGACGGCGGGCGTTGGGGGCCTATTTCCGTTCGCTGCAGGATGGCCAGGTCACCTGGGACAAGACCGTACATGACCGGCACCCGGCCACGGCCACGGCCACAGCCCGGGCGCGGACGGTGCGGGCATGAACCGGACGCCGGGCCAGATCCAGCGGAACAAGCGCTTCACCCGGCCGCGCGGGCAGCCGCTGGTGGCGCTGGGCCTGCTGATGGTCAGCTGGGTTGGGGCGCGTGCAGCGCTGTGGGAAGAGTCCGCGATCAAGCCCGATGCCAAGCAGCCGGACATGGCAGCACCGGGCGGCGCAGTCAGACCCGATCGACGCCTGGCCCCAGCGCAGGATCGCAGTGGGGCACCCGGCGCGCAGCCAACACTGGCCCCGCAGGACTCGCCGCGCCCGGCGCCGACCACCACTGCCGGTCCGCAGCCCGTGAACAGCGTGGATACTGGCGAGGCACAGGAAATCGCGCAGATCGCCATGCTCGAAGGGCACCAGCAATTGCTGTTCGCAGCCAACCAGATGCCGCTGGCCGAACGCGAGACCAATATGCTCGCGCCGCCGGAACCCTTGCAGGTTCCAGCCATGCTGGCACCGCCGGCACCCGCCCGGACAAAGGCAACCGAACCGGCCAGTCAGCCGCATCAGGCCCGCTGGTCGGGCGATTCCTGGTTGCTGCTGCGTTCGGGTGGCAATGGCTTCAACCAGGCGGGCAATGGCCTGCCCGGCGCCTTCGTTCCGGCGGGCTTCTATGGCGGCAGCCAGGTGGGCGCGGTGCTGCGCTATCGCCTGGCGCCGGCCAGCGCCTGGCGGCCGACGCTGTACCTGCGGCTGGCCAGCGGGATTGAGCGTCCGCGCGGGGAAGAGGCTGCGCTGGGGCTGTCCTTCCGCCCTGTTCCGAAAGTGCCGGTGGCGTTGATGCTTGAAGGCCGGGCTACGCGCACCACCACCGGCACGATCGTGCGCCCCGCCGCAGCAGTGGTTACCGAACTGCAGCCGTTCCGCTTGCCGCTGGGCACTCGGGGTGAGGTCTATTTGCAGGCCGGCTATGTCGGCGGGCGTGATGGGACGGCCTTTGTCGATGGTCAGGCCCGGATCGAAAAGCCGCTGGCCGAACTGGGCAAGTTCCGCCTGCGCGCGGGTGGCGGCACCTGGGGCGGGGCACAGCGCGGGGCGAAGCGGCTCGACGTCGGACCTACCGCCACGCTGGAAGTTCCGGTCGGTCCGGCCAATTCGCGGCTCTCGGCTGACTACCGCTTCCGGGTTGCCGGCGATGCCGCGCCGGGATCAGGGCCGGTGGTTACGCTTTCGGTGGGATTCTAGGAAACCCGGCCTTTCTTTGGCCATTGGGCTGGGCTAGCGTTGCGGCCCTGTCATGGACGTCTATCTCCCCATTGCCAACCTTTCGGTCAACGGCCTGGTGATCGTCGCGCTGGGTGCGCTGACGGGGATCCTGTCGGGCATGTTCGGGGTGGGCGGCGGGTTCCTGACCACGCCGCTGATGATCTTCTATGGCATTCCCCCCACTGTTGCTGCCGCATCGGCGGCCAGCCAGGTGACCGGGGCCAGCGTTTCGGGCGTTTTTGCCCATTCGCGGCGCGGCGGGGTTGATTACCAGATGGGCGCAGTAATGGTGGCCGGCGGGATCATCGGCACCGGGCTGGGCGCGGCGCTGTTCAGCCTGTTGCAGGCGCTGGGCCAGATCGACGTGGTGATCAACCTGCTTTACGTCCTGCTGCTGGGTTCGATCGGCTGGATCATGGCCCGTGAAAGCTGGCAGGCGCTGCAGGCCCAGAAGACCGGGGTTCCGGTCCCGGCGCGCAAACGGCGGCACCATCCGATGGTCGCCAGCCTGCCAATGCGCTGGCGGTTCTACCGGTCGGGGCTTTACATCTCGCCGCTGGCGCCGCTGATCCTGGGGGTGCTAACCGGGATCCTGACCATGCTGATGGGGATCGGCGGCGGCTTCGTGCTGGTGCCGGCGATGCTCTACATCCTGGGGATGAGCGCGAATGTGGTGGTCGGTACCTCGCTGTTCCAGATCCTGTTCGTGACCATGGCCACCACCATGATGCATTCGGTCACCACCCGCGCGGTCGATATCGTGCTGGCTGCGCTGCTGCTGCTGGGTTCGGTTTCGGGTGCGCAAATCGGGGCGCAGTTGGCCCAGAAGCTGCCGGCCGAACGGCTGCGCTTCGTGCTGGCCGCGATCGTGCTGCTGGTGGCGCTGCGAATGGCGCTGGGGCTGGGTTGGCAACCCGATGAAATCTACACGGTCACGCCGTCGTGAAGCGGTTGTTCCTGCTCCTTGCCCTGATCCTGCTTGGCGCGGCCCGCGATCCGATCCTGGTGCCCGAGATTTCGCAGCACGAAGTCCAGGTTCGGCAGGGCTTTCGCGGGACCGAACTGCTGCTGTTCGGCGCAATCCTGACGCCGGAAGGCGCGCGGGCCGGACAGGACTATGACATTGTGGTGGTGCTCAAGGGGCCGACGCAATCGATCGTGCTGCGCGAAAAGCAGCGACTGGCCGGCATCTGGGTCAACGCCGAAAGCGTCGAATTCCGTTCTGCCCCTACCTTTTTCGCGGTCGCCTCGTCGCGCCCGATCGGCAAGATCGTCGATGACAAGACCGCCGCGATCTATGAACTGGGCCTGCCCTGGCTGCAGCTTTCGCCGATCGGTTCCTATGATCCCAAGGAACAGGCGCGGATGTCGGCCGGGCTGGTCGATCTGATGACCCGCGAAGGTCTCTACAAGCAGGATAGCAAGGGTGTGAAGGTCAGCGAGCAGGTGCTCTATCAGGCCCGGATCGCGCTGCCTTCCAGTGTGCAAACCGGCACCTACACTGCTGAAACCTTTGCGATCAGCAAGGGGCGCGTGGTGGCATCGGCGATCAGCCACGTGGTAGTCCGCAAACAGGGGTTCGAACGCGCGGTGGCCGATTTCTCGCAGGACTATGGGTTCCTCTATGGTCTGCTGGCGGTCCTGCTGTCGGTGGGTATGGGCTTCCTGGCCGGGCGCCTGTTCGCGCTGGTGTGATCGAATTAACCACCCATTTAGCCCAATTTTAACGGCTTCGTCGTATCACCGGCACAGCCAGAACTGTGTCTGGCGGGACAAGACAGGGCCGATCGATGAACGACATGGGTACGCAGGGTTTTGGTGCAGCGCGTCCGGCGCAAGCCTCGGAAATCCCGGCAGAAGCCGCGCAGGCTGCGCAGGCCGGCCAGGAATTCGACAATGCCCGCGAACCGATCGGCATCGTCCTTGAAATCGCCGGTTCGGGTTCGGCGATCGCGCTCGATCTTCAGCGCTTGCAGGAATGCGCCGGCGATCATGACCCTTCGATCGCGCTGGCCGGGCAGGTCGGCAGCCAGGTCAAGATCCGCGTCGGCAAGGGCTGGCTGCTCGCTTCGGTGCGCACGCAGCGCCAGGATTCGAAGACCCCGGGCGGGATCATGGCCCAGATCGACTTTCTGGGCGAAGGCGACGAGGAACGCCTGACCGGCCGCATCCACAGCTTCCGCCGCGGTGTGACGCGCTATCCGATCCCAGGTGCGCTGATCTATCCTGCGACCAGCAACGACCTCAAGCAGATCTACGCCAGCGATGGCCGCTCTTCGATCCAGGTCGGCACCGTGTTCCCCACCCGCGACATCCGCGCCGGGCTCTACATCGATGCCATGCTGGGCAAGCACTTCGCGCTGCTCGGCTCGACCGGTACCGGTAAATCGACCAGCGCCGCGCTGATCCTCCACCGGATCTGCGAAGCTGCGCCCGAAGGTCATATCGTGATGATCGATCCGCACGGCGAATATTCGGCGGCGTTCAAGACCACGGGCATGATCTTCGACGTGTCGAACCTGCAGATGCCGTACTGGCTGATGAATTTCGAGGAGCACTGCGAAGTGTTCCTGACATCCAGCGGGAACGATCTGCAGGAAGACATGGACATCCTGTCCAAGTGCCTGCTGGCCGCGCGTTCGAAGAACCGGCTGGCCGAAACCATGGGCAAGATCACGGTCGACAGTCCGATCCCCTATCTGCTGTCTGACCTGACCAACATGATCCAGACCGAAATGGGCAAGCTCGACAAGGCGACCAGCTCGGCCCCGTTCATGCGGATCAAGAACAAGATCGACGAGCTCAAGGCCGATCCGCGCTTCCAGTTCATGTTCTCGGGCATGCTGGTTGGCGATACGATGGCCGAATTCATCGCCAAGATCTTCCGCATGCCCAGCCGCGGCAAGCCGATCTCGATCATCGACGTTTCGGGCGTGCCGTCGGACATCACCTCCACCGTGGTCGCGGTGCTGAGCCGGATGGTGTTCGACTTTGCGATCTGGGCCCGCGATGAAAAGACCCGCCCGGTGCTGCTGGTCTGCGAAGAAGCCCACCGTTATGTTCCCAACGAGAAGAACGCCGATGGCTCCTCGGTCGGTCGGATCCTCAGTCGGATCGCCAAGGAAGGCCGTAAGTACGGGGTTTCGCTGGGCCTGATTACCCAGCGTCCGTCCGACCTTGCCGAAGGCGTGCTGTCGCAGTGCGGCACGATCATCTCGATGCGTCTCAACAACGATCGCGACCAGGCGTTCGTGAAGGCCGCCATGCCCGAAGGCGCGCGCGGCTTCCTCGATTCGATTCCGGCGCTGCGCAACCGCGAATGCATCATGTGCGGCGAAGGCGTTTCGATCCCGATCCGCGTTGCTTTCGACGAACTGGAAGAAGTGAAGCGTCCGGCCTCGGCCGACCCCAGCTTTACCCAGCTGTGGAGCCAGTCGGGCGGCGAAGAGGAAATGGTCCACCGCACCGTCCAGCGCTGGCGCGCCCAGGGGCGTTAGTTCGCTTGCTGCGCTATTCGCCTTCGCGAATGGCGTTACATCCACCGCCAGGTGGACAGTTACGTCCCCCGCGTATCGCCGTAGAGATGGATATGCAGGCGGTCGCTCATTCGCATTCCGTGCGTTAGCGCCAGCGGCGCCAGCCAGCGCTCCCGCTCGCGCAGGGTAACGCTGTCGGTCCCCTCGGGCATCAGGTAGATCCGCCCCGGCGGGATGCCATGCTGCTCTGCCAGGGCAAGCACTTCACCGACCTGTTCGGGTTCGGCCACAACGAATTTGAACCACGCGCGCGGATCGGCGGCCCAGGCGGCCAGCCGTTCGGGCACCAGGGCCAGCTCAGCCGGATTGCCCGAATGGGCCAGCTTGGGGCTGACATTGTACTGCGCCACCAGACTGTCGAGCGCGGGGTGCGGGGCGACCGTGCCGTTGGTCTCGATCTCAACGCTCATGCCGGCCAGCAGAGCGACCATCCTTGCCAGCGCCGCGCCTTGCAGCAGCGGTTCACCCCCGGTGATCACCAGCCGGTCCTGCCCCAGCGCCATGATCCGCGCGGCGACCTCGGCCTCGTCCAGCACCAGCTGGTTGGCGCTGCGCTCGAACGCCCGGCCATCGCGGTGCGGGCGGTTATCGCCCTCGAACCGCCAGGTATAGGCCGTGTCGCACCAGGTGCAGGCGAGGTTGCAGCGCGAGAGGCGGACGAAGGCCACCGGCCGGCCCAGGCTCGGCCCTTCGCCTTGCAGCGAGGCGAAGATCTCGGGCTCGCCCGGCGTGGTTGTGGCGAGAGTTAGCATTCAGAAAAGTCCACGCTTGGCTGAATAACCTCACAAAGTTCACAGGGTGCAAAGAATGGAAATTTCCCGCCCGCCAGCCTTCCCCGCGCGCAGGCGGGCCGCGCTGCGGCGCGCGAGAATATGGGGAAGGGCGGACGGCAGGTCATGGTTCGATCCTATGCCAGTTCCTAAGCCTGTAGGACAGGGGCCGAACCCACGAATACACCAGGCCGTCACCCCGGACCTGATCCGGGGTCCCGCTGGTTCTTTTGGCGCAGCGCTGGCCGCAACAAGCGGGACCCCGGGTCAAGCCCGGGGTGACGATGACAGTGGCAGGGCCTACCCCAGCCGCGCCAGCGCTGCCGCCAGCCGCTCAGCCTCGGCCTGGTGCATGGCGTGGTCGGCGCGGGCCTTTTCGACCGCTTCGGGCTTGGCCTTTTCGACAAAGGCGGTGTTCGAGAGGCGGCCTTCGAGGCTTTTGGCTTCCTTGCTGGCTGCCTCAAGCGCCTTGGACAGGCGGGCCTTTTCGGCGGCAATGTCGATCACGCCTTCGAGCGGGATGATGACATTGGCATCGCCCGCGCCGATCTGCATCGCCGCGCCGGCCGGAGCCGCTTCGAAGCGAATCCCGTTGAGGCGTGCAAGACGTTCGATCGCCGCGCCGTTGCGCTCGATGATCCCGCGTGTTGCCGTGCTCGGCTCGGGCAGGAAGGCGTCAAGCTTTGCGCCGGGGGCGATGCCCAGCTCGTTCTTGGCGGTGCGCAGGTTGCCGACCAGCGCGATCAACCACTCGACCTCGGCCTTGGCCTCGGCATCGACGCCCACACCCGGTTCCGGCCACTTCGCGGTGATCAGCGGATAGGCCGCGCGGTCACCCAGCTTGGACCACAGCTCTTCGGTGACGAAGGGCATGAAGGGGTGCAGCATGACCAGGATCTGGTCGAGCACCCAGCCGGCCACCGCCTTGGTCTCGTCATCGAAGCTGCCCTTGATCAGTTCGATATACCAGTCGCAGAACTGGTCCCAGACGAAGTGGTAGATCGCGTTTGCTGCAGCATCGAACCGCAGGTCGGCCATGGCCTTGTCGATGGCTTCCAGCGTTTCGACAGTTTCGCCGATAATCCAGCGGTTTACCGCACTTTTTGCGGCAGGTGCTGCAAGCGAGCCTGATGCAGCAATTCCGTTCGCCTGGCAGAACCGCGCGGCGTTCCACAGCTTGGTCGCGAAGTTCCGATAGCCTTCGACCCGGCGGTCATCCATCTTGATGTCGCGGCCCTGGCTTTCCATCGCCGCCATGAAGAACCGCAGCGCATCGGCGCCGTACTTGTCGATCAGGCCCAGCGGATCGACCACGTTGCCCTTGGACTTGGACATCTTCTGCCCGTCCGCCGCGCGGACTAGGCCGTGCAGGTACAGCCGCTTCCACGGCACCTGGCCCTGATTGAAATGCATCCCCTGCATCGCCATCCGCGCGTCCCAGAAGAACAGGATGTCGAAGCCGGAGATCAGCAGGTCGTTGGGATAGTGCCGCTGGTAAAGCGTTGCCCCGGTGTCCGGCCAGCCAAGCGTGACGAAGGGCCACAGCGCGCTGGAGAACCAGGTGTCGAGGACGTCGCTGTCGCGTTCCAGCGTCACGCCTGGACCAGCCTTGGCCTGGGCCGCTTCTTCGCTTTCGGCAACGTAGCATTGACCGTCCGAGCCATACCACGCCGGAATCCGGTGCCCCCACCACAGCTGGCGGCTCACGCACCACGGCTGGATGTTTTCCATCCAGTTGAACCAGGTCTTCTCCCAGCTCTTGGGGACGATCTCGATCCGGCCGTCCTTCACTGCCGCAATCGGATCCTGCGCCAGCACTTCGGCGCGGACGTACCACTGGTCGGTCAGCCAGGGTTCGATCGGCACCCCGCCGCGGTCGCCATAGGGCTGCTGGATCACGCGCGGTTCTGCGTCGAGCTCGCTCTCGTTACCGTCCTTGTCCTTGACCACGTGCGGGATCAGGCAGCCGGCTTCCTTCATCCGGCGGACCACCAGATCGCGGGCAACGAAGCGGTCCAGACCGACGAATTCGTCCGGCACCAGCCCGTCGGCGGTCTGCACCACGCGGGCTTCGGCATCGAACATGTTGAGCATTTCGGCGGGTTTCATCCCGGCGCGCTTGCCCACTTCGAAGTCGTTGAAATCATGCCCCGGGGTGATCTTGACCACGCCGCTGCCCAGTTCCGGATCGGCATGTTCATCCGCCACCACTTTGAAGCGGCGGCCGGTGATCGGCTGGAGGATCTCCTTGCCGACCACCGCCTTGTACCGATCGTCCGCCGGGTTCACCGCCACGCACATATCGGCCAGCATGGTTTCAGGCCGGGTGGTCGCCACTTCGACATGGCCGCTGCCATCGGCAAAGGGATAGCGGAAGCGCCAGAAGCTGCCCTTCACTTCGCGGGTTTCCACCTCAAGGTCGGAAATCGCGGTCTTCAGCTTGGGGTCCCAGTTGACCAGCCGCTTGTCGCGATAGATCAGGTCCTGGTTGTACAGGTCCACGAACACCTTGGTCACCGCCTGGTTGAAGTGCGGGTCCATGGTGAACTGTTCGCGGCTCCAGTCCATCGAACAGCCAAGGCGGCGCAGCTGGCGGGTGATCGCCCCGCCGCTTTCGGCCTTCCACTTCCAGACCAGCTGCTCAAATTCTTCGCGCGTGTAATTGGTGCGCTTGTCCTGGCGTTCTTCCAGCTGGCGTTCGACCACCATCTGCGTGGCGATGCCCGCGTGATCGGTGCCGACCACCCACAGCGCATCCTTGCCGCGCAGCCGCTCATAGCGGATCACCACGTCCTGCAGCGTGTTGTCGAGCGCGTGGCCGATGTGCAGCGAGCCGGTGACGTTGGGCGGCGGGTTGACGATGGTGAAGGGCTGCGCATCGCTACGCTCCGGACGGAACAGGCCGTTCGTTTCCCAGTGATCGTACCACTTCGCCTCGATCGCGGCGGGGTCGAAAGTCTTGTCGAGTGTGCTGTCGGTCATCGTCTGGGGCCTTTGCCAGCGCGGGGCGGCGGGTGCAACGGTTTGGTTCGCCTTGCCGAGGCCGCATTTTTCCCGCACACATCGGCGCAATGCGCGAATGGGCTGACTTCACGATCGAGAGCGAAGCGGATGGCGCACAGGTTGTGGCGCTGGCCGGGCCGCTGATCGTCAGTTCGGTGGGCGAACTTGACCAGCGGCTGCGCGGGCTTGCCGGGCCGGTGGCGCGGATCGATCTGGCCGGGGTCGGCGCGATCGACACCGTTGGGGCCTGGATCGTATCGCGTCTGGCCGACGAGTTTGGCGCCACGGTCAGCGGCGCCAGCAAGGAAGCCCGGCGGCTGATCGCCGCGGTGCGCGAAAAGCCGCAGGACGAGGAGACCGGCGCTGCGGATGAACAGCTTTCTCCGCTAACCGGCCTGCTGGTCCGGGCCGGTGAGTTCACCATGGGCTATGTCCACGGGGTGCTGGAACTGCTGGGGTTTCTGGGCGCGCTGCTGATTGCTGCGGCGCGGGCGCTGCGGCATCCGTCGCGGATCCGCTGGATTTCGCTGGTTCGCCAGATCGAGCTGGTCGGGGTGGGGGCCTTACCGATCGTTGGCCTGATGAGCTTTCTGATCGGGATCGTGATCGCCCAGCAGGGCGCGGTGCAGCTGCGCCAGTTCGGGGCGGAGATCTACACCGTCAACCTGACCGGACGGCTCAGCTTTCGCGAACTGGGCATCCTGATGACCGCGATCATGTTCGCGGGCCGTTCAGGCTCAAGCTTCGCCGCGCAGATCGGCACGATGAAACTGACCGAGGAAGTCGATGCAATGCGCACCATCGGCGTTTCTCCGATGGAAGCGCTGGTCCTGCCGCGGGTGATGGCATCGGTGCTGATCATGCCGCTGCTAGGGTTCTATTCGGCAGTGCTGGCGATCATCGGCGGGGCGTTCATCTCGATGTTCGCGCTGGAAATCCCGTTCTTCACCTTCCTGACCCGGATCCAGGAAGTGGTGCCCCGGCATGACCTGTGGGTCGGGTTGATCAAGGGGCCGGTGTTCGGGCTGATCGTGGCGCTGGCGGGGTGCTATCAGGGCATGCGGGTGCACGGAAATTCCGAAGAGGTCGGGCTCAAGACCACGGTGGCGGTGGTCCAGGCGATCTTCGCGGTGATCGTGCTCGACGCCTTCTTTGCGGTGTTCTTCACCGAAGTGGGGTGGGGATGAGCTCCGACCTTTTCGACGGTCAGTTCCCGATCGTAGTCGAAGGGCTGAAGAACGAATTCGGCCCGCACGTGATTCACGAGAACCTCGATCTGCAGGTGCGGCGCGGGGAAATCCTGGGCGTGGTGGGCGGATCGGGCACCGGCAAATCGGTGCTGATGCGCTCGATCATCGGTTTGCAGCAGCCCAGCGAGGGCCGGATCGAGGTGCTGGGCCACCAGATGGGCGAACCGCGCGAACCGGGCGAGGTTGACGTGCGCAGCCGCTGGGGCGTGCTGTTCCAGGGCGGGGCGCTGTTTTCAACGCTGACCGTGGCCGAGAACATCGAGGTGCCGCTCAAGGAATTCCATCCCGAGATCGGGCCCGAACTGCGGCGCGAGATTGCCGAATACAAGGTCCGCCTCTCGGGCCTGCCGCCCGAAGCGGCGGACAAGTATCCCAGCGAGCTTTCGGGCGGCATGAAGAAGCGCGCCGGGCTGGCCCGGGCCCTGGCGCTCGATCCCGAACTGCTGTTCCTGGACGAACCGACCGCCGGGCTTGATCCGATCGGTGCCGCCGCGTTCGACGCGCTGACCGATGAATTGCAGGACACGCTGGGCCACACCGTGTTCCTGATCACCCACGATCTGGATACCCTGTACGAGATCTGCGACCGGGTGGCGGTGCTGGCCGATCGGCAGGTGATCGCGGTCGGGACCATTCCCGAACTGCTCGCGCTCGACCATCCGTGGATCCAGGAATACTTCAACGGTCCGCGCGGGCGCGCGGCCAAGGCATCGCAGCAACGCGCCAAAGCGATGGACAAGCTGGCCAAAGCGGGGGAATAGAGGGGCGATGGAAACCAGGGCCAATCATGTCTGGGTGGGAGCGATCTCGCTGGCCTTGCTGGGGCTGCTGGCGGCGGTGATCATCTGGATCGCGCGGCTGGGCGAAGGCAGCAAGAACGAATACGACATCTTCTTCAAGCAGTCGGTCGATGGCCTGTCGAAGGGCTCGGCGGTAAATTTCTCGGGCGTGCCGGTGGGGCAGGTCAAGATCATCGAACTGTGGCACAAGGACCCCGGTTTCGTGCGGGTGCGGATCGCGGTGGACAAGGATGTGCCGGTGCGCCTGGGCACCACGGCCACGATCCAGAGCAATTTCACCGGGGTTTCGAACATCCAGCTGGAAGGGGCGAGCAAGGATGCGCCGCTGCTGGCCTGCGATGCCGAAAACCGTAGCGCGGCCTGCCCGGAAGGCGTGCCGGTGATCCCGACCAAGCGCGGGGGGCTGGGCGAACTGCTCAATTCCGCGCCGGTCCTGCTGGAACGGCTGGCCACCCTGACCGAGCGGCTGACGCTGCTGTTCTCCGACAAGAACCAGCAATCGATCGAGAATATCCTCGCCAACACCGACCGGATGACCGGCGAACTGGCCAATGCCTCGCCGCAGGTCCAGCGCACCTTGCTTGAGCTGCAGACCACGCTGGTCCAGGCCCAGGCGGCACTGGCGGAATTCCAGCAGGTGGCCGGATCGACCAATGCGATGATGAACGAGGATTTCCGCCCGATGGTGAACCAGTTCAACAAGTCGCTCAAATCGATCCACAAGGCGTCCGACCAGCTGGACGGGTTGCTGTCTGATATGCGGCCGGGGGCGCAGCGGCTGAACAACAGCACCCTGCCCGAAGCCGAAGCGACGATCCGCGATCTGCGGGCGACTACCAAGAGCCTCAGGGCGATGACCGAAAAGCTCAACGAGCAGGGCGCCAAGGGCCTGCTGGGTGGCGATCAGTTGCCGGATTACAAGCCATGAAGGGGATGAAGGGCATGGGGCCTGCTGCCAAAATCGCGGCCGCGAAGCTGCTGGCCGTGCCGGCGCTGCTGCTGACCGTGGCCGGTTGCGTCAGCCTGGGCGGGGGCAAGCCGCCGCCATTCCTGCTCAGCCTTTCCGCCAGCACCCAGGTTCCCGCTGGTGCTGCCGCCAGCGGCACTGTCGCCAGCGCGATCATGGTGATGGAGCCGGAAACCGATCAGCGGCTAGCCGTGCTGCGGGTCCCGGTCCAGGTCGATGATACCCAGGTGGCCTACCTGGTCGGCACGGCCTGGGTCGAACGCCCGTCGCGGCTGTTCCGCGGCCTGCTGGCTGAAACCTTGCGCAGCCGCACCCAGGTGCTGGTGCTGGAAGATACCCAGGCCGCCCCGGTCAGCGGTACGCGGCTGTCGGGCCGGCTGATCGACATGGGTTTCGATGCGCGCAACCAGTCGGTGGTGGTGCGCTTCGATGCGATGCGCACCGGCCCCAAGGGCGAATTGCAGACCAAGCGGTTCGAAAGCGTGGTGCCGGGCGTGCAGCCCAAGCCCGAATTCGTCGGCCCCGCGCTGAACAAGGCGGCCAACGACGTGGCCGGGCAAGTGGCCGACTGGGTGGTGGCAGGCCAGGCCTAGGCCGTGCCCGGTGCCTGTCGCAGCAGGTGCGTGAAATCGCCCTTGCGCGATAGTGCATCGGCCAGCGAATAGCCGTCGAGCACGGCCAGGAACGCGGCCAGCGCTTCATCGAACATGCTGGTCAGCCCGCAGGCCGGCGCGATCAGGCAGGCACCGCATTCGACCAGTTCAAGGTCGAGTTCGGTATGGCGGACCAGCGATCCGATCATGATCTGTGCCGGTGGACGGGCCAGGCGGATCCCGCCGCTCCGACCGCGCACACTTTCGATATAGCCCGCACCGACCAGGTCGCTGACCACTTTCATCAGGTGGCTTTGCGATACGCCATAGGCGCGTGAGATTTCGGCGATCGAGGCCAGGCGGCCCGGTTCGCGGCCCAGGTAAAGCAGCACGCGCAGGGCGAAATCGGTGTAGCGGGTCAATCGCATCGCAGCGCTCCCATAAACATTCTTTTGTTTTGCATGTTTTGTGACGGGCGTATAGATGCGCCGCAAATGAATGATTAAAGCGAGTCGCGCCGATGCTGACCCTTGACGAGAACGGACTGAGCCAGCTGGTCGATGCCTTCTATGCCCGGGTCCGCGCTGATGCGGCGCTGGGGCCGATCTTCAACCGGGCAATTGCCGACTGGCCAGAGCATCTCGACAAGCTGTCGGCCTTCTGGTCCTCGGTCATGCTTTCAAGCGGGCGTTACAAGGGCCAGCCGGTCCCGGCGCACCTCAAGCATGCCGAGACCCTGACCCCCGCGATGTTCGAGCGCTGGCTGGGGCTGTGGGCCGAAGTGACCGAGGCCATGTTGCAGCCGCAAGCGGCCGCCGAGCTGCAGGCCAAGGCCGGCCGGATCGCCGAAAGCCTGCAACTGGCGCTCACCTATCGGCGCGGTGCCGGGCTGTCGGCCTAACCCCGCGCCAGCCGCGCGAAATCGAGCGCGGCGCTGAAGGCGGCGAAGCGGCGGGCGCGGCGGTCCTCGGCCTCGTGGTCCTTGCCCCACAGTTCGGCCTGCCAGGCTTCCTCAAGCTCGGCCGCTTGCCACAGCGCGGCGGCATCGGCGTCCGGCTGCAACGCGGCCAGCCCCACCACCAGCGATGCCGCCAGCGCGGTCAGCGTGGTCAGCGCGGCGAGGGCGAAATCGCTTTCAGCGGCCAGCACCGCCTGCAGCCGGTCAAGCGTCGCGGCGGGCTGGGCGCGGTGGATCACGCCCGCGACGCGTTCGAAATGGACATCCCAGCGCGCTTCGGCAGCGGCCAGCAGCGGGTCCCACAGTTCGGCCTGGCGCTGGTGGAGCGCATCTTCCGGATCGGCGCGATAGCACAGCGTATCGGTTTCGGCGTAGCGCAGCAGGGCGGCGATCGCGGCGCCGCGATCGGGCGCAATGACATCGATCGCCAGATCCGCCAGATCGCGCAGCACGAAGCGCGCGGGATCGACTTCTTCGCCCTGCGCCGCCCACTCGGCCGCCAGGGCCTCTGCCAGTGGGCGACTGGGAACCAGCTGGGCGCGCTTGCCCTGGGTCTTGACCGCGCGCCCATCGAGCGTGACCTGAAAGGCGCCGTCCGCTTCGGCAATTGCAACCGCTGTCCAGAACCGCTTCATGGCTGCGGCGATTTCCACTTGCGGGCCAGGAACGGTGGCAGCAGCAGCAGTTCGAGCAGGCCGAAGACCATGAAGACCACCCCGGCCGGCTTCGGGATCGGCAGTTTTCCGGCGACGATCGCCATGCCCACCGCGATCAGCGCGACGCTGGCCAGGCGCACGGCGGAAAGGATGAAAAAGCGCAGCCGGGCGTCGCTCTCTTGTGCGTTCATTGCAACAGTTCCTTCAGATGAGCGGGGCTGGTGGCGACCGCTTCTGCCCCGGCTTCAAGCAATTCCTCGACCGTGTGATAGCCCCAGTCCACCCCGATCGCCCGCACTCCGGCGTTGACCGCCATGGCCATGTCGAATTGGGTATCGCCGATCATGGTGCAGTGCCGCGCCTCAACCCCGGTTTCCGTCAGCGCCGTTTCGACCATCGAGGGATGCGGCTTGGACGGGTGGTGATCGGCGGTTTGCAGCGTGGCGAAGTGTGCGGTCAGGCCGTGGGTGGCCAGGCAATGTTCCAGCCCGCGCTGGCTCTTGCCGGTGGCGACGCCCAGCACCCAGCTTTCGGCTGCGAGGTCACCGACCAGTTCGGCAATCCCGTCGTAAAGTGGCTCAACCAGTTGCCCGGATTCGCGCGCGGCGCGGAAGATCCGGCGATAGGCCGCATCAAGCTCGGCGCGGATCGCCTCATTGGTATCGGGCGCCAGCAGACGGATTGCCTGCGGCAGGCTCAGCCCCACGATCCGGCGCACCTGATGGCGGTCGGGCGCGGGCAGGCCCAGTTCGGTAAAGCTCGCTTCCATCGCGTTGACCACGCCGGCCTGGCCATCAACCAGCGTGCCATCGCAATCGAACAGGGCCAGCCGCCGGGTCACGGCGCCAGGGTGCGCATCAGCTGGGCGATGGCGGGTGAACCTTCGGCTTCCAGCCCGGCGGCCAGCCGCTCGCGCTCATCCAGGCTCTTGTTCTGGCTGAGCTTGATCGTTTCACGCCAGCCCTGCACTTCCAGTTCGAAGCCGACGATTGCCGATAGCATCGCCCGCAGCTTTTCCTCGGGCAGCTTGTCCATGGTCCAGGGCTTGCCTTCGCTGACCTGCGCCTCGTGTTTGTCAGACAATGCGGTGATCTGTCCCAGCAGCCCATCGCTGTCCATCCGCCGCACCCGGCCTTCCAGTTCGACCGCGACATAGTTCCAGGTCGGGACCTGGGTCTGGTCGGCGTACCAGCGCGGGCTGATATAGCCATCAGGGCCGTTAATCACCGCCAGCGCGGTTGCGCCGTCGAGGTGCTTGGTCAGGGCATTGCCGCGCGCCAGGTGGAATTGCAGCGCGCCATCGCCGGTCCACAGGAACGGCACATGGGCCACGCGCGGGCCATCGGGGGTCTGCGCGAACAGCATGCCAAAGCCCACTTCATCGACCAGCATTTCCAGCAGTGCGCGGTCCTGGTGGCGATAGATCGGGCTGGGATGCATCATTTCTTTCCTGGCTTGGGTGAGCCTTTACCCTTGGTTGGCCCGCGCTTCTTTGGCGGCTTTCCCGGGGCGGAGGCGGGGCCGGCACCGCGGCTGCGGCGTTCGCCGCGCCGTTCCTTGCGGTACTGCTTGGCATGGGCCTTGGCCGCGGCCTTGCGCTGCTCCTTCTCGGGCGGGGCAATATAGACCGGGGCATTGTCGCCATCGGCCTCGTCAAAGCCCAGCTGGGCCAGGCTGGCGGCAAAGTGTTCAGGCAGCGGCGCGGTTACGTCGATCTGGTCGCCGTCGGGATGGTCGATGATCAGCCGCCGGGCGTGGAGGTGCATCTTGCGGCTGATCGAGCCGGACAGGAAAGCTTCCGGCCCGCCATATTTGCCATCGCCGACAATCGGGTGGCCAATTGCCGCCATGTGCACGCGCAGCTGGTGGGTGCGACCGGTCAGCGGTTGCAGTTCAACCCAGGCGGCGCGGTTGCCGGCGCGGTCGATCACCCGGTAGCGGCTGCGCGCCTTCTGCCCTTCGCCCGACTTGTCGACCATCATCTTTTCGCCGCCGCTGCCCGGCTGCTTGGCCAGCGGCAGGTCGATCAGGCCATCGGCGATCTCGGGCACGCCGGTGACCAGCGCCCAATAGACCTTGCGCGCCGAACGCCCCGAAAAATGGCGCGAGAAGAAAGCGGCGCTGCCCGGGGTGCGGGCGATCAGCAGAACGCCCGAGGTATCCTTGTCGAGCCGGTGGACCAGCCGGGGGCGGGGACCATCCATGGCATAGGCATCAAGCAGGCCATCGACATGCGAGAAAGTGCCGCTGCCGCCCTGCGTGGCAAGGCCGGGCGGCTTGTTGAGCACGATCGCGGCGCGGTCCTGAGTCAGCACCATCGAATCCGCCAGCGCCAGCTGTTCCTCGGTCAGCGGCTTGCGCGTCCGGGGCTTGCGTTCGGGCGTATCGCCGCCGGGGGGCACGCGCAGCACCTGCCCGGCGCTGAGCCGATCGGCCGGATCGGCGCGCTTGCCATCGATCCGGATCTGCCCGGTGCGCGCCCAGCGGCTGACCGTGGCAAAGCCGACCTGCGGCAAGTGGCGCTTGAACCAGCGGTCAAGCCGCACGCCGTCGTCATCGGCGCCAACGGTGAACTGGCGAACTTCCGTACTCATCCTGCTACCCGCATCATGGCCAGCCCCGCAAACAGGCCGCCCAGTCCGGCTGCCAGCGACAGGGCGGCATAGGCAAAGGCCGTGGCCAGGCTGCCGCGCTCAACCAGCAGCGCCAGTTCCAGGCTGAAAGCCGAAAAGGTGGTGAACCCGCCCAGCACGCCAACCCCCAGCAGCAGCCGCCAGCCTTCGCCGTGCGCACCGTGGCGGGCCAGCCAGCCGGCCAGCAGGCCCATCGCCAGGCTGCCCAGCACATTGACGCTCAGCGTCGCCCAGGGAAAGGCGCTGGCCGCGACCGGGCCGATCGCGCGGGTCCAGGCCAGGCCGGTCAGATAGCGCAACCACGCGCCCACCCCGCCGCCCAGGGCGACATAGAGCGATGCGGCAAGGAAGGATGGCGGCGCGGTCACAGCTGCGGCCTTAGGTTACTCGCCGGATCGCAGCAAGGCCAGAAGGGCGGCGGCACCGAGGGGGAAGTTCGCGCGGGGTTGCGACCGGTGCCGCCGACTGCGTTCTAATCCGGTTTCGACTGGCCGCTTCATGCAGATTGGTCCGATCCGGTGCTAACCGCGGAAACGAAACTGTGGCCGTCAGGCCATGATTTTGGCCGGGCCGGGCTTGCCAAGCGTGCCGCATGGTGCTAGCCGCCCGCCGGTTCGAGCCGATCCTTCAAGGGATTCGGCCAATTTCGTGTTTATCGAATCAATTGGATGCACCCCCGCGAGGGACAAAGCGGGGCTCTCTTCCATTGTTTGTGAGGTGGCTTAATTTATGCAAATTCTCGTCCGCGACAACAATGTCGAGCAGGCTCTGCGCGCGCTCAAGAAGAAGCTGCAGCGTGAAGGCGTGTATCGCGAGATGAAGCTGCGTCGTCACTACGAAAAGCCCAGCGAAAAGCGCGCCCGTGAAAAGGCTGCCGCTGTCCGCCGCGCCCGCAAGATGGAGCGCAAGCGGATGGAACGCGACGGCGTCAAGTAAGTTGCTCCACGCCCGCTTGAATGGCGGGCCGTGTTGGGCCATGAGGGCGCGGAACAATTCCGCGCCCTTTTGCATATCTGTCAGACAGGAATCCGCATGACCGAAGTGACCCGCGTACCGCTGCAGCCCATCGCCAAGGGCGCCTTGACCAAGTTGTGGCTGGGGGTGCTGGCCGTGGCGCTGGCCGCTGCGGGCCTGGCCTGGGCCTCGTTGCCCAAGGGCGTTGATCTGGAAACCGTCAAGGCCGGCAGCGGCAAGGCCGTGACCGAAGCCGACGTGGTGGTGATCAATTACACCGGCAAGCTGCTGAGCGGTAAGACCTTCGATGAAGGCCAGCAGACCCCGCTGCCGGTTACCGGCATGATTCCGGGCTTCACCGAAGGCCTGCTGAAGATGAAGCAGGGCGGCAAGTACAAGCTGACCATCCCCGCCGCCAAGGCCTATGGCCCTGAGGAAAAGAGCAATCCGCAGACCGGCGAAGTGGTGATTCCGGCCAACAGCGATCTGGTTTTCGATATCGAGATCCTGCAGGTCATGCCGCGCCAGCAGTTTGAGCAGATGATGCAGCTCCAGCAGATGCAGCAGATGCAGCAGGCCCAGGGCGGCGAAGGCGCCGAAGCGCCGGGCAAGGATGCCCCCAAGTCGTCGCCGAAGACCAAGTAAGCACAGGATAGACGCGAACATGTCGGTTGATACCGCCACCGTGGCCAAGATCGCCGCGCTGGCCCGCATCAAGGTGGGCGAGGCCGAGCTCGAGGCGATGGTTCCCGAACTAAACGGAATCCTCGCCTGGGTGGAGCAGCTGGGTGAAGTCGATGTGACCGGGGTCGAACCGATGACCGCGGTGATCGAAAATCACCTGCGGCTGCGCGACGACGTGATCGATGCCGATCCGCTGACCGCCGGGGGCAAGCGCGACGCCGTGCTTGCCAATGCCCCGGCGCGGCAGGACGGGTTCTTCGGCGTGCCCAAGGTGATCGAATAATGACCGATCTTACCGAACTGGGCGTCGCGGCAATCCGCGACGGCGTGGCCAAGGGTGACTTCACCGCGGTTGAAGTGGCCGAGGCGTTCAACGCCAATGTTGCCGCCGCGCAGGCTGCGCTCAATGCTTTCATCGTTGCCACGCCTGACGCCGCGATCGAAGCCGCCAGGGCCACCGATGCGCGCCGCGCGGCGGGGCAGCCGCTGGGCAAGATGGGCGGCGTGCCGATCGGCATGAAGGACCTGTTCGCCACCAAGGGCGTGCAGACCACTGCGGCCAGCCACATCCTTGAAGGGTTCAAGCCCGAATACGAATCGACCGTTTCGCAGAACCTGTGGAACGCCGGTGCGGGCATGCTGGGCAAGCTCAACCTTGACCAGTTCGCGATGGGCTCGTCGAACGAGACCTCGTATTTCGGCAATGTCATTTCGCCCTGGCGGCGGAACGATGGCGGCAATGCGGCGATGGCTCCGGGCGGCAGCTCGGGCGGCAGTTCGGTGGCGGTTTCCGCACGGCTCGCCCCGGCGGCGACCGGCACCGACACCGGCGGTTCGATCCGCCAGCCCGCCGCTTTCACCGGCATTTCCGGGATCAAGCCGACCTATGGCCGTTGCAGCCGCTGGGGCATCGTCGCCTTCGCCAGCAGCCTCGATCAGGCCGGGCCGATGGCCCGCGACGTGCGTGACTGCGCGATCATGCTGGAAGCGATGGCCGGGTTCGATCCCAAGGATGCAACCAGCCTCGACCTGCCGGTTCCCGAATGGGAAGCGGGCCTTTCGGGCGATCTCAAGGGCAAGAAGGTTGGCGTTCCGGTTGAATACCGGATGGACGGGATGGACGCCGATGTCGCGGCCAGCTGGGATCGCGGGATCGAATGGCTGCGGGACGCCGGGGCCGAGATCGTCGAGGTCAGCCTGCCGCACACCAAGTATGCGTTGCCGGCCTATTACATCATCGCTCCGGCCGAAGCCTCATCGAACCTTGCCCGGTATGACGGGGTGCGTTTCGGCCTGCGCGACCTGCCCGATGGGGCCGGCCTGCAGGACATGTACGCCGCCACCCGCGCCGCCGGGTTCGGGGCAGAGGTCAAGCGCCGGATCCTGATCGGCACCTATGTGCTCAGCGCCGGGTTCTATGACGCCTACTATACCCAGGCGCAGAAGGTCCGCACGCTGATCAGCCAGGACTTCAAGAACGCCTTCACCCGCTGCGACGTGATCCTGGCGCCGACCGCGCCGACTGCCGCCTTTGGCCTCGGCGAAAAGACCGATGATCCGCTGTCGATGTACCTCAACGACGTCTTCGCCGTCCCCGCCTCGCTGGCGGGCCTGCCGGCCATGTCGGTGCCCGCCGGGCTCAACCGCGAAGGGCTGCCGCTGGGGCTGCAGATCATCGGCAAGGCGTTCGATGAGCAAGGCGTGCTCAATGCGGGCCTCGCGATCGAGAGCCGTGCGCAGTTCAGCGCGAAGCCTGAGCGGTGGTGGTGAGGTAGTTTGGTGCGCGTGGAGGGATTACCGGCCTGGCCGGTGGTCTCTGCAGCTTCGAAGCTCCAGCTCGAACTCCCATCGCACCGCTTCAAAGACCATCGTCTTTGGCGATTGGACTATACGCGCACTGGTGGGGAGGGGAGGAATTCGCACCTCCACAGCCGAAGCACCGCGTTTACAGCGCGGCAGGCTCACTCGTGCCCAGCTTTCCCGGAAATGAAACGGGGCGCGATCGTTTCCGACCGCGCCCCGCGAGCGTCCCGGTGAACGCCGGCCTCAATCGGCCAGCTTCACCAGGTCGTTCATCAGGCCGCTGGTGCCGTTCATCACGGTCAGCTTGTCGACCTTGCTGGCGATGCTTTCCAGCGCCTCCAGTTCCTTCAGCCGCAGCATGACCGGGTTTTCAGCCATGACCTTGGCAGTGTTGAGCAGCGAGCGGGTGGCGTTCGTTTCTTCACGCCGGCGGATGACATTGGCCTCCGCCTCCTTCTGCGCTGCGACCACCTGGTTCAGGATCTCGCGCATATCGCCCGGCAGGATCACGTCCTTGAGGGCGATTTCGCTGACCTCGATCCCGATCGCGGCCATATCGCTGCGGACCTTTTCGGCCGCCTCGGCGTCAACCGTCACCTTGTTTTCAAGGATCTGGTCAAGCGTCTTGGCACCCAGCGTCTTGCGGAAGGCGTACTGCAGCGCGCGGTACAGCGCGTCGCTGAAATCCTTCACGCTGCCGGTTGCCAGGACCGGATCGACCACGCGGTATTCCGCCGCCAGGTTGATCCGCAGGGTCACACGGTCACGGGTCAGGACTTCCTGCCCGGTCACGTCCAGCGACTGGCGGGTCAGGTCGATCAGCTTGACCCCGACCTTCCGCCCGGCCTTCCAGTAGCCATAGACGCCCGCGCCCAGCTGTTCGGCCAGCTGGCCATCGATGCTGACCAGGGCCATCTTGCCCTCGTCAACCTCGACCAGGCTGACCTGCTGCAGCCTGCCCGCGTTGAGCAGCCGCTGGAGCAGCCGGGGTTCGACCCGCAGGCCGGTGCCGGTATCAACCAGTTGCGCCTTCCACGGCCCGGCATCGGTCCACAGCACCAGCTTGCTGTCCGGCGCGAGAACGGTGTTGATGAGCCCATCGCGTTCGATGACTGCAATCTCGTTCTCGCCGGTCCGGTACACGGTCAGGTGCCGCGCAACGTCCTCGGGCAGCTTGTCGAGCACCGCCTGTTCATAGTTGGACAGGAACAGCATCTGGCCCAGCTTCTGGCGCTCAAGCACTGCCGAACCGTCGCGGTTCTTCAGCACCTGTTCGCCGGGACCGAGGATGCCCTGGACCTGACCCTGGTAGAGCCAGACCGCCCGCTCGCCTTCATCGATGAGCACGCGGGTGCGCCCCATCACAAGATCAATCAAACGCTTCATCATCTCATTCACCATTCAAAATCGCGCTAAGACACGCCATTTCCTTTCTGTTTCATCGTGTTGCTTCGATTCCCGGGCCGAAGATCCGGGGACCGGCGGCACTATCGCCGGCGGGCGGCGGGCAAGCGGGCCTTGCAGCGCGCGGGGCGGACCTGGGGCCGCTTGAAAGCGATCCCGGTCGATCCCGGCGCAGCGCGGCCTTTGCCCGCAGCCTGGCCATTGGCAGTGGCTTCTGGGAAGGCGCGGTCCCGGCCCGGTTCGCCCGCAGGCGTTCCGTGCCGGTCTTTTGCCCTCCTGTCGGCAAGCCGGTCCCCGAACCGGGTCTGGAACAGCGTTTCAAGCTGCTGGTCGTGTAATGACCGAGTGGAGAAGGAATCGAACCTTCGACACCTGGATTAACAGTCCAGTGCTCTAACCAACTGAGCTATCCAATGGTGCGTATGACGGGAGTCGAACCCGCAATGACTTGCGTCATCGGACCTAAACCGATTGCCTTACCGTTAGGCTACACACGCCTGACCACACGAAGCGCCATCCGTACATCGCCCTGGCAGAGCCAGCCGATGCGGGCGGGGATCCGGAACCCCAAACCGTTGATATGCGCCCCGCCCTTGGCCGGGGGAGCGGGCCGTTAGGAGCGTGATTCGGATCGCGCAACAAAAAAATGCAACTTAAAGACATCTTTATGTGTATGAACGGCTTGACTTGATGGCGATCTGGGGCGGACTAAGTGGCGCAATTCTGCCGTTTTGAAAGTGCCGGGCCGATTACTTTGCAGCGCAGACTTTTTTCTCGAACAATGCTTGTGAAGGACGCTGGATGAGCCCGGCAGCGCCTGCGCACCGCTTTGCCGCGCTCGATTCGCTGCGCGGTCTGGCCGCGCTGGGGGTGTTGCTGCACCACATGCCGGCTAGCAACGGGCTGGCCACGATCCCGCTGGCCAGTGCGGGCGGGCTCTTCGTCGATCTGTTCTTTGTCATCTCGGGCTTCGTCATCGCCGAGAGCTATGGCGAGCGGCTGGCGAACGGATTTTCCCGGGCGCGGTTTGCGGTGCTGCGGCTGGGGCGGGTTCTGCCACTACATCTGGTGATGGTTGCGGCCTTTCTGGCGCTGGAGCTTGCCGCCTGGGCGTTCGGATCGGGCGGCCTCAACCTTCGCGCGCCCTTCACCGGGGTTCATTCGGGTGAGCACTTGCTGCGGGCCGTGCTGCTCCTCGATGCGTACATCCCGGAAAAGCGCAATTATTACAATGGTGTTAGTTGGAGTATCGCAGTCGAGCTGCTGCTCTATGCCTTGGCCGCAACGGCTTTTCATGCCGGACGACTGGGGCTGACGGTGTTCATTGCGCTGGGCCTGGGGGCGCTGGTGCTGCAACTGGCTGGGGTCGATATGCTGATCCTGACCAATGCGGTGCAGCGCGGTATGGCCGGGTTCGCAGCCGGGATGCTGTGCTGGCTGCTGTACCAACGCCGCGCCGGGCAAAGCCTGCCAGCCCCCGGCTTGCTTGAGCCACTGGCGCTGGGCTTGCTGTTGCTGTTCGTCTGGAACGCCGAACGCTTTGAGACTGCCGGTCTGGTGGTGGTGCCTTCTGCCTTGGCGGCCTTTGTCTTCGCGCATCAGGCTGGCTGGCTTTCGCGCCTGATGCTGCTGCGCTGGCCGCTGTGGCTGGGGACCGTTTCGTACAGCCTCTACATGGTTCACGTGATGGTAATGGCCCGGATCGCTGACCTGTTCCTGCTGGCCTCGCGTCATCTGGGGCTGCCACTGGCCAGCTATACCTGGCAGGGTGAGACCCCGATCAAGGCGATCGATCTGCCACTGCTGCCCGCGCTGGCGGTTCAGCTGGCGATGATCCTGGCCTGCGCGGGCGTGGCCGGGCTGACCTGGCGCTGGATCGAAGAGCCGGCGCGGCAATGGTCACGGCGGCTGGCAGAGCGGCTTTAGGCCCTTTTCAGATCTCTTTGAGGGCACTATCGGCAGATCCATGAGCAACTATCGCATCCACGGCGCCACGGGCGAATGGGAGGTCGTGATCGGCCTTGAAGTCCACGCGCAGGTCACTTCGCAGAGCAAGCTGTTTTCGGGCGCCGCCACCGCTTTCGGGGCCGAGCCGAATTCGCAGGTCAGTCTGGTCGATGCGGCCATGCCGGGGATGCTGCCGGTGCCCAACCGTGAATGCATTCGCCAGGCTGTCCGCACCGGGATGGCGCTCAATGCCCAGATCAACAAGTGGTCGCGCTTCGATCGCAAGAACTACTTCTACGCCGATCTGCCGCAGGGCTACCAGATCAGCCAGCTTTACCATCCGATCGTGGGCGAGGGCGAGATCGAGGTGGTGCTTGACGACAAGGACCCCGAAGGCAGCACCAAGACGATCGGGATCGAACGCATCCACGTTGAGCAGGACGCCGGCAAGCTGATGCACGATCAGCACCCGACCATGTCCTATGTCGATCTCAACCGCTCGGGCGTGGCGCTGATGGAAATCGTCAGCCGGCCCGACATGCGCAGCCCGGCTGAAGCCGGGGCCTATATCGCCAAGCTGCGCCAGATCCTGCGCTATGTCGGATCGTGCGATGGCAACATGGATCAGGGTTCGATGCGCGCCGACGTCAACGTCTCGGTCCGCCGTCCGGGTGAACCGTTTGGCACCCGCACCGAAACCAAGAACGTCAATTCGGTTCGCTTCGTGATGGCCGTGGTCGAAAGCGAGGCCCGCCGTCAGGTCGATCTGATCGAGGACGGCGGCACGGTGGTGCAGGAAACCCGGCTCTACGATCCCGATCGCAACGAAACGCGGTCGATGCGCAGCAAGGAAGATGCGCACGATTACCGCTATTTCCCCGATCCGGACCTGCTGCCGCTGGAACTGGACGATGCCTTCCTTGACGAATGCCGCGCCAGCCTGCCGGAACTGCCCGATGCCAAGCGCCACCGCTATGAAACCGGGCTGGGCCTGTCGGCCTATAACGCCAATGTGCTGACCGCCGATGTCGAGGTGGCGCGCCAGTTCGAAGCGCTGCTGGCCTCGGTCGCCGCAGCCGCCGGCAAGGGTGAGGGCGATCTGGCCAAGCGGGTCGCCAACTGGCTGCTGTCGGAACGCCCGGGCATCCTGGGGGCGCATTCGCTCAGCGCGGATCATCCCAAGAACTCGCTAGAAGCCAACACCATGATCGTGGTGGCGACCGAAAGCGGGCTGATTTCGGGCAGCAAGGCCAAGGAAATCTTCGAGGCGCACCTGACCAGCGACATCGACCTGGCGGCCGAGATCGAGGCCAACAAGCAGACCAGCGATACCGGCGCGATCGAGGCTGCGGTCGATGCCATTCTGGCCGCCAATGCCGACAAGGTTGCCGAATACAAGGGCGGCAAGGAAAACCTGTTCGGCTTCTTCGTCGGCCAGACGATGAAGGCCATGCAGGGCAAGGGCAATCCGCAGCTGGTCAACCAGGTGCTGCGCGAGCGGCTGGGTTAGTCCTACTCGGCTGGACAAACGAAAGGGCGCCGGAGCAGAATTCCGGCGCCCTTTGTGTTTCAGCCTTGCGGCGAAATCAGCCCTTGCGGGTGCCGTTCATCGGGAAGGTGCCGAATGCGCCAGCCTTGACCGAACCGGTCAGGGTGTCGCCATCGACAGTGGCTTCGCCTTCGAGGGTCATCGGCATCGGGACGGTCATCTTCATCGACCAGGTCAGCTTGTTACCATCGACCTTGCCGTTTTCGAGTTCCATCGAACCCATCGCGCCGACGTTCGAACCGGTGAAAGTGTCGCCATCGACGTTGATGGTCACTTCGCTCTTCTGGTCGCCCATCGGGGTCTTGGTCACGCATTCATAGGTGCCGGCAACAGACATTCGAACTCTCCTCGCTTACAGTGGGGTAAGTAACGGCATCACTTGCTGCTATCGGGCGCGGAGTCAACCGCTGGCGCGATTTCGATCGGCAGGCCGAGCTTGCGGAGCTGCGGCTCGACCTGCTTGCGGTCGCCCACCACCACGAAGACCAGGCCATCGGCGCCCAGGTACTTGCCGGCCATGGCATTGATCGCCTTGGCATCGACCGCGCGATAGCGGCCGGGCAGGGTGGTCTGGTAATTGTCGGGCAGACCCAGCAGCTGGTTGGACTGGATGGCCCCCAGCACCTGGCCGTTGGTTTCGTACTGGTTGGGCAGCCCGCGCACATTGCCTTCGGTCACCCGGTCGAGCTCGACCTTGTCGACCCCCTTGGTCAGCGGGAAGGCGCGCAAATGGCCCAGGATGGTGGAGATCGAATCCCCGGTGCGATCGGACTGGACCGGGGCCACCACCAGCAGCGAGCGCGGCCCCATCGGGCTGCGCACCGTGCTGCGCACGCCATAGGACCAGCCCTTTTCCTCGCGCAGGTCCATGTTGAGGCGCGAAAGGAACCCGTCGCCCAGCACTTCGTTGGCCAGGCCCAGCGCTTCCAGCCCCTGGTCGCGGCCAGTGATCGGCAGCACCCGCCCGGCGACGATCACCGATTGCGGTGAATTGGGCCGGTCAATCAGCACGATCCGGGGGCGCGGTGTGGGCACCGCGGCGTCAAGCGCCTTGGCCGGACGCGGTGTGGCCGGGGCCTGCCAGCTGCCAAAGCTGGCCTCGAGCATCGGCCTCAGCTGCTCCATGGTTACATCGCCAACCACGGTAATGGTCACATTGTCACGGCGCAGCCACTTGCCGTGTGCGGCGCGAAGGGCAGCCGGGGTCAGCGCCGCGACCGAGCGGGCATCGCCCAGTCCGTCGCTCAGCTGGCCATAGGGGTGCCCCGGCCCGAACAGGATTGGCCCCATGTTGCGCGTCGCCAAGGCGCGCGGGCTGGCATTGGCCTGGGCGATCTGCGACAGGCGCTGGTCGCGGGCGCGCGTGACGTCGTCGTCGCGGAAGGCCGGGCGCAGCACCACTTCAGCCAGCAGGTCAAGCGAGGGCTGGAGGTTGGCGCTGAGCGCGCTCATCGTCACGTTCGAGGTATCAAGGCCGGCCCCGGCGCCGATGCTGGCGCCCAGCCGCTCCTGTTCCTCGGCAATCTGGGTGGCATCCAGCCCTTGCGTGCCTTCGTCGAGCAGGGTCAGCATCAGCGACTGGGTGCCGGGGCTGTCCTGCAGGTCGGCGGCGTGGCCGGCGTCGAAGCTCAGGCTGACCAGCACGCCTGGCACTGCGGTGCGGCGTGCCAGGATCACCGGGATCCCGTTTGGCAGGGTGGCGCGTTCCAGCGCCGGGAAGGTCAGGTCACCCACCGGATCGACCGGCGGGAAGGCCCGCTTGGGCCCGGTGGCAAGCTTCGCCGCAGGCTTCTTCGCATCGGGACGCGGCGGCGTGCTGATCGCCTCATCGCCCCAGCCGCCCATTACCTCGCCGCGCTCGGTGCGTTCGCCGGGGCTGACGGTCAGCGCATAGACCGGGCGCGACAGCCAGCGTTGCAGTGCGCCCTGGACTTCGCCCGGGGTCAGCGCGGCGATCCGTTCCAGATCGGTCTTGTACTGCGCAGGATTGCCCGAATAGAGCAGCCCTTCGGCCAGGGTTGAACCCTTGCCGCCGAAATTGCCGACCGGTTCAAGGCTGGCGATCTGACCGGAAACCGCGCCGGTGGCCGCGCGGCGCAGTTCGTCTTCGCTGGGGCCATCCTTGATCAGGCGGGCCACCTCCTCGTCCAGCGCGGCTTCGGCCACCTTCGGATCGATCCCCGGTTTCACGTTCATTTCAACCTGGATCACGCTGACCTGTTCATACTGCGCGACATAGGCGGTGACCGAGGTGGCCAGCTGTTTGCCGCGCACCAGGTTGTTGTCGAGCCGCGAGCTGGCCAGCCCGCCCAGCACCCGCATGCCCATATCGAGCGCGGGGGCATCGGCATGGGCCATGCCGGGGCCCGACCAGACCCGATAGAGCCTGGTCTGCGGCACCTGGTCCTTCATCTCGCGGCGCACCGGCGCGGCCAGGGTGACCGGGCTGGCATCCAGCTTGCGCACTTCGGGACCGCGCGGGATGTGACCAAACCATTTTTCGACCATCGGCCGGGCGGTGGCGACATCGATATCACCCGACAGCACCAGCACCACGTTGTTGGGGGCGTAATTGTCGGTGAACCACTTGCGCACGTCGCCCAGGCTGGCGGCGTTGAGATCGGCCATCGAACCGATCGTGTTGTGCCGATAAGGGTGACCAACCGGGAACAGGCCATCGCCGATCGCATAGTCAACCAGGCCGTAGGGCTCATTGTCGCCCTGGCGCTTCTCGTTCTGGACAACCCCGCGCTGCTTGTCGAGCTTGTCCTGGCTGACCGCGCCCAGCAGGTGGCCCATCCGGTCACTTTCCATGAACAGCGCCAGGTTGACCGCCCCCTTGGGCACCACTTCGACATAGTTGGTGCGATCGAACGAAGTCGATCCGTTGGTCGAGGTCGATCCGGCGCCTTCCAGCGGGATATCGAAATTGGGGACGTTTTCGCTGCCGCCGAACATCAGGTGTTCGAACAGGTGGGCAAAGCCGGTGCGGCCCTTGGGCTCGCTTTTCGAACCGACGCGGTAATAGGTCGTCACGCCCACGATCGGCGCCTTGCGATCGGTGTGGACGATCACCTGCAGGCCGTTGGAGAGGGTGAACTGCTCGTAGGGAATATCCACCGCCTTGACCAGTTCGCTGAGCGGAGCAGGCTGGGCCTTGGCTTTGGGTGCAGGGGCGGGTGCTTCGGCCGGAGGCGGCGGGGCACTGGCCAGTTCGGCACCGGGCGCCGAAGCGCAGGCGCTGAGGGCAAGGGCCAGGAGCGAAGCGGAAACAAAACGGCGCATGGACATGAAAACTCCCCGGAATTTCGCTCCTTGGTGGGCAAATTAAGGCCTTCCGCCCAGCGCAATTCGACGAACCGCATGAACCGTCCCATCGCCGGATGGCAAGGCCCCTTGCGAATCGCCCGCGCGGCTCTAGGGTCGCCAGCTTCGCCCGCCTGGTCGGGCCTTGGGGAGGTCGCTTTGCCGAATCTGCGCGCTGTGCTGCTGGCCGCGCTGGGTGCCGTGATGGCGCCTGGCCTGCTGCTGCTGGGCGCGGCGCCGCTGGCGGCACAGGGCACCCCGGTTCCGGCCGTGCTGGAAGAGATCAAGCCGGTAACCGCCGATGATGGCCAGGCGGCCTTCATGCTGCGCTTCAGCCCTGATCAGCCGCGGATTGACCCGCTCAACACCAATCCCACGCTGCCGGCGGTGATCTTCCGCAATGCGCTGCGCAGCCCGCGGGTGGTCCAGGGCCTGGCTGGCAAGGGACTGGTCCGCTCGGCCCGTTTTGAAGTGGCCGGGGCCGATCTGGTGCTGCGGTTCGATACCTCGGCTGCGGCCAAGGTGACGGTCGAACCCGCCGGGCAGAACGTGGTTCAGGTCAAGGTCCGCAAGGTCAGCGAGGAAGAGGCGACCGGCAGCCGCCCGCTTGGGTCCGAAGGTGCGGCAGTGGCCCCGGCCAGTGACCTTGGTCCGCAGATGAGTGTGCGGCCAGGGGAAAGCTTTGAGCTGATCCCGCTGAAATACGCCGACGTCAGCGAAGTGATCGGCTTGCTGGTCGAAGGGGCAACGATCGAGCCGAACAATGTCTTTATCCGCCGCGAACCGGGCTTTGGTTCGCTGGGATCGGGCAACCAGAACAGCTATATGCAGCCACCCCAGCAGCAGCAGCAACCGCAAAAGCAGCTTGGCCAGTCGTTCGGCAACGGGCTGGGGGTCGATCGCCGGCTCAATGCGATCTGGGTATCGGGTTCGCCTGAGCGGATTGCCCATGTGAAGCAGCAGGTGGCGCTGATCGACGTGCCGGTGGACAGCGTGATCCTGGAAACCCAGTTTGTCGAACTGACCGAAACCGGGGCCAAGAACCTGGGGATCGATCTCAACAACTCGAACGGCCAGATCGCGGTCGGGCGGATCGAAACCGGCGCGTTCCTGCCCGGCAGCATCAATCTGGATCCACGCGATGTGCTGCCCTCAGGCGTGCTGCAGGCGGCGATCTACGCCCAGGTCGAAAGGGGCGAGGGGCGAATTCTCTCGCGCCCCCGGATCTCCGCGCAAAGCGGGGCCAGCGCCAAGATCATCACCGGGGATGCCTTGCCGATCCTCACCGCGATTACGCTGTCGGGGGTCAACGGGGTTTCGCAGCAGGTCCAGTATGTCAACGTCGGTGTGACCTTGCAGATCGCTCCGCGGGTTTCACCCGATGGCTTTGTCACCGCCCAGCTTTATGGTGTGGTCTCATCGGTCAGTGGCTATAGCCAGGGCTATCCCACCATCAGCCAGCGCGAGGCGGAGACCTCGGTCACGGTGCGTGATGGCGAAACATTCGTGATCGGCGGACTGACCCAGGAAAACATCATCAAGCGCAAGAGCAAGGTTCCCGGACTGGGTGACATCCCGCTGGTTGGCAACCTGTTCAAGGTTGAACGATCGAGCAGTTCGAAGACCGAGCTCTATATCGTGATTACTCCGCACATTGTCCGGCATCGGCGCTTCGATCAGACGAGCGTTCCGGATGCAGTGCCAACTCCGGCACCAGCACCATAACGGAGCGATGCTGGCGCACGAATACTGCTGCTGACGCCGGTCTAATTCATATAAATTTCAATAAGTTCCATTCGTGGTTCGACAACAACCGTTCGTCGCGATTTTCCACAATTGCGGGTTTCTCCGGCTCGACAGTCAGGGTCTGCGCGTTAGTCTGGCCGGTACGACAGGCAGCGGGTCGCCGCCTGTCCAATAACCTATCGGAGGGAAGATGCTGAAGAACAAGACTTTGCTCGGCCTTGCACTGGCCGGGCTGCCGATGATTGCACTTGCCGCTCCTGCCCATGCGCAGGTCGCCGGCGAAAAGATCGCCAACTCCTACATCTGTGTATTCAAGGCCAACACTGTGTCGCGTGGCCAGGTTGAATCCGAAGCCCACCGCTCGGTCAAGGCTCAGGGCGGCCAGGTCAAGCACGTCTATCGCGCGGCGTTGCAGGGCTTCAACGCCAACATGCCGGCTCAGGCAGTTGAGCGTATGCAGGCCGCCAATCCCAACATCGCCTATTGCGAGCAGGACCAGGTAATGGCCGCGCCGCCGATCCGGGCCGAAGCCAAGCCGGGTGGCGGCGGTACTCAGCCGCCGCAGGAAACCCCGTGGGGCATCGCGCGTGTTAACGGCGGCGGAGCGGGCACGTTCGGTACGGCTTGGGTAATCGATTCAGGGATCGATCTGACGCACCCTGATCTCAACGTCGATACCGCGCGCAGCCGCAGCTTTCTGGGCGGCACCACCACTCCGGCTGACCAGAACGGCCACGGCACCCACGTTGCGGGCACCATCGCTGCGCTCGACAACGGCATCGGCGTGATCGGCGTTTCGCCGGGGGCCAGGGTGGTTGCGGTTCGCGTGCTTGATCGTCGCGGTTCGGGTTCGAACTCGGGCGTGATCGCCGGCGTCGATTACGTTGCGCAGAACGGTCAGGCGGGCGACGTCGCCAATATGAGCCTGGGCGGCGGAGTTTCGACCGCGCTTGATACGGCGGTGGTCAATGCTGCTGCCGGCGGCGTGAAGTTCGCGCTGGCGGCCGGCAATGAAACCGACAACGCCAACAACCATTCGCCCGCGCGTGCCAACGGCACGAACGTCTATACCGTTTCGGCCTTTGCCAACGGCAACACCTGGGCCAGCTTCTCGAACTATGGCAACCCGCCGATCGACTATGCCGAGCCCGGCGTGTCGATCAAATCGACCTGGCTGAGCGGTGGTTACAACACCATCAGCGGCACCTCGATGGCCACCCCGCACCTCGCAGGGATCCTGCTCGCGCGCGCCACCCCCGCCAGCGGCGGCACGGTGACCGGCGATCCGGCTGCTCCGGCGGATACTATCGGCACCCGCTGATCGCGGCATGGCCAAAACCGAAGGGGCGGTCCGCGCAGGCGGGCCGCCCTTTTGCTTTGGTCAGTTCGAAACCACCTTGCGGCTGCGGGCATGCCGGGCCGCGTCCTCGCGGGTGAACCACACCGGCTTGAACCGGTGAGCGACGAACAGCGGGGCCTGGTCGGCATAGTGCGGGCTGGCCGGACGGGTCGTGGCCGCGCCATAGGGCTGGATTGACTGCGAACGCAGCGTGCCATCCTTGCTCCATTCGACCAGCATGATGAAGCTGTCACCATGCTTGACCGACAGCCGCCCGTCGGGATCGACGGTCCAGTCGGTCGCCGCGCGCAGGGTATCGCCGCCGCCGTCCATGGGCAGGTCAATCGAGCCCTGGCGGATCCGGATCAGCTCGCCCAGCGGCGGGTCGATCCGCCCGAAATATTTGCTGAGGTGCGCCGCCGCCTTGGCCAGTTCGGCCTTCGGATCGGGCAGCGGCTCAAGCCCGTAGCTGTTCTTCATCGCCTGTTCGAGCACCAGAACCGCCAGCGCATCGGCCGCGCCCTTGCCGTCGGCGGTCAGGTCCCAGCCGGCCAGCAGGGCCTGGGCCTTGCGCAATTCCGGCTCGCCGCGCAGGTCGAGCCTGGCGATGCCATCGAGCATGTAGGCGACATAGCCGGCGCGCTCATAGCCGGTGTCGAACTTGGTCCGCAGCAGCCGGTCGCGCCCGATGGGGCCGGGTTCGGCCAGCAGCTTTGCGGCGCGGCGCGCCCGGTTGGTCAGGTCCAGTTCTACCCCCCAGATCGCCGGGATCGCGCCGGGATCAAGCTCGCTGCCAGGACCAGCGGCGAGCAGCGGGGTGTTGTTCGAATTGAATACATAGCCCGAGGCCGGGTTGACCACCTTGGGATAGCTCGCAAACGGGATCGAGCGCTGCCAGATCAGGTCCGAACGGGTCCCATCGACCGGGTAGCGCCAGTTCGGCCCCGGCTTACGATCGGGCATGGCGGCGTTGTAGAGATAGGCGATGGTACCGGTCTTGTCGGCGTAGATGAAATTGGTAGCCGGCACGCCCTGGATCGCCATCCCGGCCTGCCATTCGGCGAAGTTGCGGGCCTTGGTGATCCGGTAATACTGCTCAACGCTGCGCAGATTGCCGATTCCGGCATAGCGCACCGCCATCGCCCCGCGGCCATAGAGCATCGCCGGGCCGTGGACAGAACGCAGGACCGTGCGCGGGATCGGCAGGGTGAAGGGGCCAAACCGTACCGGCAGCCAGACCCTGGCCTGCTCGAACGGCCGCCACTGGCCGCCCAGCTTGTAGCTGCGCTTGTCGGGACTGGTTTCCAGTTTGTAGAGGTCGATCAGGTCCGGACGGTTGACCGTGTTGGTCCAGCCCAGGTCCGCGTTGTGGCCCATGAAGGGATAGGGCGATCCGGGGAAGGTCGCCCCGGCAAAGTGCCAGCCCTGATCGCTGTCGATCACCAGTTCATACCAGGCCACCCCGCCGCGATAGGGCTGGTGGCTGTTGGACAGCAGCCGGGTGGTGCCATCGCCCGCGCGCTGCGGGGCCACGGCAAAGGCGTTGGAGCCGGCCTGGCTGGCATCCGCCCCCATCGGCAGCGGCATCGGGTGGCTGGGGATGAAATCATCGCCGTGCGTTGCGCCCGGCGTGATCGGCGGAGCGAGGCCGAGTGGGGGACCATGTTCGGGCAGTAGCTCGGCACCCTCGCTCAGCGGGCGCAGCACCCGGTCCATCCCGAAGAAGAACGGCAGCCGCAGCGCAAAGCCGGTGGCGATATCCTCGCCGTTGACCGGGAACAGCCGGGCCAGCTTGATTTCGCGCGGGTGCTGCCGGGCAAAGTGGTTGAGCCCGCTGGCATAGGCATCGAGCACCGCGCGGACATCGCCCGGCAGTTCGCCGTAATGCGCCCGCGCGGTCTGGCGCGCGCCCAGCCAGTGGTAGGCAAAGTCCACCCCCGCGCCGTCCGGCCCGGCAATCGCGCCAAACCGGCCGCGGGTCATCGCGACGACGTCCTGCAGGGTCGAAAAGTCATCCTCGGCATGGGCTACGGCAACGCCAAAGGCGGTATCGGCATCGGTCTTGCCGTGGATATGCGGTACGCCAAATCCATCGCGCAGGATCTCGGCCGAATAGTGCCGCTCGGGCGGTGGCGGCCCGGGCTGCTCGGCCAGGAACGGTTCCCAGCTGGCCAGGCCGACCAGTGTGGTCAGCGTGACACCCAGCGCGGTCCAGCCCGCACGTTTTGCCCATTTGCGCATGATCAATCGTCCTCCCCGCTGCACTGTGGTAGCCTTTGGAGTCGAAAAATCGCAAGCACCCCTTGTGTTGCGCATTGGCAACACTACCTTCAGGTGTAACAGGAGGCTGATACACCCATGAACCTCGAGAAATTCACCGACCGCGCAAAGGGTTTTCTGCAAAGCGCCCAGACCGTTGCCATCCGCATGAACCATCAGCGGATCACGCCCGAACACGTACTCAAGGCGCTGCTTGAAGACAGCGAGGGCATGGCTTCGGGGCTGATCCAGCGCGCCGGTGGCAATCCGCAGCTGGTCGTCTCCAAGGTTGACGAGGCGCTGGCCAAAATCGCTGCGGTTACCGGCGGCGGCGCCCAGGCGACCCCGGGGCTCGATAACGATACCGTGCGGGTGCTCGACCAGGCCGAACAGCTCGCCGCCAAGGCGGGCGACAGCTATGTCTCGGTCCAGCGCATGCTTCAGGCGCTGGCGGTGGTGGCGACCAATCCTTCCGGGCAGGCGCTCAAGGCCGCCGGGGTCGATGTGAAGGCGCTGGAAAGCGCGATCCAGGAGCTGACCGGCGGACGCACCGCCGACAATGCCAGCGCCGAAAATGCCTATGAGGCGATGAAGAAGTACGCCCGTGACCTGACGCAGGCCGCGCGCGATGGCAAGCTCGATCCGGTGATCGGCCGCGACGAGGAAATCCGCCGCACCGTGCAGATCCTGGCCCGGCGGACCAAGAACAACCCGGCGCTGATCGGGGAACCGGGCGTCGGCAAGACCGCGATCGCCGAGGGCCTCGCGCTGCGCATCGCCAATGGTGACGTGCCCGACAGCCTCAAGGACCGCCGCCTGATGAGCCTCGACATGGGGAGCTTGATCGCGGGCGCCAAATATCGCGGCGAATTCGAGGAACGGCTCAAGGCCGTGCTCGACGAGGTCAAGGGCGCCGAGGGCGAGATCATCCTGTTCATCGACGAGATGCACACCCTGATCGGGGCCGGCAAATCGGAAGGCGCGATGGATGCCGGCAACCTGCTGAAGCCTGCGCTGGCGCGCGGCGAACTGCACTGCATCGGCGCGACCACGCTCGACGAATACCAGAAGTACGTCGAAAAGGACCCGGCATTGCAGCGGCGGTTCCAGCCGGTCTTCGTGGGTGAGCCGACGGTCGAGGATTCGATCTCGATCCTGCGCGGGTTGAAGGACCGCTACGAGCTGCACCACGGGGTGCGGATCACCGACCAGGCGATCGTCGCCGCCGCGACGCTGTCCAACCGCTACATTTCCGACCGCTTCCTGCCTGACAAGGCGATCGACCTGATGGACGAGGCCGCCAGCCGAATCCGGATGGAAGTGGAGAGCAAGCCCGAGGAAATCGAGGTGCTCGACCGGCGGATCATCCAGCTCAAGATCGAGGAAATGGCGCTGGCCAAGGAGACCGACCAGGCCTCCAAGGATCGCCTCGCGGCGCTGCGCGAAGAGCTGGCCCAGCTGGAGGAACAGAGCGCCGCGCTGACCGTGCGCTGGCAGGGTGAGCGCGACAAGATCGCAGCCGAAGGCAAGATCAAGGAGCAGCTCGACGCGGCGCGGGTCGAACTGGAACAGGCGCAGCGCAGCGGCGATCTCGCCAAGGCGGGCGAGCTGTCATACGGGACGATCCCCGCGCTCGAAAAGCAGCTGGCCGAGGCGCAGACGGTTTCCGAAAACGCGCTGCTGCGCGAGGAAGTGACCGCCGAGGACATCGCCGCCGTGGTCAGCCGCTGGACCGGCGTGCCGGTCGACAAGATGATGGAGGGCGAGCGCGAGAAGCTGCTCAAGATGGAAGAGGTGATCGGCCAGCGGGTGATCGGCCAGCAGGATGCAGTGGTCGCCGTGTCCAAGGCCGTGCGCCGCGCCCGCGCCGGTCTGCAGGACCCCAACCGGCCGCTCGGCTCGTTCCTGTTCCTCGGCCCCACCGGCGTCGGCAAGACCGAACTGACCAAGGCGCTGGCCGGTTTCCTGTTCGACGACGACACCGCGATGGTCCGGATCGACATGTCGGAATTCATGGAGAAGCATTCGGTCGCCCGGCTGATCGGCGCGCCTCCGGGCTATGTCGGCTATGAAGAAGGCGGGGTGCTGACCGAAGCCGTGCGCCGCCGACCGTATCAGGTGGTGCTGTTCGACGAGGTCGAAAAGGCGCACTCCGACGTATTCAATGTGCTGCTGCAGGTGCTCGACGATGGCCGGCTGACCGACGGGCAGGGCCGCGTGGTCGATTTCACCAACACGCTGATCATCCTGACCAGCAATCTTGGCAGTCAGTACCTTGCCAATCTGGAAGACGGGCAAGACGTTGAAAGCGTCGAGCCGCAGGTGATGGAAGTGGTGCGCGGGCATTTCCGCCCCGAATTCCTCAACCGGCTGGATGAGATCATCCTGTTCCACCGGCTGGGCCTGGAACACATGGCGCCGATCGTCGAGATCCAGGTCGGCCGGGTGGGCAAGCTGCTCAAGGATCGCAAGATCGTGCTCGACCTGACAGATGCCGCCAAGCGCTGGCTGGGCCGGGTCGGCTATGATCCGGTCTATGGCGCGCGGCCCCTGAAGCGGGCGGTGCAGCGTTACCTGCAGGATCCGCTGGCCGAAAAGCTGCTGGGCGGAGAGATCCCCGACGGCAGCACGGTCAGGATCGACGAGGGTGATGGCGCGCTGACGATGGTGGTTGCCTAGCTCGGCGGAATGAACGGCTGGCACACCGCCTGAAACGCCGGCAGCGCCTCGGCCCGGGCCGAGTGGGCAGCCAGTGCGGGATAGTCGGCCAGCCGGACCAGATGGGCATAGGCCTCGGACAGAAACCGCGCAACGCAGGCCACGGCGATGTCGTCGTGCCCGGGTCCTGATCCGTGCCACCATTCGCCCTGGCGGACTGCACATTCGGCCTCGATCGCGGCAAGCCCGTCGCGGACCTGCGCTTCGCTGCGAGTCATGAAGGCCGCGTCGAGCGACGGGCTGAACAGCCGCGCATAGAAGAAGCTGACCGCCTTGTCGGCGGTACCGGTGGCCAGCGCGATACGGCGCAGGCTGGCGCGGCGATTCAGGCCGGATGCGGCGATCAACGCGCGTTCGCGGCCGTGCGCTTCGTCCAGGTGATCGAGGATCGCCGCGCTGTCGATCAGTGCCTCACCATTGCCGAGGACCAGGGTAGGCACCCGGCGCAGCGGGTTCTGGTGCACGAACCTCTCCCAATCGCCGAAGGTCGACCAGGGCAGATGTTCGAACGGCATTCCGTAAAGCGTCAGGGCGATGCCGACACGGCGGACGAAGGGGCTGTCGTACTGGCCGATCAGTTGCATTGCGGGCTCCGGGTCAGAAGGGACGGCCGGGCGGGCCCGACAGATCAAGCGGCACTTGCCGGATCCAGCGCGAGAGCAGCAGCTTGCGGCCGCTGGTCACAGGGTTGCCGGCGTGCCAGGCCAGTGGCTCTGGCTGCCCCTGGGCGTCGACATTGCGGAAATGGAATGCCTCGCCGAGTGCCCCGCGCAGCTCCAGCCCGAGCTTAGGAAAGCTGGTCGCGCCGCCTTCGAACTGGGTGGTGAGTGTCACCAGAAAGGTATCGGTGCGCTGGTTGTGTCCCGCTGGCAGGGCATCGCTGTGCAGCTTGTAGTGCTCGCCAGGGTGATAACTCAGCACCTGCATCGGTTCGCCCTGCGCATAGTCGGTTGCGGTCGCCCGGGCGATCCGGCGGTTCAGCGCATGAAGGACCGGGTCCTCTTCGACCAGCGCGAACGAGGCCGTGCCCGATTGGCGCACCGGGTCGCGGATGAATTGACCGGTCTGGGGATGGACCACAACCGCAGGCTGGATTGCCGGCAATGCGAGGTCCGCCACATAGCGGCACTCCTCGACGGTCATGAACTGCGGGCAACGCCGGATCAGCGGTTCCGCGCTGGCGGTTTCGAACGGGGGCAAGGATAGCGGATCACCGGCTTCGTCGATCGCCATTGCATCGATCAGTGCAATCTGGCGTGATGCCATTTGGTCGCGCGTGGCGCGCTGGCGAAGCAGGCCTAGCGCGGCTTGCCACTGCCTGGGGGACGTGCCGCCAGCACCGCTGGCCATCAGCGCGATCTGGACCGGGCGGGCGGCATCGAGGCCCAGGTCGGCGGCGCGACCATAAAGGTCACGCGCGGCGGCCAAGTCCCGGCGGATCAGCTGACCGCTCATTCGCCAATCGGCAAGCTCTGCCGCTGCGCGTGCGTGTCCGGCATTGCTGGCTTCGGCCAGCAGGCGGTAGGCCCCGGCGAGGTCACGGCGCTGAAGCAGGGCCGACGCTTGAGCGAGGGGATCGGGTGCAGACATCGTCTGCGATGCTAGCAACAAAAAAAGAGGGCCGGAACTGTGTTCCGGCCCCCCTTGTTCAGGAAACTGCGTGCGATCAGAACCGCGCGCGGACACCCGAGTAGAAGTTGCGGCCGCGATAATCATAGATCGCGCTGCCGACACCCGTGGCGGTCGAGCCGAGCGGCGGGTGCTTGTCGAACACGTTGTTGATGCCGAAGAAGAACAGCAGGTTCTTGCCGATACCACCTTCCGGTACGTTAAATTCGAACCGGATGTCGTGGTAGAACACCTTCGGGAACTCGTGGGTGTCCGAAAGATCCGAGTTGAACGGCGGGCAAGCCGTGCTTCCCGGCGGGTTACAGGCCCCGGGGGCGACGTTGAAGTCTTCCCAGGCGTTGATGACCATCGGCCCGATGTACCGCACGCGATAGCCCAGGGTGAACCGGCCCAGTTGCAGGTCGGTATCCCAACGCCATTCGTCCTTCGGATCGCCCAGTTCGCCCAGAATCGGGTTTTCCAGCGTCGGGAAGGTTGCGTTCTGGTAGTTGCTGATCTTCAGGTTGTGGGTCCAGATCAGGTTGGTCGACAGCTTCACCTTTTCGGAGAAGGTCTTGCGATAGGTGATCTGGGTATCGACGCCCCGACGCACGCGAGCCGCGTAGTTGAGCGGAGCGTTGATCAGCGAGTTGCCCAGCAGCTGACCGGGCTGTTCGCCAAGCGTACCCACGCCAGGCCCACGCCAGCGCGAGAACTGGGCGCAGAACACGTTTGCCAGGGTCGGCTGATCGTAGCAGGCATTGACGATGCCCTGCGCGCCAACCGAGGCGATGATGTTGTTCACCTTGATGTCGTAGTAGTCGACGGTCAGCGACAGGCCCGGAACGAACTTGGGTTCGAACACCAGGCCGAAGGTCCACGAGCTGGACTTTTCAGCTTGCAGGTTGGGGTTCGAACCGCTGACGATCGGCAGCGAATAGGCGATGTCGGGCAGGCCCGCCAGCAGCCCACCAAGATCCGCGGCGCAGTTCGCGGCGCGGGTCGACGAACCGCTGTTGATCGCCGTGGCGCGGCACGGATCCGAGAAGCCCGGAGCAAAGTTCGGAACCAGCGGGAATGCGGTTTCCGAGACGTTCGGAGCACGCACCGCGCGGGCGTAGTTGCCGCGGAACATCAGGCCATCGACCGGAGCCCACTGGGCGCCGCCGTTGTAAGCCCAGACCGTGCCGGTGCCGCCCTGATACTTCGCCACACGAGCCGCACCGCTGAGGGTCAGTTCGTGGAAGAAGGGCATGTCGGCCAGCAGCGGGATCAGGACTTCGCCATAGGCTTCCTTCACTTCGAACGGATCCGGAGCAAAGGTCGGGATCACGACGGCGTTGGTGTAACCACCGACCGTGCGCGGATCCTGTTCATAGAACGCCTTTTCACGGCGATATTCGCCGCCAATCGCGAACTTGATCGGGCCGCCCGGCAGCTCGATCAGGCCGCTGGTGTCGCCGCCCAGCGAGGCCGAGACGACCAGCTGATCAAGGCTGGCGGTGTGTGAGGCGTTGACGCCGAAATAGGCAGCGGCGGCGGCATTGCCGACACCGGCACCGAACGGATTGTAGGGTACGCAAGCCGAGATATCGGCAGCCAGACGGGCATTGAGCGCCGCAATCTGGGTGGCCGAAAGGTCACCGCGCTGCAGGATCAGCGCCGAAGCCGGATCGAACTTGGCGCGGCATTCGATCTGGTTGGTCAGCGGGTTGATGCCCGAATCGATCGACAGCATGAAGCGCTGGCGATCAACATAGCCGCTCTGGATCGTGGTTTCCTTGAACTTGCCGTAGTTCAACGAAATTTCATAGTTCCAGTCGTCGTTGAACGTGCCGCGCAGGCCGCCGACGATGCGATAGGTGTCGCGTTCGAAGTGTTCGTCGCGGATACCCACGTCGAGGAACTGCTTGGCGAACACATAGCGATAGGTGCCGGCACCGATCTGGGCGACCTGGCCCGCGGTCAGGTTGCCCGCACCACACACTGCGGTCAGGCTGGGGTTACAGCCCGAAGCGATGATTGCGTTGGACAGCGTGGCGCGGTCAGTCGCCGACATGAACGGGTTGTCGATCCGCAGGCGTTCACGGAAGTCGAACTGGGTCCCGGTGCCCTGGGTGAACGAAGGCGCAGCGGCCGAACCCTGAGCAATGACGCGGTTCCACTTGGCTTCGAGGAACACTTCGGCCGCATCGCTGAACTGATAGTGCGCCAGCATGTTGAAGTTGACGCGATCATAGCGCGGGATAACCGAGAGCAGTTCGGTTTCACGGCCGGTCTGACCATTGCCGCCAAGGATTACCGAGTTGATGCCGGTGCCCATGCGGGTGCCGGTCTGCTCGACCATGTTGCCGGTATCCGTGAAGATGTAGGTGCAGCTCATCGCATTGCCGCCAACGCTGGTCGGAGCGCCGTTGGTTGCGACCAGAGCGCGACCGCAAGTCGCAACCGAGTTGCGCTGGTTGATCGGGATCAGACCATAGCGGTGGATCGTGCTGCTGCGAATGTCGCGCATGAAGGCAGTGTCGGCCCAGCCGTCGCTGCCCTGGGTCAGGCCACCGGTGTCGAGGTCAACGGTGACAAAAGCGTCGTTGCTCTTCAGCCAGTCAATCTGCGAAGCGAAGACGCGATCCTGGTGCGAATATTCGCCGTGCAGGGTGATGTTGCCGCGGCCGTCGGCGAAGTTCTTGCCGTACATCGCCGAAGCATAATAGCCGGCGCCCCAGCCGCCTTCCATCACGCCAGCGCTGGCGCGCATCTGCAGCCCGCTGTAGTTGCGGCGCAGCACGAAGTTGACCACCCCGGCGATCGCGTCCGAACCGTAAACCGCCGAGTTACCGCCGGTGACGATATCGACGCGGTCGATCAGGTCGTTCGGGACCGAGTTGATGTCGGGCGAGACGGCGTTGTTAAGGATGTCGGCCGGCACGTGACGGCGGCCATTGACCAGCACCAGGGTACGCGAAGTGCCCAGGCCGCGAAGGTCAAGCAGGTTGAGACCGGCGATACCGATGCCCAGACCCGGGTTCTGCTGCGAGAAGGTGCTGCGCAGCTGCGGCAGTTCGTTCAGCGTATCGCCAATGTTGGTCTGGCCTTCGCTGGTGAACTCCTGGCCGCCGATCGAGGTGATCGGCACGGCCGAAGTCAGGTTCGGACGGGCGATACGCGAACCGGTGACGACCAGATCGGTCTTCTTCTCCTGGGTGTCGCACGTGCCGTCGGCGTTCTCGTCAACACACTCAGCCGAATCGGCCGGAGCGGCGTCCTGCGCCAGGGCGGCGCCCGGCATGCCGACCAGCGCGGCGACAAAGACGGCGCTCTGCAGGCAAGTTGCGCCCGAAAGTGCGGATTTGCGGAAAAACTTCATGTTTCAAGCCCCTTGGTCCCAATCCCGCCGATCAGCGGGAGAGTTTTGGAAAGGCGGCGCCTGAACAGACAGAACCTCTGCCAGCATCAAACGCCGTCAGGCTCTGCACGCAGAGCCGGATCGTGCCTCCCTGAAATAACTGGAACCTGCTGGCAATCGTCCAGCCCGGTCCTGCGACATTTCCTGCAAGCTTGTTGTCTATTTGCCACAGCTTGACCCCACAGCTTGACCTGAGCCGGGCGGCGCTTTAATCGATCGGTTAAACATCCAGCAGAGGACTCGCGGAAAATGGCTACAGCCTATATTGTCGATGCAGTACGGACCGCCGGCGGGCGGCGTGGTGGGCGCCTGGCGGGCGTGCACCCGGTGGATCTGGCTGCGGCCAGCCTCGATGCAATCGTTGCGCGCAGCGGGATCGATCCCAATGCGGTTGATGACGTGATCATGGGCTGCGTTACGCAGGCCGGCCAGCAGGCCGGACAAGTCGGGCGTAACGCGGTGCTGGCCAGCAAGTTGCTGCCGGAATCGACCCCGGCAGTCTCGATCGACCGGCAGTGCGGTTCGTCGCAGCAAGCGGTCCAGTTCGCTGCCCAGGCGGTGATGAGCGGTGTGCAGGATGTCGTGATCGCGGCCGGGATCGAAAGCATGACCCGCGTGCCAATGGGCACCAGCGCGATGTTCCACATGAAGGAAGGGCTGGGCCACTACAAGTCGCCGGGTCTGGAAGCCAAGTATCCCGGTGTGATGTGGTCGCAGTTCATGGGCGCGGAAATGATCGTCAAGAAGCACGGCTTCACCAAGGACGATCTCGACCGGTTCGCGCTGTCGAGCCACCAGAAGGCGATCGCCGCAACCAATTCCGGGGCCTTTGCGAACGAAATTGTCCCGATCGAGATCGAAACCCCCGAAGGTGCCGGGGTGCACACCCAGGACGAAGGCATCCGCTTTGATGCCACGATGGAAAGCATCGCCGGGGTCAAGCTGCTGCAGGAAGGCGGGACGCTGACCGCAGCCACCTCGAGCCAGATCTGCGACGGTTCGTCGGCTGCGCTCGTGGTCTCCGAAGAAGCGCTCAAGCGCTACAACCTCACCCCGCTGGCCCGGATTCATACCCTGACCGTGACTGCCGGCGATCCGGTGATCATGCTGGAAGAGCCGCTGTTCGCCACCGACAAGGCGCTGGCCCGCGCAGGAATGAAGATCGGTGATATCGACCTTTACGAAGTGAACGAGGCCTTTGCCTCGGTGCCGCTGGCCTGGCTCAAGCACACCGGGGCCGATCCGGAAAAGCTCAACGTCAATGGCGGGGCCATTGCGCTGGGCCACCCGCTTGGGGCATCGGGGACCAAGCTGATGTCCACGCTGCTGCATGCGCTCAAGGCGCGGGGCGGCAAGTATGGCCTGCAGACCATGTGCGAAGGCGGCGGTGTCGCCAACGTCACTATTGTTGAGATTGTCTGAGCCGAGCTCAACCCGGTAGTAGAAATGTGCTGATTCCAAACGGAGATATCTGAAATGAAACTCGACAACACCGTTGCCGCAGTGGTTACCGGCGGGGCTTCGGGCCTTGGTGCCGCTACCGCCCGCGCGCTCGCCGCCAAGGGCGTGAAGGTCGCCATCTTCGACCTCCAGGCCGAAAAGGGCGAAGCGCTCGCCGCCGAAATCGGCGGGATCTTCTGCGAAGTGAACGTGACCAGCGATGAAAGCGTCGCCGCCGGGTTTGCCAAGGCTCGCGAAGCGCACGGGCAGGAACGCGTGCTGGTCAACTGCGCCGGCACCGGCGCGGCGATGAAGACCGCCAGCCGTTCGAAGGAAGACGGTTCGATCAAGTTCTACCCGCCCAGCGCCTTCGACTGGCTGATCCAGATCAACCTGGTCGGCACCTTCCGCTGCATCGCCATGTCGGCGGCCGGCATGATGACGCTTGATCCGCAGGAAGACGGTGATCGCGGCGCGATCGTCAACACCGCTTCGGTTGCGGCCGAAGACGGCCAGATCGGCCAGGTCGCCTATTCGGCATCGAAGGCCGGTGTGGTCGGCATGACCCTGCCGATCGCGCGCGATCTGTCGAGCGAGAACATCCGCGTCAACACGATCCTGCCGGGCATCTTCAACACCCCGCTGCTGGCCGCCGCGCCGCAGCCGGTGAAGGATGCGCTGGGCGCATCGGTGCCGTTCCCCAAGCGACTGGGCGATCCCGCCGAATATGCCAATCTTGCCATGACCATGATCGAGAACGGCTATTTCAATGGCGAGGACGTTCGCCTGGATGGTGCCATCCGTATGGCACCTCGTTGATCCAACAATTGCCGGCCGGGAGAGATAAGCATGGGATATTCGCAGATTGACCTTCACATTGCGGAGGGCATCGCCACGCTGACGCTCAACCGGCCGGACAAGATGAATGCCTTTACCGGCACGATGATGAACGAGATCATCGATGCCATGGACCGAACCGATGCTGACGATTCGGTCCGCGCGGTGATCTTTACCGGGGCGGGCGAGCGGGCTTTTTGCGCGGGGGCCGATCTGACACCCGACGATGGCCGGGCAGTCTTCTCCAATTCGGAACCGGTTGAGGATCTGTCCGATCCGCGTGTGCGCGATGGCGGTGGCTTGCTGACCTTGCGGCTTTACCAGTCGAAGAAGCCGCTGATCTCGGCCTGCAACGGCGCGGCGGTGGGCGTGGGCGTGACTATGCAGCTGCCGATGGATATCCGTCTGGCCAGCGACAATGCGCGCTATGGCTTTGTCTTCGCGCGGCGCGGGATCGTGCCCGAAGCCTGCTCCAGCTGGTTCCTGCCCAAGATCGTCGGGATCAACCAGGCGCTGGAATGGTGCATGACCGGTCGGATCTTTGGCGCTGAAGAGGCGCTCAAGGCCGGACTGGTGCGATCGGTCCACCCCCAGGGCGAACTGATCGACGCCGCGCGCGGCCTGGCGCGCGAGATTGCCGAAAATACCTCGGCCATATCGGTGGCGATGACCCGCGCGATGCTGTGGCGGATTCCATCGGGCGATCACCCGATGGAAGCGCACAAGGTTGATAGCCGGGCAATCTACCGCCTGTCGAAGGGCGCCGATGCAAAAGAAGGTGTGCAAAGCTTCCTTGAGAAGCGCGCGCCTGACTTTCCCCTACGGGTTTCAAGCGATATGCCCGATTTCTACCCGTGGTGGGGAGGGGAGCCGCCTTACAAATGAGCACTGTGACGCGAGAAGTGGCGAGCGAAGCGCCGCCGGGCGCGCGCGAGCAATTGCTGCAGACCGCGTCCGACATCATGCGCGAAGGCGATATCGTCGACATTTCGCTGTCAGAACTGTCGCTGCGTTCGGGGCTCAATTCGGCACTGGTGAAGTACTACTTCGGCAACAAGGCCGGGCTGATGAAGGCCCTGCTCGATCGCGACATGGAAGGGATCATCCACGCGGTCGATGCCCTGATGGCCAAGGACATGCCGCCCGAAGTGCGGCTGCGGCGGCACATCGGGGCGGTGGTCGATACCTATTACAAGACCCCCTATCTCAACCGCCTGCTGATGCGGCTGGTGCGTGAAAGCGATCCCGATGAAGCCCACCGGATCGCCGATTCCTATCTGACCCCGCTCAGCCGCGCCTATGACAAGCTGATCGCCGATGGGGTGAAGCGCGGTGTGTTCCGCAATGTCGATCCGCAGATGTTCTATTTCACCACCACCGGCGCTGCCGACCGGTTCTTTGCCTCCCGTCTGGTGCTCAAGCACTGCTACGATACCGATACCCTGACCGAAGAATTGCGCGATCGCTATCGTGAGCATTGCATCGACTTCATCATGGCCGGTATCCTCGCTCACCAATGAGCGAAATATCTGACAGCGGCACCTGGCACATCGGGGTTATCGGCGGTTCCGGCCTGGCGTCCGGGATCGGGTTGGACAGTGCCCAGGAGATCGAGGTTGCCAGCCCGTTCGGCCTGCCATCGGCGGCGGTAACCACCGGAACGCTTGAAGGGGTCCGCTTCACCTTCCTGCCGCGCCACGGTAGCGGCCATGCCGTGCCGCCCTCGGCAGTCAACTACCGTGCCAATATCGATGTGCTCAAGCGGTGCGGGGTCAGTGATGTGATCGCGCTTTCGGCGATCGGCTCGCTCAATCCGGGCATGGCACCCGGGCATTTCGTTGCGGTTGACCAGTTTATCGATCGCACGACCGGGCGCGAGAACAGTTTCTTCGGACCCGGCCTGGTTGCCCATGTCAGTCTGGCCGATCCGATTTGTCCGCGTCTGCGTGCCGGACTGGTATCGGCGGTGGCCGAGGATGAGGCCAAGATCCACGATGGCGGCTGCTATGTCGCGATCGAGGGACCACAGTTCTCGACCCGGGCCGAAAGCAAGCTCTACCGCAAATGGGGTGCGGATGTGATCGGGATGACCGCCATGCCCGAAGCGCGCCTCGCCCGCGAAGCTGAACTGCCCTATGCCCTGCTGGGCATGGTGACCGACTATGACAGTTGGCGCGAAGGCGACGAAGCCGACGTTGGCGAGATTATGGCGGTGATGAAGCGCAATGTCGATCTGGCCGCCAAGGTGGTGCGCGCTTTCGCCCGCGCCTTGCCCAAGGCGCGCAGCGCCAGCCCGATCGACCATGCGCTTGAACATGCGATCATGACTGCACCCACCGCGCGTGATCCCGCGCTGGTAGCGAAATTGCAGGCCGTGGCAGGGCGGGTGCTGGGTGGCTGAAGCGGTGCTCTATGACTGGCCGCGCAGTTCGGCGGCCTATCGGGTGCGGATTGCGCTGAACCTGAAGGGCCTGGCTTTTCGCACTGTGCCGATCGATCTGCGGGTGGGCCAGCAGGGCAGCGCGGAATTCACCGCGCTCAATCCGCAAGGGCTGGTGCCGGCGCTGGCGATCGATGGCCACCTGCTGACCCAGAGCCTGGCGATCATCGACTACCTTGACCGGACCCGCCCCGAACCGGCGTTGCTGCCAGCCGATCCCGCCGCGCGTGCCGCCGCGCTCGCCCTGGCGTTGGTGATTGCTGCGGATACCCATCCGATCCAGAACCTGCGGGTGATGAACCGGCTGAAAAGCCAGTTTGGCGCTGATGACGCCGCGACCTACGAATGGAACCGGCACTGGATCGGCAACGGCTTTGCCGCGCTGGAAGCTCAGGCTCCGGAACAAGGCCTGTTTGGCGGGGCAGCGCCAAATCTGGTCGATATCTGCCTGGTCCCGCAGATGGCCAATGCCCGCCGGTTTGAGCTGCCGCTTGATCCCTACCCGAAGCTGGTGCGGATCGATGCCGCCCTGCGCGAACATCCCGCCTTTGCGGCCGCCGCACCTTAGAACCTGCGAAAATTGACCTTTGCCATTGCGCTTTGCCACGCGGCCACTTAGCGAACTGGTTGCAACAGGAACCAGTTCATGAGCGCCAAGTCTGCCCGCCTTGTCGATTTTCTGCCCTATCTGCTCTCGATCACTTCCAACGCGGTGAGTGACCGGATCGCGGCGGAGTATTCATCGCGTTTCGGGCTCAAGATTCCAGAATGGCGGGTGATGGCAGTGCTGGGTGACAGCGGTGCGCACACCCAGCGTGAACTGGTCGGGGCCACCCGGATGGACAAGGTGGCGGTCAACCGCGCCTGCAAGGTGTTGGAAGAACGCGGTCTGATCGCGCGCAGCCCCAACATGCGTGACGGGCGATCGCATCATCTTGAACTGACCGCGACGGGCCGCGAGGTCCACGGCGCGATCATGCCGATCGCACTTAAGATGGAAGAGCATCTGTTTTCCGGGCTGAGCGCGCCCGAACGCAAGACTTTCAAGGACCTGCTGCAGCGTATCCGCGAGCAGGCTGGCGAGAAGGAACCATGACCATATGAAACTGGCATCTTTGCCCCACGGCCGCGACGGGCGGCTGGTTCTCGTTTCCAGAGATCTCGCCTGGTATGCCCCGGCCGATCACCTGGTGCCCACCCTGCAGGCCGCGCTGGATGACTGGGACCGGCACGCGCCGGTGCTTGAGGCGCTGGCGACCGAACTGGAACACGGTGCGATCCCGCGTGAACGCTTTCACGAACGCGAAGTCGCCGCGCCGCTGCCACGCGCCTACCAGTGGGCCGATGGTTCGGCCTACGTCAACCACGTCGAACTGGTGCGCAAGGCGCGCGGCGCCGAACTGCCGGACAGCTTCTGGCACGATCCGCTGATGTACCAGGGCGGCAGCGATGACCTGCGCGGGCCGCGTGAGCCGATCACGCTGGCCGATGAAGCCTGGGGCTGCGACATGGAGGCCGAAATCTGCGTGGTGACCGGCGATGTTCCGCAAGGGGTTTCGGCCGGGGATGCACTGGATCATATCCGGCTGGTCGGACTGGTCAACGATGTCTCGCTGCGCAACCTGATCCCGGCCGAACTGGCCAAAGGCTTCGGTTTCGTCCAGTCAAAACCGGCCAGCCATTTCTCGCCGGTCTTTGTCACTCCTGAAGAACTGGGCGAGGCCTGGCAGGGCGGTCGGCTGAACCGCGTTCTAAGCGTTGACCTCAACGGTGAAGCCTTTGGCCGCGCCAATGCCGGCGAGGAATGCACGTTCGATTTCGGCACCCTGATCGCGCATCTGGCCAAGACCCGCCGGATCGGTGCGGGCTCGATCATCGGATCGGGTACGGTTTCCAACCGCGATCCCGATGGCTCACCGGGGCGTCCGTGCGGTCAGGGCGGGCGGGGTTATTCCTGCATTGCCGAACAGCGCATGATCGAGACGATTGCCGGCGGCGCGGCCACAACCCCGTTCCTGCGCTTTGGTGATGTGGTGCGGATCGAGATGCGCGACGATCACGGCCACACCATCTTCGGCGCGATCGAAGGCACCGTCACCCAGGCCTGATACGCAAAGGCCGGCTCGGGGATCCCGAACCGGCCTTTGGTTGCCCCCAGGCAATTGAGCCTTACTTCTTGCCCGGACCACCGCCGCCAAAGGCATCGGCGATCGAACAGGCTGCCGGACCAAGGATCACGATGAACAGCACCGGCAGAATGAACAGGATCAGCGGCACGGTCATGATCGCGGGCAGGCGCGCGGCCTTTTCTTCGGCGCGCATCATGCGTTCGTTGCGGAATTCGGCCGACAGCACGCGCAGTGCGGAAGCCAGCGGCGTACCATAGCGTTCGGTCTGGACCATGGTGGTGGTCACGCCCTTCACCGCTTCGAGATCGACGCGGTAGGCCAGATTTTCAAAGGCCATGCGGCGTTCGCCCAGGAAGGCGAGCTCGATCGCGGTCAGGGCGAATTCATCGCCCAGTTCGGGATAGGCCCGGCCCAGTTCGCGCGCCACGCGGTTGAAGCTGGCATCGACCGTCAAACCGGCTTCGGCGCAGATCACCAGCAAGTCGAGCGCATCGGGCAGGCCCTTGCGGATCGCGTCGGTGCGCTTGGAAATCAGGTTCTGGATGTAGACTTCCGGACCCTTGTAGCCAGCACCAACGGCTGCGGCGAAGGCCATCAGCTTTTTCATGCCGCCCCAGGTCGGGAAATAGTTGACGCCATAGATCATGAAGGCTGCAAACCCGCCCAGCACAACGGGCAGCACCATGCGGGCGAAGATCACCACGATCCCCAGCTCTTTGCGGCGGATCCCGGCCTGGGCCAGTTTCTGCTGGATGATCTCAAGCTGGCTTTGCTGCAGCACCTTCAGCGAGGACAGCGTGTCCTTCATCTTGTCGGTGGCTTCGGTCTTGCGCACCAGGCTGGCGCGCTTTTTCGAGCCGCCGGTGATCAGCCCGGTCTTGAGCTGGTCGCGGCGGTCGTTGAGCGCCTTGACGCGCTTCTGCATCGGGTCACGGATGGTGACCGCAGTGTAGATCGCGAAGATCACAGCCAGTGCGGCGCAGAACGCCAGGATCGTACCGACCCAGATGACGTCGATGCCGAGGAGCGTAGGTCCGGGCGGATTGGTAGGCATGATTGTCCGGTTCCCCTGACTCAGATCTCGAAGCTGACCATTTTGGCCATGATGAAGGCGCCGATCGACATCCATACCAGGCCGCCAAGCCCGGTGACGATCAGACGGTCGTCGGTGAAGAAGCCACCCAGATACTTGGGGTTGATCCAGTAGATCATCCCGAAGACGATGAACGGCAGCGAGCCGACGATGTAGGCCGAAGCCTTGGATTCAGAGCTCATCGCGCGGATCTTGAGCTTCATCTGCGCGCGTTTGCGCAGCACGTCGGCAAGGTTCGACAGCGTTTCGGCGAGGTTACCCCCGGTTTCGCGCTGGATCGCCAGAGTGATGCAGAAGAAGCTGAATTCAGGCGTGTTGAGCCGGTCGGCGGTTTCCTGGAGGGCGTCCTCCATGGTCTTGCCGATCTTGATGCGTTCGGTCACCAGCTTGAATTCCTCACCCACCGGGCCAGGAACTTCGGTTGCCACCACGCCCAGCGTTTCGGTTACCGGCAGACCTGAGCGCAGGCCGCGAACCAGCAGTTCGATCGCATCGGGAAACTTGGTGGTGAAGGCGTTGTTGCGCTTCTTGATGAAGAAGCCGACCACCGCGTGAGGCAGCCCGGCACCGGCAATCAGGCCAACGCCAAGCGAGAGCAGCGCGGCCCCCGTCTTGAGGAACATGATGATGGTAACCGCCAGCGCCAGACCGGCCGAGGCATAGGCATATTGCGCCAGTGTCCAGCTTTTGCCGGAACGGTGCAGCCTGAGCGCCAGCGCCGCGATCCGGGATTCCGAACCGGCGATCTGGTGCATCTTGGGCTTGCGGGCGGCGACCGCCTTCTTGAGCTGCGCTTCGACCCGGTCGACCGTGCTGTCGGAATGGCGATAGCGCACGGCCTGGAGCCGGCGCGTGCCTTCCTTGGCCGCCGACGGGCCCGCGAAGGCCAGATAGCCCAGGACCATGAAGCTCATCAGGCCCATGGCAATCAGCAGGAGCTGGACAATGCTCATCCGCGCTACTCGCCTTCCGTTGCGGGGTGGCCCGCCGCATTGCGGCGGGTCCCGGTTTCACTCACGCGCTCAGGCCTGGGCCGGAGCGGGCACTTCCTTGGCCTTCTTGCTGCCCGACAGCATCGACTTGAGGTCGAACTTGCCCAGCAACGAGCTCTTTGGCTTGATCGCCGCGTCGATCACTTCGCCGTCACCGACGTTCATGATCGACTTGGCGATGTCGCGGATCGCGACCCCGGCCTTGGCCGAGCGGTTGGCGTCGGCAAAGGTCTGGCCCAGCTTGGCAGCATTGGTCGCGGCCTTGACGTCGTACGGGATCGTGAAATTGATCTTGCGTTCGATCGAGGCTTCGAAGTCGGCCTTGCTGATTTCCGCGACACCCGGCTGAACCTTGTTCGCGATGACCAGCGGCTGGACATGGGCGGCGTTGCTCTTGAGCCACGACAGGATGCGGATCGCGTCGCGCGCCGAAGCGAGCGTCATTTCCACCACCACCAGCACCACGTTCACGTCGGCCAGCAGGTTGGGGAAGTTGATCAGCATGTTGCGCGGCAGATCGATCACCGTCATCTCGAACGCCTGGCGGAATTCTTCCTCAAGCTGGATGAAGGCGGCGCCATCGGTCATCAGCGGCGAATTCATTGGCGCTTCGGCCGAAAGGATCGCCAGGTGATCGTTGGCGCGGATCATCGCACGTTCAATGAACAGTCCGTCGATACGGCCCGGATTCTCGATCGCGTCGGTCAGGCCGCGGCCCGGCTCGAGGTCGAGCGCGAGCGCGCCGGTGCCGAAGTGCACATCAAGGTCGAGCAGAGCAGTCGGGCTCTTTTCGTCCGAGCTGAACAGCCAGGCCAGCGAAGTGGCGATGGTCGAAGCACCAACCCCGCCGCGCGTACCGATGACCGCAGTCGAGATATGCTTTTTGGCCACTGCCGGATCGTGCGACTTGGGATTCGCAAAGACCGCCTGGGCGTTGACCAGGGCATCGCGCACCTGGCTGGGCGAAAGCGGCTTGAGCAGGTAGTCGTGGATCCCGCTGGCCAGAAGGTCGCGGTACAGGCGCACGTCGTTGACCTGGCCGATCGCCACCACCACCGTGCCGGGTTCGCAAACCTCGGCCAGGGCGTTGATATCGTTCAGCGGATCGCCGCTTTCCGACAGGTCGACCATCAGGATGTTGGGGCTGGCCGAGATCGAGAGTGACTGCACGGCGTTGCGCAGGCCACCCTTGTTGCACTTCTCGGGCTGCCAGCCCATTTCGATCACGACCGGGCGCAGCACATCGAGTGCGGCATCGTCGCAGATGAAGGCGGCAAACGGATCGCGGTTGCCCTGCACGCCAGGTTTCCAAGGAGCATTCATGGCTTACTTCCCACTCTGCGACGATTGTTCTTTGAGGCCCTTCTGGCCTGACGGCGGAGCTTCGCGATAGGTGTCGATGGCCTTGGTCGAGCTCATGACCGTGGTCACGCCGCTGCCGCTGGCACCCTTGAGCAGGTGCTGCGGATCAGCGACCATTGCAGCCATGTTCGAATTGACCGCGCAGCCATAGCTGGCGTTGGTGCCATTGGTCAGGTTGGCGTCCGAATTCTGCGACCAGTCGGGGCAACCCGGAACGGTGGCGCTCGAACGGGTCACGACCACGCGGACAGTACCCGGCGATACATCACCCGGCGTCACCGGCGCATCGTCGTTGACCAGCATGCCGTACTTGCCGGCAACGCCTTCAACCGCGGCGCGGGCACCGGCACTTTTCATCGGATCGTCAATATAGATCCGGTCGCCGTAACGCAGCGCCATGGCATCGAACCAGCCAGCCAGACGGCGCTGTTCGGGGATCGAGACGCCACCCGGGCCAGCCGAAATGTCGAGCGTGTAGCTGGTGGTCGAAACTACCGGCTGGTGCACGCTGTCGAGGCTGCGATTGCTGGGGAAGCCACCGCCGCCGCAGCCGCCAAGCGCGAGTGCCAGCGAAAGGGTAAGGGCCGAAGCCAGCGCTTTGCGAGACTTGAGAATACGCATGGTTGGTCCTTCCTCAGTTCAGGCTGAAGCCGGGCGCGGCGGCATCGCCGTCCTTGCTCTTCTTCTTGTTCTTCTTGTCTTCCTTGGCGCTGGCCGATTGCGGCACGATTGCTTGCGGAGACATCAGTTCACCCACCTGCGGGCCATTGGGGCCCTGCTGTGCGGGACCGCTGCTGGGCATCGGGCGCTTTTCACCCGACTTGCCGGCGCTCTGCTGGTTGCCGAACACCTGCTGCAGCATGTTGGGGCTGCGATAGCCGTCAGTCGGCAGGGCAATCTCGTTGGCGCTGACCGGCTGGACCAGGTACGGCGTCACAACGATCACCAGTTCGGTTTCACCCTTCTGGAAGTGGCTCGAACGGAACAGCGAACCCACGATCGGCAGGTCGCCGGCGCCCGGCATCTTCTTGACGGTGCTTTGCGCGGCGTTGCTCATCAGGCCGGCAATCATCATCGACTGGCCCGAGCCGAGCTCGACCGTGGTTTCGGTGCGACGCACGGTCAGCGCCGGAACCTGGAAGCCGTTGATGGTGATCGCGCCCTGGCTCGAAAGCTCGGACACTTCGGGACGGACCCGCATCGAGATCCGGCCATTGGCCAGCACCGTCGGCGTATAGGCCAGGCTGACCCCGAACCGCTTGTATTCGATCGAGGTGGTGCCCAGGCCCTGGCTGATCGGGATCGGATATTCGCCGCCCGCCAGGAATTCTGCCGTTTCGCCCGACAGTGCGGTCAGATTGGGTTCCGACAGGGTCGAAACCAGGCCAACCTGTTCGCCCAGATCGAGCGCGCCAAGGATGTCGAGGCCGAACAGCTTTCCGGCACCCGCAAGCGTGGTGCCAACCCCGATCGGGCTGACCGACGTACCGTCAACCTGCACGAACTTTCCGGGGTTGTTGATATCGGGAACCCAGATCGACGGCTTGTTGCCAACGCCGGTTACAGTGCCCGGACGGAAGGTTGACGAAAATCCGCGGCCCTGACCGATCCCGAACTGGAATCCGCTGGTAGCATCGCCGGTCGTCATGTTGACCCCGATGTCGCGCACCAGGGTGCGGCTGACTTCGGCGAACTTGACGTGCAGGTTGACCTGCAGCGGCGTGGCCATCTTCACGCGGGTGATGACATTGGCTTCCTTGCCGACAAAGGCCTGGACCAGGCGCTCGGCCTCAGCGGCATCTTCGGGCGCCGCAACGGTGCCGGTCAGCAGGAAAGTGTTGGTACCCATGGTCGAGACCGAGATCTTGGCATCGGGCATCGCCACCTTCAGCATCTGGTCGACGCTGTCGATGTTCGAACCCACCCGGACGTTGGCCGACCAGATGATGTTGCCGCCAGCGTCGCTGGCATAGATGGTGGTTTCGCCACCCGCCTTGCCAAAGACATAAAGCTGGCGCGAGCTCTTCACCTGAACGTCTGCCACGTTTTCGTTGGCGACGAAGACATCGGCCATCGCTCCGCCGACGGTAACCAGCTGGCCGCGTCCAATCGACAGGACAAGGTCATTGGCGGGCCGGCTGACCGACTGGGCATCGGCGCTTCCGACCGGCATCAGAGCCAGCGGGGCAGCCGCGCAGGTGGCGCTGAGCATGGTAAAGGCAAGGCGTTTCATCGTGCGGCCTTTCGTGGCGGCGGTGGAAGCGGAAGTGTTACGGGTCAGCATCTCAGCGTCCTCCAACCGGTTCGGCAGTGGTGTTCTTGCCGCGGGTCACGCGGACCACGGGGCCGCTCGGCGCTGCGGCGCGCGGCTGTGAAGAAGCCGGAGCCGGGCTGCTCATGGCCGGAGCCGCAACCTGGGCAGAGCGTTCGGGGCTGGGCGCAGTGCGGCGCTGGAAGCGCGACACGTCGCCGCCGGTGACAAAGGTGGCACTGGCATCGATCGGGCGGTTCATCGCATTGGCGAGGAACTTGGCTTCCTGATCCTTGGTTGCACCGGCCGGAACCTTGACCGAGCCACTGGCAATCGCCTGATCGAGTTCGGACTGGTTGTCAGCCAGGCTGCGCAGCGACAGGCTGAGCGTGCCGATGGTCTGGGCCACCGCGATCTTTTCAGCGATCTTGGGCGTCACTTCGAGCGTCACGGTGCGGAACGAGCGGACAATCGTCTTGCCGTCTTCCACCGTGCTGTCGGTCGACTGGTCGGTGGCGAGCACGCGGACATTGCGCAGGATGGTTTCGGTCGCCTTGAGCGGCGGGCCGTCGCCGTTGCCCTGGACGGTCTGGGTCAGCATCAGGTCAACATGGTCGCCCGGAAAGACGAAGCCGCCCACGCCGGTCTTGGCCGAAACGGGGATCGTCACGGCGCGCATGCCGGGGCCAAGCGCCGCAGCAAGGAAGCCGCGATCGCCAGGGGCAACCAGCGCGCCCTGGGTGACCGGCTGGCCGGCGGTGATCGGGTAGCGAACCACGGTGCCGAGCAGCTTGTTCATGTCGGCTTCGCCGTCGATGAAGTAGGCGTCCTGCACCATTTCCTTCGGCCACAGCTGGAAGCTGACCGAATCGGCGGTGATGATCGTGCCCACCGGCAGAGCGCGTTGCGCCACCAGGACCTTCGGGCCCTTGGGGACCTGCTGGGCGGCATCCGCCTTGGGGGCAGAACCCCCGGTGAGCAGGCTACGAGCGGCCAGTGCGGTACCGATCGCAATGACCAGCGCGCCCAGCAGCAGCATCAGCTTCTTTTTATCCATGGCTAAGCAAGCCCCCTAGAAAAATCCCGAAAACGTCCGTGTCTATTCGGGCAAACTGGTTAAAATCCGGTCAACCGGCTCCCTGCGCTGTTGCAGCGCTTTGGAAAGCTGGCAGAAACTGGGCAGCAAGGACCCACAGTCCGGCGCTCGAAATCGCCACGCCGTATGGTACGGCGAGCTTGTCGCGGCGCTTGCGGATCACGTGCCACATGCCCAGAACGATGGTGAGTACGCCGCCGATCAGCGCCATGCCGATCAGCAATCGCATGAACCACAGCGGTTCGATCCACAGCGCCAGCGCAGTCAGCAACTTGACGTCACCACCGCCCATCGCGCGCATTGCGAACAGACCTGCGAGTACCACCAGCGTTACCACAGCGACACCCAGCTGCCAGGCAACGCCCGGCCACAGCGACAGTCCGCTGGCCCACCAGTAAAGCGGAGCCGATGCGGCGATCGCACCGTTCAGCCAGTTGTCGATCTGGCGGCGGCGAATGTCGGTGAAGGCAGCAACCAGCAGCGCGATTGCCAATGCGGCAAGCAGCAGGTAACGAAATTCGAAGTCCGGCATTACAGCCCCCCTGGTCTCAGGGAGACTGTCTAAGGGGCAGGACTTACTAAAAAGTAACCAGTGCCGAGAGGCTGGAATTATCCAAATGTCGCAAGCAAGCTTACCGGCCTTCGATCGTCGCGCGATTCCTTCCGCAGCCAGCGAAAGCCGCTGGCAGGCGGGCGATGGCTGGGCGATCCGGCGGATTGACTGGCCGGCCCCGCAGGCAGACGCCAAGGGCTCGATCCTGTTCCTGCCCGGACGCGGCGATTTCTACGAAAAATACCTCGAAACGCTGGCGCACTGGAATGAGCTGGGCTGGCACGTCACCGCCAGCGACTGGCGCGGGCAGGGGGATTCGGGGCGGCTGGGCAAGGATCCGGTCACCGGCCATATTGATGATTTCGCCACCTGGGTTGAAGACTTGGCCCTGCTGTGGAAACGCTGGAAGGCCGAAACGCCGGGGCCACATGTGCTGGCGGCGCATTCGATGGGCGGACATCTGGCGCTGCGCACCGTGGCCGAAGGACTGGCCGATCCCGATGCGCTGATCCTGTCCGCGCCGATGCTGGGCTTTACCGCCAGCCTGCTGCCGCAGGCGGTGATGCATCAGGCGGCCAAGGCGATTCGCGCGCTGGGCGATCCGCGCCGCCCGGCCTGGAAATGGAGCGAGGCCCCTGGCGAAGTGCCCGAAGAGCGCGCGCACCTGCTGTCGCACGATGCCGAGCGCTATGCCGACGAACTGTGGTGGCGCAGCCAGCGCCCGCAGCTGGTGATGGGACCGGGCAGCTGGGGCTGGGTCGAACGCGCCTATGCCTCGATGCGGTTCCTGGAAACGCCGGGGCTGCTTGAAGCGGTCAAGGTGCCGACGGTGATCGTCGCCACCGACGATGACAAGCTGGTTGGCTGGAAGGCCATCGCGCGGGCCGCCGCGCGGTTGGGCGATTGCGAGCTGGTCCATTTCGGCAAGGAAGCCCGGCACGAGATCCTGCGGGAGGCCGATTCGGTCAGGAACCGCGCGCTGGCGGCCTGCGATGCCTTGCTGGCGCGGGTTGCCGCGCGCTGACGGCAATGGGTGGGCGCTTCGATTTTGCGATCGTCGGAGCCGGCATGGCGGGCGCTTCGCTGGCCGCAGGACTGGCCGGGCAGGGCCGGGTCCTGCTGCTCGAGGCCGAGGACCGGCCCGGCTACCACGCCACCGGACGTTCCGCCGCGTTCTGGACCGAAAGCTATGGCGGGCCGCTGGTCCTGCCGCTTACCGCGGCTTCCGGGCCGTTCCTCAAGCAGCATGGCCTGCTGCGTCCGCGCGGTGCGCTGACCCTGGCGCGCGCGGACGAGGCGGCGGCGCTGGACCGGTTTGCTGGCGAATTCGCCGGGCTGGGCGTGCGGATCGAACGGCTTGAATTCGCGGCGCTGGCCTGCCGCATACCGGGCCTGCGGGGCGACTGGCAGCATGGCGTGCTCGAACCCGATTGCTGCGACATCGATGTTGCCGCGCTGCACCAGCTCTACCTTGCCCAGGCCCGCCAGGGCGGGGCCGAACTGCAGTGCCGCGCCCGGCTGGCCCAGGCCCGCCGCGAAGGTTCCTGCTGGCAGCTGGCGCTTGAGGACGGACGCCGCTTTTCCGCCGATGTGCTGGTCAACGCCGCCGGAGCCTGGGCCGATCCGGTTGCTGAACTTGCCGGCGCCCGGCCGCTGGGCGTGCAGCCCTATCGCCGCACCATTGCCCAGCTGGCCATGGGGGCTCCGGTTCCGCCCGAGCTGCCGCTGGTGCTGGGCTTTGACGGCAGCTTCTATTTCCGGCCCGAAGGTGACCGGCTGTGGCTGTCGCCGCACGATGAAACCCCCAATCCGCCGTGCGATGCCGCACCCGAGGAGATCGACGTGGCGACCGCGATTGCCCGGCTGGAAGATGTTGCCCAGTGGCCGGTCAGGCGAGTCGAGCACAAGTGGGCCGGGCTGCGCAGTTTCGCGCCCGATCGCCTGCCGATCTATGGCTTTGACCCCAAGGTGCCGGGCCTGTTCTGGTGCGCGGGGCAGGGCGGCTTCGGCATCCAGACCGCACCGGCGGCCGCCGATCTGGCGGTAGGGCTGCTGCTGGGGCGGACTGGCGGCGCGGTTGATCCGGCGCCTTATTTGCCGGACAGATTTCACTAGCAAAACCGGGCAGTTGCGCTAGGTTTGAGGCCATGGGGGACTCAACCAGTCAAGGAACAGACCGATGGCTCACAAGTTCGAAATCTACAAGGACAAGGCTGGCGAATTCCGCGTTCGCTTCAAATACAATTCGGAAGTGATGTTCTCGACCGAGGGCTATTCAAGCAAGGCCAGCGCCGAAAACGCGATCGAATCGATCAAGAAGAACGGCCCTGGCGCCCCGGTTGAAGACAACAGCTAGGCCGAAAGAACACCGTTCATCCTGAGGAGCCCGTAGGGCTGAGCTTGTCGAAGACCGAAGGGTGTCTCGAAGGACCTGCGTGCGCACGCGGTGGTTCGAGACGGGCCAGCCCCTTCGACAAGCTCAGTGGCAGTCCCTCCTCACCACGAACGGACTCTTATTTATCCTTACCTAGCGCCGCGTCGCTGGCCAGCTGGTCAGCGCGCTCGTTCTCGGGGTGGCCGGCGTGGCCCTTGACCCAATGCCATGATACCTTGTGGCGGCGCTTGGCTTCCAGCAGCGCCTGCCACAGGTCGGCATTCAATACCGGCTTCTTTTGCGAATTCTTCCAGCCGTTCTTCTGCCAGCCAAAGATCCAGCCGGTGATCCCGTCGATCACATATTTGCTGTCGGTATAGAGCTGGACTTCGCACGGGCTTTTCAGCGCCTTGAGCGCTTCAATCGCCGCGGTCAGTTCCATCCGGTTGTTGGTGGTGGCCGGGTCATGGCCCGACAGTTCCTTTTCATGCCCGCCCGAACGCAGCACCGCGCCCCAGCCGCCCGGGCCGGGATTGCCCTTGCAGGCGCCATCGGTGAAAATCTCGACCTGCTTCATGCCGCGGCGAAGATCCCGGCATTGGCCGGATCGGCATAGAATTCGAGCCGGCGCGCAAAGGCCATCGGGTCCTTGCGGGTCACCAGCGCATCGGCGGGGGTGTTGATCCAGTCATAGGCCCGACTCATCGCAAACCGCATCGCCGCCCCGCGGGCCAGCACCGGCAGCGCCGCACGCTCGGCAGCGCTCAGCGGCCGGACCGATTCATAGCCCGCCAGCAGCGCGCGCGATTGCTCCGCCAGGAATGTCTGCCCCGAACCATCAAAGCACCAGGCGGCATGGGTCACCGCGACATCATAGGCGGTCAGATCGTTGCAGGCGAAATAGAAGTCGATCATGCCCGTAACCTGCCCGCCCAGCATCAGCACGTTATCGGGAAACAGGTCGGCATGGATCACGCAGCGCGGCAGGTCCTGTGGCCAGGCGGCGGCCAGCAGCGGCAGTTCACGCTCAACCAGTCCGGCCAGCGCCGGATCGATATCGGTCAGCCCCTGGGCGGTGCAGGCATCGGCCAGCCGCCGCCATTCGGCCAGGTCCATGCTGTTGGCGCGCGATCCGGCAAAGTCCGCCGCTGCCAGGTGCATCCGCGCCAGTTCCGCCCCGACTGCGCGAGCCTGCTGGGCGGTGGGCTCGCTGACCGACACGCCCGGCAGATACTCGATCAGCGCCACGGCCTTTTCGCCGATCATCCGGTAGAGCGCGCCATCGCGGTCATGGATCGTGCGCGGCACCGGGCAGCCCCTGGCCGCCAGGTGATCGAGCAGCGACAGGAAATAGGGCAGGTCTTCCAGCTCGATCCGGAATTCATACATGGTCAGGATAAAGCGTGCGCCCGAACCATCCTGGCCGGTGGTTTCGATCAGCCAGTTCGAATTGGACACGCCTTCGGCGATCCCCTTGGCCATCACCAGTTCGCCGACATCGAAATGGGCGATCAGCTCGGCAAGCTGCTCGGCGCCCAGCTGGGTGTAAACGGCCATCTCAGTCCACCAGTTGCCGGGGCAGCTTGAACACCATCTTTTCCTCGGCGGTGACCACCTGTTCCATCGTCACGTCGCGGAATTCACCGATTCGCGTGATCACTTCCTGGATCAGCTCTTCGGGGGCAGAGGCCCCGGCGGTCAGCCCCAGCACGTCCACACCGTCAAACCAGTGGCTTTCGATTTCGGCGCCGCGCTGGACCAGCCGGGCCTGGGCGCCGCAGCGTTCGGCCACTTCGACCAGCCGCAGCGAATTCGAACTGTTGGGCGCGCCGATCACCAGCACCAGCTGGCACTGCGGCGCAATCGTCTTGACCGCAGCCTGGCGATTGGAGGTGGCGTAACAGATGTCCTCGGCCTTGGGGCCGACGATCTGCGGGAACCGGGCCCTGAGCGCGGCAACCACTTCGGCGGTATCGTCAACCGACAGCGTCGTCTGGGTCAGGAAGGCCAGCGGACTTTCGTCGTCAAAGTCCAGCCCGGCAACGTCGTCCACCGTTTCAACAAGGGTGATCGTGCCTTCGGGCACCTGCCCCATCGTTCCGACCACTTCGGGATGGCCGTGGTGGCCGATGAACAGGATGTGCCGCCCGGCCTCGATCTGGCGTTCGGCCTGGCGGTGGACCTTGCTGACCAGCGGGCAGGTCGCATCCAGCCAGTCCAGTCCGCGCGAAGTGGCCGCTGCGGGCACCGATTTGGGCACGCCATGGGCGCTGAACACCACCGGCACGCCATCGGGAACCTCGTCCAGTTCCTCGACGAACACCGCGCCCTTGGCCTTCAGGCTATCGACCACGAAGCGGTTGTGAACGATTTCGTGGCGGACATAGACCGGCGCGCCATAGCGCTGCAGTGCCAGCTCGACGATGTCGATCGCGCGATCGACCCCGGCGCAGAAACCGCGCGGGGCGGCCAGCAGCATGCGCAATGCAGGCTTTTCTGGGGTTGGAAATGGGGCGTTCATCTTGGCCCCCCTAGCGCTTTGCCCCGCGCGCCGCTAGGGCATGCACACGAAGACCACATGGGCTTAACCAAGGACGCCTCGATGACCGCTCGTTTCCGCCTGATTTCCGCCATCGCGCTGGCCGCCGCGCTTGCCGGGTGCAAGACCAAGGGCGACATCGTGGTTGATGAAGGCGTGGGCATCACCGCCGTGCGCGGGGTCTGCCCGGCGGTGGGGATTCCCAACAATACCGGGGATATCACGCAGTTCCGCACGGCTGGCGATACCACCGCAGGCAATATCGACTGGATCGCGGCGATGACCAACGTGCGCAGCCAGTGCAGCGACGCCGGTGAGAAGGTGGTGACCAACGTGACCTTCGATGTGCTGGTGCGCCGCACCGATACGCGCGGCGCGCGCCAGGTGACCGTGCCCTATTTCGTCACGGTGCTGCGCGGCGGGCGCGCAGTGATCACCAAGCGGGTTGGCCAGGCCACCGTCAATTTCGCCGACGGGCAGGACCGCGCCCAGGCCAGCGGCCAGGGCAGCGCCTCGATCGACCGCGCTGAAGCGACCCTGCCGGCCGATATCCGCGAACGGTTGACCCGCCGACGCCGGGCCGGCCAGCAGGACGCCGCTGTCGATCCGCTGACCCTGCCCGAAGTCAAGGCCGCGGTAACCCGCGCCACTTTCGACGTGCTGGTGGGTTTTCAGCTCAGCCAGGATCAGCTGGTCTACAACGCCACCCGCTGAGGGTGCGGCGATAATTGCCCCAGGGAGGGCTGCGAACGGCAGCTTTCTGCGCTTCCGGTTCCGGTTACGACAACCCTGAGCTTGTCGAAGGGGGCGCGCCGGTTCTCGAAATCCGCCATTCTCGCACCACCCTGGGCCAATTATCGCCACACCCTCGGCATCCCGGGGGCGATGGCCCTTGGGATTTCCTTATCAAAGCAAACAGGCTAACCGCGCCGCCATGACCACGATGCAGACCATCTATGCCGCCTATGCCGGGCACCTGAACACCGCGCTCGATGCGCTTGAAGCGGCGGGAACGCTGCCGGGTGGGCTGAACCGTGGCCCGATCACGGTGGAACCGCCGCGCGATCCCAGCCACGGGGATCTGGCAACCAATGCCGCGATGGTGCTGGCCAAGCCGGCGGGCATGAATCCGCGCGCGCTGGCCGAGGCGCTGGTGGCCGAACTGGTCAAGGTTCCGGGTGTGGCTTCGGCCGAGATCGCCGGGCCGGGCTTTATCAACCTGCGGCTGGATGCCGCCGCCTGGCTTACCGAATTGCGCGCGATTGCCGCGCTGGCTGGCGACTATGGCCGTTCGGCCATGGGCGGTGGCAGCACGGTCAACGTCGAATATGTCAGTGCCAACCCCACGGGGCCGATGCACATGGGGCATTGCCGCGGCGCGGTGGTGGGCGATGCGCTGGCCGCGCTGCTCGAATTCGCCGGGCACAAGGTGATCCGCGAATACTACGTCAACGATGCCGGCGGGCAGGTGGATGTGCTCGCCCGTTCGGCGCATGTCCGTTACCGCGAGGCGCTGGGCGAAGCAGTGGGCGAGATTCCCGAGGGGCTCTATCCGGGGGACTACCTGGTCCCGGTGGGCGAGGCGCTGGCAAAGGAATTCGGCGACCAGTTCGTCTCCGCGCCCGAAAGCGAATGGCTGGTGCCGTTCCGGACCCGCGCGGTTGCGGCCATGCTGGCAGAGATCAAGTCCGACCTTGCCCTGCTGGGGATCCATCACGACCTGTTCTCATCCGAGGCCGAACTGCAGGCCGCCGGCAAGCCGGACGCGGCCGAACAATGGCTGCGCGCGCATGATCTGGTCTATGACGGCCACCTTGAAGCGCCCAAGGGCAAGACGCCCGATGACTGGGAACCGGTCGAACTGCCGCTGTTCCGCTCGACCAAGTTCGGTGACGATCAGGATCGCCCGATCAAGAAGAGCGACGGCAGCTGGACCTATTTCGGCGCTGACCTCGCCTATCACTTCCAGAAAGCCGAAAGCGCCGATGCGCTGGTCGATATCTGGGGCGCGGATCATGCCGGCACGGTCAAGCGGATCAAGGCGGCGGTGGCGGCAATGACCGGGGCCGAAGGCGCGCCCAAGCCGTTCGAGGTCAAGCTGGTTCAGATGGTCCAGCTGCTCAAGGGCGGCCAGCCGTTCAAGATGTCAAAGCGCGCCGGCAACTTCGTGACGCTGGCCGATGTGGTCGAAATGGTCGGCAAGGACGTGGTCCGCTTCACCATGCTGACCCGCAAACCCGAAGCGCAGATGGACTTCGATTTCGACAAGGTGGTCGAGGCATCGAAGGACAATCCGGTGTTCTATGTGCAATACGCCCACGCCCGGATCCGCTCGACCCTGCGCAAGGCGGAGGCGGAGGGCTTTGCACCCTCAGCCGATGCGCTGGAGCTGCTGGGCGCCGAAGAGCTTGAGCTGATCAAGCTGGGCGCACAGTTCCCGCGGCTGGTTGAAGGCGCAGCCCAGGCGCGCGAGCCGCACCGGGTGGCATTCTTCCTCCACGATCTGGCCGCCGCCTTCCACGCTTACTGGAACCTTGGCAACGACAAGCCGGAAAAGCGCTTCATCGTGGCACAAGATGGTAAGCTAACGGCTTCAAGGCTTTATCTTGCGTCCCAAATCGGGCAACTTGTCCGCAATGGCCTCGCCCTCCTGGGCGTGGAGGCAGTAGAGGAAATGTAGTCATGGCGGGCATCGACGGGGATCGCGAGGAAAGCTGGGAAGACCACGACGGCGAGCCGTTGGAGACCGAACAGCTGGCGCTGGAAGACGCGGACGAACGCCTGCCCTGGCTCGAAAGCTCCGACGACGAGGACTACGCCGACTACGAAGGCACCGACTGGGGCCAGACCGCGCGGCTGGGCGTGCTGGCCGTGCTGGCGCTAGGCGCGATCGTTGGCGGGATCTACTGGGCCACGCACCGCAATCCCGATCCGGCGCTGGTGGCCGACGGCAGCCTGGTCGCGGCCGATGACAAGCCCTACAAGGAAGCGCCCAAGGATCCGGGCGGCAAGACCTTCGACGGCACCGGTGACACCAGCTTTGCCGTATCCGAGGGCCAGACCCGGCCCGCGCAGATGGCCGGCAGCAGCGCTGCCCCGGCCGCGCCTGCCCCTGCAGCTGCTCCGGCCGGTGGCGCTGCGACCGCCCCTTCGGGCGGGGTTGGGGTCCAGGTCGGCGCCTTCTCATCGAAGGAAAAGGCCGAGGCGTTCTGGACCCAGCTGGGCACCAAGGCCGGCGGGGCGCTGTCGGGCGTTTCGCACCGCGTGGTTCAGGGCACGGCCGAGGCCGGGACGGTCTATCGCCTGCAGGCGGTGGCACCCGATACCGGCGCGGCCAATACGCTGTGCGGCAAGCTGAAGGCCGCAGGCATTTCCTGCCAGGTGAAATAGCGCGATAATCCACACGATCCGGCGCGCGGCAGCTTGCCGAATCCCTCTCCTGCTGCGACTTTCGCCCGGTTATGACGCCCGCCATCTTCGGCCTTTCCGGATTGACCCTCAGCGCCGATGAGCGCGCGTTTTTCCGTGAGGCCGATCCGGCGGGTTACATCCTGTTCGGACGCAATGTCGAAAGCCGTGACCAGATCCGCGCGCTGACCGATGATCTGCGTGCGATTCACGGGCGTGAGCGGTTGCTGATCACGATCGATCAGGAAGGCGGGCGGGTCCAGCGGATGAAGCCGCCGGTCTGGCCGGCCTATCCGGCAGGCGAAGCGTTTGAACGGCTTTATGACCTCGCCCCGACCAGCGCGATCGAGGCGGCGCGCGCCAATGCCCATGCGCTGGCGCTGGATCTGGCCGAAGTGGGGATCAGCTGCACCCATGCCCCGGTGCTCGATGTTCGCCAGGCGGGCGCGCACGATGTCATCGGCGACCGCGCCTTTGGTCACGAGCCGCTGCGGGTGGCGGCACTGGGCCGCGCGGTGCTGGAAGGGCTGGCCCGGGCCGGGGTGGTCGGCACGATCAAGCACATGCCCGGCCACGGCCGCACGCACTGCGATACGCACAAGGCGATGCCGACGGTCGATGCCAGCGATGCCGAGCTGGAATGGGATATTGCGCCGTTCCGGGCGCTGAACCACGCGGTGACCGGCATGACCGGGCACCTGCTGTTCACCGCCTGGGACACCGAGAACCCGGCCACGCAATCCCCCTGGATTATCCGCGAAATTATCCGCGGGCGGATCGGCTTCGACGGGCTGCTGATCACCGACGACCTAGATATGGAGGCGCTCAGCGGTTCGGTGCCCGAACGCGCCGAACGCTCGATCGCGGCGGGCTGTGACATTGCGCTCAATTGCTGGGCCAGGATGGACGACATGACCGGGATCTGCGAACGGCTGCCCGCCATGGGCGAGGCAACCCGCGTCCGGCTTGACCGCGCGCTGGCGGAAATGACCATGCACGGCGATGTCGCGCAGCAGGGCGAACTGCTGGCCAAGCGCGATGCCCTGCTGGGGCTGGTGACAGCATGACTGAAGACGGCCTGATCGACAGCCCGGCAGTGACCTTTGCCGAGGATGATTGGCAAGGCGTTGCCAGCGCGGCCAGCGAGGATGCCGCGCTGTACCTTGAGCTTGATGGCTGGGAAGGGCCGCTTGACCTGCTGCTCGATCTGGCCCGGCGGCAGAAAGTCGATCTGCGGCGGATCTCGATCCTTGAACTGGTCGACCAGTACCTGACCTATATCGAACAGGCCGAAGCGCTGCGGCTGGAACTGGCGGCCGATTATCTGGTGATGGCGGCCTGGCTGGCCTATCTGAAGTCCGCGCTGCTGCTGCCGCGTGACGAACAGGCCGATCCCAGCCCCGAAGAACTGGCGCTGCGGCTGCAATTGCGGCTGCAGCGGCTGGCGGCGATGCGCGATGCCGCAGCGCGGCTGATGGGGCGTGACCGGCTGGGCCGCGATACCTTCATGCGCGGTGCGCCCGAAGGGCTGCGGGTCGATCGCAAGAGCCTGTGGCAGTGTGACTGGTTCGCGCTGGTCCAGGCCTATGGTCAGGTCAAGGCGCGCACCGCGCCGGTGGTGCACATGGTGCGTGACCGGATGGTGATGACGCTGGATTCGGCGCTTAGCCGGGTTTCATCGATGCTTGGGGTCAACCTGGACTGGATGGAGCTGCGCGAATTCCTGCCGCCGCACGCCGATCCCAAATTGCGCAAGTCGGCGCTCGCCTCCAGCTTTGTCGCCGCGCTTGAACTGGCGCGGCTGGGCAAGGCCGAAATCAGCCAGGATCATACCTTCGGGCCGCTTCGCCTGCGGGGGATCCGGGCATGAGCGAACAGCACGCCGTCCGCCCCGATGATCTGGTCCGCGCGGTCGAGGCAACGCTGTTCGCGGCGACCGAACCGATGAGCGCGGAGGCGATTTCGGTTCATTTGGGCGGCGCTGACGTGAAGGCCGCGCTGGCGGAACTCGAGCAGGCCTATCGCGAACGCGGGGTACAACTGGTCGAGCGCGGCAAGCGCTGGCATTTCCAGACCGCGCCGGACCTTGCCCACCTGCTGCGGCGCGAGCGTGAGGAGGTGCGCCGCCTGTCGCGCGCGGCCACCGAAGTGCTGGCGATCGTCGCCTATCACGAGCCGGTCAGCCGTGCAGAGATCGAAGCGATCCGCGGGGTGCAGACCGCCAAGGGCACGCTCGATGTGCTGATGGAAGCCGGCTGGGTGCGGATCGTTGGCCGCCGCGAAGTTCCGGGGCGCCCGGTAATCTATGCCACTACGCCCGATTTCCTGACCCATTTCGGGCTCGAAAGCCGCCGCGACCTGCCTGGCATTGATGAATTGCGCGCTGCCGGGCTGCTCGATCCGGTGGAGGATGCGCTGGCCGAGGCGATGGCGACCGTGGGCGGCGATCAGGACGATGAATCCGACGCCGGACTGGCAAGTGAGGAAGAAAGCGCCTAGATAGCGTGCTGAGGGGCTAACGGGTTTCGCGCCCCAGATGGAGTTTGGAACAATGGGTGGTTTTTCGCTCTGGCACTGGATCGTGGTGCTGATCATCGTGCTGGTGCTGTTTGGCCGCGGTCGCGTCTCTGAAATCATGGGTGACTTTGGCAAAGGCATCAAGAGCTTCAAGGAAGGCATGGGCGATGAAAACAAGAGCCAGCCGCCCGCCAGCCAGATTCCCCCGCCGCCGCCTGCCGGGCAGGCCACGCTGAACGGCGATACCACGATCGACGCCAGCAAGAACAACCAGCAATAGCCGCCGCGCGCGGCTGGGCTAGGCGACGCCATGTTGGATATCGGCTGGGATGAAATGCTGTTCACTGCGGTCATTGCGATCGTGGTGATCGGGCCCAAGGACTTGCCGCGCGCGATGCGCACGGTGGGCCGCTGGGTGGCCAAGGTGCGCCGTGTTTCCGGCCATTTCCGTTCCGGTATCGAAACCATGATCCGCGAGGCTGAGCTTGAGGACATGGAAAAGCAGTGGAAGGCGCAGAACGACGCGATCATGGCCGCGCACCCGCCTGCGAGCGGCGATGACAGCGCGCTGGTGGGGCCAGACCCCGGCACCTATGCCGAGCCGTTGCCCAGCGATGTTCAAGACGTTGCCCAGCCGACCGAGCCGACCGAGCCGGCCGAGCCCGCGAAACCGGCCAAGGCTGCTAGGACGACCAAGCCGCGCAAGCCGGCAAAGGCCCGGAAATCGACCAAGCGGACGCCCGATGGCGTAGAGGCCGGGTAATGGTCTTCCAGGTCAGCGACATCGATGAAAGCCAGGCTCCGCTGCTCGATCACCTGATCGAACTGCGCACCCGGCTGATGCGATCGATCCTGGCACTGGGGGTGGCCTTTGCCATCTGCCTGTACTTCGCCAGCGACATCTTCGGCTTTCTGATCCGTCCGCTGACCGAGGCGTTTCCGCCTGGTCAGGGCAAGCTGGTTTACACCAAACTGTACGAAGCGTTTTTCGTTGAGCTGAAGGTCGCGCTGTTCGGCGGCTTCATGCTGGCCTTCCCGGTGATTGCCAACCAGTTGTGGGCCTTTGTTGCGCCCGGACTCTACGCCAAGGAAAAGAAGGCGTTCCTGCCGTTCCTGTTCATGACCCCGGTGCTGTTCTTTGCCGGGGCGGCGCTGGCCTATCTGGTGGTGATGCCCACCGCGTTCAAATGGATGCTGGGCTTTCAGGGTGTAAAGGGCGGCCTGAACGTCGAAGCGCTGCCGGCTGCGGGGGATTACCTGGGGCTGGTGATGCAGTTCATCCTGGCCTTCGGGATCAGCTTCCTGTTGCCGGTGCTGCTGCTGCTGCTCAACCGCGCCGGGATCGTCAGCCGCAAGCAACTGATCGGACTGCGCCGGTACATGATCGTGCTGATGGCGGTGATCGCCGCGATCATCACCCCGCCCGATATCGTCAGCCAGATCCTGCTGCTGGTGCCGCTGGTGTTGCTGTTCGAAGGCGCGTTGCTGGTGATGTGGCTGGGCGAACGCCGGGAAAGCAAGGCGGCGGGCACCGATCTGGCGCCGCCGCCTGCCTGATCAGTTGCCCGGCTTCTTCGCGGTCTTGGCATCCCAGACCAGCCGGCCACCCACATAGACCTGCAGCACCTTGGTATCGGCCAGCTCGCGCGCGGTGGCCAGCATCGGATCGCGATCGACGAACAGGAAGTCGGCGCGCTCGCCCACCACCAGCCGGCCAAAGCGGCCTTCGGCAAAGCCCGCATAGGCGCCGTTGACGGTATAGCCGGCCAGTGCCTCTTCACGGGTGACCTTTTCCTGCGGCTGCCAGCCGCCGGCCGGTTCGCCATCGGTGCCCTGGCGGCTGATCGCGGCGGCCATGCCGACAAAGGGATCGGCCAGCTCAACCGGGGCATCAGACCCGAAGGCCAGCTTCGATCCGGTTGTCTGGATCGTCTTCCAGGCATAGGCGCCTTTGAGCCGGTCCGGACCCAGCCGCTTTTCGGCCATCAGCCGGTCGCTGGTCTGGTGGACGGGCTGCATCGAGGCGATGATCCCGTGCTTGCCGAACTGCGGGATATCGGCCGGATCGACGATCTGGGCATGCTCGATCCGCCAGCGCCGATCGCCGGTATAGGTCCCCGAAAGCTCGTCGATCGCGGAAAGCAGGCTGGCGTCGGCCTCATCGCCGATCGCGTGGACCGCGATCTGGAAGTGATCCATCGCTGCGCGGCTCATCATGTTCTTCAGCGCGGTATTTTCGGTGATCCGCAGCCCCTTGGTGCCCGGTGCATCGCTGTAGGGCGCCTTGAGGCTGGCCCCGCGCGATCCCAGTGCGCCATCGGCGTAAAGCTTGACCCCGTTAAGCCGCAGCCGGTCCTGGTAAAGCCAGGGCGAGGGGCCGGGCCCGCCGATCAGCACCATGTTATCGACCCCGGCGGCGTAGCTCATCACCCGCATCCGCAGGGTGCCATTGTCACCCGCGCGGCGGAAGGCCTGCCAGTCCTCGATCGTGGTGCCCATGTCGGCGGCGGCCGTCACGCCTCGGCTGAAAAAGATGTCTTGCGCCAGCGCAAACGCGAAATCGCGGTCTTCGGGGCGCGGGGCGGGGATCACCTTGTCAACCAGGTCCTGCGCGTTGTCGATCAGCACGCCGGCCGGCTTGCCGCCGGGCTGCACACGTTCGATCTGACCGCCGGCTGGGTCCTTGGTCGCCGCGGTAACCCCGGCCAGGGCCAGCGCTTTCGAATTGGCCCAGCCGGCATGGCCATCGACCCGCTGCAGCCAGACCGGGCGATCGCCCACCACCGCGTCAAGGTCGGCCGCAGTCGGGAACCGCTTGTCGGGCCACAGCTCCTGATTCCAGCCGCGACCCAGGATCCACGGGCGATCGGGGTGGGCCTTGGCATAGGCGTCGATCCGGGCCAGCGCTTCGGGCAGCGACTTGGTTTCCGACAGATCCAGCGTCATCGCCCCGATCCCCACGCCCATCACATGCGCGTGGCTGTCAATCAGGCCGGGCATCAGGAACTGGCCCTTGCCGTCGATCGCATAGTCGGTGCGGGGTCGCTTGTCGCCGCGGTGCAGCACCTGCTTGATCCGGCCATCGTTGTCGATCACCAGCCCGGTGAAATGGTCCACCGCGTTGTTGGCGTCGAGCGTCATGCCATCGACATTATCCAGCAGGGTGTCGGCCATGGCCGGACTGGCCAGGGCGATCAGCGCGGCACCCGCCGCCAGCATGGTACGCAGCATCATTTCCCCTTCCTGGGCAAGCGGCGGACCAGCGCAGAGGTATCCTGCCGCCCGCCGCCCATAGCCTGAACCTCGGCATAGAACTGGTCGATCAGCGCCGCGACCGGCAAGGAAACGCCCAGCGAACGTCCCTCGTCCATCGCCAGGCCCATGTCCTTGCGCATCCAGTCGATCGCGAAGCCGAAGTCGAAGCTGTCTTCGCACATCGTCTTCCAGCGGTTGTCCATCTGCCACGATTGCGACGCGCCGCCCGAGATCGCCTGATAGACCTTATCGAGATCAAGATGCGCCGCCTCGGCAAAGCGCAGCGCTTCGCTCAAGGTTGCGAGGATTCCGGAAAAGGCGATCTGGTTGACCATCTTGGTGGTCTGTCCGGCGCCGGCCTTGCCGACATGGACGATCCGCTTGGTATAGGCTTCCATCACCGGGCGCGCCGCCTCGATCGCATCGTCGCGGCCGCCGCACATCACGGTCAGGGTGCCGTTCTCGGCCCCGGCCTGCCCGCCGGTGACCGGCGCATCGACGCAGTGGACCATCAGGTCGCGCGCCTCGACCTGGATCTGCCGGGCAATCCGCGCTGAAACGGTGGTATGGTCGATGAACACCGCGCCCTTGCCGATCGCCGAAAACACCCCGGTCGGTCCCAGCACCACATCGGCCAGGTCATCGTCATTGCCAACGCAGGTCAGCACCACATCGGCGCCCTCGGCCGCTTCGGCCGGGCTTTTGGCAACGCGCGCGGCCAGGCCGGGGTTGGCTTCCTGCCACCTGGCGGCGCGTGCCGGGGTGCGGTTGAAGATCGTGAGCTTGTGCCCGGCCTGGCCGATATGCCGCGCAATCGCGCCGCCCATCACGCCCAGGCCCAGGAACGATACGTTGAGGGGCGTGGTCATATCCCTGCTGTTTAGCCGCTTTCGCATCGTTCGCCAGATGCATTATTGCGGCATAGCAAAACCATTTTGTGCTGGGCCCTCCTGCCACTATCGCAGCGCAATGCCATCGTTCATCCTCCGCCTGCTTTCGCCGCGCCTGCTGCGTCCGCTGTTCTGGCTGCTCGCCACCTTTGCGCTGACCATGGCGCTGCTGCCCAAGCCGCCGCAGCTGCCGATCGACCGGTTCGGCGACAAGTTTCAGCACATGCTGGCCTTTGCCGTGCTGGCGCTGGTCGCACGCCTGGCCTGGCGGACGTCGAAGATCTGGGCGATCGCGCTGCGACTGTCGCTGTTCGGCGCCGCGATCGAAGTGGCGCAGGCGATCCCCATGTTGCACCGCGACAGCGACTGGCGCGACTGGCTCGCCGATAGCATTGCTGTTGCGCTGGCTCTGCTGATTGCGCAATTTTTGCTACGTTTTCTGCCGTCAGACGAAACAACTTAGCATTTGCGGCCTCCCGTGCTTTGCCCTAGGGCGGCGGCGTCATGAATATCCAGACCGACTCCGCCAATTCGCTACTGACCATCGACGATGTGCACGCGGCCGCCGCGCGCATTGAAGGCGCAGTGGTCAGAACTGCCATGGACTATTCGCGGACCCTGTCTGAGATTACCGGCGCGGAAATCTGGCTGAAGTTCGAAAACCTTCAGTTCACCGCCGCCTACAAGGAACGCGGCGCGCTTAACGCCATGCTGCTGCTGGGCGGTGACAAGGCCAACCGCGGCGTGATCGCGGCGTCGGCCGGCAACCATGCGCAGGGCCTGTCGTACCACGGCGGGCGGCTGGGCGTGCCGGTGACGATCGTCATGCCGCGCACCACGCCCACGGTGAAAGTCCAGCAGACCGAAGTGCTGGGCGGCAAGGTGGTGCTGCATGGTGAGACCTTTGACGAGGCATATGCCCATGCGCGCGGGCTGGAAGAAGAACTGGGGCTGACTTTCGTCCACCCCTTCGACGATCCGCACGTGGCCGCCGGGCAGGGCACTGTCGCGCTCGAAATGCTGGCGCAGGTGCCCGATCTCGACATGCTGGTAATCCCGGTGGGCGGGGGCGGGCTGGCTACCGGGATGAGCGTGGCCGCGCGCGCGATCAAGCCCGATATCGCGCTGATCGGGGTCGAGGCGGAACTGTTCCCCTCGATGTACAACAAGCTGCGCCATAACGAGCTGCCCTGCGGCGGGGATACCCTGGCCGAAGGGATCGCGGTGAAGGAACCGGGCGAATTCACCTCGGCCATGCTGCGCAAGCTGCTCGACGATGTGGTGCTGGTGAACGAAAGCGCGCTGGAACGCGCGGTTTCGCTGCTGCTGCAGATCGAAAAGACCGTGGCCGAAGGCGCGGGTGCGGCAGGTCTGGCGGCGGTGCTGGCCCATCCGGCGCGGTTCAAGGGCCGCAAGATCGGGATCCCGATCACTGGCGGCAATATCGATACCCGCCTTCTGGCCAATGTGCTGCTGCGCGATCTTGCCCGCTCGGGCCGCCTCGCGCGGCTGCGGCTGACCCTGCAGGACCGCCCCGGCGCGCTGTTCAAGGTGATGCGCGAATTCGACAATCACAATGTCAACATCATCGAGATCTACCACCAAAGGATCTTCACCCACCTGCCGGCCAAGGGCCTGATCACCGACATCGAATGCGAAGCGCGCGACCGCGAACAGCTGGATGCGCTGGTCGAAAGCCTGGGTGAAAAGGGCTATTCGGTGGAACTGGTCGAACTGGGCTAGCCGCCCACGACCTGTTCTGGGGGGCGAACCCCAGCGCGGGGCAGGTCACCGGGCTGTGCATAATAACCATCTGTTTACCACGTTTCGTGGTTAAAGTTCTTTCAACGCGCTGCCCTTGTCGGCATAACGCCCTGGTAACCCCAGATTAGGGATATTGGCGCGTTGTGACGGCTCCCGTTCGCTTTCCTCGGTTCTTCGTCACGAGCCCCAGCCCGTGCCCCTATTTGCCCGGGCGCAGCGAGCGCAAGGTGTTTACCGAGCTGAAGGGCCCGCACGCCAGCGAACTCAACGATGCGCTCAGCCGGATCGGCTTTCGCCGCAGCCAGAACGTGGCCTACCGCCCGTCATGCGTTGATTGTTCGGCCTGCATTTCGGTGCGGGTGGTGACCGATCAGTTCCGCGCGTCCGCTACCCAGCGGCGCGAACTGAAGCGCAACGGCGATCTGGTGTCGAGCGTGTGCCGCCCCTGGTCAACCGCCGAACAGTTCGAACTGCTCCAGCGCTATCTGGGCGAGCGCCATCCCGGCGGCGGGATGACCAGCATGGACGAGATCGATTTCGCCGACATGGTCGAACACACCCCGGTCGATAGCTGGCTGATCGAATATCGCGAACCCAGCAGCGATGGGACGCCCGGCCGGCTGGTCGGTGCCTGCCTGACCGATCGCCAGGGCGATGGCCTGTCGATGATCTACAGCTTTTATGAGCCCGATCACGGCAAACGCAGCGGGCTGGGCAATTACATCATCCTCGATCACATCCGCCGCGCGGCGGATGAAGGGCTACCGTACGTCTATCTGGGCTATTGGGTCGATGGGTCGGCGCGGATGCAGTACAAGATCCGCTACCGCCCGCTCGAACGGTTGACCCGCGGCGGCTGGGTCGCGTTCGAACCGGCCCAGCAGGATGCCCTGATCGCCAAGGCCGCGCAGATGCGCCGCACCGAAGCCCTGCCGCTGGATGGCAGCACCAAGGACGGTGCCCACGGGGTGCAGGGCCAGTACAAGGTGGCCGGCTAGGCTGGTTCCGCCAGGACAGTTTTGTCGAACCAGAGTGCCGCCAGCGCGCCGGCGAGCTGCGCGGCAATAAAGGCTGGCGCGCTGGCCGGAGCGATGCCGGCGAAGGTATCGCTGAGGCTGCGCGCCACCGTGATCGCGGGATTGGCAAAGCTGGTTGACGAGGTGAACCAGTAAGCCGCCGCGATAAAGAGTGCGACGCTGGCCGGGACAGATTGCGGGCGATGGCGCGCAGTCAGCAATATCGTCAGGACCAGCCCGAATGTGGCGATGAACTCGCCCAGCCATTGCCCGGTCCCTGCGCGCACATGCTGCGAGATCTGGAGTATCGGCAGCCCGAACATCGCATGGGCGCACCACGCACCCAGCACACCACTTGCCACTTGCACAGCAACGCGCGCAACCAGGCCCTTCCAGCAGCATTGGCCACGCAGCCGCATCACCAGGCTGACCGCCGGGTTGAATTCCGCTCCGGAAATCGGCTCCAGCATGGCGATCAGGACGTAAAGCATCGCGGCCGTCGCGCCGGTGTTGGCAAGGAGTGCAACCGCCACATTCCCGTCGGCCAACCGCTCGGCCATGATGCCCGATCCGATCACGGTTGCGAACAGCAGGAAGCTGCCCACCGCTTCTGCCCACAGTGTGCGCTTCACGGGTTCAGCAGCATCCGCCGGTCGCGGCCGCTGCCTGCGGCGCGGCGGCGGGCGCGCAGCACGATCCTGCAGCGGCATTGGCCGAAACCAGCTGTTCCAGTTCGGGCGCGGCGCCATAGACGGTCGAATCCCCGGTGGTCAGGAAGGCTTCCCAGACCACGCCGTCGGGATCGGCGATCCAGCTCTTTTCGGTCTTGGCATAGCAGCAGGTGGTCGCGCCTTCTTCCAGCACCGGGCGACCGGCCGCTTCGAGTGCGGCATAGACCTGGGCCAGTTCGCCCTGATCCTCAACCTGCAGCCCCAGATGCTCGATCCCCTTTGTTGCCCCTTCCTTGACCGAAATGGCGAAATTGACCCGCGGATCGTCCAGCATCCACTTGGCGTAATCCGGCTTGGTCACACTGGGCTGCTGGCCGAACAGACCGTTGTAGAAGGCGATCGACTGATCGAGATCGGCAACGCCGACGTGAACGTGAAAACGCTTCATGAGGCAATCCTTTCGGCAGTTGTGGCCGGAGCGCATAATCCCCCGGCGCAGCAGTTTTCGGTGAGGTAGGAAAGCAGGCCGTTCATTGCGGCATAGTCTGCCGCATAGATGATCGAGCGGCTGACCCGGCGCTGGCTGACCAGCCCGGCGTTGCTCAACTGGGCCAGGTGGAAGCTGAGCGAAGAGGCCGGAATCCCCAGCGCGTCAGCCAGCGCACCAGCCGCCAGCCCATCGGGGCCCGCTTCAACCAGCAGGCGAAACGCGGCCAGGCGGTGTTCCTGGGCCAGGGCGGACAGGGCGCGGATGGTTTGGGTGGCGTCCATTTTGATTCCATGATTCGATAAATGTGGAAATATCGAATCAATGAGCGCACTGTCAAGTCCCCCGCTCAAAGCGTCGTCAGCCTGTCAGCCAAGAATCCAGCTGCGGGCCGCCGCCAGCTCGGGATCGCGCAGGGCTGCGATGTCAGCGGCGCTAGGGATGATCCTGACATGCGGCTGGACTGCGGCGTCGGGCTGGGCCAGCCGCGGAAAGAAGCCTTTGAGCGGCAGGTCGAACTCAAGCCCGCTTTCGGGCAGGCGCACAAAGAACATTGCCCCGCCGTTGATCCCACGCAGATTGCCGCCGCTTGGCCCGCCGAACAGCCGGGCCGCGCCGGTTTCCCGCACCCGGCGTACAAAACTGAATGTGGCCGAGCTGTTGACCGGTCCCATCAGCACGGCCACCGGCACCTGGATCTGCGGGGGAAGTGGCTTGATCGCGGCGAATTCGGTTTCATCATCGTCGCTGGGCAGGTCGAAAAATCCGCCGCCAGCGTCGCGGCCGTTGCGGCCCAGAGTCCGGAACGATCGATCCCAGGTGTCGAGATAGGGAAGCAACTGCGCCGGCGCCTCGCGGAACCGCACGCGGGTTGCATATGGCATGGGATAGACGGTCCGGCTGATCAGATGCTGCAGGATCAGGGTGCCGCAATCGGTCCCGCCTTCATTGCGACGCAGATCAATCACCAGGCCCTTGGCCCCGCCAAGGCTGGCAAAGCGGTCTTTCAGCCAGCCCTGCCAATTCCATTTGCCGTGATAGGTCACCCAGCTCGGCATGGTCAGGATGGCGATCCCGGCCTGGTCGATCCGCCAGTCCCACAGCGGCTGATCCCCGGCCGGTTCGGGGGGCAGCAGCGCCTTGCGGGTGGCATAGGAAATGGCTGGTAACACCGCGCTGTGCCGCCGGCCTGCAGGATCGCGCCAGGTTACCCGGTGGCCTTCCGGCCCGGGCGGAAACAGCAGGCCCTGAAAGATGTCGAAAGTCTCGAACTGTTCATCGCCGCGCATTTCCATCTGCACCCGGCGCTTGGCATCGTTGCTGCCGTCGGCGCGGGCATAGCGCAGCAGGCTGTGCTGGATTGCTGCCGGGCGCTGCCCGTTCAGGCGCTCGACCACGCTGCCGCATTCGATTCCGGTGGTGGCGCCGCTATCGCCTGTGACGACCATCTCTTCGCCGATCCAAACGAACCGGAACGGCACGCGGGTCGGCCGGTCGAACAGCTCTGCCACCACGGTGTCGCTCTGGTTGAAGGGATTGCACTGGGTGTGGCCGCAGCGGACCTCGGCGGTCAATCGCGACAGCGCCAGGAACCGCGAAGCGCGGTCAGGCCGCGCAGCCCAGTTCCGGGCGAAGTCGTCAAGTTTGGCGGCGAAGCCACGCGGGGTGTTGTAGCGGTAGAGCCCGGGATGAAGGTCCAGTGCTCGGCGGACGATCTCGACATCGTCAAGGCCGCCGGACGCAGCCCGGGCAGTGCCCGGCCATAAGGTTCCGGCAGCAAGAGCGAAAGTGCCAGTGGATCCGGCGTGAAGGAATGTGCGTCTGTTCATGAACGCTGTGATCGCCGGGCGCGGTCTGAAATGCGCCTCAAAACCGGCAATCGCGCAACTATTCGGGTTTTGATACCTCGCGCCGGAAGGCCGACGGGCTCTGTCCGAACCGCGCCACGAAGGCGCGATTGAAACTGGCCTTCGAACCGAAACCTTCCGCAAGAGCGATTTCAAGCAGGTCGGCGGGGTCGCTGGCCCGCAGTCGTTCGGCGACCGCTTCGGCGCGCAGTCCGGCCACAAAACTGGCGAAGTTGACCCCAAGTCCCTGGTTGATCGCCCGGCTGAGGTAACCGGTGTTGGTTCCCAGTCTGCGGGCCAGGCTGGCGAGCGTCAGATCCGGATCGCGCGCCCAACCGGCGGCGCGGACCTGCGCGGCCCAGGCCTGGCCCTGTTCGGTCCAGTCACGCTGATCGGGTGCGGGTTCGGTTGTCAGGCTGGGCAGGCGTGGGAAAGGCATTGCGGCATGCCGCCACCCCTCGATCCCCAGGAACAGCGCACAGGCCGCGATCGCCAGGTAGAGGCCCATCAGCCCCTTGTAGCTCAGCGGCGCGACCAGGTCCCACAGCAGGTACCCGGACCAGATCGCAAACAACAGCGTCAGTACGCCCAGCGCGACCGACAGCCAGCGCGCGGCAAAGCGCTGATCGTCGGCAATATGCTGACCCAGCGCCAGCCGATAGCCCGTGAACCGGCGCGCCGCCGCGCGGCCGTACCACGCCAGCTGGACCAGCAGTGCCAGGCCGGTGATCAGGCCATAGCCGGTCGCGGAACGATTGGCCCAGGCAAGCTTGGTAGCAAGCGGCAGCGCGAAGCAGGCGCCAAGGTAGCCGAACTGCACCAGTGCGGGCAGCAAGTGCCGCCAGCCATGCACGGGCCAATGCCCCTCGGTCAGCGCCACGACATAGAGCCAGGCCAGCGGCGCAACCGCCAGGCCGATCTGGAACGGAGCGAAACTCAACCACGGCCATTTGTCATAGAAGCCGGCAAAGCCGATCAGCCACGGCGTGACCTGCAGCGCCAGGACCAGCAACAGCAACGCGAGCGTGCGATTGGCGGTGCGGTTGGCCAACGTGCGAGCCAACGCCAGAGCCAACAGCAGCAACTGGACCAGAGCAACGGTCAGCACCGCGGTTCGCCATCCAAAGCTCAAGCCATCCAGCATGGTCGCAGGATTGCAGATCGGATCCTGGCCGACAAGCGCTTCACCCAAAACCAAACCCCCTTCCCGCGCGGGCGGGAAGGGGGCTTGGTTTACGCCTCAGGAAAGCTGGATCAGGCCGGCAGGCCCGAAATCGCCTTCATTTCCATGAAGTCCTTGAGACCGGCCAGGCCGCCCTCGCGGCCGTTGCCGCTCTGCTTGTAGCCGCCGAACGGCGCGCCCGGGGTGGGGCCCCAGTTGTTGATCGCGACCATGCCAGCGCGTAGCTGGCCGGCGACTTCGGCAGCCTTGGCCGGATCGCCGGTGATTGCAGCCGAAAGGCCGTATTCGGTGGCGTTGGCCAGCTCGATGCCCTGATCCAGGCTGTCGTAGGTCATGATCGTCGCCACCGGGCCAAAGATTTCTTCCTGCGCGATCGTCATGTCAGGCGTCACGCCCGAGAACACGGTCGGCTGGATGAAATAGCCGCGATTGACATTGGCGGGCAGGTCGGTGCCGCCGGTTTCCAGCTTGGCGCCCTGGTCGATTGCCGACTGGATCAGACCCTTGACCTTTTCGTACTGCGCCTTGTTGACCACCGGGCCCAGGTGCTGGCCTTCGGCCATCGGATCACCCACCGGGGTGGCCGAGTACATGTTCTTGTAGAAGGCCACCACTTCGGCCTCGCGGTCCTTGGCGACCAGCACCTTGGTGGGGCTGATGCAGCTCTGACCGGTGTTGACCAGCGGGCCCATCGCCACGGCGGGCAGCTGGGTGGCCAGGTCGGCATCGGGCAGGACCAGGTTGGGGCTCTTTCCGCCCAGTTCCTGGTGGACGCGCTTGACGGTCGGCGCGGCGGCGATTGCCACCGCGATCCCGGCGCGGGTCGAACCGGTGAAGCTGACCATTTCGACGTCGGGGTGGCTGGAAATCGCATTGCCGGTGGTCGGGCCATCGCCCTGCACCAGGTTGAACACGCCCGGCGGCACGCCCGCCGCATCCAGGATCTCGGCAAAGATCGCCGCGTTGGTCGGGCATTCTTCCGACGGCTTGAGCACCATGGTGTCACCGGCGGCCAGCGCCGGGGCAACCTTGAGCGCAATCTGGTTGAGCGGCCAGTTCCACGGGGTGATCATGCCGACCACACCGATCGGCTCATAGGCGACCTTGTAGCCCGGGCCGTCTTCCATGAAGCTGAAGTCCTTCAGCGCGGCAATCGTGCTCATGAAGCCGCCGATCCCGGCGCCAACCTGCGCGGTGATCGCGAAAGACAGCGGGGCGCCCATTTCCTCGGCCATCGACTGGGCGAGGTCGGCTGCGCGCTTCTTGTATTCCTCCACAATCCGCTCCAGCAGCGCCAGGCGCTCTTCACGGGTGGTCTGGCTATAGCTCTTGAAGGCCCGGCGCGCGGCGGCGACGGCCTTGTCGACGTCCGCCTTGGTGCCGACCGAAATGACCGCGCAGGCCTCTTCCGTGGCAGGATTGATGACTTCGCGGCGGGCGCCGCCCTCGCTGTCCACCCACTTGCCGTCGATGTAATGTTGCAGCCGCTCGCGCATCCTCGAATCTCCTATTAATGGCTCGATTAACACACCATATTTCGGAGCCGAGTGGATGGATTGCAAGATGCAATCTGTCACTCGCCGCGATAGAGGCTCGCCTCAGCCGCACGGCGGCGGACCAGACCGGTCATGCGCCTGCCCCCGGCATGGACCCATTTGCCGAATTCGGCCGCCGCCGCGGCATATTCGCCGGCCTTGTGCAACCGGGTCAGGCTGGCCCGGGCGATCGCGCCTGTGTTGTAGTGAAAGCTGACCAGCGCGTCGAACTGGTGCTGGCTGGTCGGGGCCCGGCCCAGCGCGCGGCTCACGTCGCGGGCATAGCGGGCCAGGTCGGCTTCCAGCCGGGCGTCGCACTGGTCCTGGCTCCACACCGTCCCCGGCCCGATCCCCTTGCCGGTTGCGCCCCAGCCGATCGTCCAGGGGGCAGCGCCGGTGCCGGGATCGGGATAGGCTTCGAACCGGCCATCGGCCCGCTGGCGCGCGCAGCCTTCGAAGCGTTTGATCAGCGCGATTCCTGCTGGCGAGATCGTGTCCTTGGCGGGTTCGGCCGGAGGCGGCTCGGTTAAACTGGCGGGGGCGGGACTGGCCGGAACCGGATCCGGCTTGCGCGCCTTCATCCGGCGCAATGCGTCAAAAAAGTCGAGTGAGAATTCCATGGTGCCGGCCTCGCGATTCGCAGAAGAGGCCGGAAAATTAGGCACCAAACGGGTCTGTAGGAAAATGATTTTGCGAAAATCGGCGCATTTTCGTGCGCTTCAGCCTGTCAAAAACTCTTGACAGATGAACCTCGCTGCCTGTAAAGAGCTCTTGACAGCAAGGAGGCGGTCGAGGTGGAGAACCGGTTGCGGGACATGCGCGAAGCGCGGGGCTGGAGCCAGGGCGAACTGGCCCGGCGGCTGGGCGTTTCGCGCCAGACCATCAACGCGGTCGAGACCGACAAATACGATCCCAGCCTGCCGCTGGCGCTGCGCATGTCGAAGCTGTTCGGCGTGCCGGTGCAAGACCTGTTCATCGATCGATGGGAGCCTGAAGCATGACCATGACACGTTCCGGCAAGAATGCCCTGCGCCTGCTGGCCGGCGGCTTGATGGGTGCGCTGTTGGGCCCGGGATTGGCGCATCTGGTGATGTATTTCGACATGCCGGTCGGGGGGGCAGTGCTGACCCCGGGCGGCGTGGTTCTGGCGGCGACCGGTCTGTTCTATCTGCTCTGCGGGCTGTTCGTCTGGGTGGGCGTGCTGTGGCCCAAACTGGGTACGCTGATCCTCAACGTCGCGGATGAAGAGGACCTGCGCGAACGCAGCGCCATGCTGAATGGCAGCGCGGCGACCTGCGTTATGCTAGGCCTGGCGATGACCTTGCTGCCATTTGCGGGTCCAGACGGGCCGGTTGCTGCAGATACCGCGCTGGGGGTTCTGGCATTTGCACTGGTGATGACTGGCGTTGTGGCCTGGGTCGGCATTACCCGGCGCCACTATGACGAAATGTGGAGCCAGGTGACGCTGGAAGCGTCCGCGATCGCGCTGGCTATCCTTGCGCCCATGCTGATCCTGTGGGGCGCCCTGGTCCACCTTGGCTGGATCGCGGCACTGGATCCGCTGCTGGTCATCGCCGCGCTGCCTGCCCTGCTGATCCTGGGCAGTATCATCGCCCTGGGCCGCAAGGGAATGCTCGACGCCGGCTGAACGGGAGCTAGCCCCTTTTCCGTTCAGTATACCGGTGGAAAAAGGCGTCCGGAGCAATCCGGGCGCCTTTCCGTTCAGCGCCGCAGGATCGTCAGCGCTTCGTTGAGGATCAGTTCGATCTTCTGCCGGCCAAGCGGCGTGATCCGGATGTGCGACAGCAGCGGTCCCTGGGCCTGCTTCTGCCCGTCGACCAGTTCGGCCTCCTGAAGGTTGGACAGGCAGCCCAGCAGCATGGTCCGACCGAGGTGCTTGAGCGGGCCGGCTTCGAGCGCTTCGAACGACAGGCCGTCAATGCCGTTGGCGAGTTCAACCATCACCGCCCACATCGGGTCGCTGAGCGCGCCCGCGCCCAGCACGCGTTCGCGCGCGCGCCGCATCGCGCGGTCAAGGTGGAGGATGGCTTCGGGATCGAGGTTTTCGATCCCTTCATTTACGAAGGGCCTGTGCATCGCAGTCCAATAAGTCCTTGCCTGCCTTCGCGCGCCGCATGCCAGGGCCAGCCTGAAGGCTGGCCCTGGTGCGACCCGAAGGACGAGGAATGTTCCCTGTGCGGACCAAAGTGGACCCGCACTGCTGTTTGACCAGCCAGGTCCATCCACGCCGACGCACCCTTGATGGATACTGCCGGTCGTCCTCCGCAAAAACCGCGGCGCCCCTATGTTGAACAGCGATTCAATGGAAACGCTTTCAACGTATGAATACGTATGCGGGTAGCCGCTGTGCGGGTCGGCGAAATCTTTGCGTAGTTTTGCAGCGCTCAGAGCAACGAAAATCAGCCGTTAACCACAGCTCGCGGCAGAATTGCGTGACTTCCGGACAACGAAAAAGGGCGCCCGAATCGCTTCGGACGCCCTTCTCGGTGATGACTGCCAGCTATCAGAGGCTGTAATACATGTCGAATTCAACCGGCGAGGGCGTGGTTTCCCAGCGCATCACTTCGGGCCACTTGAGTTCGATGTAGCTGTCGATCTGATCCTTGGTGAACACGCCGCCCTGCAGCAGGAAGTCGTGATCGGCTTCAAGGCATTCCAGCGCTTCGCGCAGCGAACCGCAAACGGTCGGCACCTGGGCCAGTTCGGCCGGGGGCAGATCATAGAGGTTCTTGTCCATCGCCTCGCCCGGGTGGATCTTGTTCTTGATCCCGTCGAGCCCGGCCATCAGCAGCGCCGAATAGCACAGGTAGGGGTTGGCCATCGCATCGGGGAAGCGGAATTCAACGCGCTTGGCCTTGTCACCCGCGCCATAGGGGATGCGGCACGAGGCCGAACGGTTGCGAGCCGAATAGGCCAGCAGCACCGGCGCTTCGAAGCCCGGCACCAGCCGCTTGTAGCTGTTGGTGGTCGGGTTGGTGAAGGCGTTGAGCGCCTTGGCATGCTTGATCACGCCGCCGATGAAGTAGAGGCACATATCGCTGAGGCCGGCATAGCCGTTCCCGGCGAACAGCGGCTTGCCGCCATCCCAGATCGAGATGTGGGTGTGCATGCCGCTGCCGTTGTCGCTCTTGATCGGCTTGGGCATGAAGGTCGCGGTCTTGCCATAGGCCTGGGCGACCTGCTGCACGACATACTTGTAAACCTGCATGCGGTCGGCGGTCTGGACCAGGGTGCCGAAGGTCAGGCCCAATTCGTGCTGGGCCGAAGCCACTTCGTGGTGATGCTTGTCACAGGGCAGGCCCATTTCGATCATGGTCGAAACCATTTCGCCGCGGATATCGACGCAGCTGTCAACCGGTGCGACCGGGAAGTAGCCGCCCTTGGCGCGCGGGCGGTGGGCCAGGTTGCCGGCTTCGTACTTGGTGTTCGAATTGGTCGGCAGTTCGATGTCGTCGATCTTGAAGCCGTTGCCGTCATAGCCGTCATAGAAACGCACGTCGTCAAACAGGAAGAATTCGGCTTCGGGGCCGACATAGACGGCGTCACCGAACCCGCCCGACTTGACGAAGGCTTCGGCGCGCTTGGCGGTCGAACGCGGATCGCGGCCATAGAGGTCACCGGTCGAAGGCTCGACGATGTCGCAGCAGATGATCATCATCGGGGTGGCGCTGAACGGATCGATATAGACCGAATCCAGGTCGGGCTTCAGGATCATGTCGCTTTCGTTGATCGCCTTCCAGCCTTCGATCGACGAACCGTCAAACATAAGGCCGTCTTCCAGCTCGTCCTCGCCCATCACCGAGGCAACCATGGTCAGGTGCTGCCACTTGCCCTTGGGGTCGGTGAAGCGCAGGTCAACCCACTCGATTTCCTCGTCCTTGATCCGCTTGATGATGTCCTTAGCCTTGGCCATGTCTCGTCCTTTGCATTTTCCCCGCCGCGCAGCGGAAGGGGCCCTTGGTTTCCCCTCCCGCCCCGCGGGAGGGGGTAGGGGAGGGCTTGTTGCGGTTGGGATCGGGAACAGACCCTCCCCCGGCCCCTCCCGCCAGCGGGAGGGGAGAATTCGGAGCTTTGCGCGTCCTAGATTGCGTCGTTGTCACGCTCGCCGGTGCGGATGCGCAGCGCGCTTTCGACCGGGATCACGAAGATCTTGCCATCGCCGATCCGGCCGGTCTGGGCAGCGGCGGCAATCGCTTCGACAGTGCGTTCGGCCAGGTCATCCGGCACGACCACTTCGAGCTTCACCTTGGGCAGGAAGTCCACGACATATTCGGCGCCGCGATAGAGCTCGGTATGGCCCTTCTGCCGGCCAAAGCCCTTGGCCTCGGTCACGGTAATGCCCGAAACGCCGACCTCGTGCAGCGCTTCCTTCACTTCGTCCAGCTTGAACGGCTTGATGATCGCTTCGATCTTTTTCACGTCAAATTCCCCTGCGCAGCAAGCCGGATCGTACCCGATCACCGGGCGTCCGGAGGTTTCATTGCCACATGCTGATCTTGTCATAACAAGAATCGTGCCAGTGGCCTGAATCGGGCTCTAACCCGATTGTGCAGGTGCGAAAAGGGCGGATTCGCAACAATTCGAATCGCTGATAGCGACCATGCACAACAATCGTGCGTCAAGCCGGGGGTGGGCTTGCCTGATTTTTCAGCAAGCGCTGCCTAAAAAACGGGCAGGGCCAGTGCGGGAGGCGATGTACTGGTGCGCTGCCCAAGCTCCCTTCGCCGCAATCGGTCGGATAAGTCGCACTCATTCTGCCTGCAGCAATTCGATCGCTGCGGGAAGGCCAACTCATCCCTGGAGGAAACGTGTCTGTTTCAATTGACGATCTTGTCGAGGAAGCTCTCAACCACCGTGCCGTGAAGCACCCCTATCTCGAAGCGATCGGTAACCGGGCCTTTGACCGAATGGATTGGGTCATTCGCGACTTCGCCGAAAATTATTATGGCTATTCGATCAACTTTCCGCGGTACCTGACAGCAGTAATCTCCAGGCTCGAAACACCCGCGCATCGCACCAGCCTGCTACAGAACCTGACCGAGGAATCGGGCTTTTACGATGAAGCCGAACTTGCCGAACTGGCTGCAATCGGCATCGAGCGCGAATGGATCGAGGGTGTGCCGCATCCGCAGCTGTTCAAGCGGTTTCGCGAAGCCGCGGGCGTCACAACGCCTTACGAGGCCGCAAGCGATGCGATCGAACTCGTCTGCTGGCGCGAATCCTTCATCACCACCCTGACGCACGGTTCGCCCGCCGAGGCACTGGGTGCACTGGGGCTGGGGACCGAAAACATCGTCAGCACGATCTACATCCCGTTCGTGCAGGCCCTGACAGATTCCACGATCCAGCCCAGGGATTGGGTGTTCTTCCCGCTTCATACGGCGGTTGATGACCATCACCAGGAAGCGCTTGAGGAGATTTCGCTCAGCTTCGCTGCACAACCTGCGGGCAAGGGCGAACTCCGCAAGGGCATGATCAAGGCCTTGTCGCTGCGCTCCTCCTATTGGGACTGGCTGTACGAGCGGGCCTGTTCGCACGCCATGCATTCAGAAGCCGCCTGAAATCTGCGCTGCCAGCCGACTGGGCCGGGCAGCGCTCCCCTCACAATTTTCGGAACCAGCCATGACCAATGACCTCGCCCAGATCATCGACAATATCGAAGCGCGTGAACCGCTTAATGTGGGGCATGAACCCAGCGGCTTTCATGTCGACATCACTGAAGGAAACCGGGAAATCTACCGCAACCGCAACGAGCGGCTGGGGATCGATTTTTCGGTCGACGTGCTTGCCTTCTCAGGAATTCAGGTCTTCGATCCGCGCGTCGTGCGGATCGCGCCGGGGGCCAACAATGAACTGCATCGCCACGCCCATGAATCGCTGTTCTATGTGATCAAGGGCTCGGCCGAAGTCCGGATCGGTGACGACAGGCTGACGCTGGAGCCGGGCGGGGTGGCATTCGTGCCGCGCTGGGCGTTCCATCAATCGCGCAATCTGTCCCAGAGCGAAGAGCTGGTGATCCTGGCAATTACCGATTTCGGTCTGACCAAGGCAGTGCTTGGTGACTATGACAAGCGGACCCGCCTGGCAGTCCGCGGAGATGACGTCAAAGAACAGGCCTGACGCTGGCAGCGAGGCTTGGCCTTAGAGTTCAAGCCCCGCCGTTTCTTCCAGCCCGGCCATCAGGTTCAGGCTCTGCACCGCAGCGCCGCTGGCGCCTTTGCCCAGGTTGTCGAGCATGGCCACCAGCCGGGCCTGCTCGTCGGTGCCGAAGACGTAGAGGTCAAGACGGTCAGACGGCGCCATCGCGCGGCGCAGCAGCAGTTCGTCGGGCTGGTCGGCATGGACCCGCACCAGCGCCGAACCGGCAAAGAATTGCGCCGGGCATTCGCGCAGCGCCGCAACACCGGGCGCATTCGCGATCAGGCCCAGGTGCAGCGGTACTTCAACCACCATGCCGCGGTGCGCCGGCACCACGGCCGGGGCGAACAGCGGCGGATGGGTCAGGCCGGCATAGCGCTGCATTTCGGCCACGTGCTTGTGCCCCATGGCCAGGCCATAATCGCGATAGGCGATGTCGGTGTCATGCTCGAACCGCTCGATCAGCGCCTTGCCGCCGCCCGAATAGCCCGAGACCGCGTGGCAGGTGTAGGGCCAGTCGGCCGGCAGCAGTCCGGCGCGGACCAGCGGGGCGGTCAGCGCAAGAAAGCCGGTGGGGTAGCAGCCCGGGTTTGAAACCCGGTTGGCCGCAGCGATCGCATCGCGCCCGATCAGTTCGGGAAAGCCATAGGTCCAGCCCGGCGCCACGCGGTGCGCGCTGGACGCATCGATGATCCGCACCTTGCTGCCTTCGGCCAGCGCGACGGCTTCCTTGGCGGCATCGTCCGGCAGGCACAGCACGGCGAAATCGGCGGAATGGAAAGCCTCGCGGCGGGCCTCGGCGCTCTTGCGCTGGCTTTCGTCCAGCACCAGCAGCTCAAACTCGCTGCGCGCGGCGAGACGTTCGACGATTTCAAGGCCGGTGGTTCCGGCGGCGCCGTCGATGAAGACTGTGTGGGTCATGATGATTGGCCTGAATCAGAAACGAACGGAAAGGGCTTTGCCTAGCTTCGTCGTTCCTGCAGCGCCTCGACCGGCAGGTAGCCGACAAAGCCATCGTCGCCGACCTGGCCCCAGGCCCAGCCGCCGGCTACGTCAAGCACGTTGAACAGCGCGCCGCCGCCCAGCACTTCGCGGACTTCGGCATCCTTGCTGTTCTGCGCGAACAGCTTGGCCCCGCAAGGCACCACGCTGCGCTCCATCGGCACGGCATAGTGCGGCACAAAGCAGCGCCCGGCCAGGCGGATATGCGCCAGATCGCCGCGCACCGGCCAATGCGCGGCATCCAGCTTTTCGGCTGGTCCGGTAAGGCCTAGCTGCCCGGTCGGGATCGGACTGACGGTCAAGGTTGCGCTTTCCCCAAACTGGAAGAGCGGGCGATTAGCGCCGCTCGGCCCATCTAGCAAGTTATCCATAGCGTCCCTTGAGCAGCCCCCAGGCCGCGCGCAGGCCCAGCGCATCGCCGCCCTTGGGGCGTCCGGGCTTGGCAGCGGGGCGCCAGGCGAAGGTATCGAAGTGGATCCAGTCGGTCCCTTCGGGCACGAACCGGTCAAGGAACAGCGCCGCGACCGATGCGCCGGCAAAGCCGTTCGAGCTGGAATTGTTGAGGTCGGCCAGGTCGCTTTTCAGGTATTCGCGGTAGCCATCGAACAGCGGCAGGCGCCAGCAGCGATCGTCGGCGGCCTCGCCGGCCTTGAGCAGTTCGTCGGCGCTGTCATCGCGGCGGGCGAACATCGCGGGCAGGTCTGGCCCCAGCGCGACCCGGGCTGCGCCGGTCAGCGTGGCAAAGTCGATCACCAGTTCGGGCGCTTCCTCGCCCGCGCGGGTCAGCGCATCGCCCAGCACCAGCCGCCCTTCGGCATCGGTGTTGCCGATCTCGACCGACAGGCCCGCGCGGCTGCGCAGCACGTCGCCGGGGCGGAAGGCATTGCCCGAAATCACGTTCTCGACCGCCGGGATCACCAGGTGCAGCCGCACTTTCAGCCGCTGCCCCATCACCAGTGCGGCCAGCGCCAGGGCATGCGCAGCGCCGCCCATGTCCTTCTTCATCAGCAGCATGCCCGAGGACGGCTTGATATCGAGCCCGCCCGAATCGAAACACACCCCCTTGCCGATCAGCGCCACCTTGGGATGCTTGGGATCGCCCCAGGTCAGCTCGATCAGGCGCGGGGCATGGCTGCGCGCCGCCGCCCGGCCAACCCCGTGGACCATCGGAAAGCCGCGCTCCAGCGCGTCGCCATGGGTGACCTTGAAGTCCGCGCCATGCGCCTTGGCGAGCAGCTGCGCCTCATGCTCAAGCTGGGCAGGGCCCATGTCTTCGGCCGGGGTGTTGACCAGATCGCGGACCAGCGCGGTCGCCTCGGCCTCGGCCAGCACCGGCGCAATCGCGGCGACATCCTTGGTCAGCAGCACGCGCGGGCCTTCGTCGTCGCCCTTGGCCAGATAGCGGTCAAAGCGGTACTGCCCGGTGACCCAGCCATAAAGCGCCGACCCCGGTTCACCCCCGGTGCGGCGATAGGTGCCGGCCGGCAGCACTTCGGCCAGCTTGGCCATGCACCAGCTCGACAGGCTTTCGGTGTTGGCCACGCCCGACACCACGAACCAGCCATCACCATCGGGGACGATCGCATAGGAATAGCCATCGCCGGTGAACTTCTGCGCGGCCAGTGTGGCGCGCTGGGGGGCGGAAAGGCCCTTCACGAAGTCATCGAATCCGGCCTTGTCGACCAGGTGGATCGGAACCGCGGCTTGGTCGCGGTCGGGCTGGATCAGGGCGTTCTTGTCACTCATGCTGTCAGCCTAAAGCAGAAAATCGGAATGATTGCAGTTCCAATTTCCTCCCCCTCGATGGGGGAGGGATACCGGAGCTTGTCGCTTTGGCGACTAGCGCAGGTTGGGTAGGGGTGATCTTGCCGCCAGATGCAGCGCTTGGCGGCGAGATCACCCCCATCCAGCTGCGACTAGGCAACAAGTTGCCAAGTCTCCACATCCTTCCCCCATCAAGCGGGAAGTGAGCGCAGTAGAAATTTCCGCTCGCTTGCCCTATGTGCCCGGCATGACTCAGTACCAAACTGTCGCCGATAATGAGACCCAGCTGCGTGACGGCACGATCAAGCTGCACGGCCCTGCTGCCTTCGAAGCGATGCGCAAGGCCGGGCGGCTGGCCGCCGAAACGCTCGACGCGCTGGTGCCGCTGGTCCAGCCGGGGGTGACCACCGCCGCGCTCGACGATTTCGTGCGCCAGTTCACGCTGGATAACGGCGCGGTGCCCGCCACCATGGGCTATCGCGGCTATGCCCATTCGTGCTGTATTTCGATCAACCACGTGGTCTGCCACGGGATCCCGTCGGACAAAACGCTGAAGGACGGGGACATCGTCAACATCGACGTCACCCCGCTGCTCGATGGCTGGCACGGGGACAGCAGCCGGATGTACCTGGTCGGCGATGTGCCTTTGAAAGCACGGCGGCTGGTCGATGTGACCTATGAATGCCTGATGCTGGGGATCGAACAGGCCAAACCCGGCAAGCACCTGGGCGATATCGGCGCGGCGATCCAGAAATATGCCGAAGGGCACCGCTACGGCGTGGTCCGCGAATTTTGCGGGCATGGCCTGGGCCGGTTGTTCCACGATGCTCCCGAAGTGGTCCACGCCGCGCGGGCGGGCACCGGGCCGGAACTGCGCCCCGGCATGTTCTTCACGATCGAACCGATGATCAACCTGGGCAAGCCGGGGGTGAAACTTCTCGAAGACGGCTGGACGGCGGTGACCCGCGACCGGTCCTTGTCGGCGCAGTTCGAACACTCGATCGGGATCACCGACGACGGCTGCGAGATCTTTACGGCGAGCCCGAAGGGGTTGGACAAGCCGCCTTATTGATTGGTTTCACGCGGAGATCGCAGAGAAGAAAGAAGAGGCGCAGAGGCGTCGCACTTGCGGCGAAGCCGCTCTCTCTGTCTAGGTTCCGTCAGTCGCAACGATGAAAGAGTCGTATGAGCCTGCGGCTCATATCAACATCTCTGCGTCTCTCTTTCTTCTCTCTTCTCTGCGGCCTCTGCGTGAAACCCCCTTAGCTTCTTCCAGCCCGGATCGCCGCCCCCGCCGCAAACGGTGTGATCGCCAGCAGGACCAGGCTGAACGCGCCGCACAGCGCCAGGCCGCTTTCGCCGCCGGTGGCCAGACTGCCCGCGCCGAACACCAGCAGCGGTACCGCCAGCGGGATCACCAGCAGGCCGCCCAGCGCCGCGCCGCCGCGCAGGCCGGCGGTGATCGCGGCGACCATCACGCCCAGCGCGGCGAGGCCCGGGGTCCCGGCCAGCAGGCCGATCTCGACCAGCCGCAGCTTCTCGCCATCAATGCCCACCAGCGCCGAGGCGGGCAGGGCGGCCAGCATCAGCGGCGGGCCGAAGCTGAGCCAGTGGGCCAGCACCCGCACGCTCACCAGCCATTCCTCGCTGATCCCGCGCAAGGCCCACTGGTCAAACAGGCCCAGTTCCAGATCGGGCTCGATCAATCGGTCAAGCGGCAGGATCGCTGCCAGCAGCGCCGCGACCCAGATCATGCCCCCGCCGGTCTTGCCCAGCAAAGGCGCATCGGGGCCGACCGCAAAGGGATAGAGCATCGCCACCGCCAGGAAGAACAGCACCGGCAGCAAGGCCCCGCCGCGTCGTCCGCCCAGGAACAGCTGCGCCAGATCGCGGCGGAGGAGGGCAAGGAACTGACCGTTCATCGCACGAAGTCCTTCAGCTCGATCTGCTGCTTGTCTGCCACGTCGAACGGCTGGTGCGATGCGATCACCGCGATCCCGCCTTCGCGGCAGTGCCCGGCGACCATGTCCATCACCAGCGCCGCGCCGCGCGTGTCGAGCCCGTTGAGCGGTTCGTCGAGCAGCCAGACCGGTGCGGCCTGCCCGATCAGCCGAGCCAGTGCCGCGCGCTTCTTCTGGCCCGTGGACAAATAGCGTACCGGTACATCCATCAGTTCGGCCAGGCCCAGATCGGCCGCGCGGTTATCGTGCGGGCCATCCAGCCGCTGCCAGAAGGCCAGCGCCTGACCCAGCGGCAGATGCGGATCAAGCGCGGGGCGTTCATCGACCAGCCCCAGCGCGCCCACCACTTCCACGGTTCCGGCATAGGCCGGCATCAGCCCGGCCAGGATCCGGATCAGGCTCGACTTGCCGATCCCGTTCGATCCGACCAGCTGCAGCGCCTGCCCCGCCTGCAGGGCAAACGACAGCCCGGCAAACAGCAACCGGTCGCCGCGGCGGCAGGCCAGGTCTCTTGCGGCGATGCGGCACTCTTGCATGGGCCAGCCGGATAGGGGAAAGCGGGCGCGCTGCCAAGGAGTGAGCCATGACGATCCCCCGCCTGACCGATGCCGAAGTAACAGCCCTGCTGGCCGAATGCCCGGGCTGGACCCTGCGCGAGGATGGCAAGGCGATTGTCCGCAGTTTCCGGTTCGGCGATTTCAATGCGGCCTTCGGCTTCATGACCCGCGTCGCGCTCTATGCCGACAAGCACGATCACCATCCCGAATGGTTCAACGTCTACAACCGGGTCGAAATGACCCTGACCACGCACGATGCCGATGGCCTGTCGGCACGCGATGCGGCGATGGCGCGGGCGATCGGGGGCATGCTGTGAGGTGGGTTGCAGCAATCGCCAGCGCAGCCTTGCTGGCCGGCCCCGCACATGCGGAAAACGTGGCCTTGATCGGCAGCGGCGTATGGCGCGGAACCATTGGCAAGCTGCCCGTGGTGGCCTGTTTCCAGGAAGGGTCGTGGACAACCGGTTCGTATTACTACCTCAGCTCCAAACGGCCGATCCGCTTGACCAGGGACGATAACGGCCAGTGGAATGAGCAGCCTGGCGGAGACGGGAAGGTAACCGGCACCTGGCAGATCGGGCGCAATGGCGCGCAGCTGGTTGGCGAATGGAGCGATGGCGGCAAGCGCCTGCCGATCTCGCTGGACCAGCTTCCCGATGGCAAGGATGAGAACCAGGGCTGTGCCAGTGAGGCGTTCATGGCGCCGCGCGACGGGCCGGTCACGGTCACCCGTCGGCCCGCAAACCGCACGGCCGCGCCGCACACCATCATCAGCTACCGACCGCCGGACTGGTTCAGCGGCGTTGAAATCGCCAGCTTTGCGCTTCCCGTTGAACGCCCGGGCGACCGCAAGATCAATGCCAGGTTTGAACTGGCGCCAACTGCCCCGGCCGTGATCGGATATCGCGAGTGCTTTCAGGGAAGCCTGATGATGGGCGGAACCGATGGCGAATACACGCAGATCTATGAAGCGGCTGAAATCGGCCCGATGTTCGTGCGCGCGCTTGATCGTTCATCCGGCTATTGCGGCGGAGCCCATCCCTATTGGGGCTATTCCTGGATGAACTTCGATCGCCAGACCGGTTTGCCGATCGTGATCGATCGCTGGTTTGCCCGCCAGGCGGTGCGCAAGCAGAACTATCCCAGCACCGATGGCGCGTCTCTGAACCCGGGCCCGGCGCTGCTTCGCGCCATCATGCGGCGCTATCGCCAGGATCAGAAGGAAGATGGCGACGAATGCCGTACCTCGTTGGCGGAACAGGCCACCTGGTCGGTGGGGGTATCGGCAAAGGGCCTGATTTTCACTCCGGAATTGCCGCATGTGATGCAGGCCTGCTCCGATGATCTGCTGGTCCCCTATTCCGAACTGGCCCCTCATCTGAGTGTTGAAGGCAAGGCGGCGATTGCCCGGCTGGGACTGGGCAAGGCGCGCCGATGACCGGCTGGGTCGCGCTGCTTCGCGCGGTCAACCTGGGGCCGCACAACAAGGTCCCGATGGCCGAACTGAAGGCGCTGGCCGAGCGGCTGGGGCTGGCGCACGCGCAGACCTACATCGCCAGCGGCAATCTGATCTTTGCCAGCGACAAGGGCGAGGACGAACTGCGCGCGCTGCTGGAACAGGCGATCGAAGCCGAATGGGGCAAGCCGATTGGCGTGCTGGTGCGCGGGGCAAAGGAACTGGCCGATGTGGCGGCGCGCAATCCCTGGCCGGATAGTCCCGGAAACCGGGTGCTGGTGCTGTTCACCGATCGCGAACCCTCGCTGGAGGGGGTGCGCCACCAGGCCGCGGAAGTGCTGGCGCTGGGTCAGCGCGAGATCTTTATCGACTATGCAGACGGGGTGGGCACTTCAAAGCTGGTGGTTCCGGCTACCAAGCACGGCACCGCGCGCAACATGAACACGGTGGCCAAGCTGGCGGAGCTGGCGGGACAGATTTCCTAGACCCTCCCCATTTTTTGCGAATGCGACAAATGGGGAGGTGGATCGGCCGCAAGGCCGAGACGGAGGGGTTTTGAACGCCAGCGTCGATACCCCTCCGTCAGCGGCTAGACGCCGCTGCCACCTCCCCAAATGCGCCATTCGGCGAATTTGGAGAGGATCTTGAAGGGCCTTAGTGCCCGCCCAGCGGCTTGAGCTGGGTCCGCGTCATCTTGCGCAGCCGGCCCGGCATCCAGCGCGCGGCGAAGGCGATGCGGTGGGCGGTCTTGCCGACGCGGTTGTGCAGGTCATTGCCGTGGACTGCTTTCCACGCGGCCTCGGCCACTTCGCTGACCGGAGTGATTTCCAGCCCCGCTTCCAGCACCCGGCCGCGGATATCCTCGTTGCTCTGCTGGTTGGGGTTCATGTCGATCAGCGGCGTGTCGATGAAGCCCGGCATCAGGTCGCAGACCTTGATCGCGTCGGGCGCCCATTCGGCATCGAGGCATTCGGTCAGCGCGCGCACGCCGAACTTGGTCGCCGAATAGACCGATGCGCCCGGCGTGCCATAGATCCCCGCCGCGCTGGCGGTGTTGAGCAGGCACGAACCCGGCGCGCTGGCCTTGAGGTAAGGGTAGGCCGCCTGCGCGCCGAACAGCACGCCTTTCAGGTTGATATCCAGGCAGCGCTCGATCTCGGCACTGTTGTTCTCGATCAGGTTGCCGCCCAGCGGGATCCCGGCGTTGTTGAACACCACGTCGATTGTCCCGCCGCTGGCCTTGGCGCAGGCTTCCAGCGCCGCATCCCAGGCCTCACGGTCTCGCACATCGAGTTTGTGGGTGGAGCTGGCCCCGGCCGGCAGAAGTGCGGCGGTTTCGCGCATCCCGGCCTCGTTGATATCGGCGATCCCCACGAACCAGCCCTGCGCGCCAAACTTCTGCGCGACCGCCCGGCCAATGCCCGAAGCGCCGCCGGTGATGAAGATGCATTTGCGCGCCATAAAGGCTTCTCCCGAATCAACTGACATTCTTGTCAGCAATACCTACAGCGCCGGGTTGTTATAGCAATGCCAGGTGAAAATCGCCGTAGCGCCGCGGTGGGGACGCCATTTTTCGGCCATGGCGCGGGTGGCCTTTTCGGAGGGCCGGGCGTCGAGACCGAGCAGCTTGTGCAGGCCGGCCTGCACCGCCAGGTCTCCCGCTGGCCAGATATCCGGCCGCCCTTCGGCGAACAGCAGGTAGATCTCGGCCGACCAGCGGCCGATGCCCTTGATCTGGGTAAGCTGGGCGATCGCTTCCTCGTCGTCCTGGGGCAGCGCGTCGAAATCGAGCGCGCCGGTGACCACCAGTTCGCACAAGGACCGCATGTAGCCCTGCTTCTGGCGTGACAGGCCGCAGGCGCGCAGGGTGTCGAAATCGGCTTCGAGCACGCGTTCGGGAGCGAGGTCAGGCCCGGCGTATTCCTCGAACTTGCGCCACATCGATGCCGCCGCCGCGACGCTGACCTGCTGGCCGACGATGGTGCGCATCAAGGTGCCATAGCCGCGTGGGCGGATCCGCGGTTCGGGATAGCCCGCAATCTTGAGCGCACTGGCAAAGCCGGGCTCGATTTCGGCCACCGCATCCAGTCCGGCCTTCAGCTGTCCCTCGCTCAAACCCATTCGGCCAATCCCATCCGCTCGCGCTTGCCAAAATTTGGCCAAGCGATTAGCAGCCCGGCAGATGCGCGAACAGGCGCAAAAGCAAAGGACGCAAGAATGCCCAAGCTCGTCGTGGTCAACCGTGCCGGTGAGGAAAAGGAAGTCGAAGCCGGAAACGGCGTTTCGGTGATGGAAGCGATCCGCGACGCGGGCTTTGACGAGCTGCTGGCGCTGTGCGGCGGCTGCTGCAGCTGCGCCACCTGCCACGTCTATGTCGATCCGGCCTTCGCTGACAAGGTCGAGCCGCTGAGCGAGGACGAGAACGACCTGCTCGATTCGACCGACCATCGCACCGACATGTCGCGTCTATCGTGCCAGATTCATCTGAGCGACGCGGTCAGCGGCCTCAAGGTGACGATCGCGCCTGAAGACTGAGATCCTTTGACCCTCTCCATTTTCGCGGAGCGCAAATGGGGAGGTGGCACCGCGAAGCGGTGACGGAGGGGAAATGGCGCAAGGGCAGAGGCCCCTCGGCCATTTGCTGGCGCAAATGCCACCTCCCCATTTGTGCCATTCGGCAAAAATGGAGAGGGCCTTTACGTCGCAAACCCCACTTTGCGGGGCTAAAGCGCAATTGCGTTGCGCTTGGGCCGGGCGGCACCTAATTTCGCCGTCATGACCAGTCCGCTTGTTTGCAAGTCCAGCCTCGACCTGATCGGCAACACCCCGCTCGTCCTGCTTGAAGGGCCAAGCGATGCGGCGGGCTGCGAGATCTGGGGCAAGTGCGAATTCGCCAACCCCGGCGCCTCGGTGAAAGACCGCGCGGCGCTGTGGATCGTGCGCGATGCCGAAGCCCGGGGGCTGCTGAAGTCGGGCGGAACGATCGTCGAAGGAACCGCCGGGAACACCGGGATTGGCCTCGCGCTGGTCGCCAATGCGCTGGGCTACAAGACGGTGATCGTCATGCCCGAAACCCAGAGCCGCGAGAAGATGGACACGCTGCGCGCGCTGGGGGCCGAGCTGGTGCTGGTGCCCGCCGCACCGTTTTCGAACCCCGGGCACTTCGTCCACACCTCGCGCCGGCTGGCCGAAGAGACCGAAGGCGCGGTCTGGGCCAACCAGTTTGACAATGTCGCCAATCGCAAGGCCCATATCGAAAGCACAGCGCCTGAAATCTGGGAACAGATGGGCGGGCGGATCGACGGTTTCACCTGCGCGGCGGGAACCGGCGGGACGATTGCCGGGGTTGGGCTGGGGCTGAAGGCCTTTGACGAGAAGATCACGATCGCGCTGACCGATCCGCACGGCGCCGCGCTCTACAACTACTACGCCAATGGCGAGCTCAAGGCCGAAGGCAGCTCGGTCGCCGAAGGGATCGGGCAGGGGCGGATCACCGCCAACCTCGATGGCGCACCGATCGACACCCAGTTCCGGGTCTCCGACGAGGAAGGACTGGAATGGGTTGCGCGGCTGCTCAAGGAAGAGGGGCTGTGCCTGGGGCTGTCCTCGGGGATCAACGTGGCCGGCGCGGTCATGCTGGGCAAGCAGCTGGGCAGCAGCGCGCGGGTGGCAACGATCCTGTGCGACACCGGCTTCCGTTATCTCTCAACGCTCTACAATCCGGAATGGCTGCGCGCGAAGGGGCTGCCGGTCTTTCCCTGGCTGGCGTGAAGCCTGCGGGCTGCGGCCCGGTGTTGTAATGAAGCCGTAACACCGCTAGAACCACCTCCAGATGGCAACACAACCGCCACGTCGGGTCCTGGAACCGCTTGCCGCGCCGCAGCACTATGTGCCGCCCAGCGCGCGCGAAATGCGTGCCCAGGCCGTGCAGCGCCTCCAGGCCGGTCTGTTCGGGATCGCTGCGATCGTGCTGGTTGTGGGCCTGGCCAACATCATCAACGATCGCGCCCGGCAGAGCGAAGTGGCGAGCAAGTCGGTCGCCAGCGCCGCGCCATCGCCGGCCGCCAATGCCAACAGCGATCCGCTGGCCGATATCGGCGTGGTCCCCTCGAACGTGCCCGAAGCCGTAACTTCTCCCAAGCCGGCCGCTCCGGCTCCGCAAAATTAATCGCCGCAAAACCTGGTTGACGCTGATCGCGCTGGGGCTGGCGCTGGTCGCGATTGGCTGGCTGGGGCTGGGGCGCGGCCAGCCGGGGACTGAGCCGGTCGGGCTGTTCACCTCGCTGCCGATCCTGTGGCAGGACAGCGCCGAACTGGGCGCAGAGCTGCGCCCCGATGCGGCGCCGCACTGGGCGCGCGGCGTGCTGGAGCGGCGCGGGCCGATCGTGGCGCTTGATACGCTGGCCGGGCCAGGCGGCACGGCGCCGCTCGATCAGGTCCGGCGGCTGGTGATCGCTCAGCCGCGCCCGCTGGCTCCGGCAGAGAATGTCGCGCTTGACAATTGGGTGCGCGGCGGCGGGCAGGTGCTGCTGCTGGCCGATCCCGCGCTGACCCAGGACAGCGCCTTTCAGCTGGGCGACCCGCGCCGTCCGCAGGCGGTGGCGCTGCTCTCCCCGATCCTGGGCCGCTGGGGGCTCGATCTGCTATTTGACGATGCCCAGCCGGCTGGCGAGCAAAGCCGCGAGGTGCTGGGCGTGGATACCCCGGTCAACCTGCCCGGACGTTTCGCCACGCGCGGGCAGGCCAGTTGCCGGCTGTGGGCCGATGGCCTGGCGGTGACCTGCGCGGTGGGCAAGGGGCGGGTGGTCGCGCTGGCCGATGCCGCCGTGCTGGAACGCCAGGATCCTTCGGGCAGCCGCCCGACCGCCTTTTCGGCCCTGCTCGACGCCGCCTTCGCGGCGCGCTGATCCGGGCGCGCGACTCCGACGCGGGAAATCGCGGGAAGTTTCACCACACATGGCAGAGTCGCACCGTAAACCGTTGATTTTGCGTGTGAACAAATCAGGAACTCGCTACTTCAAGGTTTTTATGAACTCGAATCAAAACATTATTAATCAATTGTTTACAGACTTATCCCGTGAAATCCCGCAATTTTCCCTTCCATCCCCGTCTGAGCGGGGATAATGAGCTGTTTCATCGACAAGCAATTTCACCACCGCACCCTGGGAAGGGTGGTCCGGACGCGAGGGCGCGCGTGCGGCGGTGGGGAGGATTTTTCGGGGTCCGGGCGCAAGCCCGGCAAGAGGGCGGGACGTTACTGTGGAGGCGGGCAAGCCGGTCACATACAGCGGTCAGGGCTTCTCGCTGCTAGGCGAGAAGGGCCGCTTTGTGCTGCCTCCAGACTTCCGCAAGGCGGTTCGCGATTCCGGTCGCGGTGAACGCATCCTGTGCCTGGGCAAGCATCCGCGCTGGAAGTGCCTGACCGGCTTCGGTCTGGGCCGGGTCGATGAATTCGAAGCCCAGCTGGACCGCGAAGAGGAAATCGCGCTGGAACGCGGCAACGATTTTGACCGCGATGACCGTTCCCGCCAGCTCTATGGCTTCGCCAAGGTACCCTTCGACGATAGCGGCCGCTTCATCCTGCCCGAACGCTATTTCAAGCTGGGCGGACTGGAAGAGGCTGCCTTCTTCCAGGGCGGCGGCAAGATGTTCACGATCTGGAACCCGGCCGAGCTCGCCAAGATGGGCGCGGGCTGGGAAGACGCGATCGAGGCCTGCGCCGATCTCCAGGCCCAGGCGCTCAGCGGAAAGGGCCGCAAATGAGCCCGCCCGCGCCGCACATCCCGGTCCTGCTGGATGAAGTGATCGCCGCACTGGCGCCCGAACCCGGCGCGGTCATCGTCGATGCCACCTTTGGCGCCGGCGGCTATACCCGCCGCCTGCTTGATGCCGGTGCCAGCGTCCACGCCTTCGATCGCGATCCCGATGCGATCCGCGCCGGACAGGAATGGCCCGAAACCCGCGAAGACCCGCCCCGGCTGGTGCTGCATCCGCGGCAGTTTTCCGAAATGGTCGATGCGCTGGGTGAAGCCGGGCTGGCGCACGTCGATGGCGTGGTGATGGATATCGGCGTATCCTCGATGCAGCTGGATCAGGCGCAGCGCGGCTTTGCCTTCTCGCTCGATGGCCCGCTCGACATGCGTATGGCCCAGCAGGGCGAAAGCGCGGCCGAATTCCTCAACACCGCCCCCGAAAGCACGATCGCCGACGTGCTGTACCAGTACGGTGAGGAGCGCCAGTCACGCCGGGTGGCCCGCGCGATCGTGGCGGCGCGTCCGCTGGAAACCACCGGCCAGCTGGCCCAGGTGGTCAGGAAAGCGCTGGGCTATCGGCCCGGTGCGCCCAAGGATCCCGCGACCCGCAGCTTTCAGGCGATCCGCATCCACGTGAATGCCGAGCTGGACGAGCTCAACGCCGGTCTGGCTGCGGCCGAGCGGTTGCTGCGTCCCGGCGGGCGGCTGGCGGTGGTCAGCTTCCACAGTCTGGAAGACCGGATCGTCAAGCAGTTCCTGCGCGATGCCAGCGGCGCCGTGGCCAATGCCTCGCGCCACATGCCGCAGGCGCGGCCCGCCGCTGCGCCGACCTTTGACCACGTCGCCAAGGCGCTGCGCCCCTCCGACGCCGAGCTGGCCCGCAATCCCCGCGCCCGCAGCGCCACCCTGCGCGCTGCCGTACGCAGCCCCGCTCCCTTCCGGGAAAGGAGGGCGGCATGAACCTGACCCGCGATCGCCTGCGCCAGGTTGGCTGGGCCGCCGTGCTGGCCACCTGCTTTACCTTCACCGTGATCCTGACCTTCAAGGTCAACGCGGTGAAGAGCCAGGTCCGCCTGACCGAGCGCCAGATCGTGGCGGTCAAGCAGCAGAAGCTGTTCCTCGAAACCGAATTCGAGGCCCGCGCCAACCAGCAGCAGCTGAAGAGCCTGAACGATGTCGAATTCGGCTATCAGGCGCCAACCGCCGGGCAATATCTGGAAGGTGAACGGCAACTGGCCGGGCTGGGCAAGGCGCGCGCCGCCGATGCCCCCGATCCGATCCGTGTCGCCAGCGCCGCCCAGCCGGGCGAGGACGGCACGATCCCGGCGATGGTTTCACCGCTGACCGGCAAGGCCATGGCCGCCGAAGCGCCCAGGGACGGCGCGCGCAAGCCGACCACGGCGGCCACCCTGGGTGACCGGCTGAGCCACGTCGAACAGCGGGAGGCGCGCCAGCAATGAGCAGCCTGTCGGTTTCCACCGCAGTCACTTCGGGCCGGCGCGATCTGGTCAACGTGCGCACGCGCAGCCTGCGGATGGCCAAGTGGCGGGTGCTGTGGGTGGTGCTGGGCTTTGCCTTCGTCGCCTTCGTTGCCTTGGTGCGGATCGCCTTTCTGGGGCTGTTTGAAGGATCGCCTACCAACGAGGATATCGTTACCGCGCTGCTGCCCGAACGCGGCGATATCGTCGATCGCAACGGCGTGCCGCTGGCCCGCGCCTTTCCGGCCTATTCGCTGTGGTTCAACCCCGCTGCGCTGGGCGAGGGCGGCCCGCCGCTGGTGCGTTCGCCGCGCGAAGTGGCGCAGGCGCTGGTGCAGGTTTTCCCCGATCTCAACGTCGATGAACTGACCAAGCGGCTGGCCGATGGCAAGCCGGGCTATCTGCGCCGCAGAATCCTGCCCGAAGATGCCAACCGGATCCACGCGCTGGGTGAGCCCGCGCTGGAATTCCCGCGCGAAACCGAACGGTTCTATCCGCAAGGATCGATGGCGGCCCACGTGCTGGGTTTTGTCGGCGCCGATGGCCACGGCCACATCGGCATGGAACAGGTGTTCGACAAGCGCCTGCTCGATCCCGGTACCCGCGGCACCCCGGCGATGCTTTCGATCGATGCCCGTGCGCAGGGCGCGCTGGAAGACGAATTGTCGCGGGCGATGATCGATACCCAGGCCAAGGGCGCGGCCGGGGTGGTGCTGGATGTCGATACCGGCGAAGTAATCGCGCTGGCCTCGCTGCCCTCGTTCAACCCCAACCTGATCGACCGTGCGGGCGAAGCCAACATCTTCAACCGGGTCACCAACCAGGTCTATGAACTGGGCAGCGTGATCAAGCCGATCACGGTCGCTTCGGCGATCGATGCCGGGACCGTCACCGACTTGTCGCGCCGCTATCAATCGAACCGCCCGATTGCGATCGGCGGGTTCGAAATCCACGACAGCCACAGCTTTGGCGGTTCGCTCAACATCCCCGAAGCGCTGATCCATTCCTCGAACATCGTCACCGCGCAGGTGGCCGACCAGCTGGGCGGTGAGCGGCTGAGTGCGACCATGCGCGCGCTGGGCATGTCGGAACGGCCCTCTATCGAACTGCCCGCGCGCGGGTTCCCGATCTGGCCCAAGGGCAACTGGTCGCGGATCACCACCATGACCGCGTCCTATGGCCACGGCTTTGCAATGACCCCGCTGCACCTGGCGCAGGCCTATGCCGCGATGGTCAATGGCGGGATCTGGCGTCCGGCCACGCTGGTCCGGATCGAACCCGGCACCGATGTTCCGGGGCGCCGCGTGTTCAAGGCCTCGACCAGCGCCCGCATGCGCCAGCTGCTGCGCCTGATTGTTGACCTGGGCACCGGGCGCAAGGCCAATGCGGTGGGTTACCGGGTGGGCGGCAAGACCGGCTCGGCCGAAAAGCCCGGCAGCGGCGGCTATCAGAAGACCAATATCGTTTCGACCTTTGCCGCTGCCTTTCCGATGGATCATCCGCGCTATGTGGTGATCGCCATGCTTGACGAGCCCAAGGCGACCGCCGCCAGCTCGGGCCAGCGCACGGCCGCCTGGAACGCCGCCCCGGTGGTTGGCCGGCTGGTGCCGCGGATCGGGCCGGTGCTGGGGATCATGCCCGATGCGACCCGCGATGTGGACATTACCGATCTGGCACCGCTGATCGCCAGCGGGGATGGCGAATGAAGTTGGGCGCGCTGGCAGCGCAAGCAGCAATCGCGCTGCCGGCTGGCGAAGACCGGCAGGTTACCGGCTTTGCGATCGACAACCGCAAGGTGGCTCCTGGCACGGTGTTTGGCGCATTCCAGGGCGCCAAGGTCAATGGCGAGGACTTTATCCCGGCGGCGATTGCTGCTGGCGCCATCGCCGTGGTCGCCCGGCCCGAGGCGCGCGTCGAAGGCGCGGTGCATATCGCCGATCCCAACCCGCGCCGCACCTTTGCCCGGCTGGCTGCGGGGTTCTATGCCCCGGTTCCCGAAACGATCGTCGCGGTTACCGGCACCAATGGCAAAACCTCAACCGTCGAGATGACCCGCCAAATCTGGCGGATGGGCGGGCACCGTGCGGCCTCGATCGGCACGCTGGGGGTGACCACCGCCGATGAAAGCATCTCGACCGGGCTGACCACGCCTGATGTGGTCACTTTCCTTGCGAACATGAGCGGGCTGGCGCGCGAAGGCGTTTCGCATGTCGCCTATGAAGCTTCCAGCCACGGGCTTTCGCAGTATCGCAACGAAGGGCTGCGGGTCCTGGCCGGGGCCTTTACCAACCTCAGCCGCGATCACCTTGATTACCACGCCGACATGGAAGACTATTTCGCGGCCAAGATGCGGCTGTTCGACGAAGTGGTCGATCCCGCTGGCAGCGCGGTGATCTGGATGGACGATGCGTGGTCCGATCGGGCCGCGCAGCATGCGACAAGGCGCGGTTTGCGCGTGCTGGGCGTGGGCGAGGGGGCCGATGAAAGCGGTATCCGCCTGCTGGCCCGCACGCCCGGCCAGCTGGGCCAGTTGCTGGAGATTGAATACGCCGGCGTGCCGCGCAAGATCCAGCTGCCGCTGATTGGCGCCTATCAGGCGGCCAATGCGCTGGTTTCGGCCGGGCTGGTGCTGGCCACCGGCGGCGATCCGGCACAGGTGTTCGATGCGCTGGGGCGGCTGCAGCCGGTCAGCGGGCGGCTGGAACGCGCGGCGATCAGCCGGGCCGGGGCGCCGATCTATGTCGATTACGCGCACACGCCCGATGCGCTTGAAGCCGCGATTGCGGCGCTGCGCCCGCACTGTTCGGGCCGCCTGATCGTGGTGTTCGGCGCGGGCGGCGATCGCGATCCGGGCAAGCGCGAACCGATGGGCCGGGTGGTGGCGCAGCAGGCCGACCTTGGCCTGGTCACCGACGACAATCCGCGCGGCGAGGATCCCGCCGCGATCCGCGCAATGGTTCTGGCCGGTGGCCCGGGCGTGCTGCGCGAACAGGGCGATCGCCGCGCGGCGATTGCTCAGGCCTTGGCCGAAGCGGGCCGCGACGACATCGTGCTGATTGCCGGAAAAGGCCACGAACAGGGCCAGATAGTGGGAGCAGGGGAACAATGCAGGGTCTTGCCGTTCGACGACGTTACCGTGGCGAGGGAATGCGCGGCCCCACCCGGACGGGACGCCCCATGAACGCCCCGGCCCGGATCATGCCCTGGCCCAGCGAGCCGGAGGATCAGCTTGGCCTGGCGCTGTGGCACGCGGTCGAACTGGCCCGGGCGATGAAGGGTGTCGCGGTCGGCGAATTTCAGGTCTCGGGGGTCGAGATCGACAGTCGCGACGTGCTGCCCGGCGACCTGTTCTTCGCGCTCAAGGGCGAAAGCATGGACGGTCACCGCTTTGTCGAGATGGCCTTTGCCAAGGGTGCCGCCGCGGTGGTGGTGGACCGCCCGGTGAGTGGCCCGCATGTGCTGGTGGATGACACCTCAAGGGCACTTGAACTTCTCGCCGCGGCAGCGCGGGAGCGCAGTTCGGCGCGGGTGATCGGGGTGACCGGTTCGGTCGGCAAGACCGGGGTCAAGGAAGCGATCTTCGCCGCGCTCGACCGCTCGAGCCGGGGCCAGGCGCACCGCTCGGTCAAGAGCTACAACAACCATGTCGGGGTGCCGCTCAGCCTGGCGCGGATGCCCGCGCGCAGCAAGTTCGGCGTGTTCGAAATGGGCATGAACCATGCCGGTGAAATCGCCGCGCTGACTGCCCAGGTGCGTCCGCATGTCGCTGTAATCACTACGATTGCTCCGGCCCACATCGAGATGCTGGGCTCGCTTGAAGCCATCGCGGACGCCAAGGCGGAGATCTTCGCCGGCCTGCAGAACGGCGGCACCGCAGTGATCCCGGCCGACAGTCCGCAGCACGATCAATTGAAGGCGGCAGCGCTGGCCTGCGGGGCCAGGGTGGTCTCGTTCGGCAAGGCGGCAACAGCCGATGTCCGGCTGCTCGATACCGTGGCCGCGCCCGGTGGAGGCTCGCTGGTCACGGCCGATCTTGGCGACCGGCGGGTCTGCTACACCGTGGCCGAACCCGGCGAGCACTGGATCGCCAATTCGCTGGCAGTGATGGCGGCAGTCCGTGCGGCAGGCGGCGATCTGGGTGCGGCCGGGCTCGCCCTGGCCGAAATGCAGGGCCTGAAGGGGCGCGGCGCGCGGTTTGAGATCGCGGCTGGTGACGGCAAGGCGCTGGTGATCGACGAAAGCTACAACGCCAACCCCGCTTCGATGCGCGCCACGCTGGCGCAATTGGGGGTTACGCCCGCCACGCGGCGCATCGCCGTGCTGGGCGCGATGAAGGAACTGGGCGAACATGGTCCGGCCTTCCACGCCGGGCTGTCCGATCCGCTGATCGCAGCCCATGTCGACCACGCGATCCTGGTGGGCGACGAGATGCGCGCGCTGGCCGACGAATTGGGGAAAGCCGCCCAAACCGCGCTTGGCAAGGGCATGACCTTCGCCCATTGCGGAAGTGCTGGGGAAGCGCTTGCCGCGCTCAAGCAGCTTGGCCTGGAAAGCGGTGACGCGATCCTGGTCAAGGGGTCGAATTCGGTCGGGCTGGGCGCCGTTGTCGCCGCGCTCGCAGACGGGAAGGAATAAGGCAGGGCGATGCTCTACCTGATCGCGCATTATTTCCAGTTCGAAGGGCTGGCGAACCTTATCCGTTACCAGACCTTCCGCGCCGGTGCCGCGCTGATGACCGCGCTGGTGATCGGCCTGATCATCGGCCCGCGGTTCATCGCCATGCTGCGGATCCGCCAGGGCAAGGGCCAGCCGATCCGCGAGGACGGACCGCAGAGCCACCTGGCCAAGCGTGGCACGCCGACCATGGGCGGGCTGATGATCCTGGTATCGCTGGTCATTTCGATGCTGCTGTGGATGGACCTGACCAGCCCGCTGGTCTGGGCCTGCATCATGGTAACGCTGGGCTTCGGTGCGATCGGCTTTCTGGACGATTACGACAAGGTCAAGAAACGCACCACCGCCGGGGTGCCGGGGCGGGTCCGCCTGGCGGCCGAATTTCTGGTGGCCGGGATTGCCGTCTGGCTGATGGCCCAGACGGTCGATACCAACCTTTATGTGCCGTTCCTGTCGAACCATTATGTGCCGCTGGGGCCGCTCTATTATGCCTTCGCGGCCTTTGTGATCGTCGGCGCGGGCAACGCCGTGAACCTGACCGACGGGCTGGATGGGCTCGCGACCATGCCAGTGGTGATCGCCGCCGGAACCTTTGCGATTATCGCTTATCTCGCCGGCCGGGCCGACTTTTCGGCCTACCTGGGCATCCCGCACGTGCCGCGCGCGGGCGAACTGGCGATCCTTTGCGCCGGGATCATGGGCGCCTGCCTGGCCTTCCTGTGGTTCAATGCGCCGCCGGCAGCGGTGTTCATGGGCGATACCGGCAGTCTTGCGCTGGGCGGAGCTTTGGGGGCGATTGCCGTTGCCGCGCACCACGAAATCGTGCTGGGCGTGGTTGGCGGGCTGTTCGTGGCCGAGGCGCTTTCAGTGATCATCCAGGTCGCGGTTTACAAGCGCACCGGCAAGCGGGTGTTCAAGATGGCCCCGATCCACCATCATTTCGAACAGCTGGGCTGGAAGGAATCGACTGTTGTGATCCGGTTCTGGATCGTCTCGATCGTGCTGGCCATGATCGGCCTGTCGACGCTCAAGCTCAGATGATCACCACCCCCGCCTTTGCCGGCCAGCGCTATGCCGTCCTCGGGCTTGCCCGCTCGGGGATGTCGGCTGTTGAAAGCCTGCTGGCGGGCGGAGCCCTGGTGACCGCGTGGGACAGCCGCGAGGAACCGCGCCGGGCGCTGGAAGGGCGCTGCGATCTGGCCGATCCGGTCGGGATCGACCTGACCGGCTTTGCCGGCGTGGTCGTCTCGCCCGGGGTCCCGCTCAACCAGCATCCGATCGCTGCCCATGCCGCCAGCTTTGGCGTGCCGGTGATCGGCGATATCGAACTGTTCGCGCTGGCCCGGCCCGAACTGCCCGCGCACCGGGTGGTCGGGATTACCGGCACCAATGGCAAGAGCACCACCACCGCGCTGGTCCACCACATCCTGCAAAGCGCTGCCCTGCCGGTGCGGATGGGCGGCAACATCGGCTTGCCGGTGCTGTCGCAAAGCCCGCTGTCGGCCGGCGGGGTCTATGTGCTCGAGCTGTCGAGCTACCAGATCGACCTCACCCACAGCCTGGAATGCGATGTTGCGGCGCTGCTCAACATCACGCCCGATCACCTTGATCGCTATGACGGTTTTTCCGGCTATGCCGCTTCGAAGGCGCGGCTGTTCTCGCTGCAGCGGGCCGATCAGTTTGCGGTGTTCGGCATGTCCGATCCCAAGACCCAGGCGATCGCCGCGCGCGAGGCACAGCTGCGCGAACAGTGGCGGGTCCGCTCGGTCGATGGCAAGGACCTGGTCAAGCTTCAGCCCGACTGGCCCAGCCTGCAGGGCCCGCATAATCTGCAGAACGCCGCGGTTGCGGTGGCAATTGCCGAGGCACTGGGGCTCACCCCGATGCAGTGGCGCCCGGCATTGGCCAGTTTCCGCGGGCTGCCGCACCGGATGGAACGCGTTGCCGACCTGAACGGGGTGATGTTCATCAACGACAGCAAGGCAACCAACCCGGCCTCGACCGCGCCGGCGCTGGCGGCTTTCCCGCCCAATCCCGATCCGCGCGTCCACTGGATTCTGGGCGGGCTGCCCAAGGGTGATGACCTGGACGAATGCAAGCCGCATTTCGGCAACATCGCCGCTGCCTATACCATCGGCGATGCCGGCCCGCGCTTTGCCGAGCTGCTTTCGCCCTACATGCCGGTGACCCGCAGCGAGATGATGTGCGAGGCAATCCGCCAGGCCATGGCCGCAGCCAGGCCCGGCGACGTGGTGCTGCTTTCGCCGGCCTGCGCCAGCTTTGACCAGTTCCGCGATTACGAGGCGCGCGGCGATGCCTTTCGCCAGATCGTGCAGGCGCTGGGCACGCCCGAACCTGCCCCGGCCCGCGAGGCGCGCGGCTGATGGCAACTTATCCCCCCATGGTGCCGCGCGGCGGCCGGCTTGGCCTCGAAGGCGCGGCTCCGCGTTATCAGCGCAATCGCCGCAGCGATCTGGCGATCTGGTGGCGCGAAATTGATCGCGGTCTGCTGGCCGTGGTGCTGATCCTGATGGCACTGGGCACTGTCGCGGTGGCGGCGGGCAGCCCGGCCAGCGCGCGCCGGCTTTCGACCGCCAAGATCAAGCTGGATGACCTGCACTTCTTCTACATCCACCTGCGCTGGCAGTTCCTGGGCCTGATCGCGATGTTTGGCGCATCGATGCTGAGCCGTGAGAACGCCCGGCGCGCAGGGATCGTGCTGGGCTTTGCCATGCTGGTCGGGCTGATGCTGGTGCCGGTGGCCGGGTTTGCGGTCAACGGTGCCAAGCGCTGGCTCTATCTGGGCTTTTCGCTGCAGCCTTCGGAATTCCTCAAGCCGGCCTTCGCGATTTCGATGGCCTGGATCCTGTCATGGCGGGTGCGCGATCCCAACCTTCCGGTGATCGAACTGTGCACCGGGTTGATGGGGATGATCGCGATCCTGCTGATGGCGCAGCCCGATTTCGGCTCGACCATCCTGTTCGGCGGGGTATGGTTCGTCATGGTCTTGTTGAGCGGGATTTCGCTGAAGCGGATCGGCCTGGCCGGCGGGTTCGGCGTGGTCGGCGTGGTGCTGGCCTATATGTTCTATGACAATGCCCGCCACCGGATCGACGCCTTCCTGGGCGGCGGCACCGCCTATGACCAGGTCGATCTGGCGCAGCGCACCCTGCTGTCGGGCGGCTGGACCGGCAGCGGGCTGTGGCTGGGCACGCGCAAGCTGGGACTGCCCGAAGCGCATACCGACTATATCTTCTCGGTGATCGGCGAGGAATTCGGCCTGCTGGCCTGCGCGCTGATCGTGGCGCTGTTCCTGGTGCTGGTCGCGCGTGTGCTGCTGCGCCTGCTGGACGAGGAAGACCTGTTCACCACCCTGGCCGCCACCGGGCTGACCGCGCAGCTGGGCGGGCAGGCATTCATCAATATCATGGTCAATCTGCAACTCTTCCCTTCGAAAGGCATGACCCTGCCGCTGATTTCCTATGGTGGTTCATCGACCATCGCGATCTGTCTGGGCATGGGGCTGCTGCTGGCGATTACCCGGCGCAATCCCTACATCAAGCGTGAGCGCTTTTCGCTGCGCCAGCTGGGGCTGGGCAAGTGAGCGGCCCGTCGCGCCACTATGTGCTGGCCGCCGGGGGCACCGGCGGTCACTTGATCCCGGCCTTCGCGCTGGCGGTCGAGCTGGAACGGCGCGGACACCATGTCGCGCTGATCACCGACGATCGCGGCAGCCGCCTGCCGGGCAAGCCGCATTTCCTGGTCAGCCACGTGCTGCCTGCGGGGAGGATCGGCAAGAACCCGCTGCACTGGCCCAAGGGGATCGGCGCGATCCTGGAAGGCAAGCGGATGGCGCTGCGCCTGTTCGACAGTTTCAAACCCAGCGCGGTGATCGGCTTTGGCGGCTATCCCGCCTTCCCGGCGCTGTGGGCGGCGACCAGCGCGGGCATACCCAGCGTGATCCACGAACAGAACGCCGTGCTGGGCCGGGTCAACCGGTTCCTGGCCGGGCGGGTCGATGCGATCGCCACCTCCTATCGCGAGGTGGACCGGCTGGCCGCCAAGCATGTCCACAAGGCTCACCTGGTCGGCAATCCGGTCCGCGCCGAAGTGCTGGCGCTGCGCGAACAGCCGTTCCCGGTCTTTACCCAGGATGGCCTGCTGCGCGTGCTGGTAACTGGCGGCAGCCAGGGCGCCGGGGTGCTCAGCCAGGTGGTGCCCGATGGCCTGGCCATGCTGCCGCCTGCACTGCGCAACCGGTTGCAGGTAACCCAGCAGTGCCGGCCCGAGGATATCGAGGCGGTGCGCCAGCGCTATGCCGGACATGAAATCCCGGCCGAACTGGGCACCTATTTTGAGGATATGGCCAGCCGCCTGGCGGATTCGCACCTGTTCATCGGCCGCGCCGGGGCATCAACCGTGGCCGAACTGACTGCGGTTGGCCGCCCGGCGATCCTGGTGCCGCTGCCGATCGCTACCGACGATCACCAAGCCGCCAACACCCGCGAGGTTGCGGCGCTGGGCGGGGCACGGATGATCCGGCAGGACCGGTTCACCCCGGTTGAACTGGCCAAGCAGATCCAGGCGATCGCGATGAACCCCGAAACCCTGGCCACCGCCGCACATGCGGCGTGGAACTGCGGTTATCCCAATGCCGTTACCGATCTGGCCGATTTGGTCGAAGGCTTTGGCGGAGCGCCGCTGATGGATGTGATCCGCGTGGCCGACGCGGCCGAGGCCGAAGCCGCGACCGCGCAGCAGGGAGCGCCGGCATGAAGGGCGTCCTTCGACAGGCTCAGGATGAGCGGATGGTGACTTTCATCGGAGGTGTCCGATGAAAGGCGTTGGTACTGATATCGGCACGATCCATTTCGTCGGCATCGGCGGGATCGGCATGTCCGGCATTGCCGAGGTGATGCACAACCTGGGCTATCAGGTGCAGGGCAGCGACATTGCCGAAGGCTATGTGGTTGAAGGACTGCGCAAGCGCGGGATCAAGGTGATGATCGGCCATGCCGCCGAAAATCTTGGCGATGCGGCGGTGGTGGTCACCTCAACTGCGGTCAAGCGCACCAACCCCGAAGTCGCCGCCGCGCTGGAAAACCGCGTGCCGGTGGTCCGCCGCGCGGAAATGCTGGCCGAACTGATGCGGCTGAAGCGCACCGTTGCGGTGGCCGGCACCCATGGCAAGACCACCACGACCAGCATGGTCGCCGCGCTGCTCGATGCCGGCGGGGTCGATCCGACGGTGATCAACGGCGGGATCATCAACAGCTACGGCTCCAACGCGCGGCTGGGCGCCAGCGAGTGGATGGTGGTCGAAGCCGACGAGAGCGACGGTTCGTTCCTGCGGCTCGACGGGACCATCGCGGTGGTCACCAACATCGATCCCGAACACCTCGATCACTATGGCAGCTTCGATGCGGTGAAGGACGCCTTCGTCGAATTCATCGAAAACGTGCCGTTCTATGGCTGCGCAGTGCTGTGCATCGACCACCCCGAAGTCCAGGCGGTGATCCCCAAGGTGCGCGATCGCCGCGTGGTGACCTATGGCTTTTCCGCCCAGGCCGACGTGCGCGGCGAAAACGTCACCCCCTATCCCGGCGGCAACCGGTTCGATGCGGTGATCCGCCAGCGCGACGGCAGCCAGCGCCGGATCGAGGGGATCGAACTGCCGATGCCCGGTCGCCACAACGTCCAGAACGCACTCGCTGCGGTGGGCGTGGCGGTGGAGATGGGCTGCGAAGACGAGACAATCCAGACCGGCTTTTCCAAGTTCCACGGGGTCAAGCGGCGCTTCACCAAGGTGGGCGAAGTGGCCATCGACTCTGGGGCCGCCACGATCATCGACGACTATGGCCACCACCCGGTCGAAATCCGCGCCGTGCTGGCTGCTGCGCGCGAAGGAGTGGGTTCGGGCCGCGTGATCGCGGTGGTCCAGCCGCACCGCTTCACCCGCCTGCGGGACCACCTGGAGGAGTTCGAGGCCGCCTTCAACGACGCCGACATGGTCTATGCCGCGCCGGTCTATGCCGCTGGCGAGGCGCCGATCGACGGCATCGATTCAGACGTCATGGTCGCGGGCATGAAGGCGCGCGGGCACCGCTCGGCCCAGGTCGTCGCCGGGCCGGAAGCTTTGGCCGATGCGCTGGCCGATGTGGTCCAGAGCGGCGACATGGTGGTCTGTCTGGGTGCGGGCGATATCACCAAGTGGGCGGCAGGCCTGGCTGATGCGATTGCCAAGCGGAGGGGCGGGTGACAACAACCACGCTTCCCAAGGTTGCGGGCAAACTGACCCCGAACGCCCCGCTGGCTCCGCTGGTCTGGTTCAAGAGCGGCGGCGTGGCCCAGTGGCTGTTTGAGCCCAGGGATGTGACCGACCTGCAGGCCTTCCTGCGCGATCTCGATCCGGCGGTGCCGGTGATGGCGCTGGGGCTGGGCAGCAATCTGATCGTTCGCGATGGCGGAGTGCCCGGCGTGGTCGTGCGGCTGGGCAAGGCCTTTGCCAAAGTCAGCAAGAGCGCCGAGCTGACGCTGGATTGCGGGGCCGGGGCCAGCGGCATTCTGGTATCCTCGACCGCCCGCGACGAGCAGATCGCCGGGCTTGAATTCCTGCGTTCGATCCCTGGCACGGTCGGCGGGTTCGTGCGGATGAACGGCGGCGCCTATGGCGGCGAAGTGAAGGACATTCTGGTCGATTGCGATGTGGTGCTGCGCGATGGATCGCTGGTGACACTGCCGGTCGCCGACCTCGGCTACACCTACCGCCACAGCGAACTGCCCGAAGGTGCCATCGTGGTCGCGGCGCGGTTCAGGGGCCGTGCGGGCCTGAGCGCCGAGATCCAGGCCGAGATGGACCGCATTTCCGCCAGCCGCGAAGCCAGCCAGCCGCTGCGCAGCAAGACCGGCGGCAGCACTTTCAAGAACCCGGGCGAGAAGAAGGCCTGGCAACTGGTTGATGAGGCCGGCTGCCGGGGGCTGACCCTGGGAGGCGCGCAGGTCAGCGAAAAGCACTGCAACTTCCTGCTCAACCTGGGCGAGGCCACCAGCGCCGATATCGAAGCGCTGGGCGAGGAAGTGCGGCGGCGGGTCAAGGACAAGTCGGGCGTGACGCTCGAATGGGAAATCCAGCGCGTTGGCACCTGTGCCAGAGCGTCAGACAATCAGCAGGTGGGTAACAAGTGACGCTTCCGAAACTCCATATCGCGGTGCTGATGGGCGGCTGGTCGAACGAACGGCCGGTCTCGCTGATGAGCGGGGAGGGCGTCGCCACGGCGCTGGAAGCGCGCGGGCATCAGGTCACCCGGATCGACATGGACCGCGACGTTGCGGCCCGGCTTGCCGCGACCAAGCCTGACGTGGTGTTCAATGCGCTGCACGGCACCCCCGGTGAGGACGGTTCGGTCCAGGGCATGATGGACCTGATGGGGCTGACCTATACCCATTCGGGCATGGTCGCCTCGGTCATCGCGATCGACAAGGAACTGACCAAGCAGGCACTGGTCCCGCACGGTGTGCCGATGCCGGGCGGGCGGATCGTGCCGGTCAGCGAGATCTACCAGAAGGACCCGCTGGAGCGGCCCTATGTGCTGAAACCGGTCAACGAAGGCTCTTCGGTGGGGGTGGCGATCGTCACCGCCGAGGGCAATTATGGCAACCCGATCAGCCCCGCTGCCAAGGGTCCTTGGCAGGAATTCGACAGCCTGCTGGCCGAACCCTATATCCGCGGGCGCGAGCTGACCACGGCGGTGCTGGGTGACAAGGCCTTGATGGTCACCGAGCTGCGCCCGAAAAGCGGGTTCTACGATTTCGACGCCAAATATACCGAGGGCATGACCGAGCATGTCTGCCCGGCCGAGATCCCCGACGAAATCACCCAGGCCTGTCTTGAACTGGCGCTGCGCTGCCACCGGCTGCTGGGTTGCAGCGGGTGCAGCCGCACCGACTTCCGTTGGGACGACACGCAGGGACTGGACGGACTGTTCGTGCTGGAAACCAACACCCAGCCGGGGATGACCCCGCTCAGCCTGGTGCCCGAACAGGCGCGGCACCTGGGGATCGAATACGGCGAACTGGTCGAGATCATCATTGCTGATGCTCTGGCCGCCAAGGGGAAGCGCAAGTGAGCGGGCAGAAGATCAGGCGTGGCGGCAAAAGCGTGCGCAAGGCTGCGGCCGCGCAGAACAAGTCGCGGCAGGTCCGCGCCGCGCGCGCCCGCACCGGATCGGCGATTGACAGCCTGATGGCGGTCCAGCCGTTCAGCGAGGGGCAGCTGCACCGGATCTTCCTGGCGATGATCCTGGGCGCCGCGGCGGTATTGCTGTGGATGGTGGCCAGCTTTGCCGGGCTGCCGGCCATGGCCCGTGAACAGATGGTCCAGCTTTCGCACCAGTCGGGTTTTGAGCTGCACAACGTCAACGTGCGCGGCACCAATCATCTCAACGAACTGAAGGTCTATCAGATCGCGCTGGCCGATCGTGACCGGGCGATGCCGTTCATTGATCTGCACGCGGTGCGTGGGCGGCTGATGGAACTGTCGTGGGTGGAAGACGCGCGGGTTTCGCGCCAGCTGCCCGATACCTTGGTGATCGACGTGGTTGAGCGCAAGCCGGTCGCGGTGCTGGCCAAGCCCAACCGGCTGGTGCTGATCGACATGACCGGGCGTGAGCTTGAACCTGTCTCGGCCGAGCGCGCCAAGGGCAAGCTGGTGCTGTCGGGTCCCGGCGCAGGCAAGCAGGTCAAGACGCTGGTTGCCTTGCTGGATGCGGCACCCGCACTGAAGCCGCAAATCAAGGGCGCCGAATGGGTCGGCAACCGCCGCTGGAACCTGTCGTTCAAGACCGGCCAGATGCTGGCGCTGCCCGAAGGCGAGCAGGATTCCGCCAAGGCGCTGACCACCTTCGCCCAGCTTGACGGGCGCAACCGCCTGCTGGGCGGCAAGGCCGTGGCGTTCGATATGCGCGCGACCGACCGGATCTATTTCCGCATGCCCAGCCGGGTCGATTCCACCGAACAGGCCAGCGCGGCACCGCGCCCCAGCGCCAGCCCGGCTGCCAGTGCAGCGGCCAAGCCTGCCGAAAAGGACAAGAACTGATGGCTGCTCCCCGCATTGCGAAGGTCTTTGGCGCGGTCAACATCGGCTCGTTCCGGATTTCCGCGATGATTGCCGGGCTGAGCGAGACCGGCGAAATGATGGTGCTGGGATCGGGCCACCGCGCCGCGCAGGGGATCAAGCGCGGCTATGTTACCGATATGGCCGCCGCGACCTACGCCGTGCGCGATGCGATCGAACGCGCTGAAAAGATGGCCAACACCTCGATCCAGTCGGTCTGGATCGGCTGTTCGGGCGCGGGGCTGGCCAGCCAGGTCGCCCAGGTAGAGGTCGATATCGGCGGACGCCGGATCGAGGCGGACGATGTCGATCACCTGCTGGTGGCGGCGCGCGACGTGATCCAGCCGGACGGGCGGATGGTGCTGCATGCCCAGCCGGCGCACTATACGCTGGATGGCGCTGACGGGGTGGCCGATCCCAAGGGGCTGCACGCCGAACGGCTGGGGGTGGATATCCACGTAATGCTGGCCGATGGCGCGCCGATCCGCAACATCACCGAAGCGGTCCAGAATGCGCACCTTGATGTCGAGGCGGTGGTCGGATCGCCGATCGCGGCGGGCCATGCCTGCCTGTCGTCGGAAGAGCGCGAGCTGGGCGTGGCGCTGGTCGAATTCGGCGGCGAGGTGACCAATGTCTCGGTCTATGCCGCCGGCATGCTGCTGGGGCTGGTAACGATCCCGCTGGGTTCGGGCGATGTGACCGATGCGATTGCCAGCGCCTTCGGGATCCGCCGGTTCCAGGCTGAACGGCTGAAATGCGTCCACGGTTCGGCAATCGCCAGCCCGTCGGATCACCGTGAGATGATCCCGGTCAACGCGCCGGGTGAAGAGGCCAGCGGCCCTGCCGCGCGCCATGCCGACGACAAGAATCGCGTGCCGCGCGCTGAACTGGTTTCGGTGATCACCACCCAGCTGGGCACCTGGATGGAAGAGGTATCCAAGGCGCTGAAGGGGCTGGGCTTTACCGGCCAGCGCGGGCAGCTGGTGGTGCTGACCGGGGGCGGGGCGGAATTGGCCGGGCTGGCCGACTATGCCCAGGCCGCGCTGGGCAAGCCGGTGCGGATCGGGCGGCCCCAGCAGGTCAAAGGTCTGGCCGAAGCCCATGCCACCCCGGGATTTTCCACCCTGGCGGGGCTGGTGATCTATGCCGCGGCCGATCCGATCGACATTCGCAGCGTCGGTCCCCGGTTCCAGCCGGTGATCCGCTACAAGGGATTGGGACTGGTCAACCGGCTGTATCAGGCCGTGCGTGAGTATTTTTGAGGGCTGGCGGCTGTGGACAAAGGACTTTGCGGCTTTGCGTCGCGGATTCGTTGGGTGCAAGAAACCTGTTAACTGTAAGAGCTGTATCCGCCGTGCGGACAGGAGAGCGTAGATGAGCATCAATATCGGAGCCCCCGCAGTCGAAGAGCTGCGTCCCCGGATTACCGTAATCGGGGTTGGCGGTGCCGGTGGCAACGCGATCGGCAACATGATCGCGGCCGGGATCGAAGGTGTCGATTTCGTGGTGGCCAACACCGATGCCCAGGCGCTGAACAATTCGGTGGCCGAACACCGGATCCAGCTGGGTACCGATATCACCCAGGGTCTTGGCGCCGGCGCCCGCCCCGAAGTGGGCCGCGCGGCGGCTGAGGAAAGCCTGGCCGAGATCGACCGCGCGCTGGAAGGCGTGCACATGTGCTTCATCGCCGCCGGGATGGGCGGCGGCACCGGCACCGGCGCGGCGCCGGTGGTGGCCAAGGCGGCGCGCGAAAAGGGCGTGCTGACCGTTGGCGTGGTGACCAAGCCGTTTCTGTTCGAAGGCACCCGCCGGATGCGCGCAGCCGAAGCCGGGATCGAGGAACTGCAGAAGCACGTCGATACGCTGATCGTCATTCCCAACCAGAACCTGTTCCTGGTCGCCAAGGCGGAAACCACCTTCAAGGAAGCCTTCCAGATGGCTGACGAGGTGCTCCAGCAGGGGGTGCGCTCGATCACCGACCTGATGGTCATGCCGGGCCTGATCAACCTCGACTTTGCCGACGTCCGTTCGGTCATGGCCGAAATGGGCAAGGCAATGATGGGTACGGGCGAAGGCCACGGCGAAAACCGCGCGCTCGAAGCCGCGGAAAAGGCGATTGCCAACCCGCTGCTCGATGGCGTGTCGATGCAGGGTGCCAAGGGCGTGATCATCTCGATCATCGGCGGCGAAGACATGAAGCTGCTGGAAGTCGACGAAGCCGCGAACCACATCCGCGAACTGGTCGATCCCAACGCCAACATCATCTGGGGCAGTGCCTTCAACCCCGATCTGCAGGGCAAGATCCGCGTTTCGGTGGTTGCCACCGGGATCGAACAGACCGCCAGCCAGGCCGAGGAAGCATCTTCGCGGCCGTTCGGGCTGGGCGGACCCTCGCGCGGGCCGGTGCGTCCGGCAGTTGCCGCACCGGTCGCGGCTGAACCGCTGTTCGACCGCGCCAAGGAGGCCGAGCCTGAGCCGGAAGCAGCTGCCCCGGAATCCGAGCCGGAACCGGCGGCTCCGGCGGTAGAGGCTGACGATGACTGGGATCTGCCGCAGCTTTCGGATGACGAAGGCGACGATGGCGACGAAGGCGAACCGCTTGAGCTTGAACTCGAAGCCGAAGCGGCTGCGGCGTCCGGACAGGGCGACGAATTGCTGCTCGATGCCTCGCGCCTGGTTGAGGAAGACAAGCAGGTTGCCGCTCCGGGTGGCCGTCGCCGCGGGCTGGTGTCCAGTGATGACGATACCGTAACCGAAGGCCATGCCGGCTTTGGCGATCTTGGCGGCGGCGATGCGCCCGAAGCTGGCGATGCGCCAGCGGCTGGATCGGGTGGTTCGACCGGTGGCGGTGGCGGTGGTGGCGGGGACGGCGATGTCACTGCCAAGAAGCAGCCCCGGCTGGGCGGCGGTGCCACTCTGTTCGAACGGATGGCCAACCTTTCGCGTGGCGGTTCGCGTTCGGACGATGATGACGACGATGACGATAACGACGGCGGGCCGTCGATTTCGATCCCGCGTTTCCTCGGCCGCCAGAACAACCAGTAAGCCCGCGCTGCTTTCCGCGTTAGGCGGCGGTTCAGCCGCACCGTGGCAGTGGTCGCGCGAAGACGCTTGCATGGCTTTCTGAAAAGGTACACCGCACAGCCCATGTTCGACCGATCCGGCCCCAATCTGGCGCGATGGGCCCTGCTGGGCGGGGCGGGGCTGGCGTGGACCGTGCTGGCGGGGCCAGCGGCAGCGCAGGTCAGCACTCCGCCGGCGGTCAGCCAGCCGGTGGTGCAGAAATTGCCCACTGTATCGCCGGGCATGCGGCTTAACGAAGCGCTCAATCTGCTGGCCCGCAATCCGCAGGATCTCGAAGCGCTGATCGCCGCAGGGCGGGCTTCGCTCGATCTGGGCGATGTCCAGGCCGCGATCGGCTTTTTCCAGCGGGCCGATACGCTGTGGCCGGGCAGCGGCCGGGTTCGTTCCGGGCTGGCGGGGGCCTATGCCCTGGCCAACGATCCGGTCGCCGCGATCGAGATGTTCGATCAGGCCGAAAAGCTGGGTCCGATCGATGCCGAGCGGCTGGCCGATCGCGGGCTGGCCTATGACCTGGTCGGCGATCCGCGCACTGCGCAGCTCTATTACCGCCGCTCGCTGGCGCTGGAAGACCGCGACGAAACGCAGCGGCGCTATGCCATCAGCCAGGCGATCGCGGGTGACCGGCGGGGCATGGAGAGCACGCTGGGGCCACTGATCCAGCGTCAGGACAAGGCCGCCTGGCGCAGCCGCGCCTTTGCGCTGGCGATCCTGGGCAATGCCGAAGAGGCGCAGAACATCGCCCGCCAGACCCTGCCGGCGCAGATGGCAGACGCGCTCAGCGGCTATCTGGGCTTCATGCCGCGGCTGACCCGCGCCCAGCAGGCCGCCGCCGCCAATCTGGGCAGTTTCCCGCGTGCCGCCGAAATCGGCCGGGATGATCCCCGCATCGCGCGCTATGCGCCGCCCCAGGCCACCCTGGCCAGCGCCGATCCGGTTCCGGTCAATGTTAATCCGGTGACCAAAGGCAAGGACAAGGGCAAAGGCAAGGACAAGCCCAAGGATTCGGGCAAGTCCAAACCGGTCCAGATCGCCAAGGCACCCGAGCCGCCGGTGCCGCAGGTCGGCCGCGAAGTGAATGGCAAGCCGGTGCAACTGGCCAGCGCGACCCCGCCGCCCGCGCCACCGCCAGTGCGGGTAGTGCCGACACCGCCACCGCCACCTCCGCCACCGCCACCACCGCCGCCAGCTCCTGTGCCGGCACCCGTCCCGGCGCCTGTTCCGGTGCCGGTCCCGGTCCCGCCAGCTCCGGTGCCAGCACCGGTTGCCGGGCCCGGCTTTGCCTCGATCGACCAGGGCGGGGCACCGTTCGATCTGCGCAAGCCCGCGCCCACGCCCAAGCCGCCGGCCGCGCCCAGGGGGGATAGCCTTGACGAGGCCTTCGCCGGGTTCACCGCCCCCAGCCGCGAGATTGAGCCCAAGGCTGGGGCGGTCGATATCCGCAAGGTCAAGCCCGTGGTTCCTGCGGCCAAGGACCCGGCAAAGGATCCCAAGGCGCTGGACCCCAAGGCCAAGGACGCCAAGACCGATCCCAAGGCCAAGGATGCAAAGGGCAAGGACACGAAGGAGACCAAGCCCAGCCACCCGAGCCGAATATGGGTGCAGGTAGCGACCGGGCGCGACAAGGCGGCCCTGGGCTTTGACTGGCGCAAGCTGGCGCGCGAGGAGCCCGAACTGTTCAAGGGGCTGCGGCCCAACGTGACCGCCTGGGGGCAGGCCAACCGCCTGCTCGCCGGGCCTTTCGCCAGCCAGAAAGAGGCTGCGGCCTTCCTTGCCAAGCTCAAGAAAGCGGGAGTTTCCGGGGCTTTCGTCTGGACCAGCCCGGCCGGCCAGGTGGTCGATGCGCTGGGTGCGGGCAAGTAACCGGCGCGATCCTTTTCCACACCCTGTAAACAGGCTTGTGCAGTTATGCGCAAGGCAGCGCTCTGACGTCATTGCCCCATTGCCCCTGCCCGAAGCATTGAGCCTGACATGATCGAGGGCAATCGCGACTACGAAGGACACGACGACGCGGCACCCGTCGATATGCTCGCGTCGCTGTTCGAAGCGCGCGGCTGGCCCTGCGAATTCGTCGGCGAGGACGAGATTTCGGGCGAGATCAAAGGCAGCTGGGCCAGCTATACCTTGCGCGGGGTCTGGCGGCGAGAGGATCACGTGCTGCAGCTGCTGTGCCTGCCCGACATCCGCGTCCCCGACGACAAGCGCGGCGCTGTGCATGAGCTGCTGGCGCTGGTCAACGAACAGCTGTGGGTCGGCCACTTCGATCTGTGGTCGAACGGTTCGGTGCTGCTCTATCGCCACGGACTGCTGCTGGGTGACGAGGGTCTGCTGAGCCTTGGTCAGGCGCAGGTCGCGGTTGAGGCTGCGGTGGAGGAGTGTGACCGGTTCTATCCGGCCTTCCAGTTCGTGCTGTGGGGTGACAAGAGCCCGGCGGATGCTCTGGCCAGCTCACTGGTGGATGCGGCGGGCGAGGCCTGAGGCCAGCCGGGGAGCCGGGGGGTGAACCGATGACGCAGAAACCGTTCACTGTCGCTTATGGCGGGCTGCCGCTGGAAGGCGAGGCGCGCGATGGCGAGCTGACCTGGCAAACCCTGATCTGTGCCGACCGCACCCCAAGCGGATCGCTGGTGGTGGGTGTGGCCGAATTTCCGCCGGGCGGGCACCTCAAGTTCCATCGCCACGATCCGGCCGAATTCTATTTCTGCCTGGCCGGTTCGGCGGTGGTCTATGCCGATGACCAAGAGTTTGAACTGCGGCCCGACGTCGCCGCCTTCATCCCCAGCCGCGCCGAGCATGCGATCGTTGCCGGGCCGGACGGGCTGAAGCTGCTCTATGGCTTCGCGCGCGACCGGTTTGCCGGCATCGAATACGATTATACCGGCCGGCCTTTGGGTTGATCCGGCACCTGCAAACCGCTTTCCTACCGCGCGATCCGCTGCCATTGTCTGCTTTCCGGCAGGAATAGGGGCCTTTTTGGTTTTCTGGACCCTGTCAACTTTGTGAAGTTCCACCAACCGTCTGGCACTGGCGGTTGGGAGCGTGGAGACATTTCGTGGCGATATTGATCTTGGGCTGCGGCAATATGGGCGGGGCGATGCTGGCCGGCTGGCTGGCTGCAGGAATGGATCCGGCGCACTTTACCGTGGTCGATCCGTTTCTGGCTGAAGCGCCCCAGGGGGTGCGGCTGCTGCGCGCCGTGCCGAACGAACGATTTGAACTGGTGCTGCTGGGCGTCAAGCCGCAGGCGCTGGACGATGCAGTGCCGGCGCTGGTCCGGGCAGTGGGGCCGCAGACCGTGCTGCTATCGATCCTGGCCGGAACCGAGATTGCCAGTCTGGCCGCGCGCCTGCCGGGGGCACGGGCGGTGGTGCGGGTCATGCCCAACCTGGCTGCGGCAATCGGCAAGTCACCGATCGGGCTGTTCGGGCAGGGACTGGACGCAGCCACGCAGGCTCGGATCGAGGCGCTGCTGGCGCCGCTCGGCACGCTGGAATGGCTGGCTCGCGAGGATCAGCTGGATGTGGTCACCGCGCTGGCCGGATCGGGCCCGGCCTTCGTCTATCGCTTCATCGATGCCCTGGCGGCGGGCGGGGCCGAGCTGGGGCTGGCGCCCGAACAGGCGCAGCGGCTGGCTCTGGCCATGGTCGAAGGCGCGGCGCGGCTGGCTGCTGAGGCCGATGCCAGCCCGGAAGAGCTGGCCCGCCGCGTGACCAGTCCGGGCGGTACCACCGCGGCCGGGCTGGCCGTGCTCGATGCCGATCGGGCGCTCGCCGGGCTGGTCGAGGCGACCTTGCGTGCCGCACGCGATCGCGGGGCAGAGCTGGCAGCGGCGGCGCGCGGCTGAACCCGATACATTTTGCGACAATCACGGCTGTCCGGTTTTGCTTGAAACCGGAGCGGTTTGATCCGATATTTGCCACATCGCCCCTATTTCGGGGCGGCAAAGGAGTTGACAATGGCTGACTGGAATGAACCCCGGCCCGGCACCCGCAGTCCCTTCGGGGGCGCGACCATCAACGGTGACCTGATCGGCGCAGGCGCGCGCGACGAAGGGCTGCGCCGTTACATGCTGTCGATCTACAATTACATGGCCTCGGGCGTCCTGCTGACCGGCGTTGTCGCGCTGCTGTTCGCGACCTCGGGCATGGCCGCCGCGCTGTTCGGCACCCCGCTGCGCTGGCTGGTTGCGCTGGCTCCGCTTGGCTTCATCATGGCGATGAGCTTTGGCCTCAACCGGATGCAGACCGGCACGCTCAAGGCGCTGTTCTGGGCCTTTTGCGTGGTCATGGGCATGTCGATGTCCTCGATCTTCTTCATCTACACCGGGTCCTCGATCGCGCTGACCTTCTTCGCCACGGCGGGTGCCTTTGCCGGTCTCAGCCTCTATGGCTACACCACCAAGCGCAACCTTTCGGCGATGGGTGCCTTCATGGTGATGGGCCTGGTCGGGATCATCCTGGCCATGCTGCTCAACCTGTTCCTGCAATCGAGCGGGCTGGCGCTGGCGATTTCGGTGCTGGGCGTGCTGATCTTCGCGGGCCTGACCGCCTGGGATACGCAGCGGCTGCGTGAAACCTATTTCCAGGTCCACGGCACCGACATGGTCCAGAAGGTGATCGTGATGGGTGCGCTGTCGCTCTATCTCGATTTCATCAACCTGTTCCAGTACCTGCTGAGCTTCCTGGGCGATCGCCGCTGATCCCACGGAAAGAACGGACAAACGTGCCCGGCGTGCCTTGCGGTGCGCCGGGCATTTGCTTTCCGAAACAAAGCGGTTAGGACTTGCATCGAATTCGATCATCGGCCTGCGCCAGCCGCAGGGTCGCAACCGGGACTGGGAACATGGCAATCCAACTTCGCAAGGCAATCATCATTGCAGCCGTGGGGCTGAGCGCAGCGGGGCTTGGCACCGCGCTTGAAGCCGGCAAGCCCAAGAAGGCGCCGCCCCCGCCTCCTCCTCCTCCGCCGCCGCCCTATGTCTTCGTGGCCTGGAAGCCGATCCCGCCCGAATGGGCCTCGCCCAACCTGTCCTACCGCCCGCTGGGGCCCGATGGCGTGCGGCTCAGCCCCAATCGCGGGATTTCCGCCGCCCAGACGCTGTGGAACCTGCGTTCGGCCTACAATGTCGCGGCGCTGAACTGCCGCGATCCGAAACACGCGGAAATCCTGGTCAACTACAAGGTGTTCCTGAAGGCCCATGCCAAGACCTTGCGCGCGGCCAATACCAAGGTTGATGCCGAATTTCGCGCCAGGCACGGCGCGGGTTTCGTCAAGCACCGCGAAAAGTTCATGACCGAGGTCTATAATCATTTCGCTCTGCCACCGGTCCTGCCGGCATTCTGCAATGCCGCGCTGGCGATGAGCAAGGATGCCAAGGTGGTGAAATCGGCGAACCTTTCTGCTTTTGCCACCACCGCGATCCCGAACCTGGAAATCGTGTTCGACGATTTCTTCAAGCGGTACGATCAGTACCGGCTGGATATGGCGGCCTGGGAAGCCAAGTGGGGCAAGGATGCGCCGCAAGGCACGCGGGTGCTGGCATCGTCGATCCCGATCGTCAATCCGGTGGTCGCCGCGCCGAAGTAACTTTGCTCTTCCAACCGCGCGGCACCTTCGCTAATGGGGCCGCTCGCGCGAGGGGGCAGCTCCTCGCACTCGCACTGGAACGGGGCCGTAGCTCAGATGGGAGAGCGCGTCGTTCGCAATGACGAGGTCAGGGGTTCGATCCCCCTCGGCTCCACCAGTGCCCAAAAATCCCGCAGATTTGCACGAAATCCCGGAAATCCGGGCCTTTCTTAACGCTCTTGCTACCCACAGGTGTTACACATCGGGTATGTCAGAGATGGGAAAACCTACAGGTCTGGTGAAGCGCAAGGGCAGTGCCATTTGGTATTTCCGACAGCGTTGTCCACGGCACCTCAAGGTGCCCGGCTCACCCGCTGACATCTGGATCAGCCTAGAGACCGCAAACTATGCGACCGCACTAACCCGGCTTGATGATGCCCGCCAAGAAGCGCAACGCCGCTTTGCCGCACCGCAATCACCAACTGGCATTTATTCGCGCACCGCACTGCCGTCATGGCCGAAGGATGACGACCTGCCGATGTTGTCGAGCGAACATGCAGCGCCGTTGTCGCGCGCCTTCCTTGCCGATGCGGTTCGGGAACTGGATAGTGAGGCTCCGGTCCCCGCCACTGTTGATGATGCTGACAAGGACGCATGGCGAACCGAACTGGAAAACATGTTGGCTCGACTGACAGGCCCCGAACCCGATGATGGCATCGACGATGTCGCCGGGGCCAGATTTGGGGTGTTGAGAAAGGCTAAGCTGCGGGCCGTGCCGGGCAGTGAACCTCTGCTCCTGTTGCACAACTACCTTCGTCGGGCGATGGCACAGTCCTGCAAGATCGAGCTTGCTCGCCTGAACGGGGACTATTCCGACCGCATCACTGATCGACTGTTTGCGAACTGTTTTGCCATCGGCACGGTCGAACACCGCGCTCCCTCACTTTTCGAGGTGGGAACGGTTACACCAAGCGGGGTAACTGAACGATCATTGGCCACGGCCACTGAGACCTACTTGGCGCAGTTGATGGCTATGCCAACCTCTGACAAGACCAAGGATCGCTATCGCGCGGAATTGAAGCACATTGCCGCTTTCTTCGGGCCAGACACGCCCGTTTGGCGCATTAATGCGGACGAATGTGACAGGTTTCGCGATAGCTTCGCGCTTCTGCCACCCAACTTCGAGGATAAGATCAGGGAGGGGAAGGACATTGCGACCATCGTCGCAACGCGCCGTGCAAACGATCCTGTGCTCGCGTATGCAACGCTGGAGAAATACCTTTCACAGTTGTCTCGTTTCCTGAAGTGGGCACATAGACGCGACTACATCGCAAAGAACTATGCGGAAGGGCTGAAGCCGCAGAGCGTCAAGCCCGACGGTTCGATGGCCAAGCTGCCGTTTGAGGATGTGGAGCTTCGCCGCATTTTCCAGCGTCCCATCTATACCGGCTGCCGAGACGACCGCCGGGGCTTCTCAAAGCCGGGGCCGAACATTGTGCGCCGCGCCCGCTATTGGGCACCGCTGATCGGGCTGTTCGCTGGCCTTCGCTGCGGTGAGATACTCCAGCTTACGACCGACCACTTCCGTGTATCGCCGGAAGGACACGACTTCATCGTTCTGACCCCGGACATGAAGCTGAAATCCGAAAATGCCATCCGAGAGATACCATTGCATCCGGTGCTGAAGGCAATCGGCCTTGTCGAATGGGTGCAGCGCAGGCGGGATCGCGGTGAATTGGCTCTGTTCCCCGAGGTGCCTGCCCATTCCAACTACGATGATCAAAGCTCCCGATTTTCTAAGTGGTTTGAGAGCGATCTCCGGCATTTCGATCTAGGTGAACGCCGCAAGAAGCTCACCTTTCATTCGTTCCGGCACACCTTCAAGCGGGCGCTGGACCGCGCAGATGTCCGCGAGGACAAGAAGGAAGAACTGTGCGGCTGGGCCAGAGGTTCAAGGACTAGCAGGCGCTACGGCATCGGGCTGGAAGCCGATGTTCTCAAGGCCAGCGTCGATGCCACGAAATACGATTTGGACCTTTCGCACCTCTACGAGCACGCCAAGCTGAACGACTGACCAACCGCTTACGAGATCGCCATGTCCGCGACAAAGTCAGAGACGGGCCGCACTCCGGTCACGTGCAGCCTGTCGCGGGCGCGGGTGCAGGCGACATAGAACAGGTGCCGCTCGGTCTCGAAGACTTCGCGCAGTTCGTCTTCATCGGTCGCTTCATCCACCCGCGATTGCAGCGGCAGAGCCTCATCATCGCAGGCCATGACGATTACCACCTTGAACTCCAGCCCTTTGGCGAGGTGCATGGTGCCAAGGGACACGCAGTCGCCGAAATCTTCGGCGCGCTCGGTTAGCTGCCGCCCTTCCAGTCCAGCCGCCGCAACGGCTTCGCGGGCGCGGGTCATGTATTCAGCGGAGCGGACGAACACGCCAATCTCTGCCGGGCTGATCCCGTCTTCGATGGCCGAGCGCAGGTAGGCTGCCACCTTCGCCGTTTCGTCAGCGTCGTCTGCACATTCGGCGATGGTCGGGGCCGGTCCCTCGAAGACCGATTGCGCACCCGTGCGGTCATCCTCGATGCCGTCCACGTCGCGGACCTTCTGCGGCAGGAGTTGGTCAGCCGCTTCCCTGATCTGGCGGGAGGTGCGATAGTTGATCCGCAGGCTCGATGACCTGCCCCGGACATCCACGCCCAAGGTGCGCCACGAGAACGGCAACTGGAAAATCCGCTGCCCAAGGTCTCCAGCAAAGAACAGCGAGTTCGGGCCGGACGAGATCGCGCCCATCATGCGCAGTTCCGAAACGCCCAAATCCTGGGCCTCGTCTACGATCACGTGGGAGAACGGTTTATCGGCCTTGTCCCTGAAGGCAGCATCGACGGCGGCGAATAGCTGCGAAGATGTCAGCAGGCCCCTTGCTGCCAAGGCCGCGCGGGCAGCCTCGAAGACTGGCCAGAGGGCTTCACGCTGTTTTGAGCCAAGGCGGTTGCGCCGCCCTATGCGCGGGACCTTCGCGTAGCTCACCAGATCGGGCAGGTTCCAAGCGTCCACAATCTGCCGCCATTCAGCGGTGACGAAGCGCTCGGACAGTTCGGTGTAGTCTAGATCGGCCATTGCGCGGGCCAGCGCGGCCTGCTGGGCATCAATCGTGGCAAGTGTGGCCCTGCGCCCCGTGGCAAGCTGAAAAAGCTCTGACGCGGCATCCTCGAAGGAAGCAATCGAAACGCGGTCCAGCTTGCCCGGATCGTCAGCGAGCAGAATTGCCAGCTTCGCCTTCAGGGCATTGGCAAGGGGACGCGAGAAGCTGGTGAGCAGCAAGCGGGCCTGCGCATCGTCGCGCACGGCACGAGCGGCGCGATGCAAGGCGACGATGGTCTTGCCTGTCCCAGCCGTGCCGGTAACGCGCGCCGGGCCGGAGAAGTCCCGCTCCACCACGCCGCGCTGGGACGGGTGCAGGAACACGCTCCATTTGTCCCAAGGGAAGTCCAGCGCAAGGCGCAGTTCCTCTTCGCTGGTGATGGTTTGGACGCGGCGGAGCGTATCGGGATGGGCGAAGGGGTCTGCGGTGGCAGGCTCCGGCGTCGGCAAGCGCCCCGTCGCGGCATAGTCTAGCAGCGCCTCTGCCACTTCGGCAGGGAGGCGGTCGCTCATGTGGAAGAAGCGGTCTTCGGTCCACGTACGGATGTCAGCGATCCAGTCGGAAGGCGTGCCGACATTCAGCAGGTCGTCTTCAGACAGGCCCGCGAAGATGGCCGGGGCCGGTGCAAACGCTGGCGCGGGCACGACGACAGGTTCTGGCCGAGCAACCACGGGTTGGGCAGGTGCGAAGAGCGGCCCGATTTCCTCGATCCGCTCATGGACTTCCACGATCTGGATTGCGCCCGTGCGCGGGTGCGCTTCGATCCGGCGACGGGAAGCCCACGCATAGGCATCATCATGATGATCGACATAGGCCAGCATGAAGCTCGCCTCGGTCTTGTGAATGATGATGCGGATGTCCTGATTGACCCGCACTGACCAGAAGTTGGGATCGCGGCTGTTCGTCAGCCGGTGCATCTGAAGGCCGGGATGCGCAGGGTTCAGTTGCAGGTCGAACGCTGCGGTCTTCGCGTGCTTTTGTTCCTGCCCATTGAGGCGGGCGAGGGCAGAGGTGAAGCTGTCGGCGATGTGGAAGTTCATTTGCGCCGCTTCTTTCTACGAGTTTTGCGTCTCCGAGCGGATGATACGGCCTTCGACCTTTTCCGCTCGATCTCGACTTCTTGCGGAGAAAAATCCTCGAAACTAAAAAACGACATTCTATCATTCAGCAGATAGAGCGTTTCTTCGACGTTCGGTAGGTCCGAGCGTGCAACGGTCGAAAAGCGAATTGTCTTTTTGACTGGATCAGAGGTGCTTTGGACGACGAAGTAGACTGTTTGATTGTGATTGGTGCACTTCTTAACAATGCAGCGATCCCAGCCATCCCCGGTCAGCGGTGTTTGAACAAGCACGGTGTCCGTGCTGTCGGATGGAACTAGTATGTGGTCGGTCGCGCTCAATTGTTTCCGGCGGTTCACCCCGTCGATTAGAAGCCTTCGCGCTTCTTCGCGTGCGCGCAAGAGGCGGGCAACACTCTCTAGCAGTGGCGTTGTCCGGTCATGGCTTACAATACCGTTCGCCACTGGTGCTGAAGCGCCCGGCTCAACCACCGAAGGGTAGGCGTTATCTGTGCACGGATGCTTCGGCCAAGGCGGGCCGAGGTCATCGAAGAACACGCGACTGCCGAAATCGTTTTGGTAGAAGAACACTCTTGCGCCACAAACCGGGCAGTTCGCGTTGGGAACTGTGATGGATGCGCGCCTGCCATCGGCAATGCGAATGGCAATCGGTGACGATGATGGTGAAGGGGAAGATGGACGCGCAAATGGGCGCACGGGTGGCGAATGATAACGTCCGCCCCAATCATCGCGGTCAACCCAATGGCCTTCAACCCAATGCGCGCCGTATCTCCCGCTGCGCCAGTGCCCATCGCGCCAAAAGCGGGTCATCCTACACCCCAAACACCTTCATCACCTCATCGCCAAAGTGATTGATGACCTTCACTGCAATGCGGCCACTTTCCGGGCGGTTAAAGGGGCGTGAGACGTTGCGGTTCAGCGTGGCCCATGCCTCTTCGTCGATTTCCGCCTTCAAGGTGGTCTTGAGCTGCTTGTAGGGATCGTTCGCGCCGAGGAAGTAGGCGTGGCGGACGAAGAAGCTCTCTTCGTTGTAGGCCGTATCGATGAACCACGCGGCGATGCCCTTCACATCGTTGGAGCGGACTTCGCCGGTATTGGGGTCGTAGATGTCCACGCCGTTGACGCGCACGGCGATGCGGCCATCGGCTTCTTCCAGAATGTCGATGTCCGGCTCGCCGAACACGGTGAAGAGGTTGCCCTTGCCGGTGTTCTTGAGTTCTCCTGCCATGTGCAGGTCCGGGTTCATCTTGGCCTTCAGGATCGGCAGCGGGCCAAGCCGGGTCAGTTCGCTGGCATGGGCATCGAAAGCGAAGCTGACGGCGATCAGCACGTCAAACCGGCACTCGGCAGCTTCGCGCGCGGCGGCGGTGAGATCGACGCGGGAGAGGGTGCCGAACTCCGGCCCGATGAAGATCGCGGCGCGGCGCTCGGTCTCGCCTTCCATGAACCGGCCTTCTGCGCCGACATAGGTGCCGGGCCACGGCATCAGGCTGGTGAAGGTGAGCCGGTCGGCCTTGTCGGTCTGGTGGACGCCTGCCGTTTTCAGGTGTTCGATCACCATTCCGGCAAAGTCGGTCTCCGAAAGCGAGAGCGGCCCGCGCTTCTTCTTGCTGTCCGCCGCATCCACCACGTCCATCAGTTCTTCGGCATCGGAGGGGACGATGCGATGTGGGGAGAGGCTTTCGACCGTGAACGGCCCGGCCACCCGCACGCGGGCGGGATCGGCATAGGGCTTGTCATAGAGGTATTCGACATCGGCAGCGCGGGCGATGGAGGCGTCGATTTCCTGCTGACGAGCGATGCGGGCTTCCCACCATGCCTTGTGCGTGGCTGTGACGTTGGACGACCAACCGGCCTGCGGATCGCGCGGCACTTCCCATTCCTGCCAGTTGTTGTCTGTGGCCTGATTGAGTTCGGCGCGCAGCGGTTCCAGCCGCTCTTGCCACTTGTCCCAGATCACGTCGATTTCGGCGTTGTTGGCGATGGCCTTCAATGTGATGTGTGGAACCCGCTCATAGACAAAGCCCTGACGCACGTCGCCATAGGTTGCCCGGTCACTGGGAGGCTTGCCAGTAATCTCCGCTTCCTTGAGCTTTCCTTCGGCGCTGTCCGCTAAGAAATACCAAGGAAAACGCGCCGCCATGATCCGCGTTCGAGCAAGCGCAAGCGAAACACGGCTGGTGTCTATGGTGATCCATCGCCGTCCCCACCGTTCCGCCGCATAGGCAGTCGTCCCTGATCCACAGGTGGGGTCAATAACTAGGTCGCCGGGATCGGTTGCCATGAGCAAGCAACGTTCAACCAATCGCGTGTCGGATTGCACGACGTAAATCTTTTCGTCGCCAACGAACCCTCCGACACCTGTATCAGTCCAGAGGTTGGAAAGAGGGATGACCTGATTGTCCTCTAGGAAGCGAACCATGCGCAGCACGTTTCCCTTTGGAATTAGTCGGTCTGCCTTTTTCAACCTTTCCATCCGCTCCGGCGTGGTTTTCCAGTGTGCACCTGCTGGGCATGGATAGGTTTTTCCGTTGAACTGCATCGGCCCTGATGACGTTGGCGAAGGGCCGGGTGAAACCAGAGGGTTTCTCGCAAGAAGACGACTAGATTTCGGAATGGTGGTCACATCTTGCCGCTCTGAAGAAGTTAGCTGACGCCGGACACCTTCAGAAATCTGGATCGTGTCGTAAAATGCGGTATCGCAGTCCTCCAGTCTCCGAAATCCGTAGATTGGTCGATACTTTATGTTCTTTGATTTTCCATACCATAGAACTATGTCAAATACATTCGATAGGTAATCGCTGGAGGAGTATCCAGTTTTCTTTACCTGTATTTGACTGATTATGTTCTCGTGTCCAAAAACTTCATCCAGGAGTGATCGAACGCGGTGCACATTTTCATCACCGATTTGCACGAAGATCGAGCCGCTCTCGGTCAGGAGTTCGCGCATCACTGTCAGCCGGTCACGCAGGTAGGTCAGATAGGAATGGATGCCGTCCTTCCACGTGTCGCGGAACGCCTTCACCTGTTCAGGCTCTCGGCTCAAATCTTCTCGCTTACCGTCCTTCACATCACGGCTTTGCGTTGAGACTTGCCAGTTCGAGTTGAACTTGATGCCGTAGGGCGGGTCGAAATAGATCGCCTGCACTTTGCCCTTCAGCGCCTCGCGCTCGGCAAGGCTCGCCATCACCTGCAAGCTGTCGCCAAGGATCATCCGGTTCGACCAGTGCTGATCGTGCTGGTAGAACTCGGTGCGCGCCATGGGATCGGCCAGACCGTTGAAATCGGCGAACAGGTCCGGCGCATCGTTGGCGTCTTCGCGCGCGATCTTTGACTGGCGCACCAGATCGTCGATGATCGCCTTGGGGTGCACTTTCTCCTGAATGTAGAGCGGCGGGGCAGTGACGATCAGGTCGGACCAGTCCTGCCGGTCCTTCCCGCGCCAGACAAGCTGCGCATCGCCGATTTCGATCTCGCCGGTTTCGGCAAGCTGGGCCACCTGATCCTTGGTCAAGCGGATGCGGGCACCGTTCCACACGATCTGCGGATCAAGGTCTTCATCCCGTTCCCGCACTTCGCCTTCCGCCAAGGGCCGGGCACGCGGATAGACCGCAGGCTGCAACGGTTGCATCTCCTCCTGCATCGCCGCCAGATCAGCCAGTTCGGCAGTGGGAATGTTGCGCCGAACATCCGCCTCGTGATTGAGGGTGGTGACTTGCTTCGGGCCTTTGGGAGTGCGGGGCGCGCGGGCCATTATTCGGCTCCTTCCACTTCACGCCCGATCCAGACCATCGGCTGGAGGGAGAAGCGTTGTTCCATTTGTTTGCAGGTGAAGAACGTCACATCGGGATTGCCCAGCGTGTCTGTGACCATGGCCAGCCGCCAGCCATCGGTTGATGTGAACTCGCGCTCTTTTGGTGTCATGTAGAAACGCCGGTCAGGGCCAGAGGTGCCTTTGACTTCCACATAGAGTTCGCTGCCGCCCCGGTTGGGGATGGCTTGCAGGTCATAGCCGATCTTCTCGTCAGACCTGCGCACGACACGGTAGCCCATCCGCTCCAGTTCCGCCGTCACCGCTCGCTCTGCCGCTAGTTCGACAGTGCGGCGATGCTCCGGCGTGCCGAAACGACCGAGCGGATCAATGTCGTCTTCCAGTTCATCAGGCGCGTTGGCCGGGCTGGGCTGCGCAATGGCAAGGGGCTTCAGCCGGGCAAGCTCTGCCTCCAAGATCGCAAGGACTTCAGCCTTTGCTTCGGTTGGCTCGACGTCTGGACCGGCAAGGTAGGAGAACTTGGCCTGTTTGACACTCGGATGCGAGAATGGGGCAGTTCGATCCTCGGGAGGAACGAAGAAGGCTTTGTCGGCCTTGATTGCATAGGAGAACTCGGTGCCTTGAACGTCCCGGCGAAAACCCACGCCAGCCTTGTATTCCGGTCGCGGCACTTGCTCACCCATCAACGTGGCGTTTTCATACCAGCCGACGACATGGACCCCCTTTTGGGATGGGAACTTGGCAAGACAGACAACGGTCCAGCCATGGGGGTCGGCTCGCGATGGGGATGCCGCTGACGGGCCATGAGGCGGCACATAGCAATAATACCCACCATCAGGGCCGGGCATGAAGTTGAACGCTTCATGCCCTTCGCCGTCACCTTCGTTCAGCCAACGAAAGTTGCCGTCAACCGGGCCACCACGGTAATACTCGGACCAGCCGAACTTGACCCACATTACCTTCTTCATGCCGCAACAGCCTCATCAATCAGCTTGGCGAAACTCGCCTCAATCTCGAAAACATCGGTGAACTCGGCGAACAGCCAGCGGCCATGCGTGCCAAGGTTGTTCACCCCCGGCACCCATAGCGTTTTCATGGTCTCCGCCTTCAACTGCGCATCGCCCTTGCGATAGCCCTTGGTCTCCAGCACGAGGTTGAGCAGATCGTCCGGGCCTTTGCCGTCATCCAGCCGCACGACCATGTCGGGGATGTAGCGGCGCGGGGTGGAACCATCGCGATAGGGCACCTCCAGGCCGAGACCTTGGTTCTTCACATAGGCCACGACACGGGGATGGGTTTCGAGCACGCGGGCCAGTTCTGCCTCCCACGTGCTGTCGCAGACAACATGGCTGACATGGCTGCGGCGCGGGTCGGTGGCGTAGATGTCCTTGCTGGTGGTGAAGCCGACATGCCGCGACGATGAGGTGGGGTTGTAGGGATCAAGGATGGCCTTGATCGCCTGTTCGCCGTGGTCATAGCGTTGGCAGGCGAGGAAGATACGCTCTGCGGCCTGATCCTTGATCTCCAGATAATCGAGCACGCCCATCGGCACGCCCTTCAGCACCAGATGGCCGCCATCGAGCCATTCGCGCACGACGCGCCGAACTTGCCCGAAAAGGTGCACCGGCAGGTCGCCGCTTTCATCGCCGAACCGTTTCAGCAGGTGCGCCGCCAGTGAATAGGCGATGGCGCTGGGCCGCTGGTCGCCAAGGCCCTTGGCAGCCAGTTCTTCGGACTGGCCGACAATGCCCTGCATGGTCACGCGGGACGGGCCGATCATGGCCGGATCGACAACGAGGCGGCTATCCTCGGTGAAGGTGGCGCTGATCCGCTCATCCGGCAGATCGACACGGTAGCCTTCCACACGCGGGAAGGTGATTTCCAGTTCCGGGCGCTCTGCCGCCCGTTCCTTGACCGCATGGATGCGCGTCACCCGCTTGGGCGGCGTCGGCTTCACGACAACCGGCTTGGCGGTGAAGTCAAACGGGATGCCAAGCACGTCCGCATACTCAACGTCGAACAGGCCGTGTTCATTCAGTTCATAGGACTGACGGCGCAGGCCGCGCCCGACGACCTGTTCGCACAGCAACTGCGTGCCGAACGCCCGGACGCCGAGAATGTGCGTGACGGTGTTCGCATCCCAGCCTTCGGTCAGCATGGAGACTGAAACGACGCAGCGGATTTGTTCACCCAGCCGCCCGGTGCGGCCAACGGTGTTCATGACTTCGCGCAGCAGTTCGGCATCGTCGATGTCGTCGGCATCCTCGACACGCCCGGTGCGATCCTGCCGTTCGCGCCGGAACTGTTCGATCTCTGCCGCAGCCATCTTGCGGAAATCGGTATCGAGGGCTTCACCGCTTTCAAGCTGCGCACTGTCGATCAGCAGCGTTGGCGCGCGGGCGATCCGGTTGCCGTGCTCATCGTAGTTACGGAACAGTTCGAGGTGGCCGCGATGGACGTTGACCAGTTCGCCGTCTGAGTTGGGGCGATCCCAACCGGAAATGTATTCGTAGATCAGCTTGGACGTGGAGGTGTTGTTGCACACCACGATGAAGACGGGCGGCACGGGGATGCCCGCGCGCTTCCACTCTTCATCGACCTTCACATAGTGATTGTAGAGGGCGTCCAGCGCGGTCAGAAGTTCGGTCGGCAGCTTGAGAGGATCGAGGTTCTCGGAGTTCTTCGCGCCCTTCTTCGGCATTTCCTTGCCGATGTGATCCCACAGTTTGCGGTAAATCGGCATGTCGTCGATGGGCAGATTGTCGGCCACCGGCACGCGCGGCAGTTTGACGATGCCGCACTCGATGGCGTCCATCAGCGAAAAATCGCTGACCACCCATGGGAACAGCGTGCCTTCGATGTAGCCGGACCCGGACAGGAAGAACGGCGTTGCTGAAAGGTCATAGACCGCGCGGACGCCAACCTTCTTCTTCAGGGCCTTGATGCCGTTGATCCAGAGGCGCGCGGCTTCCTTGTTTTCCTTCGCCTCTGCCTTGGCGTCGGCATCGGCCAGTTCCTCGACGCTGCCTTGGGGGCGCTCTTCGTAACAGTGGTGCGCCTCGTCATTGATGACGACGACATTCTTCATCGACATCAGTTCACCGCAGGCGCGCTGGAGCATCTGGCCTTCGGTCTCGATGGTAACAGGCGCGTCACCCCGGCCTTGCAGCAGGGCCTTGCCCACCTTCGAGACATCCATGGTCTCGCGGCGCTTGAACGAGTGATAGTTGGTGATGACGATTTTAGCCTTGGCGATCTCCGGCAGCATGTCCGCAGGCACCATGTCGCGATGGCGGTAATAGCTGTCTGGATCGTCCGGCAGCAGAACCCGCAGGCGGTCCTTGATGGTGATGCCCGGCGCGACGATCAGAAACCCACGGCTGAAATGGCTGCTAGTTGGCGAGCGAACCGCGTTCACCGTCTGCCATGCGATGAGCATGGCCATGACGGTCGTCTTCCCCGCGCCGGTTGCCATCTTCATGGCCATGCGCATTAGGTCGGGGTTAGCGAGTTGGTTGGCCCCTTCGATGTGCTTCCACAGGTGCTTGTAGCGATCCTGCTTGCGAGCAACCTCGGTCAGCCAAATGACCGTCTCGACGGCTTCAACCTGACAGAAGAAGGGGCGCAGGCCCTCAACCTCTGTCCGCCGCCAGTGGTGAAGCAGGCGCGCAGTGGCTGGAGTAACGCCCCAATCCCGGTCGCTGGGCAGGCTGCGCCATGTCGCCACGTGCGCCCGGATTTCATTGATGATCGGCTTGGGGTTGTATTCTTGATCGGCGTCGGACAGCCCGGCGGCATCCTCGAACAGCATCGAGGCTTGCGCAGCCTTGCCAGATCGGCGCTTCGGCTTGGGGACCGGCGTGATGAAGTCGCAGGGCCTCCGCCCGTCGATGGGAGGTTGCTCCAGCGGCTGCCCATCGTCATCCAGCGCGTGATACCGCGACGGCGGGTCATAGGGGGAATTGAGAATAGGGTGGTCAAAAAACGACTGTGACACGCGGGTTCCTCTCGACCGACCCTGTATTCATGAGACTGGTGGCAATCACAAGAAAGCGAATGTCTGAATAGACAATAAAAAGTGCCTCACACGGTCCCGGTGCAGTGCGATTGGCCAACGCGGCTAGGTCTGTTCCGAGCGGGTTCTCCCAAGGCCATGTGAGACACTGGCGCGCAGGTTCCAAGGCCTAGCGAGAAAGAAGCATGGCGCAGGAGCTACCGGGCGTTTCGACGATCTTTCGGGCTTCCCGGCATCGCGGCGGTGCAACGGGTTGCACATGCGACGCAGTAGCTTTTGAGGTCTGTAAAGTGCCTCTGAATGGCTATTTTTCTAGCTTTATCAGTGATTAAGGCCGTGACTTGCCCGGCGTGTTTTGCGATTGTTCCTCCCTAGATGGAGGATTTTCATGCTCATCGGCTACGCTCGCACGAGCCAGCTTCACCAGCGCGCAGGACTTGAAGGCCAAATCGACGATTTGAAGGCTATCGGGTGCGAACGGCTCTTTGTCGAACAGGTTTCTGCACTTGCCCACAGGCCCGAACTTCAGAACGCAATTGGCTTTGCCCGCGACGGCGATACCTTGGTGGTCAAGCGCATGTGTCGCCTTGCCCGCTCAACCGTCGAACTGCTGAACATCGTCGCCAAGCTGGAGGCCAAGGGTGTCGGCGTCAGGGTGCTCGATTTCGGCGGGGGCGAACTTGACACCAAGTCGGCCAGCGGACGCCTGCTCATCACTGTGCTCGCCGCCGTGTCAGAGGCTGAAAGGAGCATGATGCTTGAAAGGCAGCGGGTTGGCATAGCCAAGGCGAAACAGGAGGGGCGCTACAAGGGCCGTGTCCCCACCGCCCGGCGCAAGGCTTCGCAGGTGAAGGAACTTCGCCGGTCGGGGTTGGGTGCTACGCAAATCGCTTCCCAGCTTGGGATCAGCCGGGCGAGCGTCTACCGCATACTGGCGGAGGCGGCATGACCAGCGATCTGCGCCGCGAGTTCGCGGACATCACCGCCCGGCTGGAAGCACTACATGGCATCAGCGTCGAGGGACAACACCGCGACAACTCCCCGGACATGCAGCGGGTGCTTATCGCGCATCTGCGCTCCGGCGTGTCCGCGATGGATGGCAGACTGCGCACCATGTCGGCAGCCATCGACAGGCGCAGCCGATGAGTGACTTCGACATCGACGCCTACATAGACACGTTGCCATCCCTCCGGCTGCGCGAACCCCGCACTCCGCCGCCGCGCTACCACGTCAGCCAATGGCCGCTTCTGAAGCCATACGGCGGGTTCACCGGCGAGGAGCGAAGGCGTGGCGGTCAACTGGCCGTCTGGCTGCTTGCGGCTGGCTGCATCGCAAAGCCGACGCACTGTGATGTTTGCGGCAGCCGAAGCGGCGTCGGCTTCCATTCCGAGAGCTACTACCATGTCGCGCGCTATGCGAGCCTTTGCCGCCGTTGCCACTTCGCCTTGCATCGGCGGCATTTCGAGTGGGACCAGTGGCGGCGCATTGTCGATGCGGCGGCGGTCACAGGCCGTGAGTGGTTCGCGCTTGCACCCCGGCAAAGGATCGACATCGCACAGCATCTGCGGAACCGCTGGGGCTGGCGCGCTGCCGACATCGAGAGATCGCCGGTCACACCACTGCCAGATGCCATCACAGCACTGCTGCCGGACAACATGTTGCCGCACGCTGGGTTGTGAGTGCCAATGCGGACATAACTGATCGAGAATAGCGATCTGCTCAAAATCGCGATCGGTATCCTTGGAGTGTCAGTCCAAACGATGAACCGCCTGATTACCGGCTGTTAAGACTTCCAGCGCACTGATGGACGGAATGCGTCGGGAGGGCCACGGTGAGCAAGGACGAAAACCATCGCTTCAGCAGGATACTTTGGCAGCTTCAGCAGTATCAGCATGTAATCCGTGAATGGGATAGCAGCTTGGACCCATACGAGTTCAAGGTTGTGATGCAGGTTCTTGACCGGACGGTCGGATGGCAGAAGCTACAAGCAACTTTTCGACCATCTGTGATGCTGAAGGGAGACCGGAAGTATTCCGGTTTCGGGGATACAATGCACCGCAGCAAGCTGATGAAGGTGCTTGCCAAGCTTGAGCGCCGGGGCGTCATACGGCGAGAGCCTGATCCAGTGCGCCCCGGCCTCAAGGTCTATGCGGTCAACCTCGATTGGAAGCCTGATCATAATTTGGATGTGGGCCTCGCCGCTGATGAAGTGGATTTGCTCCAGAGCAATGGCGTTTTCGAAGATGTCTCCACAGGAGACGAGTGGTCTGCACAGTGGCACTGCCCTGTCTCTGTCGAAGCCGCTGATGTCTCCGATGGAGACCCAAGAGAAAGCTATCGGGACAACACTATCCTTACAGGTATTCATGAGAATACTATCAGCGCTGATCCGTCGCCTACGGCCCCGGAACAGCGAGTTACTAAAACCGGAGTAGTTAGAACGCCGATTAGGCCAGTGGCCGGAAGCGCTGACGCGCTCCCGGCCACAGAAATCAATCCGCCGCTCCGGCTTCGAACGGCAAGCCGATAGCCCCCGCTCGCGAAACCTGATCTGACCGGAGGGCAGTATGAAGTTCGACAGGGCATCACTAGAAGCCGAGGGGTTCACTGGCTGGCTTCCGTTCCCCGATGCGCGGGCCAGCAGCGCGATCCCCGCCACAGGTGGTGTCTATGTCGTGACCTACGCCGGGGGCGCTCCAGCGGCCTTCCTGCCGGAAAATCGGGGCGGTTGGTTCAAGGGCAAAGACCCCACCGTCCCGGCGTCTGCGCTCACAGCCAACTGGATCGACGCTGAAGTCGTCTACATCGGCAAGGCCGACCAACTTAGGCGGCGCATCCGCCAGTTCGCCGACTTCGGCGCTGGCAAGCCGGTGGGCCATTGGGGCGGTCGCCTGATCTGGCAACTGGCGGAACCTGACAAGCTGCGCATTGCGTGGAAGGAGACGCCTGACCGCGTGCCGGTCGAGGTGGAAGCGGAAATGCTCGCCATGTTCCGGCGCGAATACGGCAAGCCGCCGTTCGCGAACGACCCGCATCTGCTGGGGCGGTGATTGGTGACTGACGCACTGATGATGTCATCGGAGCGATTATGGGACTGCCATTCCCGCCAAAACGAACTATTAAGTTGGCCATGGGCACAAGTGCATCATGGACGCCTGAACGGCGAGCGAGGCAGGCCGAAGCTATCAGGCGCTGGCGTCCATGGGACCAGTCCACTGGCCCGCGCTCCCCTGAAGGTAAGGAGCGATCAAGTCGCAATGCCGACAAGGGGATTGCCCGGCAGCAGGCTGACTTTCGAGACGTCCGTCTACAGGTCAGGGCGGGGTTCGCGGTCAAAGCCGAGGAGGCACTAAGGCGATTGCAGGCATTTCAAGCGAAGGTGGACTGACGATCACGCCGTGCCAGTTTTGCGCTGCTCGCATTGGTTGACGGTGTTACACACTTCCGCTACACGCGCGTCAGTAGCAACGCTGGAAAGGCGGGGATTTCTGCGGTTTTGGTGTTCCTGATGCCGCTCCCCCTCGGCTCCACCAGTGTTTTCGGGCTGTGATTTGCCCCATGCCGGGCTGCGAACGGCAGTGTTCTGCGCTTCCGGTGCTCACGGCCAGCAGGCCGCTCCGCTCCGGTTCTCGAACCCCGCCATTCTCGCTCCGGCCTGAGCCAAATCCCAACCCGAAAACGTGCGTCCATTCCTGGCCCCGCTCAGCCTGAGCTTGTCGAAGGCCATGCGCGACATCCGCCCAACTTCAGGCTAAGCTTTCCACCATGCACTTTCTCGATCAGGCCAAGATTTACATCCGCTCGGGCCAGGGCGGCCCCGGGGCGGTTTCGTTCCGGCGCGAGAAGTATATTGAATACGGCGGGCCCGATGGCGGCAACGGCGGCAAGGGCGGCGATATCATCTTCGAAGCGGTGCCCGGCCTCAACACCCTGATCGACTTCCGCTATGCCCAGCACTTCAAGGCCCCGCGCGGGGTGCATGGTTCGGGCAAGGACCGCCACGGCGCCGCCGGCAAGGATCTGGTGATCAAGGTTCCGATCGGAACCCAGGTGATCTCTGACGAAGACCGCGAGACTGTGCTGCTCGACCTGACCGAGGCGGGCAAGCGTGTAACCTTCCTGCGGGGCGGACTGGGCGGGCGCGGCAACGCCAGTTACAAGACCAGCACCAACCGGGCTCCGCGTCAGCACCAGCCGGGTGAAATGGGCGAGGAAATGTATGTCTGGTTGCGGCTGAAGCTGCTGGCCGACGTAGGGCTGGTCGGCCTGCCCAATGCCGGCAAGAGCACTTTCATCAACCAGATCACCAACACCAAGGCCAAGGTCGGTGACTATGCCTTCACCACGCTGGTCCCCCAGCTGGGCGTGGTCCGCCACAAGAACCGCGAATTCGTGCTGGCCGACATCCCCGGCCTGATCGCTGGCGCAGCCGACGGGGCCGGGATTGGCGACCGTTTTCTGGGCCATATCGAACGCTGCCGGGTTCTGATCCACCTGATCGACATCAACGGCACCGATCCGGCCGAAGCGCTGGAGATCATCGAAGAGGAACTGGAGGCCTATGGCGGCGGGCTCGACGAAAAGCCGCGGCTGATTGCGCTCAACAAGATCGATACGGTCGATCGTGAACTGGTGACCATGTTCATCAAGGAACTGAAGGCCGCCGGCGCGAAGAAGGTCTATCCGATTTCCGGCGCAACGGGCAAAGGCATGGACGCGCTGCTTGACGCAGTGCTTGGATACCTGCCCGCCGCCACCGTGACCGAACGCCCCGATGGCGAACAGGAAGCAGGCGAGGAAAAGCCCTGGTCGCCGGTTTGAAGGCGGGTACGCCGAAAAGCTAAGCCCCTAGGCCTGCCACGGGTTTGGCTGCTTTGCGTCATGGAACATCAGGCTTTCCTACTCCGCCCCGGCCTGCCACAAACTCCCGGACCAGGCAGGGCAGCTGGAGGTCTGGAATGAAAGTTTACACCCGTGCAAATGGCCTGACCTGTTTAAAGCAAGGAAAAGCTGATGGTTATTGCCTCTAACGGCTCGCTTGCCTGCAGTCTTTCAAGGCCCATCGGGTGTGCATTCCGTCGACCGGCTTGCATCCGCCTTCCAAGACAGTAATCGCAACAGCATGAAGATCGCCCGTCTCTCCGATCTGGCCGAAAAGTCCGCCTGCCCCCGGCTGGTGGTCAAGGTTGGCTCGTCGCTGCTGGTTGGCAAGGACGGGGTGCGACGTCAGTGGCTGGAAGGGCTGGTGACCGAAATCGCTGCCGCCCGGGCGCGCGGGCAGGAAGTGATCGTGGTGTCATCAGGCGCGATTGCGCTGGGGGCGGCGCGGCTGGGGCTCGACAAGGGCGGACGCGGCAGTCTGGCCGATGCCCAGGCGGCGGCGGCTGTCGGCCAGATCGCCCTGTCGGGGCTATGGGCGGAGCTGCTTGGCGCACACGGGCTGACCGCCGCACAACTGCTGCTGACGCTGGAAGACCTTGAGGACCGCCGCCGCTACCTCAACGCCACGGCCACGCTGACCCGCCTGCTTGATGCCGGCGCGGTGCCGGTGATCAACGAGAATGACTCGGTCGCCACGCAGGAAATCCGCTTTGGCGACAACGACCGGCTGGCCGCGCGGGTTGCCCAGGCGGCGGGGGCCAGCGCGGTGTTGCTGCTATCGGATGTCGATGGCCTGTTCGATCGCAATCCGAGTGAACCAGGCGCAACGCGGCTTGGCGAAGTGCGCGGCGTCACGGCCGAGATCCATGCCATGGCCACCGGCGGCAGTTCATCGGGGATGGGTTCGGGCGGCATGACCAGCAAGCTGCAGGCTGCCGAGATTGCCGAGCGTGCGGGGATCGCGCTTGCGATTGCCTCGGGGCTGCATGATGCACCGATCGCGCGCGCTTGCCAGCAGGGGATCGGCACCCTGTTCCTGCCGCGCCGCAAGGATGCCGGGCGCAAGGCCTGGCTGGGCGGGCGGCTGCGGCTGAAGGGTGCGCTGGTGATTGATGCCGGAGCAGCGAAGGCACTGGGCAAGGGATCGAGCTTGCTGGCCGCAGGGATTGTGCGGGTTGAGGGTGAGTTCCAGCGCGGCGATGCCGTGGCGGTGCAGGATGAACGCGGCACCACGTTGGCGCATGGCCTGGCTGAATACGATGCGCTGGAATGCGCGCGGTTGATGGGCCGGCAATCGGCCGAACACGCCGCGATCCTGGGCTATGCGCCGCGTTCGGCGGTGGTTCACCGCGATCAGATGGTAGTGCTGTGACGCTTGCCGTGACCGGGGCGACCGGGTTTGTCGGCCAGGCGTTGCTCGACCGCGCGCTGGACAATGGACTGCCGGTGCGCGCGCTGGCACGCCGACCGCAGGAGCCGCGAGCAGGCGTGGAATGGGTGACCGGCGATCTTGATGCCGCGGCGGCCTTGCGCCAGCTGGTACGCGGGGTCGAGGCGGTGATCCATGTCGCCGGGGTGGTCAACGATGCCGCCCAGTTTGAGCGCGGCAATGTGGCTGGAACGATGAGCGTGATCGAAGCCTGCAAGGCCGAGGGCGTGCAGCGGCTGGTCTTTGTCTCCTCGCTCTCGGCGCGTGAACCGGAACTGTCGGCCTATGGCGCCAGCAAGGCCCGCGCCGAAAAGCTGGTCAGGGCCAGCGGGCTCGACTGGACGATCATCCGCCCGCCCGGAATCTATGGTCCGCGCGATGTGGATTACTTCGAAATGTTCCGCCTTGCCCGCTGGGGCCTGATGCCGGTCCCGCCCAAGGAAGGGCGCGCCTCGATCATCCATGTCGATGATCTGGCGCGGCTGCTGCTGGCGGTTGTTCCGGCGGGCGAAGGGGTGTCGTTCGAGACCTTCGAGCCCGACGATGGCCGCGAGCATGGCTGGAGCCACTACGAACTAGCCCGCGCCGTGGGCTGGGCGATGGGGCGGCGGCCATGGGTGGTGCACCTCAGCCGCAAGTCGCTCGAACGGGCGGCGCGGGTCGATCGTTCGGTGCGCGGGGCCAGGGCACGGCTGACCAAGGATCGGGTCGGTTACATGGCCCACCCTGATTGGGTGGTCAGCCACGGCCAGCGCCCGCCGCAAGGGCTGTGGCGCCCGCTGATCCCGACCCGTGAAGGGCTCAAGGCTACCGCGAAATGGTACCGCGACAACGGCTGGCTCTAAGCAACTGCTTAGCAGGCGTGAATTAAGCGCCTGTCCCTAGCGCGACCATTCCAGGCCGGTCATTTCAGCGGCATTTCCAGCCGGAGGAATGGCACATGGAAGCGAAGAATTGGGATCCGATCGTCAAGCTGACCCACTGGGGTATCGTCACTGCGGTGATCGGCAATGCTCTGGTCACCGAAGAGGGATCGGGCTGGCACATCTGGGTTGGATATGGCCTGGCCGCACTGCTTGCCTTGCGCTTGCTGTGGGGTCTGGTCGGCCCGCGCGAGGCACGCTTTGGTAGCTTCCCCCCTAGCCTCGCGCGGGCCACGCATCATCTGGGCGAGATTCGCCGCGGCGAAGTGACCCGCCACGCCTCGCACAACCCGCTGGGCGCGCTGATGGCCTACGCGATCTGGGCCGTGCTGCTGGTGGTGGCCGGAACCGGAATCGCGATGTCGGGCCCGCCGCCAAGCAATCCTTCCGCGGTGAGCGGTGAACATGACGAACATGGCGCCAAGGCTGGCGGAGCCGAGCACGAAGAGCGTGCAGAAGCAGCCGAAGGTGGCGAGGAAGGTGAGGAAGAAGAGGGACCGCTGCTTGAATTGCACGAATTGTCGGTCAATTTGCTCTATGTCCTGATTGCGCTGCACCTGATGGGTGTAGTGTTCGAATCGCGCCGCAGCGGGCCGGGGATCGTCCGGTCGATGTTGCCGGGCGGAACACGAAGGTGAAGGATGGCCGCTGAGCCCGGGCAAGTGCAATCAGGCCGCGACCGGCAGGTGCTGCTGGTCGCGGCGATTGTCGTTGTTCAGGCGGTGGCGGCGATGTTCTTCGTCGCCGATGCGCTGGGCGATGCGGGCGAGCACGGGATCACGCTGCACGTCGCGATCGAGGCGCTGATCGCTTTCGCGTTGCTGGCCGGGGTGATCCTGGGCGCACGGCACACGCGATTGCTGCTGGCCGAGGCCCGCCGCCGCGAAGCTGCGCTCAAGGTGGCGCGCGGTGCGCTGGCCGAACATGTATCAAGCCGCTTTGGCGAATGGGAACTGACCCCGGCCGAAGCCGAAGTGGCACTGTTCGCGCTAAAAGGTTGCGATGCCGGCGAAATCGCCCGGCTGCGCGGCGCGGCGCAGGGCACGGTGCGGGCACAACTGTCGAGTATCTATGCCAAGGCCGGGGTATCCAGTCAGGCCGGGCTGGTCAGCCTGTTCTTCGAGGACCTGCTCTAAAAGGCCGGATCGTAGCCCGGCGGCAGCTCCTCGGCAGCGCCATCGACGTGGATGCCGCATTCGGTCTTGTCCCAACCCCTCCAGCGGCCCGAACGCGGGTCTTCACCCGGGGCGACCTTGCTGGTGCAGGGCGAGCAGCCGATCGAGGGATAGCCTTGCTCGACCAGCGGATGGGCCGGCAGGCCGGTGGCGGCGAAATAGGCGGCGATCTGGTCGCCGGTCCAATCGGCCAGCGGGTTGATCTTGAGCCGACCGGCGGCATCGGTACGGTCGATCTCGAAGCGCTGCAGGCCGGCGCGGGTGCCGCTCTGGAAGCCCTTGCGGCCGGTGATGGTGGCGTCGAAATGGGTCAGCGCGGCGGCCAGCGGCTGGACCTTGCGGATCTCGCAGCAGCCGTCCGGATCGTAGGACCAGCGCAGGCCGCTCTCGTCGCGCGCGGCGAGGGCATCGGCGTTGGGAGTCAGGTTGACTAGATTCGGCATGCCCAGTCGCTTCATCACCGTGTCGCGGTAGGCCAGCGTTTCGGGGAAGTGCTTGCCGGTATCAAGGAACAGCACCGGCACCGACCGATCGATCGAGGCTATCAGGTGCAGCAGCACCGCGCTTTCGGCGCCAAAGCTGGATACCGCCGCCAGATCGCCGGCCAGACCTTCGCGCAGCACGGCGCGCAGCATGGCGATCGTCGGCACCCCGGCAAAGCGCGCGTTGAGCGCCTCGGCCTGCTCCGCGGTAAAGCGCGGGCCGGTGCGCAGCACGTCGATGCGCCGCGCCGGCTCAGCCACGGCGACCGATCCCGTGACGAAGGCCCCAGATCGGGGTGCGGCCATCGGTGGTTGGCTGATAGACCTCGCCGTAGCGGCTCCACGCGGCCTCGGCATCGGCGGGATCAAGCGGCACTTCGGGGGCGAAGGCATCGAACCCGCAGCGGCGCATGAAGGCGATCTGATCGACCAGCACTTCGCCCGCCGCGCGCAGTTCACCGATGTAGCCGGCCTCGCGCAGCACCCGCGCCGCCGAATAGCCGCGACCATCGCCAAAGCTGGGGAAGTTCACCTCGACCAGTCGCAGCCGGTCAAGGTGCGGCAAGAGGTCGCGCGGTTCGTCGCCCGGCTCAAGCCGGACGGCAAGCGCGTTGGTCTGTTCGCCAAAGGCGTCAACCGTCACGCCGGGATCGGCCACGGGTTCGTCGTCGCGAAAGCGGAACTGGACTTCAGCCATAGATCGCCTCCTTGAACGCGGGCATGCCGATGCGGCGATAGGTGTCGAGGAAGCGTTCGCCTTCCTCGCGCTGGGATAGATAGAACTGCGTGGCCTTCTCGACCGCATCGACGATGCCGTCCTCGTCGAAACCCGGGCCGGTGATCTGCCCCAGCGAGGTATCCGCGCCTTCGCAGCCGCCCAGCAGCAGCTGGTAGTTTTCGGTGCCCTTCTTATCGACCCCCAGGATGCCGATGTGCCCGGCATGGTGGTGGCCGCAAGCGTTGATGCAGCCCGAGATCTTGAGCTTGAGCTCGCCGATTTCCTGCTGCTTGACCGCCAGCCGCTGACCGATCTTCTGCGCCACCGGGATCGAACGGGCATTGGCCAGGCTGCAATAGTCGAGCCCCGGGCAGGCGATGATATCGCCGACCAGATCAAGGTTGGCCGTGCCCAGGCCCGCCGCTTCAAGCTGTTGCCACAGCGCGTAAAGATCGGCCTTCTTCACGTGCGGCAGGACGATGTTCTGGGCGTGGGTGACGCGCAGTTCGTCGAACGAGTAGTCGCGTGCCAGATCGGCCATCAGCCGGATCTGGTCAGCACTTGCATCGCCGGGGATGCCGCCCACCGGCTTTAGACTGATCGTCGCGGCGATATAGCCGGCCTGCTTGTGCGGCAGGCAGTTGTTGTCCACCCACAGGGCGAAGTCGGGATCGCTGCGGTCCACAGTGTCAGCGATCCCGACCTCGAACGGAGGCTCGGCGAACTGCGCCTTGATCCGTTCAAGCTCTGCCAGCGGCGGTTCAATTTGCTGGGTCAGCAGGTGGGCGAATTCGGCCTCGACCTGGCGGGTGTATTCGTCCTTGCCCAGTTCGTGGACCAGGATCTTGATCCGCGCCTTGTACTTGTTGTCGCGCCGCCCGTGGCGATTGTAGACGCGCAGGCAAGCCTCGGCATAGGTGATCATCCGGTCGATCGGTACGAAGGGATTGATGCACGGCGCGATCATCGGCGTGCGGCCCATGCCCCCGCCAACGTAGAAAGCCGCACCCAGCTCGCCCGCGGCGTCGCGCACGATCTGGATCCCGATATCGTGCAGCTTCATCGCCGCGCGGTCGGTATCGCTGGCGATCACGGCCATCTTGAATTTGCGTGGCAGGAAGCTGAACTCGGGGTGGAAAGTGCTCCACTGGCGGATCAGTTCGGCATAGGGGCGCGGATCGACCACCTCGTCGGCGACAGCCCCGGCGTACTGGTCCGAAGTGGTGTTGCGGATGCAATTGCCGCTGGTCTGGATCGCGTGCATCTCGACCTTGGCCAGGTCGGCCAGGATATCGGGCGCGTCTTCCAGTTTGATCCAGTTGTACTGGATGTTCTGGCGGGTGGTGAAGTGGCCATAGCCGCGATCATACTTGTCGGCGATATCGCCCAGCATGCGCATCTGCGCGGAATTCAGCGTGCCATAGGGCACCGCGACGCGCAGCATGTAGGCATGCAGCTGCAGGTAGAGCCCGTTCATCAGCCGCAGCGGCTTGAACTGGTCCTCGGTAATGTGGCCTTCAAGGCGGCGGCGAACCTGGTCGCGGAATTCCTCGACCCGGGCATCGACCATTGCCTGATCATAGCTATCGTACTTGTACATCAGATCACCCAATCGCCGGCGCCGGGATCGGCCGGCTTCAAAGTCAGGTCGGGGCGCACGGTCGGGCCCAGCGCACGGATGCGGTCCTTGATATGCGCGGGGCGGACGCCGTCCGCATCCTTGACCGCTTCGATCGCATAGGCGGCGTTAACCCGGCGCGCGGCCTGTTCGCGGGCCAGGATCGTATCGGCGTGATCGCCGACATCGACCGCATCCTCGACATGCAATGACCATTGCACCCCGTCCCACCAGGTGACGGCGCCGCTTTTCAAATCATTTCCGGTCAGGATCTTCACGAAAGGGCCTCCAGCGCGAGCGCGCGCAATTCATCGGTTTCCGGTTCACCCGCCACTTCGCCGATCACGATCAGCGCCGGGCTCTTGACCCTGTGGGCGGTAACCAGCGTGGGCAGTCCGGCCAGCGAAGCGCGCAGCACGCGCATGTCGGGGCGGGTAGCGTTTTCGACCACGGCGACCGGGATTTCTGGCGAAAGCCCATCGGCGATCAGCTTTTCGGCGATCGCCTCGCTGGTGGCGAGGCCCATGTAGATCACCAGGGTGCGGCCCTTGCCGGCCAGGCCTGACCAGTCCTGTTCGGAGAGGCCCTTGCACTGCCCGGCGACGAAGCTCACCACCGAAGCACTGCGGCGGTGGGTCAGCGGCATCTGCGCGGCGGCGGCGGCACCGATTGCGGCGCTGATCCCGGGGACGACTTCGACCGGTACACCAGCCACGCGGCAGGCCTCGGCCTCTTCGCCGCCGCGGCCGAAAATGAACGGATCGCCGCCCTTCAGCCGCACCACATCGCGGCCCGCCAATGCTTCGCGCACCAGCAGCGCGTTGATCTCATCCTGCTGCAGGGTGTGGCGCGAACGGCTCTTGGCGACCGAGACCAGCTGCGCTCCGGGCCGGGCCAGCGCGAGGATCGCGGGATCGACCAGCCCATCGTGAACGATCAGCCGGGCGTTCATCACCAGCCGCGCGGCGCGCAGGGTGAGAAGGTCGGGATCGCCGGGGCCGGCGCCAACCAGCCAGACCTTGCCAGGGGTGGGAAGGGTAGTGCTCATCCTGCCTCAATGGGCAGGCGCGGCGGCGGGTGCCAGCCAGAATGCCTTTGCGGGGGCTTAGGTCAGCTTTCGCCGTCAGGTTTGCCGGGCCATTCCTTGATGTGCAGATCACGCTGGGGGAAGGGTACCTGGATCCCGTTGGCCTGGAATGCCTTCCACACCCCCTTGAGCAGATCCGAACGCAGATTGCCCAGGCCTTCCTCAGGATCGGCGATCCACATCTGCACTTCAAAGACAATGGCACTATCACCGAATTCAGAGAGCCAGGCCTGCGGCGGCTGCCGGTTGATAACCCGCTGGATCTTGCGCACTTCGGCCAGGATCAGCTGCTCGGCCAGCTCAATGTCGGTGCCATAGGCTACCGGCACCTTCACTTTCACGCGCACATCCTTCGACGTGAAGCTCCAGTTCTCGACCTGGTTGGTCATCAGCAGTTCGTTGGGAATCAGGTATTCGACCTGATCGCGCGTGATGACCGAAACCGCGCGGATGCCGATCCGGTTGACCTGCCCCACTGTCTTGTCCGCCCCGGTGCCCACCGCGATCACATCGCCCGGCTTGATCGAGCGGTCGGCCAGCAGGATCAGGCCGGAAATCAGGTTGCCAAAGGTCTTTTGCAGGCCAAAGCCGATTGCCAGCCCCAATGCGCCGGAGAAGAAGGCCAGCGCCGTAAGGTCTATCCCCAGGAAGTCGATGCCCGACAGCGCCAGTACGATCCAGGCGGCAATGGTGGCGAGCTTTTCGCCCAGCACCTTCTGCGTGGCGTCGAGCCGGTGCATGCGTGCGAACAACCGCCGGAAGAAGTAGCCGGCCAGGCGGCCCAGCACGATCACGGCAACGACCGTCACCACCATCAGCAGGGCCCGGTAGAGCGATACGTGATAGTTGCCGACATCGAACCCGATCGCATCGAGCCGGGCGGTGAATTGGGCGATATCGTGCTTCAGGCTCACGCCGCGCTCCAGGCTGCCAGACCGCGTTCCAGATCGGCGATCAGGTCTTGCGGCTCTTCCAGTCCGATCCACAGCCGAACGGCATGGCGGTTGGCCGGATCGATCCCGCGCGGCGGCCAGGGCATCACATCGCGGTCACGCTCGGGATGGCTACCCAGCGCCAGGCTTTCGAACCCGCCCCAGCTATAGCCGATCCCGAACAGACCAAGCGCATCGACCAGCGCATCGCGCGCCGCAGTATCCTTGCCGGCCATGACAATCGTCATCAGGCCGCAGCCGCCAGAGAAATCCCGCTTCCACAGGTCATGTCCGGGTGCGCCCGGCAGCATCGGGAACAGCACCGCAGCCACTTCCGGCCGGCCCTGCAGCCATTCCGCGACCTTGAGCGCGCTGCTGCACGAGCGTTCGAGCCGCACGCCCATGGTCCGCAGCCCCCGCAGCGCCAGCGCGCAGTCATCGGGCGAGGCCTGCTGGCCCAGCATCAGCGAGTGCCGGCGCAGGCGCGGATACCATTCGGCATTGGCGGTAACCGAACCCAGCATCACGTCCGAATGCCCGCCGACATGCTTGGTCAGGGCCAGGATCGACAGATCAACCCCGTGCTTCAGGGCCTGGAACCCGGTCGGCCCGGCCCAGGTGTTGTCGAGCAGCACCACCAGCCCGCGCGCCTTGGCGGCCTGGGTCAGCGCGGGAATGTCGCACATTTCAAGCGAGACGCTGCCCGGGTTTTCCAGCAGCACGGCGCGGCTCCGGTCCGAAATCGCTGCGGCGAAACCATCGACATCGTGCGGATCGAAGAACCGCGTGGTGATGCCATAGCCGCGTAGCGCCTTGACCGCGAAAGTGCGGCTGGGATCGTAGGAATTGTCCGAAACCAGCAGCTCATCACCGGCCTTGAGCACGGCGAGCAGCGCCATCACCGGGGCGGCAAGGCCGGTGGGGTAAAGCATCGTCCCGGCGGCGCCCGGTTCCAGCTCGGTCAGGGCATCGGCCAGCGCCCACTGGGTCGGCCCGCCGCGCGCGCCATAGTGGAACACGCCGTCCTGGTTGACCTTCAGTCCGGCCTGCTGCGCGGCGCTGTCTTCATACAGATGCGTGCTGGCGCGCCAGACCGGCGGATTGACCACCGGACCGGTCCATTCGGGCCGCCGCCCGCCGGTTACCAGGCGGGTGGCGGGGCCGATGTCAGCGGGAATTTTCTTGGCCAAGGGCGGTGCCGCTCAGGCCTTCACCGCCTTGGGGGTGTCCGGGTCGTTGCCCCATTCGGTCCAGCTGCCGTCATAGAGCGCGGCATCGTCCTTGCCGATCAGGTGCATCGCAAAGATCAGCACGCAGGCGGTTACGCCGCTGCCGCACGAGGTGATCACCGGCTTGCCCAGGTCGACCCCTGCGCCCTCAAAGGTAGCCTTGAGCGCGGCCTTGTCCTTGAAGGTGCCGTCGGCGTTGTAAAGCGTGGTGAAGGGCACGTTGAACGAGCCGGGAATGTGGCCCGAGGCGATGCCGGGACGCGGGTCTTCCTCGGCGCCTGACCAGCGCGCCGCGCCGCGCGCGTCAATCACTTGCTCGTCCTTCGAATGCAGGTTTGCGAGTACGTGGGCCTTGGTGCGCACGTTGCTGTCATCCTGCCAGGCAGTGAAGTGGCGGTGGCGCAGGCTTTCCTTGCCCTGGGTCAGCGCCCGGCCTTCGGCCTTCCACTTGGCAATCCCGCCATCGAGGATCGCAACATCGTGCGCGCCGAACATCTTGAGCATGAACCAGGCGCGGGCCGAGGTCTTCACCGCGCTGTCATCATAGAGCACGATCCGGCTGCCATCGCCCAGGCCCAGCGACTGCATGCGGCTGGCGAACTTTTCAGCCGGGGGCAGCATGTTCTCGACCGGGTGGGTCGAATCGACCAGGTCCGACAGGTCCATGAAGACCGCGCCCGGGATGTGGCCCGCTTCGTATTCGGCCAGCGGATCGCGGCCGGTGCCGGGCAGGTGCTTGGTGCAATCGACGATCCTGAGGTCGCTTGCACCCATTTCGTTGGCAAGCCACTCGGTCGAAACCAGACTATCCATAATTCTCGCGTCCTCCTCGCGCAGGTCCTGTCACCTGCCAGCGCCCCTCTCGCTGCAGTTGCGAAAAAGACTAGACCCGTCAGAGGCTCCCGTCGAGGGGGAGAATCGCCTTAGCTGACCGCGCGTTGTCCAATCCGCGAATAGGTGCGCGGGCCCAGGTCAAGCCGGAACGGGCGCAGTGCGGCGCCAGGCTGTTCGGGCAATTCGCCGACCACGAAGGTCTGCACTTCTACCATCTGTTGACCCGAAGGCTGACTGGCTTCGACCCTGAGCCGCGCCAGCGGCACGAAATAGGCCGCCTCGCCCGCACGAATCGGGGTGATGGCTGACAGCGGAAGACGGAAGTCGCCGGTGAATTCCACGCTTTCGCCCGGGGCCAGGGTGACCAGCGCATGGCGCAGTTCGAGCCGCTGGTTATCGTTGGCGATCTGCTGTTCGGGCGGCAGCGAGGCGTGGGCCGAGATCATGTCGCCCTCAACCGCCAGCGCTGACAGCGACTGGCCCGAATTGTTGGTCAGCCGCAGGGTATAGTTGAGCGTGGTCGCCATCAGCGAAGCGGTGATCCGCTGGGCCTCTAGCGCAATAGCGAGGCCCGGCGCGGATTCGGGGAGGGGCGCTGCCGCCGGCTTTGGCGCGGCTGGGGCAGGCTGGGGAGCGGGGACAGGCGCCGGGGCGGGGCCGGGTGCGGCCACCACCGGCGGTTCGAATTCCAGCTGTTCGTCCTTGGGGCGGCGGCGCCACCACAGTAGCGCAAACAGCGATGCGAGCAGGCCAGCGGCACCCGCAATCCACGGCCAGTACCAGCCCGAGGCGGCGCTGGTCGGCGCAGGATCGCTGGTCTGGGGCAGGGCGAAGCTGTCAGTCGCAGCGATCGCCGGCTCGGGAACAGTGCCGCCGGGCGGTAAGGCTGCACCGCTTGCCGGAGTGGGCGAGGGCGAGGGTGTGGCGGCGGGAACGCCTGCCGGGGCAGATTCGATCCGGCGGGTGACCGGAGCGGCAGCGTCGGTCGCCTGACGCGGACTGGCCGATGCTGGCCGCGTGGCCGGAGCAGGACTGCTGGCGGCAGGCGCCGACGCCGGGGTCACCACCGGTTCGGGGGTCAGCACCGGAGCGGGGCTGGGCCGGGGCGATGGTGCGCGGACGATCGGGTTCTGGTCGTCAACCGGGCCGGCCGCGCGCGAATTGCCGGTCGGCCGGCCGGTGGGGATGGTGAAATCGGGTGTCTGGGCCAGCGCCGGCAGCGGGGCAAGCGCAAGCATCAGCGCCAAAGCGCCGCATGCCGTCATGCTGCCCCCGAATTTCTGCATCGTTGTGTCCACCAGTTGCGCGACTGCGGCCCGATAGGCGCTCTTGCACTGAATAGGAAGTGAACCCGCGCAAGCCAACCGCCGACTTGTGCATTTGCCGCGATAGGGGCATGGCGCGTTGCATGGCAGACACACCAAAGCCCCTGCACCTTGGCCAGACCAGCGCGCTTCCGGCATCGCCCGAGGCGGCAGTGCTGGACTATGTGCCCAACCCGCGCGCCGGTTCGCTGTACCTGGTGCGCTTCGCTGCACCTGAATTCACTTCACTTTGCCCGGTCACCGGCCAGCCCGATTTCGCCCATCTGGTGATCGATTATGCCCCGGGCGAAACGATCGTCGAATCGAAAAGCCTCAAGCTGTTCCTCGGATCGTTCCGCAACCATGCCGGTTTTCACGAGGACGTGACCGTGGGGATTGGTCAGCGGCTGTTCGCCGAAATGCAGCCGCGCTGGCTGCGGATCGGCGGCTACTGGTATCCGCGCGGCGGGATCCCGATCGACGTCTTCTGGCAAAGCGGCGCAGCGCCCGAAGGGCTGTGGGTGCCGGACCAGGGCGTGGCCAGCTATCGCGGGCGCGGCTAGGTGTCATAACATTGTCATAATTGGACGATTTCGCGACATTCGCGCAACAGGTCCGCAGGAAAATCGGAGCGAGACCGGCTCGGCACTTGAGCCTTGCGTCGGCTTGACTAGCCCATCCGCCACCTTCTTCAATTCATCCCTTCTGACGGAGTTTTCATGAAACTGTCCGCTATGCTTCGCTATTCCGCCGCCACTCTGTCGCTCGGTCTGGCCCTTTCGGCTGCCGCCCCCGCGCTGGCCCAGGAAGCCGCCGCAGACGATCAGGGGCTTGGCGAGATCATCGTCACCGCCCAGCGCCGCGCTGAAAACCAGAAGGACGTGCCGATCTCGGTAGCGACGCTGAACGGCGAAACCCTCAAGGCTGTCAGCGGTGCCGGTGCGGATATCCGTGCGCTGTCGGGCCGCGTGCCCAGCCTCAACATCGAAAGCTCGTTTGGGCGCACTTTCCCGCGCTTCTACATTCGCGGCCTGGGCAACACCGACTTTGACCTCAACGCCTCGCAGCCGGTCAGTCTGGTCTATGATGACGTCGTGCTGGAAAACCCGATCCTCAAGGGCTTTCCGGTGTTTGACCTCGACCGGGTTGAAGTGCTGCGCGGGCCGCAGGGCACGCTGTTCGGCCGCAATACTCCGGCCGGGATCGTCAAGTTCGACAGCGTGAAGCCTGACGCCAAGGGCAAGAACTATGTCCGCGCCAGCTATGGCAGCTTCGGAACGGTAAACGCTGAAGCCGGTATCGGCGGCGAGCTTTCGGATGCCATCTCGGCGCGCGCCTCGGTGCTCTACCAGCAGCGCAACAACTGGGTCGACAATATCGACATTCCGGGCGGCAACGATCTTGAAGGGTTCGACGATTTCGCTGCGCGCCTGCAGATCCAGGCCAAGGCTGGCGATGCGCTGACCCTGCGCCTGACCGGCCAGATCCGCAGCTTTGACGGTAACGCCCGCCTGTTCCGCGCCAATGCCTTTGCCACCGGCAGCAACAAGCTGATCGGCCTGACCGGCCCGGCCAGCGAGTTCGACCGCCGCAAGACCCGCGCCGATGGTCTCAACTTCCAGCACCTCAACAACTACAACCTGGGCTTCACCGCCGAATACGATGCTGGCCCGGTGACGATCACCTCGGTGACCAGCCTGTGGAACGGCAACCTGGCCAGCCGCGGCGATATCGATGGCGGGTTCGGCAACCAGTTCAACCTGCCGATGGGTCCTGGCTTCATCCCGTTCTCGGCCCAGTCGCAGGACGATGTGCCCAGCCTTGACCAGATCACCCAGGAACTGCGCATCGCATCGAACAACAAGGGTGGACTCGGCTACCAGGTCGGCCTGTTCCTGTTCAACGAAAAGCTGGACATCACCAGCTATGACTTCGGTTCGCCGACTGACACCACCCCGGCGGCCATTGCCACCCAGCGTCAGGATAGCGACGCGGTGGGCGTGTTCGGTTCGGTCAACTACCAGTTCGACAACGGACTGAAGCTGCAGGCCGGCCTGCGCTACAACCATGACAAGCGCGCTATGGTTGCCGAACGCCCGGTCGATACCCGTCCTGCCTTCCTTAACTTTGGCGGCCCGGTCAGCCCGCAGACCGCCAATGTCAGCGGCGATGTCGTAACCTGGGATGTGGCGGCTACCATGCCGCTCAACCAGGACGTCAACCTGTTCGCGCGGATCGCCCGTGGCTATCGCGCCCCGTCGATCCAGGGCCGCCTGGTCTTTGGCCGCACGCTGTCGGTGGCCGACAAGGAAACCACCATGAGCTATGAAGCCGGGCTCAAGTCGACGCTTGGCGGCGTGGCCCGCTTCAACCTGACCGGGTTCTATTACAGCACCGACAACATGCAGCTGACTGCGGTGGGTGGCGCTTCGAACTTCACCACCCTGATCAACGCCAAGAAGGTTGATGGTTACGGCTTCGAAGCCGAATTCGAAGCCAAGCCGGTGCAGGGCCTGACGCTCACCGCCGGGCTGTCGTACAACCACAACGAGATCAAGGATCCGAACCTCTACGTGGCGGGCTGCGGCGCGGCGTGCACCGTTACCAACACCCAGCGCACTGGCAGCCCGGGGATCTATTCGATCAACGGCAACCAGTTGCCGCAGAGCCCGCGCTGGATCGCCAACTGGACCGCTGGCTATGAAATGCCGGTTGGCGATGGCCACGTCTATCTGTTCACCGACTGGGCCTATCGTTCGAAGATCCAGTTCTTCCTCTATAACTCGGTCGAATTCAGCGACGACAAGATGCTCGAAGGCGGCCTGCGGATCGGATACCGCACCGATGCGTTCGATGTGGCCGTGTTCGGCCGCAACATCACCGATGATGTCTCGGCGGTGTCGGGGATCGACTTCAACAACCTCACGGCGATGGTCAACGAACCGCGCATCTGGGGCTTTGAAGTGGGCATGAAGTTCTGATCGCGCTGATCAAAGTCTGACAGACTAGGGGCCTCGCCGGAGCAATCCGGCGGGGCCTTTTCAGATCAAGGCCAGCAGCGCCGCGACATCATCGGCATCATGATAGAGCGCGAAGCCGATCCGCAGCACATCGCCGCGCAGGTCAGTAACCGCGCCTTTGGCATCGAGCGCGGCGTGGAGCGCAGGCGCGGCTTCGCCCTGCCAGGCCAGGAAGCGCGCATTGGGGCCGCTCAGCAGCTTCATTTCCGGCAATGGCCCGGCTTCACAGAACTGATCCTTCAGCGCGTTGCAATGCGCTGAAATCGTTGCGGTATCGAGGCCCTCGGCCTTGAGCATCCGCTGCACCGCGTTGAAGCGGTAAAGGCCCGAGGCATCGAAGGTGCTGCCCAGAAACCGGCGCCCGTCGGGGGCATAGCCGACACCGCCTTGCTGGGCGGCAAGTTCATCGAATGAAGCATACCAGCCGGTTACTTCGGGGCGCGGGCCGAACCCGGGCGGGCAATGCAGGAAGCAGACCCCTTCGCCCGCCATCGCGTATTTGTAGCCGCCGGCGAGGTAAAAGACCTTGTCAGCCACGGCGGACAGGTCGGTCGGGGTGGCCATGAAGCCGTGATAGCCGTCGATCACCACCCATGGACCCTCGGGCCGGGCCAGCGCGGCGAGCCGCTCGATCCCTTCAAGCACCCGGCCTGAATTGAACTGCACCTGACTGGTGAAAATCAGGTCATAGGCGCCGCTTTCAGCCTGCTCCACCAGCTGCTCAAGCGGCACCGTGGTCAGCGCGATCCGCCCGCTTTCGGCCCAGCGCAGCGACTGGCGGCGGAACGAGTGAAACTCGCCATCGCTGGCCAGCACGCGCGGCTGGGCCATCGGCAGCGCGGAGATGATCCGCACCACGAAATCGTGCGTGTTGGGCGAAAAGGCGATTGTGGCGGGATCGGGCAGGCTGAGCTCGGCGGCGATGTGGCGCTGGGCCTCGGGGATGACTTCGCCGAACACCTTGTCCCACTTGTGATCGGCCAGCAGCGCAGCGTCGTTCCAGGCCTGCATCTGGCCATCATGGCTGGCGTCGGGCCACAGATGGTGGCTGTGCGCGGCAAAGTGCAGGCGGCCGGGGGCGGCTTCGAGCGCGCGCGAGAACAGCCGCTTGAAGCTCACAGCGCGGTCCTCAGGCTCCACAGTTCGGGAAAGGCCCGCTTGCCCAGCGTCGATTGCAGGTAACCCACGCCCGAGGTGCCCCCGGTGCCCATTTTTCCGCCGATCACCCGCTCAACCGTCTGGACATGGCGATGCCGCCAGGCGGCCATCGCATCGTCGATATCGACCAGCTTTTCGGCCAGCTGGTACAGTTCCCAATAGCGTTCGGGCTGCTGGTAGACCGTCAGGAAGGCGGCCTCCACGCCCGCGCTGGGTTTATAAGGCTGCCTGACATCGCGCTCCAGCACTTCGGCAGGGATCGGCAGACCGGCGCGCGCCGCAGCGCGGATCGTCTCATCCCACATGCTGGGCGCATTGAGCGCCGCTTCCATCGCCGCGCGCGCGTGCGGACGATCGTTCTGGTAATCGAGAAAGCGCGGGTCCTTCAGCCCCAGCATGTATTCGATCGTGCGGAACTGATCGGACTGGAACCCGCTCGACGGGCCCAGAACGTCGCGAAAGCGGGTGTAGTCGCTGGGGGTCATGGTGGTCAGCACGTCCCAGCTCAGCGTCAGCACCGCCTGGATCCGGCTGACCCGGGCCAAGGCCTTGTAAGCATGGATCAGGGCATCGGCCTGGACCTGGCTGACCGCCAGCTTCAGTTCGCGGATCGCCTGCTTGAGCCACAGCTCTTTCGACTGGTGGATCACGATGAACAGCATTTCGTCATCGCAGTCGGATCGCGGCTGCTGGCAGGCCAGCAGCTCGTCGAGCGCGAGATAACGGGCGTAGGTCATGGGGGCAGAATCGGTCATCCGCCCACCATGACCAAACTGGTTTCATTTGCAAGCATCTCCCAAAAGTACTGGTAAAAACTCCGTCGTTGCAAAGGACTTGATTGATGATACCTTGTAACCAGGAGGGCTTGCCATGAAAGCACCGCACCTGTTTGCCGCAGCCATGCTGGCCTTGGCCGCTTCGACACTGACCGCGCAGGAAGTCGGCGCACCGTCGCTGGGTGAAGTGATGGTCACCTCGGGCCGGCAGAATGCCCGATTTGCCCAGCCAGACCGTCCGGTGATCGGGCTGCGCCGCCAGGCCGATGGCGCATTGATGACGATCACGATCAGCTCTGACACCCGCGACGAGGCAACCCGCAAGCAGGAAATCCATACCGTGCTGCTGGGCGCAATCGACCGGGCGGCTGCGGCGGGCTTCAAGCTGGTGTCTGGGCAATTCCAGCTCAGCGAGATAACCCGGGCCAATTACAAGGACCTGCAATTCTACCCCGCCGGACGGGTCGATACCAGCAAGGTCGAACTGCTGGTTCGCGCGCCGCTTGACGGGTCGGCCAGCGCGACCCAGGCCAAGCTTGCCGCGTTTGCCAAATCGCTCAAGGGTTCGGGCCGGGCGACGATTGACAACAACAGCTACATCATCCTGACGGTGATCAACCCGGACCAGTACCGCGAAGCGATCATCAAGCTGGTGGCCGAGGATGCGCGCCGCACCGCCGCGCTGTTCGGGCCGGAATTCTCGTTCAACATCAGCGGAATGGACGGGCAAGTCGCCTGGTCACAGGTCAGCCCGACCGAAGTGCTGCTCTATATCCCCTATCGTTACACCGTGATCCCCAAATAGGCGGGGCGGAGGCTGGCCATGATCAAATTTGCACGCATTGCGGTTCTGGGTCTGGCCTTGGCTACCGGCCCGCTGCTGGCTCAGGACGAGGGCGGTGGGGGCGAGATGATCGTCGTCACCGGCCAGCGCATGTCAAACTCGCTTTCGCGTGTGCCGATCGCGGTTTCACCAATTGGCGGGGGCGCGGTCGCACTCGATCGCCGCCCGGTTGTGGGGCTGCGCCGTACGGCCGACAACGCGGTGCGCCATGTTGAAATCCGCTCGGACTCGCGCGAGGAAGACATGCGCCGTAGCGAGGTGCAGGCGATGCTGCTCGCAGCGCTTGACCGGGCCGAACGCGAAGGGGTGAGCCTGGTTACCGGAACTCTCGAGATCACGGTGGTGACCAAGGCGAACTGGAAGAACCTGTTCCCGGGGCTCGCCGGTACTGCCCCCAAGGTCGATGACGAAGACGAGGATGACGACGAGGACGAGGGCGGCCGGGTTGCCCCCGGCTTTGAAGACGATGGCAGCACCGCCACGCTGCGATTGATGGTGCGGACCAAACTGAGCGGGTCGATTGCCGATGCCCAGGGCAAGATCGGCAAGTTCGTCAAAAGTGTGCCGGCCACCGGCCGATCGGAAATGGTGATGACCGGCGCCATGGCGCTGACCATCATCAATCCCGAACAGTACCGCGACGAGATCTACCGCCGCGTGGCCAAGGCCGCGCAGCATGCCGCCAGCTTCTATGGCGAAGGCTACGGCATCGAAATCGCCGGGCTCGACCGCGATATCGCCTGGGAGCAGGTCAGCAACACCGAGGTGTTCCTGTACATTCCCTATGGCTTCCTGGTGAAGAAGTAGGCCTTAGCGCGTCCCCAGCCCGCGGGCGATGATCCCGCGGAGGATCTCGCGCGTGCCGCCACGCAGCGACCAGCTGGGCGCGTTGTGGACGATGTTGGCCATGACCCCGGCATAGGCGCGCTGGGTGCGCGGATCCGGTTCGGCATCGACCAGCGTGCGCGCCACATCGGGCAGCACCTGTTCCCACACCGCGCCGACATCCTTGACGATCGCGGCCTGCAGGCCGGCATCCTGCTTGTTCTGCAGCATCGCCGCGACCGAGCGTGACAGGCGGCGCAGCACGGCCAATTGCGCGGTGACCCGGCCCAGCGTGATCGCGGCACTATCGTCCTCGCGGCCCTTCAGCACTTCGATCAGCTGGTACATCAGCTCGATCGAGGAGAGGAAGCGTTCGGGGCCCGAGCGTTCGAAGGCCAGCTCGCTCATCACCTGGTTCCAGCCGTCGCCTTCCTGGCCCAGCAGGTTGCTGGCCGGGACCGCCGCATCCTCGAAATGCATTTCGTTGAAGTGGTGCTGGCCGGCCAGATCGATGATCGGCTTGATCGTCAGGCCGGGGGTGTTCTTGAGGTCAACCAGCAGCTGGCTGGTGCCCATGTGGCGGTCGGCCGGGGTGCCGCTGGTCCGGCAGAACAGGATCACATAGTCCGCCTCGTGGGCAAAGCTGGTCCAGACCTTGGTGCCGGTAACCCGGTAGAGATCGCCATCGCGCACCGCCTTGGTGCGGGTCGCGGCGAGGTCTGAGCCCGAATCCGGCTCGCTCATCCCGATCCCGAAGGCCAGTTCGCCCTTGGCGATGCGCGGCAGGATGGTGTGCTGCTGCTCTTCGGTCCCGAACTTGATGATCGACGGGCCCGACTGGCGATCCGCGATCCAGTGGGCGCCAACCGGGGCGCCATAGGCCAGCGATTCCTCGACCACCACGTAGCGTTCATAGGCGGTGCGTTCGTGCCCGCCGAACTGCTTGGGCCAGGTCATGCCCAGATAGCCGGCCTGGCCCATCGCCAGCGAAAACTCGCGGCTGAAGCCGTACCAGTTGTCGCTGCGCTGGCGCGGCGTGCGGTGGCCCAGCTGCTTGTCGAGGAAGGCGCGGAACTCGGTCCGCAGCGCCAGCACTTCGGCGCTGTCCTGGGGTGGGGCGGGGAAGGGGATCGCACTCATAGGGAAGTCACCATCGGCCAGTATCCATCGCCGCCAGCGGCCAGCGCCGCGCGGCCGAGCAGCTTTGCCCACATCACCTGCCCGCCGAACTCGTCGCGCCAGGTCCACAGCGAGGTGGTGTAAAGGTGCAGGCGGTGTTCGCGGGTAAAGCCGATCGCACCGTGCATCTGCGTCGCGATCGCCGCACCGTTGCCGGCCGCCTCGCGCGCCCGTAGCGATCCGGCGGCCACGCCGTTGAGGTCGCCGCGGGCCAGGGCTTCACCGGCCAGGTCTGCTGCCGCGGTGGCGCAGGCCAGCTCGCCTGCCAGCTTGGCCAGTTCGTGCTGGACCACCTGGTTCTTCTGCAACGGCTTGCCGAACTGCACGCGGGTAGCGGTATGCTCCAGCGTCAGGTCAAGGCAGGCCTCGAGCGCCCCGGCGATCTGGTAGGCGCGAACGGTCGCTCCGGCGGCGAGCGGGCAATAGGGCAGCGCGGCCTCGGCATCGATCGTCCAGTCGATCGCCAGCGCCGGACGCGGGTGGAAGTTGAGCGCCGATCCGGCCTCCACCACGCTCCAGCCCGAACGCGGTACGCGGTAGAGGCAGTCGCCGACGGCCAGTGCCAGGCAGTCAAGCTGCTCACCCCATGCAATGCGCTCGATGGTACCCTTGAGTGACCCTTGAGTAACGCTGAGGTGATCGCCGCGGGCCAGTCCAGCCGGCCCTTCGGCCAGCGGCAGGCCGGCATTGGCCAGCAGCTGGTTGGCGGCCATGGTCTCGGCAACCGGCAGCGGCATCGCATGCCGGCCCAGCAGCCGCAGCGCCTCGCCCGCTTCGGCAAAGGACAGGCCGAACCCGCCCTGATCCTCGGTCAGCAGGGCCAGCGGCAGGCCCATTTCCTCAACCTCGGCCCACAATTCGGGCAGCCATTCGCCGCTCCGCGCCCGGCCTTGCGCGCCATCGTCAAGATGGCGATCGAGCAGGCGTTCGATCATTTCGGCAAGCATGCGCTCGCTCCCTGATTTGAAGTGGTGCCGGCTGAGGGATTTGAACCCCCGACCTTCGGTTTACAAAACCGCTGCACTACCACTGTGCTAAGCCGGCCCAGATGTGCTGATCCGCCCTTAGCCTTAGCGGGCGCCAAAGGTCCACCCCTCGGTTGCGGCAATTTCCGGAGTCAGCCCGGCCGGGTGCCACAATTGCGGATCGGCGGCGGCGCGGCGCAGCCAGGCGGCGGTCAGCAGCGCGTCGCTGGCATGATCGGCGATCGGGCCCTGGCCGGCGACGGGCGCACAGCCCAGCGCGGCAAGCGCGGCGTTGAGTTCCTCATAACTGCGCATCTTCGATTTCGCGGCGCTGCGCCCGGCGGCCATTGCGGCGATCGTGGTATAGATTTCCACCACGACAGAACCTTGCGCGGGCAGGGGATCGATCGGCCAGACCGGCAGGCGGCCTTGCAGGCGGTGCAGCAGGCGCATGCCGGTCAGGCTCGACTTGCCGACCTGCGATGCGCCGACCAGGTTGAAATTCGAATAGGGTTTGCACCCCATTGCTTCCTGCGCGCGTTCGGTCACGCGGAAGCGGCCGCGTCCCCCGCCGAACAGGTCCCCCTCGCGCCCGCCGTGGCGGCGGAAATGGCGGCTGGTTTCGGGGTGATCGACATAGGACGTTGCGGCAAGGTGCGGGTCCTCACCGCAGATGGCGTCGATGCTGGCCCACAGCGCACGGGCATGGGGCGGGCTTTCGTTCCACCCCGGAAAGAACGCGCCGTGGTCGGCAAAGGCCAGCGAAATGCCCATGTCAAAGCCGACCAGTGTATCGCCGGGCAGTTCGTCCAGCAGCCAGTTCAGCACTTCGCTGCGTGACCAGCGATGCCCGGGCCTTACCAGTTCGGGCCTGCCTGCACCGCACAACGCCACGGCAATCCCGCGATGCCGCTCTCCCGCCGCGCCCGACCAGTCGATCGCGGCGAAATGGCGGAAGCGGGTTGCTTGGTGCAGTTTCACCCGAAGAACCTAAGCTGTCGTGCGGTCACGCTTACGTCCGTATTCACTGCGGCTGTCGATCACTCTCGTAACGCCCTGCTTGAACAACGGGGTGCCGAAGTTGATCAAAAGCCCTACGGGCAGGTTCATCAACCGGAGGTATGTCAGCAATTGCTTGCTGTGGACGGGAGCTACGCGCTCCAGCGACTTGATCTCGACAATCAAACGGTCCTCGACCAGCAGATCGATGCGGAACGCATTGTCGATAGTCATGTTTCGGTAGCTGGCCGGAAGAGAGATTTGTTGCCGAACATTCAATCCGGCTTCGCGAAGCGAACCTGCCAGAAACGCCTCATAAGCACTTTCCAACAGACCGGGACCGACCGTATCGTGCAACCGAAAGCCGTGATCGACAACCACGGAGATCAACCGCTCAAGATCCTCCGTTTGTGGGAAGGAGCTGCCTTCTTCGGTGCTTTGGGTGAACCCCATATCATTTTTCCCCGCGCAGTTCCCGCCGCTTCTTGTCCCACCATTCCAGCCGCTTGAGCACCTCGCGTTCGAAACCGCGTTCGACCGGGCGGTAGTATTGCTGCGCTGCCATCCCCTCAGGCCAGTAGTCGGCGCCGGAAAAGCCGTCCTCGGCCTCGTGGTCATAGGCGTAGCCGGCGCCATAGCCGATGTCCTTCATCAGCTTGGTCGGGGCGTTGAGGATGTGCGCGGGCGGGGCAAGGCTGCCGGTCTCCCGGGCGCTCTTCCAGGCTTCCTTCTGGGCCACATAGGCGGCGTTCGATTTGGGCGCGGTGGCGAGGTAAAGGCAGGCCTGGACGATCGCCAGCTCGCCTTCGGGGCTGCCCAGAAACTGATAAGCGTCCTTGGCGGCCAGGCATTGCACCAGCGCCTGCGGATCGGCCATGCCAATGTCCTCGCTGGCAAAGCGCACCAGCCGCCGCAGCACATAGAGCGGCTCTTCCCCGGCGGTCAGCATCCGCGCCATGTAATAGAGCGCGGCCTGCGGGTCCGATCCGCGCAGCGCCTTGTGCAGCGCCGAAATCAGATTGTAGTGCCCGTCACGGTCCTTGTCATAGACCGCCACCCGGCGCTGCAGGAACTTGCCCAGCCCCGCCGGATCAAGCGGCTGGGGGATATGCGCGTTGTAAAGCGTTTCAGCCTGGTTCAGCAGGAACCGTCCGTCACCATCGGCGCTGGCCACCAGCGCTTCGCGCGCCTCGCCGGTCAGCGGCAGCGGCCCGGCCAGTCCTTCGGCGCGGGTCAGCAGCACATCGAGCGCGGCGGCATCGAGCCGGTGCAGGATCAGCACCTGCGCGCGGCTGAGCAGCGCGGCGTTGAGCGCAAAGCTGGGGTTTTCCGTGGTCGCGCCGACCAGCGTGACCGTGCCCTTTTCGACAAAAGGCAGGAAGCCATCCTGCTGGGCGCGATTGAAGCGGTGGATCTCGTCCACGAACAGCAGTGTACGTTGCCCGGCTTTGGCGGCGGCCTCGGCCTCGGCGAAGGCTTTCTTGAGGTCGGCCACGCCCGAAAAGACCGCGCTGACCGAAATGAACCGCATCCCCACGGCATCGGCCAACAGCCGCGCGGTGCTGGTCTTGCCGGTGCCCGGCGGTCCCCACAGGATCATGCTGGATAGCCGCCCGGCCGCGACCATCCGCCCGATTGCGCCTTCGGGTCCGGTCAGGTGTTCCTGCCCGATCACTTCGGAGAGGTCACGTGGGCGCAGCCGGTCGGCCAGCGGCGCATCCTCGCGCGGTTCCTCGCTGGCGGCAGGGGGCAGGGCATCAGGGAACAGGTCGGACATCGCAGACACGTTAGGAGGCTCAGAGCGATTTTGCACGAGGGGGCTTGTGCAAATCAAGTAAAGATATATCTTAGACGCATCATGAAAGGATTTTCACAGATGAGAATGCACGCAATGGGCCATCACGGCCGCAAGATGTGGCCGATGGCCATGATGATGGGCGGCTGGGGCCGCCGCTGGGGCTCTGATTGGGGCGGTGACTTCGCCGGCGACTGGCAGGGCAAGGGCGGACGCGGACCGCGCGGCCGTTCGCGGATGTTCGGATCGGGCGAACTGCGGCTGGTGCTGCTGGGCCTGATCGGCGAAGCGCCGCGCCACGGTTATGAACTGATCAAGGCGATCGAAGAGCTTTCGGGTGGCAACTATGCCCCCAGCCCGGGGGTGGTCTATCCCACGCTCAACCTGCTGACCGATGAAGGCCTGATCGCCGAACAACCCGGCGAAGGCGCCCGCAAGGCCTTTGCCGCAACCGAAGCCGGCCGCGCCGAACTGGACGGGCGCGGCGAGGAATTTGCGCGGATCGTCGAACGGCTCAAGGCCCTGGCCGAAGAGCGCGAACGCCACAGCGCCCCGCAGCTCAAGCGCGCGATGGGCAACCTGTTCATGGCGGTAAAGGGCCGGGCGATGGACAGCGGGTTTGACCGCGACACGCTGCACGCGATCGCCGATGTTCTGGACGAGGCCGCGCGCAAGATTGAACGGATGTAGCGTCCAAAGCCGGTCCCGCGCCGGGACTGGCTTTGCATTTTGGCCCCTGTCAGTTTCGTGTTAGCTTTCCCTATCCTCGATCAACAAGGGGGAGGGGAGAATGAACAGCGATGGACAGGCGGCCAAGGCGCCGTTGAGCTTCTGGATCGTATCTGGACTTAGCCTGCTGTGGAATGCCTTTGGCGGCTACGACTATCTGATGACCAGAACCCGCAACATGGATTACCTGGCCAGCGCGGCAGGTAACGAGCAGTTGGCGGGCGAGATGCTGGCGATGATCGAAGGCATGCCGGTCTGGGCCCATGTCTTGTGGGGCCTGGGCGTGTGGTTTTCGGTGCTGGGTTCGATCCTGCTGCTGGTGCGTTCGCGCCATGCAGTCATGGCGTTTCTGGTGTCGTTGATCGCCGCTGCGCTCAGCTTTGCCTATCAGGCCACGCTGACCATGCCGCCGGGGCTCGATTCATTGGCCATGAAGATCATGCCGCTGGTGATCCTGATTGCGATCGCGTTTTTCTGGCAGTTTTCCAGACGCGAAGCAGCCAAGGGCACGCTGCGCTAGGTCAACCTTTCGCCGGTGCCTGCCGTTGGCGGATCAGCCGCAGGTAGGTATCGGCGACGACTTGGTTGATCTGATCCCACGAGAAGTCGCGGCTGCGCTTTTCGCCAGCGTCGCCGTGCGCGCGGCGCAGTGCCGGATCCTCGATATATTGGCGCAGTGCTTCGGCGAACTGATGGACCGCGCCCGGTGCGATCAGCCGGCCCGATGTGCCGTTATCGACCAGGTTCTGGCTGCCGGTAGCCGCAGCCGCCACCACCGGCAGGCCGCAGGCCATCGCTTCCAGGCTGACATTGCCGAAGGTCTCGGTGGTTGAAGGGAAGAACAGCACGTCCATCGAGGCGACCGCCTTGCCCAGGTCCTGCCCGGCCATGAACCCGGCAAAGACCGCCTCTGGCAGGCGCGATTCCAGCCATTGTCGGGCTGGACCATCACCGACGATCAGCGTCCGGTGCGCCACGCCGCGGCGGCGCAGCTGGTCGATCGCTTCGGAAAAGACGTCCAGTCCCTTTTCCATCACCAGCCGGCTGTGAAAGCCGACCACCACTTCATCGTCGCCAATCCCCAGCTCGCGCCGCCATTCAAGCGAGCGCAGTGCCGGGTTGAAGATGCCGCGATCGACCCCGCGTGACCAGATCTCGATATCGTAGTTCATCCGCTCTTCGCGCAGGGTCTGCGCCATCGATTCCGATGGGGCGACCAGCGCGTCGCAGCGGCGATAGAACCGCCGGGTGATCGCGGTGGCGATCGGTTCGAACCAGGCCATGTTGTAATAGCGGAAATAGGTATCGAACCGGGTGTGGACCGATGCCAGCACCGGCAGCCCGCGCCTGCGGGCCCAGGTAACGGCGCGGTGGCAGCCCACATCGGGCGCGGAAACATGGACCACGTTGGGGTTGAATTCCGCAAGATCGCGCCGCACCCGGCGGTTGACCCCGGTTGAAAGCCGGTATTCCGAACGCTTGGGAATCGGCACCGAGGGCAGCGAGACCAGATCGCCGGTGGCGTCCATCTCGGGATTTTCGACCGTCGGCGAATAGACCCGCACCTGCGCGCCCTGACGCAGCAGGTACTCCACCAGCCGGTTGAGCGCCTTGTTCGCGCCATCGACGGTGATGTTGTAATTGCCCGAGAACAGGGCAATGCGCAGGTCGCTGGTCTTCATCCTGCGCGCCTTAGCCGATTGCCCGGCAAAGCGCGAGGGGGCTTGCCGATCAGCGCGGCAGGGCCGCCAGACTACTCCTCGTAATCATCCTCATCATTCTCGGGCGGGTCGGTTCGGCGATAGCGCAACTTGGCACTCTGGCCCGGGTCCAGCCTTACCCGCCATTGCCAGGCGCCGCGGTGCCGCCGGACCGGGCCGGAAAAGCGCGAGAAGGTGTAATCGTCGTAGTTGAATTCAACCTCGATCTGGGTTGCGGCATCGCCCTTGTTGGTCAGCGTGGCGGTGTAATCGGTCCACTTGTCGGTATCATCGTCCTCATCGGTTTCGAAGGTGATCCCGTACTTGTCCGGGTTGGGCAGGGTGATCTCGACATCCTCGTCCACCGCCTTGTCGTTCAGCCAGGTCTCGCCCAGGAACTGACGGCCGGCCGTAGTCGGCTGAAACAGCGTGATCCGCCCCGCCGGCAGCGGATCGCCCGCGCCGTCGCGCTTGCGGTTGTGAAAGCGGAACAGCAGCTGCTGCCGTCGTTCTGACTCTCCGTCCGACAGGATGTTGTAGACCAGTTCGCCCTTGACCTTGTGATCGTCCATGAAGCGCACCTGCTTCATGCTTTGCGCCAGGACATCGGTGGGGAAGGGGACGGTGTAGAGCTTCAGGTCGCCAAGGTCGGTGCGGGACGATATTCTGCTGCCGGTAACAATGATTTCGCGATCGCAGCCGTCCTCGTCATCATCGCAGCGACCTTCGGCATATTGGCCAAAGTAATAGCTCTCATAGCTGCCCGCGATGAATTCGCGGCGGGGCAGCGAACCCGGACCGAACAGCACCGCGTGCCAGCGGGTGCCGGCGGTCTGGCCCTGCGGCCAGCAATCGAAACTGATGTCGATGTTGTCGGGCGCATAGGGATCTTCCGGCTGCTCTGCGGGTTCGGAATAGTCCTCGTCGTCCTCGTCCGCGTCGGGTGGGTCGGCGCGGGCGGTCAGCCCGGCCACCGCGCTGAGCTCGGCGGCGGGAAAGCTGGTGCGATCGCGGCTCGCCAGGGTCATCCAACCCAGCATGGTCAGCTCACCGGCATCGGGCGAGAAGGTCATGACATAGTTGGCCTGCCAGTCGAAATTGCCGGCCAGGTACAGCAGCGTCACGGTCTGGCGGCCACCGGGACTGTCAGGTCGGGTGGTCATCGACAGGGTTGGCTTGGCGGTCAGGTCAACCGGCACGCCGGGGAACAGCACCGTTTCGATCCCGCTGCTGCAGGTTACCGCTTCATAGCCGCGCCGGGTGTGGAGCAGCAGGCGGTCGGGCTGCGAAACGATCGTCGCCGCTTCTTCGCTGACCTGGCCGGTCTGATCATCGGTTGACCGGATCGTCACCCGCTGGCCGGTAAAGGCATCGAGCAGCCCGCGCTGCGACAGCAGGCGGCTGTCGAAGTTCTTCTCCTTCAAGGTGCCGCCCAGCATGATCGCGCTTTGCGGCACGATCCCGCTGGCGACCCCTTCGAACCGCACCACGGCCTCGCCCGGGGGCAGATCGACCGTGCGGGTTTCGGCGATCATGGCATAGCCGCCCAGCGGTTCCGGGTCCTCGTCCTCGGTGTCGAACGCGATTGCCCGGTTGGGTTGGCGCTGCGGATTGCGATAGACCGTGACCGAAACCGTATCGGCCTGGTGCGAAACCACGATCGGCGGATCGGCCCCGGCCGGATCGGCCAGCAGCAGCACGATCGCGCTGGCAGCCAAAAGGGGCGGCAGCCGGGCCATCGCCGGGCCTAGAAGCTGGACATGTAGGTGACGACCAGTTCAGCCTTGCCGCCGGCCGGGACCGCGACCGGCCAGGTGCGGGTATCGGCCCCGTCCTGCTTGCCTTCCTGGCTTTCCGACAGCACCCGCGTGGCCTGGTTCCAGCCCTGCAGCTGGTTCTGTTCGACATCGACCACCACCGGCACCTTGCGGGCGTTGGTCAGGGTATAGCGCACCGTGGTGCGCCAGTATTCGCGCTGCGAATAACTGGATACGGTCTGGACGGGTTCCACCCCGCCATCCTTGTAAATGCGGTGTTCGGCGGTCTTCACCCATTCCGCCTCGTTCACCCGCTCGCGCTTTTCGATCACCGGCTGGACCTTCACGTCAAAGGCAAAGCCGGTGATCATTTCGACCTCGCTGCCGGCGGGGGTATGCTCGATCCGGCTTTCGCCGACAAACCGGGCCTTGCCGTTTTCATCGCGCATATAGACCCGCACCACCCCGGCCGGCAGCGCGCGGCCCAGACCGCTTTTCTTGCCGGTGGTGAACTTGAGCACGCTGAGCGCGCTGATCGGATCGCGATAACGGCACATCCAGTTGCAGCTGAACTTGTAGGCGCGTTTGGCCGGCAGGCCATCGGCGTCCAGGAAGCTGACCTGCTTCTTCTGGTTGGTCGCCACCGTGGTCCGCCCGTCGATCTTGTAGAGGTAAAGGTCGCCCACCTTGTCGTCGGATGAGGTTTCGCTGCCGGCGCTCGACATGCCGCCCTGGTTCATCCGCCGCTCTTCGCGCCGGTTGAGCTTGAGCACGTCGCCCGCCGCCAGTGTCACGTCGGCATCGCGAAAGGCGGTTCCGCTGGTGTTGGTCAGGGTGACCCAGCCTTGCAGGTTGAGCAGGCCCTTGCCCTCATCGAACATGCCGACATAGTCGGCATTCCAGCCCAGCCCGCCGCTGAGGTAGGATAGCGTTAGCGGGCGGGCCCCGGCATGGGTCGAATCGAGCGTCACCGACAGCGTCGGCCGGGCGCGCAAATTGGGCGGGATCCGGTCAAAGATCACCCGGGTCGGGGTGCCATCGTCGCGAAGCACCTCGATCTTGCCGCCGGTTTCCATCACCACGCCGCCATTGACCGCCAGCACCTTGACCACTTCGGGCCTGGCAACACCGGTGACCGGGTCCTTGCGGATAATGGTGATCGTCTGACCTTCGGCCTTCTGCATCAGCTTTTCGGGCGAAAGCAGGTCGAAGTCGAAATTCTGTTCGGCAATCTCGATCCCTTCGCCGGTGAGCGAAACGGTTTCGGGGCGGATCATCGCCGAGACATCGGGAAATTCCTGGCGGCTGGTCCCGGCTGGAATCTGCAGCGTGCGCACGTCCTCGACCAGAGCCATGTCCGAATAGATCGTCACGCTGACCCCGCCCTGTGCGGGCGAATTTGCCGGAGCCTGGGCAAGCACGGGCTGGGCGGCGCCGAGCAGGCCTAACGCCAGAGTGCTCACACGTTTGAAATGCATCGCCAATCTCCCTCCCGCCAGCGGAAGGAAGAGCATGACACATTATCACCTTGGGTCAACCGCGCAACGCAGATGCCAAACGGGCGCACGAACCCCTCGGTGTTTGGGTCCGTACGCCCGGGCAGGTCAGAAAACCGAAGTCATGCCCCCGATTCGTCTGTCGAATGCTGGCATAGAGCCGTGAAACTGAACCAAATCAATGCCCTGCATGCAGGCAATGTTCAGATTCAGGCAAATTCCTTGTTCCGGCTGGCCTTCTTGCGCTCGTGCGGGTCGAGCATAGCCTTGCGCAGCCGGATCGACTTGGGGGTCACTTCGACCATTTCGTCGTCGTCGATATAGGCGATGGCCTGTTCCAGCGTCATGATCCTGGGCGGGGTCAGGCGGATCGCGTCGTCCTTGCCGGTCGAGCGGAAGTTGGTCAGCTGCTTCGACTTCATCGGATTGACTTCAAGGTCATCCGGCTTGGCGTTTTCGCCGATGATCATGCCTTCATAGATCTTGTCCTGCGGCCGCACGAACAGCACGCCGCGATCTTCCAGGCTATTGAGCGCATAGCCCACCGCTTCGCCCGCGCAGTTGGAGATCAGCACGCCGTTCTGGCGACCTTCGATCACGCCCTTATAGGGGCCGTACTTTTCGAACAGGCGGTTCATGATCCCGGTGCCGCGCGTGTCGGACAGGAATTCGCCGTGATAGCCGATCAGCCCGCGGCTGGGGGCGGAGAAGGTGATGCGGGTCTTGCCGCCGCCCGAAGGACGCATGTCGGTCATTTCGGCCTTGCGCAGCGCCATCTTGTCGATGACCGTGCCCGAGTGTTCGTCGTCAACGTCGATCACCACGGTTTCGTAAGGTTCGGTCCGGTTGCCGCTGTCATCCTGGCGGAACAGCACGCGCGGGCGGCTGATGCCCAGCTCGAAGCCTTCGCGGCGCATGGTTTCGATCAGCACGCCCAGCTGCAGTTCGCCGCGGCCGGCCACTTCGAAGCTGTCCTTGTCGGCGCTTTCGGTGACGCGGATCGCGACGTTCGATTCGGCCTCGCGCTCCAGCCGGTCGCGGATCATGCGGCTGGTTACCTTGGTGCCCTCGCGGCCCGCCATCGGGCTGTCGTTGACCGCAAAGCGCATCGACAGCGTCGGCGGGTCGATCGGCTGGGCGTGGAGCGGTTCGGTGACCGCCGGATCGCAGATCGTGTTGGCGACGGTCGCTTCGGTCAGCCCGGCGATCGAGATGATATCGCCGGCCCGCGCTTCATCAACCGGCACGCGTTCCAGCCCGCGGAAGGCCAGCAGCTTCGAGGCGCGACCGGTTTCGATCACCTTGCCCTCGGCATCGAGCGCGTGGATCGGCGAATTGACCTTGACCGTGCCCGACTGGACCTTGCCGGTCAGGATCCGGCCCAGGAAGTTGTCGCGATCGAGCAGGGTGACGAGGAACTTGAAGTCGCCGTCCACATCGGCCGCCGGGGCGGGGACATGGTTGACGATGGTTTCGAACAGCGGCGTCAGCGTGCCTTCGCGCATGTCCGGATCGGTATTGGCATAGCCGTTGCGGCCCGAGGCGTAGAGCACCGGGAAATCGCACTGTTCGTCGGTGGCATCCAGGCTGACAAACAGGTCGAACACCTCGTCGAGCACTTCCTGGATGCGTTCATCGGGGCGATCGATCTTGTTGACCACCACGATTGGGCGCAGCCCCAGTGCCAGCGCCTTGCCGGTGACAAACTTGGTCTGCGGCATCGCGCCTTCAGAGCTGTCGACCAGCAGGATCACGCCGTCGACCATGCTGAGGATTCGCTCCACCTCACCGCCGAAGTCGGCGTGGCCGGGGGTATCGACGATGTTGATCCGGGTGCCGTTCCATTCGACCGAAGTGCACTTCGCCAGGATAGTGATCCCGCGTTCCTTTTCCAGGTCGTTCGAATCCATCGCGCGCTCTTCAACGCGCTGGTTTTCGCGGAAAGTACCGCTCTGGCGGAACAGCTGGTCAACCAGGGTGGTCTTGCCGTGGTCAACGTGGGCGATAATGGCAATATTGCGCAGCGGCAGCGGGGCGGACATCAAACAAACTCGCTTTCGGGAGGGGGCGGCGCGTGCTGCGTCGCAACATGGGCGCGGCCCCTAGCCGAAAGGGCGCGTTTGGGCAAGTGTGGCGGTCAAAGCTCGCGCAGCGCCTGTGCCGGCTTCGCTCTCAACAAGGGAAGCGAGGCCGCCAGCGCAAAGCCGATCACCAGCGCCAGACCCAAACCAAGCACAGCCAGCACCTCGCCCCAGGCCGGCAGCCAGTCGAATTCGAACAGCTGCACCACCACCAGCCAGGCAATCGCACTGCCCAGCGCCAGTGCCACGCCGGCCAGCACCGTGGCGAGCAGGGCATATTCGGCCAGTTGCAACAGCAGCAACTGGCGGCGGCTGGCGCCCAGCACGCGCAGGATCACATTGTCATAGGTGCGGCTGGCGCGGGCTGCGGCGATGGCGCCCAGCAGCACCGCGATTCCCGCCAGCACAGCCACCGACGCCGCCGCCAGGATTGCCAGACTGACCTGGCGCAGCAGATCGCGGGCCTGGGTCAGCACACCGCCGACCTCGATCACCGAGCTTGAGGGGAAGGCGCGGACCAGGGCGCGCAGCAGACTGCCGCGCTCGCCTTGCCGGGGCAAGTTGATCGTTGCGGCCAGGTTGTGCGGGGCATCCTCGATTGCGTTGGGGCTGAACACCAGCACATAGTTGAAACCCATCGAATCCCAGTCGATCCGCCGGAACGAGGCGATCCGTGCGCTGCGCTCCACTCCCAGCAGGCCGATGGTCAGCTTGTCGCCGATCTGCAGGTCCAGCGCTTCGGCCAGCTTCTCGTCGATCGAGACCAGCGGCTCGCCGGCATAGCCCTTGGGCCACCAGGTGCCCTTGGTCACGGTGTTGCCTTCGGGCACCTCGTCGGCATAGGTCAGCCCGCGTTCGCCGCGCAGCGGCCAGGCATTCTCGGGAATTTCCTTCAGGTCGGCCACGCGGGTCATCGCCGCCTCCGGGCCATAGGCCAGGATCGCGCCGCGCAGCGCGGGAACCATCCGGACCTGCGCCTTGGGCGCGACCGAGGAAACCGCCGTGCGGAATTCGTTCGCCTGGTCGCGCGGCACGTCGAGCACGAAATAGTCTGGCGCGCGCTGCGGCACGCGGGCCATGATATTGGCATCAAGGCTGGTCTGGATCGCGGCCAGCGTCACGAAGGCCGCCAGGCCAAAGCCCAGCGCGGTGACGAGCGCACCGGTCTGCGCGCCCGGGCGGTGCAGGTTGGCCAGCGCGATCCGCAGCAACGGACGCTCGGGGCGAGGGAGGTGCGCGGCGAGCTTGCGGATTGCCCAGCCCAGCGCGCCCAGCAGCACCAGCAGCCCCAGCGCGCCGCCCAGGAACCAGGCGGTGACCAGCTTGGCCTTGGTGGTCAGCAGCGCGAGACCGGCAATCGCGGCCACGCCCAGCCCCACCGGCAGCGCCGCATCGCGCCAGCCCTGCGCCAAGGGCGAAACCCGCGCGCGGAACAGCGCCATGGCCGGAAAGCGCCGCGCGGCCAGCAGCGGCGGGGCGGCAAAGACCAGCGCGATCAGCAGTCCGTAGAGCGTAGCCCGGCCCAGCGCGCCGGGATCGAACACCAGCCCCGGCGCAACCGGCAGCAAGCTGCCCAGCGCCGAGCCGAGCAGCGGGGTGACGAGCACCCCTGCGACCAGCCCCAGGGCCGATCCGACCAATGCTGCAAAGCCGATCTGCAACAGATAGATCCGCGCAATATCGCCGCTGGTTGCGCCCAGTACCTTGAGCGTGGCGACACTGGTGCGCCGCGCCTCAAGGTACGAAGAAACCCCGCCGCCGATCCCGATCCCGGCAATCGCCAGCGCGGCGAGGCCGACCAGCACCAGGAAATCGCCCATCCGGCTGACGAACCGGTCGGCACCCGGCGCCGCGCGATCGCGGGTCTTGGTTTCGAACCCGGATGAGGGGAACTTCCGTTTGAGCGCATCGACCACGCCTTGCGGATCGCGCCCGGGGGGCAGGGCGATGCGATATTTCGATCGGTACATTGCGCCCGGCGCGGTCAGCCCGGCGGCCTGCGGAAAGCCCGACTCAACGATCACAACCGGGCCCAGCGTGAAGCCTTCGCCCAGCCGGTCAGGCTCATCGGCGATGATCCCGCCGACCTTGAGCGTGGCCCCGCCGATCGTCACACTGCCGCCCGGCTTGACGCCCAGCCGTTCGGCCGCGCCTTCGGCCAGCCAGGCCTCGCCGTGGGGCGGCGCACCGGTGCTGCGACCGTCCTTGAGCGTCAGCTTGCCGACCAGCGGCCATCTGGCATCGACCGCCTTCAGCTCAATCGGCGCGGCCAGATCGCCGGCACGGGCCATGGCCTGCAAGCGGATTCCGCCCGAAACCTGGCCCTGTGCGGCAAAGGCCTGCAATTCCGCTGTGCTGGCCGCGCGTTGCCAGACCGCAACCTCGACATCGCCGCCCAGAATGCTGCGTCCCCGGCTGCCCAGCTCTCGCTCGATCGCCCCGGTCAGGGTGCCGATCGCGGCCAGCGCGCCGACGCCCAGGAACAGGCAGACCAGCAGCAGCCGCAGCCCCTTGAAGCGCGCCGAAAGGTCGCGCCGGGCGATGGTCCAGGCGGTGCGCCAGGGGGTCATGCGGCGCTGTCGCTCGCAATCCGGCCGTCGGCCAGCGCGATGACCCGCTCGCAGCGTTCGGCCAGCGCCGGATCGTGGGTGATCACCACCAGCGTGGCCCCGGTTTCGGCGCGGCGGGCGAACAGCAGGTCCATGATTGCACTGCCGGTCGCGGCATCAAGGTTGCCGGTCGGCTCATCAGCGAAGACCAGCGCGGGGCGCGGGGCGAGCGCGCGGGCGATTGCTACGCGCTGCTGCTCACCGCCCGACAGCTGCGCCGGATAGTGGTGCAGCCGTGCGCCCAGCCCGACGGCGGTCAGCTCGGCCTCGGCGCGGGCGCGGGCGTCGGGCAGGCCGGCCAGTTCCAGCGGGGTCATGACGTTTTCCAGCGCGGTCATGGTCGGCAGCAGGTGGAAGGCTTGCAGCACGACACCGATCCGCCCGCGCCGGGCGGTGGCGAGCGCGTCTTCGTCAAGCGCGGCAAAGTCCTCCCCCGCCACCAGCAGCGTGCCGCCGCTGGCCCGCTCAAGGCCTGAGAGCACCGCCATCAGGCTGCTCTTGCCCGAGCCGGAGGGACCCAGCAGCGCCAGGGTCTGGCCCAGTGGCACGGCCAGGTCGATCCCGCGCAGGATCTCCACCGCGCTGTCGCCCTGGCCGAGCGTGAGGGTAAGGTTACGGGCCGCGATCGCGGGAAGGGGGCTTGTCACGGCGCGGGGATGCCATAGCTAGAGGGAAACGAGAAGGACGTTGCAAAATGAAATGGAAACGACTGGCGCTGGTTGCAACCCCCCTGCTGCTCGCCGGGTGCCAGCAGGAAAGCACCGCGCCCACGGCGGCGCCTGCGTCCGGCGCTGCAACGTCCGCACCAGCTGCCGATGAGCAACTGATCCTGGCGCTGGGCGACAGCCTGTTTGCGGGATACGGGCTGGAACCCGGGCAAAGTTACCCTGCGCATCTGGAAACGGCGCTGAAGGCCAAAGGGATCAAGGTGCGGATCGTCAACGCCGGGGTTTCGGGCGATACCACCGCAGGCGGGCTGCAGCGGATCGACTTCGTGCTGAAGGGCATGCCCAAAAAGCCGGTGCTGGCGGTGATCAGCCTGGGCGGCAACGATATGCTGCGCGGGCTCTCGCCAGCCGAGACGCGCAAGAACCTTGATGCGATCCTGACCAAATTCAAGGCTGCAGGGGTGCCGGTGCTGCTGCTGGGAATGCTCGCCGCGCCCAATCTGGGGGCGGACTATGCCGGGCAGTTCAACCCGATCTATCCGGCCCTGGCCAAGCAGCACGGGGCCAGTCTGGTGCCGTTCTTCCTGCAGCCGCTGCTGGACAAGCCGCAACTGATCCAGGCCGATCACATCCATCCCACGCTGGCAGGGATCGACGTGCTGGTTGCCGATACCGTTGACGAAGTGGCGGGGGCATTGCCCAAGCCGAAAGGTTAGGGGACCCGCGCCACCGCGCCCTCGGCCACGTGCCAGACTGCGGCTTCGCCGGTGATCGCGTCAAACGGGGCCAGTTCGGTCCCGGTCAGCCAGACCTGGGCAGAACCGCTGCGCAGCCGTTCGAACAGCGCTTCGCGGCGCAGCGGATCAAGGTGCGCGGCGACTTCATCGAGCAGCAGGATGGCCGGGCGATCGGGATCGAGCAGCCCGGCATGAGCCAGCGTGATCGCGATCAGCATCGCTTTCTGTTCACCGGTCGAGCATTCGGAAGCCGGCTGGTCCTTGCCGGCCATGGTCACCCCCAGCTCGTCGCGGTGCGGGCCGATCAGGCTGCGCCCGGCGGCGCGGTCACGGCGGCGCTCGGCCTTGAGCACGGTCTGCAGCCCCTCCTGATCGAGCGGGCCGCCCGGCTGATAGGCCAGGGCAGGGCGCGCAAAGGGCGCATCGGGCAGGGCCGCCAGCGCCGCGGCCAGGCGCGTAACCAACCGCGCGCGGGCCTGGCTGACCAAGACTCCGGCCTCGGCCAGCTGCACCTCGATCGCATCGAGCCAGGCTGGATCGGGCTCGCTGTCTTCCGCCAGCAGCCGGTTGCGTTCGCGCAGCGCTGCCTCAAGCTTGGCGGCATGGCGGGCATGGGCGGGTTCCAGCGCCAGCACCAGCCGGTCAAGATAACGCCGCCGCGCGCCCGCGCCCTCCATGAACAGGCGGTCCATCGCCGGGGTCAGCCAGCCCAGGCTCAGCCATTCGCCCAGCCGCACCGCCGGGGCTTCGGCGCCGTTGACCTGGACCACGCGCCGACCGGGGCGCTCGGGCCGGGTGCCGGTGCCCAGTTGCACGCCGCCGGCCAGTTCCGCGCTGACGGCAAAGCCGGTGGTGCTGCCTTGGCGGGGCATATCGGGCAGCGCCGCCCGCCGCAGCCCCCGGCCCGGCGCCAGCAGCGAAAGCGCCTCAAGCACGTTGGTCTTGCCCGCGCCGTTCTCACCCACCAGCAGGTTGAAATGCGCGGTTCCGTCCAGCCGCGTCTCGGCATGGTTGCGAAATTGCGACAGCATGATGCGGTCCAGCGCCATATGCTGCGCGATAGGTTGGCCGCGCCGCACTGTCACGCGAAAGTCAAATCCTGAAAGTTGGGAAAATTCACCAACTGTTGAATATTAACTGTGGGGCCAATTTCCATTCAGCTTCCAGAAAGCAAGGATTTCTCCCGTTTTTCGAATTTGGCACGGTCTCTGCAATCATTCTGGCATCTGCGGCGCAAGCCAAGGAACAAGTTAAACGCAAAGGAAATGACCATGACCGCCACTTCGAATTTCACCAATCGCCTCGCCGCTGCGGCTTCGGCTTTCATCATCTCGCTGGTGCTGATCACCGGTACCGTCTCGACCCCGCAGGCCGCTCAGGCGACCACCATCTACGTTGGAGAAGTTGCGTGAACACGATTGACCACAAGGATACTGCCATGACCACCCGCCCCGGCTTCCACCTCGACAAGACCAATGCCAAGTTCATGGGCGTCTGCTCGGGGATCGCCAAATTCTTCGGTTGGGACGTCAACCTGGTTCGCATCGGCTTCGCGCTGGGCACCGTGTTCGGGTTCGGTTCGCTGATCCTGGTTTACCTCGCGATCGGCCTCATCGCCGATTGAGCCGATCGCGGTGGGGCCCCACTCTGGGTGAGTGGGGCCTAAACCGCATCAACCTTGGCGAAGGGCGAGAAATCGGTGCCTTCGTCGAACACTTCCACCCCCTCGCGCGCCTTGAGCCAGCCGACCACCGCATAGGTCACCGGCGTCAGCAAGGCCTCCCACAGCACTTTCAGCCCCCAGTTGGTGACCATCACGGTCAGCACCTGCTCGGTGCTCCAGATGCCCAGGAAGGCGATCGGATAGAAGATCAGGCTGTCGACCGCCTGGCCGAAGAAGGTTGATCCGATTGTGCGCTTCCACAGGCTTGCGCCGCCGCTGGCGATCTTCATCTTCGCGAGGACGAAGCTGTTGACGAATTCGCCAGCCCAGAATGCCAGCAGTGATGCGGCGACGATCCGCCAGGTCGATCCGAACACGCTTTCATAGGCCGCCTGTCCGTCCCAGCCCTGCGCCGGGGGCAGGGCGACCACCACCCAGCTCATGAAGGCCATGAACAGCAGCGCGGCAAAGCCCGCCCAGACACAGCGCCGGGCATTGGCATAGCCATAGACCTCGGTCAGGACGTCGCCCAGCACATAGCTGATCGGGAAGAACATGATGCCGGCGCCGAAGGTAAATCCGCCCAGCGTGGCCAGCTTGGCCGCCCCGATCAGGTTCGACAGCAGCAGGATCGCGACAAAGGCCGCCATCACATAGTCGAAATAGCGGAAGTGCCGCCGCGCACCCGCGCCGCCGTCTATCTGGGTCAGGGCCTTGTTCATGGCATAAGGTGCTAGCCGCATTTGCACGCGTCGCAAAGCCTGCCTATGGGAAGAGCGGCGCGCGCCCGTAGCTCAGCTGGATAGAGCATCTGCCTTCTAAGCAGAATGTCGCAGGTTCGAGTCCTGCCGGGCGCGCCAGCCGCCGCCAGACCGCGTGACGGCGATCACGGCGCAGCCGGCAATTTCCAGCCAAGGATGATTTGCGACCCGACCCGGTTGGCTCTGCTGCCGGGCAACTTGCCCTCGCGTCGCTGCACGGCGCGAGGGCCCTTCGCACCGGTTCACAATTTAGCCGCGCGCGGCGCTTTCCAGCACTTCGCCGTCGATCGGGTATCCGGCATCGGCCGGGATCAGCAGCCAAGGCTGGCCATCGCGCATTTCCATGAACGGCGTGATCATCCGCACCGGGAACTGCGCAACATGCGCGATCGCATCGGCATAGCTGGCGAACAGTGCCAGCCGTTCAAGATTGCGGCGGGTCGGGAAGATCACCTTGATCTCGCCGCGTTCGGCCATTTCCAGCGCCGCGTGCGCGCTGGCCCAGAACAGGTGGGTGTTTTCGGTATCGTCAACCTGCAGTTCGACCGCCCCGGTGCCCAGGTCCGCCATGTAGAACCGGGTGTCGAAGACCCGGATCTCGCGGTGCTTGGGCCGCCAGCGCGAAAAGGGAACCAGCGCGTCGAAATCGAGTGTCCAGCCCATCGCCGCAAGCGCGGGGGCCAGTTCCTTGGTTTCCAGAACGATGTCGCGCGCGCGGCGGGCTTCGGTCAGGTCCGGCTGCTGGTGGATGCCAACCACCAGTCCGGTTTCCTCCAGCGTTTCGCGCACCGCAGCCACCCGTGCAGCCAGTTCCTCGACCGCCTCCTCGTCGCTGGCGCCATGGGCCCGGGCCAGGTCGCGGTCGGCATCGTCAACCCGCCCGCCAGGGAACACAGCCGCGCCGCCGGCAAAGCGCATTTCCTTGGCCCGCTGGACCATCAGGATCTCGGGCGGGCCGCCATCGGCCGCATTGCGGAAGATCACGAGGGTTGCGGCCGGGGTCGCAGGCGGGATTTCGCCCTGGGGGTCGAATATGTCCTTGATGTCCATCGCCGCACACCCTGCCGTGCTGGCCGGGCTTTGCCAAGTGTTCGATTGGTGGGTCTGCTGAGGGGGGCGGGGTGTCGGCCAGCTTTACAAGTAGGCCAAAGTAAACGCCGCCTTCATGTGGTAACTGCTTGAAATTATGTTCCCGGAGCAAATTGGCACGGCACATGCATAGTAGCTGATACCCCCAAAGCAGTCTCGAATGAGGCGGGGCCGCCCCCTGGTCTCCGCGGTCCCGCCTCCCCGAGCTGCCTTTCCCCAAACATCTTCGAATTCAGCGGCTTGTTGGGTCAACAAGTGCCTAATGCTGGCGAAAGCGTTTCTTCACCTGCGCGCAATAAAGTGCCGTCTTTGGCTGCTGCGGAAGCGGCATCGATTTGGGGCACAGGCGCTTGAACCTCTCGGGAGAGTACAACCGCGATTGGCGTCGGGCCAAACTGTTTGGTCCGATCATGGCCATGACCTTTGGTGGTCTGGCCCTGCTGGTGCTGCTTGCTGTCTTTCTGATCCAGCGCTTCGATGTGGTTGCGGCCGAACGTGATCAGGCGCTGGTCGAGCATGGCTTTGCCCGGCAGGTTGACGAGTTCAATGCAGTCGTCGCAACCCAGGTTGACTGGGACGATGCGATCAAGAGCCTCGATCACAAGTTTGATGCCGATTGGGCTGACTTCAACGTCGGCAACTACCTCTACACTTTCAACGGCTTTTCGCATGCGTTCGTGCTCGATCGGGATGAACGCACGATCTATGCGGCAGTTGGCGGAGAGCGCCGTGATCTTGCTGCCTTTGCCCCGTTCGAGGTGCTGGCGCGCCGGATGATTCCGGCAGTTCGGGCAGCGGAGGTCAAACGCGGACCAATCCGCCCCCGGGCGGGCAAGAACAACATCGTCATCCCCCCGATTCAAAAGAATGCAATCGCCCAGGTGGGTGGCAAGACCTACATCGTCACCGCAACACTGGTGCAGCCCGATTTCGGCAAGATCCTGCCCAAAGGGCCGCGCGCACCGGTGGTGATCACCGCCAAGCCGATCGATTCAGCCCTGATCAAGGCGTTTTCGGGGCGCTATCTGCTCGACAACCTGCTGTTGCTTGATCCGACCGTGCAGCCGCGCAAGCGCCAGCAACTGGTGCTGCGCGATATCGACGGGGCAAGTGTCGCGGCGCTGTCCTGGGTGCCGCGCCAGCCCGGTACGGCGCTGCGCAAGCAGTTGCAGTGGCCTTTGCTGGGCGGCCTTGTTCTGCTCAGCCTGATGGCGGGGCTGGCAGTGCGGCGCGGGCAGACGATCGTGACCGAGCTGATCGCCAGCGAAACCCGGGCACGACACCTGGCCTATCACGATCAGCTGACCCAACTGCCCAACCGCGCGATGCTGTTCGATCGCCTGCGCAACCTGCTGGCAATGCGGTTCGAGGGCGATCGCAAGCTGGCGGTGATCTGTGTCGATCTTGACCGGTTCAAGGACGTCAACGACACCCTGGGCCATCATGCTGGTGACGAGCTGATCCAGTCGGTCGCCATGCGGCTGCGTGAGACCTGCGGTGATGCACAGTTGATCGCACGGTTGGGCGGCGATGAATTCGTGGTGCTGTGTGAATTCACTGAACCCGCTCATCTGCAGGACCTGGCCGACCGAATTCTCGCCGCGGTCTGCGCGCGGACTGACAGCCAGTTTGGCTGGCTGGAAGTCGGGTGCTCGCTGGGCGTGGCGGTGATCGATCATGGCGGGGTCGAACCGTCCGAAGCGCTGCGCTGGGCCGATGTCGCGATGTACCGCTCGAAGGAGGGTGGGCGGATGCGCGTGACCTTCTTCGAGCCCGAGATGGACGATGCGCTGCGCGCGCGCCGCCTGCTCGAAGCTGATCTCCGGCTGGCATTGGGCGATGGCTCGCTGCACATGGTTTACCAGCCGCAGGTCGATCGCAAGGGCCAGGTCACCGCGGTCGAGGCGCTGCTGCGCTGGAACCATCCGGAACGCGGGGCGATCCCGCCCAGCACCTTTGTTCCGCTGGCCGAAGAAACTGGCTTGATCCTGCCGCTGGGCGAATTCGTACTGCGCCGCGTGTTCGCCGAAACCGCGCGCTGGGACGGACTGCGGGTCGGGATCAATGTTTCGGCAGTGCAGCTGCGCTCACAGGGTTTTGCCGCGCTGGTCACCCGTCTGGCCGCCCAGGCCGGTGTCGATCCGATGCGCTATGAAATCGAGCTGACCGAAACCGCGCTCTTGGGCGACGATCCGGTCACCGCCGGCAATGTCGAAGCGCTCAAGCGGCTGGGCTTCTCGATCGCGCTCGACGATTTCGGGACCGGTTATTCAAGCCTGTCGGTGTTGCAACGCTTTTCGGTCAACCGGATCAAGATCGACCGCTCGTTCGTCTGCGCGCTTGATGACAGCGGCGAAGGCGAGGCGCTGGTCGATGCGATGGTCAAGCTGGCCCGTTCGCTCAACCTCAGCGTGATCGCCGAAGGGGTTGAGACCGAGGACCAGCGCAAGCGGCTGATGGCTTGCGGTTGCCGCGAATTCCAGGGTTACCTGACCGGCATGCCGCAGGACGCCGGGTCAATCGCCAATCTGACCGGGTTAGAGGGCGATCTGCCCGCCGAAACGATCAGGAAGCGGGGCTGAGGCCGCTGTCGGTGACGAGCTGCTGCAGTTCGCCCGCTTCGTACATTTCCATCATGATGTCGCTGCCGCCAACGAATTCGCCCTTGATGTAGAGCTGGGGGATCGTCGGCCAGTCCGAATAGGACTTGATGCCCTGGCGCACTTCCATGTCCTGCAGCACATCGACGCTTTCATAGGCCACGCCCAGATGATCGAGGATCGCCACCGCGCGGCTGGAAAAGCCGCACTGCGGGAACAGCGGCGTGCCTTTCATGAACAGCACGACGTCATTGGAATTGACGATATCGGCGATGCGGGCGTTGGTGTCGGTCATGATGGCCCTCAATTGGGGACGGCAGTGGTCAATTGCAAGGCATGAAGCGCGCCGCCCATGTCTTCGCCGATCGCGGCATAGACCAGCTTGTGCTGGGCCACCCGCGGCTTGCCGACGAAGGCAGAGGACACGACATGTGCTGCCCAGTGGTTGTCATCGCCGGCCAGGTCGGTCAGTGTCACTTCGGCATCGGGCAGCGCGGCCTTGATCCGGGCGACAATTTCCGTCCCGGGCATCGGCATCGGTTCAGGCCCCGCCCATCAGGGCGCGCTTGGCCTCGACCGCCTTGGCGTCGAGCGCGGCACGGATATCGGCTTCGCTGACATCGATCCCGGCCGAAACCAGATCGCCCAGCAACTTGCGGATCACGTCTTCGTCGCCGGCTTCCTCGAAATCGGCCTGGACAACGCTTTTGGCATAGCCTTCGGCTTCGACTGCCGAGAGGCCCATCTGTTCGGCCGCCCACTGGCCCAGCAGCCGGTTGCGGCGGGCGTGGATCCGGAAGTGCATTTCCTCATCGTGGGCAAATTTGGCTTCTTCGGCGCGTTCGCGATCCTGGAAGTCGGTCATTTCAGCTCCTGATTGGTCTGGCTGCGATCCCGCTCAGCCCGGCTTGGCGGCCGGCGGCGGGACCTGGTAGGTTTCGTGGCAGCCCTTGCACGACGCGCCGACAGAGGCAAGCGCCGTATCGAAGGCTGCCTTGTCTTCGGCAGCAGCCGCAGCGGCCAGCGCCTTGGTCGCAGCGGCGAATTCACCGGCCTTGGCCTGGAAACCGGCACGGTCGGTCCAGACTGACGGTCTGGAGCGGCTGGGCAGGCCCTTGGTATTGTCGGCAAACAGCGCCGGCATCACCCCGGCGAACTTGGCCAAGCCGCTGGCCGGAAAGGCCAGCGACTTGAGCGGGGCGCCGTTGTTGCTGGCATTTTTCAGCAAGGTCAACGTGGCCGCTGCCATGTCCATTCCGGCCTGGCGGGTGGTAACCAGTTCCTGCGGGCTGGGCGCGCTGGGACGCGGGGCGGGTTTGGCATAAAGAGCCGCCCCGCCGCAAAGCAGCGCGGCAACCAGGGCAATGCGTGCAGCCTTCATCTTGCTTCTCCCGTTCGTGCCGGATTGCCCGGTCAGTCCATCGTCACCACCACTTTGCCGATCGCCTTGCGGTCGGCCAGCATCTGGATCGCTTCGCCGCCGCGTGCGAGCGGGAATGTCGCCGAAACGCGCGGATTGATCTTGCCGGTCTTGAGCAGATCGAACAAGGTCGCGATGTGCTTGGCATTGGCAGCCGGTTCGCGCGCCACCCAAGCGCCCCAGAACACGCCGCAGACGTCGCAGCTTTTCAGCAGCGTCAGGTTGAGCGGCAGCTTGGCGATCCCGGCCGGGAAGCCGACCACGCAGAACCGGCCTTCCCAGGCGATCGAGCGCAATGCGGGTTCGCTATAGTCACCGCCGACAATGTCATAGATCACATCGGCGCCGTTGGGGCCGCAGGCCGCCTTGAAGGCTTCGGCCAGCGCCTTGGACTGGTCCTTGTCGAACGGGGCGGTGGGATAGACCACCACGTCATCGGCGCCGTGTTCGCGCGCAACCTTGCCCTTTTCCTCGCTGGAAACCGCCGCGATCACCCGCGCGCCATAGGCCTTGCCCAGTTCTACCGCCGACAGGCCGACGCCGCCCGCCGCGCCCAGCACCAGCAGGACATCGCCGGCCTTCAGCTTGCCGCGATCCAGCAGGCCATGCATGTTGGTGCCATAGGTCATGATCAGCGAGGCGCCGGTTTCAAAGCTGACGCCATCGGGCAGCGGCCAGAGCCGGCCGGCATCGACCACGATTTCCTCAGCCATCGCGCCATTGCCGGTGCTGGCAATCACCCGGTCGCCCACTTTCCACTGGGTCACGCCTTCACCCAGCGCATCGACCACGCCCGAAGCCTCACCGCCCGGCGAGAACGGCCGCGGCGGCTTGAACTGGTACATATCGCGGATGATCAGCACGTCGGGGTAATTGATCGAGCAGGCCTTGACTGCCACGCGTACCTGGCCGGGGCCGGGGACCGGGCTTTCCACCTCGTCAAGCGTCAGGGTTTCGGGTCCGCCAACGGCGTGGCTGCGTAGTGCCTTCATGCTGCTTCAACTCCCTGTGCCAGGAACGGGAGCCGCTCCCGTGCCTCGTTTTCGTATCTGGTGATCGCCGCGTCGCGCGCCAGGGTCAGCCCCACTTCGTCGAGCCCTTCCAGCAGGCAATGCTTGCGGAACGGGTCGATTTCGAAGGGGAAGCGGTCCTGGAACGGGGTGGTGACCACCTGGTTTTCCAGATCGATATGCACCGGATCGGTGCGGGCCACTTCAAGCAGCCGATCGACCTGTTCCTGGGGGAGGACGACGGTCAGGATGCCGTTCTTGAAGGCATTCCCGGAAAAGATATCGGAAAAACTGGGCGCGATCACCGCTTTGATGCCCAGGTCAAGCAGGGCCCAGGCGGCATGTTCGCGGCTGGACCCGCAGCCGAAATTGTCGCCCGCGATCAGGATCGGCGATCCGGCATACTCGGCGCTGTCGAACAGGTTGTCGGGATCCTTGCGGAGCGTCTCGAACGCACCCTTGCCAAGGCCGTCACGGGTGATCGTCTTGAGCCAGTGCGAAGGAATGATCACGTCGGTATCGACGTTCTTGGCGCCGAACGGGATCGCACGGCCATCGACTTGGCGCAGGGCTTCCATCAATCGGTTTCCGGCGCCCGTTCGGGCTTCGGAGTCTTGGCGGCCTTTTCGGCGCGTTCCTTGCGGCGCGAGTTGTAAAGCAACGCTGCAGCCAGCGCCGCCGATCCGATCGCAGCGCCAGCCAGCGCGGCCTTGCCGGTCAGCGAAGACCTGGCGGGCTTTTCGGACTTGTCGGGCTTTTCGGGAGTGTCGGTCATGGATCTACTATGTATGCGGCCAGACGATGGTTCAAGGGGATCGGCCAACAAAGTCAGTTTGAGGCAACCGATTTCCTGCTGCTGGGTGAGCGCAATCCGACGCCTTTGGCAACCAGCAGGCTTGCCAGCTTTTCGCGTGCGTCGGCCCCACCAGAGACGACAAGGGCCAGTTCATCGGGTCTGAGGATGGTGATCGGGACCATCCGGATGCGATGTGTATCGTCCAGTTGGCAGTAGCCGTTTCGATCTGGCACTGAGAGGTTGATCAAGACCCCGATCATCTCGTTGTCGTTAAGCCAGTCTTCTGGACATCCAGAAGGAGCCGGCAGCTCCATCGAGAGGATCCTGTAAGATTCGAGCTGATGTTCTATCCCGCCCATGTTGGCAACATTGCGCGCGAAATTCTCGATCAGGCTGAATTGCCAACTGGAACGGATACTTTGAAAGTCGCTGCCTGTCGGGAGATCGGTTTCGATGTAAACTTCGCAGCCAAAGCCGGCATCGGACATGTCGGTATCGACAAACAGATCGCTCAAACCATCGGAGGCTAGAATTAACCCGCTTTCCGGACGGACAACGCAGAACGATTGCCGGGTGGTGGGCCAGGCCGGCGCGCCTTCAAACTCGGGACTTACCAGATAGGTCAGGACGTCATCATCGACCGGGCCCAGTTTGCTCCAGTATGTGCGTCTGGCCTTGGCGAATGCCTTATAACGCGGATCGTCGATGGTGACGATTTCCGGACCCTTCGGGACCTGGGCTTGATCGCCGACAGTTCCAGTGTCCGCCCGCGATCTACCCGCGAACATTGCGGCAAGAAGGCTTGCCAGAACAGACCGGCGGCCCATCAATCGCCGAGCTCGCGCACATCTGCCAGCCGCCCGGTCACCGCCGCCGCCGCCGCCATAGCAGGCGAAACCAGGTGAGTACGGGCGCCCGGACCCTGGCGGCCCACGAAGTTACGGTTGCTGGTGCTGGCACAGCGTTCGCCGGCGGGGACCTTGTCAGGGTTCATGCCCAGGCAGGCCGAGCAGCCCGGCTCGCGCCATTCAAGCCCCGCCTCGATAAAGATCCGGTCCAGCCCCTCGGCTTCGGCCTGGCGCTTGACCAGCCCCGATCCGGGGACGACGATCGCCCACTTGACGTTTGGCGCCTTGGTCCGGCCCTTCAGCACTGCGGCGGCGGCGCGCAGGTCTTCGATCCGGCTGTTGGTGCAACTGCCGATGAAGACGTTCTGGACTTCGACATCCTGCATCCGCTGTCCGGGGGTTAGCCCCATGTAATCGAGCGATTTCTGCACGGCCTGCTGCTTGCTGGGATCGGCAAAGCTTTCGGGCGCGGGGACCGTGCCGGTGATCGCCACCACGTCTTCGGGGCTGGTGCCCCAGGTGACCGTGGGCGCGATATCGGCGGCCTGGATCACTACCACCCTGTCATACTGCGCGCCCGGATCGGTCGCCAGGCTGCGCCACCAGGCAACAGCCTTGTCCCAGTCCGCGCCCTTGGGGGCATAGGGGCGGCCCTGCACATAGGCGAAGGTCGTCTCATCGGGCGCGATCAGTCCGGCCCGCGCGCCGTGTTCGATTGCCATGTTGGACACCGTCAGCCGGCCTTCGATCGACAGGCCCCGGATCGCCGATCCGGTATATTCGATGACATAGCCGGTGCCGCCCGCCGCGCCGAGCACGCCGGTAATGTGCAGCACCACGTCCTTGGCGGTCACACCGGCGCCCAACTGGCCTTCGACGCGTACTTCCATGGTCTTCGATTGCTTGAGCAGCAGGGTTTGCGTGGCCAGCACATGCTCAACCTCGCTGGTGCCAATGCCAAAGGCCAGCGCGCCCAGCCCGCCGTGGCAGGCGGTGTGGCTATCGCCGCAAACGATCGTCGCGCCGGGCAGCGAAAAGCCCTGTTCGGGCCCGACGACGTGGACGATCCCCTGTTCGGCATCGGCATCGCCGATCAGCCGCACGCCGAATTCGGGTGCGTTGCGTTCCAGCGCGGCCAGCTGCTGCGCGCTTTCGGGATCGGCGATCGGGATCCGCTGGCCCGCCGCATCGCGCCGCGCGGTGGTCGGCAGGTTGTGATCGGGCACCGCCAGCGTCAGGTCGGGCCGGCGCACCTTGCGGCCCGAGACGCGCAGCGCCTCGAACGCCTGCGGGCTGGTCACCTCGTGCACCAGATGGCGGTCGATGTAGATCAGGCAAGTGCCATCATCGCGGCGTTCGACCACGTGGGCATCCCAGATCTTCTCATAAAGCGTGCGCGGCTGGCTGGTCATGATGCTTGCGCCATAGGCAGGGCCGGGGCGCAATTGCAAGTGTGGAGGCTATTCGTTGCGGGTCCAGATCCAGGTTCCGCAGACCAGCAGCACCGCGATCGAAATCAGCACCCACGGCCAGCCGATGGTCAGCCCGGTGAAGACCACGCCCGCGCCCATCGCCGCGACTGCCGATACCTTGGCCCGGCGTGAGATCGCGCCGCGTTCGCGCCAGTCGCGCAGCCTGGCGCCATAGCGCGGGTGGTTGAGCAGGCGCTGTTCCCAGGCCGGGTTGCTGCGGGCAAAGCAGAATGCCGCCAGGACCAGGAACGGCACCGTGGGCAGGATCGGCAGGAACGCGCCGATAATCCCGAGGCCAACCGAGGCGATCCCGCCGGCCAGGTAGAAGTGTCGGACCAGCATGGTCAGTCCGCCGCGATCCGCGCGGCATGCTCGCGCACCAGGGCGATCATGTTGGGCACGCCCTGGGTGCGGTTGGAAGATAGCTGGTTCCTGAGGTCAAAGGATTCGAGCAGGGCGGTCACATCCAGCGCGGCCACCTCGTCCGCCGGGCGGTCCTGCACCGCGGCCAGCACCAGCGCGACGATCCCCTTGGTAATCGCCGCATTGCTGTCAGCCAGGAAGTGCAGCCGGCCATCACTGTGACGGGTGGGATAGACCCAGACCGAGGCCGAACAGCCGCGCACCAGCGTGGCATCGGTCTTCAGCGCATCGGGCATCGGCTCAAGCTCGCGCCCCAGTTCGATCAGCAGGCGATAGCGTTCGTCGCCTTCGAGGAACTCATATTCGTCAAGAATGTCGGAGAGGCTGCGCATGCCAGCCGATGTAGCCACGAAGCCGCATTGCACAAGCCCCTGGCTTGGGGAGGCTGGGGGGGAACCTATCCGGCAAGTCCGCCCGGCCGGGTCAAGGCGTAATAGATCACGTAGAACCAGCTCAGGATGCCGTGGACGAAAGCCCAGACGATCGACTTGTGCAGGCTCCAGCTGATCGCCACCGCGATGGCCGATCCCAGGCCGATCCCGGCCTTGGCGGCACCCGATGCCTGGTTTTTCACAGATCCACTCCTGCCGCGATGGCTTCCAGCTTGCGGATTCGCTCCTTCAGATCGGCGATCTCAATCCTGGCCATGCCGTTGCCGGAACCTTGCTCGTCAGCCGGACGATGCAAGTCAAGCTCGCGGGTCTTGAGCGTCAGCCAGCCTTGCCAGCCGCGCAACGAGGCAAGCGTGACAATGGCAACGGATGCTAACAGGCTGGCAGTTGTGAGAAGCGGTTCGTTGAGCATGGCTTCATCTCCCTGTCTGGCGCGCGTCAAGCGTCGCGCAGGCTTTCGATTTCGGCGGCCAGCGCCTTGGCGGGGCGGCCGTCGGTGGCGATGCGTTCAAGCACGTGGATGCGTTCCCGCAGGTCCTTGACCTCGTTCTGCAGTTCCAGTTCGCGCGGGCTCGGCTGAGCGGGATCGAGCAGCGGCTGGGTTGTGCCGCCGCGACGGCTTTGCCGGTCTGTTCCGTGCTGGATCCGCGCCAGCCGAACGACGCCGCTGACCAGGATGGCTACAATGATTACGGCTGTCAGGCTGATCGACATAAGTTCTGATCCAATGAGTTATCAGTTGGCCGGTTCGCGCAGGTCTTCGATCTGCAAGGCGAGACTGGCCGTCTTGTCGGTGGCGATCCGCTCAAGCACGCGGATGCGGTGTTCAAGGCGTTCGATCGTGGCATCGCGTTCGGGCGTGGATTGCTGCGGTTGGCCCTGGGCACCATTGGCCTTGATCTCTGCGATCCGTTCCTTGTGCTCAAGCCGGCGGCGGTACATCTGCCCGATGATGGCAAACATGCCGACCAATGCACCCATTCCGACCATCAGGCCGATGACGTCACCAAATCCCATCAGGCTTCCCCTTTGGTTTCGCCGATGCGCAGGGCTTCGATCTGGTGGGTCAGGTGATAGCCGCTGTCGGTGACGATCCGTTCGACATTGGCCAGCCGGTCCTTTACCGAGCCGAGTTCGGCGCGCAGCTGGGCGTTTTCCTGGCTCAGCAGCTTGATCCGTTCGCCGTCTTCGCTGGTGGTCTTGGGATAGACCGCCTGACCCCAGGCGCCGCTCAGCGGATAGCCGTTCTTGATCTTCATGCGGGTGTGAAAGATCGTGCCGAAGGTGATCAGTCCGGCCACCATCAGGATTGTCGGCGCGGCAATATAGATTATCTCAAGGATCTGTTCGGGGCTCACTTGGTCTGTTCCTCAATCCGCAGGGCTTCGATCTGCGAAGCCACATTGACGCTCTTGTCGGTCACGATCCGCTCAAGCACCTTCACCCGGTCGGCAAAGTGGTCGAGCTGTTCGCGCAGTTCGGTGTTTTCCTGGCGCAGCCGCTTGGTTTCGTCGGCCTCGGCGCGGCTGGTCTTGCCGCCCCATTCGTCTTCCAGGGCATAGCCGTGGCGCGCGCGGATCCAGTTGTTGATCAACCATCCGCCCGTGCTGATCGCAATGATCGCCAGGACGAAGTCGGGACCTGCAAAGTTCATTACTTGGGCCCTCCGTCATGCTTTTCCAGCAGGGCATCGACCTTGCGGGCATCGCGCAGCGCCTCGATCTGGGCGGCAACGTCATAGCCCTTGTCGGTGACGATCCGTTCGAGCACCCGCACGCGGTCTTCCAGTTCGGTGTTCCGGGTGGCGTACTGGGCGGCGCGTTCGGCGGTTGCCTGGATCTCGATTTCGGCGATCTTCTGGCGGTGGCTGGACCAGATCTTGATGATCGGGATCGCCAGCGCTGCCAACGGAATCAGTACCCAGATAGTGTCGGGTCCCATCAGTCTTCCCCTCAGTTATTATCAGCGCAGGCGTTCGATTTCGGCCGACAGGCGCGGGTTGTTGGAAACGTAGTAGCTTTCGATCTCGGCCAGGCGGCGGTCGATGTCGCGGAACCGGGCGCGCACTTCCCGCGTGGTGCGGGCGGGCGACTGGCGGACCGACTGCCAGAACTGCTGTTCCTGCCGATCGGTGTAAAGGTACGGGGGCTTCTTCGCCGCGAACAGGCCAACCACGAAGTAGGCCGGAACGATGAACGGTGCGCCCAGCATGATCAGGCCAACCGTTGCCAGGCGGACCCATAGCACGTCGATCCCGGTGTAGTCGGCGATGCCTGCGCAGACGCCGAAGATCTTGCCATTCACCTTGTCGCGGTAAAAGCGGGTGCGTTCGCTGATCACTTTGCAGTCCTCCCAGTCTTGGCCTTGTTCTTGGTCAGCTGGCGCAGCTGGTCCAGCTCGCTCAGCGTGTCATCGTCGTCGCTGCGGCTCGGCAGAACGCGCAGGGCGTGAAAATCGGGGTTGTCGGCGGCAACCAGCCGTTCGACCGTGTCAATCCGTTCGTCGAGCCGGCGGGCGAGCTGGTACAGCTCTTCCAGCATGGTCTCGTCGTCGTTGGTCAGTGTCGCGGCGGTCTTCCACTTGGTCATATAGTGCAGCACCAGCCAGGGCAGGCCGATCAGGACAACGACGACTATAGCTACAACATCACTACCCTCCACGGATCAGTCCTCCTGCTTGTCGCCGCCCTTGAGCGCGGCTTTCATGGCTTCAAGTTCCTCGTCGATCTTGTCCTGCCCGGCGAGGGCGGCGATTTCATCGGCGAGCGTCGGCTTGCCCGAACCGTCGGCCAGGCTCAGCGCGTCGGCGCGGCCTTCGGCATAATCGACCCGGCGTTCCAGCTGGTCGAACCGGGCCATCGCCTCGTCAACCCGCTCGCTGGCCAGCAGCGTGCGCAGTTTGACGCGGTTTTCCGCGCTTTCCAGCCGGGCGACGATCGCGCCCTGGCGGGCCCGGGCTTCGCGCAAGCGGGTCTGCAGCTTTTCGATATCGACTTCGTAGGCGCGCAGCGCATCGTCGAGCACCTTGATCTCTTCCTTGAGCTGGTCGGCCATGTCGCCGGCCTTCTTCTTTTCGACCAGCGCGGCGCGGGCCAGGTCCTCGCGGTCCTTGCTCAGCGCCAGCTGGGCCTTTTCGGACCAGTCGGCCTGCAGCCGGTCCAGCTTGACGGTGTGGCGGTGCATTTCCTTCTGGTCGGCAATCGTGCGCGCCGCGCTGGCCCGGACTTCGACCAGGGTTTCTTCCATCTCGAAGATGATCATCCGGATCATCTTTTCGGGATCGTCAGCCTTGTCGAGCAGATCGCTGAAGTTGGCGGCGATGATATCACGGGTGCGACTGAAAATGCCCATCAAGGGACCTCCGATGGTGGAAAGGGTCGGGGTTGGAGTTTTGCGGAGACGCTCGACCTCAGCGTCGAACCGCGAGGCGCGGCGGGGGCCATCGCCAAGCGGTTCGAGCCGGGGGCTACCGAGGGTCTGGGCCGGAATGTCCTGGCGGCGGGGGGACTGGGGGCCGCCAACGGGGGATGCCTGGGATTCCGGCCCAAGCGGTGAAAGTGGTTCGCTGCCCATCTTGCCGGTCACCGCCTGTCTCAGGCCTGGACCGCAGCGCTGGCGGTCAGCGCATAGGTGGGGGCGGTGTCGAGCTGCTGGGTCAGCACGACGACGTTGAAGCCGAGCATGGCGATCACGCTGAGGATAACGGCCCTGTCGAGCTTGGTTGAGCCGAGCTTGGTGTTGAACTTGGTGAACATGGAGCACCTCTTGGAAATGCGTTTGTTCACCTTTCAGCAAGCCGCGTGCCAAATGCGAAAAATGGCAGATTTCTGGGCCTTGTGCGGCTATTCGACGAACGACATGTGGTATTGATTGCGCAATGTTGGGATTTTTCGCTACATCTTGGGTATGGAGCGCAATATCCAATTTGTCGGCCAGTCCACTGCCTTTCTGGATTCGGTCGAACGCGCCAGCCGCGCTGCCGCGCTCAACCGTCCGGTGCTGGTGATCGGTGAGCGCGGGACCGGCAAGGAACTGATCGCCGAACGCCTTCATCAGCTTTCGCGCCGCTGGCAGGAACCGTTCATCACGCTTAACTGCGCGGCCTTGCCGGAAACCTTGATCGAGGCGGAATTGTTCGGTCATGAGCAGGGTGCCTTCACCGGCGCTACCAGAGCGCGCGCCGGACGGTTCGAGGAAGCCGACAAAGGCACGCTATTCCTCGACGAACTGGCCACGCTGTCGATGGGGGCGCAGGAACGGCTGCTGCGCGCGGTCGAATATGGCGAAGTGACCCGGATCGGTTCGTCGCGTCCGGTCAAGGTCGATGTCCGCATTGTCGCCGCCACCAACGAAGACCTGCCCAAATTGGCCGATCAGGGCCGGTTCCGCTCTGACCTGCTCGACCGACTGAGCTTTGAAGTGATTACCCTGCCGCCGCTGCGGGTGCGCGAAGGCGATATCATGGTGCTGTCAGACTATTTCGGGCGGCGGATGGCGGCCGAACTGGGCTGGGAAAGCTGGCCCGGCTTTACCGCTGCGGCGCTGGCCGGGCTGGAGGAATACCAGTGGCCCGGTAACGTGCGTGAACTGCGCAACGTGATCGAGCGCGCGGTCTATCGCTGGCAGCACTGGGACGAGCCGGTTGCCCACATCGTCTTCGATCCCTTTGACAGCCCATGGAAGCCGCGGGTTTCGATGCGGCGCGAGGAACCGGCGGCCAGTGCCGATGAACCGCGTATCGCCGCGCCGGCATCAGTAGGGCTCGACAGTGTCACCGATCTCAGGGGCGCGGTCGATGCCCACGAAAGGGCGATCCTTGAGCAGGCGCTGGCCCGCCACCGCTATAACCAGCGTCAGACCGCCAAAGCATTGGGGCTGAGTTATGATCAGCTGCGCCATGCGATGAAGAAGCATGGGCTGAGCGAGCGCGGCTAGGGCCAGCGCTGGCGAGCCATCTGGATCAGATAGATACCGATAATCCCATCGAAGATCATGCAGGCGGTCGGCAGGTCGATCAGCAGTGCAGGCAGTTCACGCGGCATGAAATCCCAGGCGATGTGGCCGAACCAGGCCAGCGGGAAGCACCAGGCCTTCCAGAAGAAGCCGAGTGCCGCCAGCACGGCGATTGCCGCGAAAACCGCAAGCTCGGGGCCGGTGCCAAGGCCGGCATAGGTTGAACCGAGCCACAGGGTGAAAACCGCCCATCCGGCCCGCGCCTCCCGGTCCCGCAGGAAATGCAGGCCCAGGATCGGGATCAACGGCAGCGGCAGTGCCGCCATGACCAGAAACCCCTGGCGCGCGGACAACCCCACCGTGGCGGATGTTATCCAGACCAGCGCGATAATCCACGCGGTTACGAGGACAATCCTGGCAATCGTTCGGCTTGCAGACTGGTTCATCGCGGCCCCCGGTTTGAAACGAAGCCCGCATCCACAATTTCATGCCTTCAGGTCAACTGCATTCTGTGGATGGCGTGCGGCAGGCAAGATAACCGGTTGGTAATCCGCCTCGCCTAATCTGGATCCTTCAAATCCGGGGGGCTTTATGGAACAGTTCTTTCGCATCCTGTTGTTTTCGCCGCGGCTGACGATTTCGGTTGCTCTGCTGATCATCGGCGGGATTTCAGGCGCGCTTAAGCAGCGCGACGATGCAAACGAGTCGTCAGGCAAGTGGGCGAAGGATCATCAGTCCGCAGCCTATTCAAGCGCGGAACAGGACGTTGGCGGCTGGGGCAAGGACACTCGCCCGGCTGGTCGAGCTGCCGCACCGTCCAGCGAAGGCAGCAATCCAAAGCTCTGGAAAAATGACGACGGCGTGATTTTCGAGGAAGAAGACGTCAAGGCGCTTGACCCGTCGGAATACGAATAGGGCCGGACGTCCGGCTTCATAGCAGTGCTGCAATGACCACGAGGAAATAGCCATGCCGATCCTGTCGTTCATTCTGGCCCAGGCTGCCGTGCTGGGGGTCGAGCCTCTGGCCGACCCACTTGAAGGCGTCAGCAGCGAATGGATGCTGTGCACCCATCCCGACGACACGGCGAAGACATGCCACCTGATGGCAACTTTCACCAAAACGGCCGGCAACGAATACGCCGAGCTTGACCACACGGCGGTTGTCGGCCTGCCTGGACTGGTGATCGAGCTCGCGACAAAAAGTGTCGTGAAGGACGGCAAGCTGTGCAGCTTTGCCAGACGCAAGGATTTCGAAGGCGTGCGCATCGTCCGCCATGTCGAGGGCGCGACCCGCCAGCAGGAACTTAGTGCCGTGCGCCAGCTGGGCTTCATGTACCCGATCGAAGGCAAGGAAGTGTGCACTGCCTTCTATCCCGACGGGCAGCATCTGATGACGCAAAGCTGGATCAACGGCAAGCCGGTCCCGGAAATGGCCACCCGGATCCGCTGGGTCCACAAGGATGATGGCTATGTCGTGACGGGTTGGCGCGGGGCGATCACGACTCCGCAATAGGGGCGGGAAGGGGCCAGGCCTGGTCAGGCACCGCACGCTGCGGGCGGCTGGGCCGGCAAACCGGTGCGGGTTAGCCAAAAATTTACCATCGAGCCGGAAAATTGCGTCAACTTTGGCGACCCTGGGTCGCGCATGGGAGTGTCGCAATGGCTTCGGGCAGGAAATCTATCGAACGCGCAGACGAGATCCAGGGGTCGACTCTGGCCGGCTGGTACCTGGGCGTCTGCTTCCTGATCTGTCTGGCAGGCGGCCTGTGGTTCGCCAATTCGTCCGGGGTGTTTGACCAGAGCTATGCGGACGATCCTGCCGAAGCCTACAAACAGGCGGCCAGAGTTGCCGCCAAAAAGGCTGCGGCGCGTGAGGAACAGGCCCGGCTGGCCGCTGCTGAAGACGCGCGCAACATGGCCGAGGCAGCCAGCCGAACCGGCAGCGCTGCGGCGCCCAAACCCACCCCCGACGCCAAGGCGAGCGCCGAAGCGGTCCCGGAAGTCCGGGAGCCCGTGACCGGGGCCGACGCGAACTAGACGCCAGGTCCCAGACCCCGGATTCAGTGCCGTGACCGCAAGCGGCCTTTGCTATTTGGAAGCGTACTGCCCGGCCTTGGCATTGAAATTGTTGCGGGCCCAGGTCTTGGCTGCGGCCGCGGTCTTGAAGCATTCATCCTGCAAGGTTCCGGTAACGATCGCATAACCTTGCGAATTGTAGCGGATGTCGCGCACGGTCAGGCGGTAATTGCCTTGTCCGTCCTTGTTGATCAGGAACGGGCGGGTGGCTTGGTCATCCATTGACGGTTTCTCCTGGCGAGGCTGATTGCAGGGCTTGCAGGCGGTCCCGCTCACGCTTTTCGCGTCCGGCCTGAACCTCGAGCTCGCGGTTTGCGAGTTCGAGCCAGGCCAGGCGCGAGCGCAGCAGGGTGTCACGCTGGTTGTTCAGCGATGAAGCCGCGGCGGCCAATTCGCACTGCTCGGCCTGTTTGAGGTAGAACTGTGAGGAAGCCGACATGGCCTGGCCCCTTTCGGTTGCGGTTGCTGGGCTAACCCAGAATGGCGATCACGGCGGCGCGCAGTTCGGCCCTGCTAAGGGTGGGGCTGCGGCGTAGACCGGCGGGCCTGGGCGCGGCGGACTTTCTGATTTCAGGTGATCGGGCGTAAGCGATTGAATGGTTGTTCTTTTTGTTATTTTTCATCAAATTCATTTATTTAGCGGCGCGTATCGCGCCATCCGTTGGGGCAGGTGCAGGCCTAGCGGCGCACCACGCCCTTGCGTTTGCCTGGCGGACCGCCACCGGGACCTCTCTCGCGAAAGACGATCCGGCCCTTGCTCAGGTCATAGGGGGTCATTTCGACCCGAACCCGGTCGCCGACCACCGAGCGGATGCGGAATTTGCGCATCTTCCCGGCGGTATAGGCGATGATCCGGTGTTCGTTCTCCAGCATGACGCCAAAGCGTCCGTCCGGAAGGATTTCGTCGATCTGGCCATCGAGGGTCAGAAGATCCTCCTTGGCCACAGCCTCAGGCTGCCGACAGATTGACGGCGGATGTCTTGCCGCGCTGATCGGTTTCCAGTTCGTACTGCACGCGCTGGTCCTTATCGAGCGAGCCCATTCCTGCGCGTTCAACCGCGCTGATGTGGACGAAAGCGTCGCCGCCGCCCTCATCGGGAGCAATGAATCCGAAGCCCTTGGTGGGGTTGAAAAACTTTACGGTGCCTACCGGCATGGTCTGTTCCTTTCACGAAACACGTATTGACCCGCCGGCAAACGAAGCCGGCGGAGCGTAGAAGCGAGAAAGGGAACGAAGGGGCGTAAGGCCGAAAAGTTCCGTCGCAGGCGACGTTAGCGCGGCCTATATAGGTCCGATCCCCCGATAATACAATGGCGCGCGATTTCGCCTTGCTTTTCGTGGCGCTCGGCCCTATCTGGCCGCTGTTCCCGACATTGTGAAGCAACGGAGGGGCTGGCGCCGCAAGGGGCCGGCACCAAGGGCCGTTTCATCAATGCCGGATTTTCGGAGTTGAAATGGCGGATATCGCGCGAATTACCGAGATTGTCGAACCCGAGGCGAAGGCCCTGGGCTTTGATCTCGTGCGCGTGATCGTGTTCGGCAAAAGCGAAGTTGGCGATGAAGAGGTGACCCTGCAGGTCATGGCCGAACGGCCCGAAACCGGCCAGCTGGTGATCGAAGACTGCGCCGCGCTGTCGCACCGCATTTCCGACGCGCTCGACGCGCTTGAGGAACGGGGCGAAGTGCTGATCGAGGAAGCCTACCGGCTTGAGGTGTCCTCGCCGGGGATCGATCGCCCGCTGACCCGCGTGAAGGACTTTGCCGGCTGGGCCGGGCATGAGGCCCGGGTTGCGCTGAAGAACCCGGTTGAAGGCAACCGCAAGTCGCTCCAGGGCGAACTGATCGGGATCGAAGGCGATCTGGTCAGCCTTGAAGACAAGAAGTCGGGCCGGGTTTCCTTCCCGCTGTCCGATATCCATTCCGCCAAGCTGGTCCTGACCGACCGGCTGATTGCCGCCACCCGTCCCCTCGATACCTGCGGGGCCGATGAGATTGTTGAAGAACAGGAAGACTGAACATGGCCAGTCCGATTTCCGCCAACCGCGCCGAACTGCTGGCGATCGCCACCTCGGTTGCGAACGAGAAGCTGATCGACAAGGCGATCGTCATCGAGGCGATGGAAGAAGCGATCCAGAAGGCGGCGCGCGCCCGCTATGGTGCGGAAAACGATATCCGCGCCAAGCTGGATCCGCGCACCGGCGACCTGCGCCTGTGGCGCGTGGTTGAAGTGGTTGAAGTGGTCGAGGACTATTTCAAGCAGGTTGACCTGAAGGCCGCGCAGAAGCTGCAGGCCGATGCCAAGCTGGGCGATTTCATCGTCGATCCGCTGCCGCCGGTCGATCTGGGCCGGATCGACGCGCAGTCGGCCAAACAGGTGATCTTCCAGAAGGTCCGCGATGCCGAGCGTGAGCGTCAGTTCGAGGAATTCAAGGACCGCGCCGGCGAACTGGTGACGGGCGTGATCAAGTCGGTCGAATTCGGCCACGTGATCGTCAACCTGGGCCGCGCCGAAGGCGTGATCCGCCGCGACCAGCAGATTCCGCGCGAAGTTGCCCGGGTGGGCGAACGCGTCCGTGCGCTGATCCTCAAGGTCGAACGCAACAACCGCGGGCCGCAGATCTTCCTCAGCCGGGCGCACCCCGAATTCATGAAGAAGCTGTTCGCGCAGGAAGTGCCCGAAATCTACGACGGGATCATCACCATCCAGGCCGCCGCCCGCGATCCGGGCAGCCGCGCCAAGATCGGCGTGATCAGCCGTGACAGCTCGATCGACCCGGTCGGTGCCTGCGTCGGCATGAAGGGCAGCCGCGTTCAGGCGGTGGTCCAGGAAATGCAGGGCGAAAAGATCGACATCATTCCCTGGAGCGAAGACACCGCCACCTTCGTGGTCAACGCGCTGCAGCCGGCCACCGTCAGCCGCGTGGTGATCGACGAGGAAGAAAGCCGCATCGAAGTGGTGGTTCCCGACGATCAGCTGAGCCTGGCGATCGGCCGCCGCGGCCAGAACGTGCGGCTGGCCAGCCAGCTGACCGGCAGCCAGATCGACATCATGACCGAGGCGGAATCGAGCGAGAAGCGCCAGAAGGAATTCGCCGAGCGTTCGAAGATGTTCGAGGAAGAACTCGACGTCGATGAAACCCTTTCGCAGCTGCTGGTGGCCGAAGGCTTCAGCGAGCTGGAAGAAGTGGCCTATATCGAACTGGCCGAACTGGCGACGATCGAAGGCTTCGACGAGGAACTGGCCGAAGAACTGCAGAGCCGTGCTTCCGAAGCGCTGGAACGCCGCGAAGCCGCCTATCGCGAAGAGCGTCAGGCGCTGGGCGTCGAAGATGCGCTGGCCGACATGCCGCACCTGACCGAGCAGATGCTGGTCACGCTGGGCAAGGCAGGGATCAAGACGCTCGACGATCTGGCTGACCTGGCCACCGACGAACTGATCGCCAAGAAGCGCGCCGAACAGCGCCGCCGCGATGGCAGCGCCCCGGCCCGCAAGGAACGCGAACAGGATCGCGGCGGCGTGCTGGGCGAATATGGTCTGTCCGAAGAACAGGGCAACGAGATCATCATGGCCGCCCGCGCCCACTGGTTCGAAGACGAGCCAGCTCAAGAGGAGGCCGCCGATGCGGATTCCTCACAATGAGCCGCTAGGTTCCGCAGCCTCTGCGCAGTCCGCCAAGGATCAACCTGAGCGGCGCTGCATCCTGACCGGGGACCACGGTTCCCGCGATGATCTGGTGCGCCTGGCGATCTCGCCCGATGGGCTTGTACTGCCCGATGCCCTGGCCCGCGCGCCGGGGCGGGGGGCCTGGCTGGGCACTTCGCGGGCAGAGCTTGAAACGGCGCTGGCCAAGGGCAAGCTTAAGGGCGCACTGGCGCGCGCGTTCAAGGGTGCGACGCTGGACATCCCGGCCGACCTGCCCGAACGGATCGAAGCCGCACTGCGCCGGGCCTTTACCGACCGGATCGGGCTGGAAATGAAAACCGGCAAGCTGCTGGTCGGATCGGACCGGATTGCCGAACATGCCCGGGGCGGGCTGGTCGAATGGCTGGCCCATGCCAGCGATGCCGGCGAAGACGGCTCGCGCAAGCTCGATCAGGCCTGGCGAGTCGGGCTGGAAGAAGAAGGTTCCGGACGGCAGGGGTTAACCTTGCCACTGGACCGGGCGGCGCTGTCTGTGGCATTGGGCCGAGACAACGTCGTGCATCTGGCGCTGACTGACCGCGATGCGGCAGCGCGGGTCGAATTACCGCTCCGGCGCTTGCTGCGCTTCCTGGGGCAGGGTGAAGCGAGCGAACAGGCGAATGGTGGGGGCGCAGCCGTATCGGCGGCGTCGGACACTGCGACGAATTGAGATTTGAAGGGCGAATTTGAGCATGAGCGACAGCGAAAACAAACCGACTCTGGGCCGCAAGCCACTGGGGCTCAAGACCTCGGTCCAGGCGGGTGAGGTCAAGCAGACCTTCAGCCACGGCCGCACCAACAAGGTGGTGGTCGAGGTCAAGCGCCGCAAGCTGATCGGCAAGCCCGGCTCGCCCGAAGCGGCTGCTCCGCCGCCTCCGCCGCCGCCGCCGGCCCCGGTGGCCGAAGCGCCCAAGCCGGCTGCGCCCAAGCCCGCCGCTTCGAACGAAACCCCGCAGGAGCGCGTCGCCCGGCTCCAGCGCGAGGCCGAGGAAGCGCGTCTGGCAATGCTGGAAGAGCAGACCAAGCGCGAATCCGAAGCGCGCCTGCGCGCCCAGGAAGAAGAAAAGCGCCGCGCCGAGGAAAACCGCAAGGCCGAAGCCGAGGCTGCCGCTGCACCGGCACCCGCGCCTGCGCCCGCGCAGGAACCCGAAGCCCCGGCCGAAGCCGAGGAACCGGCTGAGGAAGCACCGCGCACCAGCGCGCCCGCGCCGCGCCGGTTTACCCCGGTCGCCGCGCCCAAGCGTCCTGAACCCGCGGCGAAGAAGCCGGCGCATTCGCGCGACAAGACTGGCGGCGATCAGCGCCGCCATGCCGGCAAGCTGACCGTCACCCGCGCGCTCAACGAAGACGAAGGCGCCCGTGCGCGTTCGCTCGCCGCGCTCAAGCGGGCCCGCGAAAAGGAACGCCGTGCGCACTTTGGCGGCAGCAGCCAGCCGCGTGAAAAGCAGGTCCGCGATGTGATCGTGCCCGAAGCGATCACCGTCCAGGAACTGGCCAACCGCATGGCCGAAAAGGGCGCCGACCTGGTCAAGGCGCTGTTCAAGATGGGCATGATGGTCACCGTCAACCAGACGATCGACCAGGATACTGCCGAACTGCTGGTCGAGGAATTCGGCCACAACATCCAGCGCGTGTCGGAAAGCGATGTCGATATCGACACCGCCGAAGACGTCGATGCACCCGAAACGCTGAGGTCGCGTCCGCCGGTGGTGACCATCATGGGCCACGTCGATCACGGCAAGACCAGCCTGCTGGATGCGCTGCGCGGCACCGATGTGGTGCGCGGCGAAGCTGGCGGGATCACCCAGCATATCGGCGCCTACCAGATCAAGACCAAGAAGGGCGATCTGATCACCTTCCTGGATACCCCCGGCCACGAAGCCTTCACCGAAATGCGCCAGCGCGGCGCCAACGTGACCGATATCGTGGTGCTGGTGGTGGCTGGCGATGATGGAATCATGCCGCAGACGATCGAGGCGATCAATCACACCAAGGCCGCTGGCGTGCCGATGATCGTGGCGATCACCAAGTGCGACAAGCCCGAATTCAACGCCCAGAAGATCCGCGAGCGTCTGCTGGAACACGAAATCGTGGTCGAGGCGATGTCGGGCGATGTCCAGGACGTCGAGGTTTCCGCGAAGAGCAAGGCCGGGCTGGACGAGCTGATCGAGAAGATCCTGCTTCAGGCCGAAGTGATGGAACTGAAAGCCAACCCCGATCGCGCCGCCGAAGCTGCGGTGGTCGAGGCCAAGCTCGACAAGGGCAAGGGGCCGCTGGCCACCGTGCTGATCACCCGCGGCACGCTGAAGGTTGGCGATGTGCTGGTGGTCGGGACCCATTCGGGCCGCGTGCGCGCCATGCTTGACGACAAGGGCCGCCAGATCAAGGCCGCCCCGCCGGCACTGCCGGTCGAGGTGCTGGGCATCTCGGGCGTGCCGATGGCCGGCGATACGCTGACCGTGGTCGAGAACGAGGCCCGCGCCCGCGAAGTGGCCGGCTACCGTGCTGAAAAGGCCACTGCCAAGCGCACCACAACCGCGCCCGCCAGCCTTGAGAACATGTTCTCGGCGCTGAAGGCCAAGGCCGATGTGATCGACTATCCGGTGGTGGTGAAGAGCGACGTGCAGGGTTCGACCGAAGCGATCGTCAACGCGCTCAACAAGCTTTCGAACGACGAGATCAAGGTCAAGGTGCTGCAATCGGGCGTCGGCGCGATCACCGAAAGCGATGTGAGCCTGGCCGCAGCCACCGGCGCGCCGATCATCGGTTTCCACGTCCGTCCCAACGCCAAGGCGCGCGAGATGATCGAGCGCAACAAGGTGCGGATGAAGTACTTCGACGTGATCTATCACCTGACCGACGATGTCGCCAAGGAAATGGCCGGGATCTGGGGTCCGGAACGGATCGAACACGTGGTCGGCCGCGCCGAGGTCAAGGAAGTGTTCCCGGCCGGCAAGCGCGACAAGGCGGCGGGTCTGCTGGTGCTCGAAGGCTACATCAAGAAGGGCATCAACGCGCGCCTTACCCGCGACGATGTCATTGTCTCGAAGACCACCATCGCTTCGCTGCGCCGCTTCAAGGACGACGTCCCCGAAGTCCGCGCGGGCCTCGAATGCGGTGTGGTGCTGGCCGATACCAACGACATCAAGCCGGGCGACCACCTCGAAGTGTTTGAAGTGGAAGAACGCGAACGGACGCTGTGATTGCATGCCGATTGACAGGTAACGGCAAAGCGATCGTCTTTATATCTCCTGAGCTCACCGCTGCTTGCGGTGGGAAAGGAGGTGATGTGATTGAGTATTAAAGATGCAGTGATGCTGGTTATCGGCGTCGCGACCTTCCTGGTTGCGTTCGTCGGCCTGGTGGTCAAGCTTATTGAGCTTGGCCGCAGGTAGCCGGTGAGGGGGTGGTGTAGCAGCGCCAGTCCCCGATACCATTTGGGCCCGAGCGTAGCAGCGCCCGGGCCCGGGAGGTGCAGTTGAGTACAACTGACACAGTGATAGTCTGTTATTAGCACGTTCCGGTAAAAAATCAATGTCACGCCAAAACGCCACCCCCGAAACCCGCTCGGTCCGCCTGCTCAAGGTGGGTGAGCAAGTGCGCCATGTGATCAGCGAGCTGCTGAGCCGTCAGATGGTCCATGATGATGTGCTGACCGGGCACACCGTCAGCATCACCGAAGTGCGGATGTCGCCAGACCTGCGCCATGCGACGGTGTTCGTGAAAAGCCTGCTGGGTTCGGATGAAGAGCTGGTGCTCAAGGCGCTGCGCACCAACACCGCCTTCTTCCAGAAGGAAGTGGCCGGCAAGCTCAAGCTCAAATACGCCGCGCGGCTTAAGTTCCTGCCCGACGAAAGCTTTGACGAGGCGAGCCGGATCGATGCCCTGCTCGACGATCCGAGGGTGAAGCGCGATTTAGATGATTAACCCGGCACCAGCCGCGCATCGATCGTGATCGTCACTTTCCGGCCCACCACCAGGCTGTAGGCCGTCATCCCGAAATCGCGGCGGTTGATCGTGGTGCGCGCCTTCAGCAGCACCGCATCGCGCCCGCTGGCCCGCGCCGGGGGATCACGGAAGGTCACGTCAAGGCTGGCCGGACGGGTCACCCCGCGTGCGGAGATCGTGCCATCGACCCGCGCGGTGGTGGCGCCGGTCATCACCATCCGGCGCCCTGCAAAGCTGACGACGGGATGGTTGGCGACATCGAAAAAGGCCTTGCCGCGCAGATAGTCGGTGTCGGTCTTGCCGCCCGCGGTCATTGCCCGGGCATCGAGCTCCACCGCCAGGTCGATCGCATCGAGCCGGTCGGGTTGAAGCCGGATGAAGCCCTTCATCACCGGAAACCGTGCGGTCTTGTTGCCAAGGCCGAAATAGGAAACCCGCGCGCTGACCCGGCTGCCTGCCGCATCGAGCTGATAGCGATAGGACGGCGCGGCGGCGGCAACCGCCAGCAGGGGAATCAAGGCTAAGGCTCTTCGCAAATGTGACCCGGTTCTTTTCAATTGCGCGCCTGGCCAGATCAGTGCCGATCCACAGCCGCGCTGTCAATCGCACTGGCGCTTTGCCAAGCACACCCTAGATAGCAGGCATGGCCAAACTCTATTTCTACTACGCCAGCATGAATGCGGGTAAATCGACCACCTTGCTGCAGGCGAATTTCAACTATCACGAACGCGGCATGACTACCATGCTGTGGACCGCCGCGCTGGACGATCGCGGCGGCGACAAGGCGATCGAAAGCCGGATCGGCCTGCATGCGGATGCCCACCGCTTCGATGGCGTCACCGACCTGTGGAGCCGGATCACCGCGGCACACCGGGTCGAGCCGCTGGCCTGCGTGCTGGTCGATGAGGCGCAGTTCCTGACCGAAGCCCAGGTCTGGCAGCTGGCGAAGATTGCCGACCAGGCCGGTATCCCGGTGCTGTGTTATGGCCTGCGGACCGATTTCCAGGGCGAACTGTTCCCCGGCGCCAAGGTGCTGCTGGGGATTGCGGATTCGCTGATCGAGCTGAAGGCGGTGTGCCATTGTGGGCGCAAGAGCAGCATGAACCTGCGCGTCGATGAAAGCGGCGCGGCGGTGAAGCAGGGCGCGCAGACCGAAATCGGCGGGAATGACCGCTATGTTGCGCTGTGCCGCAAGCACTTCGTCGAGGCGCTGGGATGGTAAGATCGGACCCGCTGGGGCTCCATCAGCTGCTGGAAGAGGGCGCGCTGCGGCTTGAGCCACTGGAGGAACGCCACCGCGAGCCGCTGCGCGAAGCCTGCGCTGAGGACCTGGAGATCTGGGAGATGTACGGCATTTCGTATGATCCCGAGCATTTCGATGAGAGCTTTTCCGGCCTGCTCGCCAATCCCGAACGGCTGCCCTTTGCCATTCTGGTCGATGGCGAACTGGCCGGAATGACCGCCTGGATCGGCACCCATGTCCAGTGGCGGACCAGCGAGATCGGCAACACCTATCTGCGCCCGCGCCACCGTGGCGGGCAGGTCAACGGGCCGCTCAAGCGGCTGATGTTGCGCCACGGGTTCGCTTGCGGGCTGAAGCGGATGTTCTTCTCGGTCGATACTCGCAACCAGCGCTCGCAGGCGGCGTGCCGCAAGATCGGGGCCGAGCTGGACGGGGTGCTGCGCAACCACATGATCACCTGGACCGGGTACGAGCGCGACAGCGCGATCTTTTCAATAGTGGAACGCGACCGCGAAAGGTTGGGATTATGAACGAGACTATCATCCAGGCCGCCGCGCTGATCGTGCCGATGATCCTGGCGATCGTGTTTCACGAAGTGGCGCATGGCCTGGCCGCGCGGGCGCTGGGCGATCCCACGGCGGCCGAAATGAAGCGGCTGTCGCTCAATCCGCTGCGCCACGTCGATCCGATGGGCACGGTGATCCTGCCCGGGCTGCTGGCATTGGCCAAGATGCCGGTGTTCGGCTGGGCCAAGCCGGTGCCGGTCAACTTTCGCCGGCTGCGCAATCCGCGCCGCGACATGATGCTGGTGGCGGCGGCCGGGCCGGGGATGAACCTGGTGATGGCGGCAGTGGGCGCAGTGCTGCTGGGGCTGTTCCTGCCCACCGGAGGGGATGTTCAAAGCTTGAGCCTGCTTGGCAATTTCGTGCTGCTCAACCTCGCCAATTTCATCATGATCAACGTGTTTCTGGCGCTGTTCAACCTGCTGCCGATCCCGCCGTTCGATGGTTCGCACATCCTGGAGGGCTTGCTGCCTGACAGCATGGCAAGGACGTATGGCAACCTGCGCAAGTATGGCATGCTGCTGGTGATCCTGCTGATCGTGGTGCTGCCTTACCTGATCCCGGGGTTCAATCCGGTGGGCATGCTGATCGGCCAGCCGGTAAGCTGGCTGACCGGGCAATACCTCGATCTGGCGCAAGCGGTTTCCGGGCGCTGAGCCTTGCCGCACGGCTGGATCATCCTCGACAAGCCGCATGGCCTGGGCAGCACCCAGGCGGTCGCTGCGGTCAAGCGGGTCTGTCGGCAAGCCGGGCTGGGCAAGGTCAAGGTCGGCCACGGCGGCACGCTCGATCCGCTGGCCACCGGCGTGTTGCCGATTGCCCTGGGTGAGGCGACCAAGCTGACCGGGCGGATGCTCGATGCCAGCAAGGAGTACAGCTTTACCGTCGCCTTCGGGACCCAGACCGACACGCTTGACCTGGAAGGGCAGGTGGTTGCGCAGAGCGCGGTGCGGCCCACGCTGGCGGCAATCGAGGCAATATTGCCGCGCTTCACCGGCCCGATCGAACAGGTCCCGCCGGCCTATTCGGCGATCCTGGTTGACGGCCAGCGCGCCTACGACCTGGCCCGGGCGGGTGAGGACGTAGCGCTGAAGGCGCGGGCGGTGACGGTGCGTGATCTCAAGATCCTCCCCGAAACGGGGAGGGGGACCGCCTACGAAGTGGGGGGTGGAGGGGTACAGGCGAGTGGTCATACCCTCGATGGTCAGGACCACTCGCCTGTACCCCTCCACCATGCTTCGCATGGTCCCCCTCCCCGTGCCGGGGAGGATCAGGTTACCCTCCACGCCCATGTCTCCAAGGGCACCTATATCCGCAGCCTGGCCCGCGATATCGCGCTGGCGCTGGGCACGGTCGGGCATGTCACCATGCTGCGCCGCACCAGGGCCGGGCCGTTCGGGCTGGAAGCGGCGATTTCGCTGGACAAATTGGAGGAAGTCGCTAAGGGCGCGCCACTTGAGAACATACTCTTGCCGCTGGAGGCAGGGCTGGACGACATCCCGGCTCTGAACCTCGGCCCGGAACAGGCAAGGGCGATCCGTCAGGGTCGGGTTCTGACCGGGCTGCCCCAGGGCGATGGGCTGCACTTTGCGCGAGAGGGATCGGTCCCGCTCGCTTTGGTGGAGCTTTCCGGCGGAGAATGCCGGGTTGTCCGGGGGTTCAACCTCACATGATGTCGCGGAGTAGAAGATATGTCGGTTAGCCCCGAAAAGAAGGCTGAAATCATCGCGGACAACGCCCGTGCCAAGGGTGACACCGGTTCGCCGGAAGTCCAGGTTGCGATCCTGACCTCGCGCATCAACACGCTGCAGGGCCACTTCAAGGATCACCACAAGGACAACCACTCGCGCCGCGGCCTGCTGACCATGGTCAACAAGCGTCGCAGCCTGCTGGCCTATCTCAAGCGCAAGGATGTCGATCGGTACAACGCGCTGATCGCCAAGCTTGGTCTTCGTAAGTAACAACGCGGAGCGGCCCCCAGCGGGCCGCTTCTTGCATCTGGGCACTCCCGCAATTCGGCGGGACGCCTGGGGGCTATAACGAGCCCCAACCCGGACCGGGACGGTACACCCGGCAAGCAAAACCCGCACGCAATAGGGCCTGCGGGCTGAAGGAAACGAAATGTTCGACGTCAAAACCGTATCGATGGAGTGGGGCGGAAAGACCCTCACCCTGGAAACCGGCCGCATTGCCCGTCAGGCTGACGGCGCGGTCCTCGCCACCTATGGCGAAACCGTTGTGCTCTGCGCCGTTACCGCCGCCAAGAGCGTCAAGGAAGGTCAGGACTTCTTCCCGCTGACCGTCCACTATCAGGAAAAGTTCTTTGCCGCCGGGCGCATCCCGGGTGGCTTCTTCAAGCGTGAACGTGGCGCGACCGAAAAGGAAACGCTGGTCAGCCGCCTGATCGACCGTCCGGTCCGTCCGTTGTTCCCCGAAGGTTTCTACAACGAAATCAACGTGATCGCGCAGGTCCTGTCGTTCGACGGTGAGTGTGAGCCTGACGTGCTGGCGATGATCGCCGCTTCGGCCGCGCTGACCATTTCGGGCGTGCCGTTCATGGGCCCGATCGGCGCCTGCCGCGTGGGTTACAAGGATGGCGAATACCTCCTCAACCCCAAGCAGGACGTTGCGATCGGCGAAGGCCTGCTCGACCTGGTCGTGGCCGCCACCGGCAATGCCGTGATGATGGTTGAATCCGAAGCCAAGGAGCTTTCGGAAGAGGTCATGCTGGGCGCCGTCATGTTCGCACATGACGAGTGCAAGAAGGTTGCCAACCTGATCATCGATCTGGCCGAAAAGGCCGCCAAGGAACCCTGGAACATCGTTGTTTCGGACAACTCGGCGATCAAGGACCAGCTCAAGAAGCTGATCGGCAAGGACGTTGCCGCGGCCTACAAGCTGACCGACAAGTCGGCCCGCTCGAACGCGCTCAACGCCGCGCGCGACAAGGCCAAGGAAGCCTTCGCGGGCGAAGACGCCCAGACCCAGATGGTCGCGATCAAGACCATGAAGAAGGTCGAAGCCGACATCGTGCGCGGTGCGATCCTCAAGGACGGCACCCGCATCGACGGCCGCAAGGTCGATCAGGTCCGCCCGATCGAATCGATCGTCGGCCTGCTGCCGCGCGCCCACGGTTCGGCGCTGTTCACCCGCGGTGAAACGCAGTCGATCTGCACCACCACGCTGGGCACCAAGGACGCCGAGCAGATGATCGACGGGCTGGAAGGCCTGAGCTACTCGAACTTCATGCTGCACTACAACTTCCCGCCCTATTCGGTCGGTGAAGTGGGCCGCTTCGGTGCGCCCAGCCGCCGCGATACCGGCCACGGCAAGCTGGCCTGGCGGGCGCTGCGCGCGGTGCTGCCGACCAAGGAAGAGTTCCCCTATACGATCCGCGTGGTCTCGGACATCACCGAGTCCAACGGTTCGTCGTCGATGGCCACCGTCTGCGGCGGCGCGCTGTCGATGATGGACGCGGGCGTTCCGATCACCCGTCCGGTGTCGGGCATCGCCATGGGCCTGATCCTTGAAGGTGACGATTTCACCGTGCTGTCCGACATCCTGGGTGACGAAGATCACCTGGGCGACATGGACTTCAAGGTGGCCGGCACCAGCGAAGGCATCACCACGATGCAGATGGACATCAAGGTGGCCGGGATCACGAAGGAAATCTTCGAAGCCGCGCTGAAGCAGGCCAAGGGCGGCCGTGCGCACATCCTGGGCGAAATGACCAAGGCGCTGGGTTCGGCCCGCACTGAACTGTCGGCCCATGCTCCGCGCATCGAAACGATCCAGATCGACAAGTCGAAGATTCGTGACGTGATCGGCACCGGCGGCAAGGTGATCCGCGAGATCGTCGCCGAAACCGGCGCCAAGGTGGACATCGACGATGAAGGCCTGATCAAGATCTCGTCTTCGGACCTGTCGCAGATCGAAGCCGCCAAGAACTGGATCCTGGGCATCGTCGAGGAACCGGAAGTCGGCAAGGTCTATGACGGCAAGGTCGTCACCATCGTCGATTTCGGTGCATTCGTGAACTTCATGGGCGGCAAGGACGGTCTGGTCCATGTCAGCGAAATGAAGAACGAACGCGTTGAAAAGCCGACCGACGTCGTGTCCGAAGGCCAGGCCGTGAAGGTCAAGGTGCTCGAGATCGACCAGCGCGGCAAGGTTCGCCTGTCGATGCGCGTCGTCGATCAGGAAACCGGTGCCGAGCTGGAAGACACCCGCCCGCCGCGCGAACCGCGCGGTGACCGTGGTGATCGCGGCGATCGCGGCGACCGTCGTGGCCCGCGCGGCAACGATCGTGGTGGCCGTGACCGTGACCGCGGTCCGCGCCGTGACGATCGCGGCCCCCGCCGTGAGCGCAGCGATCGTGACGATGGTCCGGCTCCGGATCACGTCCCGGCGTTCCTCAAGGGCGACGACTGATCCCCGGCGCGATCAGCGACACATGAATTGGGGGCTCGCCAGCGGCGGGCCCCTTTTTCGTTGCATTGGGGGCTTGCAGCCGGATCGGCTTTGGCTATTCAGCCAGCGGGCGCGCCGGAGACGGCATTTATGAAATTGATGTTTGGTTCGCGGGTTGCCCAGGCAGTGGCCGGGGCGGGTCTGCTGGTTTCGGGCACCTTTGGCGGGATGGCGCTGGCCCAGTCGCTCCAGGACGTTCCATCGAACTATACGCCTGAGGAAATCTACACTTGCGTGCTGCTGACCGGCGGCAAGTTTCGCGCCGCGAAGATGAGCGATCCCAGCCATGTTTCCGGCGAGGCGATGACGTGGTTTTACAACAAGGGCACCCAGAAGCGCGGCGAGCCATGGTACAAGCTGAGCCTTGACCAGTTCGAGGCCAAGCTGCCGAGCGCCACCCGTGATGCCGGTTATGCCGATTGCATGAAAATCTATCGGGGCGATGCCAGCGTCAGCCTGACCAGATATGTCGATCTGGCCGTTGCCGGGATGACCAGGCCCGAACCCAAGCTGGGCCCGATGGTTCCCTACACCGCCAGCGAGCTATACCCGACCCGCAGCTACCTCGAGGAAGCGCTGATCGATTGCAATCTCGCAGGCATTGCGATGGCGGCCTACACCGATGGCAAGCCCGAATTCGCCGACTGGATGAAGGTCTACAACAACGCCCGCAATCACTCTGAAGCGCCCAAGCTGGACGATCAGATGTACAAGGCGCGCATGACGCATTTCATGTCCACCCTGACGAAGGACGAACAGCGTGAGGTGGGCGAACTGTGCAAGAAGTCGCAGGCCGGTGCCGCAATCGAGGTCAATCCCTACCGCCGCAAGCTGATGGGCGAGGCGCGCTATGCCACGCATATGGCCGCGCGCGATGAACTGCGCCGCCAGCGTGAATCCCGGCTGGCCGCGCAGCGCCAAGAGCAGGAACGGCGCCTTGCCGCCGAGCGTGAGCGCGAGGAGGCCGAGCGACCGGAACGCGAACTGATGGCGCGCTGCCAGCAGGCTGCAACCTCCGGGCTTGAAAGCGCGCTCTCTTCACTGAAGGCGGCGAACCGGATGAACCTGATGTGGGAACAGACCCGGCGTGCCGGCACCAATTATGCCTGGGAAGACTTCGAACGTGGCTGCCGCCAGATTGCCTCGACCTGGAAGACGCTGCAGAACATGGACTGCCCGGGCTCGGTCCGCCAGCCGATGCAGAACGCGCTCGACAACTACCGGATCGTTATCAACGGCAACTACCAGTATTGCCGCGCCGAATGGCAGTAGGCTTCAGGCGACCTTGAGTTCGGGCGGCTGGCAATCGGCTTCGGACGCGGCGGCCACCCGGTTGCGGCCTTCCTGCTTGGCCCGGTAGAGCGCGCTGTCCGCCGCCCGCAGGGCTGAGCGCGGATCGCCGCAGCGGAACACGTCCGCCACCCCGGCCGAGAAGGTCACCTGACCGAACGGGCGATCGTTCGCGCGGTTGACCAGCCGGCGCGAGGCGAGCTGTTCGCGCAGGTGATCGAGCTGCGCGCAGGCCTGCTCAAGCGTCTCGCCGCGCAGCAGCAGCACGAATTCCTCGCCGCCGTGCCGTGCGACATGGCAATGGTCGTTCGAAATTCGGGCAAAGGCATCGGCCACTAGCTTGAGCACGCGGTCGCCAGCTTCATGGCCGTGCTCGTCGTTGATCTTCTTGAAATGGTCGATGTCGCAGAAGGCGACGCACAGCGTTTCGGCGCTGGCCCGGGCCAGGCGGAATTCCTCCTCGAAAACGGCCTCGAAAGCGCGGCGGTTGGGCAGGCCGGTCAGGTGGTCTTCCTCGGCGCTGCGGCGCGCCTCATCCAGCCGCCGGCGCAGCGCGCGGGTCTGCGCTTCGCTGCGCAGCATCTGCTTTTCGATCTCGCGGGTGCGGCGCAGCATGACCTTGGCGATATTGGCCAGTTCGGAAATCACCTCGCCGGCGCGGGTGACCTGCTCCAGCTCGTTGACATGGCCTTCCAGCGCCGAATGGTACTCGCTGGTCGCCACATGGGCGTCGCGGCTGGCCTTGCCGAATTCGTCGATCGACGTTTCAAGCCGCTGCATCAGATCAGCCAGCACGGCCATCTCGTCAACGCGATCCTGGCGGCCCAGTTCCTGATCGATCCATTCCAGCGTCACCGGCTTGCGCGCTTGAACCTGGCGATCGATTGACCGCACCAGTTGGCTGTCGGCCCCGGTCAGGTAATTCCAGGCGATAGTCAGCGTTACCGTGCTGACTTCAAGTTGATGGGCGGTCAGGAACCTGACGACTTCGTCCAGCTGGCGCTGCCGCAGGCCATCCCGGCGGTCGAGATGGCTTTCGCCCCCGGGCGTTTCGGCTGGTTGGTGAGGGTGGCGCGGGCCAAGGCCCAGCCAGCCCAGCAGGCCGCCGCTGGTTCGGCCCAATGATGGATCATGCGCAGTCATGCCATGGTTAACGGCAGGCGCGGGCCGCCGTTAAGGGCTGGCAGCAAATTTCCCGGTCAGCCGCAGGCGGCGATAGTGAATTCGGGCAGGGTCTCGCCGGTCTTGGTCCGGGCGATGCGGAACCGCACCAGCCCGCCGTGGTCAACCACCGAACGGTAACCCGGATTGCTGCAGACCTGGGGCCGGAACAGCGTGATCAGCGCGGTCTCGCTCTTGTCGAGTTCGCCTTGCAGCGTGGTTTCGAGCGCCAGCACCAGCACGCGGCCTTGCGCTTCGGCCCGGACCAGCTTCAGGCCCTTGCCCATCCCGCGCGGGACGATCTTGTTGACCCCATCGGCGATGAATTCGACCCGCGCGTCGATCGGGCCTTCGAATTCCTCGACCGAGACGGACTTCTTGCCGCAGGCGCCCAGCGCCAGCACGGCAATTCCCAGCAAGATGCGACCCTTGATCATGCCGGTCGCCTAGGGCCTGTGTGATTAAAACTGCGTTAAAACAGCGTGATGGATTCAGGCCGGACAGGTCCAGGTTACGGCCTTGGCGTCCTTGATGGCCTGGGCCAGCAAATCGGCAATGCGATAGCCGCCGGTAGCGATCCGCCGCTGGGCGATGGTGATCGCCCGGTCCTGCTCGGCCTGGCTGACCATTGGCGCCCTGGCCGGATCGGGTGAACCTTGCAGGTAGGTGCCCTGATAGGCGACCAGCCGCGCCAGGATCGCGCTTTCATCAAGGAAGCTGTAGAACTGCATTCGGGTCTCGCCGCGCCGGGTCAGTTCATGCGGCAGGCGTGTGCGCGGCCAGGCCTTGGTCAGCGCGTCGGCCCAGTTCGTCTCGCCGGTTGGCAGCGTGACGCCGCTGTCTTCCAGCGTGCCATCCCAGAACTGGTGCAGGTCGGTCACCTTTCCGTTGGGCCGCTTGACGAAGGCGAGCTGGCCGGACCGGTCGGTTGCCGAATAGACACTGGTCATCTGGTGGCCGGCGTGGAGCGGCTGCTGCACATCGCCGATGATGTGGATCAGCCAACCGATCGCCTTGGCGCGCTCTGCCGCCGAAGCGCAGGGATTGGCCAGCTTGGTGTAGTTATGGCCGAACCCGAAGGCGGCGTTGCCGTTTTCGAACCGCCACAGCCAGGTCCGCCCGGACACGACCCGCAGCTGATAGTGCCAGTCCGGATGATCTTCGGGGCCGCCGCGGATATCGTCGGGCCAGCGCCCCAGCACTTCGAACAGCGCGCGCTGCTGGGCTTCGGGGGCGAGTGCGGCGAAATGCCGTTCGAACCGGGGATAGTCCTGATGTTGACGGATCAGGCTGAGCAATTCGGCCAGTTCCGCCGGATGGTTCTGCCGCAGATCCTGCCAGGCGATCGCCCCGGTAACCTGATGGGTTGGCTGGGACCAGCCCAAGGCCGGCCCCGAACCCGCGACGAGCGCCAGGCCGAGCGCCGCAGCACTCGCCAAGGCCCGGCGCAGGCGCCGCACGATCAGCGCACCCGCGGGCCGCCGAACGGCAGCGGCGGCGGCGGACGGCGATGGCCGCGCGGCAGCTGGGCCTGATAGGCGCGGCCGCAATGTTCGACGCAATAGGGGAAGCCGGGGTTCACCTTTTCGCCGCAGAAATGGAAATCGGGTTCGCCCGGATGGCCCATCGGCCAGCGGCAGATCCGGTCATTCAGCTCAAGCAGGCTGGTCTTGTCGGCCATTTCCGGGCTGGGCTTGGCCGGAACCAGGCGGCGCGGCGGCGCGGGCGGGATCGGCGCCTGCTGGTCACCGGGGCCCTGGCGCAGGAACCCGCCGGGACCAACCGAGACGATCCGCGGCATCGGCGCGGGCGGCGGAGTGCCGTCAGCAGGTGCAGCGGCCTGCTGCACAGGGGCGGCGGCACGCGGCGGCGGCGCGGGGCGGGGCGCGGCGGCGCGGGGCGCAGCCTCGGCCTTGGGCGGCTTGGGCGCGGGGGCAGCGGCTTCCTTTTCGTTCGGCTTGACCGGGCTGGGCCGGGCCTTCAACCCCAGGCGGTGGGCCTTGCCGATCACGGCATTGCGGCTAACCCCGCCCAGCTCGTCAGCGATCTGGCTGGCGGTGGCGCCGCCTTCCCACATCTTGGTCAGCTTTTCGATCCGTTCGTCGGTCCAGCTCATGGTGCCCGTTTCTCTTTCTACAGCGGCTTGACGCCGCGCTATTGCAAGGTGGCCGCAGCGGCGATAGTCGCCTAGCCATGGCCGATCAACCAGTTCCCGCATCCGAAAATGCCGCCGCCCGCGTTGGTGCGCTGGCTCCCGGTTTTCCAGAGCGGGGAGTGCCCATCTTCAGCTCGGTCAACCGGCTGGGGCTGTGGACGCTCTATATGAAGGAAGTCCGCCGATTTTTCAAGGTCCAGACCCAGACGATCTGGGCCCCGGCGATGACCACGCTGCTGTACCTGATGATCTTCACCGTGGCGCTGGGCCGCGATGGCCGCGAAGTGCTGGGCGTCTCGTTCGCCAGCTTCATCGCGCCCGGGCTGATCGTGATGGGGATGATGGGCAATGCCTTTGCCAACACCAGCTTCAATTTCCTGGCCGGCAAGATCCAGGGCACGATCGTCGATTACCTGATGCCGCCGCTGTCGAACGGCGAACTGATCACCGGGCTGATCGGCGCGGCGGTAACCCGCGCGGTGCTGGTCGGCCTGGCGATCGCCGCGGCCATGCTGCTGTGGCCCGGCGTCAGCCTGGCGGTGGCGCACCCCTGGGCGGTGGTGTGGTTCGGGCTGATGGGTTCGGCGATGCTGGCGACCATCGGGCTGATCACTTCGGTCTGGGCTGAAAAGTTCGATCACGCGGCGATGATTACCAATTTCGTGATCACCCCGCTGACCATGCTTTCGGGCACTTTCTATGTGATCCACAACCTTTCGCCGACGTTCCAGGCGATCAGCCGGGTCAACCCGTTCTTCTACGTGATCAGCGGCTTCCGCTTCGGCTTCCTGGGGCAAAGCGACATCGGTGACAGCAACATGGCGGTGCTGAACGGCGCGATCTATGTGGGCGTGCTCAACCTGGTACTGCTTGGTGCGCTGTATGTGCTGCTGAAAAGCGGGTGGAAGCTCAAGAGCTGAATTGCCGGGGCGACAAACCGGATCGTTGAATTTGGAGGCCCCCGATGGACTACACCATTACCCCGATCGGCCATGTTCGCGGCGGCCGCGCCGAGGCGATCGACGATGACTGGGGGGCAAGCCGGGCAACCATCGCGCTTGATGCCGCGCGCTTCGGACCCGAAGCGCTGGCGGGTCTGGCCGATTTCAGCCACGCGGAAGTGGTGTTCCTGTTCGATCAGGTCCCGCCCGACAAGATCGAGACCGGTGCCCGTCATCCGCGTGGTCGGCAGGACTGGCCGCTGGTCGGGATCTTCGCCCAGCGCGGCAAGAACCGGCCCAACCGGCTGGGGCTGACCACCTGCCGGATCGTGGCGGTGAGCGGCACCGCATTGGAAGTCGAAGGGCTCGACGCGATCGACGGCACGCCGGTGATCGACATCAAGCCGGTGATGCGCGAATTCCAGCCGCGCGGTGAACTGCGCCAGCCAGCCTGGGTGGATGAACTGATGGCCGAATATTGGGACAAGGGCGAATGATCGAACTGAAGACCCCGTGCTCGAATTGAGTGTTGATTTGCTTTAATGTGCTTGAAAATTGGGTAACCTTGGGTGAAGCAAGGTCGCTGAGGCTTGTTGTTATGGCATTGACTGATAACTATTGGAATTTGCATAGAAATTCTCTGATTGCATCGTCACTGCTGTTTTTGACAAGCGCCAAGGTGATAAGCATTGATAAAATGCAATTTTGGCAAATACAGGATGCGGGTCATTTTGTACAAATTTGCTTGCTCGTCGTGGCAGTCTACACATTTTCCGTGTATATAGCAAATGGACGCCGGCAATTGCGAGATAATTTCGAATTGACCACAAATCAATTGGGTGGAGATCGGGAAAATTATTCAAGAATGCTGGAAAAAATCCAACAGCACATGAGTGAAATAAATATCGGAAATGCAGAATGTTTGGCCAAAATTGACAATACATTGATGCAGTTGAAAAATATTCCGATTAGCCAAAGCTCTCAATTCTTACCCGAAGCTGTAGTTGGGTTGTTCGGAGAGGAAATTTACGAAATTTCAAATGCGATTTCGGATCCGAATTTTCCTCAGCCCAGTGCGAATCCAGCCTTGTCCGAGATTGAAAATCAGCAACATGCAGAACGATGGCGCACGGGTTTTTCGCAAAGAATTCATCAATTTATCGAAAAAATAGCCTCAAAGGCGTATGCATATTCAGCGAATCAGGTAAAAAATTCCATTTTTCCGAGCATAGATATACTCAATAGTGAATTCAAAGCATATATTGAGGGTTTTAGGAGAATTTCAGGAGAAATTTCAGATATCGCTCGTCAGCATAGGCAAATTGATAGAGACATGAGAATGAATTTGGCATTGCTAAAAGCTGAATCATTTGTTTCTGGTTGGCAAGTTCCTACTGCTATGATTGCGATATCTGTTGCTCATTTTATTGGAATTTACTGGGCTGTATTACCAAGCGCGCTATCCATACTGGACGCTTTTGGGCTACTTAGGCCTTAGCTAGGTTGGCATAGGTAGATTTTTCAAGGTGTGCTGTCGAAGCGCTTAGGCTAATCCGGCGCAGGCTAATCCGTCACACCGAGAAATTGATGATCGAACTGAAAACCCCCTATCTGCTGTTCCTGGGCGATGTGGCCGATATGGTCACCGCCAAGACTGCCTGCGGCCTGCGCGACTGGGCGGGTGACAAGGTGGCCGGGCAATGGCGCACTTCGTCCGATACGGTCGATCTGGGCCTGCCCGACATGGATGCCGAGGCCGCGGCCGCCGCCGGGGTGCGCTCGGTGATCGTCGGTGCGGCGCCGGCGGGCGGGCGCTTGCCCTCGCACTGGGCGGCCGCTCTGGCCGAGGCGGCGCGCGCCGGGATCGACGTGGTCAGCGGGCTCCATTCGAAGCTGGTCAGCCGGCCAGAACTGGTCGCCGCCGCTGAAGAGGGCGGGGCGCGGCTGGTCGATGTCCGCACGCCGCCAGCCAACCTGCCGGTCGGCACCGGGCAGAAGCGGCCGGGCAAGCGGCTGCTGACGGTGGGGGCGGATTGCGCGCTGGGCAAGAAATACACCGCGCTGGCGCTGACCCGCGAACTGCAACGGCGCGGAATGGCCGCAACCTTTCGCGCCACCGGGCAGACCGGGATCATGATCGCCGGGGGCGGGGTGCCGCTCGATGCCGTGGTGGCCGATTTCCTGGCCGGCGCGATCGAGGCGCTGAGCCCGGCCGCCGCACCCGATCACTGGGATGTGATCGAGGGGCAGGGATCGCTGTTCCATCCGAGCTATGCCGGGGTCACGCTGGGGCTGATCCACGGCGCGCAGCCGGATGCGGTGGTCTGGTGCCATTCGCTGACCCGCACCGAGCTGGACGACATGCCCGGCTTTGCCATGCCCAGCGTGGCCGAAGGCTTTGCCCGAACGATCGAAGCCGCGCGGCTGACCAACCCGGCGGTGCGGATCGCGGGCATTTCGGTCGCGACCAACCATCTGGATGAGGCCGAGGCCATGAAGGCGCTGGCCGCACTGGAAGATGCGCACGGGGTGCCGGCAATGGATGCCATGCGCTTTGGCGTGGACCGGGTGGTGGACGCGCTGTGATCCGCGCCGAAGTGACGCTGGAGAGCTGGCCATTGGCACGGCCCTTCGAAGTGGCGCGCGAAGTGCAGCTGGATGTGCCGATGATCCATGTGCGGCTGCTGGATGCGCTGGGCCATGCGGGACAGGCCGAAGCGGTCGGGATCGACTACGACGGCGAAACACCCGCCGGCATGGCCGCGCAGATCGCGGCGCTGGGGCCAGAGATCACCCGCGCGGCCATCGATGCCTTGCCCGCAGGCGGGGCGCGCAATGCGCTCGATTGCGCCTGGTGGGACCTTGCGGCCAAGCGCGAGGGGCGCGCGGTCTGCGCCGGCCTGCCGCCGGTTGAGACCTGCTATACCGTGGGGCTGGGGACCCGCGCCGAGATGCAGGAGGGCGCTGCGCTGTCGCGCCCGCATGCGCTGGTCAAGATCAAGGTCGATGCCACGCGGCACGTTGCTGCAGTGCGCTGGGTGCGCGAGGTGCGCGGCGACGCGCGGATCGTGATCGACGCCAACGAGGGCTGGGACCTGGCGCTGCTGCGCCAGGTGCTGCCCGAGCTGGCCGAACTGGGGGTCGAAATGGTCGAGCAGCCCCTGCCGCGCGGGGCCGATGCGGCGCTGGCCGGGTTCGCCAGCCCGATTCCGCTGTGCGCCGATGAAAGCTGCACGACCCGCAGCAGCCTGCCCGCCCTGCTGGGGCGCTATCAGGCGGTCAACATCAAGCTCGACAAGACCGGCGGGCTGACCGAGGCGCTGGCGCTGGCCGAGGCGGCGCGCGCGGCCGGGCTTGACCTGATGGTCGGCAACATGTGCGGCACCTCGCTGGGCATGGCCCCGGCCTTCGTGGTGGCGCAGCAGGCGCGCTGGGCCGACCTTGACGGGCCGCTGCTGCTCAGCCGCGATCGCACGTCCGCGATGCGGTTCGAAGGGGGATGCGCCTTGCCCCCGCCGCAGGAGCTGTGGGGTTAACCTACTTCAATGGCCCGCGCTTCTGGGTGCTGGCCGGATCGAGATTGGCGCGCAGATCGGCCAGCAGTTCGGCAATCTGGCGGCTGGTCAGTTCGCCCAGCACACCGCGAACCGCCTCGGGCAGGTGCGCGCCGGGATCGCCCTCGGTCTTGAACACATAGTGATCGAACAGCGCGCGCCAGGCCTGGCGCTGGTCGGCCGGCAGCTCGCGCAGCGCCAGCATGCCCAGCAGCATGGCATCCCATGGCGAGGCGAGATCCTCGCGCGCCGGGCTCCACCAGTAATTGACCAGCACATTGATCGTCTCGAACGCCTGGACGTGGTGATACCACTGGTAGGGCACATAGAGCGCATCGCCGGGTTCCAGATCGGCATAGACCGCCGCCTCCAGTGCCGTGGCAAAGCGCGGGTAGCGATTAAGATCGGGCCGGGTCAGGTGGACCATGCTGATCGGGGTGCCGCCGGGGGTCAGCTCGAACGGACCCAGATAGAGATTGGCCAGCTGCTCGGGCGGAAACAGCGTGAAGCGGCGGCGCCCGGCGACCACGCAGGCGACATTCTCCAGATCGTCGCCCTGGGTCGCCACACAGGCGCGGTTGCCGATCCACAGCCGCGCCGTGGTGCCGCGCGGCACCAGCGGCAAGGGGTGGGCATGGTCAAAGCCGGGGACGAAGCGCCCGGCCTGCACGCCCTGCGCGGCCAGCGTGCGGGGCTGCGGCAGGCGGTTCTCGGTCTGCAGGAAGTGCAGGAACTGCGCCAGCGGCGCCTCGTGCCGGGTGAAATTGAGCTGGCTGGCATCTTCAGTGTAGTGAAACAGCCCGCCGGCTTCGGGCGGCAGAGCGGCGAACATCACCGGCTCGGGCGTGGCATTGGCGCTGATCGCGGCGACCAAGGCTTCGTCCCCACTGCGCGCCGCGCGGACAATCGGCCATTCGCCCACCAGCCCCTTCATGATCACCGGCTGGCCAGCCGGGCGGATCTCTGCCGCGAAGATCTCCGGGGTCACATCGCTGCGGGATGGAAGCGCTTTCATGGCCATGGTGTGCCACCGGCTTGCAGTGCTGGCAATGGCTGCAAAGGGTGGCGCGCCTTGGCTAGAAATCGAGGGGGGCGTTCTCCTTCACTTCCTTCATCACGAAGAAAGTGCGGGTCTGGCGCACGCCGGGCAGGGTCAGCAGCCGCGCGCCGTGCAGCGCGTTGAAATCGGCAATGTCGCGCACCCGGATCTTGAGCAGGTAATCGAAATCGCCCGCCACCAGCATGCAATCGAGCACCTGGCTGAGCTGCCCCACCGCGCCTTCGAATTCGGCAAAGCTTTCGGGGGTTGAGCGATCGAGCACCACGCCGACCATCACCAGCGTGCCAAGGCCGACTGCAGCCGGATCGACGCTGGCGCGGTAGCCGGCAATCGCCCCGCATTCGACCAGCCGCTGGACCCGGCGGTGGCAAGTGGCCGGACTGATGTTGGCGGCCTGGGCCAGCTCATGGTTGCTGCGCCGCCCGTCGGCTTGCAGCAGACGCAGCAGATTGCGATCGATCCGGTCGAGTTCGGGTTGTGAGGAATCTTCCATCTATGTGAGCATATCTGGAAGTATATGGGATTTGAAGCGCTATTGAAGCATCAATGATCCGAAATCATCAGTTAAAATAGAAAGCACCTTTCAGGCGGTTCCGGTTAGCCTTGCAGCGAATCAACCGTGCATCCGGAGCTGCCCCATGTCCCTGCTCGCCCAGTTTGAACGCTATCCGCTGACCTATGGCCCGACCCCGATCGAGCACCTGCCGCGCCTGTCGGAAGCGCTGGGCGGCAAGGTCGAGATCTGGGCCAAGCGCGACGATTGTAATTCCGGACTGGCCTTTGGCGGCAACAAGCTGCGCAAGCTCGAATATATCGTCCCTGATGCAATCGCGAGCGGGGCCGATACGCTGGTTTCGATCGGCGGGGTGCAATCGAACCACACCCGGATGGTCGCCGCCACCGCCGCCAAGCTGGGCATGAAATGCGTGGTGGTGCAGGAAAAATGGGTGCCGCATTACGATGCGGTCTATGACCGGGTCGGCAATATCCTGCTCACCCGCCTGATGGGGGCGGACAGCCGGCTGGTCGATGACGGGTTCGATATCGGCATCCGCCAGAGCTGGGAGGATGCGATCCAGTCGGTGATCGACGCCGGCGGCAAACCCTATGCGATTCCCGCCGGGGCCTCGGTCCACAAGTACGGCGCGCTCGGCTATGTCGGCTTCGCCGAGGAAGTGGCTGAGCAGGAAGCGCAGCTGGGCTTCCGGTTCGACTATGTGGTGGTCTGCGTGGTCACCGGATCGACCCAGGGCGGGATGATCGTGGGCTTCGCGGCGCAGGACCGGGCCGATCGGGTGATCGGGATCGACGCCTCGGGCACGCTTGACCAGACCCGCGCGCAGGTCCGCTCGATCGTCGACAACACCGCCCAGCTGGTCGGTCTGGGCCGCACGGTGCGCGAGGACGAGATCGTCATCAACCCGGACTATGCCTATCCCGCCTATGGCGTTCCGTCAGAGGAAACCAACGCAGCGATACGGCTTGCCGCGCGGACCGAGGCGATGATCACCGACCCGGTCTATGAAGGCAAATCGATGCAGGGGATGATCGACCTGACCCGCAAGGGCTTCTTCCCCGAGGGCAGCCGCGTGCTTTATGCGCACCTTGGCGGCGCACCGGCGATCAACGGCTATTCGTACTATTACAAGGACGGTTGAGTGACGCCGGGGTACACCTGAAGTGCACCTTGCGTGCGATCAGTGGGTCATCGACCGGCGCAGCTGGTAGCGCCCCTTGGCGAAGTCATCGAACAGTTCGGACACCGAGGGGTGATCGACCGGGCCGGCGTCGCCATCTTCCAGCAGGTTCTGCTGGCTGACATAGGCGACATAGCTCGAATCCCCGTTTTCGGCGAGCAGGTGATAGAACGGCTGCTCGCGGATCGGGCGGACTTCGGCCGGGATCGCGTCGTACCATTCGTCGCTGTTGGCGAAGACCGGATCGATATCGAACACCACCCCGCGGAAATCGAACACCTTGTGCCGCACGACATCGCCAATCGTGAAGCGCGCGCGCGATTTGGCCGGCGCGTCGATCAGACGTCCGGCCTGGGGAGAGAAGAAGGAAGCGCGGTCCATGAACGGCAATATAGGCATCCCGGCCTTGCCAGACAATGTACAAGCCTTTCGCGTCCCCTATTTTTGCCGACAGGGGGGCTTGGCAAGCGCCGCGCCATCGGCTAACCGCGCGCTTCCTCGACCGGAACCCGCCGTGCGGCTTCCCGATCACTTCTGCGGAGAGGTGGCAGAGAGGTCGAATGCGCCGCACTCGAAATGCGGTTTACGGGCAACCGTAACGTGGGTTCGAATCCCACCCTCTCCGCCAGACTACCATTCCCAGACCATCGCATATATTCCCAAAAGCCGCAGAAAGTCTGCGTTTCGGCTATTGAGACACTCTCAGAAGTTCTCTATATGTTCCATACCATCTCCCATCGAGTGTGGGTCCGGGTGTGGGTCTGACTTTGGTGAGAGTGTGGGTCTGGCTGAACGCCGCAAGAGGTGTTGATATGGGAAAGCTAACTGCAGTTCAGGTAAGAAATCTACGCGAGCCGGGCCGATACTCCGATGGCGAAGGTCTGATCCTCAAGTTTTTTGGTTCTGGTCGCGGAAGCTGGATTGTGCGTGTTCAAGCAGATGGAAAGAGGCGCGATATTGGCCTTGGTACGCTGGCAGAAGTGGGCCTCGCCGAGGCTCGTGAAGCTGCCCGGGGTATCAGGCGTGACATGAAAAATGGGGTCAACATTGTCGTCGAACGCAAGAAGGAGCGTGAAGAGGTCCCAACCTTCAAGGCCGCAGCCGAGCTCGTTCACGAGGAGCACAAGGCCGGCTGGAAGAATGGCAAGCACCAGCAACAGTGGATGAACACGCTCGAGACTTACGCTTTTCCGAAAATTGGAAAGGTGCTTGTTTCGGATATTGAAGGCCCTGCGATTAGAGATGTGCTTGCGCCGATTTGGTTGACGAAGCCTGAGACGGCGCGGCGAGTCCGCCAACGAATTGGCGCTGTGCTCGATTGGGCCTATTCGAAGGGGTATCGCGCTTCGGAAGCGCCCATTCGGTCTCTCGCTAAGGGTTTGCCCCGTCAACCGAAGAAGCGGGGGCATTTTGAGGCCATGCCATACGAAGAGGTGCCCGACTTCATCGCGGAACTTCGGAGCCGCGTTTCCATTGGGCGCCTCGCGCTCGAGTTACCAACACCGGCGGTCCCGGTGCTGCCAATCGTTGCGGTGAAATCCTGCGCGCCATGTTCAACAAGGCCGAGCAATGGGGCGTTCGGCCCGAAGGTTCGAACCCCTGCCTCTACATCCGCAAGAACAAGGGGCGGAAGTGCGAGCGCTTCCTGTCCGATCAGGAGTTCCGGCGCATCGGCGAAGTGCTCGACCGGCATGGCAAAACCTTCCCGCTGCACTGCGCGGCGATCAGCTTGCTGATCCTGACAGGTTGCCGCAAATCGGAGATTACCTGCCTCCAATGGAGCGAAGTGCGGGGAAGGCGCTTGCTGCTGACCGACAGCAAGACCGGCCCGCGCACGGTCTGGCTGGCCGAAGCGGCTGCAACGATCCTTCACGCCATGCCGCGCCGGGAGAAGCAACGCTATGTCTTCTGGAACCCGGCCACCCAGCGCCCGATTACCGACATCGGCAACTTGTGGAGCAAGCTGCGCGACGAAGCAGGCCTACCCGGCGTTCGCATCCACGATCTGCGGCACAGCTTTGCCAGCCACGCCGCCGCCCATTCGGAAACGCTGCCGATGATCGGCAAGCTGCTTGGCCATGCCGATGTGCGGACCACGACCCGCTATGCCCACCTTGACGATGGCCATGTCATTCAGGCAGCGCAGCGCATCGGCGACCTGATCGAGCAAAACATGAGCGGCTCATATTCATTGAGCCGTAACACTAGGTATGATAGTGGGCCATTGCTGCATGACTAAGAGCCCGCGCATCCGCATCTACGCCAACCGCTGGTTCGCCAAGTTCGCGGCAAAGGAAAAGATCAGCGATGCCACGCTTGCTGATGCCGTGCATCGGGCCGAATCCGGCCTGATCGATGCCGATCTTGGCAGCGGCCTCATCAAGCAACGCATTGCGCGCCAGGGCGGAGGCAAATCGGGCGGGTATCGCTCGATCCTGATCTTCCGCTCGGGCGAACGGGCCATATTCGTGTTTGCCTTCGCCAAGAGCGACAAGGCGAACCTGAATGCGGCGGAACTGAAGGTCTATCGCAAGGCGGCCAGCATCATGCTGGAGCTTGGCGAGGACCAGATCGAAACGGAAGTTGAAGCAGGCCGATTGGTCGAGGTGAAAGACGATGAGCAAGGCTAAGGCAAAGACCTACAAGAGCGAGGCGATGGCCTCCGTCCACGAGATGATGGAAGGCCTCCACGACGCGGGTAGCATCGATAAGCGCACCATGCGCGAGTTTGACGAGGCGTGCCTTGCGCCTGCGCCGATTCTGTCGCCTGACGAGATCAAGGCCATCCGCGAGGCCGAACATGTCTCGCAGCCAGTGTTCGCGCGCTATCTCAACGTGTCGAAGAACCTTGTGTCAGACTGGGAGCGAGGTGCGAAGAAGCCGGGAGGTCCGGCATTGCGATTGCTGTCGATCATCCAGCGAAGCGGGCTGGATGCGGTGGCGTAACAGGTTTATCCCCATTTGAAAGCATTGGCGTCCCACAAGAAGGGAACTTTATAGATGCCTCCTGAAGCTGATCTCTTTGGTGATCCGCTGATAAGTCGATCGGCGGTCTTTAATGGACCGCGTGTCCGGCATGTTCTTACCCGCGAATGGGACACCAACCTGCCCCGGGCATTGGTGATCGGAAATAACCCCTCTACCGCTGGTAAGGATAGCGAGGACAACACATCGCATTGGTGGAACCGCTGGTTCATGCATTGGGGCTACGGCGCCTATGATGCGATGAACCTCAATCCGTTCATCACGTCCGATCCTGCGGAAGCTCATCGCATCGCCGAAAACGCATGGACGGGGCCTAATTGGGATGATCGAGACGAGCTTCATCGCAATATCAGCGCTGTAGGCCGAGCAGCGAAAAAGGCTCACAAGGTCTTTGTGTGTTGGGGCGCAATTGCGCGCGACGATAAACTGATTGAGGCGGTTGTCGAAGCAATCCAGTGCGAAGAAGGGCCTGGGCCAGACTTATGGTGCTGGGGAAAAACTATGCACGGAGCCCCCATACACCCGATGGCTCGCGGCAAGCATCGTATAGACCCTTTCACTCCCGCAATCCTTTGGAGGGCGGCGTGAAATGGACTCGAGTATATTGCCCCCTTTAGGAGGGCATGAAATGCCTGCTTGTGGGACGCTCGATTGTAGTTTTCCTTGTGGTTTGACGAGCCATTGATGCCCACCTGAATTACTCAATAGCCAAAGTATGATTCTGGCGATGTCACAGATATGTCATTATCGCTATCGTCATCCAATGGTTTGTATCCATAAGAATTTGGATCAATATCGGGATTATTGGGGTGGCATAGATTCATATACAGATTGATATGATCCGCTTGAACGCCGAGACCAGTCGCAACATCCAACTCTTCGCCCACCCACTTATTTCCTTCGGTTTGGAAAATGAGTGTTGGCCTTGATGTCGAACAAACGGCATAAACTATCTTTGAGTCATTCCACACGATATTTTTCAAGTCTTTTTCATTTTCAACAGCTTGAGGCTCACTGAATTGATCCAAAGACTTAACAAGTTTTTCAGATCCATTAGATTTTACAACATTAAATTCGATGATCTTCACTAAACCACAGATGTCAGAATGATAGCACATGGAAACAGTTTTATTTACTTTTTGTTGTGATTCATCTGATTGGCTGCCCGCTGATTCAAAAGAGTTTTGTTTTTCGGCTGCGTCAATTAAGGTAAGACTCTCTATCATTTGCTGCATCAAGAACAGAAGGGTTCTGCCAGTGGCTTCCTCGGGCCCTGCGGTCAGGCGAGTGGCCAATGCACCCTCCTTCGCGTCCTTACAGTCACTCAATGGGGTGGCGTTCGCGGTGCGGCTAAGCTCTAACCTCATGTCGCGATCTTCTCCGTTCTCTGTGGAACGCGCCCGAAAAATAATTCCTTTGTCCTCCTTCTCCCAAGAGGTTTTTGCTCCGTGATCCTGCATTGAATTTACGAGGAATGAGACGCGATGACCTAGACTTGTGGGATTTTTCGGGTCGCCGGCAAGTAGGCAGAGCTCAGAAAAGCCGTCATCATCGGTCCCAGAGGTATTAAATAGTGAATTTTTTAAGTTTTCTTTAAAGTACATAACTGATGGTATGCATATAATCATCAAAACTATAAATAACGCATAACTTTTTAACTTATTTACGCTTGCTGGATGTTTAATTTTTTTACTCGTAATTACTTGATGGACCGTGGTAGTTTTATTTCTAATAGATGCGATTTTGGAGGACAACTCTTCGTCTGTGAGGATGCCCTTTCGGTGCATTTCCACCAACTGTGCGATAAGGTCTTCGCTCTCGTCCATCCTGTGCCCTCTTGGTTGATAATCGCCGGTCTATGCTAGCAAAGAGCTGCAAGTCTAGTGCTGAAGACGCGCGGCGTTTACGTAATTTGATCTGACCACGACGCCCGGCAAATTCTTGCCGGCGTTCATCAAACTGATATGGCCGTGAGCTATGATGCCCTTCGCGGGCTTTGGGTCTGTTGGTCAAAGATCGCAGCCTGAAAATGGCCAGGTGCTACAAATTCGCGGTTTCAGCGATCGCGAAGGTCTTCTTAGAGACTATCCGTCAAGCGCCGGATGGGCTACAAAATCCGCGTGAAACCAAGGCCTTTGCCGTCAGAATACGAGCGGGGAAGCGGTCGATCACAACGGTCCAGATAGGGAACAACTTCGCGCACACCGTACCCGGCTAGGCCGGTATCTATCTTATTGGTATAATGGACAAAACAGGAAATGTCGTTTCTCATGCGCCGACAATGCGCCAGGTTTTGACAATGCGCCCACCCTGCAAACTGGGCTAACCATTTGAACTAACGATCAAAATATCCGCATTGACGGCACATCAGAACAAATATAGAACATAGCTACTTTCGCAGTGTGGATCAGGCTCCCGGACCAGAGGAGTCGTCCATGAAACACCTAGTTCCAGTCCAGGCCTGGCTTCCGCAAGAGATCGCGGAGCAGGTCAAATCCCATTGTCAAAATCACTGTCAGCCGGTGAGCGAATTTATCCGCACACTGGTGCTCGAGGCCTGCGCCACCGGGCTCGCGACCAACCGCATCGAGCGCCACCTCGAGTGGATTTCGAGCGACCTCAACTTCGCTGCCGTGGCGCTAGATGCGCTGCTCGCCGGACATGCCGATCCGGACTTGCGTGAACGTGTCCATGAGGCCTTTGCGCGCAAGGAAGAGCGTCGCCGCACCACCCTCCAGAGCGTGGAAGGAGCGGTGAAATGAAACGCAACATCACCGACTTCAACACCGGCAGTCAGCTCATCGCGCACTTCACGCAGATGTTCGCAGTGGGCTTCAAGGTCCCGCTGCTCTGCGCTCTCGTGCTCTATTCCTGGCTGGTCTGGTATCAGCTTCAAACCCTGCTCAGCGATGATCAATTCGTGCTTATTGCGATGAAGATCTACGCCGCTGGTTGGCGCTTCATGGAGTTCGATCCGCAAAAATTGGTGACCCTAAAATCGGCCTTTGGCGGCTCGTTCCTGATTGCGATTTCGCGGGTCGAAGACTTTCCTTCGGTGGTCCGGGCCTGGGGTGCATTTACCGCCATCCTCGTCCGTTCGGCCTGGCTCAGCGTGCTCATCGCAGTCCCCGCAACCGCAGCGTTCGTGTGGATCGCGGCGCGCTTTGGCCGGAGATCCAAGGAACGCAAACACCAGCGCGGGCGGCGGCTTGTCTCCACTCGCGAACTGCTGCGCATGGTCAAGGCGGTCAACGTCGCGCGCCGCGCCGAGGAGCTGCGCACGGTGCTCGGCAAGGCCTGGCGCTTTGCCAGCCGCAAGGAACTCGCGAGTGCTGGCCTCGATTTCCGCCCGTTCTCGCTCGCCGGGATACCCTGGCCGTGGCGCGAAGAGCAGACCCACGCGATGCTGGTTGGTTCGACCGGCACCGGCAAGACTGTGGCACTGATGGACCTGCTCGATCAGGTCCGCACTCGGGGTCATCGAGCGGTCGTCTTCGACCTCACCGGGGCCTATGTCTCCGCCTATTACGACCCCGCGCGCGATACGATCCTCCACCCGCTCGATGCGCGCTGCCCGCGCTGGTCGATCTTCGACGAGTGCAGCAACCCTGCCGAATTCATGGCCGCATCCGAGGCGCTGATCCCGAGCGATGGCGGCGGGGAAGGGCAGTTCTGGGTGCAGGGCGCACGCATGCTCTTCACCAATATGTGTAACTCGCTTGTCGAGCACGACATGGCGACCAACGAAAACCTTGCGACCAAGCTGATGACCGCCGACGTCGAGACCGTCTATCAGTTCGTCAAGGACACGCCAGCCGCGGCCATGTCTTCGCCCGACTCCCCCAAACTCGCGGACTCGGTCCGCGCGGTGTTCAACGCCAATGCCCAGGCGCTGCTCTACCTGCCCAAGGATGGACCGCAGTTCTCGATCCGAAACTGGGTCCGGGAAGGCAAGCAGGACGGCGCGATCCTGTTCATCTCGTCGCGCTATGTCGACCTGCCTGTTTGCCGGCAGTTGCTGACCCTGTGGCTCAACTCTGCGGTCAATACGCTGATGGCGGAAGAGCCCTCGCGCGCGCCCAAGATGTGGTTCCTGATCGACGAGCTCGGCGCATTGCACCGGATGCCCGCGCTCGAATCCGGAATGCGTACCGCGCGTAATTTTGGCGGGGCCTTTGTTACCGGTGTGCACACCCAGGCCAAGCTGCACGAGGTCTACGGCGTCGAGGCAGCGCACGAGCTGTCTTCGCTCGCCAAGACCAAGCTGATCCTTGGCAACCCCGATCCCGACACCGCGAAGTGGTGTTCGGAAGTGATCGGCAATGCCGAGGTTCAGGACATGAATACAGGCTACAGTTTTGGTTACAGCAAGTCGCGGGACTCGGTGAACCTCAGTCCCGAAAAGCGCGAGGTGCGGATCGTCATGCCCGAGGAGATCGGCGATCTCGATCCGCTCCACGGTTACATCTGCCTGCCCGGAAGCCTGCCTCCGGCGCCGGTCCATTTGACGTACAGAATGCGACCGAGGATCGCGCCCGGCTTTGTCGCGCGGGGTGATTTCGAACTGGTCCGGGGCAGCAAGACATTTGTGGGTCGGCATGAATCTGATGCCCGCGACTGGGACGATGCGGACGACGAGTCGGATACCGGTGGCGGCGATGGATCGGCCAGCGATGAAAGCGGCAAGCTTGCCGAAGCACGCCCGGCCGGCGCCAAGGAACGAGATCTCGACCGTCCGCGAAAGCCGCGCCAGGCTGGCCCCCGTGAACAAGGCCGACAAGCTATGCTCGATCTTGACCAGCGACTGCCGTTGCCTTCCGAAGGAGCAGTGACCGGTCCCACTGGAACGGCGCAGGATCCGTCTGGTGACCAGGCGCGCAGCGATCCCGGACTGCCCACGGCCGAGCCTGACAAGGCAGGCGAAACCGGCGAAAGGCAGGGCAAGGCGCGCGCGCAGTCTGACGGTCTGAAGCGCAGCGCGGCCGCATCGAAGCGCTCCGGTCAGCGCCGCGCTGCGATCCAGCGTGAGATCGACGGGTCGTCCGAACCGGAGAAGGATCGCGGCCCCGATCTCGGTGATTTCGGGCCTGGTTGATCTGACCCCAGCGTCTATTCCAGGAGACCTTAACCCATGTTGTCGGTCGCGCTTGTACGCTCAGCGGGCGGCGCTGCGAACTACTTCGCAGCCGACAACTACTATACCCGGGCCGACGCCGACCGCTCGGGACAATGGCTCGGCAAGGCAGCCGAAAAGCTAGGCCTGTCGGGGTCAATCGATCCCAAGTCCTTCGAAGCGCTGCTCAGGGGTGATCTGCCCGATGGCAGCAGCGTCGGACGCCCCGGACAGCTGCACCGCGCCGGGGTCGATCTCACCTTTTCGCTCCCCAAGAGCTGGTCACTGCTGGCCCTCGTTGGGGGCGATTCCCGGATCCTCGACGCCTACAAGGCGGCGGTGGTCGAGACCCTGCAATGGGCCGAACGCAATGCCGCCCAGGCACGGTTCGAGCGCGGCGGCAAGGAACGCCTGGTGCAGACTGGCAATCTCGCGATCGCCCTGTTCCAGCACGATACCAACCGCAATCAGGAGCCCAATGCCCACTTCCATGCGGTCGTTGCCAATGTCACCCAGTTGCCCGATGGATCCTGGCGCGCACTGCGCAACGACAAACTTTGGAGCCTCAATACCCTACTCAATTCGATGACGATGGCGCGCTTTCGCGAGCGCGTGGTCGCGCTCGGCTACGAACCTGGCCCAACCCTCAAGCATGGAAACTTCGAGGCGCTTGGTGTCTCGCGGGAAGCTGTTATGGCCTTCAGCACCCGCCGCCAGGAGGTCCTTGCGGCAGCAGCTAAGCTCGACCATCGCGGGCTCAAGGTCGGCATTACAGCGGCCTTGATGTCGCGCGCTCCCAAGGCCGGAATCGAGGACCGCGAAGCGCTTACCAGCGAATGGCAGGATCTCGCGCGCGGGGAGGGCATTGACCTGGCCTCGGTGATGGAACGCGCCAATGCGCGCGCCTCGCACAACATTGGCCTGGTCGGATCAATCGGCACCAGACTGGGCGAGACCCGCGAGCAGGTCCGTGAGTGGTTTTCCGGTCTGGCAGAGCGTCTGAGGCTCGCACCCTCAGATCCGCTGTTGCCCCCGCGCCCCGAACGCGGTGCGCGCGAGGATAGTGCCGCAGCGCTGGCGGTTGCTTCCGCCGTTCGGCACCTGTCCGAGCGTGAAGCGGCCTTTGCCCGGACCGATGTGCTCAAATCCGCGCTCGATTTCGGCTTGCCGACCACTGTGGACCCGATCGAGCGGCAGGTTGACCGGCTGCTTGCGAGAAAGGTGCTGCTCAAGGGTCGTGGCAGCGCAAGCGGCATGGTAACCACGCTGGGTGCCCTGCAAATGGAGCAGCGCATCGTTGGGGAGGTCCGGGCAGGGCGGGGAAGCGTTGCGCCCGTCATGGCCCCCGACCTTGCTGCCGAACGGCTCCAGGCGCTGTCCGAGGCCAATTCCGGCCTCACTCTCAATGGCGGGCAGGAAGCGGCCGGGCGGCTGATCCTCGGGTCTTCGAACCGCATCGTCGCGGTGCAGGGCATCGCCGGATCGGGCAAGTCGACACTGCTGCGACCGCTCGCCGAACTGCTGCGCGAAGAGGGACGCAAGGTAGTCGGGCTCGCGGTCCAGAACACGCTGGTCCAGATGCTAGAGCGCGACACCGGGATCACCTCGATGACCGTCGCGCGGTTCCTGCGCGAGCATCGCGCATTGTTGGGACCGGGGCCAGACACCGGGGCACTTGGCGCAGCGCGCAAGGAATGGCGCGGCAGCGTGATCCTGCTCGACGAGGCATCGATGGTCGGCAATGTCGATCTCGACAAGCTCGCCCGGCTTGCCAATCGGCTCGAAGTGCAGCGTTTCGCGCTGGTCGGTGACCGCAAGCAGCTAGGCGCGGTCGATGCCGGCAAGCCGTTCGACGTGCTCCAGAAGGCAGGTTTGCAGACCGCCGCGATGAACCTCAATACCAGGGCGCGCGACGAGACCCTGCGCCATGCGCAATATGCCGCGCAGTCACCCTCAAAATATCTTTACGGTCACCAACCATGTCTCTCGAATCTCGTACTCCCGGTGACGAAGCCAAGCCAATCCGGTTGATCCGTCTTGCCGAAGTGAAACGACGGACAGGGATGTCGACTTCGACGATCTATCGCTGGATGAAGGTAGGGAAGTTCCCCAAATCGTTTCCGATTGAAGGGTATATCGTTGTGTGGTCTGAGCTTGAAATTCAAAAATGGATCGACTCGATAATAGAATAATGCAGAATTATTCACGGATAATGAAGTTCTAAATTTTGATGATTTTCGGTATCTAGCTGAGCAGATTTTCCTGGATTGCGATTGTGCGACGCCATGAGGTGACTGTCATCCTTCATCTCCATAGGCGCCGCGTTGCGGGCTTGACCGTCAGCGACAAAATGGACAAAGAACTAGCGATCCGGGCACTGGACATAGCGGTGCGCCTAAGCAATCCGCCGCCGGGCTGCATTTTTTATTCAAATCACTGAAGGCGGAACTGATCTGGCGACAGAAATGGCCAACACGGCGATAAGCAGAGGTCGACACCTTCCAGTGCATCAACGAGTTCTGCAACACCCGCAGGCGGCATTCATATCTGGGCGGCATTAGCCCGCTCGCGTTCGAAGCAAAGGTGGCATACTCAGATAGGTGACCGGCGCAAGACCGTTACAAGTCCAAAGCGATCGAACGCGAAAGTCAGGACATCCGCGCCAAGCCGTCGGTGTTCATCGACGAAATGGCGATACAGCACCGCGACTTACTTGCATTGCATCTCGCCTCCGACCCGAGTCTCGGCCTCGATGTCATGGTCTTTACGCTCGCTGATGCCGACATGTTCGACTGGCGCGCCCGCGCGGCGACGACGCTGCGAGGGCCGGTCTCTTCTGGTCCGATCATCGGGTTCGAAGCCAAGGATGCGCCCGCGAGCGCAGCCCTTGCCGAACTCAGGTCGGGGCTTGATGAGACCTGGCCGGCGAGGTGAAGACGCAACGTCGCGCTTCGATCTCGACCAGGCGCTTTCGGAACATGCCCGCGTGGCCCGGCTCGGTCGGTCACGTAGTTGCTCGGACGCTCGAGGCTAGCCTCAAGGTGGCCGGTGAACTCGAGAGCCTGTTCCAGGACATCTCGGTGCCTTGATCGGGATCGACATGGCGGCTTGGTGGCGACCGACCGCGTCTCGAAGCAGGTGATCCTCGATGCCCTGACCACGGTCGGGAGCACCAACCTGGGCACCTCCAAAAACCGCTCGCCAATCGGCGCATAATTTGATTCACTCCGCCTGACGGGAGGCGGCGATGCGTGAGGCGGGATTGTTCGGGCTGTCGGAGCATTTGAAGCGACTGTCGGCTCACGGCGATCCGCTCGAAGAGTTGAACAGGATCATCGACTTCGAGGCGTTTCGCCCGACGCTTGGCGCGGCGCTGGCCTATGGTGACAGAGCCAAGGGCGGTCGCCCGCCTTACGACCCGGTGGCGATGCTCAAGGTGCTGATCCTGGCTGCCCAGAACAACGTCAGCGACGCGCGGATGGAATATTTGATCCGCGACCGGCTGAGCGGGCTGCGGTTCCTTGGCTTCGACTTGGGCGCCGCGACGCCGGATGCCAACACGATCCGGCTGTTCCGCGAGAAGCTGACCGAGGTCGGCGCACTAGACGCGCTGTTTGCTGATTTCGACCGGCAACTCAAGGAGCGGGGCTATCTCGCCATGGGCGGCCAGATTGTCGATGCAACACTGGTGGCGGCACCCAAGCAACGCAACACCGCGCCCGAGAAGGATGCGATCAAGGGCAGGCAAGACGGCCGGCGAGATATGGCCAGATGAGCCCGCCAGGGCAGCACAGAAGGATACCGACGCGCGCTGGACGCTGAAGTTCGCCAAGGCCAGGCCCACCGCTGATGGTAAGCCGGGGATCGACATTGCCATCCCCAGTTTTGGCTACAAGAGCAGCATCTCGATCTGCCGCGCCTTCGGGTTCATCCGCAAATGCAAGGTCACCGACGGCGCGCGCTTTGACGGGCGCATGCTTCGCGACGTCATCACCAACGACAACACCGCCTCCGACGTCTGGGCCGATACCGCCTATCGCAGCCAAGCCAACGAGCGATGGCTCAGGCGCCAGGGCCGGGTCAGCCGCATCCATCGCAGGAAGCCGCGGGGCAGGCCGATGCCCGAGCGGACCGCGAAGGCCAACGCCGCCAAATCCACAGTCCGGGCCCGCGTCGAGCACGTCTTCGCTCAGCAAAAGGCCAAGATGGGGCTGTTCATCCGCACCATCCGCACCATCGGCATCAAGCGCGCCAAGGCCAAGATCACGCTCGCCAACCTGGCCTACAACATGCACCGCCTGATCTTCCACGAGCGACGAGCAGCGAAGGGATAGGTGCGACCGCAAACAGGAAAACGGCCGAAAAAGGGCGGAATAGGGCCGCTTAAGGCACACACTCGCACCAAAATCCAGCGCCGCCGGCCGCTATCGCTCAGATCACCGAGTTGAAGGAGGTGCCCATCTCTCTTCGCGGCTCGCTTCGGTGAAGAAGGGCGATCTTTCAATGAGTGCCGAGCGGCTCAACGCCGGGACCTACATCACCGAGGTCGAGATTCGCGAACGCGCGCTTGGTTGGGTACCTGAGTTTATGCGCTTCGGTCCGGTCCCGACCGACGAGATCGAAGCCGCACCGGATGTCCCGGTCGCTGCGCCGGAAGTCGGTGCAACCGACGATAACCTGACCCTCTGCGATCTGGCCGCCTTACCTCCTCCTGACAGGCAAAGCCGCTCGTATCTCTGAAGCGGCTCCTAGGCCATCGCGAGGGGTCGCTTCCTTCATGCAGAGATATTACTTCTTGCTCGTCTGAAGAACCTCATTGCCTAAATATCGGATTACTGATCAATAAGCATCAAGATAGATATCTCGCATGATTCATTAGGCGATATTTTCCGACATGCATTTCAAAAGACGTCTTAATTCGGCTTTTTCGACTTCTGAAATGCCAAAAAATAGCCGGGAATAAATAATATCGGCGTCAACTCTAAGTAGAGGTAATATCTCAATCGCTTTATGCAGGGGGTGCAGGGTCCATACTCGGCGATTGCCCTCTACAGGTCTGCGCTCGACGTAGCCCTCCATTTCGAGATGGTCGATGACGTTACCAACGCCGGCGCGCTCGAGTTCCAGGAATCTTGCTAGCTCAGTCTGCGAGAGGCCGGGGCTGCGGAAGATGTAGGCAAGTGCGCGCCATTGCGAGCGGCTTAATCTGAGCTTTGCGCTCGATTTATCGAAAACCCTGCGAAGCTTACGAGGCACTTCCTCAACGAGGAAGACCAGGTTGTCTAACTCAGTGACAAAGTCACGCTCCAAAATCTGCTCACTCATGGCACGGTGCATTAGCGGCGAAACTTCGAATCGACCAGACAGAAAAGGAGATAATGCCCGATGACACTTGACAGTAAATCACCTTACGATAAGGTATGCGTAGTGAAACTGTAAGCGCGGCATGCGCATCAAGCGATTTGCTCACAGAAAATGGTTGTTTAACAATGTGTTATAGCTCTTTCCTGATGAGTGAGGTGGCCGTCGAGATTTGGAAGTCAGGAGAGAGGGGTATAATGATGAGCCGCAAGTTGGCGTTGTTGATTTCCGTATGCAGCGCATCAATTGCGCTGCCGGTGCATGCACAAGAAGCGGCGGATCCGTCGGATCCGAATGAAATTATCGTTACGGCCCAGCGCACCAGCGAGCGGCTTCAGGACGTTCCTGTGGCGGTCTCCGCGTTTTCAAACGATTCTCTTGAACGGCAACAGATCGATAACCCATTGGAGTTGCAACTTGCCTTGCCCAGCACCACGCTGACTTATGGCAATTTCTCCGGGACCAATATCACTATCCGTGGCATCGGCTCCCCGGTGGTGGCCGCATCTGGTGATGCCGGCGTCGCGATCCATTTCAATGACATGCCACTGATCTCAAGCCGCATTTTTGATTCGGAATTCTACGATATCGAACGGCTCGAGGTGCTGCGCGGACCGCAAGGCACCCTGTTCGGGCGAAACGCCACGGCCGGCGTGTTAAACATCATCACTGCGAAGCCGGATCTTTCCGGTTTCAAGGCGTCTGGTGAAGCCTCTTACGGCAACTACAATGCAATCCGGGCCAAGGGCATGGTCAATTTGCCGATCGGCGATATCGCTGGCGTGCGCCTGGCCGGCATGTATCTGAAACGCGATGGTTACACGACGAATCTCAACACCGGCCACAAGATCGATGGTCGCGACTATTACTCACTGCGCGGGTCTTTCAAGATCGAGCCCAGCGACAGCACGCGCTTCACCGTATCGGCGCAATACTTCAAGGAGGATAGCAACCGATCGAGGGGGCAGAAGCAGCTTTGCGCGACCGATCCAACCGCGATTCTCGGCTGCCGTCCGGATCAGGAGGCTTTCGGAGCGATCAACGGCGATGCGACTGCGGTGGGCACATTGGCGAGCCGCGAGTTCCTGACCGTTGCAGGATTTGGCCCGCTTGCTGCTTTCGCACTTGGCAGTGTTTACGCAGACGATGGGAACGCTTACGATACCTCGATCAATCCTTCGGATGTCCGCAAGGTTGCCATTGACTATGAGCCGACCTGGAAATCCGAGCAAATTACCGCGCAGGCGGAACTGCAGCAAAAATTCGGCAGCTTCACGGCCACGATAAATGGCGGGTATTCGCGCAGTGACTATAGCTCTACGCTCGATTACAATCTGACCACAACCCGCAGCATCCTGAACAACCCGGGCCTAGTTGCCCTGCGGGCTGCTGGTGCAGGGGGCAATCCGATCGCCAACGCAATCCTCAATTCAGGTGTGTTTCGCGGTAACCAGATCTGCTCATCGCAATTCGATCCGCTGCACGCTGGATACCTGGCAGGACGAATTTCCCAGTGCGGCGACAATACCAATGAGAATGACTACTCAGGAGGCCACAATGAACAATGGTCTGTGGAAGCACGCATTGCGTCTGACTTCGACGGGCCGTTCAACTTCCTGCTGGGCGGTCTCTATCTCAATGCCAAGGGGCGAGACAACGACTATGCAGTGCTGGCTTCGGGGTTCGACTACATGTCGGCGTTCCTCGGCACAGTAACCGCTTTTGGCGCGGGCTCGCCCTCGTTGAATTTCGGCATGGGGCCTCCGTTTTTTCACAGCGACACCGATCGCTCAGAGCTGAAGACCTACGGTTTCTTCGGTGAAGTCTATTTCAAGTTTTCCGACAACCTTAAGCTCACTGGCGGCCTGCGATATTCGAACGACAAGAAATACATCAGGGCGCGTCAGCCATTCCTGAATGTCTTGGTTCCGTTCGGGACCAGCGATGTGAATGCTCTGCTCCTAAATTTTGACGGTGATAGTTCCACGCCTGGGCAGCAGACTTTCGCCGAACAAAGGGGAACCTTTGACGCGGTCACGGGCCGTGTGGTTCTCGACTGGAAGCCCGAGCTGAGTTTTACGCGAGATACGCTGGTCTATGCCAGCTACACCCGCGGCAACAAGCCGGGAGGCTTCAATCCGCCTTATGATCCCAACTTGTTCCCGCCGATCCCGCTCACCTTCAAGGGCGAAACAATCGATGCATTCGAAATCGGCACGAAGAACACTTTTCTGGGCGGCGAGCTTCAGCTGAACGCGACGGCATTTTACTATAAGTACAAGGACTTCCAGGTCAGTCGAATCATCAACCGGACATCTTTCAACGACAACACGAATGCGAAGATCTACGGGGTGGAAGTCGAGGCGATTGTTAAGCCATCTCGAAATTTCACCGTCAACGCAAGCATGTCCTATCTCAGCACGGAAATTTCGGACTTCAGCACAGTTGACACTCGCAACCCGTCAAATGGGCGGTCCGACGTAGTTATCATCAAGGATTTGCAGAGCGCCGCAAACTGCGTTGTTGCGCCAAGCGTCGAAGGTAGTGTGCCGATTGCCAACACGCTTGCGCTGGTCAACGGATTCAATGCAGCGGCAGGCGGGGGTCTGATCCGTCCGGCGGTTCAGGTTCCTGGGACGAACTCCTATGGCGCCTTCTCACTTTGCGGCGCGCTGGGATCGTTCCTGCGTGCCAACACGCCTGCTGGCACGTATCTCTTCGATGCCGGTGCGGGCGGGGGTTTCTTCCTCCCTGGCGGCGTGGAACGGAACCTTAAAGGCAACGAGCTTGCAAATTCGCCCAATTGGAAATTCTCGGTCGGTGCACAGTATGACGCCGAGCTTGCGGGGGGATGGACCATTTCACCCCGAGTAGACGTGCATTTCACAGGAGAATCCTGGGGCAGCAATTTCAACACGATCCGCGACAAGATTTCGGCTTACGAAATCGTCAATGCTCAGGTGACGCTGACCGCTCCCGAAGATCGCTTTTTCGCGCGGGCATTTGTGTCGAACGTGTTCAATTCGCAGGCGATTACTGGCAAATATGTCACCGATCCTTCATCCGGCCTGTTCACCAATATTTATACGCTCGACCCAAGAACTTACGGAATTTCTGCAGGATTTAAGTTCTGATTCATATTACGGGTAATGTAAATAAATTACAGGACAATTTCTGTTCTAATAATAAACTACAATATTGATTAAAATATCTAATCTGAGAGTCATCTAGACTGCTCAAATATTGACTATTGACAAAAAGTAGCGAAGAGTTGAAATTTAGTTCTTTATTTTATGTTTGTTTTGTGGAAAGAGGTAATCGGGCCTCATCAGCCCACTCTCAAAAACTTGGGTCGTGCGCGAGCACGGCCCTTTTTTTCGATCGGGGAATTTTCCATACGTCAGTTGCGCTAGAGCAGTTTCCACACGAAATGGATCGATGGAGATTCCCTTTGCGGCTTCGATGTGATTCAGACTTCCTGTTGGTGGCAGGAAGCCAGCATGGATGGCGCGAACTCTTTCACAGGACCTTCGGGACAGGGTAGCTGCCGCAATTGACGGCGGCTTGAGCTGTCACGCGGCAGCTCGCGTTGGGGCGTAACCGGTGTTCACAGGCCACTGCGGTCCAACGCATAAGTTCGTCGACGCGGTTGGCGGGGTGACCGTTGGCGAGCGCGGTGAGTGTTGTGGTCAGCCAGGTGTGTGGGTTGATGCCGGTGATCTTGCAGTTCTCGAGCGTGGCGATGACCACCCAGTTATCGCCGCCCACGTCGGAGCCGGCGAACAGCGCATTTTTGCGATTCAATGCAAGCGGCCGGATCGATCGCTCGACGGTGTTGGAGTCGAGTTCGACGCGGCCATCGTCGAGGAACACGGTTAGGCCATCCCAACGGCTCAGCGCGTAGCGGATCGCCTCGGCGAGCTTGCTCTTGGCGCTGACCTGGCGAAGCCGGGCATCTAGATAAAGGCGCAGGTCGTAGATGACGATGCGTGAGCGTTCGACGCGCAGGGCCCGGCGCTGCTCGGCCATGGAGCCGCGCACCTCGTCCTCGATGGCGTAGAACATGGCGATGCGGCGCAGGACCTCGGTGGCGACGGGCGACTTGTCCGCCAGCTCGAAAAACTTCCGGCGCACTTGCGACCAACAAAATGCGAGTTGGATTTGCTGCCGACGCTTTGCCAGCGCAGCGTAGCCGCCATAGCCGTCAACTTGCAGGATGCCGGCGAAGTCGCCCGGATGCGCTTCAGCGCGTTCCGATTTACGGTCGGCGGCGTAGACATAGGCAACCATCGGCGGATCATTGCCACCCCAGGGCCGGTCATCGCGGGCATAGGCCCACAGCTGGCCAGTCTTGGTCCGGCCCGCGCCCTGATCAAGTACTGGCGCGGTGGTCTCGTCGGCAAACAGCCGTTCGGATCGTCGCAATCGCTCGAGAATGTGGTCGCGCAACGGACGAAGGTACCAGCGGCCCGGCCGACCCAATCCGCCAGCGTCGATCGATCAAGCTGGATACCCTGCCGAGCATAGATCTGCGCCTGACGGTACAATGGCAGGTGATCGGCATACTTAGCGACCAGCACCTGCGCGATCAGCGTTTCGGTGGGAATGCCGCCTTCGACGATCCGCGCTGGTGCCGGGGCCTAGAGCGTTTTCCGATCATGCTGGATCATACCCGCATGAGCTGAAGTAGTTGGCGCATTCGTCGGGTTGGAAGATGTCGACAAGCTTGCCGATCAGGTCCCACAGGCCACTTACGGTTCGCTCGCCTTCTTTGCGCAGCATTGCCTTCAGCCGGGAGAATGCCTTCTCGATGGGATTGAAGTCTGGGCTATAGGGGGGAAGGAAGCGCAGGGTTGCGCCTGCTGTCTCGATGGCTTCTTGCGCCGATGCTCGCTTGTGGCTCGACAGGTTGTCCATGATGACGATGTCTCCCGGTCGCAGTTCCGGCACGAGCACTTGAGTCACGTAGGCTTCGAACCAGTCTCCGTTGATCGGGCAATCAAGCACCATTGGTGCCACCATGCCGTTCATACGCAGGCCGGCGACGAACGTGGTCGTTTTGCGATGACCATGCGGGAAGCCCATCCGCAGTCGCTCACGCTTGGCGCAGCGGCCGTGGCTTCGGGTCATGTTGGTGGCGGTCCATGTCTCGTCGATGAACACGAGGCGCTCCGGCTCCAGATCGATTTCGCCGTTGAACCAGCGCCGGCGCTGGCTCAGGACGTCGGGGCGGTCTTGCTCGATCGCGTGGCCGGTCTTTTTTTCCTCGTAATTCCGCGACGATCGAAGAACCGCCACAGCGTACCAATGCCGACCAGGACTCCCTGGGCGGCAAGTCCGGAACGGAGCTCGGCAAGGGTAATGCCGCCATTGTCGTCGAGCATCGTCATTATCAGCCCAGCGTGAGCATCGGTCTTGGAGGAACGCTGGTCACCACCCGGCTTGCCAGCAACTGCCCGACCATGCGCAAGCCCCATCTGACGCCAGCGGACCGCCGTAGCCACGCCGATACCGAAACGCGCTGCGACGGCTCGGCAACTCATGCCGCCCTCCACCGCAGCAACCACTCGATCCCGCAAATCCTGAGATAACGCTCTGGCCATCAATGCTGGCCTCCTGCCCAGCAGGCAGGATGAATCAGATTTTCAGCCGAACAGGAATCCCCGTCGATTCAGCAGCTGTGGAAAACGCTCTAGCGCCGCCAATGCGTCGGGCCCTTTGCGGAAATCCACCGGTCGCGTTGGCACCATCACGCGCGCGCCAGGGCCGGGTCCGATCATCGGGTGGCCTTGAGTGCTTCTATCACCGCGGTAATCACGCTGGCATTGGCACCGCGCGCAATCTTTACCGCTACGCAGTCAATCTCCAGTTCCACCGCAGCCGTTGAAGCACGCCGCCTGTGCCGGGCTCGACGCGCAGATGCCGGATCCGGCAGTGGGCTCAACTCGACCACTGCGGGCACGAACGCCGTGGTAGCCGGTTCTGCCGGCAAAGGTGCCGGTCCTTGACCGCCAGTTACTTGTGCAAATCCTTCCGCCAAGCATAGACCTACGAAGGGTCAAGACCATGGCGACGGGCAACGGCGCCGACACCTCTGTTGCCCGCATAGCACTCCGCCACAATCGATGCCTTGACCTCCGGTGGCCAATCGCGCCGTTTGCCCGCACCGGTGAATATCTCGAACCGCTGCGCGCCCTTGCTCACAGGATCATCACACGGGATTATCATAGGAGTAGCGCCTCAGCCCAAATCAGGCCCGCAAGCTCAACGTTGGACATTACCCGCGCAAGGTGGGGGCCGAACAGCGGTTACGGATCGAAGATGGCAACGGCCAATTGTTGGCGAGTGGCCGGGGTGTCTATGTCGGCTAGGTTCTAAAGCTGGCGTTTGCATGGCGCAAACGGCATGATTAAACTGGCTGGCTAGATAGCAAAAGGAAAGACGAGATGCGCCATGATAAAGGAGCACATGAGCCCAAACCGGCAGCAACGATCATGTTGCTGCGCGATGATCCCGAATTCCAGGTGCTGATGGTTAGACGCCACCAGCAAGTCGATTTTGCCTCCGGTGCGCTCGTTTTTCCCGGCGGAAAGTTACATCGAGGCGATTCGAACCCGGCCTGGGTGGAGCATTGCGCTGGATGGGATCAGTTTGACGTTGTTCAGCGTTCCCTTCGCATAGCTGCAATCCGTGAGGTCTTCGAAGAGGCCGGCATTCTGCTGGCGCGCTATCCTGGCAGCGACCTGTTCGAGGCCGCTTCTGATCCAGATGTGCGTGCCTCCGTCGAACGTGGCGAAATTGCCTTCATCGACGTGGTGCGTGAATTGGGTGTGCTTTTGCGGCTTGATGCGCTCAGCATTTTTGCCCGTTGGATCACGCCGCTGATCATGCCAAAGCGGTTCGACACCTTTTTCTATGTGGTCCACGCCCCCGCCAACCAGGTCGCTGCCTGCGATGGGCACGAGACCGTCGATGCCGAATGGATCTCACCAAGCGATGTCTTGCGCCTGGCCAAATGCGGCGAGCGCACGGTTATCTTCCCGACTCGGATGAACGTGCAACTGCTGGCCGAAGCCAATGATGCGGCGGATTGTATCAAGCGCGCGGAGGAGCGAACCTTGGTTACCGTTATCCCCGCGCTGGAAGAACGCGATGGCAAACGTCTCCTCGTGATTCCCGATAATGCCGGTTATGGTTCCGTAGTCGAAGTTGTCGGATAGCTATTACTAATCAGGGTTGAAAAACTAATAACGCCAAGTCAAGGCAGCCTCCGGGACACAATGAAGCATCCCGGAAGCTGATGATGACTAATCAGAACTTGCCGCGCACCGTGACACCGTAGGTACGTGGCTCGGCGAGGAATGACGAGAAGATTTGCCGTCCGCCCGGAAACTGGGGATAGCCGTAACTGGCTGAACTTCCGCCTGCCTGATAAGGCGTGTTGAAGGTTACCTGAGTGTAGTCCTGGTTGAAGAGATTCTGGACCCAGAACTCCACTCCCCAACGCTCATCCTGACCACGCAAACCAATGCGTCCATTGACGACCACGAAGCTATCTTGACTCTTTTGCGGATAGAGGTCCGACCCTGTATTATAATCCGAGCTGAGCCGGGCATCGACGTAAAACAGCGCATGCAATCCCGAACTGCCGATTTCGGGTGTCCAGGAGGCCGAACTGGTGACCACCCACGGTGCGGAATTCGAGATCTGCTTGCCAGGCAGCACGCGCAATGCCGGGTCAAGCGGAGCACCTTGGCTGTTTCCGACCAGGTTGTCGCGGTATTTTGTGCTGGCGTAAGTGACACCAAGGTTAAAGGTCAGATTGCGCACAGGGCGCAAGGAACCCTCGATCTCCACACCCTGGCTGAGGACACCGTAGCCAACATCGCCGGAAGCACAGGAGCCGGTAGCTGGATCAGCGTCCCTGTCCGCACCGCCCAGGCTAGCCTTGCAACCGTTGACCGTTTGAACGATGTAAACCGCGCCGGCGAAAGTGTTCAACTGGAAGTTGCTGAACTCCTGCCGAAATCCTGTCACGGACAGGCTGAATTCCCGCGAGCTGTACTTCAGACCCACCTCATAGGCTTTGACATATTCCGGATCGAACATGAGGTTGTGGACATAGGCCTGCGCGCCGCCACCTGCCGCAAATGGCATGATTGGCGACTTAAGGGCAGATCGATCGAGATTGAATCCACCCGCCTTGTATCCCTTTGAATAGTTGGCATAGATCATTACCTCTGGGCGGACCTGATAGGAGAGGCCCGCCGTATAGGTGAATTCACTTTCACTGCGCTTGCCGTTGATCGAGACCCTGTTCACCTCGGATGTCGAGTTCCCCTGGCAGCCCAGGCTGAGGAGCGATCCGGCTAGCGTGCGAACCGTGGCGTTGGCGCTGGAAAGATCATCGATCAAGGTTCCCTGCAATGCCGGACAAATCGTGTTGTTGTTGCCAAAGGTGGCGTCGAGGCTCTTGTCTTCCCACGTGTAACGCGCGCCAAGCGTCAACTTCAATTCATCGGCAAGTGTGATGATGTTGTGCGTGAACATCGCATAATTCTTGGAATGCTGGTGGTACGAATCCATCGTCGTACCGACGTTGCGGATCGAATCGAGGCGATCAAAGCCATTGATAATGTCAGCGCCAAAACTTCCCACGACAGTCCGGCCGGTTGCACTGAGGCAACCGGTGCTTGCAGGATCGTAGAAGCCCGCGAGGCCTCCGCCCGAAACGATCCGGCAGGCGGCGAAGCGTCCGTATTGGCTGCCAAAGCGCAGCGCATCGTCGACATTCAGCTTTTCGTCCGCGAAATAGCCCCCAACCAGCCAATCCAGCTTATCGTCGAAGGCTGAACCCTGAAGGCGCAATTCCTGGGTGAAGGTCTTGAACTGCCGGAAAGAGCCAGGAGCCCTGTAGAGCAGATCAACCGTGGAATAATCGCTATCACCTTCCTGTTCGCTCTTGAACTCGCGATAGCCCGTGATGGAGGTGAGCTTTGCCGCGCCGAAATCGTGATTGATCTCAAGCGAAACGCCACCATCGTTGATGGTCCCGCCCATCGGATGGGCGGTGGATGTCCAGATCTTTCGGCTGAACGGATCGCTGAATGCCTGGGACTGTTGGCCGAGATCGAGCAGAACCTTGACGATGTTGTTCTGAGCCGGATCGTTGAGGCCCCCGATCAGCGGATTGAAGGCCGCATCGATATATGCTGCTCCGCAACATGCTTCTTCGCGGTGCGTGTAATCGCCGATCAACCTGACGCTGGTTGCATCCGTCGGTTCGAACAGAAATTGCCCGCGCACGAAATAGCGATCACGGTTGTTAACTGTCGTTCCTGTGTTCACATCGTCATAAAAGCCGTCGCGCTTGGCGTATACGCCCTCAATCTTTGCCGCGAGTGTATCGGTCAAAGGGCCGGTTATCGAACCAGCCAGGCGCCAATAATCATAATTGCCATAGCTGGCCTCGGCGTTCGCTCCGAAGGTGAAGGATGGCTTCTTGCTGATCACATGAATCAAGCCAGCCGACGCATTCCGGCCAAACAGTGTGCCCTGCGGTCCGCGCAGCACTTCGATCCGCTCGACCTCGCCAAGTTCCGACAAGGCAACGCCGGACCGAGACCGGTAGACGCCATCAATGAATACCGCGACCGAACTTTCAAGGCCCGGATTGTCCCCGACTGTCCCCACGCCGCGAACGCGCGCCGAGCCGTTAGCTTCGGTTCCTGTCGAAGAGACCATCAAGGAAGGTGCGAGCTGGCCAAGTTGCCGAATATCGCTTGCGCCGGAATTCTGCAACGATTGAGCATTAACGGCGGTAACCGCCAGCGGAACCTTGGAGAGGGTTTCCGAACGGCGGGTTGCGGTGACCACGATTTCTCCACCCGGCGCTTGCTGCTCGACCTGCTCGCTCACATTTGCCTCACCCCCGGCGGTTTGCTGGGCCAGAGCAGGACTCGCTATCGCTAATAGGCTGCATGATCCCGACAACGCCATCAAATGAAAACCATTAGATCTCAACATATAATCCTCCTCACTTTTTTAGAATCTTGAACTCACGTTGATTTCTAGCTGCCGATCAACCGGGCGGCCAAAGCCAGCATCCTAGCACCGATCGGATCGCGGCAAGAAATGCCAAGGGCTGATCCAGCATCAAATGGTGTCGTGAATTGGGTATCGCGATGATCGGGATGTCGGTTCCGCCAAGCTCGTGCACGAAATTCCGCGAGTCTCGCGTGAACAACAGGCTTTCCTCGCCATGCACGATCGCCTTTCGCCCCGGTGCCGAAACCAGTTTAGGGCCGATCGCTAGCCAATCGGCACGCGAATTGTCGCGATTGAACACCGCAGGCGAGAACTTCCAGCTCCAGCCGCCTTCGACCCGGCGCAAGGAATGATAGGCCATATAGTCCATCAGGAACGGTTCCCCCACTTGCTGCGGCGGCGAGAGCTTGTAGCGGCTGCGGGCAGTCGCAAAGTCCGGGTAGATGCGCTGCGGCTTGTCGGGATTGCCTGAACCCGGGCTGGTGTGGCCGCCTGCCCAGAATGCTTCGAGCATGGCGGGGCGCAGGGTCATCATGTCGCAAGTGGCTGCACCGGCAAAGCCGCCAGGCAATTGTTCAAGCGCCTCCAGCGCGACACTGGCACCGAAGCTGTGCGCGACGATCGCCGGTTTCCGGTCAGCATCGAACAAGCCCAGCGCCCGCGCCACTCCGATCATTTCCCGGCCGCGCGCGGCCATGTCGCAATTTTCGCGCACCGCGCTGTCGCCCATTGCGGACAGGTCGTAGGCTACGACGTCGTAATCGTTCGCAAGGAATGGCGCGATGAAGGCAAAGCAGCGGGCGTGGGCGAGGAAGCCGTGAGTCATCAGCACGGGTGGCTTACCGCGCTGCCCCCACCGGAAATAGTGGATCCCCGTGCCATCAACCTCAACGAAGCCTTCCTCGCGCGGAACGGCAAGGGCATCGACAAACCAGCGGGGCAGTTCTTCAGGGTTCGGTGCCCATTCCGGATCGATATCGCCAAGACCGTTCGTTATGTCACTCGACAAGGTATTTTCCGATCAGAATGTTCAAGAAACGAGACCGAAGCCGCGATAGCCATTTGCGGCAACGTCGGCACAGATCTGGGCGTAGGTTGATACGCTCGGGAAGTTGATCAGCTGGCGCTTCTTGCCTGGAATGTTATCGCCCATGTACCAGGACTTGGCTTTGGGAAAGAGCGTCATCGCACCGATCTGTTCGACCATGTCGGTCCATTCGCGCTCCGCTGCCGGATCGGGCTCGAACCGTGTTATCCCCTCGCTCCTCAGGTGAGCCAGGAAATCAGTCGTCCAGTCGCCCTGCAGCTCGGCCGCGGTCGGACCATTGGAAAAGCCGGATGGACTCAGCGGGCCGTAGTGGAACAGCATATTGGGGAACCCGGAAACGGAATTGCCCAGATAGGCGCGGACCCCGTCCTTCCACGCGTCACCCAGGTTAAAGCCTTCGGTGCCGAGCAGATTCATGTCGATCAGCCCGCCGCTGCCGGCATCGAACCCCGTGGCGAATACGATGATGTCGCATTCGATCAGGCCGCTTGCGGTCTCGATACCGCTGGGGACCACACGTTCGATCGGATCGCGCTTGAGATCGACCAGCGACACATTGTCCTGTGCGAATATCTCGTAATAGTTCTGTTCGAGCGAGGGTCGTTTCGTGCCGAAGGGATGCGGAGGTTCCATCGGCGCCAATGCCTCGTGAAGCAAGGGATCGGCAATCCGCGCGCGGACCTTCTCGCGCCAGAAATCGTAGGCGAAGCGGTTGGCGCGTTCGTCGGTCAGCAGATCGGCGAAATTGTTGTACCAGAACCGCAGGCCGCCGGCTCGCCATAGACGTTCGAAAGTTGCGATACGTTCGACTGCATCGACGTCGAGCGCGCTGATTTCCATTCGATCGGCATCGAAGCCGCCGTTCGAGGTCTGCCGTCTGGCAAAGATCGTGGGATAGGCAGCCTTTTCCTGCGCTTGCTGCTCAAGGCTCAGCGGCTGCTGCTGCATCGGCAGAGCCAGGATCGGGGTGCGCTGGAACAGGGTCAGCTGCGCGGCGTCGCGCGCGGCTTCCTGCGCAACTTGCACGCCGCTCGCCCCGGTGCCGATGATCGCCACCCGCTTCCCGGCCAACGGAAGGCCGTCCTGAGGCCAATGCGCGGTATGGTGCCGTTCACCCGCAAACGTTTCCAGGCCGGCAATGTCCGGAGTATAGCATTTGGCGGCAAAACCGGCACAAGGCAGCAGGAAGCGGGCGCTGATCTGCTGGCCTTGCGCCGTATCGACACGCCAGACATCGCTTTCGGCATCGAAGCGGGCACCAGACACCCGCGTCCCCATGTCCATGTCGGGCCAGAGCTCCAGCTTTTCGCACACGTAGCGGAAATATCGTCGCAGCTCTCCGCCGCCGGGAAACCGTTCGCTCCAGGTCCAGTCCCGCCACAACTCGGGCAGCGAGAATTCGTAGATCGGGACGTGCGAATCGACCCGGGCACCGGGATAACAGTTCCAGTACCAGATCCCGCCGGGTTCGGCGGCGGCGTCGATCAACCTTGTGCGAAACCCGGCCTGACGCAGCCGGTGGAGCAGATAGATTCCGCTGAATCCCGCCCCGATGATCAGTGCGTCGCAGTCTGGATCGGGTGCGCTCATTGGGCGGCGCTCAGCTTGGCGGCAAGGTCTGCCGCGCCCTTGTAGTCGGCCTTGCCGTTGGGCGCACGCAACGCCATCGCGGTAGCGAACACGGCCTTGGGGGTCTTGTAGCCCGCCAGTTTGCTGCGGACATGCTCCTTGACGGCCGGTTCATCGAGCGTCTCGCCCGCGGTAAGGTGAACCACTGCGGTCACCGCCTGGCCCCACTTCTCATCGGCGACCCCCACGACCAGCGCATCCTCGATAGCCGGATGAGTCTTGAGTACTTCCTCGACCTCTTCGGGATAGACCTTTTCGCCAGCGGTGTTGATGCATACGCTGCCCCGGCCGAGCAGGGTCAGGCTGCCATCGGCCTCGACCGTGCACCAGTCCCCGGGGATCGAGTAGCGGACTCCGTTGATGGTCTTGAAAGTCCGTGCCGATTTTTCGGGATCCTTGTAATAGGCCAGTGGGATCGGCCCCTTGAGGGCGATAAAACCCGGTGTGCCGGTGCCTGGGCGGACCAGTTGGTCGTTCTCGTCGAACACGTCACAGAAACCGCCGATGGTGAACTTCGCCGTCTCGGTGGTCCCGGCGGCAGTCGTAATCGAGCGCCCGAAACCAAGCCCTTCCGAAGCGCCGAAGCTGTCCATCAGGGCCACTTGCGGAATATGCCCAATCAAGCCCTGCTTGACCTCCTTGCTCCACATCACCCCCGACGAGACGATGGTGATCAGGCTTGAGGTATCGAAACCGCCAGGGTTATCATCGAGGGCTTTGAGCATCGGTTTGGCGAAGGCATCGCCGACGATCGCGATCGACTGCACCTTGTTGCGTTCGACCGCTTCCCACAACTCGACCGCGTCGAGCGAGGGATTGTCCAGCGTGACAAGGCAACCACCCGAGGCGAGCGTCCCGATCGCCGTGATGAAGCCCGTCCCGTGCATCATCGGGCAGGCTGGCAGAGTCATCCGACCCGGGCCTTCGGCGCGGATCATGGCGACGGCTTCGTCGAGGCTGTCCGGCACAGGCGCGAGCATGCGCTGCGCATCGAGCTGGGCTTCGCGCATATCGGTGTGGCGCCAGACCACACCCTTGGGCATGCCGGTCGTCCCGCCGGTGTAGATGAACAGTTCATCGTGCGGCGACCGCTCGATCCCCAGCGGCGAACCGTCGCCCGATGCCGCGAGATCTTCATAGGCAAGCGCAAGCGGGGCCTTTGCCGCCGCATCGCCGATTTCGACGAAAAGCTTGGCCTTGGTCAGCCGGTCCTTCAGTTCGACTATGCAATCGCGGAATTCGGCGCTGTAGAAAATGGCCTCGCTGTCGGAATCGTCGAAGATGTAGAACACCTCCTCGGGGCGGTAGCGATAGTTGATGTTCACATGGGTGAACCGGCCTTTGAAGCAAGCCGCCATCAGTTCGCCGTATTCAGGGCGGTTGCGCATGTAGAACGCGACCTTGGTTCCGGGCAAAATGCCGTTCGCCGTAAGGAAGCGCGCGATATTGTTCGACCGCGCGCCCATTTCCGCCCAGGTGACGACACGCGTGCCGTGGATCAGGGCCGGTGTATCTGCGGGAAGGGCAGGCTCGATCGCGTCCAGTATGTCGCCAAGATTCCACTTTGCCATTGGAACTGTCCTCTCGCTTAGTCAGACCCCTCTTGCGGTCCAGCCTTGCAGTATCGCCGCCTCTTCCCGGACCGTTTCGGGTCCGCCCAGTACCTGCCGGTCGAAACCGATCCGCTTGAACCAGTAATGCAGCCCTAACAGGTCGGTGAAGCCCATGCCGCCGTGCACCTCGGTTGCGGTCCGGGCGACAAACCGGCCTACTTCGCCGGTGTGCGACTTGGCATGGCAAGCGACCAGTTCCGCTTCGGCTGGGACCGCGTCAAACGCATGGGCCGCATACCACACCAGCGACCGGCACGGCTCGTTCTTCGCGGCCATTTCAGCGCACATGTGCTTGACCGCCTGGAAGCTGCCGATCACCCGCCCGAACTGCTCGCGCTGCCCGGCATAGGCAACCGCCTGGGCGATCATCGCATCCGCCGCACCTAGGCTGTCCGCCGCGAGCAGGATGCGGCCTGCGGCAATCAGTCGCCGCGCCGCCGCACCGCCGTCGTCGGCCAGGGCTTCCGCCGGGGTCGACGCAAGCCGCAGTTCGCCGACCGAGCGCGTCGCGTCGATCGTCTTGAGGGCAATCAGCTCCAACCCGTCTGCCTGCGCCGATACGATGTGCAGCCGACCGGCTTCGTCGGCGATCATGAAGTGATCGGCCTCCTCGCAATCGAGCACGAACAGCGCCGTGCCAGTCAGCGCGCCACCGGTGCAACGCACGCCCGAACCATCGCGGCGGGAGACCTGCTCATTCACCCCGACGCCGAAACGCACCTCGCCAGCTGCAATGCGCGGCAACCATTGGGCCTGCTGCGCCTCGGATCCGGCCGCGATCAGCGCGAGCGGCGCCATCACGTTGCGAGCGGCGAACGGCACCGGCGCCACCGCTTCCCCCAGCGCCGTAGCAACGACCGTTGCATCGAGCAGTCCCATGCCAAGGCCGCCATGGGCCTCCGGCACCACCAGCCCGGGTAGCCCCAATTCGGCCAGCGCGGCCTGGCTTTGCGCGCTAACCGCGCTGCCGGCTTCGGCCACTTGCCTGACATGATCGAGCGGAGAGAGTTCGCGCAGCAGCCGCGTAACGCTTTCTGCCAGCATCTGCTGTTCCTGCGAAAGTCCGAAATCCATCACTGCCCTCCTTGCGCGGACGGGCCTTTGGGCAGGTCCAGGCGCGGCTCGCGCGGCATGTTGAGGCCGCGCTCCGAAATGATGTTCTTCTGGATCTGGGCGGTTCCGCCGCCGATGATCAGGCCAAGCTGGAACATGTAGTTCCATTGCCAGCTGCCGTTTGCGCGCTCGTGGGCGCTGCCGTTGTAGAGGATTCCCAATTCGCCCAGCGCGTCGATCGCCAAAGCGGAAATCTGGTGGGCCAGCTCGCAGGCCTGGAGCTTGACGATCAGCTTGGCCATGCCGCCCGGCTCGCCCTTGATCTGGTTCGATAGGATCCGCATCCCGTTGTACTTCATCGCCGCGACTTCGGCCTGGAGCGCCACCAGCCGGTCGCGAAGGGCCGGAAGGTCGATCACCCGTGCACCGCCGACCTGTTCCACCTTCATCAGTTCGATCAGCGCGAGCAGCCGGTTTTCGAGTGCGTCGGGATCGCCCAGCATCCCGCGTTCGTGCCCGAGCGTGGCGTTGGCGACGAACCAGCCTTGCCCGCGCTGGCCGACGATCTGATCGACCGGCACGCGCACATCGGTGAAGAAGGTTTCGTTGAATTCGGCATGGCCGGTCATGGTCCTGAGCGGGCGGACTTCGATCCCCGGCGTGGTCATCGGGAAGATCAGATAGCTGATCCCCTGGTGCTTGGCTGCGTCCCCTTCGGTCCGCACCAGGCAGAAGATCATGTCCGCTTCCTTGGCGGTGCTGGTCCAGATCTTCTGGCCGTTGACGACGAAGTCGCCGCCTTCAACCCGGGCGCTGGTCTTGAGACTGGCGAGGTCCGATCCCGATCCGGGTTCGGAATAGCCCTGGCACCACACCACATCGCCGGCCAAAGTCGGTTCGATCCAGCGCCTCTTCTGCTCTTCGGTGCCAAGTTCGAGCAAGGTCGGCACCAGCATCGAAATGCCCTGGTTGGCGAGTCCGCCGGGCACACCGGCGCGCGCAAACTCCTCGGCGATGATCCGGGACTTGAGAATGTCGGGCTCGGCCCCGAACCCGCCGTATTCGCGCGGAATGGTGCGCGCGGTGTAGCCATGCTCGATCAGCAGCTTCTGCCAGGCCACGCCTTCATTCGACGGGCGGGCCGCACGACCGGCATTCTTTGGTGCGAGATGGCGATTGACGGCGATGAAGTCGCGCACCTCTTCGCGGAACGTCTCATACTCGGGGCCATAACTCAGGTCCATTGCACAGCGTCCTTTCAGGCCGGCCGGAAGACGGGCAAGCGAAAGTCTTCCCCGATGGTTTCGAACGCGAGTGCCACCGGCAGGTCGAGCCGGACAGCGTCGATCGGGCAATCGATCAGCCGCGTGGCCATGCGGACCCCCTCGTCGAGCTCGACCACTGCGGCGACATAGGGAATGTCCGCCGCGAAGGCGGGGTGCAGCGCCTGATGCACCACGGTCCACGAAAACACCGTGCCCTTGCCCGAGCTTTGTTCCCACGCAAAGTCAGGCGAGCCGCAACGCGCGCACATGTAGCGCGGCAAGTGCCGCCACGAACCGCAACCCCCGCATTTCTGGAAGTAGAGGTGCCCATCCTGGCACCGCTTCCAGAATTCCTGCTCGACCGGGTCTTGCGGGCGAGGCCGCGGCTTGGCCGGCGCAGCGGCGGCCGCGGCGCGCGCCTTGGGAGAAAGATCTTCGTCCATCAGCCAAACCTCCGCAAGATGGCAACACTGCCGTCACCCAGATCGCCCCAGCCGGTGACCAGCCCGGTCTGCGCCCCTTCGACCTGCCGCTCGCCGCAGTCGTGCCGCAGCTGGCGCACCGCTTCGACCACGTGGTTGAGCCCCCAGACGTGGGCTTCGCTGAGCAGGCCGCCGTGCGTGTTGAGCGGAAAGTTCCCGCCAAGCTCGATCTGGCCATCCTTGACGAAATCGAGCGCGCCGCCCGGCTCGCAATAGCCCATCGCCTCAAGCTGGAGCAGCACCACGTAGGTAAAGCAATCGTAGACCTGGAGGAAATCCATGTTGCTACGCGACACCCCGGCCATCTCGAAAGCCTTGGGCGCGGCATAGGACAGGCCGATCTTGAACGGATCGGGCCGGGACGGAATATCATCGGCGGGATAAGGATGGCCTTCGGCAGCGCCCGCGATCGTCACCGGAACGTGCCGCAGGTCGCGCGCGCGATCGAGCCGTGAGACCACCACCGCACAGGCCCCGTCGGTTTCGAGACAGCAATCGTAAAGCCGGAACGGTTCCGAAATCCACCGCGCCGCATGATAGGTCTCACGGTCCAGCGGCTTCCCGTAGGTGAACGCCTTGGGATTGAGCTGGGCGTGCTTGCGGCAAGCCAGGGCGATGGCGGCGGTTGCTTCCGGCCCCACCCCATAAAGCTGCGAATGCCGCATCGCCAGCCAGGCGTACATCTGCACCGGCAGGAATACGCCGTAAGGAATGTAGTACCCCTGGATGGTGTTTGTCAGGGTGTTCATGTTCATCGACCGGGTCGGCGGCGCGCCCGGTTTGGGCCGCAGCGCCGAAAAGCCGTTCCAACCCAGCGTGACCAGCACGTGATCGCACAGCCCGGCGGATATCGCCATCGCGGCGTTCTGCAGCGCGGTGGTCGGGCTGGCGCCGCCCATGTGCACCGTCGCCGCATAGCGCAGCACGTCGATCCCGAGATTGGCGGCCAGCTCCTCGCTGGTGGTATAGATCGGCGGCGGCACCATGCCGTCGATGTCCGAAGGCTTGAGCCCGGCATCGGCAATCGCCTTGCGCGCAGCCTCCAGCATCATGTCGACGGCGGTGCGTTCAGTGCCCTTGACGAAATCAGTCTCGCCAACCCCGGTGATAGCTGTCTTGTCGGAAAAGGTCATGCCGGTTCCAGGTCTCTTTGTCGTTGCATGGCGAGTTCGCGGCGGACCTGGAATTCGACCTCGATCCGTTTGGACTCGGGTTCGGCCCTTCTGTATCGCGGCGCGGGAGCCAAACTGAGCGACGCGCGAACCTCTTCGAGCGGACGATCCAGCAGTTCTTCCCACTGTATTTCGGGAAAGTTCTTGGCCGCACGCCCGCGCCGCCAAGCCTCGATCATCGGGCCCAGTACCGGTAATCCGGGATGCTCACGTCTTGATTTGAGCAGTCCGAGCAGCAGCAGAAAGCCGATGCCGTGGTTGTGGAACTGGGCGTTGCCAAAGGTCAGCACGCAAATTTCGCCCAGCCCATCTCGCCCGTAACCGGTGACAACGTGATAGAGATCGTGCGAATCCCTCATCCGGTTGCGGAACAGGGCGACATCGGGATCGACAAAGGTCCGGACACCACCCTCCTCGCTCGCCTCAACCAGCCCTTCAGCGCTCAGGCCTTCGCCATAGACAAAGGCCAGATATTGCTGTCCCAGGCTCCCCTTCGGGCAGCGCGCCAACCGTTCGCGGTCGCGCAGGCGATCGAGCAGATTGCTCCGGCTGGCCAGGATGCGCCTCCCGCCTTCGGATCCCGCAAACCGCCTGAAATGGCGATAATAGCTGTTTCCAGCCAAGGCCTCGACAATCCTGAATACCTGTGCGGTATCTTCCTTGTCGCGGAGTAGAACCTTTACCGCCGAGAGCGCTTCTCCTGGGCGGATGCGGCGCTTCAGTTCCTGTCCCTTCATCTTCGCCTCGCTTGCCATTTCGATGCGGCTTCCTCACCCAAATCGCTTGGCTCCGGCCAAGGCCTTTTCGGCGTCGGCCACCAGATCGCGCATCACCGCGGCGGCGGGGCGAACCGACTTGATCAAACCGATGCCCTGTCCCGCAAACCCGGGAAGCACATCCATCCGCTTGTCGCGGATCGCCGCCGCCATGACCGGGCCAGCAATCATCGACTGGTAAGGCATGGGCAGCGGCTCCTTGCCCGCTTCGATCCATGCACTGGCCCATTTGTTGGCGATCATCCGGGCTGGCTTGCCGGTGATCGAGCGACTGACCACCGTGTCGCCGTCACCGCCCTCGGCAATGGCTTGCTTCTGGAAATCCTCGATTCCGGCTTCTTCGGTCGCGAGGAAGGCCGTTCCCACCCAGGCACCCTCGGCACCGAGCATGAAGACCGCTGCCACTCCGCGCCCGTCGCTGATGCCGCCGGCACCCAGCACCGGGACCCGGTCCCCCACGGCGTCGACCACCTGGGGAATCAGCGAAATCGTCCCGATCGGCGAATTGTGGCCGCCGCCATCGTGACCCTGGGCGACGATCATATCGATCCCGGACTCTACCACCTGCAAGGCGTGTTTGACCTTGCCCACCACCGCCATCACGATCGTGCCGTTGGCGTGCAGGCGATCCATCCACGGTCCGGGATTGCCCAGTCCGGCCGCATAGACGGGCACCTTTTCCTCGATCACCACCTCCATCTGCGCTTCGAAGAACTCCTTCGAGAACAGCGGCGGACCACCTTCGCTTTCCGCCCCGGCGGCGGCGCGCATCGCCGCAGCGGAATCGACTTCGCCCAGTCCTTCACGTGCCATGAAATCGCGGGCGAATTGTTGATACTCGCCGAACACCGCCATCGGATCCGTAGGAGCCGCCCCGGTTTCAGGTGCCTTGCCCCGGCGGACAGAAGCGGGCAGTAAGGTATCGACCCCGAACGGCTTGTCGGTTAGCGCGCGGGTCTCGCGAATCCAGCTGCGCAAGCGTTCGGGCGAGCATGCCGCCGCGCCCAGCACACCTAGCCCACCGGCGTTGGAAACCGCAGCGGCCAGCCGGGGCACGCTCGCGCCGCCCATACCGGCCAGCAGGATCGGATGCTCGATCTTGAGCATCCCGCAAATTCGGCTGTTCAGTGCCATCGTCCTCTCCAGAAGTGCCGGCCTAGCCTGGGTCTCCCCATCTGACCTTTTGCGTAACGAGCTCGGGGCTGCGAGCCGCGAGATATTCGGACGATCCCTTGACCAGCCGCTCCATGTGTCGGCGTGCACCATCGGCATCGCGCAGGCGCACCGCGTTCAGTACCCGCGCGAGGCAGCGCAATTGGCCGGCCCGTTCCTGCGCGGAATAACCCAATTCCATGGCAAGATCGCGGGTCAGCAAATGCAGTGCCGATGTAAGCAATCCGAAGGTCGGGTTGCCGCTGGCCCAGCCCAGCAAATCGTGAAAGCGCCGGTTGGTTTCCTCGAACCCAGCGGTTTCGCGGTCGCGTTCGAGTTGGGCGTAGCAATCGCTCAATGCGGCGAGATCTGCGTTGGTCGCCCGCGCCGCAGCCTTGGCCGCCATATCGGGCGCGATCGCTTCGCGCAGTTCGAGCAGGGCCCGCAGATCGGTATCCATGAATTGCAGGATGAGCGACAGAGAGCTGGCAAAATCGCGCGTCTGCGGCCGCGACACAACCGGTCCGCCGCCGCGGCCCAGTTGCAACTGGATCACCCCCTGCAGCTCAAGAAACCTGAGCGCCTCGCGCAAGGTTGCGCGCGCGACTTCGTAACGCGCCAGCATATCCTCCTCTTGCGGGAGGCGGTCTCCGGCCTCACGGGCGTTGAGCTGGATATCGGACACGATGGCCTGCGCGACCTGCAAGGCGCGCTTTGCCTTGCCTGCGGGCACCGCGTTGTCGTCCGGAGATCGATGTGGAACAGAAGCCATAAAAACGTATAAGCATTAATCGATCACCGTGTCTAGCATCTCCTGCGGAAAAACGTTGGCGCCCTGAAACCTGTCGAAAACTCGGCATTTCGGTAATCGTAAGCGATCCCGACCTGGCACCTCCCCGAGTTGGCGGATTAAAGCTGATAATCTTTATTGACAGAATGGCCCTTTCGGCCCTAGGTGACGCCATTGAGAAAGGTCTGTTCCATGGCAACTTCGGCAACTCAGGAAAAAGTCCTCTACGCTTCCGTCGATTCGATCCCGCTGCACGAGATCAATGTCGCCAATCCCTACCTCTTCCAGAATGACACCGTGGGGGAATATTTCACCCGGCTTCGGCGCGAGGATCCGGTCCACTACTGTGCAGAAAGCCGGTTCGGGCCCTATTGGTCGGTGACCAAGTTCAACGACATCATAGCGGTCGACACCAACCACAAGGTCTTCTCGTCGGAAGCCAAGCTCGGTGGGATTTCGGTCCAGGACATGCACAGCGTCGAGGGCGCGCTCGAGCTCGAAATGTTCATCGCGATGGATCAGCCCAAGCACGACCAGCAGCGCAAGGCGGTAAGCCCGGTGGTTGCACCATCGAACCTGCTTCTGCTTGAGCCGATCATCCGCGAACGGGCGGGCGCGATCCTCGATTCGCTGCCGGTCGGCGAGGAGATCGACTGGGTAAAGCTGGTGTCGGTCGAACTTACCACCATGACGCTTGCGACGATCTTCGATTTCCCCTGGGACGAGCGCGCCAAGCTGACCCGCTGGTCGGACGTCACCACCGCGTCACCGGAAACCGGCATCGTCGAATCGTTCGAACAGCGCCGCGAGGAACTCATCCAGTGTGCGATGTATTTCAAGGGCCTGTGGGACGAACGGATCGACAAGCCCGGCGGCAATGACCTGATCTCGATGATGGCGCATTCGCCCGCAACCCGCGACATGCCGTTCCTCGAATTTCTCGGCAACCTGCTGCTGCTGATTGTCGGCGGCAACGACACCACCCGCAATTCGATCAGTGGCGGGGTCCTGGCGCTCAACCAGAACCCGGGCGAATATCAGAAATTGCGGGACAATCCGGCGCTCGTTTCCAGCATGATTCCCGAGATCATCCGCTGGCAGACCCCGCTGACGCACATGCGCCGTACCGCGCTGGAAGACGCCGAAATTGGCGGAAAGCAGATCAGGAAAGGCGACAAGGTGGTGATGTGGTATCTCTCGGGCAACCGCGACGAAACCGTGATCGACCGGGCCGACCAATTCATCATCGATCGCGAAAATCCGCGCCACCACCTCTCCTTCGGGTTCGGCATCCACCGCTGCATGGGCAACCGTCTGGCCGAATTGCAACTGCGGATCATCTGGGAAGAGATCCTCAAGCGCTTTCGCTTCGTCGAAGTTGTTGGCGAGCCGGAGCGGCTGCTGTCCAATCTGGTGCGCGGGATTACCCGGCTGCCGGTGAAACTTCACGCGCACTGAAGGCTTGGCTCGTTACAAATACGGAACTTCCATATGATCAACGTAACTTTTGTTTCCGCCGACGGCACACGTCGGTCGGTTGAAATAGACGAGGGCCTCAGCGCCCGTGAAGCCGCCCTGTTCAACAGTGTACCGGGGATCGATGGCGATTGCGGCGGGGTCTGTGCCTGCGCCACGTGCCATGTCCATGTCGATCAGGCCTGGATGGATCGGGTCGGGCCGCCGGAAGAAGGCGGCATGGAGAGCGATCTGATCCAGTTTGCCGAGGGAACGACCGAAACCAGCCGCCTCGCGTGCCAGATTCCGATGGTCCCCGAACTCGATGGGCTGGTGCTGCATCTGCCCGAGCTTCAGCACTGAGCAAGACGCCATGCACATGACGTTTGACGGAAGCGGCGGCATCTCCATCGCGGCAAGCCTTGTCGGCGATGGTCATGGTCGGCCGTCCGTATTACTGGCGCATGGCGGAGGGCAAACCCGGCGCACCTGGCGCAAGACGATGCAGCAATTGGCGGAGCACGGCTATCGCTCGGTGGCGATCGACATGCGCGGTCATGGCGAGAGTGGCTGGGCCACCCCCGGTAGATACCGCTTTGCCGATTTCGGCAAGGATATCCTCGCGGTCTGCGACAAGCTGAACCAGCGGCCGCATGTCATCGGCGCATCGCTTGGCGGATTGGCGGCGCTGGTGGCGGAAGGGGCGGTGCGACCGGGTAGCTTTGCGTCGCTGACGCTGGTCGATGTCACTCCGGATATGGACCCGGAGGGTGTTTCACGAATTGTCGGCTTCATGAACGCCCATGTGGAGCGCGGCTTCGCGTCATACGACGAAGCCGCAGAGGCGATCGCGGACTATATGCCGAACCGCGAGAAGCGCGGCGCCAGCGAGGGCCTGAAGAGCTATCTCCGTCTCGACCCGGACCAGCGTTATCGTTGGCATTGGGATCCCGGCTTTCTGAGCGGGATGACCGGGCGGCGCGAACAGGACTATGCCCAAGCCCAGGCGGCGGCAAGCGTCCTCTCGCTACCGGTCCACCTGGTGCGGGGCGGATCGAGCGACCTGATTTCCATGGAGGCTGCGAAGCGGTTCTGCGCGATGGTGCCTGGCGCGCGCTTCACCGACGTCTCGGGCGCTGGACATATGGTTGTCGGCGACGACAACGACGTGTTCAGCAGGGCCATCATCGAATTCCTCGAAAGCCAGTCCGAACCGGAGACGATTGCATGACGCTGGAAGAGCTCAACCGCGCCCTGCTGGTCGCGCCGTTTCACCGCTGGCTGAACTTGCGGATGGTCGAAGCTGACGCAGAGCACATCCTGATCGAAATGCCATGGCGGGACGAGATGATCTCCAACCCCACGCTCCCGTCGATGCACGGTGGAATTCTCGCCTCGTTGATCGATCTGACGGGATTCTATGCAGTCCTGGCCTCAGGAAACATGTGCAAATCCACAGCCGACCTGAGGGTCGATTACCATCGGGCAGCGAGCCGCCAGACGCTTCATGCCGAAGGGCGGCTGATCAAGGCCGGGAAATCGCTAAGCGTTGCCGACGTGCGCATTCACGACGAGGCCGGGACGCTGGTCGCCAGCGGTCGCGGGGCCTACAATATGTAACGGGCATTGTTGCCAGCCCAAACCGACTTCAGTCCGGGTCTAGACCACTGATATTGGCTACCATCCTGGAGAGCGTGGAGCGCATTTGGTCGATGTCCTCAAGGGGGACGTTGCGGAGCAATTCCAGATATAGTCGATCGGCGGCCTTACGCACCGAGGGGAGGATTTCGATTGCTTTCGGCAAGGGGTGCAAGGTCCAAACCCGCCGGTCTCCCCCGGCCGCGCGACGTTCAGCAAGGCCTGCCGCTTCGAGCTGATCGACGATATGGCCCACTGAAGCCCGTTCGAGATCCAGTTGTCGCGCGAGCATGGTCTGGTTCAAGCCGGGCGTGCGCATGATATACGACAGCGCCCGCCATTGCGGAGTGGTCATGTCGAACGCGGCCATCGAAACCGTAAACATGCGCCTGAGTCGGCGGGGAACCTCCTCGATCAGGAATATCAACTCATCCGCTTCGGTAACAAACCGTTCGTGCTGCGCCGCGTCAGACATGCGACATCTGATAGCGCATCTACGTGATCGTTTAAAGCATTATTGTTGCAAGACAGATTGTAAATATTTTTACTACCTGCTATCGACGCGCCGTGACCCTATCTACCGAGCAACCAAAACCCAAGTCGAAGACAAGCCATACCATGCGCGTGGCTGGCATCGCTCTGCCGTTGATGCTGGTCGCCTGCGTTGCGGTCCCCGATGCTGGGGTTCGGCCCGCGATGCACACCCCCGATACAATCGAGGTATCGCAGACACTCGCCGCGCGCGGCAACACCGCCTGGCCGCCAGATCAATGGTGGCGTCTGGCCGGCGATCCGCAGTTGACCGCGCTGATCGAGGAAGGTCTTGCCAACTCGCCCCAGGTCGCTGTGGCCGTAGCCCGGATCAAGCGGGCCGAATCCGAAGCGCAAAGGGCTGGAGCCGCACGACTGCCATCGCTTGGTGCCGAGGCGGAAGGGGGCTTGCGGCGTCAAAGCGGTAACAACGGCCTCCCCGCGCAATTCCTGCCCGATGGCTGGAAAGACTACGGTCAGGCCTCGCTGACATTCGGATTCGACCTAGACCTGTGGGGGCGCAACCGCGCCGCCCATGCAGCGGCGACCTCGGAGGCCCGCGCGGCGGTGGTCGATGCCGCGCAAGCCCGGCTCGTGCTGTCGGTCGCGATCACCGCCGCCTATGCCGAACTGGGCCGATTCTACCGCGAATACGACAATGCTGCGTCGATACTCGCCAATCGCCGGTCGACGCGAGACCTTGTCGCCCAGCGCCACGGCAGCGGGCTCGACAACCTGGCGAGCCTGCGCCGCGCCGATGCCGAAGTCGCCCTCGCCGAACAGGACCTCGCGGCGATCTCCGAGAACATCGGTTTCCGCCGCAACCAGCTTGCCGCGCTGGTCGGTGCCGGGCCGGACCGCGGTCAATCGATCACCCGCCCGCCGCTTGCACCCTCCACTCCTTCTGGAGTTCCGGCGGGCATCAATACCGATCTGCTGGGCCGCCGTCCCGACATCGTCGCGGCGCGCGAACGGGTCGAAGCGGCGGCAAGCAAGGTAAAGGTCGCGCGCGCCGGCTTCTTTCCTTCGATCAACCTCAGGGCGCTGGTCGGCTTGCAGGCGCTGGGGCTCGGCAATCTGGTCGATTCCGGGTCGCTGTTCGGCAACGTCGGCCCCGCAATCAGCCTGCCAATCTTTCAGGGCGGTGCCCTCAAGGCGCAATACGGCGGCGCCTGGGCGGCCTATGACGAGGCAGTCGCGAACTACAACCAGACGGTGGTCACCGCTTTTCAGCAGGTCGCTGATGCTGTCACCCAGCGCGACGCCGCGGACAAGAGGCTTGCAGCTGCCCGAACTGCGCTGACCGCCAGCGAGGACGCCCTGGCATTGGTCCGTCGTCGCTACGAGGCGGGCCTTTCCAGCTATCTCGACGTACTCGCCAACGAACGCAGCGTCCATGACCTGCGGCTCGTGGTGATTGGGCTTGAGACATACGAAAGGGGCGCGACGCTCGCGATGATCCGGGCGTTGGGTGGCGGCTTCGATACCGCCGCCGCCCGGCCAACAGGACAGACAGGCCAATGACCGAACCAGCAACCGAATTGCCAGCGATCGATCCCGAACTCTCCGCTGCGCGCAAGGGAACGCGCAGAAAGTGGCTAAAGCGGCTGGCGATCGCTCTTGGAGTGGTGGGTCTTGCCTGGGCTGCATGGTACCTGCTGGTTACGCGAAACCATGTCGGCACCGATAACGCCTATGTGAATGCACAGATCGCACAGGTCACGCCGCTGGTCGCGGGATCGGCGATCGAGGTTCTAGTAGAAGATACGCAGCAGGTGAAGGCAGGGGACGTGCTGGTCCGGCTCGACCAGGCCAATGCGAAGATTGCCGTAGCGCAGGCCCAGGCCGACCTCGCCGCTGCCCGCCGCCGTTTCGGTCAGGCGGTTGCGACCAACGGTGCCCTGTCGGCGCAGATCGACACGTCGAGCGCGGCTATTGTCCAAGCGCAGGCGCGATTGCGCAGCGCCCAGGCCGAGTTCGACAAGGCCAGGATCGATCTTCAGCGTCGCGAGACACTGGTTGCCAGCGGAGCCGTGTCTGGCGAAGAAGTCACCCAAGCACGTAGGACCTTTGCCACCGCCAGCGCTGCACTCGATGCCGCTCGCGGTGGGATATCGGAGGTCAGTTCGGCCCGCCGCGTTGCCCAGGGCCAGTTCGCGGCCAACGATGCACTGGTGCGCGGCTCAAACATCGACACCGATCCCGCTGTGCAAGCTGCCGCGGCGCGGCTCGACTCGGCGCGGCTCGATCTTGAACGCACCGAAATCCGGGCGCCCGTTTCGGGGGTGGTGAGCCGTCTGCAAATTCAGGTCGGGCAACGACTGAACCCAGGACAGATCATCATGACCATCGTCCCGGTCGACAAGCTCTATGTCGATGCGAACTTCAGGGAGAGCCAGCTGCGCCGCGTCCGCATCGGCATGCCCGTCACTCTGACCTCGGACCTTTACGGTGGCGACGTTGTTTATCATGGCAAGATCACCGGCTTTGCTGGCGGAACCGGATCGTCAATGGCGGTTATTCCGGCCCAGAACGCCACCGGCAACTGGATCAAGACTGTCCAGCGTCTCCCGGTGCGGATCGAACTCGATCCTGCCGAGCTACGGAAACATCCCTTGCGCGTCGGGCTGTCGATGGAAGTCGAGATCGATGTTTCTCGAAGGTAAGGCACGATGAGTAGCGCCAAACCCGAAAGCGCTGGCATTGCCCCGTCGCGGCAATTGGCCGCCGGGCTGGTGCTGGCGCTGGCCAATTTCATGGTCATTCTCGACCTGACCATCGCCAATGTCTCGATCCCGCATGTCGCTGGCAGCCTCGGGATCACGCTTGAGCAAGGGGCCTGGATCATCACCTCTTACGCGGTAGCTGAAGCGATCTGCGTTCCCTTGACCGGGTGGATCGCGGGACGCTTCGGTTCGGTGCGCACCTTCGTCGTCAGCATGGTCGGCTTCGGCATTCTTTCCTTCTTGTGCGGTATTTCAATCACAATGGGGATGCTGGTTGCATGCCGGATCGGCCAGGGGATCTTCGGCGCGTTCCTGATGCCCTTGTCGCAGACGCTGCTCCTGAAGGTCTTTCCGCCGGAAAAGCGCAACATGGCTTTGGGCATGTGGGCTGTCACACTGTTGATGGGGCCAGCTCTTGGCCCGATGATCGGAGGCTACCTTACCGAGAACTACAGCTGGCATTGGATATTCCTGATCAACGTGCCCGTTGCGATCCTTTGTATTGGCGTGGGTATCGTGTTGCTGAAGCCCGTCGAAACCGATCGGCAGACCCAGCCCATCGATTTCATCGGACTCGCCCTGCTGGTCCTTTGGGTGGGTTGCCTGCAACTCGTGCTGGACCTTGGCCGCAACCATGACTGGTTCGCCGATCCGATGATCGTCGCGCTATCGATCACCTCCTTTGTCTGTCTTCTGCTCTTCGTTATCTGGGAGCTAGGCGAAGATCACCCGATTGTCGATTTGCGGGTGTTCAGACACCGGGGGTTCAGCGTCAGCCTGACAGTGCTGTCGCTCGCATTTGCTGGCTATTTCGCGGGTTTTGTCATTGTCCCCCAGTGGCAACAGGCCTGGCTCGGATTCCCGGCGACTTCAGCGGGATTGTCGTCATCTTTCTCCGCCACCGGCGCACTGTTTACAGCGCCACTGGCGGCCTTCTTGATGAGTCGCCTCGACCCCCGCCTGTTGGTCTCGGGCGGTATCGCCTGGATTGCGGCGACGACGCTCGTCCGAACGACCTGGACGACGGACGCCGATTTCTGGACTCTCAGCATTCTGCAGTTGGTTCAGGGCTTGGGGGTGACCTTCATGATGCTTCCGCTCATGTCGCTCACCCTCAACACCGTCGATGACAATGAAGTGGCGTCGGCTGCCGGCCTTCAGAGCTTTATGCGGACCATCGCAACGGCGGTAGCGACCTCGATAACGCTCTCCTACTGGGCCGACACGCAGCGCCTGGCGCGGAGCGATGCCGTCGGAGCGATGCAACCGGAAGCCGTGCAGGATAGCTTGACCGGACTCGGGTTTCCGCCCGATCAGGTGCGGCAGATTCTCAGCAACATGGTCGATCTCGAAGCGACAACCCTGGCGCTCATCCATACCTTCTGGGCCACCAGCGCCATCCTGCTCTTCGCCGCCGCTCTCATCTGGCTCGCTCCACGCCCGACTAGATCGGGCGGGATGCCGCTGGGGCACTGATCCAGTGCGCGGCTGCAATGTCTTCCGTTCCAGGGTCGTCACCAGAGCCGACAGAAGACTCCCCCTTGGCAGAGCCGAAAGCGCTGCGTTCCAACTACGCCAATCGTGCAAGAGCGCGATGTCGATTGTATCAAGGCAAGCAACCGTCAATTTGGAGACTTTCGCAACCCTGTCCTGCTAACGTAGAGAGTCTGCATGCTTGGCCATTATGCGGCTTCTGATTGCAGTTCGCACACCCAACCGGTTACTGATGGGCCGTAGTCGTAGATTTCCATTGCGTAGTTAGTCGTCGGCTTGTCGGCTGGATTGACAGTAGTAAAGGGGCGCGCCTAAATTGGGTTTCGCGCAACCCCATCTGCACAGCACGCCATCGAAAGGCGTGACGTGAAGCGTTTCATAATTTTTGCAGCCACCGCTGTGCTCGGGCTTCAGTCCCATGCACGTGAAGTGGCCGTCGAGGACTTCTCCCAGCTTAGGCTGAAAGACGGCAATGCAGCTGATCCAAGCCCCTTAGAGCTTCCCCCCGAGCCAGTTGCAGACGTGGCCAGTGTCCCCCGTCAGCACCAATGGCACAGATTTGACGTTGTGATTTAAGGAGTGTTGGGGCTTCGTCGTAGTGACGAAGGAACGAAGATGAAGTCCCAACACTCCTTGAAAAAATCGCCGGTAAAGGCTCCTGCTGAGCGGGTCGTGAAGGACATTCGGCGGCAGACCCGTCGCCATTTCTCGGCCGAAGACAAGATCCGCATCGTGCTCGATGGGCTGCGCGGCGAGGACAGCATTGCTGAGCTGTGCCGCAAGGAAGGCATCGCGCAGAGCTTGTATTACACCTGTGACGTGACCCCCAACTTTCATCCAGTTGCGATTAAAGCCTCGGCATCGTTGTTGCGCGGTTGCGCGGGTGAAGCAAGGGGCTGCGTAGCGTAGCCTCCGGCTATGCGGAGCGCAGCAGCCCCTTGCTTTTTGAGGTCGGCGGCGAAGGCCGCCGGGGTGGCGTATCCGAGTGAGGAGTGCGGTCGGTCGGTGTTGTAATCGTCGGCCCATGCAGTGATCTTCTCGCGGGCATGGGCCAGCGAAGTGAACAGTGTCTCATTGAGCAGCTCGTCGCGCATCCGCCCGTTAAATCTCTCGACGAACGCGTTCTGGGTCGGCTTGCCCGGCGTCGTGTAATGCCATTCGACCTTGGCATCGCCGCACCATTCGAGCACCGCGTTCGAGGTCAGCTCGGTTCCGTTGTCGCTGACGATCATACCGGGCTTGCCCCGCACCGCGATCAGCTCGGCCAGTTCGCGCACCACCCGCTTGCCCGAGATCGAGGTGTCGGGAACCGCCGCCAGGCACTCGCGCGTCACATCATCGACGACGTTGAGCACCCGGAACCGGCGACCGGTGATCATCTGATCATGCACGAAGTCCAGGCTCCAGCGCTGGTTGGGTAGCGCCGAAACGGGAGCTGGCACCCGTGCACCAACCGCGCGTTTGCGCCCTTTGCGTCGCCGCACGGTCAAGCCTTCCTCGCGGTACAGCCGCTGGGTCTTCTTGCGGTTGATCGTCAGCCCCTCGCGCCGCAGCAGGATGTGCAACCGCCGATACCCGAACCGGCGGCGTTGATGCGCCAGTTCCCGCAGCTTCTCGCGCAAAGCACCATCATCGCGCCGCGACTGGTAGCGAATGACTGTCCGGTCCGCATCGATGACCCTGCACGCCCGCCGCTCGCTGACATCAAGCAGGGCCTGAAGATGCGCGACCGCTTCCCGCTTGGCGGCAGGCGTTACCATTTTTTTGCCAGCAGATCCTTCAGACCCGCGTTGTCCAGCATCGCGTCGGCAAGCAGACGCTTGAGCCGCCCGTTCTCGTCCTCGAGCGCCCGCAGCCGCTTCGCCTCCGACACCTCAAGGCCGCCATACTTGGCCTTCCAGTTGTATAGCGTCGCTTCCGACACGCCATGCTTGCGGGCCAGGTCAGCCGTCTTCGCGCCTGCCTCTGCCTCACGCAGAACCCCGATAATCTGCTCTTCTGTAAATCGTAGTCGCTTCATCTGTCCGTTCCTTCTCTCAAGGGCCGGACTCTAATCAATCTTGGAGGGAAATCAGGGGGTCACGTCACCCTGGGTCCCCGACAGTGACATTTCTATTTAGCGGAGACCGTTCGGTATGATAATATTTCATATGATAAAATGGATTTCGGCTCAATTCGTCCGCAAAACCAATGTTGAGCGATCTAGATGTGTGGGTCTGAGTGTGGGTCCATTGCGCTTTTGAAACATTTTATCAGAGCAATATCAATACTATATGACAGATTCAGGGCGGACACCCTCTCCGCCAGACACCATGTTTCACGATGCATCGGATCCGCACTGCGGAGGCCGCTGAGAGTGGTGTCTGGACTTGGCACCAGGGGCGGCTCAGGCTTCAGACATCGACCGTCACCCGCAGGTCAAAACTAGCTGGCAGACGAGGCATTCGCGGAAACTGATCGCACGGAATCGAGGAAGGCATCGAGCAGCTGCGAATGCTCGCCGGCGCGATAGATGACGCTGAGGACAATGTTGCCGACAACAGTTCGGCCGCCGGCTTCATCCTTGGGAAACCGCACTGTCCCGGCGTACTCAAATCGGAAGGTCTTGCAGTTTCGCTTGGCGGCGAATGTGGTGAGCGGTTCACAGGGCATTCGTCCGCCGCGATGGGTGGCCCGCTTGAAGCCTTGCTTTGGCTTTGTGGCGAACTTGTCGCGGCGGGAATTGTCCTTCCCGCAGGCTCGATCATACTGACGGGTGGCCTGACATCCGCGCCTTATCTCGTCAAAGGCAAGGCGATCATTGCCGAATTCGGGCAGTTGGGGTCGGTGTCTTTCGCCTGGTGATCTGAGGATCACATGAGTGCCGGGACATGATATTCGAGGTGCGATGTCTGAAAGCTCGCCAGAACAGACATCGTTCGGAACGTGATTGCCCCGAAATCTCGGCGGAAGCTGATACCGTTTGCCGACGGCAAGAGCTGTCGCAGCGGATCGATCCTTCGGCTTTCGCCGGTCTCAGGAACTGGCGACCGTACCGGGATGACGCGATACCGATTGAATCGTTGTGCTTAACACTATCCATCTCTAGCCTCGCATCCAGAGTACCGATTCTTGACAATAAGAGCGGGTCGCAAGGTTAACTGCATTCAAGAAAAAATACGTTGGAATGCAGGTATTTGAAAGGCTCGCACAAGCGGGCCGCCTTGGGGGAGATTCGCTTTGGCCGACGTAGTGAGCGTTCGTCTTGCAGTTGTTGTTGCGCGCACCGTTGACCGGTTCGTGGCAAAATTCGATGCGGCGACAATTGACGATGCCACCCGGAGCTCGGCGCTCAGCGAAATTGGCAGCCTGCGCGGCACAATCGGTCGCACTTCGCCCCTGATCGATCATTCGCTTGCCAAGCTTGAGCGTGCGCTTGCGACAAGTCGCGGTTCGCAGCCGCGCACCGACCGGACTGCCGCGCAGCGGCTGCGCCGGATTCTGCGCGCCGTCGCGCCGCTGGCGCTGGCGGCAAGCGCACTGACCGGCTTCACTGCCACCCCGGCGATGGCCGCGCTGCTGGTTTACAATGTCGGCGATACGATCACCAATCCCGCAACGGGTACTGCCGAAACGGTTTCCCAGCTGGTCGAAAACTATGGCGTGGTGACGTCGGCCGGCAATTTCATCCTGCTCGCCCAGACGGTCGGCGATAGCTATACGGTCACCGACAATTCGACCGTTCCGGCGACGGTCACCACCTATGAGGTGACGGCTGTAACATTGACGTCTGGCCGCGTCACATCGGTCACGATCAAGAACCTGACCACCAATACGTCATCGACGATCGCCACCACGGCTACCTACAGCGGTCCTCCGCCGGCGGGCGGTGGCACCGGTTCGGGCGTGACCTATGCCACGCCGTCGACCCCGGGAACGCCCTATCGGGATATCCGCGCAGGCGGCAATGGCGGCGATGGACGCGATGGCGGCGGGGTCTGCTTCGGTGCGCTCGGTTGTATCCAGTACGCGCCAGGCAATGGCGGCGCCGGGGGCACCGGCCCCAGCTTCACCGATACGATCACCGTATCGTGGGGCGCGATCAGCACCACCGGCGACAACAATCCCGGGATCGTCGTGGTCAGCAAGGGCGGCGATGGCGGCGATGGCGGCACCGGCTATGGCAACATCCCGCCCGCGCGGGGCGGCAACGGCGGTGATGGCGGGGTTGTCACGGCAATCAACCAGACCACGGTCGAAACATTCGGCGTCAACAGCTTCGGCATGCTGGTGCAAAGCGTCGGCGGGCGTGCAGGATCGGGCGGCAACTGCTATATCGCCTGTTCCGGCGGCGGACCGGGCACGCCGGGCAACGGCGGCACCGCAACCGGCATCAACGAAAACCGGATCGTCACCTGGGGCAACGGCGCGGCGGGTCTGATCGTCCAGAGCAGCGGCGGCAATGCCGGCACCGGCGGCTCCAGCTATGGCATCTATGGCGATGCCGGCGGCGGCGGCTATGGCGGCAACGGCGGCACCGCACACGCGGTCAACAACGGTTATATCCTGACCCATGGCCAGTCGGCCTATGGTGTGCTGGCCCAGTCGATCGGCGGGATCGGTGGCAACAGCGGCGATGCTGGCGGGATCGTCGCGTTCGGTGGCAGCGGCGGTGGCGGTGGCCACGGCGGCACCGCGCAGGTCGATCTTGGCGCCACCAGCGAAACCCTGACGACCGGCAACTGGTCGCACGGCGTTCTGGCGCAATCGATCGGCGGCGGCGGCGGCTCAACCGGTTCGGTTGGCGGGGCGGCTTCGTTCGGCTCTGGCGGCGGTGACGGTGGCTATGGCGGATCGGCGATCGTCAACGCTGCCGACGGTTCGTTCATCGAGACCTGGGGCATCGGTGCCTATGGTATCTATGCTGAATCGATCGGCGGCACCGGCGGCACGGCCGGGGGCACCGGCGGCGTCTTCACCATGGGCGGTTCAGGCGGCACGGGGAAGACCGGCGGAGCCGTTACGGTCACCAGCTCGGCGACGATCCTGACCCACAGCCAGGATGCCCGCGGCATCTTTGCCCAGTCGGTCGGCGGCGGCGGCGGCAGCGCGAATACCTCGGGCGGCCTGGTCTCGCTGGGCGGCAGCGGCGGCAGCGGTGCCGATGGCGGACAGGTGACCATTACGCTGGGCACGGGTAGCGAGATCACCACGTCCGGCAGGGGCGCGGACGGTGCCTTTGCGCAGTCGGTGGGCGGCGGCGGCGGTTCGGGGGCCTCTTCGGTCGGCCTGGTTGCGCTGGGCGGCTCGGGCAGCGTCGGCGGAGCCGGCGGGGTGGTCTCGGTCAGCAATGCCGGCAGCATCACCACCGGTGGGCGGCTGGCGCGCGGCCTGTTCGCGCAGTCGGTGGGCGGCGGCGGCGGCAGCGGCGGCGATGGCGGCGCGCTGGTTGCGATCGGCGGCGGGTCGAGCGCTGGTGGCAGCGGCGGCACGGTGACGCTGGGCAACAGCGGCACGATCGAAACCGGCGGCGCGTTCAGCCAGGGCATGTTCGCCCAATCGATTGGTGGCGGCGGCGGAAGCGGCGGCGATGCCGGCGGCCTTGCGGCGATCGGCGGATCGGGCAGCGGCGGCGGTGCCGGCGGTGTGGTCACCGTGACCAATTCGGGCCTGGTAACCACCGGCGGCAACATGTCGTCCGCGATCCAGGCGCAATCGATCGGCGGCGGCGGCGGCGATGGCGGTTCGACCGGCGGCGTCCTGCTGACCATCGGTGGATCGGCGGGGGCCGGCAACAATGCCGGACCCGTCACGGCGAACATTTCCGGCAGCATGCAGACCACCGGCAACGATTCGCACGGCCTGTTTGCGCAGGCGGTTGGCGGCGGCGGTGGCAACGGCGGATCATCAACCTCGGTTTCGGCCTTCGTCGGTGTCGCGATCGGCGGATCGGGCGGCGCCGGGGGCGCGGGCGGTACGGTCAACGTCAACCTGTCTTCCCGGACAGTCGACATCGCCGGTATCCCGACCGAGATCCTGCCCTTTATCAGCACAACCGGTGATCGTTCGCGCGGGATTTTCGCGCAGTCGGTCGGCGGCGGCGGCGGCACGGGCGGCTATGCGGTGCAAACCAGCGTCGGCCTGTTCGGTTCGGCCAGTTTCGCGATCGGTGGTTCGGGCGGCGCGGGCAGCCAGGGCGGCACGGTTTCGCTCAATGGCGATGCCAATGTCCTGACCACCGGTGACAACAGCCAGGGCGTGTTCATCCAGTCGGTCGGCGGAGGCGGCGGTGCGGGCGGCTTCAGCGTGTCCGCGACCCTGTCTGCCGGGATCGGCTTCAGTGGATCGCTGGCCGTCGGGCTGGGCGGCCGGGGCGGCGCGGGCGGTGTCGGCGGGACCGTCACCGGCACCAGCGGCGGGACCATCGTCACCAGGGGCATGTTCTCGACCGGTTACCTCGCGCAATCGGTTGGCGGCGGCGGCGGTGCGGGCGGTTTCAATGTCAGCGTAGCGGGCGCGGCGAGTGATGGTTTCACCGTCTCGGGCGCGATCGGCGCCGGCGGGACCGGCGGCGGCGGCGGTAACGGTGGAACGGTCGATGTGGCCTTCGATGGCACCATCTCTACCGGTGACAGCGATGGCAGCGGATCCAACTCGGGCGGGTTCGTGGCCCAGTCGGTCGGCGGCGGCGGCGGTACCGGCGGTTTCAACGTCAGCGCGACGCTGGGCTTTTCGGGCGGAGGGTCGATCGGTGGTTCGGTTGGCCTGGGCGGCAATGGCGGTGGCGGCGGGATTGGCGGATCGGTTACGGGCCGGGTCGGCGCAGTCACCACAACCGGTGACCGTTCGAACGCCGTGACCATCCAGTCGGTTGGCGGCGGCGGCGGTAGCGGCGGCTTCAATGTCAGCGGCTCGATCACTGGCTCGGGCGGGTTTGCCGGCGGGATTTCGGTGGGCCTTGGCGGGTCGGGCGCGGGCGGCGGGGCTGGCGGTGCAGTCACCGGCACGGTGACCGGGCTGGTCCAGACCAGCGGTGAGCAGTCCGACGGCGTGGTCATCCAGTCGCTGGGTGGCGGCGGCGGCAGCGGCGCTTTCAATGTCAGCGGCAACATCGCACTGGGCGGCGCGGCGGGCGGCGGGATCTCGGTCGGCCTGGGCGGATCGGGCGGCAGCGGCGGCGCCGGCCTGGCGGCGACCGGGCATATCCAGAACGATGTCATCACCACCGGCAACCAGTCGCGCGGTGTGCTGGTGCAATCGGCCGGCGGCGGCGGCGGCGGCGGTGCGTTCAATATCAGCGGCAACCTGGCGATCGGCGGCACAGCATCGGGTTCGATCGGGGTTGGCCTTGGCGGATCGGGCGGCAGCGGCGGCACGGGCGGCGTGGTAATCGCCGATGCCAAGAACATTTCCACCAGCGGCGATGATGCCGCCGGCTTTATCGCCCAGTCGGTGGGTGGCGGCGGCGGTGCCGGCGGCTTCAATATCACCGGCGGCATGTCATTCAGCGGTACTGCATCGGGATCGATCGGGGTCGGCCTGGGCGGTTCGGGCGGCGGTGGCGGCAGCGCCAACACGGTCAATGCCACCTTGGTCGGCAACACCGTGACGATTGGCGACGGGTCGGGTGCGATCCTGGCGCAATCGGTTGGCGGCGGCGGCGGCGCGGGCGGTTTCAATGTCGGCGGTGATATCGCCGCGGCGGGGACCGGGGCGGTCTCGGTCAGCGTCGGGCTGGGTGGCAGCGGCGGCACAGCCGGCAACGCGCAGGCCGTAACGCTGAGCCTGACCGGCGCAGCGCAGACCGGTGAAGGCACCGGCGCCGGTGATCGCGGGGCCTATTCCGATGCGATCGTTGCCCAGTCAATCGGCGGCGGCGGCGGCAGCGGCGGCTTCAACGTCAATGGCAGCATTGCCGGGGCGGGGACCGGCGCGGGCCAGGTCGGGATCGGGATCGGCGGCCATGGCGGCGGCGGCGGATCGGCCGGCGCGGTGACGCTGAATGTTAATAATGGCATTACTATCAATGATATAAGCCGCATTGCTGCGATCACCTTGCAGCACCACAGTGCGGGTATCATCGCCCAGTCGATCGGCGGCGGCGGCGGCAATGGTGGCTTCAATGTCACCGGCGGGCTTAGCGTTGGCGGCACTGGCGCGGGCGGCGTCAACGTCGGCATCGGCGGATCGGGCGGCAGCGGCAATTCAGCCGGCACAGTCATTGCCGATATCACCGGCTATACGCGCACCTACGGCGATGACAGCGGCGCGGTGCTGGCCCAGTCGGTTGGCGGCGGCGGCGGCAATGGCGGCTTCAACGTAGCCGCCGGCATGTCGTTTGCGGTCGAAGGATCCGGCAGCATCAATGTCGGGGTCGGCGGTGCCGGCGGCAGCGGCGGTGCGGCTGGCAATGTAACGCTCAACATCAATGACCAGATTGCGGCACCCAGCATCGATCTGGTCGCGGCGATGACCAGCGGCGACCGCTCGATCGGCGTGATCGCGCAATCCCTGGGCGGGGGCGGCGGCAACGGCGGCTTCAATATCACCGGCGGCATCAACGCTTCGGGCGGCTTTACCGGCGGCGCCAACATCGGCATCGGCGGCATGGGCGGTGACGGCGGCAGCGCTGCCGACGCCAGCGCCGACATCACCGGATCGATTGCCACCCTGGGCGATGGCAGCGCGGCCTTGCTGGTCCAGTCGGTTGGCGGAGGCGGCGGCAACGGCGGCTTCAACGTCACCGGCAGCATTGCCGTTTCCAAGAGCGGCGGCGGCCAGGTCGGCGTCGGGATCGGCGGGTTTGGCGGCTCGGGTGGAGCGAGCGGCGCGGCAAGCCTGCTGCTGAACCAGCGCACGTCGAACCCCGCTGGCACATTGATCGCGGCTTCGACCGACGGGATCGATTCGGATGCGATCGTGGTCCAGTCGCTGGGCGGCGGCGGCGGCAACGGCGGCTTCAACGTCACCGGCTCGCTCAGCATTTCGGCCGGCAGTTCGGGCTCGGTTGGCATCGGCATCGGCGGCTTTGGTGGCAGCGGCGGGGCCTCGGGCAGTGCAACATCGACCATTGCCGGCAACATCTTTGCCGGCGGTGCGCAATCGAGCGGCCTGCTGGTCCAGTCGGTTGGCGGCGGCGGCGGCAACGGCGGCTTCAACGTCACCGGCGGAGCCAGCATCAACAAGGGTGCCAGCGGCAATGTCGGCGTCGGCATCGGCGGCTTCGGCGGCTCGGGCGGCGCCGGCTTTGAGGCAACGTCGACACTGGTCGGCAATGTCACCACCATGGACCACGACAGCAGCGGCGTTACCGTTCAGTCGCTGGGCGGCGGGGGCGGCAACGGCGGCTTCAACGTAACCGGCCTGCTGAGCATTTCAGCGACTTCGGCGGCCAGCGGCAACATTGGTGTCGGTATCGGCGGTTTTGGCGGAGACGGCGGCGCAGCGGCCAAGGCGACCAGCACGATTACCGGCGACATCGTCACCCGCGGCAGCAACAGCTATGCCCTGCTGGTCCAGTCGCAAGGCGGCGGCGGCGGTAACGGCGGCTTCAACGTCACCGGCAATGTCGCGCTTTCGGCGCAGGGCACGGCGGCCAACCTGGGTGTCGGGATCGGCGGATTCGGCGGATCGGGCGGCGCGGCAGGCGATGTGGAATCGACCATGACCGGCGATATCTTCACCGGGGCGGCCGATCAGAACGGCGTACTGCTCACCTCCAGCCGCAGCAGCGGCGCGACCATCCAGTCGGTCGGCGGCGGCGGCGGCAATGGCGGCTTCAACGTGACCGGCAACCTGGCTGCAACGATGGGCGCTTCGGCCAGCGGCAACCTGGGCGTCGGGATCGGCGGCTTTGGCGGCGACGGCGGCGCCGGGGGGATCGTTACCGCGACCCAGACCGGCAATGTCACCACGCGCGGCGATGACAGCTATGGCATTCTGGTCCAGTCGGCGGGCGGCGGCGGCGGCAATGGCGGCTTCAGCGTTACCGGCAACGTGTCGCTCAGCCGGGCCAGCAACGGCTCGGTCGGGGTCGGCATTGGCGGCTTTGGCGGCGAAGGCGGTGTCGGCAGCAGCGTCACCGCGACGCTGGCCGGAAATGTCACCACCGATGGCGACAAGGCGTATGGGGCGACAATCCAAAGCCTTGGCGGCGCCGGCGGGGCCGGCGGCTTCAATGTCACGGGCAATCTTGCGATCTCGGCCGGGGCCGGAACCTCGATCGCGGCTTCGGTCGGGATCGGCGGGTTTGCCGGCGGCGGCGGCGATGCCGGCATCGTCGATGCCACGGTCAACGGCACCTATCGCACTACCGGCGCGAACAGCCACGGCGTGCTGGCCCAGTCGCTGGGCGGCGGCGGCGGCGCAGGCGGGCTTAACGTGGCCGGTTCGGCCAGCCTGTCGACCGGGACGGCCGGCAGCGGTGCGGTTGGCGTTGGCGGCTTCGGCGGCGACGGGGGCGACGGTTCGACCGTTGTCTTCGCGCGCAGCGGCGATACCTTCACCGATGGCGCCAGTTCGAACGGCATCACCGTCCAGTCGGTCGGCGGCGGCGGCGGCGCAGGCGGGATCAATATCTCGGGCAGCCTGGCGGCGACCAAGGGCAATGCCACCGCAGTCTCACTCGGGCTGGGCGGCTTTGGCGGCGACGGCGGCAGTGGCGGCGATGTCACCGCCACGATCACCGGCAACGTCCTGGCAAGGGGCCTCGAATCCGACATCACGACGGCGGTCTATGACCTTTCGCTGCTTGAAGGCACCCAGACGGTTGACGACTATTCGGACCTGCTGATCGGCGAAACCCGCGTCAGGAGTGGCGGCTCGACCGGCGTTCTGGTGCAGTCGGTTGGCGGCGGCGGCGGCAACGGCGGCCTCAACATCGCAGGCTCGATCAGCCTGACCAAGAGCGGGGCCGGTTCGGCCGGGCGCACTGCGGCGATCGGGATTGGCGGCTTCGGCGGTTTGGGCGGCAACGCCGGCAACGTGATCGCCACACTCGGGGCGCCGACCGGCAGCACAAGCCGGGTCCAGGTCCAGGGCATCGGCGATAACCAGATGGCCTTTGCCGCGCAGTCGATCGGCGGCGGCGGCGGTTCGGGCGGGATGAACATCAGCGGCGGCATTTCGACCGCCGGCCAGCTGACGATCGGGATCGGCGGCTTCGGCGGCGCCGGTGGTACGGCGGGCAATGTCACGGCCTCGGTCGATGCCGATCTGTTCGTGTCGGGCAACAACAGCATCGGCTTCCTGGCCCAGTCGGTCGGCGGCGGCGGCGGTGCGGGTGCAATCAACATCACCGGCGGTATCCAGTCGAGCGGCGGCACCGAACCGCAGGTCGCCTTCGGCCTGGGCGGTTTTGGCGGTGCGGGCAACACGGCCGGCAATGTCCTTGCCGCACAGCGCGGGCAGGTGATGGTCGATGGCCTGTTCGCCTATGGCGTGCTGGCCCAGTCGATCGGCGGCGGCGGCGGCGCGGGTGGGATGAATATCTCGGCAGCGGTGACCGGCGCGGGCAATGCGGCCAAGAAGACCGAGGGGATCTCGATCTCGGCCGGGGTTGGCGGCAATGGCGGCACCGGCGCGAATGCCGGCAATGTCTCGCTGGCCAGTGACGGGAACGTCTTCGTCAACACCCTGGTCAGCGTGGCGCCCGGAACCGGGGAAGTGACCTTCTCGGGCGTTGAAGGCGCGATCTATGCACCGGGCGTGGTGGCGCAGTCGATCGGCGGCGGCGGCGGCGCGGGCGGCATGAACCTGACCGGCGCTTTCGCGCCCAAGGGCCAGCCCATCGCCATCGGCGTTGGCGGGACCGGCGGCGTGGGCGGCGATGCCGGAACGGTTACCCTGACGCGCGGCTATGGCGTGGATGGCCCGGCAACGATCTTGACCTATGGCCAGGGCTCGCACGGCCTGGTCGCGCAATCGATCGGTGGCGGCGGCGGCAATGCCGGGTTCAACCTGGTCATTGCGGCCAACAAGTCGAAGCCCAATAACCCCCAACTCGGCGCGACCTTCACGATCGGCGGCGATGGCGGCTCTTCGGGCAACGGCAGCGATGTCACCGTCCTGCACCAGGGTGACATCTTCACCCATGGCGGCGGCAGCAACGGAATCCTGGCGCAATCGATCAGCGGCGGCGGCGGCAGCGGCGCAATGAATATCACCGGCGCGCTGATGAAGGACAGCTCGGCGGTCAACATCGCAGTGGGCGGCAGGGGCGGCGACGGTGGTAATTCCGGCGCGGTCAGCGTGACCCATGCCGGCCTGATCGTGACCGAAGGTGACAACAGCGCGGCGATCCGTGCCCAGTCGATCGCTTCGGGCGGCGGCGACGTGTCGTCAGAAGAAGATCTGACGGCCTTTATCCCCGCTGACCTGCCGATCGACGTGCCGATTCCGATCGGTCCGAAGAACGAGATCGCAGTCGGCATCGGCGATGTTGGCGGCAAGGGCGGGATCGCGGGCAACGTGACCGTCAATGCCAACGGTGTCCTGCACACCTCGGGGATCGATTCGATCGGTATCCATGCCCAATCGATCGGCGGCTCGGGCGGGGCGAGCGGCACCATCAGCGCCAGCATCAGCGGTGAATCGCGCAGCGGCCAGGGCGCGGGTGTGGCCATGGCGGTTGGGCTCGATGGCGGTGAAAGCGGCCTGGCTGGCAACGTCAGTGTTACCAGCACGGCCCAGATCACCACCGTGGGTACCCGTTCGCGCGGGATCTTTGCCCAGTCGATCGGCGGTTCCGGCGGGACCGGCGGTGAAGCCACCAACGGGTTTGAAAACGCCAGCAACGAAATGTCGATCTCGGTCGGCGGTGCAGGCGGCAGTGGCAGCGTCGCCGGTACGGTCGATGTGGTCCAGACCGGCCGGATCGACACGCAAGGCGAAGAAGCCGATGGTGTCCTGGCTCAGTCAATTGGCGGCGGCGGCGGAGCGGGGGGGGCGTCTGGCACCCAGAATCTGCAGTATGAATCAGCCGATTCCAATACCTTGGCGGTGGCAGTTGGCGGCAGCGGCGGCAACGGCGCGATTGCAAATGATGTAACCGTGTTCAACAGCGGGATTATCACCACCTCTGGCGTGCGGAGCTTCGGCATCCGGGCCCAGTCGATCGGCGGCGGCGGCGGTGTCGGCGGGGCGATCGATTCGAAGAAGCTGCTGGTGACCGGCACGTCGAATTCGATCGAATTCAACGTCGGTGGCAGCGGCGGCGATGGCAGCGCGGCTGGCGATGTCAGCGTGACCAATGAAGGCCTGATCTGGACCACCGGCGTCGATGCGGCAGCGATCAGCGCCAACTCGATCGGTGGCGGCGGCGGCGATGCCGGTGCAATCCTTGACCTGTCGGTCAGCCTGGCGACGTCGAACACCTTCAAGGCCAATATCGGCGGCACCGGTGGAAGCGGGGCTGTCGCGGGCGATGTTTCGGTCATCAACCGTTCGAACGGCGGGCAAAACAGCGGCATCCTGCTGACCGAGGGCGCGGGTGCCTATGGCATCTTCGCCCAGTCGCTGGGTGGCAGCGGCGGCAACAGCTCCTCGATCCTGTCGATTTCGGTCGATGGCGGGGCGGGCAGCATGTCGGCCGGGTTCAACTTCGGCAACGCCGGCGGTACCGGCAACCTGGCCGGCAACGTGTCGGTCAACAACAGCGCGCTGGTCTATACCCAGGGCGCGGCGGCTCACGGCATTCTGGCCCAGTCGATCGGCGGCGGTGGCGGCAATGGCGGGGTGGTGCTTTCGGGCAACATCAACGTCACCAACCCGCTCGCGGCGCCCTTGCTGTCGATTGGCGGCAGCGGCGGTGACGGCGGCGATGCCGGCAATGTGACGGTGACCAATTCGGGCTCGATCCTGACCACCGGCGCGGGTGCCCACGGCATCGTTGCCCAGTCGATCGGCGGCGGCGGCGGCAATGCCGGGGTGGCGCTGGCAGTCACCGGCGAGCCCGGCTCGCTGATTGTCGGCAATACGCTCGCCGCCGCGCTGGGCGCGACGGTGATGACCGGCACGGGCGGGATCGGCGGCGATGTCACCGTGAACCACAGCGGCGATATCACCGTGCTCGGTGAAGGCAGCCAGGCGATCATCGCGCAAAGCATCAACGGCGGCGGCGGCTCGCTGACGCTCGATTTCGATCAGATTGCGGCGATTTTCGACGACGGCGGATCGACTTCGGCGACCGCACCCGACCCGCTGGTTGCGGCGCGGGCCGGCGGTACGTCCAGCACCGGCATGGGCGGCGGCGTGGTGACCGTCAATTCGACCGGTACGATCGGCGTCGCCAGTGCCGGCGGGGTTGCGATCAACCTTCAATCGATTGGCGGCGGCGGCGGCAGCATGGTGCTGCAGGGCTCGATTGCCGCGCCGGTCATTTCGGCAGCGCGGAATAGCGCATTGGCGGCTTCGGGGCTTCCCGCCGGTTTCAATATCGCGCTTGGCGGGCTCAACGGATCGAACAATCCCGGCGGTGCCATCAATGGCACCCAGACCGGCCGGGTCATGGTCGAAAGTGATCACAGCCTTGGCCTCATGGTCCAGTCGATCGGCGGCGGCGGTGGCCGGACGATCGCCAGCCTTGGCGCGGCAGATCTTTCCGGCCTGGGCGAATCGAGCGTCGTGCTTGGCGGCACAAACCAGAACAATTCGTCCGGCGGCGCCGTTGGCCATGTGCTGAACGGGACGATCTATGCGCTTGGCGACTATTCGATCGGCGGCCTGATCCAGAGCATTGGCGGCGGCGGCGGGTTCGCCAGCGTCAACTTTGGCCCCAGCCAGCCCGCGGCAACGGCTGGAATCCAGACTGCCGATGCGAAGAGCGCCCTGGCAGCGGCACCGATCGCGACTTCCAGTTCGGCCTCGGTTACCTTCGGCGCGGTCGGCGGCAGCGGCAACAATGGCGCGGCAATCAACGAAACGCTGACCAGCGGTGCTTTTGCGGCAGGCGATCATTCGCCGGCCTTGCTGCTGCAGTCGATCGGCGCGGGCGGCGGTGCGGTCATGCTCACCGGCGTCTCGCATCCGCAGGTCACCCTTGGCGGTTCGGCGGGAGCAAACGGCTCTGGCGGTGCAGTCAGCCTCACCAACCAGGGTTCGATCGAGGCCCTGGGTCTTGGCGGCTACGGCGTGATGCTGCAGTCGATCGGCGGCGGCGGCGGCATCGTGCTGGGTGACTTCACCGGAGCCGATGTCATCCTCAGCTCGGGCAATTCCGGCGATGGCGGACTGATCACGCTGAACCAGAGCGGCGATATCGGGGCCACCGGAAATCGTTCGATCGCCCTGTTCGCCCAAAGCCTGGGCGGCGGTGGCGGCTATGTCGATGGCGTGTTTGCCGGCACGGCCGGTGGCACCGGTCGCGGCGGTGCAATCAACCTTGGCGTCGATGGGTCGATCATTGCCCATGGCCTCAACTCAACCGCGGTGCTGGCGCAAAGCCTCGGCTCGCTGGGCGGGGGCAACATCCAGCTGGTCTCGACCGGCGATGTGCGGGGCGGCAGCGGCACGGGCATTGGCGTCAGCTTCGATGGCGGTGCCAACAACCTGATCGATACCAGCGGAACGATTTCGGCGGTGTCTGGCCTGGCCATCAAGGCCACCAGTGGCAACGATGTGGTTGAAAACCGCGGGACCATTGTCGGCAATGCCCTGCTGGGTTCGGGCACCAACCTGATCCATAACAATCTTGGCGCGACATACGTCACGATCATCACGCTTGACCTGCGTGATGGGCTGGGCAGCACCGGAACCTTCTCCAACGACGGTACGGTTGAAATGGGCCTGCGCGCACCGCGCTTCCCGATCGATCTGCTGAACGGGGCCACCTTTGTGGTTCCGGTCTATCCCGACCCGAAGACGGCACTGCTCCATGGCGTGCCGGTTATCAGCCAGGTTGCGCTGGACGGCGACTATCGCCAGTCGGCAACCGGGCAGATGTTCTACGACGTCGCCTTTGGTCCCTATGCGTCCGACCGGATCAATGCCACCGGCAACGCGGTGGTGAACGGCACGGCCAACATCACGCTGACCTGGCTGCAGGACAAGAATCCGGTGACCCTGATCGCGGCTGCTGGTGGTGGAACCAACAACGGCATGGTTGCGCCTGGCACGATCGCGCTGGATTACCACATCCTGGCGGGACCGATCGGCATCCAGCTGGCCTACGACAGCGACTTCGGCCAGCCCTTCCTCAACCACAACGAACAGCAGCTTGGTCATCACATGGATTCGGCGCTGACCGTGGGCGGGGCAGCCGGGATTGGCCGACTGATGGCGCTGCTCGGCAATCTCACGGCTGGGCAGGAAGACGCCTATCGCGCGATCTTCGACGAACTCGATCCGGAATCGATTCTCGCCCCGGCAATCGAAAACCTTGATGCCGGGCGCGATTTCGTGCGGCAGGTGATAGGCTGCGATCCTTCGGCCCAGGGCCGCAAGGGCGTCTGCGGATGGAGCCTGGTCAGCTATCATGGCCTGGCGCGCAGTGATCCGAATGAATACCGGATCGATGGCGGCAGCGGTGTGCGGCTGCGCGTTGGCGCTGCGAAGGATCTGGCCGACGGCTGGACGCTCGGCGGCGCGATCGGCTTTGATGGGCTCGGCGACCGGCGGGTGGACGTGGATCGTTCGGTTGGCAAGGACGGGTGGGGCGTGCACCTCGGCCTGGGCGTCGCGAAGCGCTATGGCGCTAACGATGCCGGCACATTTGGCCTCAATCTGGCCGCCGGGTGGCAAAGCCAGAAGATGGTTCGCCGCCAGAACATCTTTGGTCCCACCCAGGGCACTGCGGATGTCAAGAGCCGCTACATCGCTGCGGATGCCAGCGGCGGCTATTCCATCCCGGTCGGCAACGGGTTCATCCGGCCAAGCATCGACTTCACCGCGCTGCGGCTGACGATCAACAATCTGGATGAGCAGGGGCTGGCCGGCCTTGGCATGCGGGTAGGCAAATCAAGCGATTGGTTCCTGACCGCAGAGCCCAAGCTGACCCTCGGCGCGAACTTCACCGGGGGCTATGTCTCGCTGACCGGTGGCGGGGTGTTCGCCAACCGCGACCAGATCCGCGCGCCGATGACCTTCCTGGGCGCCAGTCCGCTTTCGGACCCGGCGATCATCCGGACAATGGTTGACAAGAACTCGCTCTTCATCGGCGCGGACGCCGGATACGATGCCGCCAACGGCCTGCGTTTCAGCATCGGCTATCGCGCCTATCTGGGGCAGCGGATGGAAAGCCAGACGGCGAATATCAACCTGCGCTACCAGTTCTGAACCAATCGGGACGCCAGTTCCGCAGGCCTGACCCGGTCTGCGGAACTGGCCCTGATTGACGCGCTGGTCAGCCGGCTCCGAGGATAAGGTGGATCGCGCCAGTGCCGGATTGCGCAAAGGGCGTACCCTGTTCGCGCAGGCGTTCGGCCTCGAACCTGGCCGGATCGACCAGTTCGATCATCAGGCGCGTCTTGCTTTCATGCAGCGCCTTGATGTTGTCCTGGCCGCCCAGCGCGGCAAGCAGGGCTTCCGGCAGGCTGGAGATCCCCGCCTGGGCGTCGGTTTCCAGCTGGCTGGTTGCGCCCGCCTGCGGCTGAGCCTGTCCGCGCTGGGCCATCGCCCCGCGGATTTCATCGAGCAGGCGATCCGCCTGCGGCCCTACGATCACTTGCAGCCGGTCAGGCGCGGGGCGCACCAGTCCGCGCGCACCAAGCCGCTTGAGGGCGGCCTCATCGATTGCCTGCGGGTCGGCCAGTTGCAGGCGCAGCCGGGTGGTGCAGGCGCCCAGGCTGGCCAGGTTGGCCGCGCCGCCCAGCGCGGCCACCCAGGCCTGGCCTTCGCTGAGCGACTTGGTTTCAAGATCGGCGGGGACATCGGCCTCAACCACCTCGCGTCCGGGAGTCGGCAGGTCAAAGCGCAGGATCGCCCAGCGGAAGATCGCGTAATAGACCAGTCCGAAGCCCAACCCGACCGGCAGCATCAGCAGCGGGTTGGTCGCCAGGCTGTAGTTGATCAGGTAGTCAAGCAGCCCTGCCGAGAACGAGAAGCCCAGTTTCACGTCGAGCGCCTGGAGGATTACGAAGGCTAGCCCGGTCAGTACCATGTGCACGGCGTAGAGCGCCGGTGCCAGGAACATGAAGCTGAACTCGACCGGTTCGGTCACCCCGGTCAGGAACGATGTCAGCGCCTGCGAGCCCAGCAAGCCGCTGACCTGTTTGCGCCGATCGGGCCGGGCGGTGTGATACATGGCGAGGCACGCTGCCGGCAGGCCGAACATCATGATCGGGAAGAACCCGGCCATGAACGCCCCGGCCTGCGGATCGCCGGCGAAGAACCGGCGCAGGTCACCGGTCGCGCCGTTGTAGTCGCCCAGGATGAACCAGGCGACGTTGTTGAGGATATGGTGCAGCCCGGTAACGATCAGCAGCCGGTTGAGCATGCCATAAAGGAACAGCCCGATCCCGCCGCCACGGGCCACAGCTTCGGACAGCCCGGTAATCGCATTGTGCAGCGGATCGTAGGTCGCGCCAAGCAGCAGGGCGAACAGCACGCCGAACAGCCCCATCGCAATCGGCACGAACCGCCGCCCGCCGAAGAACGCCAGGTATTCGGGCAGGCGGATCGCGTGATAGCGGTTGTAGGCCTGCCCGGCAGCGATCCCGGTGACGATCCCGATCGGCACCGACAGATCGTGGATCGCCTTGGCCTTGAACGCGTTGCCGGCCAGTTTCGCCAGGTCGGGCGTGAGGCCGGCCAGCTTGTCGGCGGGAACGGCAACCATTGCCGCCGCGCCTTCGGTCGCGACCAGATAGCCGATCACCCCGGCCAGACCGGCCGCGCCGTGGTTTTCCTTGGCAAAGCCCACCGCCACGCCGATCGCGAACAGCAGCCCCAGGTGATCGAAAATCGCATTGCCGGCAGTCGCCAGGAAGTGCAGCTGCAGGAACGGCACCACGGCGGCAATCGGATCAGCCACATCGGGCTGCCCCAGCCGCAGCAGCAGTCCGGCGATCGGCAGGACGGCGATCGGCAGCATCAGGGAACGGCCCAGATTCTGGAACGTGGCGGAAAGGCGCTGGATCGGGTTCATTGGCCGATTTCCTTCGCGGCAAGATGGGATTGGACGAACCGGCGGACTGCCGCCGGATCGGACAGGCCGCAGGCCTCTTGCACCAGGCCTGACCATTCGCCCCGATCGGTTTCGCGCACGATCCGCTTGGTGGCCGCCACAAGGGTTGGCACCACCGACAGGCTGCCGACACCCAGGCCGATCAGCAGGGGAATGCCCAGCGGATCGCCGGCCAGTGCGCCGCAAACCGATACCGGGCACTGGTGCGTCGCCGCCTGCGCACAAACCAGGCCGATCGCCCGCAGCACCGCCGGGTGCAGCGGATCGGCCTGGGCGGCCAGAGCCGGATTGGTGCGGTCCATCGCCAGCACATATTGGGTCAGGTCATTGGTGCCGATTGAGAGGAAATCGGCCTCGGCGGCCAGCTGGTCAGCCAGCAGCACGGCGGCCGGGGTTTCCACCATCAGCCCCAGCCGGACCACACCGGTCCCGCCCAGCCGGTCCACGGCGGAGCGCAGTTGACACCATTCCTCAAGGTCAGAAACCATCGGGACCATCAGCTGAACCGGCCCGCTGCCGCTGCTCGCCGCGCGCAACACCGCCCCAAGCTGGGCGTCGAGCAAGTCGGGATGAGCCAGCGAAACGCGCAGGCCCCGCAGGCCCAAGGCGGGGTTTTCCTCATGCCCGGACGGCAGGAACGGCACCGGCTTGTCCCCCCCGATATCGAGCGTGCGGATCGTCATCGGGCGCGGCGCCAGAACCTGGCCAATCGCCGCGTAGGTTTCCGCCTGTTCGGCTTCGTCCGGCGCCTGGCTGCGGTTGAGGAACAGGAATTCGGTGCGCAGCAGCCCGCAGCCGTCGGCACCGGCGGTGACCGCGCTTTCGGCATCGTCCAGTCCGCCGAGGTTGGCCAGCACCGGCACGGTCAGCCCATCGCGGGTTACCGCGGGTTCGTGCGCCGCCTGCCGGTCGGCATCGGCGCGGCTGCGCAGACTGGCGCTGGCCTTTGCCACCTCGTCCAGCCGCGCCGCCGAAGGGGCGAGGTCCAGCAGGCCGGCATCGGCATCGACCACCAGTGCCTGTCCTTCGCTCACCTCTGCCAGACTGGTGCCAATCGCGGTCAGCAGCGGCAGACCCAGCCCGGCGGCGATGATCGCAACGTGGGCGGTCGGGCTCGATCCGGACAGAGCCACCGCGCTGACCCCGCAGCGGGCGTAATGCGCCAGGTCGGACGGCAGCAGGTCGGCGGCGAGAACGACGGATCCGGCCGGTGCGGGCGACGGTTCGGGCGATTGGCCCAGCAAATGTGACAGAATGCGCCGCGACAGGTCGGCAAGGTCGGCGGCGCGCTCGGCCAGCCGGGCATCGCCATTCGCAAACAGCGCGGCAACTTCGTCGCTGGCGGTCTGCCAGGCGAAGGCTGCGGATTGCCCGTTGGCAATCCCGGCTTCGGCCAGGCGGCGCAGTTCCGGATCGGCGGCCAGTTCGCGGTGCGCGGCCATGACCTGGCCCACAACGCCGTGGCTGCCGGCCTGTTCCAGTTCGCGCGAAACGCTGTCCAGCGCAGCGGCCAGTGCGGCTTGCTCGGTCGCGATGCCCTTTCCCTGTTCGGGCGGTTCAAAGTGCGGGGGGCGGTGGTGAAAGGCGTTGCCGGCGGCCAGCCCGGCAGAACCCGGCAAACCGCGCAACTGGCCTTCGGGTGCGGGTGCCTTGGAGGCGGGCGCGCTGGGCGCGGTGTGCGGCGGCGCCTCGGCAAAGTCGCCGCCAAGCAGTTCGACAACCCGCTGCAAGGCAGCCTGCGCACCGGCGCCCTGGATCCGGACCCTGACGGTTTCGTCCTTGGCGAAATTGCCGCGCATCAGGGCGACCGTGCTGGCCAGGTCGGCGTGTCGGTCACCGGCCGAAAGTTCGCCGGACAGCCCGGCTTCGCGCAGCATGCGGGCCAGGGCAGCAGCCGGGCGGGCATGAATGCCGTGCGGCAGGGCGATCGCAACAGAGGCCTGGGCGCTTTCATCGCTCGCCACCGGACGGTGGTCGATATCGGCGGGCAGTTCGACCGCGAACAGCACGGCACCGCGTGCGACCGCTCCTTCCGGAGCCAGCCGGTGCAGCCTGACGCCATCGGGTGCAACCGCGATCACCGGACTGGCAAGACTGAGCCCGCGCGCAGCAATCAGATCGAGATCGCATTCGATCAAGGGATCGCAGGCCGCCACGCGCTGGCCCAACTTGACCAGCGGGGTGAAGCCGGCACCGTCAAGCTCTACGGTGTCGATCCCGACATGCACCAGCACCTCGATCCCGCAATCGTGACGGACCACGATGGCATGGTGCGACGGGTGGAAGGTGACCACGCTGCCGGCGATCGGCGAGACGACCAGCGGGTCAAGCGGGTCCACCGCCATGCCGGGGCCCAGCACCGCTTCGGCAAAGGCCGGGTCCGGCACCTTGGCCAGCGGCCAGAGCCAGCCCTGCATCGGGGAGCGCACCTCAAGCCAATCTGCCGCCGCTTCGCGTTCCATCCAGCGATCTCTCCAGCCCACGAATTCGGGCAGCGGCACTATGGCCAGAAATTTGCGGAAATAAAGAACCAATTTAATACCATTTACACATCGGCATGGTCTGGCTACACAACCTGGTAAGCGATGGCCGTTTTGAAGCGGGGCGGGGAGAACCACATGACTGTGCTCGATCTGACCGGACCGCTGGATGCCGCCAGCCCGCTGCCGCTTTACCGCCAGCTTGAGATCGCGCTGCGCCGTTCGATCGAGGCGCGCCAGGTGCTGCCGGGTGATGCCCTGCCGCCCGAACGCGATGTCGCGGTCCAGCTTGGCGTTTCGCGGATTACCGTGCGCAAGGCGCTGGATGCGCTGGTTTCCGACGGCTTTCTGGCTCGCCGTCAGGGGGCGGGGACTTTCGTGACCAAGCGGGTCGAAAAGAACTTTTCCAAGCTCACCTCGTTCACCGAAGACATGCTGGCGCGCGGGCTCAAGCCGCACAGCACCTGGCTCAGCCGGACCGAGGCGACCGTTTCGCCCGAAGAGGCGATTACGCTGGGGCTCAGCCCGGGTGCACGGGTCTATCGCTTCAACCGCGCGCGGTTTGCCGATGGCGAACCGATGGCGCTGGAATATGCCACCGTGCCCGGCATGTTCCTGGAAAGCGCCGAGGCGGTCGAAGGATCACTTTACGAAGCGCTGGCCCGCAACGGTAACCAGCCAACCCGCGTGCTGCAACGCCTGCGCGCGATCCAGTTCAATGCCGAACAGTCCGAAATTCTGGGGGTCGAACCTGGCGCAGCCGGGTTGCTGATCGAACGCCGCGGGTTCGCCGCCAACGGGCAGCTGGTCGAAAGCACCCGCTCGTTCTATCGCGGCGATACCTATGATTTCGTTGCGGAATTGAAGGCGGAATAGGTGGCAGGCGTGCTGGCCCCAACCCGCATGGCGCAAGAGGCTGCATCGGCCGGCGATGTGCTGCAGGCACAGCTGCGCGCCAATCACGATCAGGTCCAGGCATTGGCCCAGCGCCTGCGCGCCAATCCGCCCCGCCTGGTGGTTACCTGTGCGCGCGGCAGTTCAGACCATGCGGCGACTTTTGCCAAGTACCTGATCGAACAGCAGCTTGGCTTGCCGGTTGTCTCGTTCTCGCCGTCGCTGGCATCGCTCTATGGCAAGGGGCTGGGCGGGCCGGATGTGCTGTTCCTGGCGATCTCGCAGTCCGGGGGCAGCCCCGACATCGTCGCTGCGACCCGCCAGGCGCGCGCGTGTGGATCGCTGGTGGTGGCGCTGGTCAATGTCGCCGACAGTCCGCTGGCCAGTGCCGCCGAATGCGTCATTCCGCTGCGCGCGGGCCCGGAAACGAGTGTCGCGGCAACCAAGAGCTTCATCGCTTCGCTGGCAACGCTGCTGCAACTGGTGGCGGCCTGGCGCGGTGATGACGCCTGGCTGGCCGGGCTGCCCGGCGAACTCAGCGCCAGCTGGGCAAACGATTGGGAGGCAGCCGCTCAGGAACTTGCCAAGGCATCCAGCCTGTTCGTGATCGGACGCGGGCTGGGGCTGGGTATTGCCCAGGAACTGGCGCTGAAATTCAAGGAAACCTGCCGGATCCACGCCGAAGCCTTTTCCGGTGCCGAAGTGCGCCATGGGCCGATGGCGCTGGTCGAGGCCGGGTTCCCGGTCATCATCCTGTCGCAGGCCGATGCGAGCCGCCCGGGGCTCCAGACCCTGGGCGAGGAGTTCGTTACGCGCGGTGCCCGCGTCTTTGCCAGCGGACTGGACCTGCCCGGCGCGGTCGCCCTGCCGGACTGCAGCGGTGATGCAATGGTTGGCCCGGTGCTGGCGATCCAGGGGTGCTACAAGCTGGTCAATGCAATCGCACTGGCGCGCGGGCTCGATCCCGATGCGCCGCCGTATCTTGCCAAGGTGACGCGCACGCTATGATCGATACGCTGTTTCATGGCGGCCCGATCCTGCAGGGCGAGCGGATGGCCGAAGGGCTTGCGCTGGCGGTTGCCAATGGCCGGATCACGTGGATCGGGCCGGTGGCCGATGCGCCTGCGGCGGCGCGGCGCGTCGATCTGGCCGGGCGCATGCTGCTGCCCGGATTTATTGATGTGCAGGTCAATGGCGGGGGCGGAGTGCTGTTCAACGACAGCCAGGATACTGCGACCCTGCGCACGATCGTGGCGGCGCATGCCCGCTTTGGCACGACCGGCCTGTTGCCGACGCTGATCTCTGACCGGATCGAGGTGTTCGATGCCGGGATCCAGGCGGTCGAGGCGGCGATTGCAGCCGGGGTGCCGGGGGTGCTGGGGATCCATCTTGAAGGCCCCTACCTGAGCGAGGCGCGGCGCGGTATCCACCCGGCCGAGCAGCTGGCCCGGCCCGGTCCCGAAGCGGCCAGCCGGCTGACCGCTCTGCGCGGCGGCAAGACGCTGATCACCCTGGCTCCGGAAGTGACCGGGACCGATTTCGTGCGCGAACTGGGTGCTGCCGGGGCGCTGGTCAGCCTGGGGCATACCGAAGCCGACGCTATGCAGATCCAGGCTGCTCTGACTGCAGGCGCGCGCGGTTTTACCCATTTGTTCAATGCCATGCCGGCACTGCTCAACCGCAGCCCGGGGCCGGTCGGCGCGGCGCTCAACGACCGGAACGCCTGGTGCGGCCTGATCGTTGATGGCTTCCATGTTGATCCCCTGGTGTTGCGGATCGCGCTGGCCTGCCGGCCGCTCGATCGCTTCCTGCTGGTGACCGATGCGATGGCGCTGGTGGGCGATGCCGATGGGACCTTTGCCTTCAATGGCGAGACGATCACGGTCGAACAGGGGTGCCCGCGCAGTCCGGATGGCGTGCTGGCCGGATCGGCGCTTGATATGGCCAGCGCGGTCCGCAATTCGATCGACCAGCTTGGTCTGTCGCTGCCGCAGGCGGTGGCCATGGCCAGCAGCGCGCCGGCCGCCTTCCTTGGGCTTGAAGACCAGCTTGGCCAGCTTGCACCGGGCTTGCGCGCAAACCTGGTGGTGGCCCGAGCAGGTCTTGCCATCGATCAGACCTGGATCGACGGAAATCCGGCCTTTTTGGGCGATGAATCGGAATTGGTATTATAAAGGTTCCTTTTTGTTGACAGGGCTGTGCTCGCATGCGAGCAACCTCGGCAAGTGATTGGCAAAGGCGGACGAGGGAGCCGAGCAGTGCTTTCCGCCGCCAGATCTTGAGGGAGGTCGGCATGGGTGGATCCGCTAATTTTGCAAACAACAGCGTCCGGAAGCGGTTGCTGGCCGGGGTAAGCATGGTTGGAATGGCCTTGCTGGCCAGTCCGTCGCTGGCCCAGGACGCGCCTGCAGGCGATGCGGCCTCGGGTGAGGAGCTCGTTGTTTCGGGTATCCGCTATTCGCTCTCTTCCGCTGCCAACCTCAAGCGCAACAGCGAAGGCGTGGTCGAAGCGGTGGTGGCCGAAGATATCGGCAAGCTGCCCGACATTTCGGTGGCGGAATCGCTGGCCCGTCTGCCTGGCATTGCTGCCCAGCGCGTCGATGGCCGGGCGCAGGATCTCTCGATCCGCGGCATGGGTCCGAAGTTCAGCGTGACGCTTTACAATGGCAATGAAGTGGTTTCGACCGGCGATGACCGTTCGTTCCAGTATGACCAGCTGCCGCCCGAACTGGTCAGCCAGATGCTGGTTTACAAGACCAGCGATGTCAGCTTGTCGAGCCAGGGCCTGGCTGGCACGGTCGATATCCGCACGCTGCGTCCGCTGGACGTCAAGGACCGCCGGGTCACCGTCAATGTTCGCGGTGAGGCCAATTCCTATGGCAAGCTGGTGCCCGGGATTTCGAACCACGGTGAACGCATCAGCGTTTCCTACATCGACCAGTTCGCCGATGATCATTTCGGGATCGCGCTGGGTTACACCCATCTCGGCAGCCCGGTAGAGAAGAAGTACTTCAACCCCTGGGATTTCGGCACTGCCGACGATCTGTGGATCCTGTCGAACGCGGCTGGCGATCCGGTGCCGGGCAATCCCAACATGGTCAGCGGGTTCGAAACCGGCAACCAGTCGATCGATACCTCGCGCGATACGTTCTTCGGCTCGCTTGATTACCAGAGCGACGGCGGCGTCCGTTCGACCTTCAACTACATGCATTCGACCTTCAACCAGCACATGCGCGGCACCGAAGTGCTGGGCGTGATCGCGGCCTGGTCGCCGGGCACGATGCCCTGGGCATCGGTGGTTCCGGGTGCCGACCTGGTCGAGCATGTCGATAACGGCACGCTGGGCCTGACTTTCCGCGGCAACGACCGGCGCGACAAGATCGATACGCTGAACTGGAACACCAAGGTCGAGATGGACAGCGTGACGCTGGGCTTCGATCTGTCCTGGTCAAAGGCGGACCGCGTTGAAACTGTTGCGGAAGGCTATGCCTCGAACCGCAACCCGGTTTCCTATTCGGTGACCTTCCCGTCGGATTTCAATAGCTTCGGAACGATGCAGGTGACCGGGCTCGATTTCTCCGATCCCAGCCAGTTCTCGCTGTCCACCTTCTGGTGGGGCGGCGGCGCCTATCGCGCGGTTGCCGATGTCAGCGACGAAACCAAATCGGCCCGCCTGTCGCTGCGCAAGGACTGGGGCGACGGCGCGCTGCGCTATTTCGAGCTTGGCGCGACCTATGCCGAACGCAGCAAGGCGCTGGCCTATCTGGGGGCCGACTATGACCTGGTCGGAGGCACCGGATGCAACATGGGCTCGTGCCTTGCCGTGCCCAGCGGACTGGTGCTGGGCACCGCGCCGATGCAGTTCAATGGCCTGGGCGGGGCGTTCCATTTCGACATCCTGTCGGCGCTTACTGGATCGACCCCCTACACCCTGTCCTATACCGGCAATCGCAGCCCGACCTGGAACTGGGACGTCAACGAAAAGATCTTCACCGGCTTTGCCAAACTGGGCTTTGGCCTGGGTAGCAACTGGAAGGGCACGCTGGGCCTGCAGGTCGTTCATGCCGATCAGGCCGGCAATGGCCTCTATGTCGATTACAACGGCGCCCGGCATCCCTACAGCGACGGTGCGAAGTACACCGACTTCCTGCCTTCGCTGACCCTGGTTGGCGATCTTGGCACCAACACCAAGCTGCGCCTTGGTGTGTCGCGCGCCGCGGCCCGCCCGAACATGTCTGACATGCGCGGCGGGATCAGCGCCGCTGTGGGCAGCGATCTGCGGTGGTCGGGCAGCGGCGGCAACCCGCGGCTCAAGCCCTGGCTGTCAACAGATATCGACCTGTCGCTCGAACACTATTTCGGCGCGGGCAGCTATGTGTCGGTCGCGGTGTTCGACAAGGAAATCAGCCGCGCGATCATCACCAAGGATGTCGCGTTCGATTTCACCGGCTTCACCAACCCGTCGCCGTTCACGCCGTCTTCGCCGATCGGCACCCTGTCAACGCCGACCAATGTCGATGGCGGCTGGGTCCGCGGTGTGGAATTCACCGTGGCGCTTGATGGCAAGGCTCTGACTTCGGCGCTCGACGGCTTCGGCGTCAATGCCAGCTGGTCGATCACCGACAGCAACCTGCCCGGCACCAATTCGGACGGTACGGTCAATCTCAACACCAGCCTCGAAGGGCTCTCGCACCATGTGGCGAGCGCGACGCTCTATTACGAAAAGGCCGGTTTCCAGTTCCGGATCGGTGAGCGCTATCGTTCGGGCTTCACCGCCACCCGGCACAACGCCTTCCGCTTTGTGATGGATACGATCCGTCCCGAATTGATCACCGACCTGCAGGCCGGCTACACCTTCCAGGGTGGTCCGCTGAAGGGGCTGGGTGTGCTGTTCGAAGTCAACAACGTGTTCGATGAACCCTATGTGGTGACCCAGACTGCCAACGGGCAGACCGTGCTGAAGGAATACCACCAGTTCGGTCGCCAGTACCTGCTGGGATTGAGCTACAAGTTCTGATCGTGGCAGGGTCCCCGCGCCGATGGCTGGCAGCGCTTGGTGCGCTGGTGCTGGTAGGCGCGGGGGCCGGCCTGAATGCACGCCCCTCTGCCGGGGCCATCCATCTGGCCGGCGAATGGCAGGTCAGGGCGATCGACCGGGGCGATGCGCGCGGCGGGATCGCCACCCGCTCGCAGCTGGTGGTACGCAATACCGGAACACGGCCGCTGCCGCGCGGGTGGAGCCTGTGGTTCACCGCGATCGGCGGCAGTGCCACCGCCGATCCGGCCTTTCCCGTGCGGCGCGTGGTCGGATCGCTGTTTGCGGTTGGCGGCGCGGCGGGCCTGCCCGAACTGGCGCCCGGTGCCACCCTGACAGTGCCCTTGATCCATCCGGGCGAAGTGCCGCGCGATGACAAGGGGCCCAGCGCGCCCTATGTGGTGCTGCCGGGTGATCCCGGTGCAGGGATCGCTTTTGACAGCTATGCCCTGTCCGGCGTTCGGCGCGACACACCCGGAGCGGTGTCGGCGCAGTTCACCGATCCGGCCAGCGCCTATGCCCAGAACCTGGCCTGGACCACCGCCGATCCGGACCGGTTGCCCCCGGTCCTGCCCAGCCCGGCCAGCTGGCGGCGCACTGGCGCGGTCTTTGCGGCCAAGGGGCTGGCAGCACCCCGGGTTCCCGCCAATCTTGCCGCCAGCGCGCAGCTGGTGCGGCACTTGCCCGACGTCGGGGCGGGGGGCCTGCCCTTTGCCATGGCGATCGACCCCGCACTCGCCGCGCAATCGCCCGAGGCCTATCGGCTGACGATTGATCCGGCGGCGGGGGTACAGTTGACTGCGGGATCGGCCGGCGGGCTGTTCTATGGCCTGCAATCGCTCGACCAGATATTGTTCGCCGCGCGGCAGAGCGATGGTTCGCTGCGCCTGCAGCCGCTTGAGATCGCCGATGCGCCGCGCTTTGGCTATCGCGGGCTGCTGATCGATGTGGCGCGCAATTTCCGCACACCGGCGGAACTGCGCGGGGTGATCGATCTGATGGCGCGGTTCAAGCTCAACCGGCTGCACCTGCACCTGACCGACGATGAGGGCTGGCGGATCGAGATCCCGGCCTTGCCCGAACTGACCCAGGTGGGCGCACGGCGCGGCCATGCTGACGGCTGGTCCGATCGGCTGCCGCCGGCGCATGGGTCGGGGCCGCTGGCAGGGCGCCCGTCGGGCAGCGGCTATCTGAGCGGCGGCGATTATGTGGCGCTGCTGCGCTATGCCCATGCCCGAAATATCGAGATCATTCCCGAAGTGGACATGCCGGGCCATTCGCGCGCCGCGATCCAGGCGATGAAGGCGCGCGACGCGCGGCGCCTGGCCGAGCGGGGCCGCTACCTGCTGGCGGATCCCCTTGATATGTCGGTCTATGAATCGGCGCAGGGCTTTGGCGACAACGCGCTCAATCCCGGGCTCGATTCAGCGGACCGGTTCGTAGAAGTGGTGGTGGCTGAACTGGCCCGACTGCACCGCGCGTCTGGCGTGCCGCTGAAGGTCATGCACATCGGTGCCGACGAGGTTGCGGCTGGCGCGTGGGAGCGTTCGCCTGCCGCCAAGGCCCGGATTGCCCGGCTTGGTGGCGGCGGCAAGGCGGCGCTGTGGAACGACTGGTTCGAACGGGTCGATCGCATTCTCAAGCGCCACGGCATTGCCGCGATGGGCTGGGAGGAACTCGGGCTGGTCTCTGGCGCGCCCGGGATCGAAACCAACCCCCGCTTTGCCGGGCGCGGCATGATGGTTGAGGTCTGGAACACCTTCCCCGGCAGCGAAAGCCTGCCCAACCGGCTGGCCAATGCCGGTTATCCGGTGGTGCTGGCCCCGGCTGACCGGCTCTATCTGGATATGGTCCAGGCGCCCGATCCCGAAGAGCCGGGGCACGACTGGGCAACGGTGCTGCCGCTGGCCGAGGTGTTCGGCTATGATCCGCTGACCAGGTTGGCGGGCGTGCCCGAACTGACCGCCACTGGCCGCGCCAATATCAAGGGCATCGAAGGCACCCTGTTCGCCGAGACGGTGACTCACGGCTGGCGGATGGACCACATGCTGATGCCGCGCGTGCTGGCGCTGGCCGAACGCGCCTGGGCACCGCAACCGGCCTGGGCGGACAGCGGCAATACCGCAGCCCGCGCCGCCGATTGGGCGCTGTTTTCGCGCCAGCTTGGTCAGACAGTGCTGCCCTATGTCGAATCCCGCTTTCCCATGCTGCGCTATCGCCTGCCGGCACCGGGTGCGCGGATCGAAAATGGCATGATCGAGGCGAACTATCCCTGGCCGGGGGTAACCCTGCGCTATGAACGCGGCGACGCCCAGCCGGGGCCGCGCAGCCCGGTCTTCGCCGGCCCGGTCGCCGCCAGTTCCCGCGTCCGCCTTGCCGCCTTTGCCGCCAATGGGCGGATGAGCCCCGTCACCACGATCGAGCCGCCACGCTGATGTCCAATCCAGTTTCGCCTGTTGCAGACCAGCGCTATCTCGCGGTTGATGTGCTGCGCGGTGCCACCGTGGCCTTGATGATCACGGTCAACATGGCAATCAGCCCCGAAGCATCATTCGGAGTGCTGCTGCACTCGGTCTGGCATGGCTTCACGCTGGCCGACGCAGTGTTCCCGACCTTCCTGTTCGTGGTCGGCAATGCCATGGCGCTGGCTTTTGATCGACCGGCGGACCGGCGCCCCGGCTGGGGCAAGATTGTGCGGCGCAGCCTGTTGCTGATCGCAGTGGGGTGGTTCGTTTCGAACTTCCCGTTCGGCCGGTTCAACGACGCCGGTGCCTGGGCCTGGACGCAATTGGCCAACATTCGCATTCCGGGGGTATTGCAGCGGATCGGGCTGGCCTATCTGCTGAGCGCGGTGGTGATCCGGCTGGCCGGAGCGCGCGGTGCCCGGACCTTTGCCGTGCTGGCCGTGCCGCTCAACTGGTGGCTGATGCAGCATTTCGGCGACCTGACACTTGAAGGCAGTGCCGCGCTCAAGCTTGATCTGGCGGTGTTCGGCCCGACCCATCTCTATCAGGGTGAGGGCCAGCCCTACGATCCCGAAGGCCTGCTGGGGACCATTCCCGCCACGGTCAACATGCTGGCCGGCTATCTGGCCATGCGGGCAATCCGCGCCGCGCCCGTGCCTGCGGCGGCGGTGGGCAAGCTGGCGCTGGCCGGAGTGTTGCTGCTGGCGGCGGGGCTGGCCTGGCATCAGGGACTGCCGCTCAACAAGAAGCTGTGGACCTCATCATTCGTGCTGTTCACCGTCGGGCTGGATCTGGCGGTGCTGGCGCTGTGTGTCTGGCTGCTGGACGTGCGCAGATTGACCTTCGGTTCCGGGTTCTTCGGAACTTTCGGGCGTAACCCGCTGGCGCTCTATGTGATTTCGGAAGTGCTCATGTCGCTGGCCTGGACCTTCCGCGTCGGTGAGCAATCGCTGTTCATGGCGATCTACAACACGATGTTCCTGGGTCAGATCACCGGTAAGGCCGGTTCGCTGGCCTATGGCTTTGCCCTGGTGCTGCTGGTCTGGGCGATCGGGCGATGGATGGATCGGCGCGGTATCTATGTTCGCCTCTAGGCTGGTGCGCATCTGGCTGGCAGCGGTTTTGCTGGCCTTGGGCGATGTCGCTCACGCCCGGGCCGTCTTGCTGATTTCAATCGATGGCCTGCGCCCCGCCGATGCGCTGGCAGAGGGCGGTCATGCCCCCAATCTGCGCCAGTTGGCGCATGGGGGCATGTGGTCGGATCGGGTGCTGGGGACCATGCCCAGCCTGACCTATCCCGCGCACACCACGCTGGTCACCGGCGCCAGCCCGGCGCGGCACGGGATCGGCGGCAACGAAGCCTTCGATCCGCTGCGCCGCAACCAGGAAGGCTGGCTGTGGTACTTCAGCGATATCAAGGCCGATACGCTCTGGACCGCAGCCCGGCGGCGGGGACTGAAGACCGCCGCGATCAACTGGCCGGTCACCGTTGGCGCGCCGATCGACTGGAATCTGCCGCAATACTGGCGCAGCGGCACAGCTGAAGACAGCAAGCTGATCGCCGCGCTGGCATCGCCGGGCCTGGTTGGCTGGCTGGAACGCAAGACTGGCAAAACGATGCCGCTTTCGCGCGATGGTTCGGCCGCTGCCGATGGCGTGCGGGCCGAATATGCAGCGGCCCTGTGGCAAGCCCATCGCCCGGCGTTGCTGGCGGTGCACCTTGAAAGCCTTGATCACGCCTTGCACGATTTCGGCCCCGGTTCACCCGAAGCTGCGGTGACCCTGGCAAAGCTTGACCGGGTCGTGGCCAGGCTGGTCAGCACTGCGCGGCGGACCGATCCTGCGATGGTGGTGATCGTTGTGTCCGACCACGGCTTTCTGCCGGTTGCCAAGGCGGTGAACCTTGACGCCGCCTTGCGCGATGCGGGGCTGCTGGTTGCTGGCCCGGAAGGCGAGGTAACGGCCTGGCAGGCGGCGGTCTGGCCGATGAGCGGATCGGCGGCGATCGTCCTGCGCGATCCCGCTGACGCCGAAACCCGGGCCCGGACGCGCCGGGTGCTGGATGGTCTGGCGGCGGATCCCGCCAGCGGCATTGCCGCGATCCTCGATCCGGACGCGATCGGATCGGCAGGCGGAACCGGGCGCGCCGCCTTCTGGGTGGTGTTCAAGCCGGGCTACATCACCGGCGGCTATGCCTCTGGCGGCCTGCTGCAAGAGGCCTGGCTCAAGGGCAGTCACGGTCAGTTACCGCAGACCCCGGGGATGGAGGCGCTGTTCATTGCGTCGGGCCGGGGGATTGGTGCCAATCGCGCGCTGGGCCAGGTGGACATGCGCGCAATTGCCCCGCTGGTCGCGTTGACGATCGGCACCAGGCTGCGCGATGCCGAACTGCCCGGGATTGCCGTTCCGGTTCGCTAAAGCCCTATCAGTGTGGCAGGTCGGCAGCGTCGTTGCTGGGGGCAACAACCTTGGCCCGCAGGTCTGCCTTGGACATGAAGATCGTCAGCGGCACTACGGCAAAGCTCATCCACATCATCATGTAGAAATCGTCGATGTAGGCGATCATCGCGGCCTGACGGTTGACCTCGGCATCGATCACCCTCAGCGCGGTCTCACCCAGCGACTGGAAGCGGTCGATGGTCGAGAAATCGAGGATCGAGCTGAACGAGGCGGTGATCTTGCCGGCCAGATCGCTGTGGCTGATCTGCAGGTTGCGGCTGAGCATGGTGATCACCACCGAAATCCCGATCGACGAGCCGATCGAGCGCGCCAGGTTGAGCAGGCTTGAACCATCGGTGCGCAGGTGCGGGGCGAGGGTGGAAAAAGCGCTGGCGTTCATCGGAATGAAGACCATGCCCATCCCGATCCCCTGGATGAAGCCCGACCAGGCGATATGCGAGCGGTCGGTCGCCAGGCTCCAGCCCGACATTTCCCACAGCGAAAAGCCGCAGATCGCAAAGCCCATCGCGATCAGCAGCCGCGGATCGAAGCCCTTGCGCACGATGATCCCCGACAGCTGCATGGTGATCAGGGTGCCAACCCCGCGCGGCATCATCGTTTCGCCGGTCTGGATCACGCTGTAGCCGAACAGGTGCTGTACCATTGGCGGCAACAGCGCCATGGTGGCGAACATCACCACCCCCATGATCAGGCTGAAGATCATCGCGAACAGGAAGTTGGGATCGGCAAACAGCAGCCGGTTGAACAGCGGCTCCTTGGCGGTGGTGAAGTGGATCGCGGCCATCCACAGGCATGAAACCGCCAGCCAGGCATAGAGCCAGATTTCGGCGCTTTCGAACCAGTCAACGTGATTGCCGCGATCAAGCAGCAGCTGGACCGAGGTGAGCAGCACCGCGATCAGCGCAAAACCGGTCAGGTCGAACCGGCGGCGCAGGATCGGGCGTGAAGGCAATTCGGCCGCGAGGATCGCCAGCGAAACCGCCCCCAGCGGCACGTTGACATAGAACACCGCACGCCAGTTCCAGTTCTCGGTCAGCCAGCCGCCCAGAATTGGCCCCAGGATTGGCCCGACCATGATCCCCATTCCCCAGACCGCCATCATCTGTGACTGGCGCGAAGGCTTGTTGGTATCGACCATCGCGGCCTGGCTGAGCGGTGAGATGAACGCCCCGGTCGCCCCCTGAAGTGCGCGGAACAGCACCATCTGAGTGACGTTCTGGGCCATGCCGCAAAGCATCGAGGACAGCACGAAGCCCGCAACCGAGAAGATGAACAGCCGCCGCGAACCGACCCGGTCGGCCAGCCAGCCGGTGATCGGCATGGCCACCGCCACGGCGACGATATAGCTGGTAAGCACCCAGCTGATCTCGTCGCTGGTGGCGCCCAGGGTCGATTGCATGTGCGGGATCGCGACGTTGGCGATCGTCGAATCGAGGATCTGCAACAACGAGGCGAGCATGGTGCCGATCGCCAGCAGCAAGGGGTTGCTGGTTGGCAGCAAGGCCACGTCATCCTCGGGACGCAGCTGGTTCGAGGCTGCTGGGGCAGGTCGCCCCTTGCCGGGAGCTGCCGCGGCGCTGGCCATCGGCCGCGCCTTAGCGCCGCCGCCCGTCAGTGAAGACCTTGACCTTCACCGACAGGCCCGAAATCAGCGCCCGCGGACTGGGTTCGTCAAACACGATCCGCACCGGCACGCGCTGGGTCACCTTGACCCAGTTGCCGGTCGCGTTCTGGGCGGGGAGGACCGAGAATTCGCTGCCCGTTCCCGCGCCGATCGAGGCGACGTGCGCCTTCAGCACCAGCCCGGGATAGGCGTCAAAGCGGATCTCGGCCGGTTGGCCGGGGCGCATGTCGGCCAGATCGGTTTCCTTGAAATTGGCCTCGATATAGGCCGATCCGTCGGCCACCAGGGTCAGCGCCGGGACCCCCGTGATCAGATCCTGGCCCAGTTGCAGGCGTCCGGCCTGGCTGACCAGCCCGCTGACCGGCGCGCGCACTTCGGTGCGGCGCAGGCTGAGTTCGGCGACATTGCGCTGCGCCCGTGCGGCGGCCAGCTGGGGATAGACGCCCGGAACCTGGGTGCCGGTCGATAGCTTGGCGGCGGCCTCGTCGCGCTTGGCCTGGGCCATGCGCAGCTGCTCCTGCGCCATCGACACCTGGTGCTGGGCGGCTTCATAGGCAGCCTTGGTGGTGAAGCCCTTCTTCCACAGCGCTTCCTGGCGTTGCAGGTTGGAGCGGGCAAAGGCGATCTGTTCCTGCGCGGCGGAAATATCCGCGCCCGACAGCGCGGTTGAATTGGCCAGTGCGGTCTCGCTCGCCTGGGCATTGGCGATCGAGGCATCGGCCTGCGCCATCTGCAGCTGGAACGGTTCGGGATCGATCCGGAACAGCAGGTCACCGGCCTTCACGTGCTGGTTTTCCTTCACCAGCACATCGACGATCTTGCCGCTGACTTCGCCGCTGACCGAAACCTTGTCGAGATGGACATAGGCATTGTCGGTCGAAACCTGGCCCTGCAGGCTGCGCCAATAGGTCACGCCGCCGATGATCATGACGATCGGCAGCGAAAGCATCAGCGCCAGCCGGCCCCAGTGTTTCTTCGGCTTGGGCACCACCGGCTCGTCGACGGGAATTTCAATTTGTGGATCACGTTCAGCCATTGACGGCCACCCCCGGGCTGCGCCCGCCTGCAAAATTGGTCCGGATTGTTTCAAGCAACTGGGCAAGATTTTCGCGCTGGGGAGCGGTGACGCCCTGCAGCATCTGCTCCTCCAGCCCGTCCAGGCTTTCGCGGGCCTCGTCGATCTTCTGCCGGCTCAGGTCGGTCAGGTGGATCCGCCAGGCGCGGCGGTCGGCCGGGTCGGGGCGGCGCTCGATCAGGCCGGATTCGACCATCCGGTCAACCAGCCGGCCCAGCGTGATCGGCTCCACTTCCAGCCGCTCGGCATAGAAGCCCTGGTTCTCACCCTCGTTGATCGCCAGGTTGAGCAGCAGCCGCGCCTGGGCGCTGGTCATGCCCAGCAGCCGCATCCGCCCGTCAAAGGCGCGGCGCAGCAGGCGTGCGGTATCGCTGAGTAAATAAGCTGTCATGGACATGGCTTCGATACATATAATAGCCATGCTTATAATACAAGTGGGCCGGTATCGAATTTTTGGGCCGGATCAGCCCGGACGGGTCGCCCGCAAGGCCTGGAGCACCGGATGGGCCGGGCCGAACTGCGCCGCCCAGTGCGCGCCAAAGGCCAGGCCGACCCGGCGGTTGAGCGTGAACTGGTCAAGCGGCACCATGGCCAAACCCGGCCCGCCCAGCGAACGCGGGGCGACCGTGACGCCCAGCCCCGCACGGACCATCGCCAGCGCGCGCTGATCGTTGGCGGAGCGCAGCGCAAAGCGCGGACGCACGCCGCGTTCGGTGAAGAACCGGCTGGTCTCGCCCAGTACTTCGCACGATCGCCGCGCGATCATTGTCTCACCCGCAACCTGACTGGCGCTGACGCTGTCTGCCCCGGCCAGCGGATGCGCGGCGGGCAGGGCCAGGCAATAGTCCTCTTCCAGCAGCACTTCGCCCGTGCCGGGGGCCAGCAGGGTCAGCGCCAGATCGATCGAACCGTTGGCCAGCGCGGCATTCAGCTCGCGCTCGCCGCCCTCGCTCAGTTCGAGCGGCTCGGACCCGGCGTAGGCGGCGATTGCGGCCTCCAGCCAGGCCAAAGGCACAGTATCAAGCACCCCCAGCCGGATCGGGCGCAGCGGCGCGGGCAGGCTGCCGACCTGCACCTCGGCCTGGTGAAACCCGGCCTCGATCCCGCGCGCCAGCGGCAGCAGCGCATTGCCCGCCGGGGTCAGCCGGATCCGCCGCCGCTCACGCACGAACAGGCGCGTGCCCAGCTGCCGCTCAAGCTCGGCAATCCCGCCCGACAGCGATGGCTGCGCGACATTGAGCGCATTGGCCGCGCGGGTGAAATTGCCGGTATCGACCACGGCCAGGAACTGGCGAAGCTGGGTGCGGCTTAACATAGGATCATCCTATACAACTCTGCACTTAAATCCAGTTTTTCTAATTTCAGTCGCCGGGTTATCGTGCCACCGTCACGATCCGTGAGCGGCCTGTCAAAGGCCCGAGAGAGGAATACCGATGCGCGCCACCCCCGACTTTGATTTCGGCCTGACCGAAAGCGCCCAGATGATCCGCGAGGCGGCGGGCCGCTTTGCCGACGAACAGATCCTGCCGCTCGCGGCAGAGATCGACGCCAACGACCGCTTCCCGCGCGAACTGTGGCAGCCGATGGGCGAACTGGGCCTGCACGGGATCACCGTGGAAGAGGAATGGGGCGGGCTGGGGCTGGGCTATCTCGACCATGTTATCGCGGTTGAGGAAGTCAGCCGGGCCTCGGGCGCGGTCGGGCTGTCCTATGGCGCGCACAGCAACCTGTGCGTCAACCAGATCCGTCGCTGGGGCAATGACGAGCAGAAGGCGAAGTACCTGCCGGGGCTGATCAGCGGTGAGCACGTCGGCAGCCTGGCCATGTCCGAAGCCGGGGCCGGATCGGACGTCGTCTCGATGAAGCTCAAGGCCGATACGGTGCCGGGCGGTTTTCGGCTTAACGGCACCAAGTTCTGGATCACCAACGGCACCTATGCCGATACCCTGGTGGTCTATGCCAAGACCGCGCCCGAAGCAGGATCGCGCGGGATCACCGCCTTCCTGATCGAGAAGGGCATGCCCGGTTTCTCGATCGGTCAGAAGATCGACAAGATGGGCCTGCGCGGCAGCCCGACCTGCGAACTGGTGTTCGACGATTGCTTCGTCCCCGAAGAACAGGTGATGGGGCCGATGCACGGCGGGGTCGGCGTGCTGATGAGCGGGCTGGACTATGAACGCGTGGTGCTGGCCGGCATGCAGATCGGGATCATCCAGGCCTGCCTCGACGTCGTCATCCCCTATGTTCGGGAACGCAAGCAGTTCGGCAAGCCGATCGGCAGCTTCCAGCTGATGCAGGCCAAGGTCGCCGACATGTATGTCGCGATGCAATCGGCACGGGCCTATGTCTATGCCGTGGCCAAGGCCTGCGATGCCGGGCAGACCACCCGCTTCGACGCGGCGGGCGCGATCCTGCTGGCCAGCGAAAACGCCTTCCGCGCCGCGGGTGAGGCGGTGCAGGCACTGGGCGGGGCAGGCTATACCAAGGACTGGCCGGTCGAACGCTTCCTGCGCGATGCCAAGCTGCTCGATATCGGCGCGGGGACCAATGAGATCCGCCGGATGCTGATCGGGCGCGAGCTGATCGGGGCGGGGGCATGAGCGCGCCCACTCTCACCACCACCCTCAACCTCGATGACCCGCAGGCGCAGGCCCGCGCGGCGCATAACCGGGCGCTGGCTGACGAGCTGCGCGCGCGGGTGGCCGAAGCCGCGCTGGGCGGGAACGAGAAGAGCCGTGAGCGGCATACCGCGCGCGGCAAACTGCTGCCGCGTGAGCGGGTGGAGCGGCTGCTCGATCCCGGCTCGCCCTTGCTCGAGATCGGCCAGCTGGCGGCAGATGGCGTCTATGGCGAAGATATTCCCGGTGCCGGGATCATTACCGCGATCGGGCGGGTTTCGGGCCGCCAGTGCATGATCGTGGCCAACGATGCCACGGTGAAGGGCGGCACTTACTACCCGCTGACGGTCAAGAAGCATCTGCGCGCGCAGGAAATTGCCGAGGCGAACCACCTGCCGTGCATCTATCTGGTCGATAGCGGCGGGGCCAACCTGCCGCATCAGAGCGAAGTCTTCCCGGATCGCGACCACTTCGGCCGGATCTTCTTCAACCAGGCGAACATGAGCGCCAAGGGCATTCCCCAGATCGCCTGCGTGATGGGCAGCTGCACCGCCGGCGGGGCCTATGTCCCGGCGATGAGCGACGAGACGGTGATCGTGCGCGAACAGGGCACGATCTTTCTGGCCGGCCCGCCGCTGGTCAAGGCCGCGACCGGTGAGGAGATCAGTGCCGAGGATCTGGGTGGCGGCGACCTTCACGCCCGCAAGAGCGGCGTGGTCGATCACCTGGCCGAGAATGACGAACACGCGCTGACCATCGTCCGCGATATCGTTTCGCACCTGGGTCCGCGTCACGATCACGGCCTGCCGCTGCAGGACCCGCGCGCGCCGAAGTTCGACCCCGAAGAGCTCTACGCCGTGGTCCCCGAAGACGTCCGCGCGCCCTATGATGTGCACGAAGTGATCGCCCGGCTGGTCGATGGCAGCGAGTTTCACGAATTCAAGGCGCATTACGGCAGCACGCTGGTTTGCGGCTTTGCCCACCTGTGGGGCATGCCGGTGGCGATCCTGGCCAACAACGGCGTGCTGTTTTCCGAAAGCGCGCAGAAGGGCGCACACTTCATTGAGCTGGCCTGCCAGCGCAAGATCCCGCTGCTGTTCCTGCAGAACATTTCGGGCTTCATGGTCGGCGGCAAGTATGAGGCGGAAGGGATCGCCAAGCACGGCGCCAAGCTGGTGACGGCGGTGGCCACCGCCACGGTGCCCAAGATCACCGTGCTGATCGGCGGCAGCTTTGGCGCGGGCAATTACGGCATGTGCGGCCGCGCCTACTCGCCCCGCTTCCTGTTCTCGTGGCCCAACAGCCGGATTTCGGTGATGGGCGGCGAGCAGGCCGCGAGCGTTCTCGCCACCGTCCACCGCGATGCGGAGACATGGACCCCCGAACAGGCGGAAGCGTTCAAGGCCCCGATCCGGCAGAAGTACGAGGACGAAGGCAACCCCTACCACGCCACCGCGCGGCTGTGGGATGATGGGGTGATCGACCCGGCGCAGACCCGCGACGTGCTGGGGCTGGCGCTGGCGGCGGCGCTGGAGGCTCCGATACCGGAGCGGCCGGCGTTTGGGGTGTTCCGGATGTGATGGTGGCGGTTACCTCTCCACCACCGCTTCGCGGCGGTCCCCCTCCCCGTTCCGGGGAGGTTCTGGCCTCGAAGCAAATACCTCCCCGGAACGGGGAGGGGGACCGCCAGCCGCAGGCTGGTGGTGGAGGGGTGCTGTCCGCATCGGATCAGGCCTTCCGCACCGCAAAGCGTGAGCGCCGCTCGGGCAACCTGCCCGAAGCCCTTGTCTGGCGCGAACTGCGCAAGCGGCCCGGCGGGTTCAAGTTCCGCCGCCATCATCCTTTCAGCGAACTGGTGCTGGATTTCGCCTGTCTTGAACGCCGCGTGGTGATCGAGATTGATGGCAAGGCCCACGATATGGGCGAGCGGCCAGAGCGCGACATTCGCCGCGATGCCTTCCTGCATTCGCGCGGATTTGCGGTGCTGCGCATTCCGGCGAGCTTTGTGCTCAAGGATCTGAATGCTGCGATTGAAGGGATCGTTGCGTTCTGTTCTGAACAATCACCCCTCCACCACCGGACTGCGTCCGGCGGTCCCCCTCCCCGTTCCGGGGAGGTCTTAAGGGGCGCAATCCAAACACCTCCCCGGAATGGGGAGGGGAACCACGCCAAAGGCAGTGGTGGAGGGGCCACATGATCAAGTCATTACTCATCGCCAACCGCGGCGAAATCGCTTGCCGGATCATCCGCACTGCGCGTGAAATGGGCATCCGCACCGTGGCGGTCTATTCGGACGCCGATGCCAAGGCGCTGCATGTGCGGCAGGCGGACGAGGCGGTGCATATCGGGCCTTCACCGGCGCGCGAGAGCTATCTGGTGGGCGCAAAGATCATCGCCGCTGCCAAGGCGACCGGGGCGGAGGCGGTGCATCCGGGCTATGGGTTCCTGTCCGAAAACGCCGAATTCGCGCAGGCGGTGATCGATGCCGGGCTGGTCTGGGTCGGCCCCAAGCCCGCTTCGATCGAGGCGATGGGGCTGAAGGATGCGGCCAAGGCGCTGATGATGGAAGCGGGTGTACCCTGCACCCCGGGCTATCTGGGCGAGAACCAGGACCCGGCGTTCCTGGCTGAGCGGGCGGCGGAGATCGGCTATCCGGTGCTGATCAAGGCGGTCGCCGGGGGCGGCGGCAAGGGGATGCGGCGGGTGGATGCGGCTTCGGACTTTGCCGATGCGCTCGCCTCTTGCCAGCGTGAGGCGGCGGCCTCGTTCGGCAATGCTGTGGTGCTGATCGAGAAATACGTACTCTCGCCCCGCCATATCGAAGTGCAGGTGTTCGGCGACAGCCACGGCAATGTCGTCCACCTGTTCGAACGCGATTGCTCGCTTCAGCGTCGCCACCAGAAGGTGATCGAGGAAGCCCCCGCGCCGGGGATGGATGCCGAAACGCGCGAAGCGATCTGCCAGGCCGCCGTGCGCGCCGCCAGGGCGGTTAACTATGAAGGCGCGGGCACGATCGAATTCATCGCCGATGCTTCGGAAGGCCTGCGCGCCGACCGGATCTGGTTCATGGAAATGAACACCCGGCTGCAGGTCGAACACCCGGTGACCGAAGAGATCACCGGCGTCGATCTGGTCGAATGGCAACTGCGCGTGGCCAGCGGCGAGCCGATCCCGCTGCGGCAGGACCAGCTGAGCATCAACGGTTGGGCCATGGAAGCGCGGCTCTATGCCGAAGACCCGGCGAAGGGGTTTTTGCCGAGTGTGGGGCAGTTGGAGTCTTTCTATCTTCCCAGTTCTTCTCACATCAGCCCGATGCGCGTTGAGACGGGCGTCGGCGAAGGCGATGCAATTACCCCCTACTATGACCCGATGATCGCAAAGTTGATTGTCCATCGTGCCAATCGTGAGGAAGCCATGCGTGAGCTAGGTCGGCGCTGCGGGAATGTCACCTGTTGGCCCGTCAAGACCAACGCCGCATTCCTTGTGCGGGTGTTGCGTGACACGGATTTCATCGACGCGCGGATTGATACCGGCTTGATCGCAACGAAGCTCGACGAACTGCTTCCAGATGAGCGGGCAAGCGATGAATTGGTGGCCGATGCCGCCGAGGAACTGTTCCTTCAAGACAAGCGCGACAAGAGCCACTACGATTATGAATTGCGGGATCGGCTGCCTGTCTGGGCTCAGCCCAACGGGTTCCGCGTCAACGCAAACCAACGCCCATTCTTGATGCACCTGACCGACGGCGCATTCGAATATGCCATAAGCCCCGAATCAAGCTCGGCGTGGCTCGAACGCCACCCTGATGGCGTGCTGGCCCGGCTTGACGGTGATACGCGGCTTTTCAAATTGGCCCGCTTCGACGGCACCGGTCACCACGGCGCCCACGATGGCGATATCCTCTCGCCCATGCCGGGCAAGGTGATCGCGGTCGAAGTCGCGGCGGGGCAGGCGGTGACCAAGGGGCAGAAGCTGCTCACGCTGGAAGCGATGAAGATGGAGCACACGCTGACCGCGCCGTTCGATGGCACGGTGGCCGAGCTCAACGCCGTGCCCGGCGCGCAGGTGCAGGTCGAGGCGCTGCTGGCGCGGATCGAGGCGAAGGACGACTGACATGGCAGGCAAGCATTTCGACGAATGGCAGGTGGGCGAGCAGATCGCGCACGAGGTGACCCGCACCGTCACCGAGACCGACAACCTGCTGTTCACAGTGATGACCCACAACCCGCAGCCGCTGCACCTTGATGCCGAGGCGGCCAGGGCCAGCGAGTTCGGGCAGATCCTGGTCAACGGGACCTTCACTTTCGCGCTGATGGTCGGCCTGTCAGTGGGCGATACCACGCTGGGCACGCTGGTCGCCAACCTGGGCTATGACCAGCTGGTGATGCCCAAGCCGGTGTTCATCGGCGACACCATGCGCGCGACCAGTGAGGTGGTGGAGCTGAAGCCGTCGAAAAGCCGCCCCAATGCCGGGATCGTTACCTTCCGGCACGAGCTGATCAACCAGCGCGGCGAGGTTGTGTGCCGCTGCCTGCGTTCTGCCCTGGTCAAGAAACGCGATACTTGACAGTTACTTGCGGGCCAATCGTGGATTAGTTTGCCAAGGCCCTTTCGGTCTTGGCCGCCTTGCCGCAACCTGACAGGCGATGATTCTGTTTGGGGCAAGATCACCGCTAGTCGTTGATTACGAAGAGACGCTGGCGCGGTGCGGCATAGCCGTAACCGCGGCGGTCAGCATCAGCGGAGCGGCGCGTCTGCTCGACCGGTCGCGGCTGGTCGAGCTGGAGGATTTCGCGCCGCAGCCGGGCGCCGAATTCCTGGCCCCCGCTTTTGCGCCGATGCGCCGGGCCGAGCTGATCGCCCAGGCCGAGGCGCTGGGGCTGGCCAAGGCCAGGGCGCTGGTCGATCCCACTGCGATATTGCCGCGCGCGATCCGGATCGGAGCGGGCAGCTTCATCAACGCCGGGGTGGTGATCGGTGCGCTGTCGATGCTGGGCGAGGGGGTGCTGGTCAACCGCGCGGCCTCGCTGGGGCATCACACCGTGCTGGGCGATCTGGTCAGCGTTGGTCCGGGCGCAACGCTGGCGGGCAATATCCATGTCGGCGCGGGCAGCGTGATCGGCGCGGGCGCGGTGGTGCTGCCCAATGTCCGGATCGGCGCGGGCTCGATCGTTTCGGCGGGCGCGGTGGTCAGGAAGCACGTCGGCGACGGGGTGCTGGTGATCGGCAACCCGGCCGAAGAACGCCGCTTCAATCCGCGCGTCTCCTCGCTCAATGTCGAGGACGGCGAATGAACACTGCCAGCCTGTGGGCCAATGCCCTGGCCGGGGGCAAGGCCGAATTCATTGCGCTGCCCGATGGGCGGATCGACTTTGCCGGCTTTGCGCAGATGGTCCGGCGCTGGTGCGGCTGGTTCGACGCGGCGGGCATCGCCGAGGGTGAGCGGGTGCTGATCCGCACCGGCAGCGATGTGGTGGCGGCCAGCGGCTTCATCGCCGCGCTGCTCGACGGGGTGGTGCCGGTGCTGATGACCGGCGATACGCCCGATCTGCGCGCCCTGGCGGTGGCCGAGGTGGTCGCCGCAAAAGGCTTTGCCGCCGATCACCTGCCCGCTGGCCAGCCCGGGATCGAGATCAGGCCCGAAGCCGGCGGCGGCTGGTTCAGCCGCAAGCTGGATCCGCTGGGCGGCCTGCCCGAAACCGGCCGCGATCCGCGCCTGCCGCTTGATCCCGATGGGCTGGCCTATGTGCTGTTCACCTCGGGCACCACGTCGAGCCCCAGCGGGGTGCAGATCACCCGCGGCAACCTGTTCGCCAATCTTGCCACCCTGTCGCGGCTGTTCGGCTATGGGGCGCAGTCGCGGATTTTCAACGACATGATCCTGGCCCATGCCGACGGGATGATCCAGGGCCCGGTGATCGCGCTGGCCAATCGCTGCGCGGTGATCCGCTCGGGCGGGTTCACGATTGCGGGGATGGAAAAGTGGCTGGGCCGGGTCCGGCTGGCGCGCGCCAGCCACGTGATCACCGTGCCGACGATCTGGGCGATGATCGATGCCTATGCCGCGCATGATGACTATTTCGATGCCCGCGAATGCACCCACCTGATGTCGGTCGCGGCGAAGCTGCCCGAGGCGCTGTGGACCCGGCTGGAAAGCCGCTTTGGCCGCCCGGTGTTCAACCAGTATGGCCTGACCGAAACCGTCGCCTCGGCGCTCTATGCCGGACCGCAGGCGGAAATGGGCGCGTTCGGCACGGTCGGCAAGCCGGTCGATTGTGAAGCGCGGATCGATCCGCTGGCCAGCGGCAGCGAAGGCGAGCTGCAGCTGAAGGGCGCGCATATCTTCCCCGGGTACTGGCAGGATGCCGAACGCACCCGCGCCAGCTTTACCGATGACGGCTGGCTCAAGACCGGCGATCTGGCGCGGCTGCGCGACGATGGCAGCTTCGAAGTGCTGGCGCGGATCAAGTCGGTGATCATGATGGGCGGGTTCCTGATCCGCCCCGACGAGATCGACGAGGCGATGCTCCGCCACCCCAAGGTCCGCGAAAGCGTGACCGTGGGGATCGAAGACGCGATGTTCGACGAGGTGCCGGTGACCGCAGTGGTCTGCCACGAACCGGCCAGCGAGGAAGAGCTGACCGCCCACGCCCGCGCCTATCTGGAAGGGCAGAAGGTGCCCAAGCGGATCGTGGTGCTGGATGCAATCCCGCGCGGTGACAGCGGCAAGGCCCGGCTGGCCGAGCTGCGCGACCTGCTGGCCGCCGCGACCGGCCAGCATGCGCCGCAACCGGCTGCACCGGGCGATGATCTGGACAGCGCGGTGCTGGCGCTGGCGGGCGAGGTGTTCCGCGTCGATCCGGCCACGATTGCGCTCGATTCGCGCCCCGGCCAGGTGCCCGGCTGGGACAGCTTCTCGCAGCTCAATTTCCTGATGGCGGCCGAGGAACGCTTTGCCGTGGCGATCCCGGCATCGCGCGTCGCGCAGATCGTGACCATTGCCGACATGGTCGAGGCGATCCGGCAGCAGCAGCGATGACCCCGCGGCAGGTCCTGCTGGCCTGGCTGCTGGGGCCGCTGGTGCTGCTGGGCGCGCTGGCGCTGGCGGCGCGGATCGCGCCGGGGCCCGAGCGGCGGTTCGATGGCGCGCCGGTGGTGGCGATCGGGTCCTCGCTGACCATGCATGCGATGCCCGCCAGCTTTGCGCTGAGCGATGGACGACGGGTACGCCGGATCGGCATTTCGGTTCCCAGCGAGCGGCAGTTGCTCACACTGGTGGAGTCAGCAATCGCCGAACGCGCCCGGGTGGTGCTGCTGGAAGCCGCGCCGTTCGTGGCCGACTTCGCGTTTGAGCCGCAGCACGGTTGCACCGCGCCGGCGCTGGGCCTGCGTCAGGGGCTGCGCCGCGCGCAGGTTGATCTGGTCGATCGGTTGCGACGGCTGTTCGGGCAGCGCACCAGCCTGGATGGCCTGCCCGATCCGCGCCGGCTTGACCGGCCGCAGGAAATCGACCCGACCGTGATGGCGACCTTCTACCCGCTGACGCTGCATGCGCCGTGCGAGGGCGAACGGCTGCGCGAACTGGTGACCCGGGCAAAGGCCCAGGGGACCCGGATCGAACTGCTGGCGCTGCCGCGCTCACCCTATGGCGAAGAGCGGCTGGGCCGGGTGCAGTCGGACGGGCTTGGCCAGTTGACCGAGGCCATGGCGGCGGATCTGGGCGTGCCCTTGCTGCCCGCTGCCAAGCTTTGGACCAACGAGGAGTTCACCGATCACGCGCACCTCAATGCGCGCGGGCGCGAACGCTACTTGCGCGATCTCGATGTCTGGCTGGTGGGGCTCGAATGACCGCGCTGTCCACTCTGGTCGTGCTCGCCGCACTGCTGGCGGTGCCGCTGGCCTGGCTGGGCCGGGGGAACCGAGGGATCGCGCTGGTCGCCCTGCTGGCGGCGCTGGTGCTGGCCTGGATCTCGCCGCTCAGCGCGGTCTGGGTGGTGGGGCTGGGGGCCTTGCTGCCACCGGCGATGCGGCTGGCTGAACGGCAAGGGCTGCAATCCTGGCTGGCGGCAGCGGCGGCGGTGCTGGTGCTGGCGGTCTTCGCCTATGCCCAGCTGGCGCCGGGGATCGTCTGGATCGGCGGTGCTTTCTTCACGCTGCGCCAGCTGCACGTGATCGCCGAATGGTGGATGGGACGGATCGCCGCACCATCGGTGGCGGCGCATTTGCGCTATCAGCTGTTCCTGCCCGCGATGTTCGTTGGCCCGGTTCACCGGCTGCCGGCATTCGAGCGTCAGTGCGCGCGCCGGCGCTGGGATCTGGCGGACTTCCTGGCCGGAGCCGAACGTGTGCTGATCGGGGCCTTCTCGGCCGAATTCGTCGGCAACGTGGTGGTGGCCAACCTGCGCGCGCACCTGGCCTTCCGGCTGAGCCATGCCGATCCCTTCCTGCTCGACTGGGCGCTGTCGGCCACCGACTGGGTGCTGCTGTTCTTCAATTTCGCCGGGATGACCGCGATTGCGCTGGGGATCGCGCTGATGATGGGGATCCGGCTGGAGGAAAACTTCAACCAGCCCTGGCGGGCGAAGGACCTGCTCGATTTCTGGTCGCGCTGGCACATGAGCCTGACCGAGTGGTGCCGCGACTATGTCTATCGTCCAGTCATGGCGCTGACCCGCAGCACGCTGGCCGGTCTGGCCGCCGCGATGCTGGCAATCGGGCTGTGGCATGAAATTTCGTTCTATTACGTCGGCTGGTCGATCTGGCAGTCGCTGGGCGTGGTACTCAGCCGAACGATCCTGCCCCCGCTGGCCGCGCCGATCCCGGCGGGCTTGCGGCGCGTGCTAGCCCCGCTGGCGATCCTGGCCTGGCTGGCACTGGCCCGGCCGGTGATCAACCTGTTGATTGGGATGGCGGGATGACCCCGCTGGCGCAATATCTGGCCCGGCTGATGCCGGCCTGGCTGGTCGGCCCGGCGCTGGCCTGCGCCTATGCGGTGATGCTGATCTGCGTGTTGATCGCCAGCAGCAACGATGCCGCGCAGATCATCTATATTGACGTAAGGGGGCAATAGTCATGCGGGTGCTGATCCTGGGTGCCAGCTATGGTCTGTTGCCGGCAGTGCGGCTGGCGCTGGCCGGCCACAGCGTCACGGTGGTCGGCCGGGCCGATGAAGTGGCGGCGATGGCGCGTGAGCCCTTGCGGCTGGAACTGCAGGCCCGCCGTTCGGGTGAGGCGATCGTGCTGGAAGTCGTGCCGGGGCAGGGAATTGCGCTGACCACTCCCTTGCTAGCCGATCCCGTGGCCGCCGATCTGGTGATGCTGGCGATGCAGGAACCGCACTATGCCGATCCCGCCGTGGCCGAACTGATGGCGCGGATCGCTGCGGCGGACCGGCCATGCCTGTCGATCATGAATCTGCCGCCGCCGCCGTTCCTGGCCCGGCTGGGGATTGATACCGGCCTGCTGGACGGGGTCTATGCCAGCGCGGCGGTGTGGGATCGCTTTGCGCCCGAACAGCTGGCGCTGGCCAGCCCCGATGCCCAGGCGGTGCGGCTCGATCCGGCCCGGCCCGGAACCCTGACCGTGACGCTGGCCTCCAACTTCAAGGCTGCGCCTTTTGCCCGCTCGGCGGACCAGGCGCTGCTGGAAGAGCTTGCGCGCGACTGGGCCGGAGTGAAACACCTGGGGCAGCGACCGCCGGTGCAGCTGCTCGCCCAGCATTCGCTGCACGTGCCGCTGGCCAAATGGCCGATGCTGATTGCCGGCAATTGCCGCTGCCTGACCGATCAGGGGATTCGCCCGATCGCCGATGCTGTTCACACCGATCTGGCTGCCAGCCAGGCGCTGTACGATCTGGTCCATGATCTGGCCCGATCGCTGGGCGCGCGTGAGGCCGATCTGGTGCCTTTCGCCGCCTATGCCCAGGCCGCACGCGGGCTGACGCGGCCCTCGTCGCTGGCGCGCGCGCTGGATAATGGCGCGGTCAAGGTGGAGCGGATCGACCTCCTGGTGCTGCGCCTGCTGGCCGCGCAAGGGTTCGATCCCGCGCCGCTGCAACCGATCGTTGACCGGATCGAATTGCTGCTGGCGCGTAATGCCAAACGGATCGCCACTGCAGCTTAACGATTGCCAATTTTAACCGATCGGTTAAACGCGACTCGCGACAGGCAATTTGGCGAGGAGCAGGCCACATGGCGATCAAGACCAGGATCACCGAACTTCTGGGCATCGAACACCCGATCGTCCAGGGCGGGATGCAGTGGGTAGGGGTGGCCGAAATGGCCAGCGCGGTGTCCAATGCCGGCGGGCTTGGCATCCTGACCGGGCTGACCCAGCCCAGCGCCGATGCACTCGCCGCTGAAATCGAACGCTGCCGGGGGATGACCAGCAAGCCGTTCGGTGTGAACATGACCGTGTTCCCCACGATCAACCCGCCCGATTACAAGGCCTATACCCAGGCGATCATCGACAGCGGGGTGAAGATCGTTGAAACCGCCGGAACCCCGGCCGTGCGCGAACTGTGGGAAATGCTGAAGCCGGCCGGCGTGACCATTCTGCACAAGTGCACTGCGGTGCGCCACGCGGTTTCAGCCGAAAAAGCCGGGGTCGATGTGATCTCGATCGACGGGTTCGAATGCGCCGGACACCCCGGTGAAGACGATATTCCCGGCCTGATCCTGATTCCGGCCGCGGCCGACAAGGTCAAGATCCCGATGCTGGCCAGCGGCGGGTTCGGCGATGGGCGTGGCCTGGCCGCCGCGCTGGCGCTGGGGGCCGACGGGATCAACATGGGCACCCGCTTCACCGCCACGGTCGAAGCCCCGATCCACCAGGCGTTCAAGGATGCGATGGTCGCGGGGGACGAACGCTCGACCGACCTGATCTTCCGCACCTTCCGCAACACCGCGCGGGTCGCCAAGAACGAGATCAGCCAGCAGGTGGTGGCCGCCGAACGCGAAGGCAAGGATTTTGCCGCCGTGGCCGATCTGGTCAAGGGCGTGCGCGGCCGCGAAGGGCTGACCACCGGCGATACCAACCACGGCATCTGGTCGGCGGGCATGATCCAGGGCCTGATCCATGATATTCCGACTTGCCAGGAACTGGTCAGCCGGATTGTCTCCGACGCCGAAAGCATCATCCGCCAGCGCCTTGCCGGCATGCTGGCCTGAGCAACCAAGGGAGTACCTGAAATGGCCGAAGCCTATATCATTGACGCCGTCCGCACCCCGCGCGGGATTGGCAAGCCCGGCAAGGGCGCGCTGTCGCATCTTCATCCGCAGCATCTGGCCGCGACCGTGCTGAAGGCGATCAAGGAGCGCAACAACCTCGATACCGCGACGGTCGATGACATCGTGTGGTCGTGCTCCAGCCAGAACGGCAAGCAGGGCGGTGACCTGGGCCGCATGTCGGCGCTGGCCGCGGGCTATGACATCAGCGCCAGCGGCACCACGCTGGACCGGTTCTGCGGCGGCGGGATCACCTCGGTGAACCTCGCGGCGGCCTCGGTCATGTCGGGGATGGAAGACTGCGTGATCGCCGGCGGCACCGAAATGATGAGCTATACCGCCGCCTTCGCCGCCGAACAGGCCAATGCCGGGCTGCCGCCGCGGCTGATGGGTTCGGGCAACGACGCACTCGACGCGCTGCACCCGCAGAGCCACCAGGGCGTCTGCGGCGATGCGATTGCCACGATGGAAGGGATCAAGCGCGAAGAGCTCGACGCGCTGGCGCTGGTCAGCCAGGAACGCGCCGATCGGGCGATCCGCGAAGGCCGTTTCGACAAGTCGCTGGTCACCGTTTATAACGAGGACGGCTCGGTTGCGCTCGATCATGAAGAGTTCCCGCGCCCCGAAACCACCGCCGAAGGGCTGGCCGCGCTGAAGCCCAGCTTCACAGGCATCGCGGACTACGACATGGGCGGCGGCTTTACCTTCCGCAAACAGATCAATCGCCGCTATCCCGATCTCAAGATCGAGCACTTCCACCATGCCGGCAACAGCTCGGGCGTGGTCGATGGTGCGGCCGCGATCCTGATCACCTCGCCCGAATATGCGCAGAAGCACGGCCTCAAGCCGCGCGCGCGGATCGTGGCCTATGCCAACCAGGGTGATGATCCCACGCTGATGCTCAACGCTCCGGTCCCGGCGGCCAAGAAGGTGCTGGCCAAGGCCGGGCTGAAGGTTGAGGACATCGACGTCTGGGAAATCAACGAGGCCTTCGCGGTGGTCGCCGAAAAGTTCATCCGCGATCTCGATCTCGACCGCGAAAAGGTCAACATCAACGGCGGCGCCTGCGCGTTGGGCCACCCGATCGGGGCGACCGGCTCGATCCTGATCGGCACCGCACTGGACGAGCTTGAGCGCTCGGGTGGCCGCTATGGCCTGGTCACCATGTGCGCTGCGGGCGGCATGGCCCCGGCGGTGATCATCGAACGCATTGAGGGGTGACCGGCCGAACGAGATAGGGCAAACAGCTCTCCCATCCTCTTCCGTTCGTGCTGAGGAGGGGACTGAGCCTGTCGAAGGCCCCGTCTCGAAGCACTTGCGGTGTCAGCGGTCCTTCGAGACGCCTACGGCCTTCGACAAGCTCAGTCCTGCGGCTCCTCAGGACGAAACTTGCTTTTGAAAGGCGGCTTCCATGACTGACCTTCTCCGGCAAATCGCCGAAATCGTCGGACCGCAGGGCCTGCTGACCGGCGAGGATGTGTCCGGCCGCGCGGCTGACTTCATGGGGCTGACCCGGGTCCAGGCCCAGGCGATTGTCCGCCCGGCCTCGACTGCGGAACTGAGCGCGGTGATGAAGCTGTGCCATGCCGCCGGGCAGGCGGTGGTGCCGGCGGGCGGCTATACCGGGCTGGTCCAGGGCGTGGTGTGCAGCCCAAGTGATATCCAGGTGTCACTGGAACGCATGCGGACTATCGAGGAAGTGGACCCGGTTGGCCGCACCGTGACCGTCGGTGCCGGCTGTCCGGTCCAGGCGGTGCAGGACGCCGCGGCGGAGCACGGGCTGCTGTTCGCGGTCGATTGGGGTGCGCGCGGTTCGGCCACGATCGGCGGCGGTATCTCCACCAACGCCGGCGGCAATTCGGTGGTCCGTTATGGCATGATGCGGGATTCGGTGCTGGGGCTGGAAGCCGTGCTGGCCGATGGCACCGTGATCAGCGCGATGAACCGGCTGATCAAGAACAACGCCGCCTACGATCTGAAGCACCTGTTCATCGGCAGCGAGGGGACGCTGGGGATCGTCACCCGCGCGGTGCTGAAGCTGCAAAGCGCGCCGCTCTCAACCCAGACCGCGCTGGTCGCGCTGGAAGATTTCGCCGCCGTGCAGGCGCTGTTCGTCGAGGCGGGCAAGCGGCTGGGCAGCGGGCTCACCGCGTTCGAGGTGATGTGGGCGAACTATTACGAACCGATCGCGATCGGCACCGGGCGCCACACCCCGCCGCTGCCCGGCGGGCACCACTTCTATGTGATTGTCGAGCAGAGCGGCACCGATCCCGACCGCGATGCGAGCCAGTTCGAGGAAGTGCTGGCAAGTCTGCTGGAAAGCGGTGTGGCCGCCGATGCGGTGGTGGCCGCCAGCCAGACCCAGGCCGCGCAGATCTGGGCGATCCGCGACGATATCGAAGCGCTGTTCCACTATGCCATGCCCAGCGTGACCTTCGATGTCAGCCTGCCGATCCGCGACATGGGGGGCTATGTCGAAGCGCTCGAAGCCCGGGCCCGGGCCGAATTGGGCGAGAGCACCAAGCTGGTGGTGTTCGGCCACATGGGCGATGGCAATCTGCACATTCTGCTGGGTGCTCAACCCTTTACGATGGATATGAAACACCGGATCGAGGAACTGGTCTTCACCCCGCTGCAGGCGCTGGGCGGCTCGATCAGTGCCGAACACGGGATCGGCCTTGAAAAGCGCCAGTGGCTGCACCTCAGCCGCACGCCGGAGGAGCTGGCGCTGATGAAGGCGCTCAAGGCGGCGATGGATCCCAAGAACATTCTCAACCCGGGGAAAGTCCTGCCATGACCGATATGACCTATGACGTGGCCGATCACGTCGCCACGATCACGCTCACCCGGCCCGAGCGGATGAACACAATTTCCTCGGCCATGCTTGATGAGCTGACCCGCACGCTGGTGCGCGCCAATGAGGATCGCGACGTGCGGGTGGTGGTGCTGACCGGCACCGGCCGCGCGTTCTGCGCCGGGCTCGATCTCAACGAGGCGTCCAGCGGCACGGGGATCGGCGGCAAGGACCGGCGTCCGCCCGAAACGATCGACCTGCGCAACACCCCGCCGACCGTGCTGTTCGCGATGGACAAACCGGTGATCTGCGCGCTCAACGGCTCGGCCGCGGGCTATGGCATGGACCTGGCGCTGGGCTGCGACATCCGGATCATGGCCGACAATGCCAAGCTGGCCGCCGCCTTCGTCAAGCGCGGGGTGGTGCCCGAAAGCGGCGGCACCTGGTTCCTGCCGCGCATGCTGGGCTGGGCCAAGGCAGCCGAGATCATCTTTACCGGCCGCACGCTGGGCGCGGCGGAGTGCCTGGCCGAAGGGCTGGTCAACACAGTGGTCCCGGCTGATGAGGTTGCAGAGGCGGCCCGCGCGATGGCGCTGGAAATCGCCGCCAACGCCCCGCTGGCAGTGCGGGCCAGCAAGCGGCTGATGCGGATGGGGCTGGAAGAGACCTTCGAAACCCACGTCCAGCACGTCTATCTGCAATTGCTGCCGCTGTTCGCCAGCGACGATTTTGGTGAAGGGGTCAAATCGTTCCTGGAAAAGCGCCCGGCGGCGTTTACGGGGCGCTAGGTCAGGATCGCTTCCAGCGCGCCGGCCATGCGCGGTGCCATGTCCGTCTCGCTGCAGATGTCGACCAGCGCCAGCCCGTCGATCAGTGCGATCAGCGCGCTCGCGACGGCGGCGCGATCGGTCCCCTCGGGCAGGTCGAGCCGTGCATCGACCCAGCTGCGGAAGCCAGCCATGATCTGGGCGACGATTGCCTTGTAAGGTTCCTCGTTCTTGGCCGCTGCGGCCACCATCTCTACCCACAGCCGCATGAAGCGGCGCATTTCGGGGCCGGTGGTCAGGCTGGCAGCGCGCAGCGCCAGGTCGCGCGGTGGCAAGCGGGTTCCTTCGGGCAGGGCGGCGGCCAGTCCGGAGACCAGCTGACCGGCGATCGCCGACATCGTCGCTGCGAGCACTTCGGCCTTGTCGGTGAAATAGTACAGCAGCATCCGGTCGCTGACCCCGGCAGCCCTGGCGAGCTGGCGCAGGCTGGTCTGGGCAAGACCCGTCGTCAGCAGGTGCTGCGAAAGGAGGGCGATCACCCGTTCGCGCTGTTCGTTGCGGATGCTCATGATTTGCTCTTGTAGCACATGCTACATAAGGCTAGTCTGTAGCAAGTGCTACAAGAGGAGAGCGTCATGACCCTGTTCCGCCTGTTCCTTGGAGTGTTCCTGCTGGCGCTGGTGGCCTACACTTCGGTCACGATCACCAATCACGGGATCAACCTGTTCCCGCAGTTCTTTGGCGATATGGCCGCGATGGCCTGGCCGGGGCAGTTCAACCTCGATTTCCTGGGCTTCCTGATGCTCTCGGCGCTGTGGGTGGCCTGGCGGCACCAGTTCAGCGCCGGCGGGCTGGCGCTGGCAGTGCTCGCCTTCAACGGCGGGATGCTGTTCCTGACGATCTATCTGCTGGTCCACAGCCACCGGACCGGCGGGAACATGAAGGCGCTGCTGCTGGGCGAAGCGCGGGCCGGCTGACTTCCGACCTTGAAAACAACCCACCCGCCCGTGGCGCCGGGCCACGAGCGGGAAGGGCTGTCTGTTACTTGAGACCGCGGGCCTTGAGCATCGGTTCGATGCTGGGGTCACGCCCGGCCCAATCGCGGTACATGTCGGCATATTCGCGGGAATGGCCGCGGCTCAGCACCATGTCGCGGAAGCGCTGGCCATTGGCGCGGGTCATCCCGCCATTGGCTTCGAACCAGGCGAAGGCATCGTGATTGAGCATTTCGGTCCAGCTGTAGGCATAATAGGCCGAGGCATAGCCGTTCGACCAGATATGGCGGAAATAGCTGGTGCGATAACGCGGCGGCACCTTGTCAACATGCAGCCCCAGCGAGGCGAGCGCCTTGTTCTCGAATGCATTGACGTCAGTGACATTGGCGTCGGCGCCCAGCGTGTGCCACTTGAGGTCAAGCAGCGCCGCGGTCACGGCTTCGCCCAGGGCATAACCCTGGTTGAACGTGCTGGCCTTCTTCAGCTTGGCCACCAGCGCGGCGGGCATCGGTGCCCCGGTCTTGTAGTGCTTGGCAAAGTTCGCCAGCACCTTGGGATCGGTCATCCAGTTTTCGTTGAACTGGCTGGGGAACTCCACAAAGTCGCGCGCAGTGTTGGTGCCCGCGATCGAGGGATAGCGCTGGTTTGAAAGCATGCCGTGCAGCGCATGGCCAAATTCGTGGAACATGGTGTTGGCATCGTCCCAGGTTACCAGCGCAGGCTGGCCAGGGGCGGGCTTGGTATAGTTCGACACATTGAAGATCACCGGCTTGGTGCCCAGCAGGCCCGACTGATCGACGAAGTTCGACATCCACGCCCCGCCGGACTTGTTGTCGCGCTTCCACGGATCGAAATAGAACAGCGCCAGTTCGCTGCCGTCGTGATCATAGACGGTATAGACGGTCACATCCGGGTGATAGACCGGGATATCGGTGCGCTTCTTGAAGGTCAGGCCGTAAAGCTGGTTGGCGGCATAGAACACGCCGTTTTCCAGCACATTGGTGATTTCAAGATAGGGCTTCACCTCGTTCGCATCGAGCGCGAACTTCTTCTTGCGCAGCTTTTCCGCGTAGAAGTCCCAATCGGCCGGAGTGACGGTGAACTTGCCGCCTTCGGCCTTGATCATCGCGTTGATCTCGTTGGCATCGCGTTGCTGCGCGGCGGCCAGCGCAGGCAGCATCTGTTCCAGGAAGCCGATTGCCTTCGCGGGGGTCTGCGCCATCTGATCGTACAGCTGGAATTCGGCATAGTTGCCGGCCCCCAGCAGCTTGGCCTTGCGGGCCCGCAGCGCCGCGATCTTGAGGATCAGCGGGCGGGTGTCGTTGGCATCGCCGCCTTCGCTGCGGTTCCAGCTCTTGTCGAACAGCGCCTGGCGGGCGCCGCGATCGGTCATGCTGGGCAGCAGCGGCTGCTGGGTGGTGTTCTGTAGCGACACGACATAGCTGCCCTTGGGCAGACCGCGATCGGCGGCAGCCTTTTCCGCCGCGGCGATGCTGGCAGCGTCCAGCCCGGCCAGCTTGCGCTTGTCGGTTACCACCAGCGCACCGTCCTTGGTGCCCTTGGTCAGCTTCTGCCCGAATTCGGTCTGCAGGCTGGAAAGTTCGCCGTTGATCGACTTGAGCTGTTCCTTGGCGGCATCATCAAGCAGGGCGCCGTTGTGGACCATGTTGTTGTAGGTCAGCGTCAGCACCTGCAGCTGGTCGGCATCCAGGTTGAGCGTGGCGCGATTGTCATACAGCGTCTTCACGCGCTGGAAGAACTTGGGATTGAGCGTGATCGAATCCCGCATCGCCGCCAGCTTGGGCGCGGTGCGACCGTCGATCGCGTCAAGGTTGTCATTGGTGTTGGCCGAGGTCAGCGCACCGAAAACATAGTACACCCGGTTCAGCATCTGGCCCGACTTTTCGTAGGCGACGATGGTGTTATCGAAAGTGGGCGCTTCAGGGTTGTTGGCGATCGCATCGACTTCAGCCAGCTGGATCGCGATCCCCTGCTCGATCGCGGGTTCGTAATCGCTTTCCTTGATCTTGCTGAAATCGGGGGCCTGGAACGGCAGGGTGGATGCTTCGGCAAAGATCCCGGTGCCTTTGGGAATCACCGGGGCATAGGGCAGGGCCGCCACCGGGGTGGCTTCGACCGCCGGGGTGGCCTCGGTCGTCGCGCTCGATGCGGCGCAGCCGGCCAGCACCAGCGCGGTCAGCGAAACGAGGGGAAGCTTGCGCATGAAATCACTCCTTCAATGCAATTGAGGGCAGCGTTGCCGCTGCCCCCATGAGTCTCGGCTGAACCGATGTTACCAGATCCGGGCGCGCTGTTCAGGCGCAAGATACAGTTTCTCACCGGACTGGACATTCCAGGCCTTGTACCAGTCGTCGACATTGCGCACCGGGCCGATGGTGCGGAACCGGCCCGGGCTGTGCGGATCGGTTGCTACCTGCTGGCGCAGCGCGTCTTCGCGCATCTTGACCCGCCAGACCTGGGCATAGGCCAGGAAAAAGCGCTGTTCGCCGGTCAGGCCGTCGATCACCGGTGCTTCCTTGCCGCCCAGCGATGTGCGGTAAGCGTCAAGCGCCACCAGCACGCCGGCCAGATCGGCGATGTTCTCGCCCATGGTCAGGTCAGGATTGACGAAGGCCCCCGGGGCGGCCTCGAACTTGGCGTACTGCGAACCGAAGATCTTGGCCTGTTCCTCGAACCGCTTCGAATCCTCGGGGCTCCACCAGTCGCGGACCTTGCCCGAAGCATCCACCTTGCGGCCCTGATCGTCAAAGCCGTGGCTGATTTCGTGGCCGATCACCACCCCGATCGCGCCATAGTTGACCGCGTCGTCGGCATTCGGATCGAAGAACGGGGCCTGCAGGATACCCGCCGGGAAGACGATTTTGTTTTCGGTGAAGCCGTTATAGGCGTTCACGGTCTGCGGGTTCATCCCCCACAGGCGGCGATCGACCTTCTTGCCCAGCTGGCTGCGCTGGTATTCGGCGTTGAACCGGCCTGCCCGCACGACATTGCCATACAGGTCGCCGGGGTTGATCGTCAGCGCGGCATAGGAGCGGAACTTGTAGGGATAGCCGACCATCACGTCCATCCGGTCAAGCTTTTCCAGCGCCGCCGTCTTGGTGGCTTCGCTCATCCAGGCGTTGCCCTTGATCCGCCCGGCCATGGCGACCTTGAGGTTGGCCACCAGCACTTCCATCTTGGCCTTCGAACTGGCCGGGAAATGCTTGGCGATATAGTCCTGGCCAACCAGTTCGCCCAGCGAGCCATCGACCAGATCGGTCGCCCGCTTCCAGCGCGGGCGCATGGTGGAAACGCCCGACAGCTTGCTGGTGTATTCAAATCGGCTGTCGACCATCGCCTTGTTCAGATAGGGCGAGGCCTGATCGGCAATGTGGAACTGCTGCCACAGCTTGAGCGTTTCGAGCGGCGTTTCGGCATAGATCTCGGCAATCGCCTTGACCGCCGACTTTTCACCCACAACGATCCGCTTTTGCGCGGGCACCTTCATGCCGGCCAGCCAGGCGGTCCAGTCGAACCCGGGGGCGTATTTAGCCAGCTCGGCCGAGCTCATCGGATTGTTGGTCTTGTCGACATCGCGGCGGTCGGCGATCTTCCAGCTCTTGTAGGCCAGGTTGGTTTCGAAGTTATAGACCGCATCGGCCGCGCCCTTGGGGTCGGCATGGCCCAGCGCCTTGAACGTGCGTTCGATATAGGCGCGATAGGCCTCGCGCTTGGCCTTGAACTGATCGGCGAAGTAGTATTCGCGTTCGGGCAGGCCGATCCCGCCCTGGCCCAGGAACATCACGTTCATGGTTGGGTCAGTGGTATCGGCGCCAATGCCCATATCGAAGATCGAAGACCCGAACACGCCAAAGGTGGTGCCCATGTGGCGTGCGAACTGGCTCTTGGTCCTGATCGCCTTGACCGTGGCCAGGTCCTTCATCAGCGGGGCCAGGCCGGCCTTTTCGACCTGCGCTTCATCCATGAAGCTGGCATAGAGCGCGCCGTACTTGCTGCCCGCGGGCGCGCCGGTCACCAGATCCTTGAGCTGGGTGGTGGTGCGATCGCGCAGATCATAGAAGGTGCCGGTGGACGGGCGATCCGAAGGGATTTCGGTGCTGTCGTACCACTTGCCCGAAGCAAACTGGAAGAAGTCATCGCCCGGTTTGGCCATGGTATCACGGCCCGTCAGATCGACCCCCCAGGCTCCGATCGAGGCCCGGGCGGTGGCGGCTGCGCCCTGGGCGATCAGCTGGCTGGCGGAAAACGGTGCGGCAAGCAGCGCGGCAGCAGCGCCGGCAAGCAGGAAACCTCTCTTCATCTCGGCATAACCCCTTTGGCATTGGCGCCCAACGGGTCAACCCGCCCCAGGCGCAAGACAACGGTCGCCTTGCGCGCCGGGGCAGGTCAGGTCAATGCCGTTTGCCGATTGGCATGGGGCGTTGGTGGATGGAGGTCAGGTGCCGGTTACGAGGATGACGACGGTGAATTCTCCATCGTCCTCGTTGGCAACGCTGACGATTTTTCCGCCCAGCACAGTTGCCCATGCCATGTAGTGATCGAGCCGATCCTGCTTTACGTTTGGGATGACGATAGTCTGCATGCTCATTTCCTCCTATTGAAGGTCTTGGAATTGATCAGTCGTCCACTAGGTCGGCCCTGGCGCTTGGTACGGTTTCCAACAGGGCAATTTGGGCGATCAGGTCCTTTCGCCGCGATTCAGGGCCCGACACCAGCACATTGATCAGATCCTTCTGAGTTGATCCCGGAGCCAGTGCTCTCAGCGCCTGCATCGCGATTCCCATCCGGCGTTTCAGTTCACCTGAACTCAAGGTGGGCCGAAGATAGTTGGCCAGGCGGTCCTCCTGTGCCCCGCGTACGGGTTGGAAGACCGTGCCAGAGGTGAGTTGGGCGCTGACCAGATTGTCCTGGTTCTGCTGGTTCTTCAGCATCTCCAGGCAGGTTTCGGTTATCCTTTCGCGGCCGCCGGCATTGTTCTGAACGAACGTGGCGAGTGTCGTTCCTTCGACGGAGCGGGCTTCAAGATTTGGATCGGGCGCGCTCAGATAGCCGATACAGAACATCAAGGGTTCGTTGATCTGGCTCAGCACTGTGATCTTGACCACAGCGTCTGCGACGCTGGCGATATTGCTTTGCGCAGCCTCGCTGTAGGCGACACCGCCGCTTTGGGTGGAGCCAGCGTTTCCGGCGGTCGCAACCGTGCCACTGGTCAAATCCTTTGCTAGAGTTACTGCATTGTCCAGGCCGACTTGCGCCTTGTCCCGGTCCTTTTTCGCGGCATCGGCTTCCGCTTCCAAAGCTTGGCATGCCGCAGGATCATTCGCGTCGCCTTCTGCGCAGATCCCACCTTCCTCCTTCGCGGCGGCCACCCTCTTCTTGGCTGCCTCGTAATTAGCCTCTGCTGCTTTGAGACGATCATTGTAGTCGTTGACCAGCGCGGCGGCATCCGCACCCGACAAAGTCGAGGCGGAGGTTGGCGGACCCAACAGCACAGTCGATTTTGGACGAACCGCGCCGGTCAGTTGTTCGATCCCCAGGATGGTAATCATCGTGCGCTGATCGCGAGCAGCCTGGATGATGAACTGTGCCTTGGTGATTGCACCGGAAGCGTAACGCTCGCAGGTACGGTAGAAAGATTCGCGCAGCATGTTGATGGTCTGAGTGCGTTCAATGGTTGCGGCTGCTTCGGCAGAGGAAAGGCTGAATTCGCCACCATCCTTGTTGCCTTTCGCGCCAAGGCTGGTGGCAAATGCGCTGAACACGTCCGGTGCAGCCTCGGCGCAGACCCGCCAGCTATTGCCGCCATCCTCTGGATACATGAACAGGTGACGCTGCTTGGCATCGACCGTGATTACGGCCACGGCATTGTCGGTTGGTTTTACGGTCCTTGACCGATTTATGCTGTTGAGGCTTGCGCAGCCGGAAAGGGCAGTTCCTGTAGCAATCAATGCCAGGATCGTCTTGGTAAAACCGCGAAATTCAGCCGATCCAGAGCGCTGTGCCATCATTTCCTCCCTGCTGGATGTAGCTTTGTCTAGCGGCGCGATCATATCCGTCCGTGATCCCCATCACGCGTCCAATCCGCGCGACAAAAAGGCCGCCGGCCCCGAGGGACAGGCGGCCTGTTGGGCCTGGCGGCTGGTGTCAGCGCGCTATTGCGGCGGGGTGCATTTGGTCTTGTCGCCGGCCTTGCAGGCTTCGCTATCAGCCTTCCACTTGGCCATGGCGGCATCGTAGGCGGCCCTGTCGGCGGCGATCTTGGCTTCGCGATCCTTGAGCGCCTGTTCGTAGGCGGCCTGCGCGTCGGTGTTGGCCTTGGCCTGGGCCTGGGCGCTGGCGGCCTGCTCCGCGTTGAGCCGGGCGCGCTGCTGCTCGACCGTTTCGGTTGCCGCCGGCGCCGCAGTAGCTGCGGGAGCGGCGGGCTGCTGTTTGCGCTTGCCGCGCGCATCGGCCGGGCTGGCGGCCAGGGCCAGCGCGGTGGCTGCGAACAGAACTCCGGACAGCACGGTGCGAATGGTCTTCATCTCGGGTCTCCTCGGGTCGCGAGACCGGGAGCTTAGCGACGGCGCGCGGGGGAGGGAAGCCCCGCGCGCCGTGCCGTTCATGGCAGCGGACCGTCGTTAGTTTGCGGACCCGGATCGACTCTCACCTCTGGCGGCGGCGGCGGCGGAGGAGGAGGAGGAGGCGGTGGCGGTGGCGGGGGCGGAGGTGGCGGTGGTGGCGGAGGTGGGGCCACCGGCTCCGGTGACGGGGGCGGCGGAGGTGGCGGCGGAGGCGGCGGGGGCGGAGGCGGTGCCTGCACCTGCGGTTGGTAAACCGGAGCAGGCGGAGGCGGCGGCGGGGCCGGTTCCGGAGCAGGCGCCGGACGACGCGGGCCCCAGCGTATGGGTTCCGGGGCCGGCGGAGGTGGCGGCGGAGGCGGCGGTGTGACCTGGGGGGCAGGGGCACCTGCTCCGCCAAAGATCGATCGTGGTGTTGGGGCCGGAGCAGGCGCAGGAGCCGGCGCGGGCGCGGGTGTCAGAGCAGGTGCCGGAACCGGAGCCGGGCGCGGAGCGGGCGGGGGTGGGGGCGGCGGGGCCACCTGCGGATTGCCGGTCGGCGGCGGTGCACCCTGGCTGCCATTGCGGCGCCAGCTGTCAAACCCGTTGCGCGCATCGCGGCGGGTCCAGCGTTCCTCATCCAGCCGGCGCGGCGGGTGGCTGCGCTGCGAGCGGTTGTAGAAATCGCGCCAGTCCTTGTGCTCGCGCCAGGCGCCGCCCCAGCCCTGGTTCCAGCCGCCGTAGAAGCCATAGCTGCCTTGCCAGCTGCTCCAGGTCATGGCCGAGCCATAGTCCCACCGGCGCTGGCGCAGCGAGGCTGCATAGAGCGCACGGCCGCGATCGAGCATGTAATAGCTGTCATCGCGCTGGCGGCCCGAAAGGTCGGCGACCCACAGTCGGCCGTTGTTGTCATAGACCTGCACCAGCCGCGGGCCATCGAACGCATAGGCGTAATAGGAATCGCGGACCAGATAGGGCGCCGATCCGCGCGCTTCGAAATAGTACTGCACCACCCCGTCGCGGCCGGGTTCAACCACCAGCACTTCGCCGCTGCGGCTGATCCAGGCCCAGCAATCGATCCCGTTGTAGGGGAAGGTGAAATCGGGCGGGGAATCGCCAAAGGCATTGGCCAGGCTGTCGGCCTGGTCGATCCAGTAATAGGATGCCGCCGGGATCGGCGCGGGGGCCGGCGGCGGTGGGGGAGGCGGCGGCGGTGCTGGCGGCGCGGCGTAGGGCACCTGCGGAACCGGAGCGGTTGCCGGTGCCAGCGCGGTTACCACCGGAACGACCGGCTGGGCCGGCGCGGCGGCAGGCGCGACCTTCACCGTGGTGCACTTGGTCACCTTCTTGCCCTTGACCTTGGTGGTGGTGCAGACCCGCTTGGTCGCAGCCGGCTTTCTGACCACCTTCTTCTTCGCCTTGGGCTTGGCAGTGGCGGCCTGGGCGGCGCCCAGATCGGCCAGCGCGGTGGGCAGGCCCAGTTGCCCGGCGGTCTCGCGGTCGATCGGCGCGGCCAGCGGCACCAGCCCCGCCACGGCCAGGGCAACGGCCCCCAGCGCCAGCCGCGAAACACCTGAACGAGTTGCAAAACTGCGCATTGCTATCCCCCAACCATGCCCGGCCGCGCGGCCGACAGCACGATTGCGCGGCGCACTTTGCCCAAAGCTGAACCGCTGCATAAGGCGCGCGCTGGCCCGGGCCTTGTGAAAAGCCGTCAGGGGACTGTCCGCAGGATCCGGCTTGGCACCAAACCGCCCCTTGCCAGAATCGAACAAATCTGGAACACGCAGCGCCATGTCGCTTACCCAGATCGTCGTGCGCGGGGCGCGCGAGCATAACCTCAAGGGCTTTGACGTCACCCTGCCGCGTGACAGCCTGATCGTGATCACCGGGCTGTCGGGCTCGGGGAAAAGCAGCCTCGCGTTCGATACGATCTATGCCGAAGGGCAGCGGCGTTATGTCGAGAGCCTGTCGGCCTATGCCCGCCAGTTCCTCGAGATGATGCAGAAGCCCGATGTCGAACATATCGACGGGCTGAGCCCCGCGATCTCGATCGAGCAGAAGACCACCAGCCGCAACCCGCGCTCCACCGTCGCCACGGTGACCGAGATCTATGACTACATGCGCCTGCTGTGGGCGCGGGTCGGCGTGCCCTATTCGCCCGCCACGGGTGAGCCGATCAGCGCGCAGACGGTTAGCCAGATGGTTGACCGGGTGATGGCGCTGCCGGAAGGCACGCGCGCCTATCTGCTCGCCCCGGTGGTGCGCGGGCGCAAGGGCGAATACCGCAAGGAACTGGCCGAATGGCAGAAGGCCGGCTTCACCCGCGTGCGGATCGACGGTGAGTTCTACGCGATCGAAGAGGCCCCCACGCTCGACAAGAAGTACAAGCACGACATCGAGGTGGTGGTTGACCGGATTGCGGTGCGCGAAGGCATCGAAACCCGGCTGGCCGACAGCTTCGAACAGGCGCTCAAGCTGGCCGAGGGGCTGGCCTATATCGACCTGGCGGACGGTACGGTGCCGGGGCGCGAGGAGGAGAAGGGCGGGGCGATGAAGGGCGCCGGCCTGCCCGCCAACCGCATCGTCTTCAGCGAAAAGTTCGCCTGCCCGGTCTCGGGCTTCACGATCGAAAGCCTGGAACCGCGGCTGTTCAGCTTCAACGCGCCGATGGGTGCCTGCCCGGCCTGCGATGGCCTGGGCGAAAAGCTGCTGTTCGATCCGCAGCTGGTGGTCCCGAACGAGGCGCTTAGCCTCAAACAGGGGGCGATCGTGCCCTGGGCGAAGAGCAACCCGCCAAGCCCCTATTACATGCAGGTGCTCTCCAGCCTGGCCGCCGAATTCGGCTTCAGCCTGGAAACCCCCTGGCAGGACCTGCCGGTCGAGGTGCGGATCGTGATTCTCCACGGCACCGCCGGGCGCGCGGTCAACCTGACCTTCACCGACGGGAAAAAGAGCTACACGGTCAAGAAGGCGTTCGAAGGCGTGATCGGCAATCTCAACCGCCGCATGCTGCAGACCGAGAGCGCCTGGATGCGCGAGGAACTGGGCAAGTTCCAGACCGCGCAGCCGTGCGAGGCCTGCGATGGCAAACGCCTCAAGCCCGAGGCGCTGGCGGTGAAAGTGGCCGGCGCGGATATCTCCAGCATCACCGTGCTGTCGGTCGCGGCGGCGGTGGACTGGTTCCTGGCGCTCAACGACCAGCTCAACCCGCAGCAGCAGCAGATCGCCAAGGCAATTCTGAAAGAGATCAACGAACGCCTTGGATTCCTTAACAATGTCGGGCTCGACTATCTGAACCTCAACCGCACTTCAGGTACGCTGAGCGGGGGGGAGAGCCAGCGGATCCGGCTCGCCAGCCAGATTGGTTCGGGCCTCTCGGGCGTGCTCTACGTGCTCGACGAACCCAGCATCGGCCTGCACCAGCGCGACAACGACCGGCTGCTCGAAACGCTGAAACGCCTGCGCGATCTGGGCAACACCGTGATCGTGGTCGAGCATGACGAGGACGCGATCCGCCACGCCGATCACATCGTCGATCTGGGCCCCGGCGCCGGGGTGCACGGGGGTGAGATCGTCGCCCAGGGCACGCTCGACGATATCCTCGCCAGCACCGAAAGCCTGACCGGGCAGTACCTTTCCGGCACCCGCCGGATCGAGGTGCCCAAGGCGCGGCGCAAGGGCAACGGCCACCACCTGACGGTCCACGGCGCGCGGGCCAACAACCTGCGGGGTGTCACCGCCGCGATCCCGCTCGGCACCTTCACCTGCATCACCGGCGTCTCCGGCTCGGGCAAGTCAAGCTTCACGATCGACACGCTCTACGCCGGCGCCGCGCGCGCGCTCAACGGCGCACGGGTGATCGCCGGGCCGCATGACAAGATCACCGGCCTCGAACTGTGCGACAAGGTGATCGAGATCGACCAGTCGCCGATCGGCCGCACCCCGCGCTCCAACCCCGCCACCTACACCGGCGCCTTCACCCCGATCCGCGACTGGTTCGCCGGGCTGCCTGAAAGCGAGGCGCGCGGCTACAAGGCCGGGCGCTTCAGCTTCAACGTCAAGGGCGGCCGGTGCGAGGCGTGCCAGGGCGACGGGCTGATCAAGATCGAGATGCACTTCCTGCCCGACGTTTACGTGACGTGTGAGGAATGCGGCGGCAAGCGCTACAACCGCGAAACGCTGGAAGTGAAGTTCAAGGGCCACAGCATCGCCGACGTGCTCGACATGACGATCGAGGACGCGGAAGAGTTCTTCAAGGCCGTCCCCCCGATCCGCGAAAAGATGCACATGCTGAACGAGGTCGGCCTGGGCTACGTCAAGGTCGGCCAGCAGGCCACAACACTCAGCGGCGGCGAGGCGCAGCGGGTGAAACTGGCGAAGGAACTGTCAAGGCGGTCAACCGGGCAGACGCTCTACATCCTCGACGAACCGACCACCGGGCTGCACTTCGAAGACGTGCGCAAGCTGCTCGAAGTGCTGCAGCGGCTGGTCGATCAGGGGAATTCTGTGGTGGTGATCGAGCACAACCTTGATGTGATCAAGGTGGCGGACTGGATTGTGGACCTTGGGCCTGAAGGCGGCGTGCGCGGCGGGGAGATTGTCGCGGAGGGCACACCGGAGGATGTGGTGAAGAATGGGCGGTCTTATACGGGGCATTACCTCAAGCCGCTGCTGACCAGATAGATCCTCCCCCCTTGGGGGAGGTGGCTGGCCCGGAGGGCCAGGCGGAGGGGGCGGTCCCTTCTCGAGCCGGGGAGGGGGGTAGCGCGGCGCGCTGAAGGTTACGGCTTCGCCGGGATTGGTTCACACAAAGACACGAAGACACGAAGACACGAAGATAGGAAGGGATTAGGGGGATTGGGGACGTGTCACAGCAATTTTCACTACTCCTCTGCCTGCGGCTTTGGTGGAACCCTGAATCTAGAAACGAGGTCGTGCAATGGGCTTGAGGATTCTTCTTTTTCGATATGCGAAAGTGGTGCTTCTTCAACCCGGTCAAGGGCGATACCTAGCAACCGCTTTTGCAGCTCTTCATCACCAACTTCTTGGCTTTCGCGCCGATAGCCTTCATACGCTTCCGCGACTGAAGCCTTAAATCCGTAGTCTTCCGAAAGCCGGAAGCGTTGGCCAATTTGCCTTGTCAGCAGCCAAGCAAACCAAACAGGAGCTGCTACACTCAATGCCGTGAGCGCGACGTTTGCCCATAGAATCTGATGATCCAATCGGGGATTGCTCAACAGTTTCTCGATAAACTGAATTCTCGAATGGGATATGTTAGCAGCAGTGAAAAGTGATATAGCCAACAGTGCCATTAAAATATATGTAGATATACTCAATACGTTCGATCTTTTTGCGAACGACCTTCCCAATCCTTGACGAATTGCAGCCCTTTGAATGCCATCGATCGAGCTCGTCAGTTCATGGCTTGTTACAAGATTTCTCTCGATTCGTTCAACATATTCGGATATCTTTTTGTCGGAATCTTCTGCTTGTTTTGATAGGTTGGCAATCAATCTTGTAGCATTTTCGAACTTTGCTCTCGCATCGTCCAATCCGGAAAGACTGGCTGGGAGCGCGTTGGCCGCTTGGTGTGCCTCGTCAATTAAACGAATCTTGCCGCCAACCTCGCCGAACTGTTTCTCAATATTCCGAACGCCGCGATCAACTGTGTCCAGTCGCTTCTTTATAGATGCCGGCACGAGAGATTTTTCTTGAATTTCTTCCCAGTTTGGCTGGGTCGGGTCGATCTTTTCCAGTAGGGCATCGATTGCATCTAGCATTGGGAAAATCGCTATATAAGCGAAATACGCATTGCCTCCGTTTGAATTTGGAAGAGTGTTTCCGCTCAGAAAGTTCACAGTTGCAGGAATTCGAGAGAATCTATCCACGATCGATTGATCGGATACATCTACATTTATTGAAGAAGAAAGATGTTCTATAGTTCTTGCGATCCTGTCGGAAAAATCTTGTTTCGAAATTCCTGGATTCTGCCAGCTAAAGTGTTCAGAAAACGATGCACCATCTGGAAATTGATTTTGCACCTGATTATTTAGCGTGGTCAGAGCGCCGATAATTTCATTCAGTTGTGATGTTAATATCGCCATGATTCAGATTCCAGGTTGAATCGATTCAGTGTGAATCCTTTTATCGGCTTATGACTCAGGCTCTTCAATCAGTGACTGCAGCCTTATTCCCAACTTTGATGATCACTGACGTTTCGACGACAGAAGTAAAGTTGCGGTGCCAGTTTAGGTTACGGTGCCAGTTTACCAATTTCGCCCTCTCCGCGTCTCCCTTCTTCCTCTGCGTTCTCTGCGCGAACCCCACTTGCTCCGCCAGCCCCACCCGCTAACCTCACCGCATGCCGCCAAGCTCCCCATACCGCCCCGAGTTCGAAGCCGCCTTGCGGCTGCTCGCGCAGATCAGTTCGGCGATGGATGCGGCGGGGTATCGTCCGCCGGTGCTGGTCGGGGGCGGGGCGGTTGAGATTTATACGCGCGGGGCGATCAATACCGGGGACTTCGATCTGTCCTGCGGGCGGCAGGACATTCTTGAGGCCCTGATGCAGCAATACGGTTTCGTTCGCCCGTCGGGTCCGGGTGTGGCGACGCGCGGCTGGGTGCATCCCGGATTCAAGCTGGGTTTCGAAGTGGTGTCCGATGTGCTGCTCGACGGGCTGGCCGACCGCACGATGGTGCGCGTGGTCGAACTGGCACCCGATGGCGCGGTGGCGGTGATTGCGCCCGAGGATATCATTGCCGACCGGATGGGGCAGTATGCCTCTGGCAGTGCGCCGGAAATGCTGGGGCAGGCGCGGGCACTGTTCGGACTGTCCGAACAGCTCGACCTGGGCTATATGGAGCGCCGCATTTGTGAGGAAACAGGCGGCCAATATGGCGTTCAAGACCTTGAAGACGCGGCGTGAGCCGGTGACGCTGGAAGCGCTGGGTCAATCGATCGAGCGCCGCCGCGCGGTCGTGGGCGATGTGGATCCACCTCGCAATTCCGGCAAGAACCGCACCGCATCGAAGCGTGCGCTGCTGGCGGAGATCGAGAAGCTGGGCGGGAAGTGGTGAGGGTGCGTTAGCCCCCTCCGTCAGCGCTGCGCGCTGCCACCTCCCCCAAGGGGGGAGGATCTTTGGGTCTTTGGCAGGTTCAGGACGAGCGGGGGAGGATCTTTCAGGGTGAAGCAAAACACATGACCCACCGCATCTACGCCATGCCCTTCGCCGCGATCCATCGCGCTTACATCAACAAGGTGGAGCGCAAGGGGCGTTCGCAGGCGGAGCTGGACCAGGTGTTGTGCTGGCTCACCGGGCATACGGCTGAAAGCCTGGCTGCGGCGGTGGCGGGCGGGGTGTCGGTGGAGCTCTTCTTTGGCGGGGCGCCCTTGCTCAATCCGGCGCGCTCGCTGGTGACCGGGGCGGTCTGCGGGGTGAAGGTGCAGGAAGTGGCCGAGCCGCTGATGCGCGAGATCCGGATCTGCGACAAGCTGGTCGATGAACTGGCCAAGGGCCGGGCGCTGGAGAAGGTGCTGCGCTGATCCTCCCCCGTGGGGGAGGGGCAATTAGTTCACACGAAGACACGAAGACACGAAGAGGTCTGGCGAGGACACCACTCCCGTTTCTCTCGCAAAGCTCGTATTGTATTCAACCGATCCAATTGGGCCCGCTTCGCGGGGAGGCGCAAGCATGCCGCCTCGCGTGCCATCTTTGTGTCTTCGTGTCTTCGTGTGAACCCAATCCAACCCTGCCATTTTCCTACTTGGCCGGCCTGTGTCATGCTGGGCGCGATCCGCTCATTCTCATTGTCGGTCTCTTCCAGGACAGCCCCCGGCGCGGGCCGGGTGGCGAGGCTTGGCTATGGCCGCATAGTTTGTGCGCGCATGTGTTTCATCAACTAACGCCGGAAAAGCGTTTGTTTTCAGTAGAGGTGTTTGAAAGTCTTGCGCGTTTGGGGCACGAAAATGTCACCAACTGACGCGCTTTTGCAGCGGTTCGTCGCCAAGTGCCGCTTCAGCCGCGCTTCGAGCTTTCGCGGACCAGCAGGCGGACGGGGACGCGGCGGCTGTCGAGCGGTTCGCCGGCGATCTCGGCCAGCAGCTTGTCGACCATCATTTCCCCGGCGACGCGGAAATCGGGTTCGACCGAGGTGAGCGGCGGGGCGGAGTAGGCGCCGGCGCGGATCCCGTCGAAGCCGACCAGCCCGACCGTGCCGGGCACGGCCAGGCCCCGGGCGTGCAGCTCGTCAAGCGCGCCCAGCGCGATCGGATCGCAGACCGCGAACAGCGCGTCGAACGGGGTTCCGGCCTCGATCAGGGCGGCGACGGCGCGGCGGCCCTGTTCCTCACGCGGCAGGCCCTTTTCGATCGGCAGCAGCACGGGGTCGAGCCCGGCGGCGCGCATTTCCTCGGCATAGCCATCGTAGCGCTCACCAAACTGGCGCTGCGGCGAGGTTTCGGAGCCGAGGCAGACGATCTGGCGATAGCCCTGGTCGATCAGGTGGCGGGTCGCCATCCGGCCGCCGCCGTGGTTGTCGCTGCGGATCCATTCGACATCGTCGAACGGCGCGCCCCAGCAGACCCAGTGCATCCCGCCCTGGCCAAGCTGGCGGAAATAGTCCCAGGCCGAATAGTTCTCGGTCGTGCCGATCACCGCCAGCCCGTCGGCCTTGCGCTGTTCCTGGTAACGGCCGTTGAAATTGTCGGGCCCGTCCTGGAAGCTGACCAGGGTTTCATAGCCCCGGAGCGAGGCCGCGCCGCACAGCGAGGCGAGCAGCGCGGAGTGGAACGGGTTGAGGTCCTTGCGGTCTTCGCCCGGGCGGCAGACCACCACCACCGCCAGGGTGCCGGTGCGGCCGGTGCGCAGGCGGGCGGCGTTCTCGTCAACGAAGTAGTTGAGCTTGCGCGCGGCCTCGGCGACCCGCAGCCGGGTTGCCTCGCTGACCACCGGATCGCCCGCCAGCGCGCGGCTGACGGTTGACTGGCTGACACCCGCCTCGGCCGCGACATCGAACGAGGTGACGCGGAACGGGCGGGGGCGGGGCTTGTCCTGGGTGTCTCCCATCGGACCGCTCTACATCGCCGAGATGCCGCCGTCGAGTTTGAGTTCGGCCCCGGTCATGAAGCGGCTCTCGTCGGAGGCGAGGTAGAGCACGCCGTTGGCGATATCGTCGGGATGGCCGACGCGCTTGAGCGGGATCTGGCGGGCCAGCTTGTCCATGATCACTTCCTTGGGCTTGCCGGTGCTGGTGACCATGCCGTCAAGGATCGGAGTATCGATGAAGGTCGGGTGGACCGAGTTGCAGCGGATGTCCCAGCCCATCTTGGCGCAGTACAGTGCGACCGACTTGGACAGCATCCACACCGCCGCCTTGCTGGCGTTGTAGCCGGGCATGGTGTCCGACGCGATCAGGCCGGCGATCGAGGAGATGTTGACGATCGAGCCGGGCTGGGTGTCCTTCATCAGCGGCAGCGCCTTCTGGCAGCCGAGGAAGACCGAATCGACGTTGATCGCGAAGCCGCGCTGCCAGTCGGCCAGGGTGCAGGTCTCGATATTGCCGCGCACGCCGACGCCGGCGTTGTTGACCAGGATCGAGAGGCCGCCCATCAGCTCGTTCGCCGCCTCGATCGCCTCGATCCACTGGTCTTCGCGGGTCACGTCGAGCGATACGGCATGTGCGGTGCCGGCGCCGAACTCGGCGTTGATCGCCTTGGCCTGCGCCTCGGCCCCGGCCGCGTTGATATCGGCCAGCAGCACCTGCGCGCCGTGCCGGGCCAGCATCGCGGCCTGCGCCGCACCCAGACCCTGCGCCGCGCCGGTGACCAGCGCCTTCTTGCCTTGAACCCGTCCGCCCATCGTCATTGTCCTCCCAACAGTCCCGGAGCCAGCAGCATCAGCAGCCGCACGTCAATCCCCAATCCGCGGCTGCGCGCCATTTCGACAAATTGCGGCAGATGGGAGCGCGCGACGCGGTGGACGACGATGTCCTCGCCGGCGATGCCGCCGCCCGGGCCGACCTTGCTGAGCCCATGCGCGCGGACCAGCGTGAAGCTCTCGCTGACCATGCCGGGAGAGGAATAGAATTCGCCCAGGTGCTCGATCCGCTGCGCGGCATAGCCGGTCTCTTCCTCCAGCTCGCGCGCGGCGGCCATCAGCGCATCCTCACCCTCGGCGCCTTCGTCATCGCCGATCAGCCCGGCGGGGAGTTCCAGGCAGCGCTTCTGCAGGGGCACGCGGAACTGTTCGACCAGGATCACGTGATCCTCCTCGTCCACCGCCAGAATCACCGCAGCGCGGATCCCGCGGGCGCGGGTGACATATTCCCACTTGCCGCGGGTGCGCGCGGTGATGAACTTGCCGGCCCAGCGGATCTCTTCGGGTTCGTTGTCGCTCATGGTCCTCCCCTTGCGAGGAAGGCCTTAGACCTCGATCAAGCGATCGGGCAATTCGTTTGTGTCGTCATCGGCGCGGGGGAAGTGCTGGGCCAGGATCTCCCCGACCTGCTCGATCGCACCGACCAGGCCCGCACCCGCTTCGCCCCGGCGGATCCCGCCGACCAGCGTGGCCATCGCCTCGCCCCAGACCTCGGGCGGGACCTTGCTGGCAATTGCTGCGTCGGCGACAATTTCGGCGCGATGTTCGGCCAGGCTGAGATAGATCAGCACCCCGGTGCGCCCATGGGTGCGGCGTTCGGCCCCGATCTTGAAATTGGTCACTGCGCGGGCGCGAACCCGGGCATGCTTGAGCGGGCCGGGAACCAGCAGCAGCCGCAGCGGCTGCCACAGCTGGAGCAGGTACATGCCCAGGAACTTGAGCGTGGCCACCAGCAGAGCCAGCCCCAGCACCTTGCCGGGATGCCATTCCGCCTGCCAGGCCCCGGTCACCCGATCGACCAGCGGCAGGTAGACCGGCCAGAACCAGCCGAGCACTGCAAGCGCGAGGATGGCGGCAAAAGCCGACCACCACAGCGCGACATCGTGATAGCTGTCCGAACGGTCGGCCATGATCGTCACGATCTCGCCGGCGGTGGCTTCTTCGGCCTTGGCGACCGCGGCGCTTACAGCGGCACGATCGGTCTCGGTCAGGGAAAATTGCTGGGCCATGCGCGCGCTCCCTACCAGCTACCCGAGGCGCCGCCGCCACCGGACGAGCCGCCGCCGCCCGACCAGCCGCCACCGCCGCCGCTCCAGCCGCCACCGCCGCTGCTGCGGTGGCTGCCCGAATTGGCGAGGCCTTCCAGCACGCTCCACAGGATCACTTCGCCCACCCCGCTGGCACGCCGCCGCCGCCGACCGGCGGAACCGCGCAGCATGGGCAGGATGAAGAACAGGAAGAAGAACGCCAGCCAAACGATCGCGCTGGGATCGAAATCCGATTGCTTGCTGTCGGCAACAGGGGCCTGGGCGGCAACCCGCTGTGCCTCTTCCGCGCTCAGGCCCATCTGCTTGACCAGCGCGTCGGCGCCTGCCTCGATCCCGCCGGGCATGTCGCCGGCCTTGAACTTGGGCAGGATGATCTGGTTTATGACCAGGAACGAGTAGCCGTCGGTGACGATCCCTTCCATGCCATAACCCACCTCGATCCGCAGCTTGCGGTCATTGGGGGCGATCAGCAGCATCACGCCATCGTTGCGCTGCTTGTCGCCCAGTTGCCAGGAGCGGAACAGCCGGTTGGCATAGTCGGCAATGTCATAGCCTTCGAGGCTGGAGACCGTCACAACCTGCAACTGGCGCTGCGACTGGGTCTTCAGCGCGACCAGTTTCTGGGCGATCCGGGCCTCCTGATCGTCCGGGATGACATTGGCCTGATCGACCACCGGGCCGGTCAGTTCGGGAAAGCTCTGCGCCTGGGCCCAGTTTGGCACCAGCACGGCAAACAGCAGCACCAGCGCGCCCGCCACCTGGGCGAGCGCGCGGTTCATGCTGGGCAGGGGGCGGGGCCCCATCGGCTGGCCCTTTCGCCTAGATCTTGCCTTCAAGGCTGGGCGCCACTTCCGCGCCCGGGGTCTTGGCTTCATAGGGGACCATCGGCTTGGAACCGTAGATCACCTTGGCGCCAATGATGCTGGGGAAGGTGCGGATCTCGGTGTTATAGGCGCGCACGGCTTCGTTATAGTCGCGCACCGCCACGCGGATGCGGTTCTCCTGCCCTTCCAACTGGCTCTGCAGCATCTGGTAATTGGTGATGCTCTTGAGGTCCGGATAGGCTTCGGCATTGGCCAGCAGCCGGCCAAACCCGCCCAGCGCGCCAGACAGCTGGTTCTGGGCGTCCTGGAACGCCTTCATCTTGGCCGGGTCGGTCAGGTCTTCGGCCTTGATCTGGATGCTGGTGGCCTTGGCCCGGGCTTCGGTCACGCCGACGAGGATGCCCTTTTCCTGCTCGGCCGCGCCCTTGGCCACGGCGGCCAGGTTCGGGATCAGGTTGGCACGTTCCTGGAAGGCGGCCTGGACATCGGCCCACTTGGCCTTGGCCTGTTCTTCGGCGGTGGGGATCGCGTTGACCCCGCAGCCGGCCAGGCTGGCGGCGCCGACGGCCACGATCATCGCGCGGGAAAAGCTGGTGGGGAACGAAGCGGACATGGGCGCACTTTCCTCTGTTCGGGCCCGGCAGACAGCGCCGGGTTGCGCAGCGAATGTAGCGTCGCTCTGTCCCGGTTCAAGCACTGACCGGAAAAATGCGGTGAGCTTCAACGCTTGGCAGATTTGTCAAATGGTGGCAGACCCTTAACCAAGGGAAACCGAAAAGGGGAGTTGCACCATGTTTAGTGAATTCAAGGCCTTCATCGCGCGCGGCAACGTGCTTGATCTGGCAGTCGGCGTGATCATCGGTGCGGCATTTGGCAAGATCGTGTCCTCGTTGACCGATGATGTGCTGATGCCGCTGATCAGTGCGATCGTCGGCGATACCGATTTTTCGAACAAGTACATGGTTTTGAGCGGCAATGTTGCCGAAGGCACGCCGCTGGCAGCGGCCAAGGAAGCCGGCGCCAACGTGCTGGCCTGGGGCAGCTTCATCACTGCGATCATCAACTTCCTGATCCTGGCTTTCGTGATCTTCCTGATCGTGCGCCAGGCCAACAAGGTGATGGTCAAGCCGGAAGAGGCTCCGGCCGGGCCGAGCGAAGTCGATCTGCTTACCGAAATCCGCGATGCGCTGAAGAAATAACGGATTTCAGGCGAAAAATGCAAGGGCGGGGATCGCGGTGCGGTCTCCGCCCTTTTCATTTACGGTTGGGTCCCTATATTGGGTTTCGCCGGGTTCGCCCGGCTATGGCGATAAACTGCACCGTGCAATAGGCGCAGCGGACCCGGGGGCGGTACCCGGCGGCTCCACCACTTTTCCTGCTCCGGCAGGATAAATGACGGGGCCGAACTAGGATCGACGTGTGTTGAAAAGCGATGTTTTCGCCCGGGCTGAGTAACCCGTTCAAGGCTCAAAACTCACAAGTGCCAACGACAACGAAGCACTTGCTCTCGCCGCGTAATTTTAGGGGCTAACGCCCTGACGTTATAAAGCGACAGCACGGTTCGGACCGAACCGGGTAACAGAATCGGAAACCGGGGGCCCGGAGGGAGCCTAGCAACAGAATCCCTCCACTATCCCTTAAATCCCGTGTATCAGAACGCCGTTTCGGGCCGTTCCCGCAAGCGCTTTTCGTGCTTCAGGCAGTCGAGGATCTTGGCCCCGGCCAGGAACACCGCACAGGTGCAGGCCAGGAACAGCAGCTTGCCGCCATAGCCGGGGAACTTCACCAGATAGATCCGCCCGCGTTCGACCGCGCCCAGCGCCAGTGCATAGATAATCAGGTACGCCTCAACCGGAGTCTTGATCACAAACAGGCGTTTGATTTTCTGCAGCATGGCGATCCCAATTTCTTAACGCGATTCTCAGCAACCATCATGCCAGTTGCGCAATTGTGCGCAAGCCAATGGTTACCGACTGTCCCGCTTGTAAACGGTTCCGACAAGGATCAGGCCAGCTCACTCAGATCGAGCGCATCGAGCAGCGCCGCGCGGGCGCCAATTACCTGATCGGCCAGAGCAGGATCGCCCAGCTGGTCGGGAGCGATCGCTTCGGGCCACCAGGCGGCGATGACATTTTCGATCCGTTCGGCCTTGGCCGGATCGAGCATGAAGCGCGGATCGACGGTGGCGGGATCGGCCACCACCCGCAGCCGCAGGCAGGCCGGACCGCCACCATTGGCCATCGACTGGCGGACATCGACCGGCAGGACCCGGCGGATTGGCCCGTTCGAGGCCAGCATCTGATCAAGCCAGGCGCGCACGCGCGGATGTTCCCAGGCTTCCAGCGGGATCACCAGACCCATTCCTGCCCCGGCCTCCGAGCCGGGGCCGCCCGAAGGCAGGGTCAGCAGCTGGGCGTTGAACAGGTAGCTCTTGATCGCATCGGCCAGGCTGACAGCAGCGGCCGGAACCACCACGATTTCCGCTTCGGGCAACGCGGCGCGGATCGCGGCATAGGTGCCTTCGGGATCGGCAAAGGCCTGTTCGTGGGTGAACAGCACCCGTTCGTTGGCCACCGCCACCACATCGTTGTGAAAGGCGCCCGCCGCGATTGCTTCGGGGTTCTGTTCGACGAACAGGCAGCGCGCCGGATCAAGCCCGTGCAGGCGCGCCACCGCGCGGCTGGCCTGTTCGTGCTGGCGGGCAGGGAAGGCCCCGCCCGATTTGCCATAGACGAACACTTCCAGCCCGGGCTGATCGTGGCCCGCGCACATCCGCATGTGGTTGGCCGCACCTTCATCGCCAAAGCACGGCGGCACGGCATCATGCACTGCAAAGTGCGCCGGATCGGCAAAGGCCAGGCGCAACTGACGCACCGTATCGGGCCATTCCTGGCTGCGGTGCGGCATGGTGACCAGGTTCGCGGCGCTCAGGTGGCAGCGCCCGTCGCGGGTATCGGGGGCGGGAGAGACAGTGGCGGCATTGGCGGTCCACATCGAACTGGCTGACCAGCTTGCGGCCAGCAGACGCCGGTCCTCACTGCCATCGGCGCCGATCGCGGCCAGGAATACGGGGTTGGGGCGCGGCAGTGGCAGCAGGAAGCCCTGCGCCAGACCCAGCGCCAGATTGTGGCGCATCTTCGCCAGCCCCTGCAGCGCCGCCGCGCGCGGGTAGGAAGTATCGCCGGCATTGTTCGCCGAGGCCAGGTTGCCCAGGCTCAGCCCGGCATAGTTGTGGCTGGGTCCGACGATCCCGTCGAAGTTGATTTCACAGATTGGCATTCAATCCTCCCAAATCCTCCCCCTATGGGTGAGGTGCCGAGCGGAGCGAGGCGGTGGGGGCCCCCACCGTCAGGCCTTCGGCCTGCCACCTCCCCCGAAGGGGGAGGATTGCTAACTTACCACCGCGCCACGTGGGTAACGCTCTGCCCCGGCTCAACGCCCAGCGATCTGGCGCAATCGGGATCGAGCGCGATGCCGCCGTCGCGGTGCTCGATCCAGCCATAGGCAGCGCGGAACCCAGCCAGGCGGCCGCTGGAGACCAGCCGCTTTTCGCCTTCCTTGTGATCGCCCAGCCTGGCATCGATCGCGACGATCGTGTCATCCACCGCCTCGCGAACCGAACGGATCTGGTCGGTGCGTGCCGTCATGGTCGGGCCGCCATCGAAGATGTCGATGTAGCTTTCCCAGGCGAAGCCTTCCACTTCCAGCATCCGCATCGCGGCGCGGCCGGTGGGGTGGGGAATGCCGATCACATGGCGTGCGGCCTCACTCAGCATCGCGATATAGACGGGATGCTTGGGCATCAGGTCGGCAATGAACTGGTTGCCATACTTGGCGTTGAATTCATCAGCGTCCTGGAAATTCATCCCGAAGAACCGGCCGGCAACGCCGTCCCAGAACGGCGATCCGCCGGCCTCGTCGATCACCCCGCGCAGTTCGGCCAGGCAGCGGTCGGCAAAGCGCGCGCGGTGGTTGCGGATGAACAGATAGCGGCTGCGCGCGATCAGCATGCCCAGGCCGCCGGCCCGTTCGCCGGGGTGCAGGAACAGCCCGCCAACTTCGCTCGATCCCTCAAGATCGGTTGACAAGTTCAGGATATCAGCGCGAAAAGTACGGCCCAGCTCTTCGCTGTGCTGGGTCAGTGCGCCGATCCGGTAGCTGTAGAACGGCCACTTCTGCCCGACTGCCGAAAAGACCTGGCAGGTGCCGCGCACCTCCCCGGTTTCGGTGTTTTCCAGCACGAAGACGAACAGGTCATCGGCCACGGTCTCTTCGGTGCGGGCGAACCCCTGCGCGCCGCGTTCCAGCTTGGCAGCCAGCGCCTTGCGATCGGGCGGCAGGTTGGTGAAGCCACCACCGGTGCGCTTGGCCATTTCATAAAGGTGCTGCAGGTCGTCGGCATTGGCCGCGCGGATCACAAAAGTCACAGGGAAGCTCCGGTAGCAAGACGGTGGAGGACCAGCGCAGATAGCCTCGCGCGTTCCTCAAGACTGGGGACGATCAGGAATTCGTCCGGTGAGTGGATCGCGCCGCCGCGCACGCCCATGGTATCGACCACGGGCACGCCGCAGGCCGCGATGTTGTTGCCATCGCAGACCCCGCCCGAGGCCTTGCGGGTGATCGGCTGGCCGAGCAGCGCGCTGCATTCCTCGACGATGCCGAACAGCTTTTCGGCGCGGGCGTCGATCGGTTTGGGCGGGCGTGACATGCCGCCGTGGCGGTGGACATGAACTTCGTGCTCGGCCTGGATCCGGGCGATCAGTTCGGCCAGACCTGCCTCGAACGCTTCGGCCAGCGCCAGTTCGCGTGGACGGATGTTGAACCGCAGCACTGCCAGATCGGGCACCACATTGTTGGCGCTGCCACCGTCGATTTTGGCCGGGTTGACGCTCAGTCCCTCGCGCTCAAGCGCCTTGAGCCCCAGCGCCAGGGCTGCCGCCGCAACCACCGCGTTGCGCCCGTCCTGCGGGTTGCGCCCGGCGTGGGCCGAACGGCCGTGGATCGTCAGCGACCAGTTGCCGCTGCCCGCGCGCGCACCGGCCAGGGTGCCATCGGGCAGCGCGCTGGGTTCATAGGTCAGCGCGGCGGCCTTGCCGCGGGCCAGCCCGGCGATCAGCGGAGCGGAGGAGAGGCTGCCGGTTTCCTCATCGGAATTGATCATCACGTCATAGCCGACCGATGCGGCGGCCGCGCTTTGCTCAAAGGCCTTCAGCGCGGCCAGGATCACTGCGATCCCGCCCTTCATGTCAGCCACGCCCGGGCCGTTGAGCGTCTCCGCATCAAGCCAGGCCTGCTGCTGGAACGGGTGACTGGCCGGGAAGACCGTGTCCATGTGCCCGGTCAGCAGGAACCGTCGCTGCGCCTCGGGTCGCACCCGCAGCACCAGATGCTTGCCATGCTCGATCGCGCGTTGGGCCCCGTCAGCGCCCACGGCGGAGACCGGCGCGGGCTCCTCCAGCGTTACTTCACCCGGCAGCGCGGCATAGGCATCGGCCAGCAGGCCTGCCTGCTGCGCCAGTCCTGAAAGGTTGCCAGTGCCGGTGTTGACCGCACTCCACGCCTGAACCTGCCCCAGCATTGGAGCGGCATCGACAGCTGCGAGCAGCGCCGTTTCGAGGGGCGTAAACTGTTGCATGTGAAACCGTCTCTAGCCGAGAGGGCGAATGCTTCCAACCCCCGGCTCGGAAAGCGGTTGGCAACTCTTCGCAACTGCGGCATAGGCCCGGTGTTCCTCCCCCGGAAATGTTGACTATTACTGGCCGCGGCACGCATGTGCCGGCGGTCTGTGACATTGCGAGGGCATATGAGCGCGTACGTTGAGAAGTCTGGTTTGCAGGTCGATGCGGCACTGGCCGCCTTTGTCGAAAGCGACGTACTGGCGCCGCTGGGGCACGATGCCGGCGCGTTCTGGTCAGGCTTTGCCGCGCTGCTCGATCGGTTCGTGCCCGAAAACCGCGCCCTGCTGGCCAAGCGTGATGAGCTTCAGGCCCGGATCGACGCTTGGCATCAGGAGCGCGCCGGGCAGCCGATCGATCAGGAGGCCTATCAGGCCTTCCTCGCCGAAATCGGCTATCTGGTGCGTGAGCCCGAACCGTTCCAGGTCGGCACGCAGAACGTCGATCCTGAAATCGCGGGCCTTGCCGGGCCGCAGCTGGTGGTGCCGGTGCTCAACGCGCGGTTCCTGCTGAACGCCGCCAATGCCCGGTGGGGCAGCCTCTACGATGCCTATTACGGCACCGATGCGCTCGATGCTCCGCCAGCCCGTCCGGGCGGCTATGACGAGGAACGCGGCGCGGCGGTGATCAAGGCGGTGCGGGCGTTCCTGCACGGCGCGGTGCCGGGCTGGCAGTCGGCGCTGGAAGGCGGCGATTGCGAGCATCTGGTCGCACGGAAGGACGGAGCCTATCTGTTCCGTAACAATGGTTTGCACATCGAAGTTGTGGTCGATCCCGAACACCCGGTGGGCAAGACCGACCCGCTGCACATTGCCGACGTGCTGCTCGAAGCCGCGCTGACCACGATCTGCGACATGGAGGATTCGGTCGCGGCGGTCGATGGACAGGACAAGCTGGCGGCCTATCGCAACTGGCTGGGCGTGATCCGCGGCGACCTGTCGGAAAGCTTTGACAAGGGCGGGCGGACCATGACCCGCACACTCAATCCTGATCGCCAATGGGGTGATCTGATCCTGCCGGGACGCAGCCTGCTGTTCGTGCGCAATGTCGGCCACCTGATGACCAATCCGGCGATCCTGCTGACTGATGGCAGTGAAGTGCCCGAGGGGATCATGGATGCGGTGGTGACCAGCGCGATTGGTGCCCATGATGTGCGCGGCAAGTGCCGGTTTGGTAACAGCCGAAGGGGCTCGATCTACATCGTCAAACCCAAGCAGCACGGGCCGGAGGAATGCGCCTTTACCGATCGGCTGTTCGATGCGGTCGAAGACCTGCTGGGGCTGGATCGCCACACCATCAAGGTCGGCGTGATGGACGAGGAACGTCGGACTTCCGCCAATCTGGCCGCCTGCATCCATGCGGTGAAGGACCGGATCGTGTTCATCAACACCGGCTTCCTCGATCGCACCGGGGATGAGATCCACACCTCGATGCGCGCCGGGCCGATGATCCGCAAGGGCGACATGAAGAAAAGCGCGTGGATTCAAGCATATGAGACGCGCAACGTGCAGATCGGCCTTGCCTGCGGCCTTTCGGGCAAGGCACAGATCGGCAAGGGCATGTGGGCCGCACCCGATCTGATGGGCGAGATGATGGTCCAGAAGATTGGCCACCCCAGGGCCGGTGCCAACACCGCCTGGGTCCCGTCGCCCACCGCCGCCACATTGCATGCAATGCATTACCACCAGGTCGATGTGTTTGCAGTGCAACGCGAACTGGCCGGGCAGCCGTGCCCGGGGCTGGAGCCGCTGCTCTCGGTCCCGCTGGCGGCCGGCACCAACTGGTCGGAAGACGAGATCCGCGAGGAACTGGACAACAACGCGCAGGGCTTGCTGGGCTATGTCGTGCGCTGGATCGATCAGGGCGTTGGCTGCTCGAAGGTGCCGGATATCAATGACATAGGCCTGATGGAAGACCGCGCCACTCTGCGGATTTCCAGCCAGCACATGGCCAACTGGCTGCTCCATGGGGTCTGCACTAAGGACCAGGTGATGGACAGCCTGCGCCGTATGGCGGCCAAGGTCGATGCCCAGAACGCAGGTGATCCGGCCTATGAACCGCTGACCGGCAACGAGGATGCCCCGGCCTTCCGCGCCGCGCTCGACCTGGTGTTCAAGGGGGTCGAGCAGCCCAGCGGCTATACAGAACCGCTGTTGCATGCCTGGCGCAGGCGCAAGAAGGCGGCCAGCTAGGGGCAGAAGGCTTGGATTCCCGGCGCCAATTCATTGCAACGGTTTTCCGATGGTTTGACATGAATTGGACCGGGAAGTGACAGTGTCAGCCCGCTGGCAAGGGCGCGTGATCTTTGCCGATAGATATGCGGTCTTTGAGGGGCAGACCGGTGACAACCGGTTGCACAGTCATGCGGCGGCGCAGGTTGTCATTGGCAACAATTGCTGCGTTCAGCTGGGGGACGGCACGCAGTTCTGCGGCTCGGCATTGCTGATCCGGCCACATGTGCGGCATCGCCTTGTGCCCCAGGCAGATCTGAAGGTGATCCTGATAGAACCTGTCAGTGATCTGGGAGAAGCCTTGCTGACGGGCCTGTCTGACCGTGCCGTGGTGATCCTGAATGACGGTGGTCGGCAGGTCGAGGCGCTGTGTACCGCCCGCCTGGCGCATTCGCTCGATCAACGGCTCGTCGACGCCACTACGCTGTTGTCCCGTTCCAGTCGTAACGATCTGACTCTGGCCGAGGTCGCCGCGGCGGTCGGTTTGTCACCGGTGCGCTTGCGCTCGATTGCCGCGCGGCAACTGGGCATGCCGCTGGCCCGGTGGCGACGGTGGGCGTCGCTTCGGCGCGCCTGTGTTGCCATCACCGAAGGCGCTGCGCCTGCCGATGCGGCATTTGCCGGCGGCTTTTCAGACCAGGCGCATTTGACGCGAACCATGCGGTCGATGCTGGGGATCACCCCGGCAAGCTTGCACCGGGCACTTTCCTGAACTGGCAACCGTTCTGTTCAAGACCGTCCTGCTCCGCGAGAGTTAGGATCTCGGTCGGTTTGATCGGAGGGTATATGGATCGCAAGAAGCTCAAGCGGCTGTTCGAAGAGTCAATGGCCCGCGCCTTGGCGGCAGAACAGAAGGGCGAGTTCGGCCTGGCATTTGCAGAGCTGGAACACGCCCATATCCTGGGCCAACGCTGGCTGGTTCGTCACTTGCGTTCGCACTGGGCAATGCTACGCATCGGTCGGCTCACCGGAAACCACAAGGAAGTTCGGGGTCAGATCATCAGGCTGATTGGTTCACCCCTGTTCTGGCTGGTGGGATGGTTGCCCAAAGGAAATACCGGAGGAGCGAATGTCAGTCCGCTGAAGCCGATGCAGCTTCATGGCGAGCTTGCCGCTGAGCTGGCAGGGTACCGTGTGTGGCTGGATGTCGCTTCGCGCGTAGCGATCGGCTGTGTGATCTGGCTGGGCTTCAAACTGGCGTTTGGTTGATCGGTGCGAAGTCTTGGCCCGTCAGTTCCTGCCCCGCGCTCGACCTGGTCTTCAAGGGGGTGGAACAGCCCAGCGGCTATACCGAGCCGCTGCTGCATGCCTGGCGGCGGGTCAAGAAGGGCGGCTAACCTAGCGCAGCCATTCCGCGATCACCGCCTTGCGGACGGCGCGGAATGGCACGCCGGGACCGATGTCGGCATTGCACAGCACCGCGAAGGTCACGCCTTGGTCGCGGTAAGTCTGCAGCACCGCACTGTACCCCGAAATTGCGCCATAGTGCACCAGGTTGGCGCGCGCTTCACTGGGGCCTGAAACCAGCAGTCCGCAGGCATATTCGGTATCGCCGTAGTGTGCGTCATCAGGGTTGAAGCGGTTGGCGCTGCTCAGGCGGCCATCGCGCAAACGACCCGGAGACAGCATCAGGTCAACATGGGCCTGGTCGAACAGCCGTGCAGTCAGCAACGCGTGGTGCCAGTGACACAGGGCCTCGGCACTGCCGCGCATCGCGCCGGCCCCGCCGGCCTGCGAGGGATCGAGACTGGCGGCATGAATGAACGTTTGGGCCGCATTGTCGGTTGCGGAGTAGCCCGAGGCGCGATGCGGAACGATATCGCGGCTCGAATCCGAAGCCAGTTGGGGTAATCCCAGCGGTCCGGCAATCAGGGTCTTGATTGCATCGGCGTACGACTGCCCGGATACTGCCTCGATCAGCGCGCCCAGCACGATGTAATTGGCATTGCTGTAAAGCCACGCGCTGCCCGGTTCGAAATCGAACGGCTGCTTTTGCCCGGCGATCTCTGCCGCCAGTTCGATCTGGGTCAAGGTTCTGGGGGCAACCGGCTCGTCGCTTTCATCGCTGTGCAGGCCGGCGGTCTGATGCATCAGTTCAAGCGCCGAGAACGGCTTGAGTATCTTGAAAGCGGGAAGCCGTTCGGCCACCGGAGCCTTGAGATCAAGCTTGCCCTGCGCCGCAAGCTTGATCGCGGCAGCGGCAGTGAACTGCTTGGTCAGCGAACCGATGCCGAAGATGGTGTCAGGTCCAACCTGCGTACCGGTTTCCAGGTTGGCCATGCCGAAGCCGCGCGAATAGGCCATGGTTCCGTTACGGGCGACTGCAACAGCTGCACCTGGCGTTCCCCGATTGGCCAGGCTTTCGGCCACTGCGGCATCGATTCCCTTGCCTGAAGCCGTCCGCTTGACCGGCTTTGCCAAAGCACCGGACGTCGAAAGTGCGGCACTTCCAGCCATCATGGCCCGTCGCGTGAATTGCATCAAAGTTGCCAATCCTCGTAATTTTTAGTGCTATATAATGCTAATACAGCAGTTCACTTACGAGGCAAGCCCAGCTCACGCGCCACACTGACAAATTCCTCAACGCTCAGCGTCTCCGCTCTCCGTTGCGGGTCAATCCCCAATCGCTCCAGCGCTGCAAGCGCGCCAGGCACGCCCTTCAGGCTCTGGCGCAGCATCTTGCGGCGCTGGCCAAAGGCGGCTTCGGTGACGCGTTCGAGCACTTTGGCCGAGACGCCTTCGGGCATTTCCGCAGGCGTCACGTGCACGATCGCGCTCATCACCTTGGGCGGCGGGGTAAAGGCGCTGCGGTGGACTTTCATCGCCAGTTTCGCCGCGCTGCGCCACTGTGCCAGCACCGCCAGGCGGCCATAGGCATCGCTGCCGGCCTCGGCGATGATCCGCTGAGCGACCTCAAGCTGGAACATCAGGGTCAGGCTGGCCCACTGCGGCGGCCAGGCCTCACCGCCCAGCCAGCCGACGAACAGCGCGGTGCCGACATTGTAGGGCAGGTTGGCGACCACGTGGTACGGCCCCTCGATCCCGTGCGCCACCTTGGTCGCATCGCCTTCGATCACCCGCAGCTGGGCCGGGAAAGCCTCCGCCAGTTCGGCCAGCGCGGGCAGGCAGCGCCGGTCCATCTCGATCGCGGTAACCTGGGCCCCGGCGCGCAGCAGTGCGCGGGTCAGCCCGCCGGGACCGGGGCCGACCTCTAGCACCTGCTGGGCCTTGAGCTTGCCCGGGATCGCTGCGATCCGGTCCAGCAATTGCTCGTCGAACAGGAAATTCTGGCCCAGCGCCTTGCTGGCGGAGAGGCCGTGCCGCGCAATCACTTCGCGCAGCGGCGGAAGGTCAGTCATCGAACAGCCCCAGCCGCCGTGCCGCGCATTCCCCGGCCATGCGGATCGCAGCGATCATCGCACCGGGATTGGCCAGGTTCTGCCCGGCGATGCCAAAGGCGGTGCCGTGATCGGGGCTGGTGCGCACTACCGGCAAGCCCAGCGTGACATTGACCCCGGAATCGAAATCGAGCGCTTTCAGCGGGATCAGCGCCTGATCGTGGTACATGCACAGCGCCACATCGTAACTTTCGCGGGCATGGGCCGTGAACAGTCCGTCGGCCGGATGCGGGCCGGAAATGGCGATCCCTTCGGCGGCCAGCGCGGCGATGGTCGGGGTGACAATGTCGCTGTCCTCGCGGCCCATCCGGCCATCTTCACCCGCATGCGGATTGAGCGCAGCCACGGCCAGGCGCGGCATCTCGATCCCGAAATCGCGGAACAGCGCCGAAGCCACGATCCGTGCCTTGCGCTCGATCAGGGTGGCATTGATCAGGCCGGGCACGTCTTTCAGCGCCACGTGAACCGTCAGCGGCACGGTGCGCAGCTGCGGCCCGGCCAGCATCATCACTGCATCGCCCGGTGCATAACCGCAGGCGGCCGCGACGAATTCGGTCTGCCCGGGATAGTCGAACCCCACTTCGGCCAGTCGCGCCTTGGCGATCGGTGCGGTGACCAGCGCCGCCGCATCCCCGGCGAGCACCAGCTCTGTCGCCTCGGTGAGCGAGGCGAAGGCCAGTTCCGCGCCTTCGCGATTGGGCAGGCCCGGGCTGTATTCGCCGTCCGCCCCGGCCAGCACCGGCAGGCTGTGGCCGAACAGCTCCAGCGCCTCAGCCGGATGGAAGATCTCGATCACCGGCAGGTCGTAACCGCGCGCGCGCCCGGCATCCCGCAGGATATCGGCTCCGCCGGCTACAAAGAACGGGGGCAGTTCCTCAACTTCGCGGCGTGCCCAGGCAGCGGCGATCAGTTCGGGGCCGACCCCCGCCGGATCGCCCAGCGATACAGCGAGAGGCGGAAAGTCCATCCGTGATCAGTTGCCGTAGTCGATCACTGCATCGCGGCGCAGGTCGCGCAGATAGGCCTGCGCGCGCTTATTGATGCGCTCGTCGAGGATCTGGTTTTCGACCTGGTCGAAAGTCGGTCCGCCGGCCACTTGCGGATCGTCGCGGCCGCACAGCACCAGCACGCTTACGCCGTCCTGGATCGAGCCGAACGGCGGAGTGGCTTCACCGATGTTCAGCCCCAGAACCATGGTCTGTAACGGTCCCGGCAGATCGCGCGCCTTGACCTGATCGCTTGAAACCACCTCGGCGCCTTGCTGCTGGGCAATCGGATCGACCGAGCCGCAGCCCTTGGCGCCCTTCATTGCTTCGGCAAAGGCATTGGCGCGGTCGCGCGCCTGCGCTTCGGTGGTGCCGGGGGCGAACTGGATCGAAACCTGCTTGAGGCTGAGCTGCGCATCGCGCGGATCGGCGGTCAGCACCTTGCGCTTGTCGATCAGCAGCACGATCGAGAAGCCGCCGCGCACTTCGACCGGGCCGATCATCTGGCCCGATTCAAGCCCGGCAACCGCCTGCTGCAGTTCCGCCGGCAGCATGCCCAGCCGCACCCAGCCCAGATCGCCGCCGACCGGCGCGGTCGAGGCTTCGGAAAACTGGCGGGCATAGGCGGTGAAATTGCCGCCCTTCTTGATCTGCTCGACGATCTTGTTCGCGTTCTGCAGCACCGCTTCGCGGTTTTCGCTGGTCGCATAGAGGAAGATTTCGCCGACCCGGTATTCTTCGGTGCCCTTGGCTTCTTCCTGGCGCTTGATCGTGTCGCGCACTTCATCGTCAGAGACGTTGACGAACGGCGTGACATTGCGGCGCAGCAGCCGCTGCCATGACAATTCGCCGCGAATCTGGCGCTTGAGCGAGGCCGGCGACGAGCCGATCTTGGTCAGGTAGGCGTCGAGCGCCTTGGGATCCTGATTGAAATTCTGGCGGGCGATCCGGTCATAGGACGCATCCACCTCCTCATCGGCGACGGCGATGTCCTGCGACTTCGCTTCCTGAATCTGCAGTGTTTCGTCCATCAGGTTGCGCAGCACCTGCAGGCGCAGTCGCTCCATTTCCTCGGGCCCGATCTTGCCGCCGCTGGCACTTACAACCAGGGCAACGCGCTGATCGATATCGGTGCCGGTGATGACTTCACCGTTGATCACCACCATCGCGGTGCGCAGGTTGGGATCCTGCTTGCCGAAGATCTGCGGGTTTTCCGGCAGGTTAAGCCCACCCGCCGGCGGGCCCTGGCGGGCCTGCAGCGGAGCGAGCGGCGACAGGGCCACCAGAGTCAGGGGGATCAGGGCAAGTCGCGAAAGAGAACGCAAACGCAAGCTGGAAGTCACAGTGCTACAAATCCCAATTGCCGCGCGATTTAACGCGCCGAAGTTGCCCGGCCAATGCCGCCCTGCGGCTTAACCTTGCCTGAGCGAGCGCGGATAGCGTGTTTGGCGCGGGCTGCCAATTGCCGATCGCGGCTTGTCACCGGAAGCCGAGATTGCGCAGCGCGATATGGATCTGGAAGGTGTTGCCCCGGCGCGCGTCACCGGTCGCCACATAGTCGCGCCGCCAGGTCACGTCGATTTCCAGGCAATCGTCCTGATAGGCCACGCCCAGCCGGGTACGGATCGGCTGGAAGCCATCGACGCCGACCAGTGTCGGGTCGTCGCTGTTCCCGGTCAGGTCGAACACGCCCGATCCGAAAATCGACCAGTAGCGGGCAAAGCCGACACGCCCGGCGATGCGGGCTTCCTCGCGGTCCTTCAGGTCTTCGATCCCGCTAGAAACGTCGCGGTTCAGCCGCAGGTAGCCCAGTTCCAGGTAGGTCCGTCGGGTCCCGATCGCGGCGTCGAATTCGTTGCGGCGGACTGCGAAATTATCCTTGTCGAGCCGGAAGCGGTGCGTGAACTTGACGAAGTCGCGATAGCGCACCTCGGTCCGCCCGACGATATCGGAGGTGCGGGTCGAAAGCCCGGTGCCATCGGGCAGCAGAGTTGGGCGGTCGGTCAGGCGGTAGCTTTGCCCAACTGTCGTGCTGATCCGCCAGCCTGGCCGTTCGAATTGCCAGTCGAACCCATAGGTAAAGCGCACCCCGTCCTCGATCCGGTCATAGCCGGGGAAGCGGTTGAGCGCGAACAGGTTCGAATCCTCAAGATCGATCGCGCGGGCGTCTTCATTGGGCACGGCCAGGTTGCGCAGGGTGGGGCTGGCGACAACCTGAAAACGCGGGGTCAGCACCTGGGTGCCGCCCAGAAAGCTGCCGACCAGCGGCCACTTGGCGTCAAACGCCACGGTGGCCATCGCCCGGGCCTGCCAGCCCGGATCACCGCGATAGATCACGGTCGAGGTGAGGGCGTTCTCATCGGAATGGTAGATATCGCCCCGGGCCAGCGCGGTCAGCGTCAGTTCCTGACCCATCGGGGTGATCCGCCTGAGATCCCACTGCGCGCTGGCAAAGGCGCGCTGGGTATCCTGCCCGCTGGTGCGGGTGATCGCCATCGAATTGGCCTGCAACTGGATCCGACCGCCCAGCACCGGATCGGCCAGCCGCCGGCGGTAGTCGATCACCGGGACGGCAAAGGGCACCAGCCCCTGCGAATCGCCGACCCGCAAGGTCTGCGTCGCCCAGCCCGAGATCGACAGGTAGCTGTCGGGATCGATCCGTTCGAGATCGACGGTCGAACGTAGGCGATCATCGCGGCTGATGTCATAACGGCGCAGGAAGGTGCGATCGGATGCCAGCCGGCTGGAGAAGGTCAGCCCCCAGTTGGGGCTGAACTGGAAATGGCCGTTGGTGTAGAAATAGCCGCGGAAATCCTTTTGGGTGACCGTGCTGCTGCTGCCGATCGGGATACGCGAGCTGCGGGTGGCATAGCCGGTGACCTGATAGGCGCCATTGCCGGTCAGATGCCGGAACTGCGCTGAAACCATCGGCAGTGCCTTGGTAAAGACATAACCGGTGACCGACAGTTCGCGGTTGGGGCCAAGCCGCTGGTACCAGGTATCGGAAATCTGCACCCCGTTCGACGCTGAAAGCTGCACGTCGGGAATCAGCAGGCCCGAGATTGGCCGACCGTCGGTGGCCAGCGCAATGGTTGGCATCGGCAGCAATGAAACGCCGAACAGCTCGATCCGCGATCCATAGAACCGCACAGTCTTGCTGTCGGGATCGAAGACCACCCGTTTGGCAGTCAACCGCCATGACGGCTGGCGCGGACAGCCCTGGCTGTCTTCAACCGCGCAGGCCGAATAGGCGGCGTTGTGCAGGATTACCTGGCCGTTATCGCCGCGCTCACCGCTCTGCGCAGCCAGACGGCCGCCTTCGCGCAGGACATAGAGCATGTTCTGCATTGCCCCGGCCTTGAGCTCGTCGGTCAGCTCAAGCCGGTCGGTGAACAGCTGGTTGCCATCGACATCGACGAAGCGGATGTTGCCTTCGGCCAGGATCTGGCCGGTCTTGCGATCCCAGGTGACCTTGTCGGCGCGGACCGACTGTTCGCCCCGGCGCAGCACCACATTGCCGAACACGCTGACCTGGTCACTGTTGTCGTCATAGCTGGCGCCATCGGCTTCGAAGCCGATCTTCTCGCCTTCCCTGATCTCCAGCGGCGTGGTCGTTTGCAGGGGCGGGGGGGCTTCTTGCGCCAGTGCAGCAACCGGCGCCGCAAGCAGGCCAAGCGCCAGCAACGCGCCCGAAGCACGGCGGCGGAAAGCAGGCAGCAGGAATTGCGGGCAGCAGCGCCGCTGAGGCAGGACCATGGCTTGCCTATCGCACCGCCCGCGCCTAACTGCAATCCATGCCATCGCGGCCGGGCCACCTTCCGGCGCGGCGCCGCACATTTCCCTTGGGAGCAAGCATGAAAATCGAATTCGTTTCCACCCCGCTGCCCGTCACCACCAGCCCGGTTGCCCATGTCGTGAATCAGGATGGACTGGCTGCCACGCTTGATCCGGTCCTGACCGAAGGCGCCAAGGCCAGCCGCTTTGCCGGCAAAGCCGGGCAGCTGTTCGAAGGCTTCGTCAGCCGCGAAGGCGCGTTCGTGCGCGTTGCTCTGGCCGGTGCGGGCGACAAGGGTGCGAAGGATCGCACCGCTGCGCTGGAAAAGGCCGGTGCGGCGATCACCGCCAAGTACATCGCCTCGGGCGAAAGCGCGGTGACGATCGACCTGTCCGATGCCGGACTGTCGGCTGGTGAGGCCGCGGCGGTGATCCTGGGCGCGCGGCTGCGCGGCTGGCGCCACGATATTTATCGCACCAAGCTGCCCGCCGATCAGCAGGCCTCGCTGACCACGATCCGGATTGCCGGCGCGCCCGCCGGCACCGAAGCCGCCTGGGATATCGAAGCCGCGCTGGCCGATGGCGTCGAACTGACCCGTGAACTGGTGACCGAACCGGCCAACATCATCTATCCCGAAAGCTTCGTCGATCGCGTCACCAAGCGGCTGGAAGGCAGCGGCGTAAAGGTGCGCGTGCTGGATGAAGCCGAAATGGGCAAGCTGGGCATGGGCGCGCTGCTGGGCGTGGCCCAGGGTTCGGTCCGCCCGCCGCGCCTGCTGGTGATGGAATGGAACGGCGGGGACGCCGGTGCCAGGCCGACCGCCTTCGTGGGCAAGGGCGTGACTTTCGATACCGGCGGGATCAGCCTGAAACCCGCCGCCGGGATGGAAGACATGAAGTGGGACATGGGCGGGGCCGGGGCGGTTGCCGGGTTCATGCTGGCGATTGCCCGGCGCAAGGCTAAGGCCAATGTCGTTGCGGTCTGCGGGCTGGTTGAAAACATGCCCGATGGCAACGCCCAGCGCCCGGGTGACGTGGTCACCTCGATGTCGGGCCAGACGGTCGAAGTGATCAACACCGATGCCGAAGGCCGCCTGGTGCTGTGCGATGCGATCACCTGGGTGCAGAAGGAATATTCACCCGCTGCGGTGATCGATCTTGCCACTCTGACCGGGGCGATGATCATCAGCCTGGGCCATGAACATGCCGGGATCTTCTCGAACGACGATGACCTGGCGGGCAAGCTGGTCGCCGCCGGCCTTGCCTCGGGCGACAAGCTGTGGCGCTTCCCGCTGTCACCGGCTTACGACAAGCTGATCGACAGCCCGATTGCCGACATGAAGAACGTCGGCCCGCGCGAAGGCGGCTCGATCACCGCCGCGCAGTTCATCCAGCGCTATGTCGAAAAGGGCACCCCCTGGGCGCACCTCGACATCGCCGGGATGGTCTGGGCCTCGAAGCCCGGCCAAACCTGGGACAAGGGCGCAACCGGTTATGGCGTGCGCGTGCTCGATCGCTTCGTGCGCGACAGTCTTGAGGGTTGATTTCTACCAGTTGAGCCAGTCCTCGCTTGAGGAGGCTCTGCCCGCGCTCGCTGCCAAGATGCTGGGCAGCGGCGCGCGGGTACTGGTGGTTTCGGCTGACGAGGCGCAGCTTGCGCGGGTCAGTGCCGCGCTGTGGGCAGTGAAGGACCAGTTCCTGGCCCATGCCCCGGCTGGCGGCCCGCATGATGCCCGCCAGCCGATCCTGCTCTCGCACAGTCTGGATGCGGCCAATGGCGCGAGCTTTCTGGCGCTGGCCGACGGCCAGTGGCGCGAAGGCGCTGACGCGTTCGAACGGGTGTTCCTGCTGTTTGACGGCTCAAGCATCGACGATGCCCGCGCGACCTGGCGCATGCTGGGTGAGCGCGAAGGTGTCGAGAAGAACTATTGGAGGCAGGAAGGCAAAGGCTGGGTCAAGGCGGCCTGACGCCGTGTTCTGATATCTTGCAGTGCCGCATTTTCCCGGCTAGGGGCGCGCGCACTCTCCCAAAACCCACAAAGTTCGCAAGGAATTTGACATGGCGGTTACCCGCACCTTCTCGATCATCAAGCCCGACGCCACCCGCCGCAACCTGACCGGCGCGGTCACCAAGATGCTGGAAGAAGCCGGCCTGCGTGTCGTCGCTTCGAAGCGCATCCTCATGACCCGCGAACAGGCCGAAGGCTTCTATGCCGTCCACAAGGAACGCCCCTTCTTCGGCGAACTGTGCGATTTCATGATGAGCGAACCGGTGGTTGTCCAGGTTCTGGAAGGCGAAGACGCCGTGGCCCGCAACCGCGAAGTGATGGGCGCCACCAACCCGGCCGACGCCGCCGAAGGCACCATCCGCAAGACCCATGCCCTGTCGATCGGTGAAAACACCGTCCACGGTTCGGACAGCGATGAAAACGCCGCGATCGAAATCGCCTTCTTCTTCAAGCCGGAAGAACTGGTCGGCTAATCCCGCCAGCCTGCAAGGCTTCGCAAGACAAGGGGCTGCCGGAGCGATCCGGCGGCCTTTTTTTGCATTTTATTGTCATAGTTTGACCCAACGCAAGGCGCAGCAGAGCAGGGCTTTCGATACTGCGAATCATCAACCTTAAGCATTGGAGCAAGGATGTCTCATACCCCGCACGAACTGGCCGACGAGTTCCCCAACGATCACGCGGTGCTGCACGAACTGAAGCTGCACAACGCCCACTTCGTGACCCTGGCCGAGCGCTATCATGAACTGAACGGAGAGATTCATCGCATCGAGGTGGAGATCGAAACCCCGTCCGACGAATATACCGAAACGCTCAAGAAAAAGCGTCTGGCGCTGCTCGACGAGATTTCGGGGATGGTCGCCAAGGCCAGGGGCTGACTCACAGCAACGGGCTGAACATCGCCAGCAGGTTCTGCCACAGCCGGCGAAACATGTTGTAGCGCGCGACGGTGTCGTGCGTGATCCGGTCTGACTGGGCGATCCACTGGTCTTGCCGCGCACGGATTTGCGCGGCGAAATCGGGGTTGGCGAACAGCACGTTGTTTTCGAAGTTCAGCTCGAAACTGCGCCGGTCAAGGTTGGCCGATCCGATCAGGCCCACTTCGCTGTCGGCGATCATGGTCTTGGCATGGAGCAGGCCGGGGCGGAATTCGTGGATCTCGACCCCGGCCGCGATCAGCTCGCGGTAGTAGGACCGGCTGGCCCCGGCCACCACGCGGCTGTCGTTGCGGCGCGGCAGCACCAGCACCACGCGCACCCCGCGCCGGGCGGCGCTGGTCAGTGCGAACAGCAATTGTTCGTCAGGAACGAAATAGGGCGTGGTGACCACCAGTTCGCGCCGGGCGGCATGGATCAGCTCGGCAAAGCAGCCGGTCATCGCCGGATAGGACAGGATCGGCCCGGTACCGATCACCTGGGCCGTGATGTGGTGCGGCGCGGCGATCGGGCGGGGCGGTTCAGGAGCGAACAGCGCGGTCACATCGTCGCCGTGTTCGGCCATCCAGTCGCTGGCGAACAGGAACTGGCAATGCCGCGCAACCCCGCCTTCCCAGCGGGTCATCAGATCGACCCAGGGGGCATAGCGCCACTTGATCCGGAATTCGGGATCGGCGGCGTTCTGGCTGCCGCACCAGGCGATCCGGTTATCCAGGATCAGCAACTTGCGGTGGTTGCGCAGGTCAACCCGGCCGCGGATGAAGGTCCAGACGATCCCGCCCACCGGCAGCGCCATGCGGGCATCGACCCCGCCGTTCAGCAGGTCCTGCCAGTGGCTGGAGCGCAGGAACTGGCGCGAACCCAGCGCGTCGGCCAGCACCCGCACCTTGACCCCGCGCGCTGCGGCGCGGATCAGCGCGTCCTTGATCGCGATCCCGCTGGCATCGGCCAGCCAGATGTAGAAGCACAGGTGGACCGTGCTTTGGGCGGCATCGATATCGGCGACCATACCGGCAATCGCGGCCTTGTTGTCTGCGGCCAGCGTTGCGCGGTTGCCCAGCGTGGGCGGCAGGCCATTGACCGTGCGGGCCAGAGCGAAGGGCGCCGCCCAGGGACCCTGACCCAGCTCGCGCGCGGCCTCGGGATCGCCGCCGGGGCGCGGCAGCTGGGCGTCGATTGCGGTAAAGCGGGCGCGGCGGCGCTGGCTGATCCGCGCCTCACCGATCAGCAGATAGGCGATCACCCCCACCACCGGCAGCACCAGAATGGTGATGAACCAGGCGATCCGCGAGGCCGGCTCGCGCTGGGGGCGCAGCAGTGCGCGCAGCAACACCACCAGTTCCAGGGCAAAGACACCCAGGGTCAGCAAAGATGTGAAATCGCGCAGCATTGAAACGATTCTGGGCCTTTTCGCCGCGAAATCCAGTCCTATGCTGCAGGCAAAGGAGAATCGCGATGAAAGGCATGGGCGGAGGGGGCGAGGATTGCCCGTTCGAATTCAACTTCGATCCGGCCACGTTCAAGGTGGGCGATACGGTCAGCTATCGGGTCAGCACGATGGAAGACTGGCCGTTTGTCGGCACGCTGCTGGAAGTGCATGCCGATCATGTGGTGATTTCGCCGGGCCCGACCGAGCCCGACGCACGCTACAAGGGAACGCGGGAGAGCCGCCCCTTGGTGGACGGCTCTGAGATAGCTTAACCGGCCGAGGCGTTGTGGACGGCTTCGGCGGTGCTGTTGTAGCTTTCCACCACTTCAGCGCCCAGGCCCTGCACGCCGACAAGGATACCGGTAACCATCAGGCCGCAGATAATGCCGTATTCGACTGCGGAGGTTCCGGTAGTATCGGCAATAAGCTTACGGAAAAAAGCCATGTCTGGTCTCCTGGCTTCGACTATCGATAATTTCGAATAGAAGCATAGAGTTACCTGCGCCTTCCAGAATGCGGTTAGCGGATCTTAACGATCAGAACGCGTCGGCTGCGTCGATCAATGAAGTCAGCTTCTTAGGAGCCACGCTGCGCCAACTGCGCGCCAGCCAGTCGGCAATCGCGTCCCAGTCGGTATCGCCCAGGTCAAGCCGGATGCCGATCCAGCCGTCGCCGAAATAGGCCGGGCGGTAATAGCGGGCGGGATCGTTCTCGATCAGCTGCGCCTGCTCGTCCGCGCCGCTGATCTTGACCAGCAGCGCCACCTTGCCATCACCATGGTGGTCGCTTGAGACATAGGCGAACTTCTTGCCCTTTACGATCCCGAAGCAGGGCATGCCGTGGCTTTGCACCTCGTCGGCTTCGGGCAGGGCCAGGGCGCGCTGGCGGACCTGCTGGGCCAGCCATTCGGGCGATGTTTCGCGGCTGACCAGTGCCGCCAGGCAGCGCGAATAGAGCTGGTGTTCGGCGATCAGCACCCGGGCGGCCAGACTGTCGGCACTGTCACCAGGAACGATCGCCACCGGGGTCTGGCCCAGCACCGGTCCATCGTCGAGCTCGGCGGTGACCAGGTGGACGGTACAGCCGCCATGGCTGTCACCCGCCTCGATCGCGCGTTCGTGGGTGTGCAGGCCCTTGTATTTGGGCAGCAGGCTGGGATGGATGTTGACCATCCGGCCCTGCCAGCCGGTGACGAATTCCGGGGTCAGGATCCGCATATAGCCGGCCAGGGCAACGAATTGCGCGCCGCTGGCACGGATTGCCGCATCCATCGCCATGTCATGATCGAGCCGGGCCATGCTCTTGTGCGGCAGGCAGAAGGTGGCAACACCTTCCGCCTCGGCCAGTTTCAGGCCGCCGGCCTCGGGGTTGTTCGAGCCGACCAGCACCAGCTCGTACGGGCAGTCCTCGGCCCGGCTGGCATAGAGCAGCGCCGCCATATTGGTGCCGCTGCCCGAAATGAGCACGGCGACCTTGGCGCGATCAGGCAAGGTGGGTGGCTTCCCAGCCCTCGCGGGCCGACCAGGTCTCTGCGCTGCCCTGCACGGTGCAGCCGCGCGGGCCGGCCTCGATCGCGCCGATCACATGGACGGTCTCGCCGGCGGCTGCCAGCTCGGCGGTCAGGCCCGCAACCTGATCGGCAGCCACCGCCAGGACCATGCCTATCCCGCAATTGAAGGTGCGGGCCATTTCGGCCGGTTCGATATTGCCCTGGGCCTGCAGGAAGGCCATCAACCGCGGCTGGGCCCAGGCCCCGGCATCGATCCGCGCGTGCAGCCCGGCGGGCAGGACGCGCGGCACGTTTTCCAGCAGGCCGCCACCGGTAATGTGAGCCAGGGCATGGATTTTGCCGCTGCGGATCGCGGGCAGCAGGCTTTTCACATAGATCCGGGTCGGTTCTATCAGGGTATCGATCAGCAGGCGATCGGGATCGAACAGGGCGGGGCGGTCCAGCTTCCAGCCCTTGTCCGCTGCCAGCCGGCGGACCAGCGAATAGCCGTTCGAATGGACGCCGGAGCTGGCCAGGCCCAGCAGCACGTCACCTTCGGCCACCTTGTCGCCGGTCAGCTGCTCGCCGCGTTCAACCGCGCCGACGCAGAAACCCGCCAGGTCATAGTCGCCGGCGGCATACATTCCGGGCATTTCCGCGGTTTCGCCGCCGATCAGCGCGCAGCCGGCCAGCTTGCAGCCTTCGGCAATACTGGCGACCACGCGTTCGGCCACCCCGGTTTCAAGCTTGCCGGTGGCGAAATAGTCGAGGAAGAACAGCGGCTCCGCGCCCTGAACGATCAGATCGTTGACGCACATCGCGACCAGGTCCTGGCCGATCGAATCGTGCCGGTCATGGTCGATCGCCAGCTTGACCTTGGTGCCGACCCCGTCGTTGGCGGCAACCAGCAGCGGATCATTGTATCCCGCGGCGCGCGGATCGAAGAACCCGCCAAAGCCGCCGATCTCGGCATCGGCGCCGGGCCGCGCGGTGGCCTTGACCAGCGGGCCGATCGCCTTGACCAGCGCGTTTCCGGCGGCAATCGAGACGCCGGCTTGCTCATAGCTGTAAGACTTTTCAGACATCGAACGCGCGCCTAGCGCTTTCCCGCTTGGATTTCCACGGATGATTGGGCAAAAGGCATGCGGTTTTCCCCGATGGCTGTCGCAATACACCTTTCCTCGCTGCGCACATGGCGCCCCGGACCCGCCGCCACGCTGCTTGGCGGGCTGGCGCTCGCGCTGATCGCTGGCCTGCTCGCGCTGGGCCCGGCCCGGCTGTGGGCGCAGATCGAAGGGGATCGCGGGATCGTGCCGGTGGCCAGCACATCGGACATTCAGATCAACGATGTTGAGGTCAACACCACCGGCTCCAACGCGCAGGAAGCCCGGTCCAAGGGCTGGCAGGAAGCCGCGCGGCTGGCGTGGAAGAAGGCGGGCGGGCCGTCGATGGACGATGGCTCGATCCAGTCGATGGTTTCGGCGGTGGTGATCCAGCGCGAACAGATCGGGCCGCGCCGCTACATCGCCACACTGGGTGTGGTGTTCGACCGCGCCCGCGCCGGGCAGTATCTGGGCGGCACCAACGGCGGACGTGCGCATTCGGCGCCGCTGCTGGTGATTCCGGTGCTCTATTCGGGCGGCGTTGCGCAGGTCTTTGAGGTCAAAGGCCCCTGGCAAAAGGCCTGGGCTGAATTTCGCGCCGGCAACAGCCCGATCGACTATGTCCGCCCGGTCGGTGCCGGCGGGGATTCGCTGCTGGTCACCGCCGGGCAGCCAGGCCGCCGCAGCCGGGCATGGTGGCGCAATGTGCTCAGCCAGTATGGTGCGCGCGATGTGATCGTGCCCGAAGCGCGGCTTGAGCGGCAGTGGCCGGGCGGGCCGGTGCGCGGCACCTTCACCGCGCGGTATGGCCCTGACAACACCTTCCTGGGCAGCTTCACGCTGACCGCCAATGATGAGGCCGGCCTGCCCAAGATGCTGTCCGAAGCCGTGGTGCGGCTGGACCAGCTCTATGGTCAGGCGCTCGAAGAAGGTCAGCTCAAGCCCGATACCTCGCTCAACATGCAGGCGCAGATGGATCCTGGGCTGGCAGCGCTGATCGCCGCCGGGCAGGCGCCCCAACAGGCCGCGCCCAGCGCGGCACCCACCGCCGAAGCCAGCGCCACGCCTACGCCCACCGCCGCACCGGTCGAAACGCGTACCTTTACCGTCCAGTTCGCTTCGCCTGATGCCGGCGCGGTCGATGCCGCGCTGGGCGCGGTGCGCTCGGCCCCGGGGGTCAAGGGCGCTTCGACCACCAGCCTGGCAATGGGCGGCACATCGGTGATGCGGGTTACCTATGAAGGCGATATCGACACTCTGGCCGCCGCGCTGCGCGGCCGCGGGTGGCGGGTAACCGTCGGCGCCAACGCCCTTTCGATCAAGCGCTGATGGGCCAGATCGCGCTCCCGCTGAAGGCGGGGGGCCATGGCCCTTCGCGGATCGTGCTCGGCCCGGCCAACCAGGCTGCGGTCGAGGCGCTGGCCATGGCGCAGACCTGGCCGTTCCGCACCGCCGTGCTGTCTGGCCCGCCGCGTTCGGGCAAGACGCTGCTGGCACGCTGGTTTGCGGATCGCGGGCTGGGCGAAGCGATCGACGACGCCGACCGGGTGGACGAGACCGAGCTGTTTCACCGCTGGAACCGCGCCCAGGAACGCGCCACGCCGCTGCTATTGGTGACCGGCCAGCACGAGCATGGCTGGCGGATCACCTTGCCCGATCTTGCCTCACGGCTTGGCGCTGCGCTGCAGCTGGCGATCGGCGCGCCGGATGAGGCCTTGCTGGAGGATCTGCTGCTGGTCCATGCCGAGCAACGCGGGCTGGCGCTTGGACCCGATGCGGCGGCCTATCTTGTGCCGCGGATCGAGCGTACCCATATCGCAGTTGAACGGCTGGTCGAGACGATCGACCGGCTGAGCCTTGAACGCAAGGCGCCGCCCACGCAGGGGATCTGGCGCGAGGCGCTTGAGGAGCTTTACGGCCCCAACGAGCCGCGCTTGCTTTAGCACGTCGCCCGTGGGACACTGGGGGAACCATGTTGCAAGAGCTGACCCGCTATCTCGACTCGATCGTCGCGCGCGATCCCAGCCCGCGTTCGCGTTGGGAAGTGCTGCTCTATCCCGGGGTCTGGGCCCTGGGCCTGCACCGCGTGGCGCACTGGCTGTTTGAGGCCGAGCTGTTTTTCCTGGCCCGCATCGTCAACCATTTCAGCCGCCTGCTGACCGCGATCGACATCCACCCCGGGGCCACCATCGGGCGCAATTTCTTTATCGATCACGGTTTCGTGGTGATCGGTGAAACCGCCGAGATCGGCGACAATGTGACCATGTACCAGGGATCGACCCTGGGCGGCACCAACCCAACCAACGGCCAGGGCGGCAAGCGCCACCCGACTATCGGTGACAATGTGATCGTCAGCCTGGGCGCGGCGATCCTGGGGCCGATCACGGTGGGCGCGGGCGCGCGGATCGGCGCCAATGCCGTGGTGACCAAGGACGTGGCCGAAGGCGCGACCATGGTGGGCATCCCGGCCAAGCCGACGCTGGTCGAGGTGAAGCCCGAAACGCAGAATTTCGTGCCCTATGGCACCCCGTGCACCGAACGCTTCGATCCGGCGACGCAGAAGCTGGAACTGCTACAGTGCGAAATGCAGGTCATGCAAAAGCGGCTGGCCCAGCTGCTTGAAGAACGCGATGCCACTGCCGCCAAGCAGAGCGCCGGCCGCAAGCGCGGGGGCACGAAGCAGGCTTGAGCGCCACCGTCACGCCCTTTCCCAGTCTGGCGGCGCGCACCGCGCAGGTTGGCTTTGAACGTGACGAACTGATGCGCATCCTCGATCTTTATGGGCGTATGGTCGCGGCCGGGATGTGGCGCGACTATGCGATGGATTTCAGCAAGGACGCGGCGGTGTTCAGCGCCTTTCGCCGCACCGCCGAACGCCCCGAGGCCCGGATCGAAAAGCGCCCGGCGCTGCGCGGCAAGCAAGGCATGTGGACCCTGTTTGGTGAGGGCGGGCAAGTGCTCAAGCGCGGGCATGAACTGGCCGGCGTGCTGTTCCCGATCGAACGGCGGCTGCTCAAGGTGGTGGAGGGTTAGCGGATGGCAAAGTGCGGAACCTGTGGTGGCAGTGGCCGGTGCCGGACCTGCGGCGGCAGCGGCGATGGCAAGTCGGTAACGCCGCATCCCTCAAAGCAATTGCAGCGCGGTGGCGGCAAGGTGGTCTGTCCATCCTGCCGGGGCAAATGCTATTGCATCGAATGCAACGGATCGGGGCAGGATTGAGCGCAGCGATCAGGCAAAGGTATCGCCCACGCTTGTCACCGTTTCCTGCGCCTTGGTGATCCGGCCCACGATCCGGATCAGGAACCAGGCCGATCCGGCCAGCAGCAGGCTGGCAAAGGCCAAGGCCAGCATATTGGTGCCGGGCGGTGTCAGGAACACGAAGAAGCTGAACCGGTCGATCAGTACCATCACGGTCAGCAGGCTGACGATCAGGATTCCCACGACATAACAGGTCCACCATGAATTGACTGCATCGACGCTCTGGTTCGCGAACCAGGGTTCCTCGCCGTGGCTGCGGTTCCACAGCTCGCGCATCGCGCCTTTGGGGGCATAGAGGTTGAAGCCCGGGACCCACAGGCTCACTGCAGTCCAGCCGGGTGCATAGTTCAGTCCGTCAAGCTGATCGGCGTGGAGGTTGGCATGCGCTCGCCAGACCCACAGCGTCAGCGCGATCGCGGCGGGCACAAAGGTCAGCACGATGTAGAACACAAAGGCCGGGGTGGTGATCAGCCAGGCTGAATAGCCGCCCTGAAACTCCTGCACCGCCAAAAGCAGCGTGGCCAATGCCACCAGTCCGGTCACCAGCAGGAACAGCGCCAGCAGCGCCTGGGTTACCACCGCGCGTAGCTTGAGCGAGGCCACTCCACGTTCAACCCGCATTCCGACCATGAAAATCCCCCCGAAAGCAGTGCCTTCGGGGGGAAACTAGCGCCGATCGGAGACAGCGCAAGTGTTGGTGAAACCGATCAGGCGTGGGCCAGCAGTCCCTGCGGCAGCATCGACTGGAGCGTATCCGGCAGGCGCTGGACCAGAGCCGAACGGATCGGGGTCCAGAAGGCCGAGAGCGCCAGCAGCGCCGAGCCGATCACCAGTCCGGTGAGCGCGACGTTCAGTTCGACCATCCCGAATTCGCGGAACAGCCAGGTCAGTGCCAGCAGCACATAGGCCAGCGCCGAGACCAGCAGCGCGCGGCGATCTACCGCCAGCGCCACCGCGCCCATCAGCACATAGATCGCCAGCACGCCCAGCGCCGCCGCAGCACCGATGTTTTCACCATCGCTTACGCCCAGCCAGGCAAACAGCGGGTGGGCAATCATCGGCGCGGCCAGCAGGTGCAGCCAGAAGGCCACATCGCTGCGGCGGGTTTCGCGCTTGGGATCGCTCATGTCCCAGCGCATCGCCACGGCAAAGACGGCCAGGCCAAAAAGGAAGGTCAGCGGCAGCAGGATCGGCTCGGGATCGCGGTTGCCGGTAGCGCTGTGCCAGGCGGTGACGACCAGTGCAATGGCGGTAACCACCAGGCCCGCAGCGCCCGCCGCAACCGTGATCGGCACCATGAAGCGCCGCCAGTGCAGCCAGGCGGCGCCAGCGGCCAGCAAGCCGATGCCCGCGCCCACCATGGTACCGGTTGTTTCGCTCAGGTTGGCATTGGTTTCGGCCAGGTAATTGATCGGCACCGCAGCCACGCCGCCAACGAAGGCCAGCAGCAGCACAATCGAAGGCAGCGCCATCCGCCGCTTGCGGGTGAAGAATTCGGCCAGCATCCAGGCTGCACCGGCCACCAGCACCCCGGCAATGCCCGGCGCGATGGCATGACCGATCCCGGCCGCCGCCATCAGCAGCAGCACTGCCGCGATGGTCACGAAGATGTCGTTGAAGCCGGTGATCAGCCGAAAGTGTTCTTCATCCGCCACCGGCGCGGAACGCATGCCCGCCGCATGGGCGCGGAATGCCTCGGCAGCTTCATGGCTGATCGCACCAGCCGTGACCGCCGATTGTAGGTCTGCTTCTGAATACATCGGAAAACCTCCCCTAAGGAATGCGGGGAGTGTGGCACGGGTGTATTAGTGTGTCAATACGGTGGTAAGGATGGCTTTCCTACACGGCCTGAATGTGTCTTACGCTCAGCGATGCAAGGCAATCCCCCCAGGCACCGAACCAAGGCGCGCCACATCCGTGTCCCGCCATTCTTGCCGGTGCCCTTGCGGGCCCGCTGCGATGGCTGGACCGCCCTGCGGCAGGCACAGTTCCTGGTTGCGCTTGCGCGCACCCGGTCGGTGGCGGCGGCGGCGCGAGAGGTGGGACTGTCGCGGGTTTCGGCCTATCAGCTTCGCAACCGGACGGGGGCGGAGAGCTTTGCGGCCAGCTGGGATGCGGTGCAGGCAGGCACAATGGTGCCGCTGCGGAAGTTTACACCCGAAGAGCGCCGGATCGCCGCAATTGAGGGGTTGGTGAAACCGATAGTCTGGCGCGGGCGCTGTGTGGCAATCGCCCAGAAATGCGATGATTCTGCGCTGTTGGGGCTGTTCCGGCGGCTCTCGGCGCAGGCCGGAAAGGAGGACTTTATGGCGCTCGAAGCGGGCGCGTTTCACCCATGATCGGGTGTGCATCTTCCCCGGCTCGGGGAGGCGGGGGGCGGAGGGGGCTTTCGCGGTTCCCCTCCGTCAGCCCTGCGGTCTGCCACCTCCCCCAGTGGGGGGAGGGGCGAGCCGTTCAGCCCAGTCCGCCGATCTTGGCGAGCGCGGCCAGCACGACCTGGCTCTGTTCGCCGCCCGACTGGGGGACGATCTCGCCGGTGCGGTCGATGATCTGGTCCCAGTGCGCGGCGATCCCTTCGGGGGTGCGCTCGTCGGCGGGGAGGGCGACGCCCGGGGTCAGGGTGACATAGGCGGCGTGGAACGCGCCCGCGCCGGCACCGCAGATCATGTTGGTCGGCGCATCCTCGCTGACCAGATAGAGCGCCATCGGGGCGACGTTTTCAGGAGCCAGCGCCTGGAAGAAGGCTTCGGGCATGCCCAGGTCTTCGGTCATCCGGGTGCCGGCGACCGGGGCCAGCGTGTTGACCCGCACGTTGTACTTCGCGCCTTCCAGCGCCAGCGTCTTGGTGAAGCCCGCCAGGCCCAGCTTGGCCGCGCCATAGTTGGCCTGGCCGAAGTTGCCGAACAGCCCGGTGCTGCTGGCGGTGTTGAGAATGCGGCCATAGGCCTGTTCGCGCATCGTATCCCACACCGCCTTGGTGCAGTTGGCGCTGCCGTTGAGGTGGACATCGACGACCAGCTTCCAGTCGGCCATGTCCATCTTGGCGAAGCTCTTGTCGCGCAGGATCCCGGCGTTGTTGATCAGCACGTGAACGCCGCCCCAGGCCTCCTTGGCCTTGGCGACCATCTCGACCATCTGTTCGTATTCGGTGACCGAGCCGCCGTTCGACATGGCTTCGCCGCCAGCGGCCTTGATTTCCTCTACCACCTTGAGCGCGGCATCCGAATGGCCGGTGCCATCGCGGCTGCCGCCGAGGTCGTTGACGACAACCTTGGCCCCGCGCGCAGCGAGTTCGAGCGCATAGGCCCGGCCCAGCCCGCCGCCGGCGCCGGTGACGATCGCGACGCGATCCTTGAACGAAATGGTCATGAGCGTTTCTCCGCTGAAAAGGGGTATCCCACCAGTGATCTCTTGGGGGGAAGCGGGCGCGGCATGGCATGGCCGGGCAGGGCTTGGCAATATGCCGCAGTGCAGCACTTGCTTTCCCTAGCGTCAATCAGGGTGGCTACGCAGGCGCAGCGCCGGATTTGGGCGCGACTCGGGGTATCAAAGGCTACACAGCGCGGGCACCAGCTGGTCGAAATGGTCGATCACCGCATCGGCGCCCAGCTCGTCCAGCGGGGCATCGACAAAGCCGAAGCTGACCGCCACGCAGGGCATCCCGGCGGCCCGCGCGGCGCCGGTATCGAAGGTGGTATCGCCGACAAAGGCCGCGCGCCCGCCGCCGCACTGCTCAACCATGGCGTGCAGCGCGTCGGGTTCGGGCTTGAGCGGAAAGGTTCCGCCGCCGATCACGCTGGCGAACCGGGGCGAGAGGCCCAGCTCGTCGAACAGACGGATGGCCAAGGCGTGCGGCTTGTTGGTGACCACCGCCACTTTGACGCCGGCCGCGGCCAGATCATCCAGCATCGCCTCGCCGCCCGGGAACAGCGCGGTGTGGTGGGCGATGTTCTCGCCATAGAAGCGCACCAGCACCTGGCGCAGCGCTTCGAAATCGATCCCTTCGTCCCCGCCGGTCAGCGCCAGCGCCCGGCGCAGCATCAGCCCGGAACCGCCGCCGATGAGGTTACGGACCTGATCGTAGGGCACTTCAGGCCGCCCGATCGTGGTCAACGCATGGTTGAGCGCCACGCCCAGGTCACGCGAGGTATCGAGCAGGGTGCCGTCAAGATCGAAGCCGACGATATCGAAGGGAATGGTCATCGCGCGCGCCCATCGCACGCGCGTTGTGGAAAGTGCAAGAATTTGGTGGCATGTGCGTTAACCATGACTGCCGAAACTCCGCTTGCCGTTATCGTCCTTGCCGCGGGCAAGGGCACCCGCATGAAATCAGACCTGCACAAGGTGCTGCACCCGATCGCAGGGCACCCGATGCTGCTGCACCTGCTTGGCAGCCTGGGCGAGCTCAGCCCGGCGCGGCAGGTGATCGTTGCGGGGGATCGCCGCGAGCAGATCGAGGCGGCGCTGGCCGGCTCTGGCGCCGAAGTGGTGGTGCAGGACCCGCAGCTGGGCACCGCCCATGCGGCGCTGATGGCCAAGGATGCGCTGGCTGACTTCACCGGGCTGGTGCTGGTCTGCTTTGGCGACGTGCCGTTCCTGTCGGGCAGCACGGTTGCCCGGCTTTGCGCGGCGCTGGATCAGGCCAGGGTTGCGGTGCTGGGGTTCCGTCCGGCCGATAGCGCCGCCTATGGCCGGATCATCGCCGATGCCGATGGCACCGTCACCAAGATGGTTGAGCACAAGGATGCCAGCCCGGAAGAGCGCGCGGTGAACCTCTGCAACTCGGGCGTGCTGGTGGCGCACAGTGATGACATGTGGCGGCTGCTCGCCAAAGTCGATGACAACAATGCGGCGCGGGAGTTCTACCTCCCCGATGTTGCCATGCACGCGATCGCCGAAGGTGCGCGGGTTGCGGTGGTTGAGGCTGACGAGACCGAAGTGATGGGGATCAACAGCCGGGCCGAGCTGGCCGATGCCGAACAGCGCTGGCAGCAGCGCCGCCGCAGGCAGGCGATGGACGATGGCGCCAGCCTGATCGCGCCCGAAACGGTGTGGTTTGCCTGGGATACACGGCTGGGCCGCGATGTCCTGATTGAACCCAATGTGTTCTTCGGCCCCGGCGTAAGCGTGGCCGACGGCGCGAAGATCCGCGCCAATTGCCATATCGAGGGCGCCTCGGTCGGGCCGAATTGCGAAGTCGGGCCCTTCGCGCGCCTTCGCCCCGGCGCGGTGCTGGAAGAGAAGGCGAAGGTCGGCAATTTCGTCGAGGTCAAGAAGGCGACCATGGGCAAGGGCGCCAAGGCCAACCACCTGGCCTACATCGGCGATGCCGAAGTGGGCGCGGGGGCCAACATCGGCGCGGGCACGATCACCTGCAATTACGACGGCTATTTCAAGCACAAGACCGTAATCGGCGAACGCGCCTTCATCGGTTCGAACTCGGCACTGGTCGCCCCGGTCAAGATCGGCGCCGATGCGATCGTCGCAGCGGGCTCTGCAGTGACGCGCGATGTGGCGGCGGGAGAGCTGCGGATCGTGCGGGCGGAACAGCTGGTCAAGCCGGGCTGGGCCGACCGGTTCCATGATGCGATGAAGAAGAAGAAAGCGGAGAAGAAGGGTTGATGTTGACCAAGCTGTCTTCGCTGCAGTCTGGAACGCTTGGCGAGCTGCTTGCAGTGGCCAAGCTGAACACCCTCGGATATGCCGCCTATATCAGTCCAGAGGGTGCACCCGGGCACGATATAATAGTTGTTGTAGATGGTCAGGCGAAATCAATAGAAGTGAAAACGCGGCAGTTCGTCAACCGTGCGTCAGAAATAACTCGTTGGCCAGTGGACATGAACGCAAAAGGCAATGCGGATTTTTTTATATTTATCGAATTGGACTTGAGAACACTTTCGCCAACATTTTATCTGCTAACAAATTCGCAGGCGCGCGAAACTTATAAAAATTATAGTGGCGGCGGGAATTGTACCCTCCCCATGTGAGGCGGCTAATAGATGCGAATGACTTCTCAGCCCTCAATCCAGGATGATCTGAAGTGGGTTTGATTTTGCGGCCGATGCATCCGCAAGGATTCATTGACATGATATCATGATATGATATCAGTATATCAATGACTCGCATTCTCGCCGATCTGCCCGAAGAGGACATCAAGTGGCTCGATGCCCGTGCGGCCGAGCAGGGCAAGTCGCGTGCTTCGGTGCTGCGCGATGCGGTGACGGCCTATCGGGCGGCGGGTGAGCAGCAGGGGATCGAGCGCTATTTCGGGATCTGGGCAGATCGCGAGGGGGCAAGGTGAGCGCCGCCGCGTTCGATACGGCGGTGCTAGTCGATGCTCTGGAAGGGCATCCCGGGGCCGGGGCGGAGTTGCAGCGTTATCGCCAGCGGTTCATCAGCCGGCTGAGCTGGATCGAGGTGATGAGCCGCGCCCAGCCCGACGATGTCCAGCGCGCCGAAGGGTTCCTCTCGCACTTCAGCGTGATCGAGGTCAGCGACGAGATTGCCCGCTGCGCGGCGCAATTGCGCGGGCAGCGGCCCGGCCTGTCGCTGGAAAACGCGGTGATCCTCGCATCGGCGCAGACTGCCGGGCGAATTCTGATTACACGTAATATCAAGGACTTTCCGGCAGCTATGCCGGGAATCCGCGTACCCTATACTCTCTGAAGAAGGCAAAGACCCATGTGTGGCATCATTGGCATCGTCGGCAAGGAACAGGTCGCGGACCGTCTGGTTGATGGCCTCAGGCGGATGGAATACCGCGGCTATGACAGCGCCGGGGTCTGCACCGTCAGCGATGGCCAGCTGGTCCGTCGCCGCGCGCCGGGCAAGCTGGTCAACCTGGTGCGCGAACTGGCGCGCGATCCCGCGCCGGGCACCACCGGGATCGCTCACACCCGCTGGGCCACCCACGGCGCGCCGACCGCGGCCAATGCCCACCCGCACGCCACCGAAGTGCTGGCGCTGGTCCACAACGGGATCATCGAGAACTTCCGTCAACTTAAGGATGCGCTGACCGCGCGCGGCCGCAGCTTCGAAAGCGATACCGATACCGAAGTGGTCGCGCACCTGCTGTCCGAACAGGTTGAGGCGGGCATGAGCCCCGAGGAAGCGGTCAAGGCCACCTTGCCGCAGCTGCGCGGCGCCTTTGCCCTGGCGATCGCCTTCAAGCAGTTCCCCGACATGCTGATCGGCGCGCGGCTGGGTTCACCGCTGGTGCTGGGCTTTGGCGAGGGCGAGACCTACCTTGGGTCAGACGCGCTGGCGCTGGCCCCGCTGACCCAGCAGATCTGCTATCTCGACGAAGGTGACTGGGTGGTGATCACCCGCGATGGTGCCCGGATCTTCGATAAGGACAATAATCCGGTAGAGCGCGAGGTGACCACTTCGGGCGCATCGGCGGCAGAGATCGAGAAGGGCAATTACCGCCACTTCATGCAGAAGGAGATCTTCGAGCAGCCGACCGTGGTGGCGCAGACACTGCGCAGCTACATCCGCCAGGTCGATCAGTCGGTCGCGCTGCCGCAGTTCGATTTCGATCTGTCGAAGATCAACCGGGTCACGATCGTCGCCTGCGGAACCAGCTATTACGCCGGGATGGTCGCCAAGTACTGGTTCGAACAGTTCGCACGGCTGCCGGCCGACATCGATTTCGCATCCGAGTTTCGTTACCGCGAGCCGGTGATGGAACCGGGCGGGCTGGCGCTGTTCATCTCGCAAAGCGGGGAGACCGCCGATACGCTCGCCGCGCTGCGCCACTGCAAGGCGCAGGGGCAGACCATCGCGGTGGTGGTCAATGTGCCGACCAGTTCGATGGCGCGCGAGGCTGACCTGCTGCTGCCGACCCATGCCGGGCCGGAAATCGGCGTGGCCAGCACCAAGGCCTTCACCTGCCAGCTGGCAGTGCTGGCCGCTCTCGCTGCGCACCTGGCGGTCAGGCGCGGGCTGATGGACCGCGCGGAAGAGAACGAGGTGGTCAAGCACCTGCTCGAAACCCCGGCCAGCCTTAACGCCGCGCTGGCCCATGACGACGAAATTGCGGCCATGGCGCACCTGATCGCACCGGCCCGCGACGTGCTCTATCTGGGCCGCGGGCAGGACTATCCGCTGGCCTTGGAAGGCGCGCTAAAACTCAAAGAAATCAGTTACATTCATGCCGAAGGTTATGCGTCAGGCGAAATGAAGCATGGCCCGATCGCGCTGATTGACGAGGCGGTTCCGGTGATCGTTCTGGCGCCCAGCGGGCCGCTGTTCGAAAAGACCGTATCGAACATGCAGGAAGTCCGCGCCCGCGGCGGCAAGATCGTGCTGATCTCTGATCGCGAAGGGCTTGATGAAGCAGGCGAGGGCTGCCTGGCGACGATCGAAATGCCCAAGGTCCACCCACTGATCGCACCGCTGGTCTATGCCGTGCCGGTGCAGCTGCTGGCCTATCATGTTGCCTGCGTAAAGGGCACGGATGTCGACCAGCCGAGGAACCTGGCCAAGTCGGTGACGGTGGAATGAACCTGCAAGGCGGCTGCCATTGCGGTGCGGTGCGGTTCGAGATTGCGGTTGAGCCGCAGGTTTCGCTGCTGGATTGCAATTGCTCGATCTGTTCGAAGACCGGCTATCTGCACCTGTTCGTCCCGCATGGACAGTTCACCCTGTTGCAGGGACGAGACAGCCTCACTTCATACCGCTTCGGCACTGGCGCGGCGGAACACCTGTTCTGCAAGACCTGCGGGATCAAGAGCTTCTATCAGCCGCGCACCCATCCTGAGGCCTGGAGCGTTCACTATCGCTGCCTCGATTCCGGGCATGAATTGCAGGCCAGCGTGGTTCCGTTCGATGGCCAGAACTGGGAAGCCGCCAACGCCCGCCGCAATGTTTGAATCCGTATCAACCTTTACGTGACGCTAACATTTGGCGGTTAACTACGCGGGCGTGACCGACCAGACGTTCAAGCCCGCCAAACTGCCCCGCGACCTGCCCGTGATGGCGGTCCTTGGGCTGTCCGATACGCAAGACGGCGATTGGGGCCGGCTGCGCGGGCTGCAATATTCCAGCCTTGCCCGCGTCACCCAGGTCCGGGTTATCGCCCATGTCATCGCCGCGCTGGCGGCGATGAAGGTCTATTTCGGCACTGTGCACCTGGCCGCATTGCTCGGCTGGTTCGCGGCGCTGGGTGCCAGCCTTTACCACGGTGCGATGATCGACAAGTCGCTGGTCGATGTCGATCGGCGCCGGATCGGGCGCGACGAGGTCCAGAAGCAGACCTACAGTTCGATCGCCATTGCGCTGGTCTGGGTGGTGCCGATGGCAGCCTTTGCGCCCTTCGGTGACGGGTCCCAGCAACTGGAGTTGTGGGCGATCACTGCGATGCTGCTGACCGCTTCGGCGGTGCTGCTTTCCGCCGTGCCGTTGGCCAACCTGGTCTTTGCCGGGATCATGGCGGTTTCCGCGCTGGCCAGCTTTGCCTGGGCCGGTTCCTATGAAATGGCACTGCTGGCTGTCCTGTTCGGGGTGGTCATCACCCTGGGGGCAATCGAGAATGCGCGTTCGTTCCTGACTGCGCGCATTGCCGAAAGTGCGATGGCCGAAAAAAGCGAAGTGGTTTCGATGCTGCTGCGCGAATTCGAAGAGGGTGAGGCTGACTGGCTGTGGCAGATCGACACCGCCCGCCGCGTACGCGCTGCCAGCCCGCGCTTTGCCTTTGCGCTGGGGCTTTCGCCTGACGATATCGAAGGCAAGCCTTTCATTCAGCTGATCGCGGGGCCGGCCTGGGATACGGGCCAGTTCCCGTCGAGCCTGCACGATCTGGCCGAACGGCTGAAGCGGCGCGAGAGTTTCTCGAACGTGCTGGTGCGCGTGACGATCAATGGCCAGCAGCGCTGGTGGGAGCTATCGGGCACCCCCAAGCTGACCGATAGCGGCGCCTTCGACGGGTTCCGCGGGGTTGGCTCGGACGTTACCGAACAGCGCGAATCGAGCGAAAAGATCGCGCACATGGCGCGGTTCGATACGCTGACTGGGCTGCCCAACCGCATGATGGTGACCGAAGCGCTGGGCGAAGCCATGCGCTATGCCGATCAGTGGCGTACCCGCTGTGCCTTCCTGATGATCGACCTCGACCGGTTCAAGTCGGTCAACGATACCCTGGGTCACCTGGTGGGCGACCAGCTGCTGGCGCGGGTTTCGGAACGGCTCAAGAGCCTGGTTACCGACAACGAACTGTGCGGACGCCTGGGCGGCGATGAATTCGCCGTGGTGATCCGCGATGCCAGCGACCACAACCGCGTTACCCGTGTGGCCGAAGCGGTGATCGAACTGCTGTCGCGGCCCTACGAAGTCGATCACCACACGCTGTACATCGGCGCCTCGGTCGGCTCGGCAATCGGCCCGCGCGACGGTTCGACCGTCGAAACATTGATGCGCAATGCTGACCTCGCGCTCTACCGTTCCAAGGAAGAAGGCGGCGGCTTGCACTTTGGCTATGAGCCTGCGCTGCACGCCCATGCCGAAGAACGCCGCAAGCTTGAATTCTCGCTGCGCCGCGCGCTCGAGAAGAACGAGCTGGTGCTGCATTACCAGCCGGTGGTCGATGCTGTGGACGAACAGATCCTGAGCTTCGAAGCGCTGGTTCGCTGGAACAGCGAGGAGCACGGCTTCGTCAGCCCGGGCAAGTTCATCCCCCTGGCCGAAGACACCCGTCTGATCGTGCCGATCGGCGAATGGGTCCTGCGCGAGGCCTGCCGCGAAGCGGTGCGCTGGCCCGCAAACGTCAAGGTGGCGGTCAACGTCTCGGGCGAACAGCTGCTTGATCCGGGGTTCATTCCCTCGGTCGTCCAGGCGCTCAGCATGAGCGGGCTTCCGGCCCAGCGGCTGGAACTGGAAGTGACGGAATCGATCTTCGTGCGCGATGCCTCAACCGCGCGGCAGGCGCTGGAACAGATCATGTCGCTGGGCTGCGGGATCGCGCTCGACGATTTCGGCACCGGCTATTCCTCGCTGGCCTACATCCGCGACCTGCGCTTTTCGACGATCAAGATCGACCGCACATTCGTGCAGGGCGCATCGGCCGGCAGCCCCGAAAGCCTGGCGATCATCCGCGCCGTGGTGGCGATGGCCGAAAGCCTTGAGATGTCGACCACGGCCGAAGGCGTCGAAACCGAGCGTGAGCTTGAGATCATCCGCGGCCTTGGTTGCCGCAAGATCCAGGGCTTCTACTTCGGGCGGCCGATGCCCTCGGCCGAAGCGCGCAACCTGTTCAGCGAGGCCAATATCCGCCGCGCCTGACCGGTGTCAGGCGGTAACCAGACCGCGCACCAGGTTTTCGAACAGGGCGCGGCCATCGCTGCCGCCGTGGGCCGGTTCGATCATCCGTTCGGGGTGGGGCATCATGCCCAGCACATTGCCCGCGGCATTGAGCACACCGGCGATCTGGCGGGCCGATCCGTTGACTTGCTCAGCATAGCGGAAGGCAACGCGTCCTTCGCCTTCCAGCCGGTCCAGGGTTTCGGCATCGGCGAAGTAATTGCCATCGTGATGCGCCACCGGGATCGTGATCTGCTGGCCCGCGCTGTAGCCGGCGGTGAACAGGCTCTGGTTGTTTTCGACCGTCAGCGCCACTTCGCGGCAGACGAAATTCATGCCGGCATTGCGCAGCAGCGCGCCGGGCAGCAGCCCGCTTTCGGTCAGTACCTGAAAGCCGTTGCACACGCCCAGCACCGGAACCCCGCGCCCCGCCGCTTCGACCACGGCCTGCATGATCGGGCTGCGCGCGGCCATGGCGCCCGAACGCAGGTAGTCGCCATAGGAGAAGCCGCCGGGCAGGGCGATGAAATCGAGCCGGTCGGGCAATGCGGCATCGCCGTGCCAGACCCGCAGCACTTCACCTCCGCAGACCTGCTCAACCGCTACCGCCATGTCGCGATCGCAGTTCGATCCGGGGAAAGTGATGACGGCGGAGCGGAACGCGCTCACGCTGCAAGCCTCTCGATCCGGTAGTTTTCGATCACCATGTTGGCGAGCAGCTGCTTGCACATGGTTTCCAGCTGGTCGTCGGTCACGCTGGCATCGACATCAAGCTCGATCATCTTGCCGGCGCGAACATCGTTGACGCCATTGATCCCCAGGCCTTCGATCGCATGGTGGATCGCCCGGCCCTGCGGGTCGAGCACCCCGTTCTTGAGGGAGACGAATACGCGGACCTTCATGGGGCGGGCCTTTCGCTGGCAAGGGGGAGGTAACGAAGGCGCCTATGCCTCCAAGGGCCGCGAAGGGCAAGGGCGGCCGTCGCCTTGTCGCTCAGCCTTCCACCGAATCCATCACATAGCCCAGGGAGCGGACTGTGCGCAGCGGATCGGGCGCCCCGGAGGCGATCAGGGCGCGGCGCAGGCGGCCGATCCAGACGTCCACAGTCCGATCATCGATCGCTTCATCGTCCTTGCCCAGCCGGTCGATCAGGGCGGTGCGGCTGAAGACCTGGTCGGGGTGCTCCATGAAATGCAGCAGCAGGCGGAACTCGTTGGGGCGCATTGCCACCGGTGCGCCATGGACGCGCACCTGATGCGCGGTCGGATCGAGGCTGATCGCGCCGTTGACGAGCTGGCGGCGCTGCGGTGCGGGTTCATCGGCCACACTGTCGATCCGTTCAAGCAGCCGTGTGACGTCGAGCGGGCCGATCAGATAGTCGTCAGCCCCGGCCTGAAGCGCGCGGCGGCGGGCTTCCTGGCTCGGCTCGTCGAGGACCAGAGTGAGGTGAGCGTCGCGGGTCGCTTCGGTCTCGCGCAGACGGCGGCACAACTCCAGTCCCGACATCGTCGGGCAAAGCCAGTCGATAAAGCCCCATACCCTGCCATCCAGTGGCCCGGATGGCGGCAGCTCTTCGAGCGGCACGATCTCCCAACCGGGCCGTTTGCGCGCGATGTCGGCCAGCAGTCCGGCGGGCGGGGCGGTAAGCAGAAGTGTCGTATGCTTGTTCATGACCGGACATAGTTTTGACGATTGAGCGACATCATATGCGCTGCGCAAGTGACGGATTCGTGATGGAATTGTGACAGTCGGGTTACGCCGCGATTGTCATATTGCTGTCACATGAAAACGCATGAATCCTGCGGCTTGCGGCGCTATTCTGCGGACATGTCAAAGTCGAACCCGCTTCGTCGTCTGCGCCTTGGCGCGTTCCTGGCCCTGCTTGCGTTGGCGGGGCCGGCCTGGGCGGAAAAGCTGTCGTTCGATCACCGGCTCGTGCCCGCGTTGAAGGCGGCGCTCGATAGCGGCAACGCCGCGATGATCGACTACGATGGGTCCAACCCGCGCTATATCACCGATGTCATTGCCGTGCGGGGGCGTTCGGCCAAAGACTGGGACGAGGCGCTGGTGATCATTGCCCGGGCTCCGGGTGCAAAGGTGCGAACCGCCGCGCAATGGCTGGATGAATTGCGCGGCGATGCCCGGCGGCGCTGCGGCGTCGATCTGGCGGTTCTGTCGCAGGACGCGCGCACCATTCTTGCCGAGCGGCGCGCCGACAAGTGCCCCGGTTCCTATCCGCGCAATGCGATCTACCTGATCGTGCAGGGCAAGGGCTCGCTGTTCATGCTGGCGGTCCTGTCACGCGATGACCTTGACGCGGCATCGCGCGGGCAATGGCTGGCGATGCTGCAATCGGCCCACATTGAATAACGGCTGACACATTCCGGTCACCTCGCTGTCACCCCAGCTACGCCGAGGAGTCACACGGCCCGCCTAGTTCGGCGGCGAGGCCGGACGGGGGCGATTCGCATATCGCAGGGGTCCTTCCCGGGCCGGCGTCGAACCAGACAGACGCCATTTGAACCAGGGAATGAACCCAATGATCCGCTATTCTTGCCGCTCGACCGCTTCCTTTGCCGCGCTGGCGGCCAGCCTGCTGATGGCTGGCACCGCGCACGCTGCGGTCAAGGTGACCGACGACCGTGTGACCGTCGATGCCGCCGCGGGCGATGCCGATGCTGCCGCCGAACCCGCGACAAGTTCTCCCGAGGATGCTGGCAGCGAAACCCGCGACCCGGGGCTGACCGAAATCGTCGTTACCGCAACCAAGCGCGAAACCAATCTGCAGAAGACCCCGATCTCGATCTCGGTCATGGGCGCGGAAATGATCCGCGAACGCAAGGTGCAGAGCTTGCTCGATCTGGGTGATGGTTCGATCCCGTCGCTGCGTGTGGCGACCTATGAATCGCGCCAGACCGCACTGACCGTGGGGATCCGCGGGATCGTTCCGGGCGATGCGAACCAGCCGGCCCGCGAACCGGGTGTCGGGGTCTATATCGACGGGATCTACCTGGCCCGCCAGCACGGCCTCAACGCCGCACTGTTCGAAGTGGACCGGATCGAAGTGCTGAAGGGCCCGCAGGGCACCCTGTTTGGCCGCAACACCGAAGGCGGTGCGGTCAGCCTGATCAGCAAGGCTCCGACCGGAGAATTCGGCGGCCGCATGAACGTGGGGGTTGGCAATATCGGCAGCTATAACGCCGGCCTGCACCTCAACTTGCCCGAAGTGGCCGGCTTCGCGCTCAAGCTCGACACCGTGATCAGCCATCAGGACCCGACGGTGAAGAACCCGCTGCAAGGCCAGGCCGGATGGAACCAGTACCACCGCTATGGCGGGCGGCTGGCCGCACGCTGGAAGCCGATGGACGGCTTCACCGCCGATTTGGCCTTTGACATCAGCCGTGATGAGAACACCCCGTTCTACAGCCAGCTGATCAATTTCAATCCGGATGGCTTCCCGGTCGCCACGCTTGCGCAGATCCAGGCCAACGGCAACCAGTTGCCCGCCGGCATGATCGCGCCGCTGCCGTCAATGGTGGTCGTCACCGGTGATCGGATGGATGTGGCCGATATCGGCGTTCCGCAGCAGGTCAGCCTGGGCAAGACCAAGGGCTTTTCGAGCAACCTGCGCTGGAAGGTGGCGGACGGGCTTGAGCTGCGTTCGATCACGGCCTGGCGGACCGTCGATTCGGAACAGTGGGACAATTCGGGCGGCGCGCACCGCAGCCCTTCGTTCCTGCCCAGCCAGTCGTTCAGCCGCTATTCGCTCTCGTTTCTCAACGCCCGCCAGTTCAGCCAGGAATTCCAGGCTGTGGGCGGTCTGGGTAATGTCGATTACGTCTTTGGGCTCTATTACTTCAACGAGCGCGCCGAAGAGGTTGCGGCTACCCCCAACACCAACCAGTGGAACTCCACCGGGACCGGCTATACCATTCGCGATGCGATGACCTGGCAGCGTTCGGCGCTGTCGATCAGCCGCGCCAGCTATGCCAATTCGAAGAGCTATGCGGCCTTCGGGCAGATGACCTGGCATGCCGGAGACAGCCTGCACCTGACCCTGGGCGGGCGTTACACCCACGACGAAAAAAGCGGCGACCTTTACAAGGTCAACAACGTCGCTTCGGCCTTCCCGTTTGCCTTCAAGTACAACCGCTTCGATCCGCTGGCGGTGCTGGCCTGGGATGCCAGCGACAACATCAATCTCTATGCCAAGTATTCGACCGGGTACCGCGCCGGCGGGGCCAGCTCACGCTCGATCAGCTATGCCACTTTCGGGCCGGAAAACGTCAAGGCCTATGAAATTGGCGCCAAGACCGAATTCTTCGATCGCCGGGTGCGCTTCAATCTGGCCGGTTACATCATGGATCGGTTCGACAGCCAGTTCGACTTCGACTTCTATCAGGTTCAGACCAATGGGTCAGTTCGTCACACGCTGGAAACGGTCAATGCCGCCGGCGTCACCAAGATCCGCGGGCTGGAAGCTGATCTGACCGTGCGGCCGGTCGAAGGACTTTCGATGGGGCTGTCCTATTCCTACACCTGGTGGAAGGTGCCGCCGACCCCGAACCCGCTGGTGACCGGCAACCCGCTCCAGCCGCTGTTCCTGGTCTACACCCCGCCGCATGCGTTCTCGGGCAACATGGACTACACCCTGCCGCTGTCGGGTGATAACGGCATGGCGCTCAAGTTTCACGTTGATGCCAACTATTCCGACCCGCACTACAGCTTCGACAACGAGCCGGTGCTGGTGGACAAGAGCTTCCTGGTCAACGCCCGCCTGGCCGTGGCCGACATCCCGATGTCGAGCGGCGGACAGAAGCTGACTGTGTCGCTGTGGTCGCGCAACCTGTTCAACGAACAGCACATCTATCGCCGTTCGAATGCCAACCGCCAGCCGATCGACGGCAACTACCGTGCCGTGGTGGGCGACTATGCCAACTTCAACGCCCCGCGCACCTTCGGGGTCGAAGCGACGCTTTCGTTCTAGGCTGGCGCAAACCTTTCCTCCCTGTACGGGCGGGTGACCTCTGTCGCCCGCCCGCCTTTTTTGGGGAAGGGGCGAGTGCTGATTACATTGATGAAAGTTGCGAAACAGAACGATTTGCATGTTATAACATTGCACGTTAGCCTTCGAGTCCTTCAACTTGAGAAGGAGGCGAAGGCATGACATTCCATGGTCTATCGCGGACCCGCCCGGCGGGCCTTGCACTCACTCTCGCACTGGCGCTGCTTGCACCGCCGGCCTGGGGGCAGGACACCACGACCGAAGAGGAGGAAGGCGGCGACAGGACGATTATCGTCACCGCCACGAAGATTCGCCAGGGCGGGGCGCAGGATATCGCGCATTTCCGTTCGGTTTCGCTCAATGGCGATTTTCTGCCGGCAACCAACGATCTGACGATCGAGGGCTTGATGGGCGAACACGATCTGACCCTGCCCGAAGGCAGGCCGTGCCGGCAAACCTTTTGCCTGACCGGCGCGGCGATGCCGGCGGCACTGCCGCTGCGGCCGGATGACCAATGGTTCGTTGGCCTGGGCTTTTCGTCGAACGTCGATGCGAACAAGCTGCAACGCGAACCGCTCAGTCTGGTGATGGTGGTGGATCGCTCAGGGTCGATGTCTGGCTGGCCGATGCAGCAGGTCAAGTACGCGCTGCATTCGGTTACCGGCAAATTGCGCAAGGGGGACCGGATCGGGATCATCATCTACGGTGATGAGCCGCTGACGCATTTGCCGATGACCGAATGGTCGGGGAACGAGGACAGCATCAACGCAGCGATCGACTCGATCGCAATCGAGGGCTCCACCGCGCTCGAAGACGGCTTGCGAGCCGGCTATACCATGGCATCCGAAGAGCTACGGCGCAGTCACGGCAAGACCCGCGTGATGCTGTTCACCGACGAAAATCCGAATGTCGGAGACACCAGCGCTGAAGGGTTCATGGCCCAGGCCGAGGCCGGATCGCGCAGCGGGGTGGGCCTGACCACCTTTGGAGTCGGCGTCCACTTCGATGCCGAGCTGGCCACCCACGTTTCCAGCGTGCGCGGCGGAAACCTGTTCTTCATCGACAACGAAGGGTCGGCCAAGCAGGTCTTCGACCGCGAGTTCTTCAACATGGTGAACGAAGTCGCGCACGATATCGATTTGGCTTTCGTGCCGCCGCCCGGCTTCAGGATCACCGGGGTCTTCGGGGTACCCGACGAGCTGATGACCAGCGCGCCCGAGGGGGCGATCAAGGTCCACATCTCGACCGCGTTCCTTTCCAGCAACGGCGGCGGGATCTACCTGACATTGGCCAAGGACAGCGCGCATGCCGATCTGCCTGCCGCAAGTCTGGCCCAGGGCGCGCCGCTCCTGACCGGCACGCTGCGCTATGCCGATGCGCGGACCGGCAAGGTGGATCAAGACAAGATCGTCGTGCTGCGCCCGGGCAACGAACCCGCACCGGTCGCGCTGGGCAAGGCGCAGCTGCTGGTTGACGAATTCGTCACCATGCGCTCGGCGCTGGCCGTCTATCACGACAAGAACGACAAGAAGGGCGCGTTCCATCAGCTGGACGGCCTGTCGAAACGCCTGGCGCTGAGCGGCATTCCTGGCATGAACGGCGAACGCAAGCTGGTTGACGGGTTGCGCGACCGGGCGGCCTATGTCGCCGGTTACGCCGGCGAAATGCCCAAGGCGCTTCGGCCGCTGGCGCTCAAAGGCGAATGGAAAGTGCTGAGCCGATCCGGACTGACCGATATTGCCCGCGGCGACAGCGTTGAGATCACCGAAGACGGTGAATTCATCACCACCCGCGTGCGGGGTGAAGATGTCAGCCAGACCATCCAGGTCAACGACCGGCAGCTGCGGCTGATCGACGAAAATCTGGTGTTCAACTACCGGATCAAGGGCAACCGGCTGGCCCTGATCAGCGAAGACGGAATGAGCGAACTGGTCTTGCAGCGCGACCAGATCGACTGAGCTTCGATACACGGTTCCACCATGGGGGCGGGCAGCACAGGTTGCCCGCCCGCTTTTTCATTCGTATGACCTGACTTGATTATAACTGACTGGTCAGTTATAAAACGAATCATGCCGCGACCTTCCGTCCCCACACGCCGTGCCGACATTCTGCTGGCGGCGCGCGACGTGTTCAACGCGCGCGGTTACGCCGGCACGCGGATGGACGATATCGCCAGGGCGGCGGGCATATCGAAGGCGGCGCTCTACCTACAGTTCGATGGCAAGGAGGCGTTGTTCCAGGCGCTGGTCAACGAACTGATCGAAACCATGCTGCCGCAGGCCGCGCCCGCCGAATTTGGTGACCTGCCGGCCGAGGCGATCCTGCGCCAGTTCATCCTGTTCATGGCCAGCCGCCTGACCCAGCCCGAAATGGCCTTCGTGCCGCGGGTGATCATCGGTGAAGGGGCGAATTTCCCCGATCTGGCGCGGTTCTATCACGAAGAGGTGATCTCGCGCGGGATGGGGATCGTCGAACGGATCGTGCGGCACGGGATCGCGCGCGGCGAATTCGCCTGTGACGATCCGGTCCAGGCCTGCCGCACGATCATCGGCGGGGTGCTGATCGCGGCGATCTGGAAGACCACTTTCGAACCGGTCGGCGCAGAGCCGATCGAACCGGCTGCCATGGCGCAAAGCCATGCCGACACCATTCTCAACGGCCTGCTGACAAGGACGACCACGCTATGAGCGGCCTTCCCAAACCCCTGATCGCAGTTGTGGTGCTGGCGCTGGCCGGCGGCGCGGGCTGGTACCTGACCCGCAGCGAGGAACAGGCCCAGTGGCTGGGCTATGTCGAGGCGGAGACGGCTTATGTCGCCGCACCGGTGTCGGGCCGGCTGGCGCAGCGGATGGTCGATCGCGGTGCCAGCGTGGCCGCAGGCGCGGTGCTGTTCTCGCTCGATCCCGAAACCACCGATGCCGATACCGCGCGGATTGAAGCGCAGGTTTCGGCCGCGCAGGCGCAGCAGGCCGATCTGGCCCAGGCCCGCCAGCGTGCGCCGGAACTGGCGGCAGCGCGGGCTGCGGAGGCTGCGGCGCAGGCCCAGCTGACCAAGGCCCAGGCCGATTTCAACCGGATCGACGCGCTGGCCCGGCGCGGTTTTGCCAGCCGCTCGCAGCTCGATACCGCGCGCGCCGCGCGTGATAGTGCCTCCGCCAGCCTTGCTCAGACCCGTGCGCAGGTCGCCTCGGGTGAGCTGACCGCCGGGCGGCAGGGCCAGATCGCCGCAGCCGGGGCCGAGGTCGCCGCGAACCAGGCCGCGCTGCGTGCCCAGCGCCAGCGCCGCCGCGAAATCGCGCCGATCGCGCCCGAAGCGGGCGTGGTCGAGCAGACCTTCTACAATCCCGGCGAATGGGTGCCAGCCAATGCTCCGGTGGTTTCGGTGCTGCCCGACGGGCGGCGCAAGCTGCGCTTCTATGTGCCGCAAGACCGGATCGCGACGCTCAAGCCGGGGATGAACGTGACCTTCAGCTGCGATGGCTGCGGCGATCCGCGCCAGGCGCGGATCAGCTATATTTCCCCGCGCGCCGAATTCACCCCGCCGGTGATCTATTCCGAACGCGCCCGGGCCAAGCTGGTCTTTCTGGTCGAGGCCGCGCTGCCTGCCGGTGACAAGCCGCTGCCGCCGGGGCTGCCGGTTGAGGTCAAGCCGCAATGAGCGAGGCGCCGGCCATCGCCGTGCGCGGCCTGACCAAGCGGTTCGGCGGGCGGACCGTGGTCGATCATGTTGACCTGACGGTCCAGCCCGGGCGGATCTGCGGGTTCCTGGGTCCGAACGGTTCGGGCAAGACCACCACGCTGCGGATGATCTGCGGGCTGCTGATCCCGGATGAGGGCGAGGGCGAGGTGCTGGGGCTGGACCTGGCGACCAAACGCCGCGCGATCAAGCACCAGATCGGCTACATGACGCAGAAGTTCGGGCTGTTTTCCGACCTGTCGATTGCCGAGAACCTTGAATTCATCGCCCGGGTCTATCGGCTCGACAACCGCAAGGCGCGGGTCGATGCCGCGCTGGAGCGGCTGGGGCTGGCCAGCCGGTCAACCCAGCTGGCGGGCAAGCTTTCGGGCGGGTGGAAGCAGCGCCTGGCACTGGCCGCGGCGGTGCTGCACGAACCCAGGATCCTGCTGCTCGACGAACCCACCGCCGGGGTCGATCCGCAGGCCCGGCGCGAGTTCTGGGACCAAATCCACGCGCTGGCCCGTGAAGGTATGACCGTGCTGGTTTCCACGCACTACATGGACGAGGCCGAACGCTGCCACGAGATCGCCTATATCGCCTATGGGGTGATGCTGGCGCGCGGCACGATCGGTGATGTGATCGCCGGTTCGGGCCTGAAGGCCCTCCAGGGCGAAGGGCCGGGGGCAGACCGGCTCTCGGCCCAAATCGAGGCGCGCGAGGGGGTTGAGATGGCCGCGCCGTTCGGCACCTCGCTGCATGTCTGCGGGCGCGACATCGCCGCGCTCAGGCGTGCGGTGGCGCCCTGGGCCGACCAGGTCCGCTTCACCGAGGCGGACCCGACGTTGGAAGACGTCTTCATCCACCTGATGAAGGGCGCGGCCGACAATTCCGTGCTGGAGACCGCGTGATGTGGGGGCTGCACTTCTTCTTCCCCCTCGATGGGGGAAGGATGCGAAGACTTGGCGACTTGTCGCCTAGTCGCAGCTGGATGGGGGTGATTTTGCCCCGCCTCCAGCCTCACCCCCATCCAACCTGCGCTAGCGAGCAAGCTCGCAAGCTTCGGTATCCTTCCCCCATCAAGGGGGAAGGACCTCGTCTGGAGACTGCGTGATGTGGGAACGGATTGGCGCCATGGTGTTCAAGGAAGTGCGGCAGATGCTGCGCGATCCCGGCACGATCGCGATGATGTTCATGTTCCCGATCCTTCAGCTGCTGATCTTCGGGATCGCGATCAACAACGATCCCCGGCACCTGCCGCTGGCGGTGGAGGCGAATGACAATTCGCAGTTCAGCCGCGCGATCGTTTCAAGCCTGCGCGCCACCAGTTACTTCGACGTGGTCGAGATCGCGGGCGGCTATGGCGAGGGGGACCGGCTGATCGCCGAGGGCAAGGCCTCGTTCCTGCTGACGATCCCGCCCGATTTCGCGCGCGGGGTGGTGCGCGGGGAAAGGCCGCAACTGCTGTTGACGGTTGATGCTACCGATCCGGCCAGCACCGGTCCGGCCGTGGCCGCGGTGAACGAGGCGGTCAGCCGCGCGCTGGGGCAGGAACTGGTGGGCCCGCTGGCCACCCGGCAAGCCAGCGCGCCGCCGGTCAACGTGGTGCTGCACCGCGCCTACAATCCCGAAGGGATCACCAGCCACAACACTGTGCCGGGTCTTCTGGCGATCATCCTGTCGATGACCATGGTTGCGCTGACCGCGATGTCGGTCAGCCGCGAGGAAGAGCAGGGGACGATGGAGAACCTGCTGGCCACGCCCCTGCGCCCGATCGAGGTGATGGTGGGCAAGATCGTGCCCTATTTCGCAATGGGCTTTGTCCAGACGGTGGTGATCCTGATTGCCGCCAAGGTGATCTTCGCGGTGCCGTTCCTGGGCTCGCTTGCCCTGCTGCTGGCCTGTACCTTGCTGTTCGCGCTGGTCTGCCTGGCGCTGGGCTTCACCATGTCCACCTTGGTTTCCAGCCAGGTCCAGTCGATGCAGGCCAGCATGTTCTACCTGATGCCTTCGATCCTGCTGTCGGGCTTTGCCTTTCCGTTCCGCGGCATGCCCTGGCCGGTGCAGTGGCTGGCCGAACTGCTGCCGCCCACGCACTATATCCGGCTGGTGCGCGGGATCATGCTGAAGGGCTGGGACTGGCGGCTGGCCGTGCCCGAAAGCGCGGTACTGCTGCTGATGCTGGTGACCCTGGGGACGATTGCCGTGCAGCGTTACCGCGATACGGTGGCCTGACCGCTATTTGGCGAGGGAATCTGCGGCCGGCGGTGCCAGGGGCACATCCAGCCGCTGGTCGCTGCCGGTAAAGCGCTTGGGCCCGCCGTGCCCCATGGTGATGTAAGCGCGCCGTGTTTCATCGGTCAGCTCGACCTTGACCGACATCATGTCCCAGTTGTCGCCAGACAGGCCGCCGCCAAAAGTGGTGCGCAGGATCGCGGAACGGATCTGATGAACGCGGACCCCGCGCGGCAACGGCACCGTGGTCTGGTGGGTGGAGCGATCGGCCCAGCGCATGGCGCGCTGGTTCAGCATCCAGGTGGTGCTGGGCGTACCGTCAAAGACCAGCGTGGCGCGAACATTGTCGCGCCCGCCGCGCAGGTCATCAGCGCCGGTCATAACCGTGAAACGCAGGAACAGCTGGGGCTGCGGCGGGCTGGGGCGGGGATCGGCCACCGCCGCCGAAGCACCGATGGTCAGGCAAAGTATCGCGCCGAACAGGAACTTGCGCATGGCATCCTCCAGGTTAGGCAACCCGCTATTTTCGGTGCAGGATGCTTTGTGCCGCGGGCAAGGTCAAGACCCGGCTATTTGCCCTTCGGCGTGTCCACCCCCTCGGGCAGCACCAGAATTTCCAGCCCGCCGATGCTGGTAAGGTAGAGCCGGGCCATTGCCTGCACATCCTTGGCGCTCAGCGCCATGATCCGCTCGCGGCCCTTGACGTAACGCTCGATCCATTCCGGTTCGGTCTGGGCGTTATCGACGATCGACAGCCAGCCGGCGTTATTCTTCAACGCATTGTCATAGCCTTCGAGCATCGGCGCCTTGGCGCGCTTGAGCAGATCATCGCTGATCGGCTGGTCGCGCAGTTCGGCCAGCGCCTCGGCAATCGCGCTGCGGGTGGCAGGCACTTCCTTGACATCGACCGAAACGGCCAAAGTGAAAGTACCCCAGCCCGGATAGGTCTGCGAAGTCGATTGGCCGACCTGCGGTGAATAGGTCTTGCCCAGCTTTTCGCGCAGATTGTCGGTCAGGACCACGCCCATCACCCGCTCCAGCAAGCCCAAGCGGACGTCGGCCACCGGGTCCTGGCCATCGCGGGTGGGCCAGGTCAGCGTCAGCAGCGCCTGGTCCTTGGCCCCGGTGTGGCGCAGGACGCGCGGCTTTCGATCCCTGGTAAAGCTGCGGACGCGCTGTTCGGCATAGGGGCGGAAGTCCGGTTCGCGCGCGGGCAGCGCGCCAAAGGTTCTGCCCACCAGTGCCAGCGCCGCATCCTCGTCAATATCGCCAACGATGGCGATCTCGATGGCGCCATTGCGCAGCCGGTCGCCCAGATCGCCTTTAAGTTTGGCGAAGTTGAGTTTGCGCCATTCCTCCACATTGCCCAGGCTGAAGCGCGGGTCCTTGTCGCTGAGGATGCTGCCCAGATCCGCGCCCAGCGCTGACCCCGGGGTCGATCGCAACGCGGCGAACATGTTGTTGACGTTCTGGGTAAAGCGCACCTCGGCTTCGGGGCGATAACCGGGATCGGTGATCTGCGCCGCCAGGTACTGCAACTGCAATTCAAGGTCGGCGGGCGTGGTTCCGGCCACGGCCACAAGGCTGCGTTCGCCGGGCCGGAAGTTGGCGGAAACCGCATGGCCGGCCAGGATCGAATCCAACTCGTCCCTGGAATGCTTGCCCAGCCCGCCCTGACCCAGCATTCCGGCCATGTTCATGGCCATCGGGTTTTCGCGGGTGTTGAGCATCGCGCCTCCGTCGACTGAAATCTGGACCAAGACCTGATCCTTCTTGAGGTCGGTCTTCTTGAGATTGAGCCGCACGCCGTTTTCAAACCGGATCATCCGGATCCCCAGCGCCGGGTCACGGGTGTCGCTGATCACTTTGCCCGCCGCACCGAAATCGGTGTAACCAAACGTGGTTGCAGCCTTGCGTTCGGGCGGGGCAACCGGCGCAGCCATCGCTTCGGCCCAGGCGCTGCGCAAACCCGCATCGCCGTCTGCCGGGGCGGTGCGGCCCTGAAAACGGATCAGCGGCTTGTCCAGCGGCAGCGCCTCGCGCTTCAGCGCTGCGAGTACCGTTTCGGGCGTGATCTCTGCGGCGAACTCTTCAAACCGTTCGGCTGAACTGCTGGGGGTTACAGGAACCACATCGTTCTTCACCAGGCTGATCGCCGCACCCATCAGCGTGTCGTTCGAACGGGTGGTTTCGCCCTTGGCGGCATTGCGCCGGGCCGTGCGCTGGTTGGCCACCTGCTCGGCCACTTCTTCGGGCGTGAAGCCGTGGAGCATGGCCCGCTTGTATTCCTTGCCGGCCTCTACCAGCCCGCGCCGCCACTGGCCATCGACCGTATCGATCCCCAGCCAGGTTTCCTGTCCATCGCGGAACAGATCGCCCGACGCAAACGAGGCACTGCGAAACGGTGCATCCGGTTCACGGCTGCGGCGCTGCAGGCGGCGATTGATGATCGAATAGCCGATCGAGCGCATCACGTTTTCCTTGCGCTGCGCCAGGCTGTCGGGTTCGTCCTTCCAGGGGCCTGTGGTCATAACCAGCACGCCTTCGGACAGCGCCGGATCGGTGTAGATATCGCTGGCCACGCGTGGTTTGACCGGGATCGGCCCGGCGCTGGGCCGCGGCTCAGCCGGCGCAGGCTGCCAGCTGGCAAAGCGCTCACCAATCCTGGCTTCGACTATCGCGGGATCGAAATCGCCGATCACATAAAGTGTTGCCTGCGTGGGCACATATTCGCGCCGCCAGAATGCAGTCAGTGCAGCGGACGAAGCGCCTTGCAGCGATTCCTGCGTACCGATGATGTGCCGCGCGGCAAATCGCGAACCGGGCAGTTCGAACTCGATCCGGTCCAGAAAATTGCGCTGCTGGAAGGTGTTGCGATCGCGCAGTTCGGACAGCAGAATGCCCTTTTCTCGATCAACCGCACCCTGGCTGATCGTCAGTTCGCTGGCGGTTTCGCGCATCAGCATCAGCGCGGTATCGAGCAGCGCGGCATCGTTGCGCGGCAGGTCCAGCTTGTAGATCGTGTGATCATAGCTGGTCTCGGCATTGGTATCCGATCCGAAGCTCAGGCCGCTGCGTTCCAGCAGCTTGACCATTTCGCCTTCGGGCACGTTCTTGCTGCCGTTGAAGGCCATGTGTTCGATGAAATGGGCAAAGCCGCGTTCGCTGTCCTGCTCGTCAAGCGATCCGGCGGCGATGTGGAAATAGACCTTCGCGGTGCCTTTGGGCGTGGCGTTAGGACGGATGACATAGCGCATGCCGTTGGGCAGCTTGCCAAAGCGGAAGGCGGGATCGACCGGTACGTCGCTCTTTTCAAAGGCCCAGGTCGGCGGCGGCGCGGCGCTTGAGACGGTTTCGACGCCCTGGGCGCAGGCCGCGAGGGCAAGAGTGGAAATGGTGAGGGCGAGCAGAAATTTGGGTGAGCGCATCAGCTATTGGTGACCGAAACCAAAGTAATCGGCAAGTCCTGCTCAGCCCGCGAATCCACCCTGGTCGAGAAATTTCTGCTCTTCATCAGATGTTTCGCGGCCCAGCACCGCATTGCGGTGCGGGAAGCGGCCAAAGCGGGCCACGATATCGCGGTGGACAGCTGCCCAGTGTGCGGCATCGCCGCCGGTTTCCGCGTCGAGCGCCTGACATAGCCGCAGGCACAGGTCCTGGTCGGCCAGGTCTTCGCTGTGTTCGAACGGCAGGTAGAAGAATGAGCGCAAGGCGGCCGGCGCAGCCCGGTCATGCCCGGCCGCCAGCGCCGCGCGGGCGATCTGCCGGGCCTTGGGGTCGGTCGCGAAGGCATGGGCCGAACCCCGAAACAGGTTGCGCGGGAACTGGTCGAGCAGGATCAGCAGCGCCAGCGCGCCTTGCCAGTCAGCCGCCCAGTGATCGAACTCACCGCGCGCGGCGGCGTGATGCGCTTCGCCGAAGTGCTCAGCGATCTCGGCGTCGAATGCCGCGTCCTTGGCGAACCATTTGGCCGGGTCCGCCTCTTGCCAGAAGCCGACCACAGCGGCGGGGGCAGGCGCCCCCGGCATCACTTGCCGCGCAGCTTGCGGTGCGCGTTGAGGTCCAGCACTTCGCTGGGGCCCTGGTCGGTATCGAGCAGGCCAAGGCGCCGCGCGACTTCCTGATAGGCCTCTTCCTCACCGCCCAGGTCGCGCCGGAAGCGATCCTTGTCGAGCTTTTCGCCGGTGGTCATATCCCACAGGCGACAGCCATCGGGGCTGATTTCGTCGGCCAGGATGATCCGGCTGTAATCGCCGTCCCACAGCCGGCCGAATTCCAGCTTGAAGTCGATCAGGCGGATGTTGATCGCGGCGAACATGCCGCACATGAAATCGTTGACCCGGATCGCCATCGCCGAGATGTCCTGCATCTCTTCGTTGCTGGCCCAGCCGAAGCAGGCAATGTGCTCTTCAGCGATCATCGGATCGCCCAGCGCATCGTCCTTGTAATAGTATTCGATCAGCGTGTGCGGCAGCGGCTCGCCTTCGGGAATGCCCAGGCGCTTGGAAATCGAGCCGGCCGCGACATTGCGCACCACCACTTCGATCGGGACGATTTCGACCTGGCGAACCAGCTGCTCACGCATGTTGAGCCGCTTGAGGAAATGGGTCGGGATGCCGATGTGGTTGAGGCGGGTGAAGACATATTCGCTGATGCGATTGTTGATCACGCCCTTGCCGTTGATCGTGCCCTTCTTCTGGGCGTTGAAGGCGGTCGCGTCATCCTTGAAATACTGGATGATCGTGCCCGGTTCGGGGCCTTCATACAGGATCTTGGCCTTGCCTTCGTAGATCTGGCGGCGACGGGACATGCTGGGCTTCCTTATGCGCTAAACGGCAAGCCCCGGCCTGTGCCGATCCCAGAGGAATCGCGCGGCCGGGGCGGTTTCCAGCGCCTTACGCGAAAACGCGGTGCGGCGCAACGCGGGGCCTACTGGCCCAGCAAATTCGCCCGCCAGAACATCAGTTCGACCCAGAACTGATAGTCGGCGTTCTCCTTCTTGGCGAAGCCGTGGCCTTCGTTCATCCCGACCAGGTGCCAGGCGGCTCGGCCCTTGGCGCGGACGGCGGCGACGGCCTGGTCAGCCTCGCTCTTGGGGACGCGCGGATCGTTGGCCCCGGTCACCACCAGCAGCGGGATCGACAGCTTGTCGATCGCGGTCAGCGGCGAGATCGCCTGCAGCTTGGCGCGCTGCTTGGGATCGCGCTCGTCGCCGTATTCGACCCGGCGCAGATCGCGGCGATAGCTCTGGGTATTTTCCAGGAAGGTGACGAAATTGCTGATCGCGACGATGCAGTCGGCCGCCTTGAGCCGATCACCATAGCGGATCGCGACCGCATAGCACATATAGCCGCCGTAAGATCCGCCGGTTACCGCGGTGCGGCTGGCGTCGATCGCCGGATCGGCCTGCAGTCGGTCGAGGAAGGCGCCGATGTCCTTCACCGAATTTTCGCGCAGGAACGGCCCATTGTCGAGGCTGACGAAGCGCTTGCCGAACCCGGTTGAGCCGCGCACGTTGGGATAGAACACCGCAACGCCCAGCTCGTTGAGCAGGTAGTTGGCCCGGCCGCGGAAGCCGGGGGTGGACTGGCCTTCGGGGCCGCCGTGGATGTTGACGATCAGGGGGCGCTTGCCCGGGAACTTCGCCGGATCGGGACGATAGAGAAAGCCGCTGACCGCTTCGCCGTCAAAGCTCTTCACCTCGACGAATTCGGGCTCGACATTGACCGCCGGATCAAGCCCGCCGGTTTCGCTGGACGTCCAGCGGGTGACCGCCAGACTGGCCGGATCGACCGAATAGGCATCGGCGGGAACCTTGGCCGAGGACAGGGTCAGCCCGATCGTGCCCCACGGCGCGATCTGCAGCGATCCGATCGTGCCCTTGGGCAGACCCGGCACTTCGCGCACCGCGCCGGTCCTGGGGTCCATTAGCTTGAGCTTGAAAACGCCGGCTTCGTTGATGGTGTAGGCAATGAAGCTGCCGTCTTCGGCAATGTCGAAGCTTTCGACATCCCATTTGGCCTCGGGGCTTTTCGGGGTGAACTTGCCGGTCTTGGGATCAAGCGTGCCCAGCCGCCGGAAATCGCTGCCCTGATCGCTGGTGACCCACAGTGTGCCGTCAGGGGCAAACTGGATGCCGCCATAGGCCACCGCCTGCTTGTGATCGCCGATCGGGGTGGTGGCACCGCTCGCCAGGTCAAGCCAGTAGAGGTCGGTCTTGGTCACCGACACATAGTTGGCGATCACCGCCTGGGTATTGCCGGGGGCAAAGGCGGCCAGACCCCAGCCGCCGCCAGTCACCTGCTTGACCATCCGCGCCGAGGCCGGATCGCGCGGATCCATCACGTAAAGGTCATTGTCTGCACCGTTGCGGCGGGTCGAGCTGAAGGCGATCCATTTGCCGTCCTTGCTGGCGGCGTTGAGGCCATTGCGGCTCTTGCCGTCGGTCAGCAGGTTCAGCCGCCCGTTCCTGAGCGTATAGAGCTGGAAGAATTCGTTCCCGCCCTTGTCCTTGCTGACCACCAGCGTGCCATCGCCCGGCAGATGACTGCCGCTCAGCGGTTCCGCCTCGAAGCTGATCTGGCGCCGGGCCATGCCGGGGCCTGCCACACTGTGCAGCTGGGCGACATTGCCGAAGCGGGTCGAAACCAGCATCCCCTTGCCAACCGGATCCCAGCCCAGGAATACGGCAGAGCGGAATTCCATGTAGGGCCGCGTTTCCTCTACCAGCGCCTGCGGCACAGCCGGGATCCCGTCGGCAACCAATGCGGCGGGCTTGGCTGCGGCGGGCGGCGCTGCCGCTTCCTGGGCGTGCAGCGCGCTGGCGGAAAAGGCGAGGGCGGTGAAGGCAAGCAGGTGACGACGCATGTCAGGTTCCCCGGTGAATGAAATGGCAGGCGCAACTTGTGGCGCGTGCCGTGGTCAAGGGCAACCGGGCAATCGACGAATGGTAAACCGGCAAGGGCGAATGCCGCGCCGTTCTTGGCAAAGCAATTAACCGCAGATGCCAAGCAGGCTTGCAGAGCCAAGCTTAACCGCATTCGGCGAGCCTGCGCAAAGGATAGTCCAGGGAACCCGGTCCATGTCTTTGCTTGTTGCCCTCAGTCGTGACGAAAGCGGCGCCACCGCCATCGAATACGGTCTGATCGCCGCGCTGATCGGCGCTGCATCGGTTGCCGCGCTGAGCGGCCTTGGCAATGAACTGGGCAACACGATGACCACTGCGGGCAATGCCATGGTGGCGCAGACTGCGTCGGCCTGAGCCAATATCCGCAATCGCTGATTGACATTTATCAAACGATTCGCGCGGGCATTCCGCTAGGGCCTGTAAGGTCACGGCAATCGGCGCCGGTCGATCCGGCAGAGCATTTGATCGGATTTGGCCCGCATTGAGAGTTGACAGACCTGTCGCTCTCAATTAGTGCGCGCACATTAGGCGTGATCCCTTCTTCTCCCCGGGCAGGGTCGTCATCGTTTTGAAATTGGGAGTGTTTCCATGAAGTTTTCAGTTGTGCTCGGCGCCGGTGTCTCGGCTGCCGCGTTGCTGCTTGTCCCCGTTGCTCCGGCCTTTGCCCAGGAAGCCGATCAGCCGGTGGCCGAAGAAGAGGCCCAGCCCGAAATCGTCGTGACCGCCCAGGGCCGCGCCCAGGCGCTGGCCGACGTGCCGGTCGCGATCTCGGCGGTGAACGCGGAAACGCTGCGCAACAGCGGCGCGAACGACATTCGCCAGCTCAACCAGGTTGCGCCCTCGCTGATCGTGTCTTCGACCGGCTCTGAAGCGAACGGCTCGGCCCGGATCCGCGGGATCGGCACGGTGGGTGACAACCCCGGCCTTGAAAGCTCGGTCCCGGTGTTCATCGATGGCGTCTATCGTTCGCGTTCGGGCATCGGCCTGAACGAACTGGGCGAAATCGACCGCGTGGAAGTGCAGCGCGGCCCGCAGGGCACGCTGGGCGGTCGCAACAGCTCGGCCGGCCTGATCTCGATCTATTCGAAGAAGCCCGCCTTCCAGTTCGGCGCCAGCGGCGAAGCGACCTATGGCAACTTCGATTTCGTGCGCGTGGCCGGATCGGTCACCGGCCCGATCACCCAGAACATCGCCGCCCGGCTCGACGGTGTCTTCGTCAAGCGCGACGGGTTCCTGACCGACAACACCAACAACGTCGATGTCAACAACCGCAACCGCTTCTTCCTGCGCGGGCAGGTGCTGTTCGAACCCTCGAACGATCTGTCGGTGCGGCTGATCGCCGATTACACCTGGCGCAAGGAACGCTGCTGCGGCGCGATCTATGTCGACAACACCGTCAATCCGTTCATCGGCAACCTCAACAACCTGTCCTCGCCGCTCAGCCCGCTGCAGACCACCGGCAACAACATCATCAACGTGCTGCGCGACCTGGGCCAGCCGCTGGCCGGCTTCACTCCGGGTTATGACCGCACAATCTATGTCTCGGCTGGCCGCAGCTATGAAGGCGTAACCAAGGATTACGGCTTCTCGGGCGAAATCAGCTACAATCTGGGCGGCGCCAAGCTGACCTCGATCACGGCCTACCGCGAATACCGCTCGGGCCAGGGTTCGGACACCGATTACAGCGCGGTCGATATCCTCTACCGCACGCCCAGCGACGATGCCTATCGCCAGTTCCACACCTTCACCCAGGAACTGCGCCTGCAGGGCGAAGCCTTCGACGGCAAGCTCGACTGGCTGGTTGGCGGGTTCTACGCCGATGAAAAGCTGACCGTGCGCGACAATCTGCGGTTCGGCAGCCAGTATGGCCGCTTTGCCAACTGCCGGATCATTTCGGGGGGCGGCCTGGCCGGGCTCTATTCGCCCACCAATCCGCTGTGCGTTGCCCCGGTTGTTGGCCCGGCCACCATTGCCGGTGCAACCGGAACCTCGGGTGCAGATATCGTTGCCGCTTTCACCGCGCTCGATGGCCTGAACAACCTGGGTTCGACCACGGATGAATACCGTCAGCACGACCGGAACTGGGCGCTGTTCACCCACAACATCTTCCACATCACCGATCGCCTCGATCTGACGCTTGGCCTGCGCTATACCAACGACAAGAAGGACTTCGGCGCGACCTTCGGCAACAACAACACGGTCTGCACCACCGTGCAGGGCCTGGTGACCGACGATCTGACCACCACCACGGCCGGCACTCCCACGCAAATCGGCACCGCGCGTGCTCTGGCGGGGGCGCTGATCGGCCTGGCTTGCCAGGGCAATTCGACCGCAGAGCTGAACGGTGTTTCGATCGCCGACAAGCGCGCCGAGGACGAGTTCACCGGCACCGCGATCCTGTCGTACAAGCTGACCGACGATCTGATGACCTACGTGAGCTTCTCACGCGGGTACAAGGCTGGCGGGTTCAACCTTGATCGTTCGGCGCTCAAGGCTCCGACGCCCACCTTCGCCAGCCAGGGCGGAGCCCAGGCGCTGGTCGGCAATCTTCAGTTCGCTCCCGAACTGGTCAAGAGCTATGAACTGGGTGCGAAGTATTCGACCGGCCCGTTCAGCGCCAGCCTGACGCTGTTCCGTTCTGACTTCGAGAACTTCCAGCTCAACACCTTCAACGGTTCGGTGTTCCTGGTCCAGAACATCAACGGCTGCGAAGCCAGCCTTGGCGGGGCGGATCGTGATACCAGCGCTGCGACCGGCGCCTGCGCCTCCAGCAATGTCGGCTGGGGTGTGCGCACGGAAGGCTTCGAACTGGAAACCGCGCTGGTTCCGGCGCGCAACTTCCGCGTTACCGCCGGCCTGACCCATGCCAAGACCAAGTACCGGTCGGATCTCGTCGCCAATGCGGCGGGCGCTCCGCTTGATCCGGCGCTGCGCTGGCTGCCGGGCAAGAACATGTCGAACGCCCCCGAACTGGTGGTGACCGGCAGCATGGCCTGGACCCCCGAACTCGGCAGCACCGGCCTGTCGGCGTTGTTCTATGTCGATACCCGCATGACCAGCGACTACAACACCGGTTCGGACCTGTTCCCGCAGAAGGGCCAGGACGGCTTCGCGCTGGTCAACGCCCGCGTCGGCCTGCGCGGCCCGGACCAGAAGTGGTCGGTTGAACTGTGGGTGCAGAACCTGTTTGATCAGGACTATGCCCAGGTTGCGTTCAACTCGCCGTTCCAGGCGGGGACCAGCTCGGCACCGTTCAACGAAGCCAACAGCTTCCCCGACGGCCGTCAGCTGTTCTCGCAGTTCCTGGCCGAACCGCGGACCTTCGGCGTGACCCTGCGCGGCAAGTTCTGATCGCAGGCCGATTGCAAAAGACAGGCCGGGGCAACGCACCAGCGTTGCCCCGGCTTTGTTTTGCCGGTCATGCCCGGGCTTGATCGGCGCATAAGAAATTCTGAAGCGTGCTCGCTGGCGTTGCCTGCGGACGGGGCTGCGGTTAATCCGCGCACTCCTGTATGGTGGAGTATCCGATGGACCGCGCTGACGCCCTTGCCTTGCTGACCCGTTACTATGCCGCGTTCAACGCCGGTGACTGGGAAGGCATGCTCGATTGCCTGGCTGACGATGTCGCCCACGATATCAACCAGGGCGGCACCCAGCGCGGCAAGGACGCGTTCCGCGCGTTTCTGGCGCATATGGAGCGGTGCTACCGCGAACGGCTCGACGGGATCGTGCTGATGGCCAGCGAGGAAGGATCGCGCGGCGCGGCGGAATTCACCGTCCATGGGGAATACCTTGCCACTGATGAGGGGCTGCCCGAAGCGAACGGACAGACCTATACCCTGCCGGCTGGCGCATTCTTTGCGATGTCGAACGGGCGGATTGACCGGGTGACAGTCTATTACAACCTCAATGACTGGTGCGCGCAGGTGGGCGCTTGAGCGTTACGGTCCGCCCGCTGACCGGTGGGGAGATCGCCGCGGCGATCGACGATCTGGCGGCGCTGCGGATCGCGGTCTTTGCGGCCTTTCCCTACCTCTACGATGGCGACATCGGTTACGAGGCTGACTACCTGAAGCACTTTGCCGCGGCGCCCGATGCGGTGCTGGTGGCGGCTTTCGCTGGCGCGCGGATCGTCGGGGCGGCCACGGCCAGCCCGATGTGGGCGCAAAAGGCCGAATTTCGCGCGCCGTTCGAGCAGCGCGGGATCGCGACGGACCGTCTGTTCTACTTCGGCGAAAGCGTGCTGCTGCCCGAATATCGCGGGCAGGGGATTGGCCATGCCTTTTTTGACCAGCGCGAAGAGCAGGCCCGGCGCAGCGGGGCGACGGCGGCGACCTTTGCCGCGGTAATCCGGCCCCACGACCATCCGGCCCGGCCGGCGGACTATACCCCGCTGGATGCATTCTGGCGCGGGCGCGGCTATGCTCCGGTTGACGGGTTCGTGACCGAACTGGCCTGGAAGGAACACGGCGAGGCGGACGAGAGCCCCAAGCCGATGCAGTACTGGCTGCGCCAGCTGTGACCCGCTTTACCCTTGCCGCGGCGCAGTATCCGATTGACCGGCTGGACGGCTGGCAGGCCTATGCCGACAAGCTGACCGCCTGGGTTGAAGCGGCGGCGCGGGGCGGGGCGCGGCTGGCGCTGTTTCCCGAATATGGCGCGATGGAGCTCGCCGCGCTCGATTCCGGCAGGATGGGCGATCTTGAAGGCTCGCTGGTCACCGTTGCGGCACGCTTGAGTGACCTTTGTGTGCTGTTTGAAGGACTGTCGAAGCAGCACGAGATGTACCTCCTGGCACCCTCAATTCCTGTTTTGACATCAGCTGGTTACGTGAACCGCGCGCACCTGTTTGCACCCTCGGGCAAGGTCGGAATCCAGGATAAGCTGGTGATGACCCGCTTTGAGCGCGAAGAGTGGTTCGTCAGCGCCTCCGGGCCGCTGCGACTGTTTGAGACATCGCTCGGGAAGATCGGCGTAAACATCTGCTATGACAGCGAATTTCCGCTGCTGGCACGCGCCCAGGTTGAAGCCGGGATGGAACTGCTGCTGGTCCCCAGCTGCACCGACAGTCTCCACGGCTACTGGCGGGTCCGGCTTGGCACCCAGGCCCGCGCGCTGGAGGGGCAATGCTATGCCGTCCAGTCGCCAACCGTCGGAAATGCCGAATGGAATCCGGCAGTTGACGTCAATTGCGGAGCCGCCGGAGTCTTCGCTCCGCCCGATCGCGGCATGCCCGCCAGCGGTGTCGTGGCACTGGGTGAAATGGATAAGGCGCAATGGCTCTTTGCCGAAGTCGACCTGGCAAAAGTGGCGGAATTGCGTGCTTCAGGCGGTGTGCTCAACGCCCGGCACTGGGCCGAACAGCCCGGCGCCCAGCCGCTCCCGCCGGTCGAACTGGTGGACTTGCGCTAACCACTTGGGCAGACAGGGCGAATGCTGAGATACCTCGCCCCGCTCGCCCTGCTGTTCGCCAGCCCGGCCCTGGCCGAACCCGCTCCTCCCAACCAGCAGACCTTGGTCGAGGCGGAGCTGGCAAAGGCGCCAAAAGGCACGCGTTTCGGGCTTCTGGTGGTCGATGATTCCGGCAAGGTGGTGGTTGCGATCAATCCCGACCAGCGCTTCATCCCGGCTTCGAATACCAAGCTGTTCACCACCGCCGCGGCCTATGCCCTGCTGCCCGGGGTGGACCAGCCGGATGCTGAAGGTGCTACGCAAGTCTCGCTTGTGCCGGGCAAAAAGAAGGGCGTTTTCAACGTCGTATTGACCGGCCGCGGTGACACGCGGATGTCCTCCGCTGCCAATTGCCAGCAGGATTGCCTTGCCACCCTGGCCGATGCCGTAGCCGCCCGAACCAAGGTGGCGGGCGACGTGATCGGCGATGACACCCGGTTCCCCGACCAGCGCTGGAGCCCGGGAATGAGCTGGAACAATTTCGGCTCGAACGATGCCACCGCTACGTCCGCGCTCTCACTCGACAGCAACGAGCTGATGGTCAAGGCCTTGCCCGGCACGTTGGGCAAGCCGCCGCTACTGGTGGTTCCACCCTATGTCACGGTGCGCAACGAAGCGGTGACCGTAGCGCCGGGAGGCAAGGCCAACCTGGTGCTCGAACACACTGTCAATTCACGCGATTTCCGCCTCTACGGTGAACTTCCGGCGGACGCGGGCGAGTGGCGTGAGCGGATCGGGATCGATGATCCGGCGCATTTCACCGCCTGGACCTTTGCGGCGATGCTCAAAGCGCGGGGGGTGAAAATCGCCGGCAAGATCCAAACCAGCCATCGTCCCGTTGGTCTGGTTGACGATCCCGACTGGCGCGCCCGGAATGCCGTGGCGATCGACACGGCACGCGGCGGCCCCGTGCTGGCCGGCCTGGTCCCGCCACCGCTGGCCGAAGACATAGTGATCATCAACAAGGTCAGCCAGAACAATCACGCCGAAACCATGCTGCGCCGCATCGGAAGGGTCGAGGGCACCGGCTCGCTCGAAGACGGCCTCGCCGCTACTCGCGCACTCTATGAAAGAGCCGGGATTCCGCGCGAAGGCTACGATTTTTCCGACGGCTCGGGCATGTCCACTTACAACCGGGTCAGCCCCCGGGCCGGCGTTGCCCTGCTGCGCTGGGTCGATGGCCAGCCGTGGGGCAAGGCCTGGCATGCTTCGTTGCCGATTGCAGGGGTGGACGGTACGCTGAAGCGGCGGTTCCTGGGCACACCGCTGGCGGGCAACCTGGCCGCCAAGACCGGCACGCTTAACGCGACCAACGCCCTGTCAGGCACGTTTCGCGCAGCCAGCGGCAAGCGACTGACCTTTTCGTTCTTTGCCAACGACGTGCCCAATGGCGAGTCGGCAATACCTGCGATGGAGGCCGCGCTGCTGGCGATCTACGCCGCCAACTGAAAGCGCTTCCAGGGCGATTTGTTGCAACGCTGCAACAATTCACCCTGCTGCCGGCAATTCTGGTCTCAAAACGGGATTTTTTGCGCGCCGCGCTCTGGCCAAGCTCGTCTCGCTTGATAGTCTCGTCAGGTTGAATCGAATTTCGTGTTCAGAATGGGGGCTTTCATGACACTTCGCACACTTGCTCGCGGCATTCTTGCCAGCTCTGTCTCGCTTGTAGCTTTCGCAGCGCCGGCATTGGCGCAGACCACTCCCGATGTTTCAACCCCCAATGCGGATAGCGCCAGCGACAACAGCACCGCAATTGTGGTGACCGGTTCGCGGCTCAAGCAGGATCCGACCAAGAGCGCGCTGCCGCTGCAGATCATTTCGACCGCCGATCTTGAACGCAACGGGCTGGCTAATCCCGAACAGCTCAACATGTTCCTGACCTCGAACGGCAGTGGGGCAGACAACCTGGCCTCGAACGCCGACGTTGTTACCGGTGCCCAGCGAGGCACCAACGGGCTTTCGGCCGCCAACCTGCGCGGGCAGGGCAGCGCATCGACGCTGATCCTGCTCAACGGCCGCCGCGTGGCTGCGCACGGACTTTCGGGCGGGGCTGTTGACGTCAACCAGATTCCCTATGCCGCGATCGAACGGGTCGAAATCCTGAAGGACGGCGCCTCGGCCATCTATGGCACCGACGCGATCGGCGGGGTGATCAACTATATCACCAAGAAGGATTTCAAAGGCTTCAGCCTGGCCGGATCGACTGACTTCACCCAGCATGGCGGCGGCGAAATCTACCGCGTTTCCGGCTTGGTCGGCTATGGTGATCTGCAGGAAGATGGCATCAACGTGATGGGCGGGGTTGCCTATAGCTGGAACAAGATGCTGCGCGGCTCGCAGCGCGATTTCGTCAACGGCAATCAGCCGCTGCGTGGCCTTTCGGTCGATACCCGCGGCACGCCGATCGCGACGTTGTTCAACATCGGGGCCAATGCCTCCCAGAATCCTACTGGCTCGCTGCTCGCCGGCCTGACGCTGACCGCGCCCAATGGAGGCAACGCGGCTGCGGGCGGGATCAACTACCTCGATCTGCCGGGCGGTGCTGGCTGCGAATCGATGGACGGCGGAATGGCTTACGACTGGGAGTTGTGGTCATCGCCGAACAACTATTACGCATGTGCTTGGGATACCGGTCGCGCGGCGGTGATCCAACAGCCGATCGAAACATTGACCTATTATACGAAGGCTACTGTCAATCTGGGCGGTGGTCATCAGATCTTTGCCGAAGTTACGGGGTCCAGCGCCGATTCGGCCAAGAGCTTCAGCCATGCGCAATTGTCGGCAAACACCACCAATTTGCCTTGGGCCTATCCGCTCAACCCGACGACCCAGAGTACCTACGACTCGATCTTCAATGCGCTTCTGGCCACGTTCCCAGGCAGCGCCGCAACGCTTAACGCCCGCTATGGACGACCGCTTTCGGGTCGCTGGCGCTGCATCGCCTGCGGGCCGCGTGAATATACCACCAACAGCCGCACGTTGCGCGCCTATGCCGGCATTGAAGGCCCGCTGCCGATTGGTGACTGGGATTATAAAATTGGTGCTTCGCATTCGGAAAGCGAAACGAAGTCGCTGCTGGGTTCCGGCTACTATTATCGTGGTACGCTGAACAACGGCTCGCCCGACCCGCTCGCGCCGATTGCGCCAGGTGCGACGACGCCAGGTCTAGTCGGTCTGATCAATTCCGGCATTCTCAACCCGTTCTCGCTCGATCAGACTGCGGCTGCATTGGCTGGACTCGAAGCGGTTTCGGCGAATGGATCCACGCTCTATGGCGGGCGTTACACGGTCAAGGAGGTTGATGCCTCGATCTCGGGTTCGCTGTTCGAATTGCCGGGCGGAAAGGTCCAGGTGGCGCTCGGGCTTGACTGGCGGCGTGAGACCTACAGCTTTAATGGTTCTGCTGCGGCAGCAGCGAACCAGCCGGTGATTTTCCTCGCGGCGTTTGACAACGTCAACGCGCTGCTGCCCAAGGTTCGCACGGTCAAGGCGGCATATGGCGAAATCGATCTGCCCATCCTTGATATCCTCGATATCACCGCTGCGGTGCGCGTCGACGACTACAGCGGCTTTGGGACGACGACCAATCCGAAGGTTTCGGCCAAGTTCACACCGGTTGACTGGCTGATGTTCCGCGGTTCCTATTCGACCGGGTTCCGTGTTCCCAGCTTCAACCAGATCTTCAACGGGGTCACAACCAGCCCCTATTCCGGCAGCGATCTTGCAGATCCTGTGGCCTGCCCGGGCGGCGTGCCGACCAGCGCCTTCGGTTCCGGTCTGCCCTGCGCGATCATCCGGCCAGACATCTGGACCGGTGGTAACCTCAACCTTGGGCCGGAAACCGCGAAGATGGCAAGCGTGGGCGTGGTCTTCAAACCCTTGCCACGCTGGAGCCTTTCGGCTGACTGGTGGATGATCAATGTCGATAATACCATCGCGATCCTGACTCTGCGGCAGTTGGTCGACAACGCATCACTGTTCCCGGACAATTTCATCCGCGATTCATCCAACGTGATCACCGCAATCGACCAGCGCTGGGTAAATGCTGGCTCGCGCCGGACCCAGGGTGTCGAATTCGCCTTGCGCGGTGGTTGGGACATGGCTGGTGGCAGCATGGCGGTTGGCCTTGATGGCACTCTGATGCTCAAAAAGCGGGAAAAACTGATTGCCAACCCGACCTTGCCGTATGGGCCTAGCCAGATCGGCATCTTCACCTTTGCCGGCGATCTGGGGCTGCGCTGGAAGCACAACGCGTGGATCAGCTACAGCAACAAGGACTTCACGATCACGCTGACTCAGCTTTACCGTGCTGGCTATAACAACCAGAAGCTTCCTGGAATCGCCAGCGGCGCGGTGACCCGGCCTGAGTTCAATGAGAAGGTGAAGGCCTATGTGATCTATAACCTCGGTGCCAGCGTCACTGCGCTGAGCCCCGACTTCAAGATCAACTTCGGAATCAAGAATTTGTTCGATACCGATCCGCCGTTTGCCATCACCTATGATGGTAACACTGGCGCCGGCTCCAGCTGGGAACCGCGGGTTGCCGATCCGCGCGGTCGGTCGTTCAATGTCGGGGTGGAAGTTCGCTTCTGATTCGATCAGCCAAGTGAAAAATTGGGGCGCCGAAGTGTTTTGCTTCGGCGCCCTTTTGTTAGAGTTCTGAAATACTTGATAATTTCATGATTAACCCGGTTTTTACCAAGATCTGTGAATGTGGATGCGTTCGGAGGACCAAGAAGACCGCCTGCCATGTCGCAAGAAGCCCAGTTTCAGCAGACCAGTGGCCGCCGTGCCGATCGTCGACGCTATCAGGCTTCGGTGCAGTTCCGTGCGGGTACGCGCCGTGCCAATGTCCAGGTGCAGGACATTTCTGAACTTGGCGCGCGGATCTCGGGTGTGTTCCTGGTCCATGAGGGTGACCACTTCTACCTCAAGCTCGCTTCGATCGAAGCGATCGAGTGCAAAGTTGCCTGGGTGACTGATTTCGAATTCGGCTGCGAATTCATCCGTCCGCTCAATCCGGTTATCCTCGACGCAATTACCCGCTCCAACTGAGCTGGCATTGCAGAGGCGTGACGCCCGGTTCATAGGCCGGGCATGTCCGCGCACCAGTCCAGCAGCGATGATCTTGCGCTTGGCGCACCCGTGCTGCGTGGCCAGACCGGCTGGCTGGCGCGGCTGTGGACTGGCAGTGCCGCACGTCTGGTTGAACGGATCGATGCCGGGCTGGTCAGCGGTAGCTTGCAGGCCACACTGCCCGATGGATCGACCCGGCTGCTGGGCGGCCGGGCGCCGGGCTTTGCGGCGCGGGTAACCCTGCATTCGTGGCGCGGTCTGGTGCGAGTGGCCAGTTCGGGCTCAATCGGGCTCTATCAGGCCTGGGAAGCCGGCGAATGGTCCAGCCCGGATCCGGTGGAGATGTTCGCGCTGTTCGTGGCCAATGCCGATGCCCTGGGCAACCTGGCGCGGGCACGTGGCCCCTGGCGCCTCGCGGCACGACTGGCGCACTGGCTGCACCGCAACACCCGCACCGGATCACAGCGCAACATCCATGCCCACTATGATCTGGGTAACGCCTTCTACGCCGAGTGGCTGGACCCTGACATGGTCTATTCCAGCGCGCGCTGGGCATCTGCTGGCGAGGATCTGGCGGCGGCGCAGCAGCACAAGCTGCAGACGATCGTCGATCGGGTGGCAGGCGCTGGCAGCGTGCTGGAGATCGGGTGCGGCTGGGGTGCACTGGCGCAGCGACTGCATGAAGCCGGTGCAGCGGTTACCGCGATCAGCCTGTCCGACGAACAGTTGGCGTGGGCGCGCCGCAACCGTTCACCGCAAATTGAATTCCGCAAACAGGACTATCGCGACGTGTCGGGTCAGTTCGAGGCGATCGCGAGCGTGGAGATGGTCGAGGCAGTGGGCCGGGAATACTGGCCCGATTTCTTCGATTGCCTGACGCGCTGCCTCAAACCCGGCGGGCGCGCGGCGATCCAGTACATCGCGATCCGCGAGGCGCTGTTCCCAGCCTATTCACGCAGTGCCGATTTCATCCAGGCCTACATCTTCCCGGGGGGCATGCTGGTGAGCGAGGCAGAGTTTCGCGCTCTGGCCGCATCTCACGGGCTGGACTGGTGCGACCAGGCTGATTTCCCGCTCGACTATGCCGAGACGCTGAAATGCTGGCGCGAGCGGTTTGATCTGGCGATTGCGGAGGGGCGCTTGCCGCCGGAATTCGATGCGCGGTTCCAGCGGCTCTGGCGGTTCTACCTGATGTATTGCGAGGGCGGATTCCGGGGCGGCGGGATCACTGTCTCGCAAGTAACGCTGGTCAAGCGCTGAGGGGTTCCGCCCGGGCACGGCAAATCGCGTGCGATTTGGGGGGTAAGGGACACAGCGGCTCTGGCCGGCGCCCGGACGGAATTCGGTTTGTCAGGCTCAGGAAACCGGGCGGAAGGCCGAATTGGCCTGCCAGCGCGACAGAATATTGTCGTGCACGATCGGGCTGAGCAGTTTTTCGAAGGCGCAACCGGCCAGACTGTTGTCCCACCACACCACTTCGCTCTGCAGAGCTTCGATGCCGGGCAGGGTCAGCCAGCAGACGGTGCCAGGTACCATGCGGTTGACCGCCGCGGCGCAGAAGCCGCTAAGCGAAAGATCGTGGACCACCGTCTGGAAGCCGCGACCACCCGACATGCGCAGGGTCGCGGGAATCGCCACGCGGGTGCGCGGCGCGCTGCGATCTTCCTGCGCGGCTGAGAAATACGGGTCCTTGGTCAGCAACAGATTTTCGTTCATCACAGCGCCCCTATGTCCGCTCCTTTCCGGGACCTTTCCCGGCAGGATTGGCAAAGTATCGCTGCTTGCAGTTGCCGATGGATTATGAGGAAAGGTTAACGCGCTCGCGGTGCGGGCTGCTGAATTGTTCACCAAGCAATGTCAGCAAGCGTTCAGCGACTGCTTCGGGCGGCTTGACCGAAGCCGGGTCTTCGCCCGGGTAAGCCTTTGCCCGCATTGCGGTTCTTGTCGCGCCGGGATCAACGATCGCAACCCTGACCTTCGAAGTGTTGCGGGCTTCCTCGGCATAGCAGCTGACCAGGTTTTCGGCCGCCGCCTTGCTGGCCGCATAGGCACCCCAGTACGCACGCGGATCGCTGGCCACACTGGTTGTCAGGTGCACGAAGCGCGGGTCCTCGCTGGCCTTCAGCAGCGGGTCAAACCGTGCGATCAGGGCCTGGGTGGCCAGCACGTTCAGCGTCAGTGCCTTCGAAAACTGCGTCTGGTCGATATCGCGGACCGAAGTCAGCTCGGGCAGCACCGCCGCACAGTGGACCAGCACATCAAGCTTCTTCCAGCGTTCGGTTACAGCCGCAGCCAACCGGGCAATTCCGTCGGCATCGGCCAAATCGACTGGAGCGATCGTGGCTCCGCCTCCGGCCTGGAAAATCGCTTCCTCGACCGCCTCTAGCCCCTTGGTGTCGCGCGCCGTGATCACCACGTGGGCGCCGGCTGCCGCCAGTGCCTTGGCCACGGCCGCACCGATCCCCTTGCTGGCGCCGGTAACCAGAGCGATCTGCCCCGAAAGCGCGCTCATGCGACCTTGCCGACCGGAAGTGGCAACTGGTCTTCATCCGCAGAGCGTTCGGCCATGTCGGTCAGGCGGGTGGGATAGTCGCCGGTAAAGCAGGCGTCGCAGTGCTGCGGGCAGGCGTTGTTGCGGCCCTTGGCACCGACCGCGCGGTAGAGCCCGTCAATCGAGACGAAGGCCAGGCTGTCGGCGACGATGAACTTGGTCATCTCCTGCACGTCCATCCGCGCGGCCAGCAGCTTGTGTCGTTCGGGAGTGTCGACACCATAGAAGCACGAATGGCTGGTCGGCGGGCTGGCGACGCGCATATGCACCTCGGCCGCGCCGGCATCGCGCATCATTTGCACGATCTTCATCGAAGTGGTGCCGCGCACGATCGAATCGTCGATCAGCACGATCCGCTTGCCTTCAACCAGCGCCCGGTTGGCATTGTGCTTGCGCTTCACATCGGCATGGCGCGCGCCGTCGCTGGGTTGGATGAAAGTGCGACCGACATAGTGCGAACGGATGATTCCCAGTTCGAAGGGAATCCCGCTTTGCTGGGCATAGCCGATCGCGGCGGGCACACCGCTGTCGGGCACCGGGATCACCAGATCGGCTTCAACCGGCGCTTCCTTGGCCAGTTCCATGCCGATCGCCTTACGAACTTCGTAGACGGAATGCCCGCCCATCACCGAATCCGGGCGGCTGAAATAGACGTGTTCGAAGATGCACGGGCGCGGCGAGTTGTCGCCGAAGGGGCGGTGGCTGGTAACCCGGCCGTCCTGGCGTACTTCGATAATTTCGCCAGGCTCAACCTCGCGCACGAACTCCGCGCCGACCACGTCAAGCGCCACGGTTTCGCTGGCAAAGACGGTGGCGTCACCGATCTTGCCCATTGCCAGGGGGCGGATGCCTAGCGGATCACGGCAGGCGATCATCCGCTTGGGGGTCATGCAGATCAGCGAATAGGCGCCCTCGATCATCCGCAGCGCATCGACCAGCCGGTCCATCAGCGTGGGATAGCGGCTGGTGGCGATCAGGTGCAGGATCACTTCGGTGTCCGAAGTCGACTGGAAAATCGCGCCCTTGTTCACCAGCTCCTGCTTGAGGTGCATGGCATTGGAGATGTTGCCGTTGTGCGCGACCGAGAAAGCACCGCGCGCCAGATCCGCGTGGAGCGGCTGGACGTTGCGCAGCCCCTGGCCGCCGGTGGTTGAATAGCGCACGTGACCGCTGGCCATTTCGCCGGGCAGTTCGGCGAACATGCTGGCATCGGAAAAGACCTGGGCAACATGGCCCAGCCCGCGGCGGGCGAAGAAATCCTTGCCGTCATAGCTGACGATGCCGACCGCTTCCTGGCCCCGGTGCTGCAACGCGTGCAGCCCCAGCGCGGTCATCGCGGCAGCTTCCTTGGCGCCGATGACGCCGAAAATGCCGCATTCCTCGCGCAGCTTGTCACCGTCTGCGTCAAGGAAGGGGTGGGTGAGGTTCATGGAATCGCCAAGCCCTTGCTGTGCCCTGTCGCGCCGCCTTTGGCGGGGAATGCAGCTAAAGGCAAGGGCGCGGCGCAGGGTTTCGACCGCGATTGCAAAGTCACTGTTCGCTCTCTCGGTCAGCGTCTGGTCAGTGTCTCCGATTAATGTCATGAAATGACTTGTTCCGGGCCAAACGCACATGCGCATACTGGTGATTGAAGATAATCTGCGTTTGGGTGAGCTGATTGCCCAGGGTTTGTACGAACGCGGGTTCACCTGCGATGTCGCGAACAGTTTGGGCGCGGCGGAAGGCGCATTGGCAGTCGCGCAGTTCGACGTGATGTTGCTGGACGCGGGGCTGCCCGATGGAGACGGTGTAGAATGGCTCGCTACCCGGGCCACCAGGCCGTTGCCGCCGACAATCATCCTGACAGCGCGCGACGGCATTGATGACCGGATCAAGGGGTTAGACGCCGGTGCCGACGACTATCTGCCCAAGCCCTTTGCGATCGACGAGCTCGCGGCACGAATTCGTGCAGTATTGCGTCGGCCGGGCGTGCGCCAGCAAAGCGTAATCGAGGTCGGTGATCTGACCTTCGATCCGGCTGCCATGGTCGCATCGGTCATGCAGCGGCGGATCGACGTCAGCCGGCGTGAACTTGGTCTACTCGAACTGCTGATGCGTCGTGCTGGCCAGGTTGTGCGCCGTGATCAGATCGAGGTCGCGCTTTATGGCTTTGACGAGCCGGTCACCCCAAATGCGATCGAAGCGGCGGTTTCGCGATTGCGCCGCAAGCTTGAGGAAGCGGGCGCAGGCAATGTTCTGCATACAGTGCGCGGTGTCGGTTACCTGTTGAGCGAGTCCTGACGATGGCCATGCGATCGGTTGCCCGAAGTTTGTCATTTGGCCTGCTGGTGGTTGGTCTTGTCGGATTGCTGGTTCTGCTCGGCGCAATCTTGCTCGACTATCATATTACCTTCAGTGCCCTGAACGATCCGCAAGCCTTGCAGAAGGCTGTGTATGAAGTCGGCGCGCATGTCCTCCTGCCAGCCCTGGTGATCATAACCCCGATGGCCTTGGCCGGTCGATACATCGTTCACCGGGCACTTCGACCGATCGAGGAAGCTGCCCAAGCAGTTGCCCAGGCGCCAAGTGCGGCGTTGGGGGTGAGGATTGATGATTGCAATTTTCCTGCCGAAATCGCCCCCTTGGCAGATGGTGTGAACGGGTTGCTCGCGCGGATGGAGGAGATTTCGCAAGCCAATGCCGCATTTGCCGGCGATGTTGCGCACGAATTGCGCACGCCACTGACCCTGCTCGGGCTGGAGCTTGAACGGCTCGAGCATCCGCAAGCCGGGACATTGCTGCGCCAGGTCCGCGACATGCAGAAGCTGGTCGATCAGCTGATGACGATCACCAGGATCGATGCACGCAAGCTTTACGGACAGTGCGGCAGCGAAGTCGATCTGGCTCTGGTAGGAAGTAACGTCGTGGCACAGATGGCTCCTACGGCGCTGGCTGGAGGCCGGGTGCTGGGCTTTGAAGACAATGGTCCTACCTCGATCTTGGCGGAAGCCGAATCCCTTGCGGCGGCGACCCGCAACCTGGTTGAAAACGCACTCAGAGTAACTCCGCCGGGCGGCAGTGTTACCGTAGTCGCTGGGCCAGGGCCGGTTTTATCGGTGGTTGATTGCGGACCGGGGCTCGGTCAGGATGAGCTGGAGCGCCTTTCCCATCGCCATGTCAGAGCAGATCATGCCAGCAGTGATGGTGCCGGTCTGGGTTTGGCAATCGTTCGTCGGATCGTCGAAGCGCATGGTGGTCGCCTGCGTAGCGAAGCATCAAGTCATAGCATTGCGATGGAGTTTCCAGCCCCATTGGCATGATCGCCGTCAGAGTGTCGTCAGTCTGATCCAGTATTGAGCAGCTGAAGCCTTGATGGGAATCACAATGAGCAAGTTCGCGACAGCAGGATTGATTGCACTGGCGTTGGCGGTGAGCGCTTGCGGCAAAGCAGGCAGTGATGGCCAGTCGGCGACTGGCCCGGCCAGCGAAGAACTGATGAAGGCCGCTCGCGAGCAATTCAAGGCTTTGCCTGCGAGCTACAAGGAAGTTGAGGGTTTTTCAGCCAGTCAGGACCTGATTGACCTTGGCGCCATGCTCTATCATGACCCGCGCCTGTCTGGCAGCCATGCGCTCAGCTGTGCGTCGTGCCATAATATTGGTCTGGGCGGCGGCGACAATGCCTCAACCTCGATCGGCCACAACTGGCAACAGGGCGGACGCAACGCGCCGACCGTGCTCAACGCTACATTCAACTTCGCCCAGTTCTGGGATGGTCGCGCAAAGGATCTGGTCGAGCAGGCCGGCGGACCCATGGTGAACCCGATCGAAATGGATTCACCCAAGGAGCATATCGTCGAGCAGATCAAATCGATCCCGGGCTATGCTGCGGCCTTTGCCAAGGCGTTCCCGGGCCAAAAGGATCCGATCACACTGGAAAATATCCAGAAGTCGATCGCGGCATTTGAAGCCACCCTGATCACGCCGAACGCACCCTTCGATCAATATCTCAATGGCAAGCCAGGCGCACTTGACCAGACCCAGAAGGCCGGGCTCAAGCTGTTTGTCGATACCGGCTGCGCGTCGTGCCACAATGGCATGAACGTGGGCGGCAGTATGTATGCCAAGTTCGGGATGGCCAGCGATCCAGACCCCAAATATCGCCCGCCGGGTGACAAGGGGCGGATGGCGGTCACCAACCAGGCATCCGATCTCTATTCCTACAAGGTGCCAACCCTTCGCAACGTAGCTCTGACCGCACCCTATTTCCACAATGGCTCGGTCTGGGATCTGCGCGAGGCGGTAAAGGTGATGGCCAAGGCCCAACTCGGCAAGGACCTGAGTGACGGCGATGCCGACAAGATTGTCGCTTTCCTTGGCTCGCTGACAGGCGATCAACCCGATGTCCGCGTCCCGATCCTGCCGGCGAGCGGTCCGAATACAACCAGGCCGATGCGTAACTGACGCCCCCCGCGTTTGCTTCGTCCGGGTCGCAGGCGGGCTGCACAGGTTCTTCCTGGTGCAGCCCGCCATTTTTTGTTCGGCTTGCTGCCCTTGCCAGCGCGGGGAGGGCCGCCTAAACCGCGCTGGCCCCAAGATTGTTCGCGCAAGGATGCCGGCTTGATCCTCTCTCCGTTCGAATGGACCATCGCCAAGCGCTATATGCTGCCCGGGCGCGGAGAGGCGTTTATCGCTATGGTGGCCGGGATCAGCCTGGTTGCGGTGATGCTGGGTGTGGCCGCGCTGGTCATCGTGATGAGCGTGATGAACGGCTTTCGCGCCGAACTGTTCGACAAGATCGTAGGGCTCAATGGCCATGCGGTGGTGCAGGCCTATGGCGGGCGGCTGGATGACTGGCGCGAGGTGCTAAAGGATGTGAAGGCGACCCCCGGAGTTACCCGCGCCTCGCCGCTGATCGAGCAGCCATTGTTGACCAGCTTCAATGGCCGGGTCGAGGCGATCTTTGCGCGCGGGCAGACGCAGGAAGACATCAACCGCCTAGCCGACAAGGTAGTGTCCGGCAGGCTCGATGCGCTGAAGCCCGATGCCAGCGAAGTGGCGATCGGATCGCAGCTCGCGCAGAATATTGGCGCGCGAGTGGGGGACTCGATCACGATCATCAACCCGCAGGGACAATCGACCCCGTTCGGCACCGTGCCGCGCCAGATCGCCTACCGTGTCGCCGCGATCTTCGAGATCGGGGTCTATGATTTCGACCAGCGCTTTGTCGTCATGCCGATGCAGGATGCGCAGACGCTGCTGCTTTCGGGCGATGCAGTGGGGATGATCGAGGTGCAGGTCGAAGATCCCGATGTGGCGTCCGAAACCCTGCAGCCGATCGCGCAGAAATATTCCGGCCGCGCGGTGGTGACCGATTGGAAATCGATGAACGCCAGCCTGTTTGAAGCGCTTGCGGTGGAACGCGTGGCGATGTTTGTGGTGCTGTCGATCATCGTGCTGGTGGCGGTGTTCAACATCCTGTCCAGCCTGATCATGCTGGTCCGTGCCAAGACCCGCGATATTGCGATCCTGCGGACCATGGGGGCTTCGCGCCAGTCGATCCTGCGGATCTTCGTGGTGCTGGGCTTCGCGATCGGCACTGCCGGGACCCTGGCCGGACTGGCGCTGGGCTTTGTCTTCCTGTTCTTCCGTCAATCGGTTGTGCGGGTCGTCGAACTGCTGACCGGACAGAACCTGTGGGATCCATCGATCCGTTTCCTCACTGAACTGCCCAGCCGCAGCGATCCGGTGGAGATCGCAGCGATCGCGCTGATGGCCTTGCTGTTCAGCTTCCTGGCCACGCTCTACCCGGCGATGAAGGCGGCTAGCACCGATCCGGTGCAGGTGCTGCGCTATGAGTGAGGCGGTGATCGCGCTCTCCGGGCTGACCCGCAGCTTCGAACAGGGCGGGGTGCGGATCGACGTGCTGCGCGGTGTGGACCTGGCGGTCCAGCCGGGCGAGATCGTGGCGCTGCTGGGGCCATCGGGTTCGGGTAAATCGACCCTGCTGCAGGCGGTCGGACTGCTCGAAGGCGGGTTCGGCGGGCGGATCGAGATTGCCGGGACCGATGCCTCGGCCTTGTCAAGCGACGAGCGCACCGTGCTGCGGCGTGACCGGATCGGCTTCGTCTATCAGTTCCATCACCTGCTGCCCGATTTTACCGCGCTGGAAAATGTCGTCCTGCCGCAACTGGTTGCCGGCATATCCCAGAGCCAGGCTGAGCTTCGCGCGCGGGAACTGCTGATCGCACTGGGACTGGCCGAGCGGCTTGACCATCGCCCCAGCCAATTGTCCGGCGGTGAGCAGCAACGCGTCGCCGTGGCGCGGGCGCTGGCCAACAAGCCGGTGCTGGTGCTGGCTGACGAACCGACCGGCAACCTTGACGAGAAGACTTCAGACAAGGTGCTCGAACAGTTCCTTACCCTGGTTCGCACCCAGGGCAGCGCTGCGCTGGTCGCAACCCACAACGAGCGTCTCGCCGCGCGGATGGACCGGGTAGTGCGGCTGCACGAGGGCGTGATCAACTGACCGCGATCGGACCGAAAGGGAACAGCCATGTCGTTTGTCGCCGCGATTGCACTCGTTGCCCAGTCGGCTGGAGCGTCAGCCGCGCCCCCGCCGCCGCCATGTGCAGCCCCGGTCTTCGCCGGTTTCGACTTCTGGGTGGGTGACTGGGACGTCTATCCGAATATCAAGGACGCGGCCAAGGCGCCGCTGATTGCCCACAGCAAGATCGAGCGGCTTTATGCCGGCTGCGCGGTGCGGGAGAACTGGATGCCGCTGAAGGGGCCGGGCGGGGGCAGTCTCAACGCGGTCGATCCCGCCACCGGTCGCTGGCATCAGACCTGGATCGGATCGCAGCCGGGCCGGGTCGAATTCGACGGCGGCAGGGTGGGCGAGGCGATGGTGCTGACCGGCTGGTGGGCCGGGGTGAACGGCCCGGGCAAGGATGCCCTGATCCGTATGAGCTATACGCCGATCGACAAGGACACGGTGCGTCAGCACGGTGAGCAATCGACCGACCACGGGGTGACCTGGACCACCAATTTCGATTTCATTTATCGCCGCAGCAAACCCGCCGGTTGACCTTGATGGCGGCTCGCCTAGTCTCCCGGCAAAATTCGGGAGAAGCAGCATGACCACGATCGCCGATTTCACTGCCGACCTGCCTGGCGGCAAGCAGCTCAACCTGGCTGACAAGCAGGGCAAGGTGCTGCTGGTGGTCAACACCGCCAGCAAGTGCGGCTTCACCCCGCAGTATGATGGGCTGGAAGCGTTGCACCAGAAATACGGCGCACAGGGCTTCGAAGTGCTGGCCTTCCCCTGCAACCAGTTCGGCGCGCAGGAACCGGGCAATGCTGATCAGATCGAGGAATTCTGCAAGGTCAACTTCGGGCTCAGCTTTCCGCTGATGGCCAAGATCGAAGTCAATGGCACGAACGAGACGCCGCTCTATTCGTGGCTGAAAAGCGAGGCTCCGGGCCTGATGGGGACCAAGTCGATCAAGTGGAACTTCACCAAATTCCTGATCGACCGGCAGGGCAAGGTCGTGCGCCGCTATGCCCCCACCGACAAGCCCGAAAGCATTGCGAAGGATATCGAAAAGCTGCTTTGATCGGGGGGCATCACCCCAATCCAACCGCGGCTAATTCGCTTCGCTCCTAAGCCTTGGTATCCTTCCCCCAACAAGGGGGAAGGTCCGGTGCGGCCTACTTTCCCCCTTGTTGGGGGAAGGATACCGATGCTTGCGAGCTTGCTCGCTGGCGCAGGTTGGATTGGGGTGATTTGGCGCTACTTCGCCAGCCCGGCCAGCGCGCCCTGATCGATCGACGCCACCGCCGATTTCAGCTCGTCGATCGAACCGGCTTCGCCTTCGGCGCTGATGAAGAAGCGGCTGGCAACCTGTTGCGAAAATTCGCCGCTGCTGGAACCCTTGCTCCACTTTTCGACCACGATCTGCCCGCCCACGGTGCTGGTACGGTCATAGCCATCGGCATCCTCGTGGCTCTGTTCCGCGCCCATCGCTCCGGCCAGACCGGCCAGCGCGCCAAGCCCGGCTGAATCGATCACCGACAGTTTGATCGACTTGTCACCCGAGGTGTAGGTGGCCGAAACGCCCTTGCCCATGGCGCCCATCGCCCCGGTATCGAGCGCAGTGCGGGTGTAGGCACCCAGCGAGGCGGGCAGCAGCGCCTGCAGCTTGGCTGTATCAACCGGCGGCACCTGACCATTGGCGGCGGCTTCCATCTGCTTGCCGGCCTGTTCGAGGTTGGCGGTATCAAACTTGCCGACCCCGGGAATGTTTACTTCTGCCGAGTCGCCTGAATTGGCCGCCAGCCCGGCCGCGCCGACGCCCAGCGCGCCAGTTACTGTCGAGGTGATGGTCGCAGCAACGAAGCCCAGCACGATCGCGGCCACCACGGTGACCAGCGTATAAACGATCGACTTGTCTTCGGGCACCTTCATCAGGGGCGTCGAACCCTTGTAGAACAGGTAGATGCCATAGATCGAGGCGATGATCCCCAGCGCGGCCAGAGCCGGTATGATGCCCAGGATACCGGCGATCCAGCCCGGGGTCATCGACGCGGCGACCAGCTTGAACGCCTGCGTGCGATTGGCCTGTCCGCCGAAATTTGGAGCCAGAAAATCGGCCACCAGCGCTACGATCACCAGTGAGATCAGGCTCATCACAAAGCTGGTCAGGGCCATGGTCAGCCCGGTCATCAATCCCGGCTTGAAGGTGACCAGGAACAGGCTGATCCCGAACACCTGCCCGCCGATGAAGCTGGCGATCGGACCGATCGCGGCCAGTGGCAGGGCATAGCGGGTGACGATATCGCCCGGCGTGGTCTGCTCTGCGGCCAGTGTCGGCCAGGTTTCCGATGGTTGCAGAATGATCGCCTTGGCGCGGTCAAGCAGCCCGCCCAGTTCAGGCCCTTTGCCCAGTTCCATAGTCCCGTTCCTCTTTTGCGATGCGAAATTGCAGAAACGACCCTGTGCTTTGGCCAGCATCGAACCACAGATCGCCGGATTTGCAAAGGGCTTGCGCCAGATTGGGGATGAGGCGGTGGATAAGGGCAAAGCGCTTTTGCGAATCTGCTGCCCTGTGCCTACTTAACGGCCATGTCCCACACCGGTTTCGTTCCCCTGCGCGTGCTGTCCAGTTATTCGATGCTCGAAGGGGCGATCGATCCCAAGGCCGTGGTCAAGCTGGCGGTCGAACGCGCATTCCCGGCGATCGCGATCGCCGATCGCAACGGGCTGTATGCGATGATGGCCTTTGCCGGTGCGGCGCGTGATGCCGGGATCCAGCCGATCATCGGTTGCCTGCTGGGCGTGCGGCGCAGCGACGATGGCCCGATCGATTGGCTGGCGCTCTATGCCCAGAACGAGGCGGGCTGGCAGAACTTGTGCCATCTGGTCAGCCGCGCCCACCTCGATCGTCCGCTTGAGCTTGATGCCCATGTCACGCTCGACGATCTTGCCGGGCACAGCGATGGCCTGCTGTGCCTGACTGCTGCCGGGGAAGGGGCGCTGGTTCGCCTGCTGGCCGAAGGTCGGCACGATGCCGCCGCAGCCTATTGTGAGCGACTGGAACACCTGTTTCCCGGGCGCCTCTATATCGAGGTGGCCCGGCGCGGCGATGCGGCCGAGGATGCGGCCGAAGACGCGCTGATCGAGCTGGCCTTTGCCCGCAATGTGCCGCTGGTGGCGACCAATCCGGCTTCCTATGGCGATCCCAACTTTTACGGCGCGCACGATGCCATGCTGTGCATTGCCAATTCGACCCACGTCGATGCCCCCGAACGTCCGCGCTCCAGCCCGCAATGGTGGGTGAAGAGCGCGCCGATGATGAACGAGCTGTTCGCTGACCTGCCCGAGGCGATTGCCAACACGCTGGTGGTGGCACAGCGCTGTGCCTATGCCCCGCCCAAGCGCAAGCCGCTGCTGCCCAGCCTGGCCGGCGACGCGGCGGGCGAAGCACAGATGCTGATCGACGATGCCCGGGCCGGCTTGGAAGCACGGCTGGCCCCCTATGGCGAACTGCCTGAGGAAGAACGGCAGGCCTATTTCGACCGGCTCGATTTCGAAACCGGCGTGATCAACAAGATGGGCTTTGCCGGCTACTTCCTGATCGTGGCCGACTTCATCAAATGGGCCAAGGAAAACGATATTCCGGTGGGGCCGGGGCGCGGTTCGGGTGCGGGCTCGGTGGTGGCCTGGGCGCTGACCATTACCGATCTCGACCCGATCCGGCTGGGGCTGCTGTTCGAACGCTTCCTCAACCCCGAACGCGTTTCGATGCCGGACTTCGATATCGACTTCTGCGAAACCCGCCGCGGCGAGGTGATCCGTTATGTCCAGGCCAAGTACGGCCACGATCACGTCGCCCAGATCATCACTTTCGGCAAGCTGAAGGCCCGCGCGGTGCTGCGCGATACCGGCCGGATCCTGCAGATGAGCTATGGCCAGGTCGATCGCCTGACCAAGATGGTGCCCAACCATCCGACCGATCCTTGGACCCTGCCGCGCGCGCTCAACGGCGTGGCCGAGCTGAAGCGCGAATACGATAACGACGAAGAAGTGCACCGGCTGGTCGATCTGGCGATCCAGCTGGAAGGGCTCAACCGCAACTCATCAACCCACGCCGCCGGGGTGGTGATCGGTGACCGCCCGCTGGCGCAACTGGTGCCGCTCTACCGCGATCCGCGATCGGATATGCCGGTGACCCAGTTCGACATGAAATATGTCGAGGATACCGGGCTGATCAAGTTCGACTTCCTGGGGCTAAAGACGCTGTCGGTGCTGAAGAAGGCGCTGCAATTGCTGGCCCGGCGCGAGATCACGATCAATCTCGATGCGCTGCCGTGGGACGATGCCGAGGTCTATGACCTGCTGCAATCGGGCGACACGGTTGGCGTGTTCCAGCTCGAATCCGAAGGCATGCGGCGCACGCTGGCGGCGGTGAAGCCGACCAATTTCGGCGACATCATCGCGCTGGTTTCGCTCTACCGCCCAGGGCCGATGGACAACATTCCGCTGTTCGGGCGGCGCAAGAACGGGCTGGAATCGATCGAGTATCCGCATCCCCGGCTGGAGGGAATTCTGGCCGAAACCTACGGCATCTTCGTCTACCAGGAACAGGTCATGCAGGCTGCGCAGATCCTGGCCGGCTATTCACTGGGCGATGCCGACTTGCTGCGCCGCGCGATGGGCAAAAAGGTCCAGGCCGAAATGGATGCCCAGCGCCACCGCTTCGTCGATGGCTGCAAGGAAGTATCGGGGATCGAGGCGGCCAAGGCCAACGAACTGTTCGACTTGATCGACAAGTTCGCCGGCTATGGCTTCAACAAGAGCCACGCCGCCGCCTATGCGCTGCTGGCTTACCAGACCGCCTGGCTCAAGACCCATTACCCGCATGAATTCTATGCCGCTTCGATGTGTTTCGACATGCACCAGTCGGAAAAGCTGGCGGTTTTCGTCGACGATATGCGCCGCAACGGGGTGGAGCTGGAAGGGCCCAGCATCAACCGCTCCGAAGCCGAATTCACGGTCGAACGGACCGATGAAGGCTATGCGGTGCGCTATGCCCTGGCCGGGATCCGCAACGTCGGCGAAAAGGCGATGGACGCGCTCCATGCCGAACGTGAGGCGAACGGGCGCTTCACCAGCCTGGAAGACCTGTTCCGCCGGGTCCCCTATGGCTCGATGAACCGCCGCCAGCTGGAAGGGCTGGCCGGTGCCGGTGCCTTTGACGAGCTGGAGCCCAATCGCGCCAAGGTGCTGGCCAATGCCGACATGCTGCTGGCCGTGGCCGACGAGGCCGAGCGCACCCGTTCAAGCGGGCAGGCCGGATTGTTCGGCGGCGACGATCATGCTGCGCCCGCGTTGCGGCTGGCCGAGGTCGAGCCCTGGTCCAAGACCGAGCAGATGGCCAAGGAGCGCGAGAACTTCGGGTTCTATTTCGCGGCCCATCCGGTCGAGCAATGGCGCGCGGTGGCGGTGGCCAATGGTGCGCGGACCTATGCCGCGCTGATGGAAGGCGGGGTCGCCGGTGGCGGACGCAGCCAGGCGATGATGGCGGCGATGATCGAAAGCGTGAACCGCGGCAAGACCCGGCGCGGTGCAGACTTCGTGCGCGCCGATTTTTCGGACAGTTCGGGTCAGTTTTCGGCTGCCTGCTTTGAAGAGAGCCTGGTTGATCCGATGCTGCAATGGGCCAAAGATGGCACCTGCGTGCTGCTGACGGTTGAGCTCGATTCGCCCAGCCCGGACGAACCGCCCCGCATTACCGTGCGCGGCGCCCGTCCGCTGAGCGAAGTGAAAGTAGCCAGCGCGATGCAGCTGCGGCTCGATGTGCTGCGGCCCGATGTGCTGGGCGAACTGGCGCTGCTGCTGCAACCGGGCGAACCGGGGCGGGGCGAAGTACTTGCCCGGCTGCGCACCGGTACCGGCCACGACCCGCTGGTGCGGCTGGGGAGTGACTTTCATCTTGATGGAGAACTCGCAGAACGCTTGGCAAGTGTCGAAGGTCTTGCCAATGTAGCGCTAAGCGCGCGGCGGGGCTCGGCCAACCTGAGGCTTGTCGCGTAAGCCGTCAGAGCATCAGGAGAGGTAGCAATGCTGGGAGCCATGCAGGACTGGGACCTTCGGGTAACCCACCTGATTGATCACGCCGCACGAGAGCACGCCAACCGCGAAGTGGTAACCCGCTGGGCCGATGGAAGCGAGACGCGCACGAACTGGGCGGGGATCCGCCGCGATGCGCTGAAGATGACCCAGGCGCTGCGCAAACTGGGCATTCAGCAGGGTGACCGGATCGCAACCCTGGCGATGAACCACAGCCGCCACCTGGTCAGCTGGTACGGCGCGGTGGGCGTGGGCGGGGTGCTGCACACGATCAATCCGCGGCTGTTCGACGATCAGCTGGAATACATCGCCAACCATGCCGAGGACCAGGTCCTGCTGTATGACAAGGCCTTCACCCCGATCATCGAGCGGATGAAGGGCAAGTGGACCACGATCCGCCACTACATCTGTTATGACAATGGTGAGTTCGAGAACTGGATCGGGGCCGAGGACGGCCAGACCGAATGGACCAGCGGCGGCGAGCGTGATCCCTGCATGCTGTGCTATACCAGCGGCACTACCGGCAATCCCAAGGGTGTGCTGTACGAACACCGGTCGACCATGCTGCACGCAATCACCGGGCTGCAACCCTCGATCTTCGATTTCGATACCCGTTCGGTCATGCTGCCGGTGGTGCCGATGTTCCACGCAGCCAGCTGGGGCCTGCCCTGGGCCGGCGCGGCAGCGGGGATCAAGTTCGTGTTCAGCGCGGTCAACGATGCGGCGGTGCTGTGCGAACTGATGAACCGCGAAGGCGTGACCCATTCGGCCGGGGTGCCGACCGTGTGGCTCGCGACCTTCCAGCACATGGACGCCACCGGCACCACGCTGCCAACGCTGCGTCACGCGATCATTGGCGGGTCGGCGGCGCCGCGCTTCATGATCGAGCGGCTGATGAAGGCCGGGGTCAATGTCGCGCATGCCTGGGGGATGACCGAAACCAGCCCGATCGGCACCACCGGGGCGATGACCTGGGACTGGGCCGACAAGACCTTTGAAGAACAGCTCGACATCAAGCAGATGCAGGGCCGGGTTCCGTTCGGCGTGCAGCTGCGCACGGTCGATCTGGGCGATCCCACCAAGGAACTGCCGCGCGATGGCAAGACCAGCGGCGCACTGCAGGTGCGCGGGCCGTGGATCATCAAGCGCTATTTCAAGGCAGACCGGGATGCCACCGATGCCGAACAGTGGTTCGACACCGGCGATGTCGGCATCCTGCATCCCGATGGCACGCTGCAGCTGACCGACCGGACCAAGGACGTGATCAAGTCCGGCGGCGAATGGATCAGCTCGGTCGAGCTGGAAAACGCCGCAGTCGGCCATCCCGGTGTGGCAGAAGCCGCCGCGATCGGCATCTACCATCCCAAATGGGATGAGCGCCCGATCCTGGTCGTGGTCAAGAAGGAAGGCGTGGAAGTCACTGCGGACGAGATCAAGGCGCATCTGGCCCAGAGCGTCGCCAAATGGTGGCTGCCCGACGCGATCGAATTCGTCGCCGAGATCCCGCACGGGGCGACCGGCAAGATCAGCAAGAAGGACCTGCGTGACCAGTTCAGGGATTACAAGCTGGCGGATGCGTAAGCACCAATCCTCCCCCGTTGGGGGAGGTGGCAGCGCGTAGCGCTGACGGAGGGGGCAGTTGAGCCGCCGCGCCCCCTCCGGCCCGCCTGCGGCCCACCTACCCCAGAGGGGGAGGATTTGGAGTGTTCAATGACCAACTACATCGACCCGAGCCGTGAGAACTGGCAGGTCTTCAAGGACTTGCCGCGCGATGCGCCGATCCACATGCTCAACCTGCTGAAGTTCCGCGACCTGGCGGAATATCCGGCAGATCATGAGCTGCACGGTCAGGGTCTGACCGGCCGCGAAGCCTATGCGATCTATGAAAAGCGCTTCCAGGAACTGGTCGCCGACGATGGCGCGGCGATGGTTTGGCACATGCCGCTGGAATGCATGGTGACCGGCCCGGCCGGCGAGTGGGATGCGGGCTTCGTGATGGGCTATCCGCATTCGGGCGTGTTCATGGCGATGGTCAAGAACGAGAGCTATGTCCGCGACGCCCTGCCGCATCGTACGGCGGCTTTGGCGGACAGCCGGTTGATCCGGTTTGGGGGGAGATCCTAGTCGTCTTCGTCGCGATTTTCGCCGCTATATATATCCAAATCGAGCTCAATGCCGCGCAAGCCAAGCGCCAGCAGAGTTGAAGGCTTCAAGGAAATCCCTTCGTTGAACTCTTCCAAGAATAGGCCTGTGAACAGGTCAAGGCTGAAACGCTCATTCAGCTCTTTCCAGATCGACAGATCGTCGGTCACCTTGCCCAAGAGCTCGTCGATCTGGCCATCCAAATCACCGGGAAACCTATCTTCCGTCCGCAGGTTCCACATCCCGTACTTCGGAATTCGCTCCCGGCCAGTCGTGGGGTTGCGAATAACTTCACCCTTTCGATAGGAGAGCGAAGGCTTGGTACCCAGGATCACCGAGATTTCGTCAGGATCAAGCATCTCGCCAATAATGCGCAAGGATGCTGCTGTTTTCGAAACTGCCGACATGAGCTGCAAGGTTATCAGTAAGGCCCTGCTCCTGCTAGGCCGAAAAGCCCTTAGAACAACCGCATCTGCCCATCCATCTCGGGCCGAACAAACTGCCCGCAATCGAGCACAGGCTGCTCGCGGTTGAGGCCTAGGCGTTTGCAGGCGATCCGGAAGCGTGAACGGAACACATCGGCCCAGACGCCCAGCGGTTTCATCCGGGTGAAGAAGCCCGGGTCATTGTCCTTGCCGTGGCGCATTGACTGGACGGTGTGGATCACCTTGTCGGCGCGGTCGGGGAAGTGGACTTGGAGCCATTCCCTGACCAGCGGCGCCACTTCGTGCGGCAGGCGCAGCATGATCCAGCTGGCGCTTTTCACTCCGCGCGCGGCGGCTTGCTCCAAAATACCCTCGATGAACTGATCGGTGATCGCGGGGACAACCGGCGCGACCGAGACGTGGGCGGGCACGCCGGCGGCGGCGAGTTTCTCCAGCGCTTCCAATCGCTTGATCGGCGAGCTTGCGCGCGGTTCGAGCAGGCCGGAGAGTTTCGGATCAAGGCTGGTGACCGAGACCGAGACAGCCGTCAGATTGCGCGCCGCAAGCTCTGCCAGCAGATCGAGATCGCGAACCACCCGCGCGCTCTTGGTGGTGATCGTTACCGGGTGGCCGGCCTCCAGGCAGACTTCCAGCACCTGACGGGTGATCCGATAGCGCGCCTCGATCGGCTGGTAGGGATCGGTGTTGGTGCCCATCGCGATCGGCGCGATCTTGTAGCCGGGTTTGGCCAGCGTCTGGCGCAGCAGCGCGGCGGCGTTGGGCTTGGCGAACAGTTTGGTCTCGAAATCGAGTCCGGGCGACAGGTCATGCCAGGCATGGCTGGGGCGGGCGTAGCAATAGACACACCCGTGCTCGCACCCGCGATAGGCATTGATCGAGCGGTCGAACGGAATGTCGGGTGACTGGTTGAAGGTGATAATCGACTGGGCGCGTTCCTCGACCACTTCGGTGCGCAGCTTGGGCCCGGGTCCGTCGAGTCCTTCGCGCGCGTCGAGCCAGTCCCCGTCAGCCTCGCGGCTCGCCAGGCCAAAGCGCTGCGGCACCCGCGCCGATTGCGCACCACGGCCGTGGATGGGGAGAGGTGAGGGCATCGTGAAGGTGGAACATATAAAGAACAAAAATGCAAGCTGCTGGCGCTCGCTATCGATTGTCGGCGATCACCTGCATAACTGCCAGGGCGTGTTCGGCGACAAGCGGGGCTGCATCTTCGGCCAGCACCAGCGCCTCCATCCGTTCCTGCAACGCCAGGCTGGTATAGAAATCATGGACAAGTGTGTTGTCCCCTGCTGGCCAGAAGGAAGTCAGCGCGATGGCACCGTAGCCGGGCCAGAAATCCCCACACCAGTCGTGCCAAAGCCGCTCTGCCAGCGCCAGACCTGGCATCGCGGTCACTTGAGCTATCAGATCGAGCAATGGCCAACCGCTCAATCTGAACATGCAAAGCGCATCGTCCAGGCGCAAATGGGCAAGACGACCTGCCGATGGATTGGCGGGAATCATTGCCCGTTCGAGAAAGCGGCGCTGAAACTGATCGAGCACGGCCCATTGCGCCGCAGACCATAGGGCGGGATCGCCAGTAGTGTGGCGGCTAAGGCTTATCTCAACGCTGATTTCGCTAACCGGCTCGCCGGCTGCCAGCACCTCGAGAATGCGAGGTAGCAGGTACTGCCAAAGTGGCTGGCTGACCCATCCAGGATCGGCGGCGGCGAAGTACCATTCACGCAGGTCATGCAACGGCAAATCGCGGATAGGGTGGTTGAAAAATTCGCGCCGAGTTTGCGGGTCCATGCAGCACTCGCAAACCTCCAGATCGTTTGGCTTTTTCCTGCCAAACTGACGGTATGCCTCTTCGATCACCGCGAAGAAGGGATGACCGGGTTCAAGCCTTGCTTGAATTGAGTCGGAAGCTTTTGGGCCCATGACCAGATGATCTCTATCCGGAAGTGGCTTCGGATTGGCTAATCCGGTGAAAGGAAAAGTCTACCGGTACATCGTCCCGCGCGATGTCACATTTCCATGAGCCGCGGCATCAGTTCAACGATGTTGCAGGGGCGGTTGCGGCTGTCGAGCTGTTCGGCGAGGATCCCGTCCCAGCCATCCTTCACCGCACCGTTCGATCCGGGCAGCGCGAAGATATAGGTGCCGCGGGCCAGCACCGCGCAGGCACGCGACTGGATGGTCGAGCTGCCGATCGATTTGAACGAGAGCCAGCGGAACAGCTCGCCAAAGCCGGGGATGTCCTTGTCCTTGACCTGGTCGAGCGCTTCTGGGGTGACGTCGCGGCCGGTCATGCCGGTGCCGCCAGTGGTGATCACGCAATCGATCGCCGAATCGTCGATCCAGGCGTTGAGTTGGGCGACGATCAGCGGCACCTCGTCCCTGACGATGACGCGCGCGGCCAGATGATGCCCGGCGGCCTTTGCCCGATCGGCCAAGATCGCGCCCGAGGTATCGGTTTCCAGCGTCCGCGTATCGGAAACGGTCAGCACCGCCAGATTCACCGGGCGGAACGGGCGGGTTGGGTCAACGGCCACGCAGGATCGTCCCATCGGCGCGCATCCGCACCATTTGCGAGCCCGACAGGCCCGGAAAAGTTGGCCACATGCCCTGGGTCAGCGCCATCCGGCTTTCCGATGGGCCACCGGCCTGGCGTTCGTACATCCAGTAATTGCGCATCACGATGTTCACATAACCGCGCGTTTCCCAATAGGGGACGCTTTCGATCCACAGCAACGGATCGCCCTTGTCGCGGATTTCGTACTGCCAGCGCCCGATCGGTACCAGCCCGGCGTTATAGGCGGCCATCACCTTGGGCAGCAGGCCCTGGGTGCCTGGACTGTCGCGCAGCATCTGCAGATGCTGCTGGCCGAAGGCGAGGTTGATCTCTGGCTTGCTGAGATCGCGGGCATTGCCCGAAACGCCCAGGCTGGCCGCATGGTCCCTGGCCGCAGCGGGCATGATCTGCATAAGCCCGCGCGCACCCGCCGGGCTGACCACCGCCGCGCGGAACACCGATTCCTGCAGGGTGTGGGCATAGACCAGCGCGGGATCGACCTTCCACCCGGTCGCCGGGGTCCACTTGGGGGTAGGGAACCGGCCGGCCGGTTCGGCCCGGCCGCCGGAGGGCACATTGTAGGCCATCCACAACTGGGTGGCCGGGGCACCCAGGCTGCGCGCCAGGCGCGACAGCGGCTGGTACAGCGCCGGATCACCGATCCGCGCCTGGTGGCGCAGCACTTCGTCGGCCAGGCCGTCGCGGCCGACCTCGGCCAGCATCACCGCCACACGAACATTGGGCACTTCGCGCAGCGCCTGCCAGTCGGTCTGGCTGACGTCGGGCGCCTCGTGGGTCTTGGGCAGGGCCACGCCCAATTGCTCGACCGCGAGCATGCCATAAAGCGTCTCGTCCATCCGGGCCGCCTTGCGCAGTGGCTCGGCGGCCTTTTCAGGCTGGCGGCAGCGGACCAGCGCGCGGCTTTGCCAGTAGTGCGCGGCGGCGGTCAGCTCGGCATTCTCAGACAGCACCGCAGTGCGACCAAAGGCTTCGGCGGCGCCGGTGCAATCGTCAAGCCGCCAGGCGGCGAGGCCGGCAATCCACCAGCCTTCGGCCACCCATGGGCCTTCACCGTCCTGCACCGTCTGCGCCAGCGCATAGGCCGAGGCATCGTCGTTCTCGATGTAAAAGCTCCACGCCACCTTGCTGCGCCATTCGGCGCGGGCGCGGGGCGAAAGTGCGCTGTCGATCCCGTCGAGCAGCGCCTTGGCTGCGGCCGGATCGTCACCCTTGATCTTGCCGTTGATCCCGGCTGCGACCGTACCGGGCATGGTGCCATCGGCGTTTTCGCGCGGGCGGATCCGCTTGGCGCGGCTGGGCAGGCTGGTCAGCATGCGCGGCTGCGGCAGCGCCGGCAGCATGCTCGCGCCGCGTTTGGCGGCCAGGCTGCTGATCTGTTCGGCCTGGGGCAACTGGACGCCGCCCGCCAGCCAGGCTTCCAGCGCCGGGCCTTCGATCTTGGGCGATCCCGCCGCCAGGTAATATTCGGCCTTGGCCACCTGGTGCAGCGGGCCATCGGGCTTCTGCGCGAACAGGGCCTGGACCCTGGCCCAGTCACCCTTCTCGATCGCGGCAAACAGGTCGCGGTAATAGGTCCGCTCATCCTGGGTCAGCAGGCTGGGTACCGCACCGCGATTGGCGCGATTGGCGAAATAGCTCATCGCTGCGCTGTTGGCCTGCGCGGCCAGCGGCGCAAAAGCGCCCAAGCCTGCCAGCAGCAATGCCGAAAACCGTGCCTTGGCACCAAATTTGAACAACCGCAGTCCCCGCATTCGCCGTTTGCGATCAGGCGGCCTGCCAATCGAGCAGGGCCTGCCACAACCGGGCCTTACCCCGCGGCCGCGCCATCAGGGTTTCGAGCCCCGGCGCAGCCAAGGCCGGGACTTGCGCGCCTACTTGATAATTTTGCGGCAAATTTTCAGCGCTTTTCGCCGGGTCGTGGCCAAGAAGCGATGAGACGTGCTGGCCGAAGGAAATCAGCCGTTTCGGAGCCGCCAAAGCGACATGATGCCGGGCCAGGTCACCCAGGCCGGCAGCCTGCAACGAGGCCCAGTCGGGCAGCGGCATGTACCGGGGCAGCAGACTGGCGACATAGACCTGATCGGGGGCGATCCCCAATGCCGCCAGGATCGCATCAAGCAGCCGCCCCTGCGGACCCGACAAGAGCCGGTCAGCATCCTGCGACTCGGGGTGATCAACCATCACCACCAAGGCCGCACCGGCCGGTCCGCGCGGCGCAATCCGGCCTTCGACATGGCCATTGTCGAGCGAGGGTTCGGCCAGCCACCATTGGGTAAAGGCGGCCAGGTCCTGCGGCCAGCCAGCGCTGTCTCCGCCCAGTTTGGGCAGGGGCGCAACCGGCCGCTCAATCGCCTTGGGCGGGGGCGGCGGCGCGGCTTCCGTAACGGCAGGTTCGCTCCGGGCCAGCCAGTCAGCCGGATCGTCGGAAAAGTCATGCTCAAGCCCGGCATCGCGCCACCACTGCAGCGCGGCGGCGATTTCACCCGCGAAGGGGCTTAAGGGGGCCATAAGAGTCACGAATGCGGTCTTGACCTGCCGGTGCGCAGCAATCAAGGGTTACCGCGATAAATAGCCATCAACAGGGTGTGGACGAAGCTGATGACCGAACGCGAATCGATGCCGTATGACGTGGTGATCGTCGGGGGAGGCCCGGCGGGCCTGGCCACGGCGATCCGGCTCAAGCAGGTCAACGCCGATCTTTCGGTTTGCGTGCTGGAAAAGGGCAGCGAAGTGGGCGCGCACATCCTGTCGGGCGCAACCTTTGATCCCAAGGCGATCGACGAACTGCTGCCCGATTGGCGCGAACAGGGCTGCCCGATGGCCGAAGTGCCGGTGACCGACAACTGGCACTGGCACATGACCCGTGGCGGCAAGATCAACCTGCCGCACCTGATCATGCCGCCATTCCTCTCCAACAAGGGCAATTACACCGGCAGCCTGGGTAACCTGTGCCGCTGGCTGGCCGGGCAGGCTGAAAACCTTGGCGTAGAGATTTTCCCCGGCTTCCCGGCTGCCGAAGTGCTCTACGATGACAATGGCGCAGTGATCGGCGTGCAGACCGGCGACATGGGGATTGACCGCGAAGGCAACCAGAAGCCCGATTACATGCCGGGCATGCACCTGCTCGCCAAATACACCGTGTTCTGCGAAGGCGCGCGCGGCCACCTGACCAAGCGGCTCAAGGCCAAGTACGATCTTGAAGCGAACTGCCAGCCGCAGGTCTATGGCATCGGCATCAAGGAACTGTGGGATATCGATCCTGACAAGCACGTGCCGGGCCGGGTGATCCACACCCAGGGCTGGCCGCTGTCGGAAAGCGAAACCTGGGGCGGCGGGTTCCTCTACCATCAGGCGAACAACCAGGTCTCGCTGGGCTTCGTCACCGCGCTCGACTACGCCAACCCCTATGTCTTCCCGTTCGAGGAATTCCAGCGCTGGAAGCAGCACCCGGAAATCCGCAAGATCCTGGAAGGCGGCAAGCGCGTGTCCTATGGCGCGCGGGCGATCAACGAAGGCGGCTGGCAATCGGTGCCGACGCTGGCCTTCCCGGGCGGCGTGCTGGCCGGATGCTCGGCCGGGTTCGTCAACGTGCCGCGGATCAAGGGCAGCCACACCGCGATGAAGAGCGGGATGCTTGCCGCCGAAGCGATCGCCGCGGCGATCGGCGCAGGCCGCGCGCAGGACGCGCTGATGGACTACGACGAGGCGGTGCGTGACAGCTGGATCGCCAAGGAATTGAAGCTGGTCCAGAACGCCGAACCGCTGGTCGCCAAGTTCGGTGAAGGCGTGGGCACGATGCTGGCCGGCATTGATATGTGGCTGCGCACGCTGTTCGGCTTTGGCGTGGCCAAGCCGATGAAGCACCACGCCGACGCGGAATCGCTGCACCGGGCCGATCTGTACAAGCCGATCCAGTATCCCAAGCCCGATGGCGTGATCAGCTTTGACCGGTTGACCAGCGTCAGCTTCAGTTTCACCAACCATGAGGAAGACCAGCCCTGCCACCTGCAGCTGGCCGATCCAGCGATCCCGGTGACGGTCAACCTGGCACAATATGCCGGGCCCGAAGCACGCTATTGCCCGGCCGGGGTCTATGAATTCGTCGGCGCGGAAGAAGGCGAGCCGCGCCTGCAGATCAACGCTCAGAACTGCGTCCACTGCAAGACCTGCGACATCAAGGACCCGACCCAGAATATCACCTGGGTCACCCCGGAAGGTGGCGGCGGGCCGAACTATCCGAATATGTAAGCAATCGATCCTCCCCCCGTGGGGGAGGTGGCAGCCCGCAGGGCTGACGGAGGGGGAATGATGCGGAGCCAGCCCCCCTCCGACCTCCGCTTCGCTCCGGCCACCTCCCCCAGAGGGGGAGGATTCAGACCATGACCGAAACCGCCTATGCCAAGATCAACCTCGCGCTGCATGTCCGCAAGCGGCGCGAGGATGGCTATCACGAGCTTGAGACGCTGTTCGCCTTTGTCGATGCCGGCGATGTGCTGAGCGTTACTGCCGCACCGCAGGACAGCCTGCGGACGCTTGGTGAGTTTGCCGGTTCGCTCGACAATCCGTTTGGCAACATCGTGATGAAGGCGCTGGGCGCGCTGCCCCGGCAACAGGGCTGGACGGTGACGCTGGAGAAGAACCTGCCGGTCGCTGCCGGGCTGGGCGGGGGCTCTGCCGATGCCGGGGCGCTGTTCCGGCTGGTCGAGCGCGAACAGGGCCTGCCCGATGATTGGCAAGCACGCGCAGCCAGACTGGGTGCGGATGTTCCGGCTTGCGTGCGAAGTGAAACCTGCGTGGGGCGCGGCACGGGGACTGAGCTTGAGCTGGTCGAAAGCGATCTCACCGGGATGCCCGTACTGCTGGTCAACCCGCGCGTACCGCTCAGCACGGCGGCGGTGTTCAAGGGCTGGGACGGGGTGGATCGCGGGCCGATGCCCGAAGACGCGGTTTCGGCGATTGCGCGCGGTGGGCGCAACGATCTGGAATCGCCGGCAATCGCGCTTTGTCCGGCGATCGCCGACGTGCTGGCGGCGTTGCGCGATACCCAGCCGTGGCTGGCGCGGATGTCAGGCTCGGGCGCGACCTGCTTTGCCCTATATGAAAGTGCCGAGACGCGCGACCGGGCGCAGGCGGTGATGCCGCGCGAATGGTGGACCATGGCGGGGGCGCTGCGATGAGCGAGGCCTACCGCATCCTTGGCACGCCGCGCTTCGGCGGGATACTGGTGGTGTCCGACCATGCCAGCAACCACGTTCCCGATGACATCGACCTGGGCATCCACGCTGAGATCCTGACCCAGCATGTGGCGGTCGATATTGGCGTCGCCGAAGTCGGCGCGATCATGGCCCAGCGCCCCGGGATTGCCGCATTCCAGGCCCAGGTCAGCCGGCTGGTCTGCGACGTCAACCGCGAACCGCATGCCCCGGCAGTGATCCCGATCGCCAGCGATGGTCACGCCATCCCCGGCAACATGATCGACCATGCCGGGCATCTGGCGCGGCTCGAACGGTTCTTTCACCCCTATCACGCCGCCTTTGCCGCCTTGCTCGACTCTGCGCCGCCCGCGCTGATCGTCTCGCTGCACAGCTTCACCCCGTGCCTGGCCACCCACCCGGACGAACCGCGTCCGTGGCAAGTCGGCGTGCTCTACAACCAGGACGACCGCGCCGCCCGGATCGCGATCCCACTGCTTGAGGCCGAAGGGCTGGTGGTGGGCGACCAGCAACCCTATTCCGGGCAGCTGCTCAACTACACCATGAACCGCCATGCCGAGGCCGATGGACGGCCCTATCTGGGCATCGAAGTGCGTCAGGACGAGATCGGCGATCCGGCCGGGCAGGCGCTCTGGGCCGAGCGGCTGGCGCGGATTGGCAATGAGGTCGCCTTGCGGCTGGAATAGAAATTCGCGGGCAAAGGCGCAAAGGCGCAAAGAGGTATTTCGGGCCGCAGGCCATACTGCACATCGCGCGGGTGCTGCCGCGGACAAAGTTGAAATCAAAGGGCGGCTTCGCCGCGGGCGCAACATCTTTGCGCCTTTACGCCTTTGCGCGAGACAATCTTCTTCTTGACCCACCACTCCAACCTCGCAAGAGCGGAACCGAAATGGAGTCCTGCCAATGCCTGCCTATCGTTCCCGCACCTCCACCCATGGCCGCAACATGGCCGGCGCGCGCGGGCTGTGGCGGGCGACGGGGATGAAGGACAGCGATTTCGGCAAGCCGATCGTCGCAGTGGTCAACAGCTTCACCCAGTTCGTGCCGGGCCATGTCCACCTCAAGGACCTGGGCCAGATGGTCGCGCGCGAGATTGAGGCGGCGGGCGGCGTGGCCAAGGAATTCAACACCATCGCAGTCGATGACGGGATCGCGATGGGCCACGATGGCATGCTCTATTCGCTGCCCAGCCGCGACCTGATCGCGGATTCGGTCGAATACATGGTCAACGCGCACTGCGCTGATGCGATGGTCTGCATCTCGAACTGCGACAAGATCACGCCCGGCATGCTGATGGCAGCGTTGCGGATCAACATCCCGGTGGTGTTCGTTTCGGGCGGGCCGATGGAAGCGGGCAAGGTGGTGCTGCGCGGCAAGGAAGTGGCGCTCGACCTGGTCGATGCGATGGTCGCCGCCGCCGACGAAGCCTATACCGACGAGGAAGTGCAGACGATCGAGCGTTCGGCCTGCCCGACCTGCGGCTCGTGCTCGGGCATGTTCACCGCCAATTCGATGAATTGCCTGACCGAGGCACTGGGCCTGTCGCTGCCGGGCAATGGCTCGCAGCTGGCCACCCATGCCGACCGCAAGGGCCTGTTCCTCCAGGCGGGCCGCCTCGCGGTGGAGCTGTGCCGGCGGTATTACGAACAGGACGACGAAAGCGTTCTGCCGCGCACAATCGCCAGCTTCGAAGCCTTCGAGAACGCAATCGCGCTGGATATCGCGATGGGCGGATCGACCAACACGGTCCTGCACCTGCTGGCTGCCGCCGAGGAGGCCGGGGTGGACTTCACCATGCAGGACATTGACCGGATGAGCCGCAAGGTGCCGTGCCTCAGCAAGGTGGCTCCGGCCAAGAGCGACGTCCACATGGAAGATGTTCACCGGGCCGGCGGGATCATGGCGATTTTGGGTGAACTTGATCGCGCCGGGCTGCTCCACACCGATCTGCCAACGGTTCACAGCCGCACTCTGGGCGATGCGCTCAACGCCTGGGACATCAAGCGCACCAACGATCCGGCGGTGCAGACCTTCTTCAAGGCCGCGCCCGGCGGGGTGCCAAGCCAGACCGCCTTCAGCCAGGACCGCCGCTGGGCGGAACTCGATACCGACCGCGAGAATGGCGTGATCCGTTCGAAGGAGCATGCTTTCAGCCAGGATGGCGGCCTTGCCGTGCTTTACGGCAACATCGCGCTGGAAGGCTGCATCGTGAAGACCGCCGGGGTGGATGAGAGCATTCTCAAGTTTTCCGGCCCGGCGAAGGTCTATGAGAGCCAGGACGCCGCGGTCACCGCGATCCTGACCGGGCAGGTCGTCGAAGGCGATGTGGTGGTGATCCGCTATGAAGGGCCCAAGGGCGGGCCGGGCATGCAGGAAATGCTCTATCCCACCAGCTATCTCAAATCGAAGGGGCTGGGGAAGGCCTGCGCGCTGCTGACCGACGGGCGCTTTTCGGGCGGCACATCGGGCCTGTCGATCGGCCATGTCTCACCCGAAGCGGCCGAGGGCGGGGCAATCGGGCTGGTGCGCAGCGGCGATAGGATCGAGATCGACATTCCCGGACGCAGCATCAATCTGGCAGTCAGCGACGCCGAGCTGGCCCAGCGCCGCGCCGAACAGGACGCAAAAGGCTGGCAGCCCGAGAAGGAGCGCCCGCGCAAGGTCTCGGTCGCACTGCAGGCCTATGCCGCGATGACCACCAGCGCCGCGCGCGGCGCGGTGCGCGATATCTCGCAGCTCAAGAAGTGAGCGCCGCCGATCAGGTCCTAACAGTCGCGCAAATGCGCGATGCCGAAGCGTCGCTGATCGCAGACGGAACCTCTGTCGATGAACTGATGCAGCGCGCCGGGCGCGGGGCGGCGGAATGGGTCTGGCGGCTGGCCGGCGGGCGCGCGGTGACAGTGCTGTGTGGCCCCGGCAACAATGGCGGCGATGGCTGGGTGATTGCCGAAGCAATCCGCACGCGCGGCGGTGAAGTTGCGGTGATCGCCGCAGCCGAACCGGCGACCGACGCAGCCAGGACCGCCCGCGCGCTCTATCGCGGCCAGGTTGTTACCGATCACCAGGGCGAAGTGCTGGTCGATTGCCTGTTTGGCTCGGGCCTGACCCGCCCGCTTGGAGCGGATCACTGCGCGCTGCTGAGCCGCCTGGCTGCCAGCCACCGGCATATCGTGGCGATCGACCTGCCCAGCGGGATCGACGCCGATCTTGGCTTGCCGCTCAATCGTGACCTGCCGCGCTATGATCTGACGATCGCCCTGGGGGCGTGGAAAGCGGCGCACTTCCTGATGCCCGCAGCGGCCACGATGGGTACGCTCAAGCTGGTCGATATCGGCGTGGCTGCGGTCGCCGGTGCGGCTCAGGCGATTGCCCGCCCGCACTTCGCCGCGCCCGGTGCCGATGCTCACAAGTACACGCGCGGGCTGCTGGGGCTGGTGGTCGGCGCGATGCCGGGTGCCGCACTGCTCGCTGCGCAGGCCGCGCAAGGGGCGGGGGCGGGCTATGTCCGGCTCCACGCCGACGCGCCGCTGGCAGTGCCCAACGAACTGGTGGTCAGCACCCAGCCGCTTGCCGATGCCTTGTCCGACAAGCGCCTGGCTGCACTGCTGATCGGCCCCGGGCTGGGCCGCGACGGCCCTGCGCGCGAGAAGTTGACGCTGGCGCTGGCCGAACAGGTGCCGGCAGTGCTCGATGCCGATGCGCTGGTGCTGCTCGCTCCGCGCCTGCTGGCCGAACACCGCGCGCCGCTGATCGCCACCCCGCACGAAGGCGAACTGCTCGCGCTGGAACGGGCCTGGGAGCTCGACGGCGCGGGCAGCAAGGTCGAACGCGCCACGGCGCTGGCGCTCGCCAGCGACATGGTGGTGGTGGCCAAAGGCGCCGATACCGTGATCGCCGCCCCCGATGGCCGCCTGGCGCTGGCCCACCGCGCTTCCAGCTGGCTCTCCACTGCCGGGACCGGAGACGTGCTCGCGGGAACGATCGCCAGCCGCCTGGCAACCGCCGCAGATCCGTTCGATGCCGCCTGCCAGGGTGTCTGGCTGCACGGAGAGGCAGCGCGGTTGGCCGGACAGGCATTCTCAGCCGGGCAGCTTGCCGAAAAGGTGAGGGTGGCCTACGCGGCTTGCTTGTGATTTTTTGGTTCACGCAGAGGGCGCAGAGAAGAAGCAGAGGCGCAGAGATATAGTGTTTGCGGCGAAGCCGCTCTCCAGATTTGGGCGTCGCTAATGTCGCTAGCTCGAAAATGGAGAGCCGCCTTTGGCGGATTGCTAAACATCTCTGCGCCTCCCTCTTCTTCTCTGTGATCTCTGCGTGCCCCCCTTCAGGCGCACCATATCGATGACCACCGAACCGATCATCCGCATCGCCGCCAAGGGCGATGGCGTCACCACCTCGGGCCGCTTTGCCTGGGGAGCGGCGCCGGGTGACCTGCTGCGCGAAGACGGCAGCCTTGAATGGGGGCCGCACCACGTTACCCCGCCGTGCCGGCACTTCGGCCAGTGCGGCGGGTGCCAGTTGCAGCAGCTTGATGACCAGAGCCTGGGCGAATTCGTTGCCGCGCGGGTCAGCAATGCATCGACCTCGCAGGAACTGGGAGCGGAGCGGATCGCGGAACCGCACCTGTCACCGCTGCACAGCCGCCGCCGGGCTTCGCTGAAGGCGGTGTCGAGCAGTGGACGGGTGGTTCTGGGTTACAACGAGGCACGCTCGAACCGGGTGGTCGAACTGGCGGAATGCCCGGTGCTGCGGCCAGAACTGGCGGCGCTGCTGGGTCCGCTGCGCAAGCTGCTGGTCGCGCTGGGGCAGGGCCAGGCCGCGCCAAAGGGGCGGGGCAAGGCCAAAGGCAAGCATGCCATGCCGCGGATGGCCGCTGACGTCGAACTGACCCTGACCGATCAGGGCGTGGACCTTGGCATCAAGGGCCTCAGCGCCGAAGGACTGGCATTGACCGAGGCCTTGCTCGCGTTTGCCGGTGCCCACGGCCTCGCACGGATCACTGTGGATGGCGGCTACGGCCCCGATGTGGTGTGGGAGCCTGAGCCGGTGACGGTGACGCTCTCGGGCGTGGCGGTGCCGTTCCCACCGGGCAGTTTCCTGCAGGCGACGGACGATGGCGAGACGGCGCTGGTCGCTGCCGCGCGTGAATGGCTGGCGGGGGCTGCCAGTGTGGCGGACCTGTTTGCCGGGCTGGGCACCTTCGCCTTCGCGCTCGCCGGGCCGCAGTGCAAGGTGCTGGCGGTGGAGGCCGCGCGCGATACCAGCGCGGCCTGCGCTTTGGCCGCCGGGCGTGCGCAAGTGCCGGTCCATGCGCTGCACCGCGACCTGTTCCGCAATCCGCTGCTGCCCGAAGAGCTCAACCGCTTTGCCGCCGTACTGCTCGATCCGCCCCGCGCCGGTGCGCGCGAACAGGTTGAGCGGATCGCGCAAAGCGATGTGCCGCGCGTCGTCTATATCAGCTGCAACCCTTCAAGCTGGGCGCGCGATGCGGCTATGCTGATTGAGGCCGGATACCGCCTGGCCGACCTGCGCCCGGTGGGGCAGTTCAGGTGGTCCACCCACGTGGAATTGGCGAGTTTGTTTGTGCGGTAACACCAGACCCTCCCCATTTGCGCTTCGCGAAAATGGAGAGGATCTAGCTGGCCTCAACCTCCCGCCATTCCCCCGGCGCCAGCCCGTCGAGCGACCAGTCCCCGATCTGCCACCTGACCAATCGCAGCGTCGGATGACCCGCCGCGGCAGTCATCCGGCGGACCTGGCGGTTCTTGCCCTCGCGGATGGTCAGGCGGATCCAGCTGTCGGGCACGGTCTTGCGGAACCGCACCGGTGGATCGCGCGGCCAGAGTGCGGGTGGGGCGATCCGTTCAGCAAGGGCAGGGCGGGTCATGCCGTCCTTCAGCTCCACCCCGCGCTGCAGCCGGTCCAGCGCCGATTCGTCAGGCTCGCCTTCCACTTGCACCAGGTAGGTCTTGGCCAGCTTGAACTTCGGATCGGCGATCCGCGCCTGCAACGTGCCATCATCGGTCAACAGCAGCAGCCCCTCGCTATCGGTATCGAGCCGCCCGGCGGGATAGACCCCAGGGACTTTCACGTACTGCGCCAGCGTCGGCTTGTCAGAGCCGTCCGCGCTGAACTGGCACAGCACACCATAGGGTTTGTTGAACAGGATCAGGCGGAACATGGTGAGGGCCTAGGGGGAAACAAAACAATTGCAACCGTTCAGTCAGTTCGAAACTATGTAATAGCTCTCCGCGCTTTAGTTCTGGTGGTCCGGCGACCAATCATATAATTTGTTACCCATGACCCGAATATCGCCGAAACTACTTCTGGCCGTTGCAGGACTGCTCATTGCCGGTTCGTCGCATGCCCAGACGATGACGCCAACAGACGAAACTGCCGTTCAGCAGGCGCTCAATCGGGGGCAGCTGATTTACGCCTTTGATCAGGCAGCGTGGCACGCCACCGATGCGCTGCTTGCTGATGCAAAGCGGCTTGGTCGAACCGGTGATCTGGGGGCGAAGTTCGGCGGTTGGATTGTTCGGCCCAAGGACTCCGAGACTCTGGAAGTGCTGTTTTTCGAGAGGGAACCTGGCTCACCGAACGTGCTGTATCGCGCGATTACCTCGGCAAGTGGTGATGTGGTCCGCTCGCATGGGTTTGTCGATGAGAATTCGCAGCAGTTCGATGCCCAGGCTTTGCGAATGATCACAGCCAGGCGGGCCGGTATCGAGGCCATGATGAAGCAGGGAATCCTGCGCTGTGCATCGGCTCAGTTCAATTCCATTGTCCTGCCACCAGAAACGCCGGAGGGGCCAATTCCGGTCTATCTGCTGTCACCCCAGACCGACTTGGCTAAAGTACCGTTCGGCGGCCACGCGAGGGTTCTTATCGCTGCTGATGGTACTGTTGGGCCGGTGCATTCCTTTACGAAGGGCTGTCTGGACCTACCTACGCGCAATGCCAAGAATGCGCCGGTCATGTCGATGGCTACACTCGTCCTCGATCCGCACCCAACGGAAGTGAGCGTTTTTACAATGCTTGCCGCAGGGCTGCCGCTGTATATCGCAACACCGGATCGCCGTATCTGGATACTTGATTCCCCGGATGGAAAGGCGAAGATCAGTCTGCTCCAATCGGACAAGTAACAGCGATCCGCGCCATAGCGGCCAATGGCTCCCCAACGAAAATGGGGCCGGCGTTTCCGCCAGCCCCACGCTCGCCTGCATTGTGCCCGGTCGATTTTGGGCGATCGCCGTATCCGTCTGCCTCGCCTTGATCCTCTGCGCACCTCGCGGCCCGCTGCGATCTGGATCGGCTTTCCGGTGGTTCCCTAGGGAACCGGCTTTCATCGCCCGGCCACCTCGCCGGCGTCCGGTCCCGTCAGGCGGTTGGTTCCGGCCCGAAAGCCTTTCCCTTCCGCCTGGCGGTTCCGTGACTGACTGCCGCAGTGCCTTCGCTTCCGTTCCTGGAACCTAGCCGGGGCCGGGCTTCGTTGCGGTCGCTCATGGCTGCTTGCATCCAGCCTGCTGACTGCGCTGCCGCTCGCTGCATCTGCGGTTCGCCAGATTCCGCCCGAAGGCTTCCTGAGGCGTGTTTTCCAACACTGCTGCGGGCATCGCTGCCAGATCTTGAGCTTATGTTTTCCCTTTCAGTTTCAGCGGTTTCCCGCCGGAACTTCAAGTGCGGTTTCATTCTCTCGACACCTGAAAGCTGCGCCTCAAAAGTGAGTCGCACAAGCGAAATCGTGCGCAGTTATCCACAGCTCGTCGCACAAATGGTGGACAAGTCTGCGGATGATCTTGTGCGCAACCGAATCCGCTTTTGGCGCGCAATTTGAGTCGCTGTGCGAGGTTCAAAATTGCTCGCACAAAGGCACAAAGGCACAAAGAGCAGTCGTGGCGAAGCTGCACCCAGGCCTCCAGCTTCACCTGGTTGCCTGGCGCGGGATTTTTAGCGCGGCTTCGCCGCAGTCAGCTTTGTGTCTTTGTGCGTTTTGTGCGCTCAAAAATTGCGCCGGTCGCGCGTCGCCAGCAGGCGCAGGCGCAGCGCGTTGAGCTTGATGAAGCCCGCCGCATCCTTCTGGTCATAGGCGCCGGCGTCATCCTCGAAGGTCACGTGGCGTTCCGAATAGAGGCTGTCGGGGCTCTTGCGGCCAACCACCTGGGCCAGGCCCTTGTAGAGCTTGAGCCGGACGGTACCGTTGACGCGGGCCTGGCTGTGATCGATTGCGGCCTGCAGCATTTCGCGTTCGGGCGCGAACCAGAAGCCATTGTAGATCAGCTCGGCATATTTCGGCATCAGCTCGTCCTTGAGGTGCGCCGCGCCGCGATCGAGCGTGATCTGTTCGATCCCGCGGTGCGCGCGGGCATAGATCTCGCCGCCGGGGGTTTCGTACATGCCGCGGCTCTTCATGCCGACAAAGCGGTTCTCGACCAGATCGAGCCGGCCAATGCCGTGCTTCTTGCCCAGCGCGTTGAGCTCGGTCAGCAAGGTCGCCGGGCTCATCGCCACGCCGTTCAGCGCCACGCCATCGCCCTTCTCGAAATCGATGGTGATATATTCGGGGGTATCGGGCGCATCCTCGGGATGGTCGGTGCGCGAATAGACATAGTCCGGGGTTTCTTCCCACGGATCTTCCAGCACCTTGCCTTCGCTGCTGGTGTGCAGCAGGTTGGCGTCGGTCGAGAACGGGCTTTCGCCGCTCTTGTCGGTCGGCACCGGGATCTGGTGCGCTTCGGCCCAGGCGATCAGCGCGGTGCGGCTGGTCAGGTCCCATTCGCGCCAGGGGGCGATCACCTTGATCTCGGGCGCGAGGGCATAGGCCGACAGTTCGAAGCGGACCTGATCGTTGCCCTTGCCGGTGGCGCCGTGGGCAATCGCATCGGCGCCGGTTTCGCGGGCGATCTCGATCAGGCGCTTGGAAATCAGCGGCCGGGCGATGCTGGTGCCCAGCAGATAGTCGCCTTCATAACGGGCATTGGCGCGCATCATCGGGAAGACGAAATCGCGGACGAATTCCTCGCGCAGGTCATCGATATAGATGTGTTCGTCCGGCACGCCCATCAGCTTGGCCTTGGCGCGCGCGGGTTCCAGTTCTTCGCCCTGGCCAAGGTCAGCGGTGAAGGTCACCACTTCGCAGCCATAGGTTACTTGCAGCCACTTGAGGATGACCGAGGTATCGAGGCCACCGGAGTAGGCAAGGACGACGCGCTTGATATCGGACATGGCTGGTTTTCCGCTGGATTGGCGTTAAGATTCGGCTGCGCCCCTAGGACATGGATGGCGGGAGGGCAAGCAAATGGCCAAGGCGGAACTCAAGACCACGGCAACCGAAGTCAGGGTTGCGGACTTCCTCGCCGCAGTGCCCGATCCAAGCCGCCGCGAGGAGGCTGCCGTGATCGACGCGTTGCTGCGTAAGGTCACCGGGTGCGAGCCGAAGATGTGGGGTCCCTCGATCATCGGCTATGGCAGCTACAACTACAAATACGACAGCGGCCGCGAGGGCACCATGTGCCGCGCCGGGTTCAGCCCGCGCAAGGCCGAACTGGTGATCTATGCGATGGGCGGTCCGGCCGAAAGCGCTGAGGGCGAAGCGCTGCTCGCCCGGCTGGGCAAGCACAAGCGCGGCAAGGGCTGCCTCTATTTCAGGAAGCTGGCCGACGTTGATCTGGCGGTGCTGGAGCAACTGTTTGTTATCAGTTGGCAAACCATGAATGCGCGATACCCGGACTGAACCGGGCCGCAGAGGGGATTGAGCATGGGCATGTGGTCGAAAGCAGCCGAGATGGCCGGCAAGGCCCCGCCCGAGCGCAATCGCTATGTCGATTTCCTGCGCGCCATGTCGATCCTGGCAGTGGTGGTGGGGCACTGGCTGGTCGCCGCGCCCTATATGCAGGACGGGGCGGTGCAGGGCGGGCATCTGCTGGGTATCGTGCCGTGGACCCAGTGGCTGACCTGGCTGTTCCAGGTGATGCCGGTGTTCTTCTTTGTCGGCGGCTTTTCGAACGGCATGTCGTGGTCTGCCACGCAGCGCAAGGGCGGGTCCTATTCAGACTGGCTGGGCGGCCGGGTGCAGCGCCTGATCAACCCGGTGATGCCCTTGTTTCTGGTCTGGGCGCTGTTTGCGCTGTTCGGTACCGCAGCGGGGGTGGAGCGCGGGGTGGTCAAGATGGCGGCGCAGCTGGCCTTGATCCCGGTCTGGTTCCTGGCGGTTTACCTGCTGGTTTCGGCGCTGGTGCCGCTGAGCCACGCGGCCTGGCGGCGCTGGGGCATGGGCAGCTTCTGGGCGCTGGTGGCGGCCGCGGTGCTGGTCGATCTGGCGTCAGTGTTCGGCGGGGTGCCGGTGGTCAACTGGCTCAACTTCCTGTTCGTCTGGCTGGCAGTGCACCAGCTTGGCTATTGCTGGCAGGAAGGCCGGTTCAAGGCGCCGCTGGCCTGGGGACTGGTTTCGCTGGGCATTCTGGGCGCGCTGGTCAAGTTCGGGCCCTATCCGCTGGCGATGATCGGCGTGCCGGGCAGCGACCTCTCCAATTCGATGCCGCCCACGCTGGCGCTGCTGGCGCTGGGCAACATGCAGATCGGGCTGGTGTTGGCGGTGGAGCCGACGATGCGCCGCCTGCTCGACAAGGCCTGGCTGTGGACCGCGACCGTGCTGGTCAACGGCATGATCATGACCGTCTACCTGTGGCACCTGACCGCCTTCGTGCTGGTGATGGTCGCTGCCTGGCTGATGGGCGGGACGGGGCTGCATGCCGCGCCGGGCAGCGGCGCGTGGTGGCTGGCCCGCCCGGTCTGGTTCGCGCTCTACATCGGCGCGCTGCTGCCGCTGATCGCGGTGTTCTCTCCGTTTGAGCGGATGGGCAGCGCGGCGGGCAAGGGTGAGGTTCGCCAGGTGCCGCATTGGCGCCTGCTACTGGGCCTGGCCCTGATCTGCCTGGGGCTGACGCTGACTGCGGCGATCAGCATCGCCAGCCCCGAGGGGGTCACGGGCCTCAGGGTCTGGGTGGTGGCACTGCCCTTCATCGGGGCGGCGCTAGTGGGATTTGGTCCGGCCTATACGCTTGCGCGGCGGTTTGCGCGCTAGGTCGCAAGCTCAGGTTAGCAGGCGAGCCGAAGCGCCCAGATGTTCAAAATAACGTGCCATTCGTTCAGCGGCGCTATCCGAAAGCGAAATGAAGGCACGCCGTCGATCTCGGTCATCTTCAGTGCGGTCCAACAGACCAACTTCAAGGAGTTGCTGAATCCAACGCAGGGCCGTTGTTGAGGGTACACCTGACGCAATGCAGGCTGATGTGACTGACACGCGTTCGTGCTCAGCGCGCGCGGCGGTCAGGTCGAGCAGGATGTCCCAAGCAGGGTCGGCAAATAGTCCATCATCGAAATACTGCGATCGCAAACGTCGTTGTCGCAAGATGTTCCTGATCAACCGGGGGTCAGGCAGGGGCGGGCGGACCTGGCGCTTGATGAGCGAGCCTTCATCTGCACGAAGATCGCTCGCCGTGCGTGCCAGCTCACCAAAAAGGAAGGAACGCGTAGGCATTGACGATTCACTAGTCGGATCAGTAGGTCGGATGCTGCTGTTCGATACCTCTTGGGCAAGCGAAACGATTTGCTGTCCCAATTCAAGCAGCTTTCGAGTGAGATCGATCTGATCGGGCGTTTCAGCCATGTCGCGCCTCGGCAGGCGCAGCTAGCCGACTTTCTGAAACCGAGTCCAATCCGGATAGCTGCCGAAGCGCGCCTCGCGACGAGAGTGCGCGACAATCCCGACCAGCAAGACCAGATACTCCAAATAGAATGGAATGACGGTCATCCCCCAGTAGACGCCGACAATGGCGTTGAGCTTCATCAACGCGGACAAATGTCCCGCGACTACAATTAGCTGTAGGGCGCAGATTGAAATTGGCCACCATCGGTTTGCTCTCAGCGCAATCCACAAAAGGCAGGCGAAAACTCCAAGATCAAGCCCGAGACGGAACCAATTGACTGTCCTAAAGTCCGGTCGCCCCGCAATCAGGTTGGTCATGAGTTCAAGCGTGAATACGATGACGAACGTCGCCGCCGCGTACTTCTCTGGCGCACCGCCGCTGCGCATGGCGCGCAGTGTAATAAATGCCAGAAGGATTACGCTGACCCAAAATCGCATTGAGCCATTCGACGGCGAAGTTACTGACAAGTCAAGGACTAAGCCGCTGCAACCCTTGCCGTCTTCATGGGTTCTCGCCAATTGTCGGGGCAATCGGTCGCCGGTCCGCCCATTTCACGGTCGATTTCCAGCAGGCGTCCGTGCACGCGGGCAAGGTCACCACCGGCTGACAGCAGTGATTGCTGTGATCGGGACAGGCGCAGCAGGGCATCCTGGCCTTCGAAGCGTTTGGCATTTGTATCGCGTCGAGCGGTAACCAGGGACGCGAACAGCTCGGTCTGCTTGAGCAGAGCTTCGTTCAAAGCATCTTCGGCATCGTTCAGCTCACGAGAAATACGGATTCGTGCAACGTCAGCGCTCATCGACATCGGATCTTCTCCAGCAGGCCAACTGGCCCCTATTCGGTTTCAGATACCGCTCAAGGATGGGCTGCTATCAATGTCGACAATTCAACATAGATCGCAAACCCGCCAAGGACGCTTGCCACAATCAGAAAGGCGATCGCTGCGATCGCTCCAATCCTGGCAAGGATGCCCCAGCGCCCCTCGAACAGCTTCGGTACGATCTGAACGCGCTGATTGCTCCATTCCGGAGCAGGCTGCCTGCCTGCTAACGGTTCGGACTGGATGAATAAACGCTCCGGGTCGGACCGATCACCAACTTCCAGCTCGATGGCCGGTTTGCCGATATGGGATTCTTCATATGTCGCTTGCTGACACACAGAGACCAGTTCCCTGTAACTCAATGCCAGTTCACTGCGGCTGCTCGCCCCTAGCTTTCGCTTAGCCGCTTCGATCCGTTGATCGACGGTATGTGGCGAAATTCCCAGATGACGTGAAATTTGTTTTGAAGTCATGTGCTTAATCAGAAGGTCAAGCGCTTCACGCTGCTTTTCTGACAAGCAGGAAAGATCACTTGGCTTCGCCTCGTTCATAGCAGTTGCCCCCTGCAGACACAGAAATTTGTGCGGCCCGGAGCGACGTGGTTGCGGACGTCGCCATCGTCTCCTTATGCTAATCAATCACAGTTACCGATATGAAATGACATGTTCCTAAATGGAGGTAAATGGTCCTTTTTGCCGTTGAATCTACCAAGGACTCTGGCGATTTTGAAATTTTGTGACAAATCATTAGGTTGAATGGTAAGGCACCCCCTTGTAGGCGCCACCAACTCTTATGATCGGATCAGCCGCCTTGACGCCAATGTTGGCCGGCTATTAGCGGTTCGGGCACGACTGTATGGGTCGGCGGGCAACTTCGAGGTTTGCGCATTAGCGCCTGAATTTCCCCGAGGCCGGGCAAACCGCGACCGTGCTGGTGCGCTGGTCGATCAGGATAGCCGCGCCTTTCAGGAAATGTGCGCCCACCAGAACTTCCGAAAACTGCGGTGAGACGCGCACTTCGAGATTGCGGCCGGACAGTCCGCCCAGCCCGAATGGTCCGGCCAGCGTTACCCGGTGGGTTTCGATCTTGCTGTTGGTGAGCGTGCCGACAACCGGTGCGAGCAACGGCTCATTGCTGATGCCTTCATAGAGCGTCTTGGGCAGAACAAAGGCGACATTGGCGCCGGTATCGAGATTGCCGGTCACCACGGTCCCGCCGATCGAAACCGGCACGCGGAACGCCTTCTCATAGGTCATCGCGCCGGCCATGTCCGGACGCAGCCGGGCACTGCGGGTGAAACGGATCCGGCCCTTGGGGTAGTCGATCACCAACAGGCCATCGGCAAAGAATTCGCGCCCCAGGATCCCGGCAAAGGCTGCTTCGGGCGCAAGCCTGCTGCGATAATCGCGGGTGATGACGTCGATATCCTTGCGCACCAGTCCGCCGAATTTGAGCGATCCGATCCGGACCAGCGGGACCTTGGCCTGCTTCACCCCGTCGGAGGTCTGACCTTCGGACACCTGCGGCAGCGCCAGCGCGGCAGTCAGCCCGCTGTCGGCGCGGCCCATGCCGCTGGCCCCGGTATCCAGCGCGAAGATGTAGGGTCCCTGGCTGTTGACCGATGCTTCGACATAGATCCGGCCATCGATCTGGCGGAAGGGAACGTCGATCAGGTTGCCGTTGCCGCTTTGCGCCAGCGAACAGGCACTGGATGCGGGCCTGCTTGCCGCCAACGCAGGGAAGGGGACAAGCGCGATTGCGGCGATGACGAGCCGGGACGCAAGGCGCCGGTATGCTGCAGTGGGAGTAGCCACGGTTACCTCATCTTGGTGTGTTACTGATATAAGGCGCAAATACAGATGGCGTCAATCGCCATTCACCGCCCGGTGCGCAGGCCCAAAAAAATTGGCCGGGGCGAAACCGGCGGTGAGACAATTTTTTCGATTTGCCAGACGGTAAGCCGTGCTGTTCGCCTCTGGATATCGTTTCAACATTGTCATGAGATCGGGAGAGAATTGCTATGAACAAGAAAGTGGCGGCCATTGGTCTGGCCTGCATGTGCCTGTCCACCATGGCGATCGGTGGCCAACCGAAGAGTGCGCCTTCACCGTTCCTTGGCAAATGGGCGCTGGATGTGAACAGCATGCCCGTAACCTACGGAGCGCCGCCGAAAAGCGTGACTTACGAATTCGTCGACAAGGGCGATGGGCGCTGGGAAACGCGCATTCACATTGTCGATGACGGGCACGGGGTGCGTGACATGGCGATCAGCTATCGCCGCGATGGAAACGCGAATACCGGCAGCGGCTATAGCGGGGAAGGCGATACTGCAGCGGTCAATTCCCCGGCACCCAATGTGCTGGTGATGAGCCTGGCCAGGGAAAAGAAGCTGGAATCGGTCCGCGTCTATGCGATTTCGGCCAATGGCAAGGAAATGACCGAATCCGCCGCTGATGTTGACGATCAGGGTGTGCCTTTCGTCCGCAATTTCCGCTTTACCCGGATCGGGAACTAGGCCGCTACTCAGCCGCCTTACGCTCAAGGTGCCATTCGGGCGCCGCGTCCAGTGCTGAAAGGCGCGCTGCCTCTGCCGCGATATAGTCGCGGGTCATTGGCAGCGCGCTGCGGCGCTTCACGCTCTGGATGTGGAAGTTGACCATGCTGCCGTGGCGAAAGCTCTGCTCGGCCCCGGCCAGGTAGAACTGCCACATCCGGAACAGGCGGGCATCGTACAGCGCGGTAATCTCTGCCTGGTGCAGGGTGGTGCGGCGGTACCATTCGGCCAGCGTGTGGGCGTAGTGATAGCGCAGCACCTCCACATCGCCGATCTCCCACCCGGTCTTTTCGCAGGCGCTGACCAGTTCGCTCAGCGCCGGGATATAGCCGCCGGGGAAGATGTACTTGCGGGTCCACTTGTCGGTGGTGCCCGGGCCATTGGTGCGCCCGATCGTGTGGGTCAGCATGATCCCGTCGTCGGCCAGCAGGCTGTGGGTCGTGGCGAAATATTCGCGCAAGTGCGGCGCACCGACGTGTTCGATCATGCCGACGCTGGTGATCCGGTCAAACGGGCCGGAGACGTCGCGGTAGTCGATCAGCTGGAACTTCACCCGGTCGGCGACGCCCGCTTGCTCGGCGCGTTCGTTGGCGAAGCGGACCTGATCGGGCGCCAGGCTGACGCCCAGTACCTCGATCCCGAAATGGCGGTGCAAATAGAGGCCGAGCCCGCCCCAGCCGCAGCCGATATCGAGCAGACGCATACCCTGACATTTGCCAGGTTCCAGCCGCAGCTTGGCCGCGATCAGGGCTTTCTTGTCCAGCTGCGCGCGCTCCAGCGAGTTCGCCGGATCGGTGAAATAGGCCATGGTGTATTGCCGGTCCTCGTCAAGGAACAGCTCATAGAACTGGCGGGTCAGGTCATAGTGGTGGGTGACGTTGCTGCTGGCCTTGGGCCGCAGGTTGATCTGGTCGGCCTTGGCAAAGGCCCAGTCGATCCCGCGCTTGACCGGATTGGGGGCTGAAATGCTGCCCCGGCCGCGATTGGCGTTCTTCATCACCAGCAGGACCATGTCGCGGATGTCATGCGGCGGCTCAACCACCAGCCGCCCGTCCATATAGGCTTCACCCGCACCGACGCGTGGATCCCTGGCCACATGCAGCGCCGCTCCCTTGTCGGTGAAACGGATGGTCACCGGATCAGCGGCCAGATCGCCATAGCGGTATTCGCTGCCGTCATGATCGAGCACACGCAGCTGGCCTTCCCTGACCATCGCGCGCAGCATCTTGTCGAGCAGCCACATGCCGCGCAGGCTATGCCTCCGCGTGCCCGTTGTAACCCTGATTCAGGTGAACCAACCGAGGATTTCGGCGAGTTGCCAAAGTCCCAGCACCAGGAACAGCAATGCGGCGAGGGTGCGGGTCAATTTCATCGACAGCCGCCGCTCGATCGCTTCGCCCAGGAACACCGCCGGGCCATTGGCCAGCATCATCCCCAGCGTGGTCCCTGCCGCAACCGTGACGATCGACTGGTAATGCGCGGCCAGCGCGATGGTGGCGATCTGGGTCTTGTCGCCCATCTCGACCAGGAAGAAGCTGACCAGCGTGGTCAGGAAGGCACCACCGGCGCTGCGGACGCTTTCCTCATCCTCGTCCAGCTTGTCGGGCACCAGCGTCCAGGCGGCCATCGCCACAAAGCCTAGCGCCACCGCGATGCGGAACCAGGGCGCTTCGAGCAGCCCGGCAACCTGCTGGCCAACCAATGCGGCGAGCGCGTGGTTGGCGATGGTGGCGGCAAAGATCCCGGCCAGGATCGCCCAGGGCGCGCGCAGCCGCGCGGCCAGCACGATGGCCAACAGCATGGTCTTGTCGCCGATCTCGGCAAGGGCCACCACGGCGGTCGAGGTCAGGAAGGCTTCGGTCATTGCCGGGCGAGGTAAAGCACGTCGCGCGGCTGCGAAAGCAGATGCTGGCCCGAATCCACGAATATCGTTTCGCCGCTGGCCAGCCAGCCGGTGCTCATGAACAGAGCGGCATCGGCCAGTTCCTCGGGATCGGTCAGCCGCTGCAGCAGGTTCATCCGGCCCGACACCTCATGCTCTTCGCTGTGCTGGTCGTGGCTGGGCAGCATGGCGCCGGGGGCCAGGCCATAGATCCGGTGTGCGGGATCGCGCTGGGCCATGGCGAGCATCTTCACCGTGCTGGCCAGGGCGTGCTTGGCCATGGTGTAGCTGAAGAAATCCGGGTTCGGATTGGCGATCTTCATATCCAGGAACTGGATTACCCGCTTGCCGCCCTGCGCCTTGGCATCGGACAGAAAGGCCTGGGCCATGCGGGTCGGGGTTTCGGCGTTGACCCGCATCGCCTCGGCAAAGATCGCGGGATTGATCGCTTCGGCGGTGTCAGGCTTGAACACTGCAGCGCAGTTGATCAGCATGCGCCAATCATCCAGCCGCGCGGCCAGATCCTCGATCATGTCGAGCGCGACCGCGCCGTCGATCAGGTTGCAGGCGACCACTTCGGCGGAGGGGAGCGAGGCGGCCAGCTCGCTGGCGGCGCTGGTCGAATGCCCGGCGTGGAGCACGACGTGCCATCCAGCCAAGCCAAAGCGGCGCGCCAGTACCGCGCCAATGCGCCGGGCGGCGCCGGTTATCAGGACTGCGGGTCGGGCCATCCCCCGTGGCTTTGCGGAGGATGACCCGCCAGGTCAAGCTCTAGCGGCAGTGGCTCAGCGGCAGCGGCTGGGGCCCTTGGCCAGTTCGTTGCCGATCAGCGCGCCCGCTGCGGCGCCGAGGATGGTGCCGGTGGTACGTTCGCCACGGGTGTCAACTGCGCGGCCAAGCAGCGCGCCCACAACCGCGCCGGCCAGCAGGCCGACGGTGCCGTCGCCTCGGCGGCAGTAATAGCGCCCGTCTTCCCCGCGCCAGTAACGGATCCCGTTATCGGTGCGGCGGTATTCGATATCGCCATCGTGGCTGCGATAGCCATGCGCCGGGGCCCAATGCGGCGGGCGGGCAAGGGCCGGCATCGAAGTGATGGCGGTGGCGGCGACCATGGTGGCCAGGACAGTCTTCTTCATCGCTGTCGTTCCTTTCTGCTGGCAGGGACGTGTTGTGCTCGGCAAGCTCGTCCAAGGATGACAACGCAGGATTAACGCAGCGACGAACCGAGCCAGTCAGAGACGGGCGGAGGCTGGGCTGCGGCAGGATGGGGGAGGTGGCGCGACGAACCGAGTTACTCGGCGTCGCTCGCCGCCGGAGTCGGTGTGTCCTTGGCCCAGGGGCTGGGTTCTTCCTTGCCCTTCTTCTTTTTCTTCGGTTCGGGCTTTGGCGTGGGTGTGGCGTCGGGCGCGGGGGGCTTTTCCTTGGCCCAGGGGCTTTCGGCCTCGGCCTTCTTGCCCTTCTTGGCCGGCTTCTTTTCGGCCGGTTTGGCGCTTTCCTCTGCCTTGGGGGTTTCGACCGCCCAGGGGTTCTCGTGCGGCTTTTGCTTGCCGCCCTTCTTCTTGGTTTCGGCCTTCTTGGGGGCTTCCGGCTCGCTGCTGCCGCCGCAGCCGCCCAGCGCCATGGCCATGGCGGCAAGGGTGAGGAAAGTGATCCGCTTGTTCATGGCGCCAGTACCTAGCGCCAATAATTTGCCAATTGCCTAACCGAGCGCCGCCTGTTTTTCCTCGGCTAGCCGGTCAAGTTCGGCGCGGGAGAGCTTTTGCGCGGCGGTTTTCAGCTGGCCGCAGGCAGCATCGATGTCGCGCCCGCGCGGGGTGCGCACCGGGGCGCTGATCCCGGCTTCGAAGACGATATCGGAAAAGCGCTTGATCCGTTCGGGGCTGGAGCATTCATAGATCGCGCCGGGCCAGGGATTGAACGGGATCAGGTTGACCTTGGCAGGCAGCTTGAACTGCTTGATCAGGCGGACCAGCTCGCGCGCGTCTTCATCGCTGTCGTTCTTGTCCTTCAGCATGACGTATTCGAAGGTGATCCGCCGCGCGTTGCTGGCGCCGGGATAGTCGGCGCAGGCCTGGAGCAGTTCCTCAAGCCCGTACTTGCGGTTGATCGGCACGATCTCATCGCGCACGTCCTTGCTGACCGCGTGGAGCGAGACCGCCAGGTTGACGCCGATCTCCTCGCCGCATTTGACCATCATCGGCACCACGCCGCTGGTCGAAAGCGTGATCCGCCGCTTGGACAGGGCCAGCCCGTCACCGTCCATCACCAGCTTCAGCGCATCGCGGACATTGTCGAAATTGTAGAGCGGTTCGCCCATGCCCATCATCACGATGTTGGTCAGCAGGCGCCCGTCGGCGGAATAGCCGCCTTCATCCTCATCATCGTCCAGCCCGGCCATCGAGCCCTTGGGCCATTCGCCCAGCGCATCGCGCGCCAGCATGACCTGGCCGACAATCTCACCTGGGGTCAGGTTACGGACCAGCCGCATCGTCCCGGTATGGCAGAACCGGCAGTTGAGCGTGCAGCCAACCTGGCTGGATACGCAAAGCGTGCCGCGATCGGCATCGGGGATGAAGACCATTTCGAACTCATGCCCGTCAGCGGTCTTCAGCAGCCACTTGCGGGTCCCGTCCGAGCTGTGCTGCGAGAGCACCACTTCGGGCCGCCCGATCACAAAGCGTTCGGCCAGCCACGGGCGCATCGTCTTGGCGATATCGGTCATCGCCTCGAAATCGGTCACGCCGCGATGGTAGAGCCAGTGGAACACCTGCTTGCCGCGTAGCTTGGCGGCCTTGGCATCCAGACCGGCGGCCTCGAACAGCTCGGCAATCCGTTGGCGCGGCAGGCCCAGCAGGTCAACGCGGCCATCCTCGCGCGGGGTAATGTCGCGCGGGGTGGGGACAGGATCGACCAGTCCGGGGATCGGCATGAGTGGGGTGTGGGCCATAAGGGCGCGCGATATAGTGCGAACCGCGCGCAAAAGCTAGCGCAGCGCGGCGCAGCCTACGGTGGCCGCGTCCATCGCGGTTGCCGCGCCTTCAAGGGTCCAGGTGTTGGAGAACCCCCGGCCATCCGCGCCGCGGGCGCTGACCGTCATTTCCCGGGCCGACCGCATCGCCGCCATGATTGCCGCATCGCCGCGCTTGTCGGCCGCCCAGGCATCGGCCCCGCCGCCGACCAGCGGGATCTTCTGTCCGCCGATCGCCAGCGAGATCGGGGCATTGGCCGCCAGCTTGCGCGACAGGCGAAAGTGGACCTGACCCCGGATCTGCGCGCGCGGCCACCAGGCGACATCGGCATAGGGCTGGAATTCGCGTTGCAGGGTGCTGGGCGCAGCCATGGCAATGGCATAGCAGCGCGGCACTGCCGGATCGCGAAACGCGGCCCACTGGCCAAACATGCCCAGACTGTCACGCGCCATAGCCGGGGCGGACAGGGCGGCAAACAAGGCAAGGGCGGTCCAGCGCTTCATCTGGGGCGGCTCATCGCAAAATCGGGACCCGGGCGAAAGGGCCTAGCTGCCCGAGCGGGCCGAAATCCCCCGATTGAGGAACGGGCGAAGGGCAAACAGCAAGACCGCACCGGCCAGGCCGATCGCGCCATCCATGGCCCAGAAGGCCTGCGGGCTCATTCGTTCATACGAAACGCCGATCGCGCCAGCCGCCAGGTGCGCGATGAATGGCGAGATGAACGCTCCGCCCACCATCGTGGCAACCACCGCCGGCGGCGCGACCCGGCTCACCAGCGAAAGCGTGGTCGGCCAGTAGTACATCCAGCCGGTGCCCATCACGAAATAGCAGCCGATCGCCCAGAGCAGTGGCACCGCATCCTTGCCGGGAAACAGCATGCTGCCGGCGGCCAGCCCCAGCGCGGCGATCCCGACCAGTCCGGTGCCGATCGCGATCTTGCCAATACTGTCAGGTTCGCGGCGCTTGCGGGCCTGCGCCGCCCACAGCATCACCAAAAGCGGGGCGGCGATGATCGACCCGATCGAATCCATCGATCCAAACCAGGTGGCCGGGACCAAGCCCAGATCGACATACTGATCGACCCACACCGGCCCGATCGTCCAGACCATCGGATAGGTGATTTCAGCCGGCATGGTCAGCAGGATTACGGCGATCAGGACGAACACCACCTTTGTATCCGCCTTGCTGAGCGGGGGATGCTGGTAATCGGCATGGCGGCGCGGCGGGGTTTCGGGCAGGTGCTTTTGCCCGGCCAGATAGGTCGCCAGCGCCACCAGCATCAGTCCGGCGGCCACGGCAAAACCGGCATGCCAGCCCCAGATCGCGGCCACGGCACCGGTCACCAGCGGGCCGGTGGCCGCACCGATATTGATCCCGGTCGAAAAGATCGCAAAGCCGCGATCGCGCATCGAGGCATCGCCTTGCGGATAGAGCGTGCCGACCTGCGAGGAAATGTTGCCCTTGAGGAAACCCGATCCCAGGATCAGCAAGACCAGCGCGATCACGAACAACTGGTCAAACGTCATGGCCAGGTGCCCCGCGCTCATCAGCAGCACACCGATCGTCACGGTGCGCTTTGCACCCAGGAACTGATCGGCAATCAGTCCGCCGAAGAACGGCGTGAAATAGACGAAACCGGAATAGAGCCCGCCCACGACCGAGGCAAAGCCGACGTCGCCCATCGGCCCGAACAGCCCCTCCGCCGCGCTGCGCAGCGCAGCCAGGCCCCAGACATGCTGGGCGAATTCGGGGAGCAGCAGCTGCTTGACCATGTACAGCGTCAGCAAGGCCTGCATCCCGTAGAACGAGAAGCGTTCCCACAGTTCGGTCCCGGCCAGATAGGCCAGCCCCCGGGGATGACCGGCAAAGGTTCCGGCCGGCTGGTCTGATGCGGATTTCATGTGTTATGGGCTCCCCACTTTGGTGCAAAGCTAGCCGAGCGTGGCCATGTTGCAAGCAGGCAGTTGGGATTGACCCAGCGCAAGGCGGGATCGCACCGGCATGCCTAGGTTTCGCGGCCAGGAGGGGGAGTGCCGATGGGACAGGAGATCGCCGCAGCGACCTTTTCCGCAGCCGATCGCGCGCGCTTTGCTGAACGGCTGGCGCACGAAACCGGGCTGCTTGGCGATCTGCATCGCGCCGGCCAGCTGGCATCGGCCGGGCCGCTGGCCGGGTTCGAACTGGAAGCCTGGCTGATCGACCGGAACTTCTTTCCCGCGCCGCACAACCAGTCGTTCCTGGACCGGCTGCGCGATCCGCTGGTGGTGGCCGAACTTTCGCAGTTCAATATCGAGATCAACGGCACGCCGCGCTCGCCGGCGGGGCAGGGACTGCCCGAAATGGAGGCCGAACTGGCCGCCACCTGGGGCCGGTGCCTGGCCAACGCGCATGCCGATGTCGACACCGCCGTGGCGATCGGCACCTTGCCCAGCCTGCGCGATGCTGACCTGACGCTGGCAGCGATGACCCCGTCCAACCGCTATGCCGCGCTCAACCGCGAAGTCATGCGGCTGCGCGGCGGGGCGGCGGTGGAGCTGGAGATCGATTGCGCGGTTGGCGGCGGGCCGGGGTTCCGTTCGCGCCATGTCGATGTGATGCTTGAAGCCGCGACCACATCGTTCCAGCTGCACTGGCAGGTGCCATTGGCTGAAGTGGGTGCGGCCTATGACGCTGCGCTGGAGCTTTCGGGGCCCTTGCTGGCGCTGTCGGCCAATTCGCCGTTCCTGTTCGGCCAGCCGCTGTGGCACGAAACGCGGATCGCGGTGTTCGAACAGGCGCTGGGGCTGGGCCGGGTCGGGTTCGGATCAGGTTACGCGGGAGCCGATCTGACGGGGCTGTTTGCCGAGAATCTGGCGGACTATCCCGTGCTGCTGCCGATCGTCAGCGAGGATCCGGACCAGCGTTTTGCCCATCTGCGGCTCCACAACGGCACGATCTGGCGCTGGGTGCGGCCGCTGGTGGGCTTTGAAGCCGATGGCACGCCGCACCTCAGGATCGAGCAGCGGATCATGCCGGCCGGGCCCAGCGTGATCGACATGCTGGCCAATGCCGCCTTCTTCTATGGCTTGGTCTACATGCTGGCGGCGCGCCCGCAGGCTTTGGATTTCGCTGCCGCACGCGGCAATTTCTATCGCGCGGCGCGGCACGGGATCGGGGCCGAACTGGACTGGCCCGGTGGCGATCGGCGCCCGGCGCGGCAGGTGCTGGCCGCCCTGTTGCCGCTGGCGAGCCAGGGGCTGGAGCAATTGGGCACGGCGAGCGGCGCGATCGATCGCTATCTGGGCGTGATCGAACAGCGCATTGCCACGGGACGCAACGGGGCCAGCTGGCAACTGGCGCATTTTGCACGCTGCCGCGATCCGTTCCGGCTGACAGCGGACTACCTCGAACACCAGCGCAGCGGCGCGCCGGTGCACGAGTGGGAGAGCTGACAGCTATTTCGCAGGCGGCGGATCGGCCGGGTTGTGCCTGGCGAGGAATGTCTCGATCGAGCTGAGCAGCAGGATACGATCCGCCTCGCGGGTAAAGTGGTGATCGGCCAGTGGCATCGGCACCAGCTCCACCGTCTTGCCGGCGCCGCGCATCTTGTTGAACATGCTTTCGGACTGGACGTAATCGACCGTGATGTCCTTCTTGCCGTGGATCAGCAGCAGCGGGGCCTTGATCCGGGAGATCGCATTGATTGGTGAGACTGTGGCGAAATCGGGAGTCATCCGTTTCCAGTCATCCCGGTATTTGCCTCCCATGATCGCGCTGCCGAAATCGTTGACTTCGCGGCGCAGGTTGGCGACCCCCGCGATCGAGACCGCGCAGCGATAGAGGTCGGGATCCTTGGCGATGCCCCACATCGCGGCATAGCCGCCATAGGATGCACCAACGATGCAGGCGCGCTTGGGATCGGCGATCCCTTCCTTGGCTGCCCAGGCCAGCCCGTCGCTGATATCATCCTGCATCGCCAGACCCAGCTGGCCTTCGCCCTTGCGCATGAACGGCGTGCCATAACCGGTTGAGCCGCGGAAATTGGGCTGGAGCACGGCATAGCCGCGACTGGCGATGAACTGCGCCCAGTAATCGTAGTCGAGCGTGTCCTGCGCCCAGGGGCCGCCGTGCGGCAGCATCACGATCGGCAGTGCTTTGGCCGGGCGATCGCGCGGCAGGGTCAGCACGGCTTCGATTTCCAGCCCGTCGCGGGCCTTGTAGCGGATCAGTTTCGCAGGGTTGAGCGGCTTGGTACCCAGCTTGTCATTCTGCACCGCGATGCGCTGCATCTTGCCGCTGGTGATATCGAAGTAATAGAGCGCGCCCGGCGTATCGGCCCGGTCGATGATGATCAGCAGGCGCGTGCGATCATCGCTCATTGATACGATCCGTACCCGCCTGTCGGGCACCGATTTGTCGATTGCCGATTGCACTTCGGCCAGGGCCGGGTCCAGCCACATGGTGCCGCTGGTGGCGCCGGAATAGGATGCGCCCAGCAAGGTCTTGCCATCGCGTGCGATCCAGACATTGTCCACTTCGGACCCGGCCGGCGCGGAATAGACTGTGCGCACATTCTGCTGGGTCAGCAGGTCCGTTTCATAGATTGCGGTCAGGCCCTGGTCATTGTCCTGCAGGGTCATGGCGTGCGTGGTGCCGGGGATGAACAGAAAGGGCTGGGTCAGCGCTTCCTGCTGGCGCGCGTCGGCGGTATCGACCGCCTTGAACGAGCCTGCTCCCGGATCGCGATAGAACAGTTTGAACTTGCGGTGGTCGTCATCATAGCTGACCCCGGTTCGGATATTGCCGTCGCTGTCAGCAAACCAGTCCATCACATCGGTGCGCCCCTTCAGCACGGAACTGCGTTTGCCAGTGGCAATATTGACCCGCCAGACCTCGGGCCAGAAATCCTCCCCAATGTAGACCGAATTCTGCGCCGCCATCAGGATGTTGGGGGTTCCGTCAGTGGCGGTCCACAGCACATCGGCGGCATTCTGGCCCAGGCGATCCCACATGATGGTCGTGATCTTGCCGGTGGTGCGGTCGATCCCGACCATGCGCAGGATCGGCCAGCGTTCCCCTTCAACCGGCCGAAGGGCATAGAGTCCGACCAGCAGGTTGTTATCGCCAACCCAGCGCAGCCAGGTCACCTGGGTGCCTTCGGGGGTGCGGACATAGACCGGCTTTTCATCGGATTTGAACAGGCTGCGCATCGCAATCACCTGTTCGCCCTGGATGTTGATCAGCCCGGCCAGCGACAAGCCATCGGGCGAGATCCGCGGCTTGGCGATGAATGGCAGGCGGCCATAGTCGGCCGCGCCCGGCTTCGCGGTGACCGCAGCGGCTGGCGCGGCGGTCGGCGCGGCGGGGGGCAGGGCGGTCTGGGCGAAAAGGGCAGATGCCGAAACGATTGAAATTGTCGCGGCGGCCAGGCTCAGATATTTGCGGAGCATTGACTGATGTCCTCTGTCGATGATCAGAACCTGCCGCATGGTAGCGCTTCCGTCAAACAACTACTTGCCCGCAACAATCGAATTCATCGCACCACTTGGCAGGATCATCGGTCACAGCTAGAGCATTGAAAACGGTCGCGACTTGCCTGGCATTGCCAATCCTTTGGGGGGACGATCGTGAAGCTTCCATTCGACCAGATCCAGTTGCGCTTTCTGACCGCGATGGCCGAGGCGCTGTTCGATGATTTCGAGGAAATGGCGATCGGGGTCGATCAGGTGGTCGAAAATGTGCAGCAGTTCTTCGCGCTGGTCGGCGGGACCAAGGCGCAGGAAATCAGCGCATCGCTGCGGATCGCGGAACTGGCGATGGGCCCGTTCTTCAACCGGCTGTCGATCGCCGATCGCAAGGAGCGGATCCGCAGCCGGATGCAGAACAGCCAGTTCGATGCCTTTCAGGACATGGGCAAGCTGCGCGCGATCATCTATTTCGGCTATTACGGGCACTGGGTCGATCCGATCGGCCATACCAACCCTGATGGCGGGCAGAGTGCCAACCGCGACAATCCGGTGCTGCAGCAGATCGGGTTCACCCTGCCCAAATTCCGTCAGCGCGGGGCGGGCGAGGTGCCGCTTGAACGGGTTGAGGGGCGCGAGATTGCAGGTGAGCATGTGGTGCCTGTTGCCGGGTTGCCAGGTGACATTGATGTGATCGTGGTCGGCTCCGGATCGGGCGGTGCAGTGGCGGCGCACAACCTCGCAAAGCGCGGGCACAAGGTATTGATTGTTGAGGCCGGGCCGTTCCACCCCAGCCAGAGCATCACCCACGAGGAACGCCGGATGGTCCCCGCGCTGTTCAAGCACGGCGCCCTGCAATCGAGCCGCGACAACGATTTCATCGTCTTCCAGGGCCGCAATGTCGGCGGCTCGCCCACGATCAACAACGGCATCTGCCTGCGCATGAAAGGCGACCGGCTGAGCCATCCCATGGCACCCGACATTTTCGCCAAATGGGCCAGCATCGGCGCCCCGATCGACGAGGCGCGGTTCATGCAGGCCTATGATGCGGTTCACGCCGAGCTGCAACTGGGTGAGGCTGAGCCTCGATCGGGCAAGAGCAATGGCACGCACCTGCTTGAAAGCTGGACCAATTTTTCAGCGGCCACGCAGGACGATTGGTTCCGCCAGGCCAAATCCGGCTGGTTCACCAAGAACTTTGGCCCGCCGGGAAGTGCGGCGGCCTGCGCCTATTGCGGCTATTGCAACACCGGCTGCCCCTATGGCCGCAAGCTGGGCATGGCGCAGACCTATCTGCCCTGGGCCTGCAGCCGCCACGGCGCACGGATCCTGGCCGATACCAAAGTCGACAAGATCCTCTGGGCACGCGGCGGCGGAGGCAAGAAGCGCGCGACCGGCGTGCAGGTGATCGATCCTGAAGGCGTGGTCCGGGTGATCCCGGCGCGCAAGGGGGTGGTGGTCGCGGCCGGGACGATCGCCAGTTCGCTGCTGCTCGAACGCAGCGGAATTGGCGGGACCGGTCACCAGATCTCGCTCAACGTCGCCTCGCCGATCATCGCGCTGATGCCCGAGGGTCGTAGCCCCGCTTGGGACGAGGACCAGATGACCAGCGTGGTCGATTGCGGCCAGTTCCTGCTGGAAAGCCACTTTCAGCCGCCGATGTCGATGGCCTCGATGATGCCGGGCTGGTTCGGCGAGATGGACCGGCGGATGCGGTCCTACAACCGGGTCGTTTCGGCCGGTATCCTGTTCCCGGCCGACCGGCGTGGCAATCTGGTGGGGGGCAAGCTGGATGTGAAACTGACGCTGGACGATATCCAGCTGATCCGCCGCGCTTCGGTCACACTGGCAGCGGTCCATTTCGCGGGCGGTGCGCAGGAAGTCTATCCCGCGCTGCTCAAGGGTCAGACCTTGACTCCGGGGGTGGATCTTGACGCGTTCTACCGCGATGCGGTGAAGGAAGCTGACGACATCACTCTGTCCAGCTCGCACCCGCAGGGCGGCAATCCGATCCACGAAGATCCCAGTGAAGGCGTGGTCGATCCGCAATGCCGCCTGCACGCGGCGGATAATGTGCTGGTCACCGATGCCAGCGTCTTTCCCAGCTGCATCCGGGTCAACGCGCAGTACACCACCATGGCGATGGCGCACTATGCCACTGGGTTCGCGGACCCGTTCGCGGCGGACTAGTTGTCGCGCTTCTTGCCGTCCAGCTCGCGCGCGGCCCGCGCGGCTTCGGCCTGACGGGCAGAGCGATCGGCCTTGGTCTGGCCGAATTTGGCTCGGTTAGCCTGGGCCTGGTCGGCCTTTTCGGCGCGGGCCTTGGCCTTGCGGGCCAGGCGCAGATTGATCACTTCGGCCATGCTCAAGCAGTGGCGGGATAGGTGATTGCCATCACTTCCCACTCCTTTTCGCCGCCCGGTAGCTGAACCTTGCGCAGATCGCCCACCGCCGCACCGCGCAGAGCGCGGGCCAGCGGGGCGCTCCAGCCGATCAGCCCCGCAGACGCATCCTGCTCGTCATCGCCGACCAGCGTCACCGTGCGGTGCAGGTCATCTTCGTCGGCGATGGTCACGGTCGCGCCGAACCAGGCGCGGCCATGGTCCTGCTGCCGGACCGGATCGATCACCCGGCAATGCTTCATTCGCCGGGCCAGATGCGCCAGCTCACGATCGATTTCGCGCATGCGCTTGCGGCCATAGAGGTAATCGCCGTTCTCGCTGCGATCGCCATTGCCCGCAGCCCAGCTGACGATCTCGACAATCGCCGGACGTTCGGTGCCCAGCAGGTGATCGTACCGCGCCCGCAGCGACGCCATCCCGGCTGGCGTGATCGGCGGACCTTCTGGCTTCATCCCGGATACCGCTTGCCCAGGAACTGGCTGAGCGGATTGGTACCCTTCATCCGGGCGCGCTGCGGATACATCGCTTCATAGACCACCGCGTTTTCCAGCACCCGCTGCACATAGTTGCGGGTTTCGGGCAGGGTGATCCGTTCGACCCATTCGACCCAGTCGATCGCGCCGGTGCGCGGATCGCCATTGGCGCGCAGCCACTTGTTCACGTTGCCGGGACCGGCGTTGTAGGCCGCGACGGCCAGCGGATAGCTGCCGCCGTAATATTCCAGCATGCGCCGGAAATAGCCGTCGCCCAGCGTCAGGTTGTAACCGGCATCGCTCATCAGCGCCTGCCGGTCATAGGCGAGGCCCATCTTGCCGGCCTGTTCGTTGGCGGTGCCGGGCATCAGTTGCATCAAGCCGCGCGCCCCGGCATGGCTCAGCGCGTTCATCGCAAACTGGCTTTCCTGGCGGCTGATCGCATGGACCATGGTCCAGTTCGATCCGACCGGAACCGGGATCAGCGGATAGCTGGTCGAGCGGAAGATGCCGTGCCCGTCGATGTGGGCGGCCTGGCCCAGGATCACGCCCAGATCGCGCCGACCAAGCTCACGTGCCAGATCGGCCACCAACACGTGATCAGTCTCGCTCTCGGCCTGATCGGCCAGTTCCTTGAAGAATCGGACAGCGGTCGGCCAGTCGCTTTCGCGGGCCACTTCACGCACGGCCAGGGTCAGCGGGCGGGCGTTGAATGCCGCGCGGTCGCTGGCAGTGGGCACGGAGCGGGGGGCTCCGGCCAGGGCAGGCAGCGGCAGGCCAAGCCGCTCAAGTGCAAGCAGGCCATAGTACTGGTCGGGGTACTGCGCAGCTTCCTGGAAATGTCGCGTGGCGCCTTGCGCATCGCCCGCCTGGGCCAGCGCCCGTCCGGCCCAGTAGAAGCCCTTGGACCGGGTCTGCGGGGTCCGCGCGGCAGCGCCGTAACGCCAGAACAGCGGCGCGGCGCGGCGGCCATCGCCCAGGGCATAGAGTGCTTTCCAGCCGCCCAGCCACATCAGCGAGGTATAATCATCGCGGATCGCATAGCTTTGCAGAGAAACGTCGGTGCCGGGGGCGAACATGTCGTCCACCGAAGCCGCGACCTGGACAGCACCGCTGGCATCGGCTTTGCGGGCAACGGCGAGCAGTTCGCCGATCCATTTGCGCGGTTCACGCGGCGGCGTGGCAAAACGGGGGCGCGTGGTCAGCAGCGTTGCCGCTGATTGCGCCAGCCCCTTGTTCCGCAGGTAGCGGCTGCGGTTATAGACATAGCCCGGATCGGCCAGCGCATCGGCCTGGGGCATCACCCCGCCGACATAGGGATCGAGCCCCTGAACCATCGCCAGTCGCGCCGAAAACAGCGCGGCCTTCGCAGGCGACACCCGGGGCAGCTGGCGTCCGCCCTGATCGGGCGCGTTTGACCACAACAGCGCGTCCATCCGCCGGTCATGGTCGTCGGGAGTCAGGCTGGTGCCAAGCCGGGCCAGCAGCGTGGCTTCCGCCGCATCGCTCATCATCCCGCCGCGCCAGGCTTCGCGGGCCATCTGCGCGGCTTCGGGCCGGCCCAGCGCATAGAGCGCCAGCGCATAGTGCGCGCGGCCCGGATTGGTCAGCGGCGGGAAACGGTCGAAATAACCGGCCACCTGGCGCGGATCGACCGCTTCGCGGTCCAGCGCCTTTTCAGCCGCGGCGCGCAGCTTGCTCTCTTCGGGCAGGCCCGGATAGGCCAGCAGGAAGCCGGAATAGTCGGAAAACTGGTATTGCTCGCTCTTCGAAAGCAGCTTCCAGCGTTCGATCGCCATTACCATGTTGCCCGGCGGCAGCGCCTTCAGCGCGACGCGGGCGTGGTCCCACTGGCGTCCGTCCTCACCCATCAGCTGATCGTCCTGGGCACGGGCCAGGGTGGGTGAGAAAGCCAGCATTGCCAGCGCCGAAGCAAGAGTTGCGCGTTGCATGCTGGACATTATCGGCAAAGGCTCCTTATGGCGCGATGAACGGCGGCCCTATGCGGCAGTTACGGGGAACAAGGCAATGTTTTCGGGATCGATACCCGCTCTGGTGACTCCTTTTCGCGACGGAACGATTGACGAGGGTGCGTTCCGGCGGCTGGTCGAATGGCAAGTGGCTGAAGGATCAAGCGCTTTGGTGCCTTGCGGGACCACGGGTGAGGCGCCGACCATCACCAGCGAGGAGCAGCACCGCCTGTTCGAAGTCTGCGTCGATGCGGCGGGCGGCAAGGTTCCGGTGATCGCTGGCTGCGGATCGAACGACACCCAGACCGCGCTGTGGCACATGCAGGTTGCCAAGGATCTGGGCTGCCAGGCGGCGCTGATGGTCGCGCCCTATTACAACCGGCCCAGCCAGGAAGGGCTGTTGGCGCACTTCAGCTATCTGGCCGAACAGGTCGATCTGCCGATGGTGCTTTACAATGTGCCAGGCCGGACGGTGACCGATATCAAGCCGGAGACCACGATCGAACTGGCCCGCCGCTTTCCGGGGCGGATCGTGGGGATCAAGGACGCCAGCGGCGACATGACCCGGCTGACCGCGCACCGGATCGGTGCGGGCACCCAGTTCATCCAGCTGTGCGGCAACGATGACATGGCGCTGCACTACAATGCCGGGGGCGGGGTGGGTTGCATCTCGGTCACCGCCAATGTCGCGCCACGGCTGTGTGCGGATTTCCAGGCGGCGACGCTTTCGGGCGATATGGCCAAGGCCCACGAACTCAACGAGCGGCTGTTCCCGCTGCACCAGGCGCTGTTCACCGATGCCAGCCCGGCACCGGTGAAGTATGCCCTGTCGCGGGTGCTGGGCTGGATTGGCGAAGACGTGCGCCTGCCATTGGTCAAGGCCAGCGCGGAAAGCCGCAAGGCGGTGGATTCCGCGCTGGAATGGGCTGGGCTGGTCTAGTGTCTTGATCAGCGCTTCCGGCGCAGCGGCTCCATCGGCTGGGCGACATAGCGGGCCCAGACATAGCGCCACGGCATCACGATGTAGGCGACGATGATCCCGATGCAGTCGTGGAACAGCGCCTCGATATCGGCCGTCCATTTGCCGGCCAGCCAAGACCGGAACGCGATCATCACGATCCAGACGGTTTTCCAGAGCGTCTCGTACAGCATCAGCGGCAGCATCTGCATGGGATAGCGCACGCCCAGCAGCGCCATCAGCGCCAGTGCGCCCAGCATCGATTTGGATAGCCCGCGATCGACCGGCCAGCCGGCGAATTCGAAGATCAGTCTGTACCAGACAAAGCTGCCCATCACGAGCGCCATCAGCAGGAAGGTCAGGCGCATCACATTGATCCGCCACATGGCGACTTCAGGGAAAACCGGGGCAGGTGCCGCTTCGGATTGGGCTGTCATCAGGTTGCCTCGCAAGTTGGATGTCTGCGCGCTTCTTGCGGCGAGGCGTATTGTCTGGGCAATACACGTGATATGACCGAACCCGACAGCTTTTGACCTTAGCCATCCTGATCGGCGGTCATGTGCGACAATCGTGTGATCCCCCGTTCCCTTTTGCCCACACAGTCCCTACATGCCCCTCAATCATGGCCCGTCCGACCCACGCCCAGTTCGACAAGAAGAAGATCGTCGCCGAAAACCGCCGTGCGCGGTACGATTATCATATCGAGGATACGACCGAGGCCGGGATCGCGCTGGTCGGTACCGAGGTGAAGAGCCTGCGCTTTGGCGAGGGCTCGATCGCCGAATCCTATGCTGAAGTGAAGAACGGCGAAGTCTGGCTGATCAATTCGAACGTACCCGAATTCAGCCACGGCAACCGCTTCAACCACGAGCCCAAGCGCCCCCGCAAGTTGTTGCTGCACGAGCGCGAGATCGCGCGCTTTACCGGCGCGGTTGAGCGCAAGGGGATGACGCTGGTGCCGCTGGCAATCTATTTCAACAGCCGCGGGCGCGCCAAGGTTGAACTGGCGCTGGCCAAGGGCAAAAATGTGGCGGACAAGCGCGCAACGATCAAGGATCGCGACTGGAAGCGAGACCAGCAGCGGATTATGCGGGAACACAAATGATCCGTCTGCTGCAACCCATCGCCGCCTGGGCGCACCGTAACATGCCCAAGCGTGAAGAGCTTGAGCACAACCGCTGGCTGGGCCCGTTCGCGCGCCGGCCTGAGCTGTGGCGTTTCACCCGCCGCTCGGTGCCGCGCGGGGTGGCCGTCGGACTGCTGGTGGGGATCTTTGCGCTGATCCCGGGAATCCAGATCCTGGGGGCGGCGCTGATGTGCATGCCGGTGCGCGGCAATATTCCGCTGGCAGCCCTGATGACGTTCCTGTCCAATCCGGCAACCACGCCGTTCATCCTGATCGGATCGGCCTGGGTCGGCAACCGGTTCGGCTTCCATGCCGATCTGTCCACACTGCAGATGCTCTATTCGCACAGCGCGAGTTTGGCCGACTGGACCAACTGGTTCCTGTCTGACGCCGCACCCGCCGTGCTGTTCGGCCTGTTCGTGATCTCCACGATTACCGCGACGGTTGGTTATCTGGTCGCCTCGTTCGGCTGGAACTGGTGGATCGGACACAAGCATCGCGCCCGCTTCCAGCGCGGGATTACATCGGAACCGAAAACGCCATGAACCTGCCCGCCGCCGCGCCGCGCCGGGCCGCCGGCGAGCAGGGGGTGATCGGCGCGGCGCTGCTGGCAAGCGCGGCGCTGGTCTGGTTCGCGACCGGCGAATGGATGACACTGCTGGTGTTCCTGGCCGGGGTCCTGGCACTGGGAGCGATCGCCTGGGTGCTGACCCGCCGCACCGCCAAAACGCCCGAGGCCGAGCTGGCCTTGCCCGACTGGTCGGTTACCGTCGCCGCGATTGATCGCAGCGATTGCGCGGTGGCGATCACCGATCGCGCCGGACGGCTGGTCTGCGCCAACCCGCGCTATGAAAGCTGGTTCGGGATCGGCCACGCACCGCCGCGCCTGCCGGCCGACAATGCCAGCCTTGAACGGCTGGCCAAGGCTGGCCGTGCGGCCTGGCGTGATGGCAAGGGGCTGGCCGACCTGATCGAGGGCGAAGCCGGCCGCTGGAAGGCGCAGGTGCTGCGCGCCGGGCGCGGCGATGACTATCTGGTCTGGACGATTACCCCGCTGTCCGCGCCTGATCTGGTTGCCGAACTGGTTCCGCATCTTGATGGTAAGCTGGGCCGGGCGCTGGCGCAGGCCGGGTTCAGCCTGGCGATCGTCGATCCCGATGGCCTGATCCGCGCCGCCAGTTCCGGTTTTGCTGCGCGCGCCACTGGTGATGGCGCCGCGATCCTGACCGGCAAGGAATTCACCAGCCTGCTGCGTCAGGACGAGGCGGACCGGATCACCTGGGCCCGCGATGGCAAGCGCGGCGCGCCGCTGACGATGTTCTACATGCCGGTTGCCGATCCCGATGCTGCCGTCGAACCCGATTACGATTCCACCCCCTCGCTGATCGTGATTGCCGATCACGGCGTGGGGCTGGGCGGCGGGGCCAGTGAAGGCGCGGCTTCGGTTCCGCACCTTGAAGCCTTGCTGGGACAATTACCGCTGGGCCTGGCCATGGCCGATCGCGATGGGCGACTGCTGTTTGCCAACAATGCTTTCATGCGCGCCGCCGGGCGCGATGGCGATCCGCCGCCGATCTACCCGACCGATCTGGTGGTTCAGGAAGACAAGGGTCCGATCTCCGACGCGATCCGCCGCTTTGCGCAGGGCCCCGCCAGCAGCGGCGACCTGGCGGTGCGGCTGAAGGGCCAGGCCGAAGATCCGGTAACGCTGAGCCTGGCGGGTGTGCGCGGGCTGGGCGAGGCGGCAGTGCTGCTGGGGCTGACCGACAATACCGAGGAAACCCGGCTCAAGCGGCAGGTGGCCCAGGCCACCAAGATGCAGGCGGTAGGCCAGCTCGCCGGCGGGGTGGCGCACGATTTCAACAATGTGCTGACCGCGATCCTGGGCACCTGCGACCTGATGCTGCTGCGCCATACCCCCGGTGACAGCGACTATGACGATATCCAGCAGATCCGCGCCAATTCGAACCGCGCGGCCAGCCTGACGCGTCAGTTGCTGGCCTTCAGCCGTCAGCAGACGCTGCGCCCCGAAGTGCTGCAACTGCCCGATGTGGTTTCCGACATCTCGCAGATGCTAAAGCGCCTGATCGGTGAGAAGATCCAGCTGACCGTCACCCATGACCGCGATCTGGGCCCGGTTCGCGCCGATCCGACCCAGCTGGAACAGGTGATCGTCAACCTGGCGGTGAATGCCCGCGATGCCATGCTGTCAAAGGGCGATAGCGGCAAGCTGGCGATCGCGACCCGGAAGGTTACCGCAGCGCAGGTGCGCGGCATGCGCAATGCGATCATGCCGCAAGTCGATTACACCGCACTGGTGGTGCAGGACACCGGCACCGGCATTGCGCCTGACAATCTGGGCAAGATTTTCGAACCCTTCTTCACCACCAAGGAACAGGGGAAGGGGACCGGGCTGGGGCTTTCGACCGTTTACGGGATCGTCAAGCAATCGGGCGGCTTCATTTTTGCCGATAGCGAGATGGGCAAGGGCACGACCTTTACGGTCTATTTCCCGGTCCACCATGGCCCAGTCGAAAAGTCTGTCGGCACGGCCGAACTCGCCGCAGCCGCGCCGCAAAGCGAATGGTCGGGCGGAGGCAAGATCCTGCTGGTCGAGGACGAGGACATGGTCCGCGCGGTCGCCGAACGCGCGCTGACCCGGGCCGGCTTTGAAGTCACCACCGCCAGCGATGGCGACGAAGGGCTGGAAGTGATCGAAAGCGGCGCCCCCTTCGATCTGATCGTGTCCGATGTCGTAATGCCAGCGATGGACGGCCCCAGCATGGCCCGCGAAGTGCGCAAGCTGCGCCCGTCCATGCCGATCCTGTTCATGTCGGGCTATGCCGAGGAACAGCTGCGCAAGGAACTGGACCTCGACAATGTCGAATTCCTGCCCAAGCCATTCACCGTTCAGCAAATCTGCGACAAGGTGGGAGCAGTGCTGGCCGGCGGATAGGAAGGAGCCCCACGATGTCTGACGGAGCAAGCGGGCGTTCTATCCCACGGCGCAAGGCGCTGGGGCGACTGGCTCTTGGCGGACTGACTTGCGCAACGATTGGCTGCGGCTCGGGTGAGGCAGCCATGCCGCCCAGAAGCAATCCCGGCAAGCGGTCCTGGCGGATGGGTTTTTCCCCCAATCCACCGCGCTTCACTGTCGAGGACGTGCTGAAGGGGATCGGCATCTGGAGCCAGCGCGCCGAACTGGTAATCATCCATGAAGAACTGCCCTGGGCCGACTTGCTGCGCGGCATGTCGGCCGAAGAGGTGCTCAATCGCGACAAGGTGCAACTGGTTCAGTTTTTGCGCGGCAAGGGGCTGGGCCTGCATTTCATGCTCGATCTGACCAATGGTCTGGCCCGGGAGGAGGAAGCCCCGGCACTGGTCAAGGCGGGCCGCAGCCTGGGTGATCCTGTGGTGCAGGCACTGGCCCGCGACTATGCCCTGGCGGTCGAACGGATGCTGGCGCCCGAATGGCTGGGTCTGGCTGTCGAAACGAACCTGATCCGCGAGATTGCGCCGGCCCCGATCTATCAGGCGGTCAAGGCTACGGCGGCATTGATCGAAGCTGCCTTGGCCAGCAGCGGGGCGCGGGCGCGCAGGTTTGTCAGCATTCAGGCTGAATCTGCCTGGGGCCGGCTCGTGATGAGCAACAAGGGCTATCTGGGGGTTGCCCAGGATCTGACGGACTTTGCCTTTACCCAGGCGCTGGGCATTTCATCCTATCCCTATCTGGGATGGGGCCGGCCGGACGACTTGCCGGCGGACTATTACAGCCGCCTGCGCGGGAAGAGCAATTTGCCGGTGATTGTCACCGAAGGCGGCTGGGCCAGCGCAAGCTTTGGACCAGTGGTCAGCTCCCCCGAAAATCAGGCACGCTACATCGAACGGCATGCTGATCTGCTCGACGGCGTTCAGGCGCTGGCCTGGTTCCAACTGCAATTCGCCGATCTCGATCTCGATACTTTCCCGGCGCCGATCCCGCCCAGCCTCCCCCTGTTTGGCTCGATCGGGCTGGCCGATCCGCAGTTCAAGGGCAAGCCTGCGCTGAAGGCCTGGGATGTGCTTTTTCGGCGCATGGTGACGATGCGCTGAATTATACGCCTGCCGGTCAGAATGCGCCGCCCGTCGAGCCCGCATGTTCAGCGTACAGCAATGATGATCTATCGACAGTTCCGGCCCGGGAGAAGGGCAAACGGGGGCCTGATGCAATGCATGCTGACCAAACCGAAGGGCGCGACAGGTAGTTTGGAAATGGAAGTGCACAACCGCATCATAGTTGCCGATGACCATCCGATGTTTCGCGATGCCCTGGTGCAAAGGCTCGACCGCGTTTTCGCCGATTCAACCATCGATGCGGTGGCTTGCTTTGACACGATGTTGGACTGCGCGCGCCGCGGAACCCCGCCGGTCCTGTTCGTGCTCGACCTGCTTTTCCCAGGAATGGACGGCCCAACTTCGATCAGCCGGTTGAGGCGGGAATTCCCGTCGGCATCGCTGGTGCTGGTTTCGATGCTGGAGGATCCGCAGGTCGCGCAGCAGATGCTCGAAGCCGGGGCGGACGGGTATCTTGGCAAAGGTCTGCCCGCCGGTGAAATCATTGCTGGTATCGAAGCGATCTTTGCCGGCGATTTCGTGGTCAAACTGGGAATGAGCGGTCCGGTCGGGGTGGTCGAGGAGACCAGCCTGTCACCGCGCCAGCTGGAAATTCTGGAAATGATCGTCAGCGGCAAAAGCAACAAGGTCATCGCGCGTGAGCTGGGGCTGTCGCCGTTTACGGTGCGCAACCATGTCTCAACCCTGATGCGCCGTTATGGCACCAACCGGCGGGGGCAGATCCTGCAGCGGGTCAAGTCCCTGAACCTGGTCACGCTGCGAGAGGCGCAAGGTAGCTAGCATCGATCGCAACTGTGCGGGATGCACCGGTTTCGTAAGCAGTTCGACGCCTTCGCGGGCCGCCAGCTGTTCGACATCGCTGCTGCTGTGTCCGGTCATCAGGAAAGCCGGTATCGGCCGGTTGTGCGCACTGCGGATCTGGTGGATTGCAGCGATGCCCAGTTGGCCATTGCCCAGATCGTAGTCGGCGATGATCAGGTCGGCCAATTCGGTCGTCGCTGGTATCGTCAGAAACGGCTGGATCTGGCAGCCCCAACGGGCCATCAGCGCGCTGACCCCTTCCAGCACATCCTGATCGTCTTCGATTAGAATGATCCGCATGCCAGACAGGGGAGTACCGGTTGGCTGCGGTGCTGCAGCAGCCGTGTCCAGCGCAACAGATGTGCGCGGTATCAGCGCAATCCGAACAACCGTGCCAACGCCGCGCCGTGACTGAAGTTCAAGGCGCATGCCGCACAGTCTGGCCAGCCGATCAACGATATTGAGCCCCAGGCCAACCCCGCCGACATCACGGTCACCGGCCATGTGGGCGCGGTAGAATTCGGTGAAGATGTGCGGCAGATGCGCTTCTTCAATCCCGATTCCCTGGTCATGGACCTCGATCGAAACGGTCTGGCCGGTTCGCCTGACGCCGATCAGCACAGACGAGCCGCGCGCATGTTTGATGGCGTTCGATACCAGGTTCTGGATCATCGTCGAAAGCAGCACCGGATCGACCATCACTTCGGCGGTCGTCGGCACCAGTCGCAGGCGGACATCGTGCCAGTGCGCTGACTGCTCGTTCTGCTGGACGATTTCCGCAAGCAGCGGGCCTAGTCTGGTGGGTTCGGGGCGCGCCGCGATCGTGCCGCTGTCCAGCTGCGCAACGTCAAGCAGCGACTTGAACAGGCCGGACACCGAATCGAGCGCGCGATCGATCCGGTCGATTATCCCCTCGCGCTCCGCCTTGGTGGTCGATTCCCGCAGATTGCCCAGGTAGTAGCCTATTGCATGGATCGGTTGCCGCAGGTCATGGCTGGCCTGGGCCAAAAACCGGCTTTTGACCTGCATTGCTTCCAGCGCCGCGTCGCGGGCCTTGGCGGTCTGCCGCAAGAGCGCCAAGGCAGTACTGGGCAAGACGATCGCGGTGATCGAAAACGTGAAAACCAGTTCGGGATTTGCCCGCCAGAATGGACTGAGCAGCGCCAGCGTTGACAGCGACACCTGCGCAAGGATCGCTGCAGCCGCCATGTAGAGCACACCATAGCGCATCCCGTTGCCGATGATCACGCCGACCAGCAGCGCATAGATCAGCATCATCGGCTCGCCGCCGATCGCCATGGTATAGGTCAGCACGAACATGTCGATCAGCAGCGTGCAGAACTTTCGGCCGACCCGATCGACCGGAAATCGCTTTACGATCCAGAAGACGATCGCTGCGTAAGCCGTGCTGAGTGCAGTGAACGCCAGCAAGTGGATTGCGGACTGATCGGGCAGGGGGGCCTGGCCAAGCCCCGCCCAGCGCGCCACGATGTAGCTGGCGCAGATCAGGCCAAACCACACCCGCACACGCGCCTGCCCCAGCTCGGCAGTCTGCATGTCGAACGCGGTGTCGAATCCGCGTGCGAATCCCGAAAGGCGAGGTAGCTTTCTGTCTGCCAAAGTAGGTCCCGGCTAGTCCACCGTTCGCCGATACAGATGCCAGGTCGCATGCCCCAGCACCGGCAGAACCACCAGCAGCCCCAAAAACGCCGGCACCATCGCCGCGAACAGCGTCAGCGCGATGATTGCCGCCCAGGTGGTCATCACCAGCTGGTTCAGCTGTACCGCGCGCAGGCTGCGGATGATTGCGGTCAGGAAATCGATGTCGCGATCGACCAGCAGCGGCAGGCTGATCACCGTCACCGCATAAAACAGGAAAGCCATCATCGCCCCGGTCACCGTGCCCACTGCCAGCATCCCCAGACCTGCCGGGCTTTGCAGCAGTGACAGCGACTGCGATCCCATCCCGCTTTCCGACATGAAGATCGCGAAGATCCCATGGGCCAGGATCATCCAGAAGGTGAAGCCGACAAAAACGAAGCCGCCGATCATCAGCAGCTGATCATCTCCGCGCCCGCGCAGCGCACCGAGCACCGCACCCCAACCAAGCGGCAGCCCGGCCTCGCGCCGGCGGCTGACTTCATAGAGTCCAACTGCGGTGAACGGTGCGATCAGCGGAAAGCCCGAGGCCACCGGGATCAGCCACATCGAATTGCCATAGGTTGCCAACAGCCAGGCCAGCACCAGCCCGCCGGCGATATAGATCGACGCGAAGAACATCCCGTAAAGCGGATGCGCACGGAAATCGGCCCAACCCTTGCCCAGCGCCACGCGCAGATCGGCAAGCGTAAGGTCATTGGCAACCTGGATTGGCGGAATCTGGAACGGTTCTGACGGGTTCACGGGCCCCTCTCCTTGCCTGGAACGCGAGGATAAAGGTGAACCAGATCGGACGAGGGGGCAAGAGTGCTGTTGCCGCGCTTTGGTTCAGCCCTGACCGGCCAGCAACAGGTCAAGGATCGCGCGGTGCAGCGGCTGGCCGCTGTCGGGATCATGGGCCGTGGCCAGGTTGCCATCGATCATCATGAAGACATAACCGGTCAACGCGGCGCACAGCGCCAGCACCAGCGATCTGGCCGCCAGACGACCGGGAACCAGCTGTGCCCCCAGCGCAGCGATCGGCTCCAGCAAGCGTTCCAGCATGTCCTTCAGCGCCGGATCCTCCGTATCGCGCAGGTCGGCGCGGCCCATCAGGCGGTAACGATTGGGATAGGCTTGGCCATAGGCCACCGACACGTCCCACAGCGCCTCAAGCCGGGCGCGCGGTGCTGGTTCGGCCAGCGCCAGCGCATCGCGTGTCTGGCGGTCAAGCTGGTCCATGCATTGCACCGCCAGCGCGGTCAGCAATGCGCGGCGATCGGGGAAATGGTTGATTGGCGCCGCGTGCGAGACCCCGGCAGAGCGGGCACAGGCGCGGATGGTGACCCCTTCGATCCCTTCGCGATCAAGCAGATGCTGGCCCGCTGTCAGCAATGCCTCGCGCAAATCGCCATGATGATGACCGCGTTTCATTTGACTATATTGACACCGTCAATCACGCAATGCAAATTGACAGTGTCAATATCTGGATTCGCAATGTTCTTCCCGCTTCTCGTTTTGCATATCGCCGCCGGCGCCCTTGCTCTGCTGGCCGCCCTGATTGCCATGGCCAGCCGCAAGCGCGGCGGCGGTCTGCATGCCCGGGCAGGTAGCCTGTTCGTCTTGATGATGAGCGCGATGGCCGCCAGTGCCGTCGTGCTCACCTGGTGGGAGCCTGACCGGCTCACCATGGGGGCCGGGCTGTGGACGCTCTACCTGGTCCACACCTCACAACAGGCCGTGCGCAGCCGTGCCGGCAAGCTGGAAGGAACCGGGCTGCTGGCCCTGATCCCGGGCTTTGCCGCGCTGCTGGCATTTGGCGATGGGGCGCTGATGGCTGCCCAGGCCCAGGACGGGCAGTTCGAAGGTACCGGCATGGCCGGTTTCATGGTGTTCGGCCTGTTCACGGCACTATCGCTGGGGCTCGATGCCAGTCTGATCTGGCGCCGGGCCCTGGCCCCGCGCCAACGCGTGGCTCGCCACCTGTGGCGGATGACCACCGCCACATTCCTGGCGGTGACCTCGCTGTTCCTGGGCCAGCAGGACGATGTCTTTCCCTGGATGCAGGGATCGCCGGTGCTGCTGGTGCCCTCGCTGCTGACGCTGGTCTTCCTGCTTTACTGGATACTGCGGGTCCGTTTCGCCCGCAACTGGCTGGGCGCCATCATCGGCTTCACCCGATCGAAAGCCGATGATGGCGCTTCGACTTCCTCCGCACTAACCCAAAAGGGCCAAGCATGATTTCTACTGCGACGACCGGGCGCCTGATCGGCGCCGGCATTGTTGCCGGCTATGTTTTCGACATTGCCAACAACTTCTTCATCCAGCCAAGGATCCGCACTGGCGAAGGGCCTATGGGTCTGTTTGCCGGAGCGGCCGGACAGCCGGGTCTGATTGGCACCGTGGTACTGATCGGAATTGTTTCAGGCGTGGTTTCGCTGCTGATCGCTGCACTGTTGTGCCGTGAATCGGTTGGTCGGCCTTTCGCCTGGCTCGCCTTCCTGTTTCTGGGCTTCAAGGCCACTTCGTTCGGCATGGGCGGGGCGGAACTGGCCAGCTACCAGCTCTATCGCGCGCTCGGGGATGCGATGCTGGCCGATCCGGGCGGCGAACTGGCCAGGATGGTCGGCCCGGTCTGGACCCTGGTGACCGAGCAACGTAACGCGCTGCATTACCCGACCATGCTGCTGGGCGGGGCAGGGGCCTTCACGTTCTACCTGTTGCTCAAGCAAAGCCGCTGGGTTCCGGGCTGGCTGGCCCTGGCCGGACTGCTGGCAACCGCTTCGCAGATGACCGGGGTGTTCACCGGGGTGCTGGGCTTTGACGTGTCGTTCTACTTCCTTGCCCCGCTGGCGCTGGTTCAGTTGGTGCTGGGCCTGTGGCTGCTGGTGCGCGGGTTTGATGAATGGGCCGCAGAACGGGGCTGATCCGTTCGGGCAAACGAACGCTTACCCGGCGGCGGTCTATGAAACCTGTCGCAGCACCGCGATCTCTTCGCGCCGCCGGGCAACCTGCTCCTGGTGTTTGACAATGACCTCGGCAACCCAGCTGGCCAGTTGCTCGATCGCCTTGGGGTGCAGAGGTTCGGACACTCCGCCAGCCTGATTGATCCGCTCGATCACCGGGCGGAGCAGATCGACCGCCGATTCCAGCGTCGGATCGTAGTAAGTCCGCCAGTCGCGGAAGCGCTCGATCGCGATCACTGCGCGGCTCTTGTCGAGTTCGAGCGCATTGCCGAACTCGATCAGCAATTGCGTGGTCAGCCGCTGATCGCCCGCCAGGATTCGCTGGAGGTTGCGCGGGCTCATCCGCATGCGTCCGGCTGCCTGGGCCAGCGTGATCTGTCGTCGTTCCAGGTGGTGTTGAAACAACTGGCGGAACTGATCCTCGACTTCGGCCGGGCTCAGCCGGTGAGTGACCGCATCGCTGGCGACCAACCCCAACTCGCTATTGGGTTCATCCAATCTGGCGCTTCGCTTGTTGTTCTCAATTCTTCCAGCCATATCAGATACCTCGCAACGCAACCGGATATGTGCGGAGCCGGAGCCAGGTCAAGGCCTTGCTGTGCGGCGCGGTGCCGAGACGTGTTTCTGTTCGGCCAGGCGGCTTGCACCTGGTGAGGCCTGCCTCTCACTGCAGGACCAGAACCCGGACCTGACTGCGATCCTGATCAACCGGTTTGGGCGCGCCCGATCCGGGGTGGTGCGCAAGGCTTTCCTACATTGCCGGTATGAGCCATCACCGGCGGCATCGACGCGCTTGTCTGCCATTCGAATCCGGGCGCGCTCGCATCCAGCCGAATCAGCGTGATCGGCGCGGCGAACCGAACTGTCGACGCCTTGCAGGAAATTTCAGTTTTGACAGTGTCCATAGTGTCCACTCACCCGAAAATCTGCGGGTTCCAGCCTGTTCCAGAAATGTTCCGTTCCCCACTTGTTCCGTGAGAACAAATGCGATACATCAGTACCAAGTTGACCTTCCGGGTCGGCTGGTTAGGCAAGGGGACGTACAATGGGTGCACAGCTCAAGCTGATTCAGGAAGGCAAGGACAACATGGATCGTCAAAAGGCGCTCGAGGCGGCGCTGGCGCAAATCGATCGCGCGTTCGGCAAGGGCAGCGCGATGAAGCTCGGCTCGAAGGAAGCGATGGAGGTGGAAGCGATTTCCACCGGTTCGCTCGGGCTCGATATCGCGCTGGGAATTGGCGGGCTGCCGCGCGGGCGGGTGATCGAAATCTACGGGCCGGAAAGCTCGGGCAAGACCACGCTGGCGCTGCACGCCATCGCCGAAGCGCAGAAGAGCGGCGGGACCGCGGCCTTTGTCGATGCCGAACACGCGCTCGATCCGGTCTATGCCAAGAAGCTCGGCGTCGATATCGACGAACTGATCGTTTCGCAGCCCGATACGGGTGAGCAGGCACTGGAAATCGTCGATACGCTGGTGCGTTCGAACGCGATTGACGTGCTGGTGGTGGACTCGGTCGCCGCGCTAGTGCCGCGCGCCGAAATCGAAGGCGAAATGGGTGACAGCCACGTCGGCCTGCAAGCCCGCCTGATGAGCCAGAGTTTGCGCAAGCTGACCGGTTCGATCAGCCGCTCGCGCTGCATGGTGATTTTCATCAACCAGCTGCGCATGAAGATCGGGGTGATGTACGGCAATCCGGAAACCACCACCGGCGGCAATGCACTCAAGTTCTATGCTTCGGTCCGGCTCGACATCCGCCGCACCGGGCAGATCAAGGACCGCGACGATATCGTCGGCAACACCACCCGCGTCAAAGTGGTCAAGAACAAGGTCGCGCCGCCGTTCAAGCAGGTCGAATTCGACATCATGTACGGCGAGGGAATCTCCAAGATCGGTGAGATCCTTGATCTGGGGGTCAAGGCCGGGATCGTCGAAAAGAGCGGCGCCTGGTTCTCCTATGACAGTATCCGGATCGGTCAGGGGCGCGAAAACGCCAAGACCTATCTCAAGGAAAATCGCGAAATCTGCGACCGGCTGGAGGCTGCAATCCGCGGCCAAACCGATGGTCTGTCCGGGGAAATGATGGCCGGTCCCGACGGGGACGAGGACATCTGATCTTCGAGAGCTTCCGGCCTGGCGGAGCCCGTCCGCCGGTCGGAGTTGAAAGGAGGGCGTTCCCGGTCCCCCGTACCCCTTCGGGAACGTCCTCCAACAAACAGGACCGGCGCGGTGTTCGGAAGCGAACACCGCGCCGGTTTTCTGTGGATCGCGAGTATAGTGATCTTTTCATCAATCACGCATTTCGCCGCTTGACCAAATAAAATGTCGGGTACAAACACTTGATAAATAAAAGGAGGGGCGCGTGAACAAAATTACCAATACGATGCTTGTTGCTTTCGGTGCTTTCGCACTTCAGGGCTGTGCCACGGTCATGCACGGCGCAAATCAGGACTTCGAAGTGAAGACTGACCCGGATGGTGCGACGGTCAAGATGACCAACGGCTTCACCTGTACCTCACCTTGCAAGACCGAACTGCCGCGCCGGCATGACCTGCGCGTGGATATCGCCAAGGAAGGCTACCGTCCGGTCTATGTGCTGGTCCAGTCCAAGCTGGGCGGCGCAACTTTCGGCAACATCATCGCGGGTGGCCTGATCGGCGGGATCGTCGACAGCTCGAACGGCGCGACCAACCAGCTCACGCCCAACCCGGTGATCGTCAAGCTGGTACCGATGGATGGCCAGGGTCAGGAAGTGTTGTTCGACAAGAAGGGCAAGGAACTGGGCACCGTCGCCGCGAACAACGACAAGGTGCGTGTCGATGTGGCCAAGACGATTGGCAATGAAGCGGCCGGACTATCGGCAACCGGTCCTGCTGCGACGCCAACACCAGAGCCCGCATCGTCACCGGCCCCGACTGGCGGCTGAGCCAGTGCCGGGTGTCCCGGCCTGAACCAGCCCCAAAACGGCAGGCGACGAAGCCAGGTCCGGCAGGCTAGGCCTCCGTTCAATCTGATCGGAGGCCAATGCCATGTCCCGCCTTGCCTTGCTTGCCTTGTCCGTGCTGCTGACCGCCAGCTCTGCACCAGCCCGCTCGCTCACCGACAGCTGGACCTTGCTGGCCTTTGACCGGCGGGATCAGTGTGAGCTACAGATTACCGGCAACGGCAAGTTCATGCAGATCGCAGTGAAGGGCATGGTTCCCGGCACCCGCGCCGGCTTTGCCATGACCAATGCCTGGATGAAGCCGATCGCGTGGAACGTGCTGGCGGATTCGTCCGGCAACTGGTCAACGATCTATCTCCCACTCCTGTGGGGTGAAAGCGACGGCACGATCCGCACCCAAAGCACCGGCGGAACCGTAGCTGTGAAGCTCGATTCCGCGGGCTGCACACTCTCCGCCTCGGCGCCATGGACCCGCGAAGTACGCGTGATCCCCTGACGTTGGTCAGACCGGACCACCAGGTCCGGCCGTTCCGTTCAGTGGGCCTCGGCCGCGCGGGCCTTGACCACATCGTCGGCGTGTTTGCCACCCAGTTCGGCAAGGTGATCGAATTCGGCCACAAAGCTCGCCAGCCCCTGGCTCAGCGAACGCAGTTCCGCGTCGAGGCCGTGGATGCCGCTTTCGGGCAGCAGCGCCTCGACCCGTTCCCACCGGGCCCAGTCGGGATGCGGCGACAGCCCCAGGATCTGCCCGCGCCGGGCCGATAGCACCGATCCGGCCTTCGATCCGGTTCCGGCCGGAGTGTCCACCGTCACCTTGGCGATCGGCTCGAGCAGATAGGGCGCGGCCTGGGCCAGAGCATCGCCCATCGCCATGCGGCCAGCGATCCGGAAGGCCAGTTCGGACGAGTCGACCGAATGGAACGATCCGTCGACCAGCGTCACCGCGACATCGACCACCGCAAAACCCAGCGGCCCGCGCTCCATCGCGTCCTTCACCCCGGCTTCGACCGCCGGAATGTATTGCCGGGGGATCGCCCCGCCGGTGATCTTGTCTTCGAACTTGAACCCTTCGCCGCGATCCAGCGGGCGGATCTCGATCACGCAGTCGCCATACTGGCCATGCCCGCCCGACTGCTTCTTATGCCGGCCGCGCACCGAGGCCGGCTTGCGGATCGATTCGCGATAGGCGATCCGCGGGGCATGGGTATCCACCGCAACGCCATAGCGGCGCTGCAGGCGGCCCAGCACCACCGCCAGATGATCGTCGTTGATCCCGCGCAGGATCGTTTCGTGGCTCGAATCGTCCTGGCTCCATTCCAGCGCCGGGTCTTCCTCGCACAGACGGTGCAGTGCAGTGGAGAGCTTGACGTCATCCTTGCGGTCACGCGTGGTGATCGCGATCGCGGCATTGCGCGCCGGATAGGAGAGCAGCCCGCCTTCGGGCGCCGCCGTGCCCTTGCGGCCCAGCACCATCCCGGCGCGGGCCCCATCGACCTTGGCCACCGCAACAATATCGCCGGCTTGCGCAGTATGTTGCTTGGCAGTCTTGTCACCCTGGACAAAGAACAGCGAGCCGGTTCGCTCGGGCTCGTTGCCCACCACCAGTTCGTCTCCCTCGGTCAGGCCCTGGCCAAGCACGCGGCCCAGGGCAAGCCGGCCCATCGCGCCGCCGTTGGCGATCTTGAACACATGCAACGCGCCGCCCTGGGCCACGCCCATCCGTTCGGCCGCCGCACCGGGGGCAGGGGCCTCGTGCCGCAGCAGCTTGAGCAGACGGTGAACCCCGCCATCGCTCAGCGCCGAACCCAGCACCACCGGGACCACCTTGTTCTCCTGCGTGTCGTGCGCCAGGTCGGCCATGACGGTGGCCTGGTCTGGCACTTCGTCCATTAGCAAGGCTTCAAGCAGCTGATCGTCGAAATCGGCCAGCGTTTCCAGCAGATGGCCACGCTCTTCGCGTTCGCGATCGAGCAGTTCGCCGGGAATTTCCACCCGCTCGCTCTCCTTGCCAGGGCGATAGCGATAGGCGCGTTCGAGCGCGAGATCGACATAGCCGGTGACATGTTCACCCTCGCGGATCGGGATCTGACGCAGCGCCAGCGGCTCGCGGCTCATCGGCTGCAATTCACCGATCAGGTCGCGGATCGCCCCGGCGCGGGCATGCTCGATCTTGTTGATGAAAATGACGTGGGGCACGCCCAGCGCATCAAGCTGGCGCAGCATCGGTTCGGCCAGCGCGGCCCGTTCGGGCGCGGGATCGATCACCACCAGCGCCATGTCGGCCGATTGCAATGCGGCCAGTCCGTCGGCGGAAAAGCCGGCCCCACCGGGCACGTCGATCAGCGCGAAGCGATCGCCCAGGTAATCGAAATGGGTCAGGTTGATTTCAGTGGAGCTGCCCCGGGCGCGGGCTTCGGGCGAACTGTCGCCCACCGTATTGCCGCTTTCCACGTTGCCCTGGCGATTGATCGCGCCGCTGGCGAAAAGCAGGGCTTCGGCGAGGCTTGTCTTGCCCGTGCCGGCCGGCCCCACCAGAGCGACCGCACGGGTTGCTGCACTGCCGTTTGCTTGACCATTTTGGGTGTTGCCCATCGTCCGCCTCCTTTTTTGCGAAGGCGCGCCGGGCGCTGTGCGTGCGTCAGACGCGCACTGGGAATGGGGGGATGCTCTGCCTGTCCCGGGTGAGTCGCAAGTGAAATCTTCACCGCGTTTGTTGCTTGTGCCGCAACCGACCAGCGCCTAGCCTCGGGCCATGACAACCGGAAACGAATGGCGTGAGCAGGTTGGCCGCAGCTGGGCCGACAACTATCGACTGACCGATCGCGCCTTTGCCGGGCTGACCGAGCGATTGCTGGGGCGGATCGGTGGCTGCGATGGGCGCGATGTGCTCGATGTGGGCTGCGGCGCGGGGGAAATTTCGCTGGCGTTGGCGCGGGGCAATCCCGGTGCGAAGGTGGTTGGGGTGGATGTTTCGCCACATCTGATCGAAGCCGCCAATCAGCGCGGGGCCGCGCTGGAGAATGTCGATTTCGTGCTGGCCGACGCGGGAACCTGGAAGCCCGAGCACATTTCACCGCACCTGCTGGTTTCGCGCCACGGGGTGATGTTTTTCGATGTGCCGGTGATGGCCTTTGCTAATCTGCGCGCAATCGCCGCCGATGAAGCGCGAATTGTCTTTTCCTGTTTCCGCGATGCCCGACTCAATCCCTGGGCCAGCGAGCTTGCTGGAATTCTCAATGTTCCGGCGCCGGGAAGCAGCACCGCGCCGGGTCCGTTTGCCTTTGCCGATAGCGGGTACGTCCATGGCATTCTCGACAATGCCGGCTGGCGCGAGATCGAATTTGAGGAAGTCGATTTTGCCTATGTCGCCGGGGTCGGGGAAGATCCGATCGACGACGCATTGGAGCTGTTCAAGCGGATCGGGCCGGCTGCACCGGCGCTGCGCGCAATGAGCGGCGATGCCCGCGAACGGGCCGAGCAGTGGATTCGGGACTGGCTGGCTGAACATCGCAGCGGCAATCTGGTGGCCTTCCCGGCGGCTGCCTGGATCGTCACCGCCAGCAAATAGGCGCCTTCGCGCTTGCCGCACGGCAAAGCGTGGCTTATCGGCGGCGAGTTATGACCTCGACGAACGATATCCGCCGCTCCTTCCTCGATTACTTCGGCTCGCACGGGCACGATGTGGTGCATTCCGCGCCGCTGGTGCCCTACAACGATCCGACGCTGATGTTCGTCAACGCCGGGATGGTGCCGTTCAAGAACGTGTTCACCGGCCTTGAAACTCGCGACGTACCGCGCGCCACCTCGTCGCAGAAGTGCGTGCGGGCAGGTGGCAAGCACAACGATCTCGACAATGTCGGCTATACCGCGCGGCATCACACCTTTTTCGAGATGTTGGGCAACTTCAGCTTTGGCGACTATTTCAAGGATCAGGCGATCACCCATGCCTGGACCTTGCTGACCAAGGAATGGGGGCTACCCAAGGACAAGCTGCTGGCCACGGTCTATCACACAGACGACGAAGCGTTCGAACTGTGGAAGAAGATCGCCGGACTGCCCGAGGACCGGATCATCCGCATCCCGACCAAGGACAATTTCTGGGCCATGGGCGATGATGGCCCGTGCGGCCCGTGCAGCGAAATCTTCTATGACCACGGCGACCATATCTGGGGCGGCCCTCCGGGATCGCCGGAGGAGGATGGTGACCGGTTCATCGAAATCTGGAACCTGGTGTTCATGCAGTTCGAGCAGACGGCGGGCGAGATCGTTTCCGAACTGCCCAAGAAGTCGATCGACACCGGCATGGGGATCGAGCGCGTCGCCGCGGTGATGCAGGGCGTCCACGACAACTATGACACCGACACCTTCAAGGCGCTGATCGCCGCCAGCGAAAGCCTGACCGGGATCAAGGCCGAAGGCGAGCATCAGGCCAGCCACCGCGTGATCGCCGATCACCTGCGCTCGACCAGCTTCCTCCTGGCCGATGGCGTGCTGCCGTCGAACGAAGGGCGCGGCTATGTGCTGCGGCGGATCATGCGCCGGGCGATGCGCCACGCGCACCTGCTGGGCGCCAGGGATCCGCTGATGCACCGCCTGGTCGGCGCACTGGTGACCGAGATGGGCCAGGCCTATCCGGAACTGGGCCGCGCGCAGCCGCTGATCGAGGAAACCCTGCAGCGCGAGGAAGTGCAGTTCCGCCGCACGCTGGCCAACGGGCTCAAGCTGCTCGACGAAGCCAGCGGCGGGATGGGCGAGGGGGCAGAGCTGCCCGGCGAAGTCGCCTTCAAGCTTTATGACACTTACGGCTTCCCATATGACCTGACCGAGGATGCACTGCGTTCACGCGGGATCGGGATCGACCGCGCCGGTTATGACGCCGCGATGGCCCAGCAGAAGGCTGCCGCGCGCGCCGCCTGGAAGGGCAGCGGGCAGGCTGCCGACGACGAGGTGTGGTACGACATCGCCGAACGCGTCGGCGCAACCGAATTCACCGGCTATACCGCCGTCACTGCCGAGGCGCAGGTGATGGCGCTGGTCAGGGATGGCCAGGAAGTCGATCAGGCCAATGCCGGCGATCGGGTAACCGTGATCGTCAACCAGACCCCGTTCTATGGCGAAAGCGGCGGGCAGATGGGCGATGCCGGCTCGATAACCGGTGCCGACGGGCTGAAACTGGTGGTAACCGATACCGCCAAGCCGCTGGGCCGGCTCCATGCGCACAATGCCGTGGTTGAAACCGGTTCGGTGAAGCTGGGCGATACGATCAAGCTCGATATCGATGTGGCGCGCCGCGATGCCACACGGGCCAACCACTCAGCCACGCACTTGCTGCACGAGGCGCTGCGGCGGCGGCTGGGGACACATGTCACGCAAAAGGGCTCGCTGGTCGCGCCCGACCGCCTGCGGTTCGACTTCTCGCACCCCGCCGGGCTTTCGGCCGAGGACATTGCGGTGATCGAAGCCGAAGTGAACGCGCAGGTGCGCGGCAACGAGGCGGTGGTGACCCGGCTGATGACCCCCGACGATGCGATCGCGGCCGGCGCGATGGCGCTGTTCGGCGAAAAGTACGGCGATGAAGTGCGCGTGCTGTCGATGGGCACCGAACGCGGCAAGACCTATTCGACCGAACTGTGCGGCGGCACCCACGTGCGCGCGCTGGGCGATATCGGTGTGTTCCGGATCGTCAGCGAAAGCGCGGTCAGCTCGGGCGTGCGCCGAATCGAGGCACTGACCGGTGAGGGCGCGCGGCAGTGGCTGATCGGCCGCGAAGATGCGCTGAAGAACGCCGCCGGTCTGCTCAAGACCACGCCCGATGAGGTCGAGGCCCGGATCGCTGCCTTGCTGGACGAGCGCAAGAAGATGGAGCGCGAACTGGCCGAGGCGAAGAAAGCGCTGGCGCTGGGCGGCGGCGGGGGCAAGGCCGAAGCTGCCGACGAAGAGGTGGGCGGTGTCACGTTCTCGGGCCAGGTTCTCGATGGGCTCGACCCCAAGGAACTGCGCGGGCTGCTCGATGCGGCCAAGAAGCGGATGGGTTCGGGCGTGGCGGCAATCGTTGCGGTCAACGATGGCAAGGCGAGCATCGCTGCGGCCGTGACTGACGACCTCATCGGCAAGATCAGCGCGGTCGATCTGGTCCGCGCCGGGGTCGAGGCGCTGGGCGGCAAGGGCGGCGGCGGCCGGCCCGACATGGCCCAGGGCGGCGGCCCCGATGGCAGCAAGGCCGCCGAGGCGATCGCCGCGGTGAAGGCCGTGCTAAAGTGACCTAGTACAACGCCGATCGGACAGGGATGGGCTCGCCGTGGTATCGGACGGTATGAGACTCGATCTGCGTGCCATTCACCCGTGCAGCAGAGCATTTCGTTTGGCTTGTGCCGTGTTGCTGGCAGGGTTCGCTTTCGGCATGTCCGGAGTGTCGCCGGCTTTGGCGCAATGTGAAGTCGAAGTGCGCGACAACAATGGCTTCACGACTGGGTGCCTAAAGCTCAAGGACGCGGATCCGACCGAGGCGTACGAACCGGAGTCGGTAGATCCCGTCTGGTCCAACAGTTTCGTTGCGGTAGCCTTTCATCCTGAAGCGCGCGATTTCTGGGCCGTCTCGAATGTGCCAAGCCGTGAGCAAGCCGAGAGTAAGGCATTAGGGGCCTGCCGCAAGGCAATGGGCAACGGCTGCTGGATCGAGCGCTGGGGCTACAACACATCAATTTCTGTTGCGCGCGATCCGCGGGGCTTCTTTTTTGCCGATGGAGGACCCGATCCAGCCAGCGCAGATCGCGCCGTGCTGGAAAAATGCCAAACCGCCGGATGGCAATGTGACTTGATCGATCATTTCACTGCCGCCCCGGTCAGCCATGATCCGCGCGAAGCGCCTCCGCTCAGGCAAAACGGTCGATTGCCGGGTCGATCACCCTCTTTGGCGATGTCCTTTGCGAGCTTGGCGGTTCCAAAGCCCGAAGATGTCAAGCGCCGCTACTTCCTGAGCAGCGGCAGACCGACCCGTGAGCGCGCGGACCTGGACGCGATCGCCTTGTGCGAGGCACAGCTGAAAATTCAGTGTCAGGCGATCTATGTGATTGGGAGCGGTGCGCTTCATCAGGTTCGCACTAGCAAGGGCGGCCAATTTTGGACCGGCTCGCAGCGACGGGATGAGGCTGAGCGTCAAATCGCCAAATGGTGCGCCGACGACGGCGTTACCTGTCACATCGCCGCTGTGTACCCTGCCGAGGATACGCGAAACGAGGCAATCGCCGAATAGCGTTCGCCGGATTGCTAAGTTCCGGTTCCAAGGGCTCGTGCTACAACGCTTGGCTTCGCTGCCGCTTTGAACATTTCATATGATGCAGTCGTCACATTGCGGACGCGAAATCTTGCCCTTGCTCTCGTCGGGATGCAGTGAGACCCGGTGCAAAAAATCGAGTGGGCCTGGTGAGCGTTGGTGCATGAGATGTCTTCTCGCAAGGCACCAGCCCGCTTGGCCATTCCCTGTTTCCGTCAGTTCACCCCGGCGACCAGCAGCCGTCCGTTGCGCGGTTGGATCGGGCGGGCGTTATCACCGACAATCGCGTGAAGTACCGCGATCTGGGCAGCGCTGGCCGTGACCGGCTGGATTGCAACATGCCAGCGCACGCCCTCGCTGCAGGGCGGGGTGGTCAACGAACCGTCATAGCGCCACACCGCGAGGCTGGCGGGCAGCAGTCGGGCCGGATCGAGTGTAACCCCACCCACGACATGCGCGGCCGCCTGCTGGCGGGGGGCAGCCTTGATGACCTTGTCGAGCTCGGGATTGTGTGCGCCTTCCTCGAACAGCACGCCCAGCACCGCGAGATTGCCGGCATGATCGGCATGCACGAAATGCGCGACCATCGGGTAGGGCACGCCATAGACAGTCTCTTCGGAAGGGGTGTGGAAGTGAACCTGCACCAGCTTGTAGTGTGAAATCCCGCTCGACAGGATCGAGCCGTCGGGGAAATTCACCTGCACCGTATGGCCGTTGTTGAGGATGCTCATCTGCCCCGGGCGGTAGTTCGCGCGCACGCTGATCCGCCCTTCGATGTCGGCGCCGCCCAGGTCGATCGGCGATTGCATCCGGCCCAGCTTGCAGGTCTTGAACTCATCCGCCAACGCGCCCCAGCTGTCGGGACCGCCTTCGCCGCTGTAGCTCCAGTGCGGAGCGCTGCCAGCGTGGGCCGGGGCCGGGCCCGAAGGGTGTTCCGGCCGGTCATGGGATCCCGGCGCGCGGCCGGAATTGGCCAGCGCAGGGGCGGCGAGCAGCAGGGCGGCAATGGCGGAACGGGCTAGGCGGCTTGGCATGGATTCCCCGCAGGCTGATTGGATCGGCTGCGGGGTGTAACTGCGCGGCGCTAAGCCAGCGCCAAAGGCGGGCTCTGCAATTTTACCGGCTGGTCATTCAGGATTGGCTGCGCTCGCGCAAGGACGTGCTCTTCAGCTTGGGCATCTCGTCCAGCTCGCCCTGTTCCATGATCAGCGCACGCATCTGGTCGCGCTTTTCATGGATCGAGGCGATTACCGGGCCCATCGCCACTCCCAGATCGACCAGCACCGCCTCTGACAATTGCAGCGAGCTTTCGAGCGTTTCGGGCACCGCGTGGCTGGCTCCGGCGCGATAGAGTTCGGCGGCGTGGCTGGCATCGCGCGCACGGGCGATGATCGGTAGGCCCGGCTGGGCGGCGCGCAGGCGGCGGACCAGCCGCTGGGCGACCACCGGCTGGTCCATCGTCAGGATCACCGCAGTCGCCTCGTCCAGCCCCAGCCGCTCCAGCGCATCGGGCCGGGCGGCATCGGCAAAGCGCGCCGAAAGCCCGAAGCCGCGCGCTTCCTTGACCAGTTCGGGATCGACATCGATCATCACATAAGGCTGGTCGTGCTCTACCAGCAGTTCGGCCACCAGCCGGCCCACGCGCCCGCAGCCCACGACAATCGCGTGGTGCGGGGCAAGCGCTTCGTCGCTGCCGGGCTGCATGGCATGATCGACCTGCCGCGCGGCCCAGCGTCCGGCGATCGCCAGGATCGGGGTAATGGTCAGCCCCAGCGCGGTGACCACTTCCCAGAACTGCGCCGCGCTGGGCAGGATCAGCTTGCCGGCTTCGGCGGCACCCAGCACGATCAGGGTGGTTTCGGACGGGCTGGCCAGCAGGATTCCTGCCTCGGTCGCGGTGCCCGCACGCGCGCCCGACAGGCGCAGCAGCAATGCGGTGACCAGCGCCTTGGCGCCCAGCACCAGCGCGGTAGCCAGCAGGACCTCACCCAGCCGGTCCCAGACCATACCCAGGTTCAGCCCCATGCCCACAGTGATCAGGAACACCCCCAGCGCGAGACCCTTGAACGGGGCGATCATCGCTTCGACTTCGCCGTGATATTCGGTCTCGGCAATCAGCAGTCCGGCGACCAGCGCGCCGACGATTGGCGAGAGCCCGACCGCGCCGGTTGCCAGCGAGGCGCCGATCACCACCAGCAGGCTGACCGCAAAGAACAGTTCCGGGCTTTTGGTCTGTGCCGCCTGGTCGAACAGTTTGGGCAGCAGGAAGCGCCCGCCGCCCAGCAACGCGACCAGCACCAGGCTGCCCAGCACCAGCGTGTTGAAAATAGCCCCCAGGTCGCCGGCCTGATCGCCGCGGCCCAGCGCGCCGAGCAGGAAGATGATCGGCACCAGCGCGATATCCTCGAACAACAGCATGGCCAGTGCCGACCGCCCGACCGGGGTGCTGGTGCCAGCGATCTTCAGCACCAGTGCGGTGCTGGACAGGGCCAGTGCGAGCCCCAGCGCGAGCGCCGTGGCCAGCGAATTGCCCAGGACCATCAGGACCAGCGCGATCAGCATCGCACTGCCAAAAAGCTCCTTTGCGCCCAGCCCGAACACTTCCTGCCGCATCGCCCACAGCCGCTTGAACGACAGTTCCAGCCCGACCGAGAACAGCAGCAGCACGATCCCGAATTCGGCGAAGGGTTCCAGCCGCACCGGATCGCTGATCGTCACCCAGCCCAGCCAGGGATTGCTCACCGCCAGACCGCCCAGCCCGAACGGGCCAACCAGAATCCCGACCAGGATAAACCCGATTACCGGCGTTATGCGAAAGCGCGCAAACAGCGGGATCACGATGCCCGCTGCCCCCAGGATCACCAGCGCATCGGATAGTGAGGAACTTGCGGCAATGGTGGTCGGTTCGGCCATAGTGCGACTATGGCAGGCTAGCGCGTCTGGGCAAAGAGCTCGTCTACGTCGCCGCCGTTGGCCTCCAAGATCGCCGTGACCCTGGTCCGGCCTTCGTAATAGGGCAGGGCGGGATTGTTCGGGTCGGACTTCTTCATTGCTGCGACTTCGTCCGCATTGAGTGTCGATTCCCGTGCGACATAATCACAATAGCCCTCACGCAACCAAACGGGCTTGGTCATATCCACAAAGTTGCCGAAATGGCGTCGCTCCATGCCATGGCATTTTTCGTGCGCGATCACACCAGTGATCGTTCTGGTCCGGCCATCGCCCAGACCGTTGTTGACTTTGTCGGATTGCACGTCAGTGCGATTGAGTATCACGTCTTCACGAAGAGCACGGGTCAATCCGAACGCGAAATGGGATTGCAGTGCCAGGACACGCCAGCGCCAGCCACCGTCTGTGAGGAATATCCGCCGCCCCTCGCTGCCACTGGCAAGCGGGCTTTTCGCAACTCGCGTGTTCGCATCAGTCAGGATTGCCGACATGCGTGCGGTGGGGATTGGTGCGGTGGACCAGACGTGATCGGCGCCGAATTCCTGCTTGTAGGGAAAGGCCAGAACCTCTGGCGCCAGAAACGGTGCAATTGCAACCAGCGTTGCAATTCCCAGCATGCCCTGGCGCCAGCGTTTGGTCACTGCCAGTTCTTCATCTCGGTTTCGAGGTTCTGCACGATCGCTTCGAAGAAGCCCTCGGTGGTCAGCCACGGCTGGTCGGGGCCGATCAGGATCGCCAGGTCCTTGGTCATCTGGCCGCCTTCGACGGTATCGATGCAGACGCGTTCCAGCGTTTCGGCAAAGCGCACCACATCGGGGGTGTCATCGAACTTGCCGCGATAGATCAGCCCCCGGGTCCAGGCGAAGATGCTGGCAATCGGGTTGGTGCTGGTCTGCTTGCCCTGCTGGTGCTGGCGGTAGTGGCGGGTCACAGTGCCGTGGGCGGCTTCGGCTTCAACGGTCTTGCCATCCGGGGTCATCAGCACCGAGGTCATCAGCCCCAGCGAGCCGAAGCCCTGGGCAACCTGGTCAGACTGGACGTCGCCGTCATAGTTCTTGCAGGCCCAGACGAACTTGCCCGACCACTTGAGCGCGGAGGCGACCATGTCGTCGATCAGACGGTGTTCGTAAACGATCCCGGCGGCGTCGAACTTTTCCTTGAAACCTTCGGTTTCGAACACTTCGGCAAACAGGTCCTTGAAGCGCCCGTCATAGGCCTTGAGGATGGTGTTCTTGGTGCTGAGGTACACCGGCCAGCCCAGGCCCAGCCCATAGTTGAAGCTGGCGCGGGCGAAATCGCGGATCGAATCGTCAAGGTTGTACATGGCGAGCGCCACGCCGGGCGAGGGGTAGTGGAACACTTCCTCGTCGATCTTGCTGCCATCGTCACCTTCCCAGACCAGCCGCAGCTTGCCGGGGCCGGGCACGACAAAGTCGGTCGCCTTGTACTGATCGCCAAAGGCATGACGGCCGACCACGATCGGATCGGTCCAGCCCGGGATCAGGCGGGGCACGTTCTGCATCACGATCGGTTCGCGGAACACCACGCCGCCCAGGATGTTGCGGATCGTGCCGTTCGGGCTCTTCCACATCTTCTTGAGCTTGAATTCCTCGACCCGGGCCTCGTCCGGGGTGATCGTGGCGCACTTCACGCCCACGCCGTACTGCTTGATCGCATTGGCGGCATCGACAGTGATCTTGTCGTTGGTCTCGTCGCGCTTTTCGACGCCGAGATCGTAATACTTCAGATCGATGTCGAGGTAGGGCAGGATCAGGCGTTCGCGGATCCACTGCCAGATGATGCGGGTCATTTCATCGCCGTCGAGTTCGACGACCGGGTTCTTCACCTTGATCTTGGCCATGCTGCTCTCTTTCCCGGGGAAGGTGTTTCAAGGGTCCCCTTAGCAGGTCGATTGTCGCGCGCAAGTAAGGGCTGGACGCAAAGCCTGTGGCGCTTTAATCGAACGGTTAAAGACCCAACGAGAGGACCAAGACCATGAGCGAGGAAAATCCCGTCCTGACCCAAGTCGAAGACGGCGTGCTGATCGTCACGATGAACCGGCCCGAAGCCAAGAATGCGATGAACAAGGCCCAGGCCGAAGGGATCGCAGCGGCGATGGACCGGCTTGAAGCCGATGGTGACCTGCGCTGTGCGATCCTGACCGGCGCGAATGGCACTTTCTGTTCAGGCATGGATCTGAAGGGCTTTCTGCGCGGCGAACGGCCCAGCATCGAAGGACGCGGCTTTGGCGGGCTGACCGAATGGACCCCCAGCAAGCCGGTGATTGCCGCGGTTGATGGCTATGCGCTGGCCGGCGGGCTGGAACTGGCGATCAGCTGCGATCTGATCGTGGCCAGCTCGGGTTCGAAGTTCGGGATTCCGGAATCGAAGCGCGGCCTGGCTGCTGCTGCCGGCGGGCTAATCAAGCTGCCGCGCCAGATCCCGCCGCGGATCGCGATGGAACTGGCCCTGACCGGCGATTTCATCGACGCCCAGCGCGCCTATGATCTGGGCCTGGTCAACCGGGTGGTCGAAGGTCCGGCAATCGAAGGGGCCAAGGAACTGGCCCGCGCTATCGCTGCCAACGGTCCGCTGGCGCTGATCGCCTCGAAGGCAGTGATTCGCCAGTCGCACACCTGGAGCGATCAGGACATGTGGACCAACCAGGGCGCGATCGTGATGCCGGTGTTCGTCAGCGAAGACGCCCGCGAAGGCGCAGCGGCCTTCGCCGAAAAGCGCAAGCCCAACTGGAAGGGCAAGTAGAAGCAGCGCGGCGAGCGCAGCAAGCCGCTCTCCAAATCCCCCTCCCGCTTGCGGGAGGGGCAAGGGGAGGGCCTGTTCCAGCCCACGCCAACATTCCCTCCCCCGACCCCTCCCGCAGGCGGGAGGGGAGCCAAATGCAAAAAGGGCGGCCTGATGGCCGCCCTTTTGAGTCCTGATGGTGGGCGTAGCAAGGATTGAACTTGCGACCCCTACGATGTCAACATAGTGCTCTACCACTGAGCTATACGCCCGCACCATTCAGGTCTGCCAGGGGCCGTCGCCCCTGACAGGGGAGCGCCATTAGCCGCGCTCCCGGGGATTGGCAAGGCCTAGATCGACGCCTGTGCCTGTTGGCCGAAAATTCGTTCCACTTCCAGCACCAGATCCTTGAGATGGAAGGGCTTGGACAGCACCTTGGCCTGCGGTGCCTCGCGGCTGGCCTTCAGGGTCACGGCGGCAAATCCGGTGATGAACATCACCTTGGTCTTGGGGCTTATTTCGGCGCAGCGCTGGGCCAGCTCGATCCCGTCCATTTCAGGCATGACGATGTCCGACAGCAACAGATCGTATTCGCCATCTTCCAGCAGCGGAACCGCCAGGGTACCGCGATCAACCGCGGTCACATCATAGCCGGCGTTTTCCAGCGCGCGGGCCAGGTAAGTGCGCATGGCCTCTTCGTCTTCGGCAAGAAGGATGCGGATCATTGAGCGCTTATCCCTGGTCGCTGGTGTTGTACTGTGCGCGTTTTGGCGCGTTCGGCAGGTTCTATACACCCTTCGGGTTAACAATCTCGCCTGCATTTCCGGGCTGACTTACTTTGACACAAACCGCCAGTGCGGCCAGCAAGTCTGGATGGAATCGGGTTCTGACAGATCAGGCGATTCGCGGCGCCGCGAAGGGGGATCGATCCCGGGTGCCAACGGGATTCCGGCCTTCTCGCTGTCCGCGCGTGAGCCGTCCGAATTGCCGGTCCTGATTGCGGTGCCGCATGCCGGGCGGGCATATCCGGGATCGCTGCTGGAACGGATGCGCAATCCCGGGTTTGCCGCGCTCAAGCTGGAAGACCGCTATGTTGACCGGCTGGCCGAACAGGTCGCGCGCGAAACCGGCGCCAGTCTGCTGGTGGCCCACGCGCCGCGCGCGATGATCGACCTCAACCGCGCGACCGACGATGTTGACTGGGATATGTTCGCCCGGGGCCGGCCCGACAACCTCGGCAGCTACACCCCCGGGATGCGGGTGCGCAGCGGGCTGGGCCTGATCCCGCGCCGCCTGCCGGGACTGGGCGAGTTGTGGAAGCGCCGACACGAGCAGGAAGACCTGTCCACACGGATCGATTCGATCCATGCGCCGTACCATGCCTGTCTGGCTGAAACGCTGACCGCGCTGCGCGACCGGTGGGGGGCCGCCTTGTTGATCGACCTGCATTCGATGCCGCCGCTGGGCTTCAGGGGCGGGCAGGCTGCGCCAGAATTTGTGCTGGGGGATCGGTTTGGCGCGACATGCCACGGCTCGCTGGTCGGCAGCTGCTTTGGCTATTTCGCGGAAATGCGGCGCGGCACCGCGCACAACCGGCCCTATGCCGGTGGCTATGTGCTGGAACGCCATGCCCGCCCGGATGAAGGCATCCACGCCCTGCAGCTGGAGATCGATCGGTCAAGCTATCTCGATGCGCGCATGGTTGAACCGGGGGCGGGCTTTGCCGGGATAGTCGGCCTGCTTTCCGGGCTGGTTCGGCGGCTGGCGGGCGAGGTGGCGGACCTGGGCCGGCTTGGCGGCCAGCCGTGGGCCAACGCGGCCGAATAGGGATTTCTTTCCGCTTCGCTGAAACGGGCCGGTGTTGTTTCCACGTCAGTGGAAAAATCTCAAACCCAAGAAAAAACCACCTCGTGCAGGGAGCACGAGGTGGCCAAGGTTCAGGGAGGAGGTACGCTTGCGCGCACCATGTCCAACTGAGCCATGAGGGAAGCTGCAGCCAGACGGTGGTTAAAATAGGCCTGATGCATTTCGGGCGCAAGCGAAGTCTTGCGCATACGAATGAAAAGGCGCGATTCCGGCTATTTGCCGGAACCGCGCCCAATACTTCGGCGTTACGACTCGATCAGGCGGCAGGTGCCGGGACCGGGCCCTTGCCCTGCTGGACCTGACGGCCGAACACTTCGCTCATGTGTTCAAGGCTGAACAGGTGGGCATAGATCAGCGCCAGCATGCCGTTCTGGTTCAGCGTGCGCAGCACATCACCGCGCAGTTCGCGCAGCTTTTCCTGGTCGATCATCTTGAAGCCGCGATAGACGAACGGCTGGTCGTTGCCCTGCTGCTGGATCGAAACTTCGCCGTCCATCAGCAGGTCGAGCTTTTTGAGTTCTTCCACGAAGGCGGTGGTGCGGAAGCCGGCTTCCTCGAAGTTGCGGCAGAATTCCAGCGTCGCCTGGCAGGCTTCGCTGGGTTCGGCACCGTTGAACAGCGCCGTGCCTTCCGGGAATTCGCCAACCAGATCGCTGGTGGGATCGAAGCACAGCGAAAGCTCTTCGGTGTCCGGAGTCAGCTTCGCCAGCATGAAGGGATAGCGGCGGGCATAGGCCGGGACATAGACCGGGGTGCTCAGCTTGCCGTCATCGTCGAAGAACACGTTGACGTTTTCGTTCAGGCCCATCAGCGCCAGCGGCACCGGGTTGTCGCTGATCGAGAAGATCACCGGATAGTGGCGCGAGGCGTGGACGAATTCCTCTGCAGTCAGCGGAATCGCGTGCTGGCCGACCAGCCACTTGGCGTTTTCGGTGGTGCGGCTGCTCCAGTTCGCGTGATCGCGGCTGTTGAGCGGCATCAGGTCCTGGTAGAACATCGGCAGGTTGGCGGCTTGGGGCGCGCTGGCCATGGGTAATCTCCGGTAAGTGCAACAGAATTGCCGGATCGCCCGGCGCGAAACCGCGCCTTTAGGCGCTGGAGCCGCCGGGCGCAAGCGCCAGCAGCTTGCCGGGATTCATCAGCTCCAGCGGATCGAGCGCGGCCTTGACGCTGGCCATGATCGCCAGCCCCACCGGATCGCCCAGCCGCGCCAGTTCATCGCGCTTCATCTGGCCGATGCCATGCTCGGCGGAAATGGTCCCGTGCCACTGGGTGACGAGGTCATGGACCCGGCGGCTGGCGGCCTTGCCTTGGGCTTCTTCCCATTCGCCGCGCACCGCGCCGGCCGGGCCGGTAACGTGGAAATGGACATTGCCATCGCCCAGGTGGCCAAACGCAAAGGCCCGGCAGCCGGGGAACTCGGCCTCGATCACCGGGATCGCCATGGCGATGAAACCGGCCATGTCGGGCACCGGCACGGCAATATCATGCTGCACCGCCGCCCCCTTGGCGCGCAGCGCGGCGGAGATCGATTCGCGCAGCGTCCAGAAGGCCTCGGCCTGGCCTTCCGAGGCGGCGATTGTCGCATCCTCCAGCAGGGTCTGCCCGGCGGCCTGTTCGAGAAGGTCCAGCGCAAGGGCATCAAGATCGCAGTCCGGATCTTCGCTCGCCAGCTCGATCAGCGCGTGCCAGGCGTGCGATCCGGCCAGCGGCGCGCGGGCCTGGGGCAGGTGGGCCAGCACGGCGTGCAGGCAGCTGTCCGGGATCACCTCGAACCCTTCAAGCGTGGTTCCCGCCGCGCGATCGGCCAGGACCAGCAGCTTGCGGGCCTGCTCGATCGAGCCCACCCCGGCCCAGACCACCCGCCGCCCGGCGAGTGCCGGGGCCAGCGCCAGCGTCGCGGCGGTAACCACCCCCAGCGTGCCTTCCGCGCCGATGAACAGCTGCTTGAGGTCAAAGCCGCGATTGTCCTTCTTGAGCGGGGTGAGCGACGTCCAGCGTGAGCCATCGGCCAGCACCGCCTCGATCCCCAGCACCATGGCCCGCATCGAGCCGTGCCGCAGCACCTGCGTGCCCCCGGCATTGGTCGAGATCAGCCCGCCGACCGTCGCCGATCCCTTGCCGCCCAGGCTGAGCGGAAAGCGCAAGCCGGCCTGCTCGGCGGCGGTGTGCAGGTGCTGCAGGATCACACCGGCGCCGCAGGTTACCTGCCGCGCCTCCACATCGACCGGCCCGATCGTGTCGAGCCGCCGCAGCGAGAGCAGCAATTGCCGTCCGCTGGCATCGGGCGTGGCGCCGCCCGACATGCCGCTGTTGCCGCCCTGCGGCACGATTGCCACCCGGTGCGCGGCGCACAGCCGCATCAGTTTTGCCACTTCAGCCGCATCGGCGGGCGAGGCGAGGGCGCAGGCCTGCCCGGTATAGCGCCCGCGCCAATCGGTCTGCCACGGCGCCAGCAAATCGGGATCCTGCGTGAACCCGCGCGGGCCTAGCAGCGCGGCGGCGGCATCAAGAAAGGTCTGGTCGGGTCCGTTCATTGCAACCCGGCTATGGCACAAGCCGGGGGGACAGGGCCAGAGGGGCTTGAATCCGCGCGCCAGCGGGTTAAGCGGTGGTTCAAGGATCGGGGTTATATAACGGGTCGATGAATCCTGTCGTGCAACTGCTTGCGCCACTGGTGATGGTGCTTCCTGCCCTGGGCGGGGACGTGTCGCCGCAGGGCGCCTACCCGTCGGTTGATCCGGCGGCGGCGCCGGTGGCCGAGCAGGTTTCGATCCAGCAAAGCGTGACAGTCCGGATCAGCCCGCGCCCGGCCCCCGCACCGATGCAGTCGGCCTTTTTCGCGCCCGGTTTCGACAACACGGTAGAACCGCGTTTTATCGAGCGGAAGTTTGGCAAGTGCCTGCCGATCAACGCGATTTTCGGGGTCCAGCCGGTTACCAACAGCTCGCTGCTGCTGATCCTGCGCGACAACCGGATGATCACTGCCCAGTTGGAAAAGGGTTGCCAGGCCCGTCAGTTCTATTCGGGCTTCCTGGTCAAGCCCAACGCCGATGGGCAGGTCTGCGTCAGCCGCGATGCGCTGCTCTCGCGCACGGGGGCCTCGTGCCAGATCAGCGGGTTCAAGCAGATCATCCAGTTGGGCGGCTGAAACCTGCGCATAACACGCGCGATTCCTTGACTCCTGCCGCCCAATGCGCCTAGGGCGCGCGCGTGTTCGGCCGGGGCATTCAGGGCCAAACCACAGAATTTCCTCCTGCATTGAAGAAGCGCTTATGAAGTTTGCCGATCTCGGCCTGTCAGACGAATTGCTCAGCGCGGTTGCCGCGAAGGGGTACGACGCGCCTACGCCGATCCAGGCCCAGGCGATCCCCAGCGTGCTGATGATGAAGGATCTGATCGCGATCGCGCAGACCGGCACCGGCAAGACTGCCAGCTTCGTGCTGCCGATGATCGATGTTCTGGCCCACGGCCGCCGCCGCGCGATGATGCCGCGCAGCCTGATCCTGGAACCGACCCGTGAACTGGCCGCCCAGGTCGCCGATGAATTCGCGCTCTACGGGGTCAACCACGATCTCAAGATGGCGCTGCTGATCGGCGGCGTGCAGATGGGTGATCAGGTCAAGGCGCTCAACGAAGGCGTGGATGTGCTGATCGCCACCCCGGGCCGGCTGATGGACCTGTTTGAACGCGGCAAGATCCTGCTGACCGGCTGCGATCTGCTGGTGATCGACGAGGCCGACCGGATGCTCGACATGGGCTTCATCCCCGATATCGAGACGATCTGTTCCAAGCTGCCCGCCAACCGCCAGACTCTGCTGTTCAGCGCGACCATGCCGCCGCCGATCAAGAAGTTGGCCGACAAGTTCCTGAGCAACCCCAAATATATCGAGGTTGCCCGCCCCGCCACCACCAACACCAACATCGCCCAGCACAAGGTGCCGGTCGCCTCAAGCCGGGTGAAGCGCGATGTGTTGCGGCACCTGCTCAAGACTGACGATGTCGCAACCGCGATGATCTTCTGCAACCGAAAGACCACGGTGCGCGAACTGAACAAGAGCCTGCAGCGCCACGGCTTTGCCAGCGCCGAAATCCACGGCGACATGGACCAGCCGCAGCGTCTGGCCGAATTGCAGCGGTTCAAGGATGGCGCGGTCAACATTCTGGTCTGCTCGGACGTTGCCGCACGCGGGCTCGACATCAAGGGCGTCAGCCACGTCTTCAACTTCGACACCCCCTGGCACCCGGACGATTACGTCCACCGCATCGGCCGCACCGGCCGCGCCGGCGCCACCGGTCGCGCCTTCACCCTGGTTGCGCCTGAAGATCAGGAAGCGATCGAGAACGTCGAAAAGCTGACCGGCGGCAAGGTTCCGGTGTTCGAAGTGGTGCTGGAAGGGAAGGGCCCGCGCGAAGAGCGGCCCCGCCGCGAAGAGAAGCCCAAGCGGGAAGACAGGCCCAAGCGCGAACCGCGCAGCGAACGTGCCCCGCGCGAAGAGCGGAAGGATCGGGAAGAAGCGCCGCGCGCCGAAAAGCCTCGCCAGGATCGCCCCAAGCGCGACGGCACCAAGCCGCCCCGCCGCGATGACCGCCGCCAGGCCGAAGAGCAGGACGAACCGGGTGTATGGAACGGCCCGGTGCCAAGCTTCCTGGGCGTTTCGGCGCTGTAATCCTCCCCGTTACGGGGAGGGGGACCATCCGCATAGCTGATGGTGGAGGGGTACGCGCGGTGATCACTCCGCCGGTTTGACGCGCCCTTTACCAACTTCGACAATTCGCGCGACAGCGACTTCAAACTCTTCAAGCACAACCTTTGCTGGTGCTCGCAAAGTTGCAATTCTCTGTGCGCGAAGGAAAGCTGAACTTTTTAGATCCTCTCCATTTTTGGCCTCTGCCACAAATGGGGAGGTGGCAGACGCCGCAGGCGGCTGACGGAGAGGCTTCAAGGCCAGCGTCGATACCCCTCCGTCAGCGGCTAGACGCCGCTGCCTCCTCCCCAAATGCGCCATTCGGCGAATTTGGAGAGGATCTTGAGGGCCTACTCCGCCAGCTTCACAAAGCTGTCGATCACCCGCTTCGGCCCGGCGTTTTCGAACTCGATCTCCAGTTTGTTGCCTTCCTGCGAAGTCACCACGCCGTAGCCGAACTTTTCGTGGAACACCCGCACCCCCACGCCGACATCGCCGCGCGGTTTGGCGGCGAAGCTGGCGGCGCTGCGGGTGGCTTCGGGCAGGCGGCGCGGGGTGGGATCGTATTCGCGGGCGCTGGCCCGTTGCCAGCCGGGGCCGCGGGTCACGGTGCGGGCGGGCTGGGCCCTGGCGACATGGGCAAAGGGATCGCTCGCCTCGCTCCACTGTGCGCGCCACAGCGAAGCCCCGCCTGACAGCGTGGTTTCCTGCATGATGTGGGCTTCGGGCAGTTCGGCGATGAAGCGGCTGGGGATCGAGCTGGTCCACTGGCCATAGATCCGCCGGTTGGCGGCATGAAGGATCGTCGCCGCGCGCCGCGCGCGGGTGATCGCGACATAGGCGAGGCGGCGTTCTTCCTCCAGCGCGGCCAGCCCGCCTTCGTCGAGCGCGCGCTGACTGGGGAACACGCCTTCTTCCCAGCCGACCAGATAGACGTGATCGAATTCCAGCCCCTTGGCGGCGTGGATCGTCATGATGGTCAGCTTTTCGGTGTCGTCGGCCGCGTCGTTGTCCATCACCAGGCTGACGTGTTCGAGGAAATCGCCCAGCGTCTCATAGTCTTCCATCGCGCGGGCCAGTTCGGCCAGGTTCTCCAGGCGCCCTGCGCTTTCCGCGCTCTTTTCGGCCTGCAGCGCGGCGGTGTAGCCACTTTCGTCCAGCACGGTCCGCGCCAGTTCTGCGGGCGTGGTCTGCCTGGCAAGATCGCGCCAGCGCGCGACATCGCGCATGAAGGCGAACAGCGTGTTGCGCGCGCGCGGCGGCAATTCGTCGGTATCGACCAGCTCGACCGCCGCCAGGCTCAGCGGGACGCCGCGAGACCGGGCGTGGCGGTGCATCTTTTCCAGTGCCTTGTCGCCCAGGCCGCGCTTGGGGGTGTTGTAGATCCGTTCGAACGCCAGGTCGTCGCTCGGCTGGGCGATCAGCCGCAGGTAGGCGAGGGCATCGCGGATTTCGGCGCGTTCATAGAACCGGAAACCGCCGACGATCTTGTAAGGCAGGCCGATCGCGATGAAACGGTCTTCGAACTCACGGGTCTGGAACTGGGCGCGAACCAGGATCGCCAGCTCGGCCAGCGATGCGCCTTCGCGTTCCAGCCGCTCGGCCTCGTCGCCCACCCGGCGCGCTTCCTCGGGCCCGTCCCAGACGCCGATCACCCGCACCTTGTCGCCGCCATTGCGGTCGGTCCACAAGGTCTTGCCCAGCCGCTGGCTGTTGGCGTCGATCAGGCCCGATGCGGCGGCCAGGATATCGGGGGTGGAGCGATAGTTCTGCTCCAGCTTGATCACCTTGGCGCCGGGAAAATCCTTTTCGAACTTAAGGATATTGGCCACTTCTGCGCCGCGCCATGAATAGATCGACTGATCGTCGTCGCCCACCACGCAGATGTTCTTGTGCCCTTGCGCCAGCAGCCGCAGCCACAGGTACTGAACCTGGTTGGTGTCCTGGTATTCATCGACCAGGATATATTTGAAGCGCTGCTGGTAACTTTCCAGCACGTCGCGGTGCTTCCTGAGCACGTTGAGCATGTGCAGCAACAGATCACCGAAATCGCAGGCATTGAGCGCCTTCAGCCGGTCCTGATAAAGCCGGTAGAATTTCTGCCCCTGGCCATTGGCATAGGCTTCGGCATCGGCGGCGGAGAGGTCTTCAGGATTGAGGCCCTTGTTCTTCCAGCGATCGATGCATTGCGCCAGCTGGCGCGCGGGCCAGCGCTTTTCATCGAGCCCTTCGGCCTGGATCAGCTGCTTGAGCACGCGCAGCTGATCGTCGGTATCGATGATGGTATAGTTCGATTGCAACCCGGCCAGTTCGGCATGGCGGCGCAGCAGCTTGGCGGCGATGGCATGGAAAGTGCCCAGCCAGGGCAGACCCTCCACCCCCGGGCCAAGCAGCCGGCCGACCCGCTCCTTCATCTCGCGCGCGGCCTTGTTGGTGAAGGTGACGCACAGGATCTCGCTGGGCCAGGCCATCCGGCTGCGGATGATATGGGCAAGCCGCGCAGTCAGCGCCGCGGTCTTGCCGGTACCGGCCCCGGCCAGCATCAACACCGGCCCCTGCGTGGTCAGCACAGCCTCGCGCTGCGGGGCATTCAACCCGTCAAGCAGCGGGTCGGGCAGGGATTCGGCGGGTGGTTGCACCGGTGAACAACTAGGGAACATTGCCTTGCGACGCAAGGGCGCGCGGCGGGTTTCGGTTGACAGCGGCGCGGCGGGCGGCAACCCGCTATCGGGCATGAACCCGATCCGCCAGAACGCTCGCGTCCTGACCGCTGCCCTCACCGGGACGGCGGTTGAATTCTATGACTTCTACGTTTTCGCGACCGCGACGGCGCTGGTGTTCGGGGCGCTGTTCTTTCCGGCCAGCAGCCCCGAAGCGCAGGGCGTGCAGGCCTTCATGGTGTTCGGAATCGCTTTCCTGGCCCGGCCGATCGGCGCGGTGGCCTTTGGCCATTTCGGTGACCGGGTGGGGCGCAAGGCGACGCTGGTTGCCTCGCTGTTGCTGATGGGCGGATCGACGCTGCTGGTGGCGTTCCTGCCGGGCTATGCCAGTGCCGGGTTCGTCGCGCCGCTGCTGCTCTGCCTGCTGCGCTTTGGCCAGGGCTTTGGCCTGGGCGGTGAATGGGGCGGGGCGGCGCTGCTGGCGGTGGAGAACGCGCCCAAGGGCTGGGAATCCCGCTTTGGCGCCGCGCCGCAACTGGGCGCGCCGGTGGGGTTCCTGGCTGCCAACGGGCTGTTCCTGGTGCTGGGGATGAACCTGTCCGACGCCGATTTCCTGAGCTGGGGCTGGCGGGTGCCGTTCCTGGCCTCGATCGTGCTGGTCGCGATCGGCCTGTGGGTGCGGCTCAACCTCAGCGAGACTCCCGCTTTCCGCGAGGCGCTGGCGCATCGCCCGCCGCCGGCGGTGCCGCTGGGCACTCTGCTGCGCCATCACTGGGGTGCGGTGCTGGCGGGCAGCGCCGGGGTGGTGGCCTGCTTTGCGCTGTTCTATCTCTCGACCGCCTTCGCGCTCGATCTGGGCACCCGGCAGCTCGGCTATGGCCGCGAGCAGTTCCTGCTGCTGCAACTGGGGGCAAATTTCTTCCTGGCACTGGGGATCGTGCTCGCGGCAACATTGGCCGACCGGTTTGGTGCCGCCCGTGTGCTGCTGGTGGGGGCCTTGTGTACCATCGTGGTGGGCCTGCTGTTCGGCCCCGGGCTGCAATCCGGATCGGCCCAAGCGGTCTTCGCCACGCTCTCGCTCGCGCTGTTCACGATGGGCTTCGTCTATGGCCCCTTGGGGGGCTGGTTGGCCGGTTTGTACCCCGTTGAGGTACGCTACAGTGGCGTTTCAGTCGCGTTCAATGCCGGCGGAATTCTCGGCGGGGCGGTCACCCCGTTGCTCGCCAAGCAGATGACCAACATCGGAATGGGCGGATCGATCGGACTGCTGCTCTCCGCCGCGGGAATCCTGACTTTCGTGGGCGTCAGCCTGGCTCGCTCGGCGCGGTAAACAGCGTCAGCCGGGCCTTGCCGACCTTGCGATCGACCGCGAATTCGAGCCCCTTGACCCGCGGTTCTTCGTCGACGGCGGTTTCCAGGCTGATCCAGGTCTGCGGACCGATCCAGCCGAGCCGCCGCAGCTTTTCGATCGCCACCGCGCCAGCCCCCGAATGGTAGGGTGGGTCGAGCAGGATGAGGTCGAGCGGAGCCTTGGCGGGGCCCAGCGAAAGCACCGAACTGGCCCGCACATCGCTTCGGGCCTGGGTCTGCAAATTACTGATATTACTGCGCAAAGCGCGGATCGCTGGAGCGTCCTGCTCAACGAAGATGCAGCTCGCCGCGCCGCGCGACAGTGCCTCAAGCCCCAGCGCACCCGAACCGGCGAACAGGTCAGCCACCGCCAGCCCCTCGAACGAGCCAAGCCGGCTGACCAGCATCGAAAACAGCGTCTCACGCGTGCGATCGGCGGTGGGGCGGGTGGTGTCCCCAACCGGCGCAACCAGCTTGCGCCCGCGCCATTCGCCAGCGACGATCCTCACTTGCGGCCCTTGCGCAGAACCCGGTTGCGGGCATGCTCATGCCCCTGGCGCGGCGCACTGCTGGAGGCGCCCAGCTTGAGACTGCCCATGAATCGCTCGACATCCTGCGGCCGAATTTCTACTGCCGCACCACGCGGCAGGTCGAGCAGCTCGAACGGGCCATAGGCGGTGCGGATCAGGCGGCTGACTTCCAGCCCGAGATGCTCCAGAACCCGGCGAACTTCGCGGTTCTTGCCCTCGGTAATGGTCACCTCTATCCAGCGATTGCGCCCGGTTGAGCGTTCTAGGTTGGCATCGATCCGGCCATAGCGGATCCCGTCGATCTCCACTCCCTCGATCAGCCCCTCGAGCTGGTCCTGCGTGACATCGCCAAAAGTTCGCGCGCGGTAGGTACGCGGAATGCCGGAGGAAGGCAGCTCCATCGCCCGCTTCAGCCCGCCATCGTTGGTCAGCAGCAGCAGCCCTTCGGTGTTGAAGTCGAGCCGGCCGACCGGCATCACCCGGCCGGCATCCTTGGGCAGGGCATTGCGCAGCGCGTTGTAGATTGTCGGCCGCCCGGCGGGATCGCGTTCGGCAGTGATCAGCCCGGCCGGCTTGTGAAAGGCGAACAGCCGTGCCGGATCGGGTGCCTTGACCGGCTTGCCGTCAACGCTGACGCCCTTCAGGCTGGTCAGCAGCGTGGCCGGGGTGGTCACCACCTCCTCGCCGATCTTTACCCGCCCTTCGGCGATCATCCGTTCGACTTCGCGGCGGCTGGCAATGCCGGCGCGGGCCAGCAATTTCGCAATGCGGTCACCCTCACGGGGAGCGTCTGGTTTGGTCATGCCCGGCCCATAGGCGCAAAGCGGCGCTGCGTCACCCCTCGGCCAGTGCCATCTGCTCTTCGCAGATTTCGTGGAACCGGCGGATCCCGCCTTCCAGCGTGCCCAGCGTCAGTTCGCTGATCGCGCCGCTGGCCAGGCCCTGCTGGCCGAGCGCGGCGGCGCGGAAATCCTCACTGGCGAAAACGCCACCATCGAGCAGGCGCCAGCTGCGTTCCCAGTGATCGCGGGCCTTGTCGTCGCGCGGTGCTTCGGGGATCAGCATGAAATCCTCGACCAGGGTGCGGTCATGCCCCTGCGGCCACAGCGTCATCACGTTGATGTAATCGGGGCTGATCACCAGCACCGTGGCCGGGAACAGCTGGTAGGCGAAAGTGCCGATCCGGCGCAGCGCGGTCATATCGGCAAGGTCGACACCTTCCAGTTCCTCGGCTCGGCAGACCAGGCTGCGCTGGTGCGGACCCAGACAATCGCCGCTGGTCACGCCGTCCTTGAAGAAGGGCCCGATCGTCGCGGCGTGAAGCCGCGCGACATGGTAGCTTTCCAGGAAGGCGTCCATGATCAGCTTCCAGTTGGAAGCAACATCATGCGTATGACGGCGAAACAGGTGCAGGCCGCGCATCGCGAAAGCATCGAAATCGCGTCCCAGTTCGCGGGCCAGCATGAAATCGGCATCGCTGCGCGGTGCGTACCAGATCAGCCCTCCGGCCTCGCAGCTGGGCAATTCGACCAGGCCAAAGTCGGACTTGTCGAGCCCGGGGAAAATATCCGCGCGGGGCAGGGCGAGCAGGCGCCCGTCGGTTGAAAAGGTCCAGGCGTGGTACGGGCAAGTCATCCGCTTGGAACATTGCGCCGCGTCACCTTCGACCAGGCGGGTGCCGCGATGGCGGCAGACGTTGAGGAAGACGTGGATTTCGCCCTGATCGTCGCGAGTCACCAGCAGCGGCTTGCCGGTGGCATCGTGCGGGACCGCCATGTTCGGCTGCGGCAACAGCGCCGAGGGGCAAATCACCTGCGGTGCCCGGGCAAAAATCAGCGCCTGCTCGCGGTCCCAATAGCACGGATCGGTATAGACCGATGCTGGGACCGTGGCGATCGCCTGATTGCTGCGCGCGCAGCCAGTGGCGATCAGTTCCGCCAGGGCAAGCTGCCCATCTGTCGGGCGAGTTCCGGGAAGCGTGGATGTCCTGTCCATAGGGACTAGGCATAGCGCATTTCGGCGCTAGGTTCGCTCACAAATTCATCAGAGATTTGAAGGGGACGCCGCCTTGTCTGCCACATTCTGGATCATCGCAGGCTGCGTGGTCGCCATTGCACTGTTGGCCCGACGGGTCCCGGCGCTGCACCCCTATCTTGAAAAGGAATCACTGGCCGCGTTTTTCGTCGGGGTGTCTTCGGGATTCCCTTATGCGATGATCGGCGCAACCCTGACGACCCGGTTGGCGCAGGATGGGATCGACAAGAAGACGGTAACCGCTTTCACGTTGGCCTTCCTGGTTTACAACCTAAAGGTGTTCTGGGCCTGGATCGTCGATGGCGTGCGTTTGCCGTTGATCGGCCGGATGGGGCAACGAGTGTCCTGGATGCTGGTTGCGGGCACCATGGTGATTGCCGCAGTCGTCAACCTGGCGCTGGTTGATCCGACTGCGGATATCGCTGCGACGGCGACTGCCGCGATCCTGGTCGGCATTGCAGGAGCTACCTTTGATATCGTGATCGATGCCTATCGCATCGAAACCCTTAAGCCTGAACAGTTGGGTGTTGGGTCGGGCATGTCGCAATATGGCTGGCGGATAGGGTCTGCCGGAGCTGGGGCCCTGGCATTGGTGGTCGCCGCCAAGAGTGGGTGGAGCAATGCCTACCTGGCCTGCGCCGTCTTTGCGCTGCCGGCGATGTTGACCGCGCTGGTGCTGGGTGAACCGCAACGGCATCGCGAGCCGACGGCACGCAAAGGCCTGGCAGAAGTCTGGCAATCGATTGCCGGGCCATTCGCCGAGTTTTTTCAGCGCAGCGGGGCCGTGTTGGTCCTGGCATTCATCCTGGTTCACAAGATCGGAGATACCCTCGCTAACCTGACCTTCCGGCTGCTGTTCGACGATCTTGGCTTCAGCAACGAAGAAATTGCGCTTTGGGACGTCGGGGTTGGGTTCTGGGCGTACCTGATTGGGATTTTCATAGGCGGTGTGGCCTATGCCCGGATGGGGCTGAAACGATCAGTGCTGCTGGCATTGGTTTTGATGTGCATTTCCAACTTCAGCTTTGCCGCACTGGCAGCGGCGGGGCATTCGAATATTGGCATGGCGGCGGCGATCGGATTTGAAAATGCGGCTTCCGGTTTCGGCGGGGTGGTTGTCGTGGCCTACTTCTCAGCTCTGTGCGACTTGCGATTTACCGCTGCGCAGTATGCGCTGATCTCGGCGGGCGCGAGTGTGATCGGGCGATTCGTTACCGGGACTACCGCAGGCGGAATGATCGAGCAGATGGGGTATGTGAGTTTCTATCTGCTCACCACCGCACTGGCGATACCGGGCATTCTGCTATTCTGGTGGATGAGCCGTACCGGCCTGGTCGATGCCGCGATGGGAACGGCAGGTGGCGGTAAGGACGGTAACGCGGAAACGTTACACTGATCAGTCCGGAAATTCCCGGTTGAGCCGCAGGACTTCCCCGGCCAGGTAAAGCGACCCGGCAATCAGCACGTCACCTTCGCCCGGCAGAGCCCGAAGCGCGGCCTCAACATCGACGAAGGGGCGCACCGGCAGGTCAGCATGGCGCGCGATCTCTTCCGGCGTGTGCGCTTCATGCCCTGGGGCGGGCACCACTGAAAGGCTGAGAAGCCTGCCCTTGAGCGGCGCGACGATCGCCGCCGGATCTTTGCTGGAAAGCATGCCGGTGATGAGGTGGAACGGCGCAGTACCCGCAAAATGCCGGGCAATCGCCAATCCGGCATCGACATTGTGCCCGCCATCGAGCCAGACCTTGCACCCGGGCACCAAAGCGGTCAGCGGGCCATCGGCGAGCAGCTGCAAGCGGGCAGGCCAGCGTGCGGCGCGGATGCCCTTGGCCATGGCTGCGGGTGAAACCGCAACTTGCGACTGGTGGCGCAGCATCGCCACGGCGAGCGCGGCATTGTCGGCCTGGTGCTTGCCCGCCAAGGTAGGGAGGGGCAGGGTGAGTTCACCCTCACGGTCGCGGTAGTTAATCTGTTCACCCAGTTCGGCAATCCAATCGAGATCGCGGATCGCGGTGCGGGCGCCGACCTTCATGGCGTGATCGATGACCGTCTTGGTCACGTCCGGTGCATAGGACTGGGTCACCAGCGGAACACCGGGCCGCGCAATGCCGGCCTTCTCAAAGGCAATTCGGCACATTGGTTTCTGCGGCACACCATCTTCAGGCACCAGCAGGAAACTCTCATGGTCGATCCCCAAGGTGGCGATCCCGCAGGCGGCCTGATGATCGAGCACGTTGGTCGCATCGAACCGCCCGCCCAGGCCAACCTCAATCACGCAGGCGTCGGCGGGAATGCGATGAAGGGCCAGGAACGTGGCCGCAGTGGTCACTTCGAAGAAGCTGGGGGAGAGGTCTTCGCCCAGATCGAGCACTTCCTGCAACAGGTCGGCCAGCAGGTCGTCCGAAATCAGCTCGCCCGCCACCCGGATGCGTTCGTTGTAGCGTACCAGGTGCGGCTTTGTGGCAGCATGGACGGTGTAGCCCTCGGCCTCCAGCATCGCCCGCAGATAGGCACAGGTGCTGCCTTTGCCGTTGGTCCCGGCAACATGGAACACCGGCGGCAGATGCTTGTGCGGATCGCCCAGCCGCGCCAGCAGTTCATGGATCACCTCCAGCCCCAGCCGCCCGGTCGGCAGGCTCAGCGCCCCCAGCCGGTCAAGCTGCGCCTGGACGCGCGGGTGGTCGGAGACGGCGAAGTCCTTCACGCGGCTCAGGCCGCCTTGGCTGCCGTCAGGTAGTCAAGCAGGCTCGCCAGCGTGGCCTTCAGTTCGCGGCGGTGCACCACCATGTCGACCATGCCGTGTTCGTGCAGGTATTCGGCACGCTGAAAGCCTTCGGGCAGCTTTTCGCGGATCGTGTCCTGGATAACGCGCTGGCCGGCGAAACCGATCAAGCAGCCGGGTTCGGCAATGTGGACATCGCCCAGCATCGCATAACTAGCGGTAACCCCGCCGGTGGTCGGATCGGTCAGCACCACGATGTAGGGCAGGCCGGCACGCCTGAGGCGGCTGATTGCGACGGTGGCCTTGGGCATCTGCATCAGGCTGAGAATACCCTCCTGCATCCGCGCGCCGCCGGCGGCGGTGCAGATCACATAGCCGCACTTGTCCTTGATCGCGCGATCGATCCCGGCAACGAAGGTCGACCCCACTGCCATGCCCATCGACCCGCCCATGAAGGCAAAGTCCTGGACGCCCAGCACCACCTTGTGTCCGTCGATTGTGCCGGCGGCATTGGTCAGCGCATCGGGATGCGGATTGGCGGCGCGGGCAGCCTTGAGTCGTTCGGGGTACTTCTTCGAATCCTTGAACTTCAGCGGGTCTTCCTTGACCTTGGGCGTTTCAAGGATCGTGAAGCCTTCGTCCAGCAGGTGCGCAAAGCGAGCGTCGGCGCCGATCCGGCCATGATGATCGCAGCGCGGGCAGACGCTCTGGTTGTCTTCGTATTCCTTGGTGAACAGCATTTCCTTGCACGAAGGGCAGCTCGTCCACAGGTTGTCGGGCGTGTCGCGCTTGTCCTTGAACGGCAGCGCTTTGCGAACGCGATCAATCCAGCTCATGCGCTTTCCCTAGCGGAATGGACGGCATCGGCAAGCGCCTTGGTCAGGTCGAACACCGCCTTTGGGGCATCGGCGCCATGCTGGCCGACCAGCTCAACCAAAGCCGAGCCGACCACCACGCCGTGTGAGACCTTGGCAATCGCCGCAGCCTGTTCCGGGGTGCGCACGCCAAAGCCGACCGCGATCGGCAAATCGGTCGCGGCCCTCAGCCGGGCCACAGCATCCTCGATGCTGGCCTGCGCGGCCTGCTGCAGTCCGGTGATCCCGGCAACCGAGACGTAATAGAGAAAACCTGACGATCCCTCCAGCACCGCCGGCAACCGCGCTGCATCGGTGGTGGGGGTAGCCAGGCGGATCAGGCTGACGCCAGCCGCGCGCAGCGCCGGGCCCAGCTCCTGGTCTTCCTCGGGCGGGATGTCGACGCAGATCACGCCATCGACGCCGGCCTTGCGGCACTGGTCGGCGAACCATTCGGGCCCGCGGATCGTCATCGGGTTGGCATAGCCCATCAGTACCAGCGGGGTGCCGGGATGGCGCGCGCGGAAATCAGCAGCGATGCGGATGATGTCGGCGGTCTTGGTGCCGGCACCCAGGCTGCGCAGATTGGCCTGCTGGATCGCCGGGCCATCGGCCATCGGATCGGTGAAGGGCATGCCCAGCTCGATCACATCGGCCCCGGCCTCGACCAGCGCGTCGAGAATGGTGTCGGTCGGTCCGTCGCCGCCGGTTACGAAGGTGACGAGGGCAGGGCCCTTGGCGAAGGCGGACTGCAGGCGGCTCACAGTTCCACCCCCAGGTGGTCCGCTACCGAGAAAATATCCTTGTCGCCGCGTCCGCACAGGTTGGCGAGGATGATCTGGTCCTTGCCCATGGTCGGCGCGATCTTCTTCACTGCGGCGATCGCATGGCTGGGTTCCAACGCAGGGATGATCCCCTCGGTCCGGCACAGCAACTGGAAGGCGTCCAGCGCCTCGTCATCGGTTACGCTGGTATATTCGGCGCGGCCGACTTCCTTCAGCCAGGCGTGCTCCGGCCCGATCCCTGGATAGTCGAGCCCCGCGCTGATCGAGTGGCCTTCGATGATCTGGCCATCTTCGTCCTGCAGCAGGTAGGTCTTGTTGCCGTGGAGGATGCCGGGGCGCCCGCCGGCTAGCGAAGCGGCGTGGTCCTTGTCGAGGCCATAGCCGGCTGCTTCGACGCCCAGCATCCTCACGCTCGGATCGTCGAGGAACGGGTGGAACAGCCCGATCGCATTGCTGCCGCCGCCGATCGCCGCGACCAAAAGGTCAGGCAGGCGGCCGGTGCGGGCCAGCATCTGCGCGCGGGCTTCGCGGCCGATCACGGACTGGAAATCGCGGACCAGCTCTGGATAGGGGTGCGGGCCGGCGGCGGTGCCGATGATGTAGAATGTATCGTGGACGTTCGCGACCCAGTCGCGCAGCGCCTCGTTCATGGCGTCCTTCAGCGTCGCGGCTCCGGCGGTAACCGGGCGGACTTCGGCGCCAAGCAGCTTCATGCGAAACACGTTGGGTGCCTGGCGGGCCACGTCGGTCGCGCCCATGAACACGGTGCAGGGCAGGCCGAACCGCGCGCAGACAGTCGCCGTGGCCACGCCGTGCTGACCCGCGCCGGTTTCGGCGATGATCCGGGTCTTGCCCATCCGCATCGCCAGCAGGATCTGGCCGATGCAGTTGTTGATCTTGTGCGCGCCGGTGTGGTTCAGCTCGTCGCGCTTGAACCACACTTGTGCGCCGCCGAGTTCTTCAGTGATGCGCGGAGCAAAATAGAGCGGGCTGGGCCGACCTACATAGTGTTCAAGCAGATCGTCGAACTCGGCCTGGAAAGCCGGGTCGGCCTTGGCCTTGTTGTACTCCCGCTCAAGGTCGAGGATTAGCGGCATCAGCGTTTCGGCAACATAGCGCCCGCCGAACTGGCCAAAATGGCCCCGGTCGTCAGGTTGGTTGCGGAACGAATTTTTTTGGTGCTCGGCGTTCATGACAGTGCCGCGCTTGGCAGAGTGGAGCGGTGAAGTCCAGCCTGCGCGCGGGATTGCGCGGCCCGGCATGACAAGCTGAGCGGTGCGGGGGTGTTGCGTAGGTGCAACAGCAAATGGGTCTCGCGAAGCGATCGCAGGAGAGGGGCATTGAAAGCTGTACATGTCGGCACCATTTGTCAGCGACAGGACCTGAGTGGCTTAGGCGGAATCTAGGTTTTCCGCATACTTTGGACATGTTCCGGTAACTTCTTCTTAAGAAATTCCTGACGACCGCATGTCGTATTTTTACAAAGTGCCCCCCGTTGATGACGGAAACATACAATAAATGTTGCATCAATGTCACAGGTCTAGGTTTGATTGAGGTTATTTCGTCACGTTCATCTGGCGCTAAGCTTCGAAACCCCTAAATAGTCGTCGTCGATAAGACCAAAGGGGCGCAACAACCTTTGCAGGAGTATCTGAAATGAAAAAGTTTATCCTTCCCGTTCTGGCCACTCTGGCCGTCGCTACCCCGGCCATGGCCAACGAAGCTCGCGTTGAAGCGCGCGGCGGCGTGATCTGGTCGGGCGGCGGCAGCGAAGACGTCTGGGGCATGGCTGCCGGTTACGATTTCGATCTCGGCGAAAAGGCTTTCGCTGGCGTTGAAGTGTCGGGCGACAAGATTGGCACCAGCAACACTGTCGTTTCGTGGGGCTTCAGCACCCGCCTGGGCATGAAGGCCGGCGAAAAGACCCGTATTTACGCCAACGGTGGCTACAACACCAAGTATTGCGACTTCCCGGGCTGCGAAGGCCAGTGGGCTCTCGGTGCTGGCGCTGAACAGACCGTTTCGGGTCCGGTTTACGTCAAGGTGGAATATCGCCACCTGTTCGAAAAGGGCCTGGTGCCCAGCGCGGACGCTCTCGGAGCTGGCGTTGGCGTGCGCTTCTAAGCGCACTGCCAAGCAAACGATTGGGGCGGTCCGGCAACGGGCCGCCCTTTTCATATCTGCACGTCTGGTCAATTCGGGGGATGTTGCCGAAACAGCACATTTAGTTTCCAAAACGTCACACGGCAGTTGATTGTTAACCGGTGCAGTGGTTAGGGCTGAAACCAGCTTTCGACCTGATTTTGATTTTGAGGACTACAAACCATGAAGAAGTTCATCCTGCCCGTTCTTGCATCGCTTGCCGTTGCTGCCCCCGCCATGGCTGGCGAAGCCCGCGTTGAAGCGCGCGGCGGTGTCGTTTGGGACGGTTCCAACAGCGAAGATTTCTGGGGCATGGCCGCTGGCTATGACTTCGACCTTGACGACAAGGCCTTCCTGGGTCTCGAAGTTTCGGGCGACAAGATCGGAAGCTCGGGCACCAAGGTTGCCTTCGGCTTCACCGGCCGCGCCGGTGTCAAGGTGCTCGAAAAGGGCAAGCTGTTCGTTGACACTGGCTACACCACCGAACCCTGCAACGGCTGCGACGGTGCGGTGCACTTTGGCGGCGGCTACCAGCACTCGATCACCGACAACATCTATGTGAAGGTGGCCTATCGCCGGTTCTTCTACAGCACCGCCAGCGATCTCAACGCGGCTACCGCTGGCGTCGGCTTCAAGTTCTAAGCCGCAAGCCAACACGGCATGCAAAGGGCGGTCCGGCAACGGGCCGCCCTTTTGCTATGCGCTGCGGGCGGCTTTGCAGAACGCGGCGATCTTGTCCGGATCCTTTACCCCGGGTGCGCTTTCAATCCCGCTGGCGGTATCGACCAGCGGCGCACCACTAATCCGCGCGGCTTCGGCGACGTTGTCGGCGGATAGTCCGCCGGCGAGGCCCCAGGGCAGGCCGAGCCGCAAGTTGCTGAGCAGCTTCCAGTCGAAGACCAGGCCCATACCGCCGGGCAGGGTGCCTTTGGGTGTCTTGGCATCGAACAGTACCAGTTGCACGGCCTCGCGATAGCGCTCGGCCCGGGCAATATCGTCCGGCCCGGCAACGCTGATTACTTTCCAAACGGGCAGTCCCAGCCGGCTGCCAAGCTGGGCGGCCCGTTCGGGGTTTTCTCCGCCATGCAACTGGACCGCGTCGAGCCTCGCTGCCGCTGCTGCCTCGGCCATCGCGGCTTCATCGGCATCGACGAAGACCCCGACCCGGGTGATCCGCCCCTCGGCCCTGACGCCCAGCGCGGCGGCCTGATCCAGCGCCAGGAACCGCGGTGAGGGCGGGTAGAAGTTGAACCCGACATAGTCCGCACACGCCGCCAGCGCCGCGTCGAGCGCTTCAGGGGTGTTGATACCGCACAGTTTGATGGCCGGGGCGGGCATGTGCCGCCCCTAGCCGCCCGGCGCTCAGGGCGCCAGTTCGAACTGCACGCTTACATTGACCGCGGCTTCCACTTCCCCGGCCGAGATCGGCGTCGGGGCGGCGTCGGCCATGGCCATCTTCGCGCCGTACATCACCGGCATCGGCGGAGAATAGCCGCCGCCTTCGCTGATCGAGACGATGCGAACCACCCGCAGTCCAGCAGCCCGGGCATAGAGGTCAGCCCGCGCCCGGGCGTTCTTCATCGCGGCGACCCGTGCCTCGTCGGTCGCAGCCGAAGGATTGGACATCTGGAAGCTGGGGCCGCTGATCTGGTTGGCGCCCGAAGCGACCAGCGCGTCGAGCACCTTGCCGAAGCCCTTGATGTCGCGGCTGCGCACGGTGACCGTGTTGTTGGCCTGATAGCCGACAATCCGCGGTTCCTGGGTGACCTGGCCATTCGGGCCGACCACCGGCTGGCCATAGACCGGGTTCAGGCTGATGTTGCTGGTCTGGACGTCCTTGTCGGCGATGCCGGCCTTCTTCAGCGACGCGAGCACCCGGTTCATCGCGGCAGCATTGGCAGCCAGTGCCTCGCTGGCGGTCCGGCCTTCGCTGACCACACCGGCGCTGAACACCGCCAGATCTGGCACCCGGGTGCTCTTGCCATCGGCGCTGACGCTGAGCAGGGTGGAGCTGGCGGCGATCGCGGGCTGGGTGTCGTGGGCCATGGCGGTTCCCGGAAGCGAGAGGGCAAGGGCAAGCGGAGCGAGGGCGAATTTGAGCGATTTCATGGTATTACTCCTTGGAGTTGGCAACCGGTATGGCGTCGCCCGCCTTTCGCCTAGCTGAACTGAGGTTCGCCCCTAGAGCGTGGCCTCGATCGCTTTGGCAGCCGCCACCGGATCATCCGCGCGCGCAATCGGGCGGCCGATCACCAGCACCGATGCCCCGGCATCGCGCGCCTGACGCGGGGTTACCGCGCGCTTCTGGTCACCCAGCTTGGCATCGGCCGGACGCAGGCCCGGAACCACGAAGAACCCGTCCTTCCACTGCGAATGGACCGCGCCAACCTCGTGTCCCGAGCAGACGATCCCGTCGAGGCCCGATGCATGCGCCAGTTCGGCCAGCCGCATCACCTGGTCATGGGGTGTGCCCCCGATTCCCGTGGCGGCCATGTCGGTTTCATCAAGGCTGGTCAGCAGCGTCACGCCCACCACCTTGCAATGTTCGCCTGCCGCGGCCTTGGCATCTTCCATCATCGCCCGTCCGCCGCCGGCGTGGACAGTGACGATCGCCGGTTCGAGAACATGGATCGCCTGCATCGCCCCGGCGACGGTGTTGGGAATGTCATGCAGCTTGAGGTCGAGGAAGATCGGCAGTCCGATCTTGGCAATCTCGTGCACCCCGTGATGGCCATGGGCATAGAAAAATTCCATGCCAAGCTTCAGCCCGCCGACGTGGTCCTTGACCTTGCGGGCCACGGCATCGGCGGTTTCCAGGCGGGGAAAATCGAGTGCAAGATAGATCGGATTGGTCATAGCGGGTTGGCCGGTGGCTCCTGACGGGCATCGAGTTGCGAGGTGGTGGCGACGGGCGCCGGGTTGGTGGAGGTGGCCGCCTTGACCGAGTTTTCGAGTGCCCCGATCCGCCGGTTCCAGCGCCAGGCCGCGCCCTTGTGCAGCAGCCACATCGGCAAGAGGCCGAGGAGGAACGAAGCCAGCACCAGCGCGGGCAACTTGGTCTGGAGGATCAGCCCCTCCCAGATCTTCACTTCAACGTCCTGCCAGTTGTTGATCGAGAACAGCAGCAGCGCCACCAGCAGCAGCACCCACACGATCGTCCGGATCACTTGCATCGGTCTGGTCCTCCTTCGCGTTCAGGGGGTTGGGGCGATGCTAGGCAAGTTGCCGGGCGTTGCAACGCCTTTCGACAGAAAGGCGTCGAGATCGGCGACGGTCTGGTCAGGCGCCTCTTCCATCGGAATGTGGCCAATACCCGGATAGACGATCTTGATCGAACCGGGGATCCGCGCGGCGAACCAGTCGGCACTGGAAACCGGGATCAGCTTGTCTTCCGCGCCCCACAGGATCAGCGTCGGGGTCTTGATTGTGCTGACCTTGCCGATGTCGCGGGTCCGGCCGGAATAGGCTGCAAAGCGCTGCCCGGTGGCCTTGCGGTTGCCGGGATAGCGATTGAGCTCCCAATAGCGATCGATAGCTTCCGGCGTGACAATTGCCTGGTTTGAAACCGACTGGTGCATCGATTTTTCAAACAGGGAACGCGGAGTGATGACCAGCGCCAGCTGGTTGAGGCCGGGCGTTCGGGCGATGCGGAAGCCGATCGGCAGCTGCTTTTTGGGATCCTCGGGCGGGCCGCTGGAATCGATCAGCACCAGGTGGGTCAGCTTGTCCGGATGGGCCAGGGCATATTCCCAGGCGACGAATCCGCCCATCGAATTGCCGGCCAGCGCAAACCTGCCGATCTTCAGCTTGACCATCAGCGCATCGAGCGTGCTGACAAAGGCGTCGCTATCGTACTGGCCAGAGGGATTGGGGCCGGTCAGGCCGTGGCCGATCTGGTCAAGTCTGATGATCCGGTACCTGGCCTTGAGCCGATCCACCCATGGCTGCCAGGTGTGGAGCGAGGCGTTCGAACCGTGCAGCAGCACCAGAACCGGGCCATCGCGCTTGCCCTCGTCGCGGACATGCATGGTCAGGCCGCCGCCCAGATCGACGAATTGCGAGGCGGCATTGGCATACTTGGCCTTCATCGCGGCCGGATCGGTATCGGGTGCATAGCCCCAAACGAACAGCGCCATCAGCGCCACCGCCAGCAGGCCGAATGCATATTTGACCAGGCGCTTCATCACAATCTCTCTCTTGTCCCGTCACCCCGGGCTTGACCCGGGGTCCCGCTTGTTCTTCGAGCGCAGTCTTGTCCCTGAAGCGGGACCCCGGATCAAGTCCGGGGTGACGAGCCAGATGGGATTGCGCCTATTCCCCGAACACCCGGGCGAAGATCGTGTCGATCGCCTTGAAGTGGTAGTCGAGGTTGAACTTCTCTTCGAGTTCGGCGGCGCTCATCACTGCGCTGACTTCCGGATCGGCTTTCAGCAGTTCGAGCAGCGAGAGCTGGCCGTCGGATTCCCACACCTTCATTGCATTGCGCTGGACCAGCCGATAGCTGGCATCGCGTTCCAGTCCGGCCTGAGTCAGCGCCAGCAGCACCCGCTGCGAATGGACCAGTCCGCCCATCTTGTTGAGGTTCTTTTCCATCCGTTCGGGATAGATCACCAGCTTGTCCACCACCGAGGTCAGCCGGGCCAGCGCGAAGTCGAGCGTGATCGTGGCGTCGGGCCCGATGAAGCGTTCGACCGAGGAGTGCGAGATATCGCGCTCATGCCACAGCGCGACGTTTTCCAGCGCCGGGGTAACCGCCGAACGGACCATCCGGGCCAGTCCGGTCAGGTTCTCGGTCAGCACCGGGTTGCGCTTGTGCGGCATCGCCGACGAGCCCTTCTGGCCTGGCGAGAAGTATTCCTCTGCTTCCAGCACTTCGGTGCGCTGCAGGTGGCGGATTTCGATCGCCAGGCGTTCGATGCTGCTGGCGATCACGCCCAGCGTGGCGAAGAACATCGCATGGCGATCGCGCGGGATCACCTGGGTGCTGACGGTTTCGGGAACCAGCCCCAGCTTGTCCGCCACATATTCCTCAACCGACGGGTCGATATTGGCGAAAGTGCCCACCGCGCCGCTGATCGCGCAGGTGGCCACTTCGGCGCGGGCGGCAATCAGCCGCGCCTTGCAGCGGGCGAATTCGGCATAGGCTTCGGCCAGCTTCTTGCCGAAGGTGGTCGGTTCGGCATGGATCCCGTGGCTGCGGCCGATGGTGGGCGTGTACTTGTGTTCCAGCGCGCGGCGCTTGATCGCGGCCAGCAGCGCGTCAAGGTCCGCCAACAGCAGGTCAGAGGCGCGAGCCAATTGCACCGCCAGCGTGGTATCGAGCACGTCAGAGCTGGTCATCCCCTGGTGCATGAAGCGCGCTTCGGGGCCAACCTGCTGGGCGACCCAATCGAGGAAGGCGATCACGTCGTGCTTGGTCACCGCTTCAATCGCGTCGATCGCGGCCACGTCGATCGCCGGATTGGTCGCCCACCAGTCCCACAGCGCCTTGGCGCCGCTGGCCGGCACCACGCCCAGTTCGCCCAGCTTCTCGGTCGCGTGCGCCTCGATTTCGAACCAGATGCGATAGCGCGCTTCCGGCTCCCAGATCGCGACCATCGCGGGGCGGGCGTAACGGGGGACCATGGTTTCGACTCCTGCTGGGAATGTGAGGCGGCGCTAGGGGGAGGGGGCGGATAAGGCAAGGGGGCGGGTCAGTTGCAGAATGCGCAAGTTGATAAAACACATCCTGGCAACACTTATGTGTGGCCATAGCGAGGGGCCCAGATGCACGAAAGCCGCGCTGGTGGCGCGGCTTTCGGGTGGTATGGGCTCTGCTGTGTCACGCGGATCGCCGCGCCGGGTCTGTCGGGGGCATGGGGCCGAGTGTGGCAGGTTTGGATGATGTAGGAAAGCTGGTGCCGATCTCAGCCCTTGCGAAGAACCTTCAGCAGCGAAAGGCTTTCGGCAACTGTGAGGATGGCGATACCGTCCCAAGCGCTCAGGACCAGCAAGTCATCATCGCCTGTCACAACCACATTGGCCCGGGCCGCTTGCGCGCAAGCCAGAACGAAATCATCGTCGGCATCGCGGGAAGCAGGCCTTGCCAGGTCGCCATGTTCAACCATCTGAACCACACTGCGGTAGTTTGCGACATGCTGATCGGGAGCAAGTCCGGTTTGCCCCACACGGTTGATCAGTTTTGGCTTGCGCAGTGATTGGGCAAGTTCGTCCAGCAGTCGCTCGCTGGAATAGAGCCTGATGGCCTGCGTCGCGCAGAGGTTGATCAATTCGGCGGGTTTTCCGCCCCACAGCAATGCCGACAGTACAACATTGGTATCCAGAACCAGACGGATCGGATCATTTAAGCGCGGCGTTTCCGCACTGAATCCACAATTGCCTGCAGTTCCCTGGCAGTCATTGGCTTACCTGGACCAGCCTTGCTGCGCGCATCCTGCATTCGCTCAAGCGCCTTGCGCCGAACCTCGTCCTGCAGCAGGTCAGCCAGGGCGGCAGGCGACAACAGGCCAGCTTCCCGTGCATCGCGGGCAAGCTGATCAGAAATGTCGATGCTCAGTTCGAGTTTGGTCATGTCTGATCCATAGCGGATTTTTGCCGATCAGTCACGCCGCCACCGGCGGCTCATTGTAGCTACCCTGGGCAGTGATCGCCGCATCCGGCGCGGACAGGATCGATTTCAGCACTTCGGGCGGATAGCCAAGCTGCGGCTTGCTGGCGTCGAAGGCGGGCTGGGCGACCGGGCTGTCGGCGGTGCAGGGTGCGGGGTTGAGCATGGCCTGCGCCTCTTCGCCGCTGATCCCGCATTCCGCCAGCATGGCCGGATCGACCCAGCGGGCCGGATCGACCGCGCTCACCGCGCAGGCTACTTCCAGCGTCAGCCCTTCGGGCCCGGCGAAATAGATCGACTTGCAAAAGCCATGCCCGATCGGGCCGATCGCCGGCACGCCGTGGCTGCGGATCCGGTCGCGCATGGCGATCAGGCCGTCCTCATCCGGAGCGCGGAAGGCGATGTGCTGGGTGACGCCCGCCGCCACCTTGCCCGCGCCGGTGCCGGCATGGGTGATGCCGATGGTGCTGGGGATTTCCTCGATTCCCGCCAGTTCGACCACCGAGAAGAAGCTGTCGTCCGCCATCTTCAGGAAGGCATGCTTGCCGCCTGGCACGCCGTGCATCTCGAACAGGCCGACCAGCGGGAAACCCATCACCTGGGTAAAGAAAGTCAGCTGTTCCTTCATGTTGGCTGACATGATCGCGATGTGGTGGATGCCATCGGGCTGCTGGGTGCGCATAGGTGCCTCTCCTGTTCGAAAGAAGGCTAGCACGGATCGGGCAATTTGCCAGCGGGGGCTTGAACGGCTGGCAGGAACCGGCCACCAAGCAGGACGTGCAGTCGCTTGCTTTTCATCGCCGTTCGTTTCTGGCCGCCGGGGCGGCCATGCTGTTCGCGGGGCAGGCGCTGCGCGCGCAGGAGGTTCGCATGTTCCAGTCCAACCGTCCGCCGCTGGCATCGCGCCGGTTCGTCTCCGCTGCGGTCGAACGCGAGATTGACCGCGTTTCCGCGCTGATCCGCGATCCCGAACTGCGCTGGCTGTTTGCCAACTGCTATCCCAATACGCTCGATACCACGGTCTTCATGGGGCAGGCGGATGGTCATGACGATGCCTTTGTCATCACCGGCGATATCGATGCGCTGTGGCTGCGTGACAGCGCCGCGCAGGTTCGCCCGTACCTGCATCTGGCCCGCAGCGATGCGCAATTGCGCACGCTCTATCGCGGGCTGATCCGCCGCCATGCGCGCTGCGTGCTGCTGGATCCCTATGCCAATGCCTTCACCCGCGATCCCGCTTCGCGCGACGGGCTGCACTGGTCGCGGCGCGACAAGACCGAGATGAAGCCGGGCGTGGCCGAGCGCAAATGGGAAGTGGATTCGCTGTGCTATGTGCTGCGGCTGGCCCATGATTACTGGCGGGAAAGCGGCGATGTGGAGCCGTTCGATGCCACCTGGGCCAAGGCTGCGCGCACGATCGTGGCGACATTCAAGGAACAGCAGCGCGTTGGCGGACCCGGCCCCTATCGGTTCCAGCGCAATTCCGACCAGCCGACCGAGACCACGCTCGCCGGGATCGGCGTGCCGACCCGCAAGACCGGATTGATCCATTCGGCCTTCCGCCCCAGCGACGATGCCTGCACCTTTCCCTGCAACATCCCTGGCAACCTGTTTGCGGTCGCCACCCTGCGTGAACTGGCCGAGATGGCGGGCGGGGTGCTGCACGATGCGGCGCTCGCGGCCGAAGCGCTGGCGCTGGCCGACGAGGTCGAGAAGGCGGTCTATGCCCACGGCACCATGCAGTTGCCCGACGGACGGCGGGTCTTTGCCTATGAAACCGATGGCTATGGCAACCACCTGTTCATGGACGATGCCAATGTCCCCTCGCTGCTGGGGCTGGCCTATCTGCGTTCGGTTCCGGCCGACAGCGCGCTCTACCAGACCACCGCGCAGGCGGTGTGGAGCGATGCCAACCCGTGGTTTTTCAAGGGCCGCGCTGCCGAGGGAATCGGCGGGCCGCATATCGGCGAGGGGCAGGTCTGGCCGATGTCGATCATCCTGCGCGCGCTATCGTCCAGCGACGATGCAGTGATCGCCGCAGCGCTCCAGACCCTGCGCGCCACCCATGCCGGCACCGGCTTCATGCACGAAGCCTTCGACAAGGACGATCCGGCCAGGTTCACCCGCAAATGGTTCGCCTGGGTCAACGGGCTGTTCGGCGAGCTGGTGGTCAAGGTCGCGAACGAGCGGCCGCATTTGCTGGCAGCGGACTTCGCCTGAACACGCAAGGTTCCTTCGCAAAATAAACGCCGTCACCCCGGACTTGATCCGGGGTCCAGCTGCCTTTTCCACCCTGTCCGATTGCGCCAAGGTCGAAGAAGAAAAGCGGGATCCCGGGTCAAGCCCGGGATGACGGGAAAGGGTGGGGCTGGCTATCGGGCCCAGCGGAATGTCAGCGCCACCGCTCCGGTCACTGCTCCCGACTGATCAAAGCTGCGCTCGGTGATCCGCCCGCGGCCCTCGGCATCGACCAGGATCACGGTTGAACAGCGCGTGCCGTAGGTCGGGTTGACGATGAACACCGATGAGAAAGCGTCTTCGGGATCGGGGCTCTGGGTGGTCTCATCGCGTAGCGCAGCGAACAGCGGGGCCTGATCGCTCCCGTGCCCAAGCCAGTCCGCCAGCGCTGCTTCAAGCCGCGCGGTCTTGAACCAGCGGTCGCCATGCGCGCCGTTCGACAGGCCGTGGATACAGGGATCAAGCGGCATGGAAAACGGTTCGGGGTGGTTGGTGTAAAGCGTCAGGCCGTCCGGCCCGGCCAGCCACAGGTTGAACGGGTTCATCGTCTGCGTCTGCACAGGCGGCGCACCGCGCAGCCAGTCCGCCACCAGGGCCCCGCGCGAGGCGAGTTCGGCCCGGGGATAGCCCGGCACCCGCAGGTTGGTGACCAGCCCGAAGCGGCTTTCGCTGACCCCCAGCCAGGTTCCTCCGGCGGTCAGGTCACGCCCGGCGATCACGCCATCGCCCCAGGCCGCCAGCGGGGCAGTCGGGCGGGCGTGGTATTCATCGCGGTTGCCCACCGCCACCATCCGCCAGTCCGGATGCGCATTCCAGGCAATCGCGGCTACGCACATGGTTCAGCAACCGACCTTCCCCCTCGATGGGGGAAGGATACGAAGCCTTGGCGACGCAGGAGCCTAGGCGCAGTTGGATGGGGGTGCAGGTGCGGCCCCGAGCATTCGTGGAGGCGAGCACACCCCCACCCAACCTTCGCTAGGCGGCAAGCCGCCAAGCTTCGGTATCCCTCCCCCATCAAGGGGGAGGCGAGGGCCGGCCCATTCATATCAGCCCCTTGGCTTTCAGGCTGACATGGCCTTCGCGGCCGATGATCACGTGATCGTGAACCACGATCCCCAGCAGCCGCCCGGCTTCGGCGATCCGCTGGGTGATCTGCACGTCGGCGCGGCTGGGTTCGGGTGAGCCGGAGGGGTGATTGTGGACCAGGATCAGCGCCGAAGCGCCCAGGTCCAGCGCCTTCTTCACCACCTCGCGCGGGTGGACTGCGGCCTCGTCAAGCGTGCCATCGGTCACCAGATCGTCAAGCACCAGCCGGTTCCTGGTATCAAGGTACAGCACCCGCACGCGTTCGTGGTTGAGGTGCGCCATGTCGATCGTCAGGTAATCGATCAGCGCCTGCCATGAGGCCAGCAACGGCGCTTCCTTCAGCCCGGTGCGGGCCAGCCGCCGCGCGGCCAGCACCACGATCTTCAGCGCCGCCGCGCTGGTTTCGCCCATGCCGGGGTGCTTGGCCAGCGCTGCGGGATCGGCGTTGAACACGCCGGCCAGATTGCCGAACCGGTCAAGCAGGCTCTTGGCCAGCGGCTTGACATCGCGGCGCGGGATCGCGGTCATCAGCAGGTATTCCAGCACTTCGTAATCGGCCAGCGCCTCGGCCCCGCCGGACAGCAGGCGGGTGCGCAGCCGGGCCCGGTGGCCTTCGCCATGATGCGGCTGATCGCTCTTTTCGGGCACGCGCGCTCCTGCTGGTTCTGCACTCCATTGCCTTTCCAGCGGCTTGCGCGCAAGGGTAGGGCGATGTCCGAAGACGCGTTCGAGGCTGAAGAGCAAGCTACCGATGCGCCGCCGCCGCGTCGCCGCAGGCGCTGGCCGGTGCTGGGCGCGCTGGCCTTGCTGGTGGTGCTGGCGCTTGCGCTGGGCTGGTGCGCGCGCGAAAAGATCGCCAACCGGATCATCGCCGGCCAGCTCGAAGACCTGGGTTTGCCAGCGACTTACGAGATCGAAAAGATCGGCACCTCGCGCCAGATATTGAAGAACATCGTGATCGGCGATCCGGCGCACCCCGACATGACGGTGGAACGCGCCGAGGTGGTGATCGAACCCACGCTGGGCATGCCCACACTGGGCCGGGTCACGCTGGTCCGTCCGCGGCTCTATGGCAGCTACCGGCAGGCCCGGCTGAGCCTTGGCTCGCTCGACAAGCTGCTCTACGCCAAGCGCGAAGGGCCCAGCGGCCTGCCCGATCTCGATCTTGAGCTGATTGACGGACGGGCGCGGCTGGACAGTGAATTCGGCCCGGTCGGGATCAAGGCGGAAGGGCGCGGCAACCTGCGCGGCGGCTTTGCCGGAATTCTTGCGGCGGTCGCGCCCAAGCTGGCGATGGGCGGCTGCAAGGCCCAGCAGGTCAGCGCCTATGGCAAGCTGAGCGTCAGCGCCGCCCGGCCGCGCTTTGAAGGGCCGGTGCGGCTGGCCGCGCTCGACTGTGCGGGCGGCGGGCCGAACCTGCGCAAGGCCAATCTGCAACTGGCGGTGACTGCGGCAGAGAAGTTCGACCGGTTCGATGGCAACTACGCGGTCGATAGCGGCGCGATCGGCTGGCAAGGCAGCCGGCTGGGTGCGGCCAGTGGCAAGGGCGATTTCAGTCTGGCCCAGGGCGATCTGACCGCCAGTTACAAGCTGCAGGGCAAAGGGCTGGACGCGGCCGGTGCGCGGGTCAGCCAGCTGGCGCTGGAAGGTCAGCTGCGCAGTCATGACCGGATGGCCAGTTTCAGCGCCGAAGGCATGCTGGGCGGCAAGGGCGTCAGCCCGGGCAAGGCGCTCGATGGCGCGCTGGCCTCGCTCGAAAGCTCTGGGCAGGGCACCTTGGTGGCGCCGGTGGCCAAACAGCTGCGCGGATCGCTGGCGCGCGAGGCGCCGGGCAGCACCTTTTCCGCCAGCTACCAGCTGCGCCAGAGCGGTCAGCTGACCAATCTGGTGATCCCGGGCGCCTTGTGGCGCGGCGGCAGCGGCGCGCACCTGCTGACGCTGTCACGGGTTCAAGCGACCCTGGGAGCCAGGGGCGGGCCGAAACTGGCCGGCAACCTGCGCACCGATGGGGCGGGGCTGCCACGGATCGAAGGCCGGTTTGAGCGGCGCGGGGCCAGCGGCGGAGTCGCCCAGCTCAGCCTGGCCGAATACCGCGCCGGGGATACCAGCATCGCGCTGCCGCGGCTGCAACTGGTGCAATTGCCGAATGGCGCGATCGGCTTTGCCGGGCAGGCGCTGGTTTCGGGCGCGCTGCCGGGCGGGCGGGTTGATGGGCTGGCCTTGCCGGTAGAGGGCAACTGGTCGCAGCAAAGCGGGCTGGCGGCGCTGCGCAAATGCACCCCGGTCAGCTTCACCCGTTTCAAGGTCGCCAACCTGGCCCTGTCGGGGCAGAGTCTGACGATCTGTCCGGGCCGCGACGGTGCGATCCTGAAAAGTGACGGGCGCGGCACGCGGCTTTCGGCCGGCACCGCCGGGCTGGCCTTGTCGGGCACCTTGGGCACCACCGCAATCCGGCTGAAGAGCGGCGCAGTGGGGCTGGCCTGGCCGGGGGCACTGGCCGCGCGCGGGATCGACGTGTCGCTGGGGCCGGTGGCCGAACCGACCACGCTGAAGATCGCACAGCTCGACGCGATGCTGGGCAAGGTGATCGACGGCAGCTTTGCCGGGACCGAGCTGAAGCTCAACGCCGTGCCGCTTGACGTTTATGACGCGGCGGGCAAGTGGCACTTCGCGAACGGCGATCTGGCGATCAGCGGGGCCAGCCTGTGGGTCAAGGACCGCGAACGCGATGCCCGGTTCTATCCGCTGATGGCCCGCGATGCCGCGTTGCAGCTGCATTCAACCACCTTCACCGCCCAGGCCTTGCTGCGCGAACCGCAGAGCGACCGCGAAGTGGTGGTGACCCGGATCGAACACGATCTCGACACCATGCAGGGCCATGCCGATCTCGATGTGCCGGGGATCCTGTTCGACGACAAGCTCCAGCCCGATACGCTGACCTATTTCACCAAGGGTGTGGTCGCGCTGGCGCAGGGGACGGTCAGCGGCAAGGGCCGGATCGACTGGGACCGGCAGGGCGTGACCAGCACCGGCGAATTCAGCACCCAGCAGTTCGATTTCGCGGCGCTGTTCGGCCCGGTCAAGGGCGTGCGCGGGACGGTGCGTTTCACCGATCTGCTGGGGCTGGTGACCGCACCCAACCAGCACCTGGCGGTCGCTTCGATCAACCCGGGGATCGTGGTTGAGGACGGCGACGTCTCGTTCCAGCTCCAGCCCGGACGAATCCTTGAGGTGAATGGCGCGGAATGGCCGTTCATCGACGGACGACTGGTGCTGCTGCCGACCTCGATGGCGCTGGGCACCGCCGATGTGCGGCGCTTCACCCTGAAGGTCGATGGTGCCAATGCCGCCAAATTTGTCCAGCAGCTGGACCTGTCGAACATTTCTGCGCGCGGGACTTTCGATGGCACCCTGCCGCTGATCTTTGATCAGGACGGCGGGCGGATTGAAGGCGGGCTGCTGGTTTCGCGCCCGCCCGGCGGCAATCTGTCCTATGTTGGCGAGCTGACCTACAAGGACCTGTCGACAATGGGCAACTTCGCCTTCCAGGCGCTGCGCAGCCTCGATTTCAAGCGGATGGAGATCGGGCTGGCGGGCAATATCGATGGCGAGATCGTCACCGCGCTCAGGATCGACGGGGTCAGCCAGGGACAGGGCGCCAAGCGCAATTTCATCACCAGCCGCTTTGCGGGGCTGCCGATCCGCTTCAACATCAATATCCGCGCGCCGTTCTATCAGCTGGTCGGCACCTTCAAGTCCTATTACGATCCCTCCTATCTGCGCGATCCGCGCGATCTGTGGGAACTGGGGGCGGATGGCCGCAAGAAGGCGCCCACCGCGCCGTCACCCACCCCGGCTGCGCCCGCCACACCGCCGCCGGTACCGCCTGCGGTGCAGAAACCGCAAGATATTCAGCATTCAGACAGCAGGAACCGTCCATGATGCATCGCGAATTGACCAACCGCGCCTTGGCTGCGAAAGTCCTGCCGATGCAGGGGATGCGATCAGGGAAACGGTGGTTGTTGCCCATGTTGGTGGGCGGCGCGATTGCGCTTTCGGGCTGTGTTTCGGTCAATGCGCCGGACAAGCCGATCGTGATCGAGCTCAACATCAACATCAAGCAGGAGGTCGTCTATCGCCTTGCGGCTGATGCCAACAAGTCGATCGAGGAACGGCCCGACCTGTTCGGAGAATAGGAGTACGATGGACATGACTGCCCTTATCGAACGCAAGCACAACCGGCTTTCGCTGGTCTTGGCCGCTGCGGCGCTGGGCATGCTGCTGCCCGCCGCGCAGGCCAGCGCGCAGGTTGCTTCGCCGGTGCTCGCCAGCGCCCGGGCCTCGGGCCAGGTGGGTGAACAGACCGATGGCTATCTGGGCTTCCCTTCGGTGCCCAGCGCCGAAGTGCGCCGCGCCGCCGATGAACTCAACATCAAGCGCCGCGCCTTCTATGCCGAACGCGCCGCCGCGCAGCACTCGACGGTTGAAGACTATGCCTTCACCATGGGCTGCCAGCTGATCGCAAAGACCAAGCCCGGCGAAAAGTACCAGGCGCCCGACGGTTCGTGGCGCACCCGCGGTGCCGAAGCCCCGCTGCGCAACAATCTCTGCCCGGCGACCTAACGCCGCGAAGGTCATCTCAAATGCGGGGCGCCGGCAGCAATGTCGGCGCCCTTTTTCGTTGCACTGCGGCAAAGCGTGGTGAACGCACTGGAGTCGCGGTTGACTCGGCCCAAGTCCCTTTCTAAAGGGGCCGCGCGTTGACCCTGCCGCCTCGGTGGAAGGGGGTTTGCGCGCACATTCTTCCGGTTGGTTTGGCCCTTCTGGGTACAGCCACTGACAGGGCTATCGCGTGACTGATTCGAGCGGAAATGGCGGTGGGGACGACCTCGACCGGCGCATCGCCGAAGCGCAGGCGAAGCATGAACGGGGAATTTCCTCGGCTGAAGGTCGCGCGGAATCGCGCGGCTGGGCCGTGGGGATAGAGTTCGTCGGTGCTGTGCTGGTTTCGGGCTTTGTCGGCTGGGCGATCGACAATTGGACGGCTCTTGGTACGCGTCCCTGGGGTATGATCGTCATGCTGGTGCTGGGCTTTGCTGCCGGAACGCGCCGCGCGATGCAGACCTCGCGGCAGTTCGATACCGATCCGGGCAACGACACGTAGGGATTTTCGATGGCCAACCCGATGGAACAGTTCTCGGTTCAGACGATCAAGCCGCTGGAAGTGGCCGGCTATGACGTTTCGTTCACGAACAGTTCGCTGTGGATGCTGTTCGCGCTGGTGGCGATTTCGATTTTCCTGTTCGTCGGCACCGCGAAGCCGCAGCTGGTTCCGGGGCGCTGGCAGGCAGCGACCGAGTATCTGTATGATTTCGTTCGAAAGATGCTCGATGAAAACGTCGGCCCCGAAGGCCGCCGGTTTGCTCCGCTGATTTTCTCGATCTTCATCTTTGTGCTGGCCTGCAATCTGCTGGGGCTGATCCCCTGGGTTGGCGCCTTTACGCCGACCAGCCACGTCACGGTCACCTTTGGGCTGGCGATGATCGTTTTCGTGACGGTCTGCGTGGTGGGCATCTGGCGCCACGGGTTCCACTTCCTCGCGCTGTTCTGGCCCAAGGATGCCAACATTTTCCTGGGGGCTTTCGTCTTCACGATCGAATTCCTCAGCTTCCTGACCCGCCCGTTCACCCTCGCAATCCGACTGTTCGCCAACATGACGGCCGGCCACGTGCTGCTGAAGGTGTTCGGCACCTTCGTGGTCACGCTCGGTTCGTTCGGCGCGCTGCCCTATGTCTTCGGCATTCTGCCGCTGGGTGTGAACATCGCCCTGACCGCGCTTGAAGTGCTGATCGCCGTGGTTCAGGCCTACGTTTTCGCTCTGCTCGCTTCGCTCTATCTGAACGATGCGATCAACCTCCACTAAGTCGTTTCACCACAACCATTTCTAAACGAAGGAAGTCATCATGGATCCTGCATCTGCAAAAGTCATCGGCGCTGGTTTGGCTGCTATCGGTGCCGGCCTGGCCGCTATCGGCGTGGGCTCGATCTTCGGTCAGTACCTCAACGGTGCCGTGCGTAACCCCGAAGCCGACGCCAAGATGGGCGGCCGTCTGATTTTCGGCTTCGCCGTGACCGAAGCGCTCGGCCTGATCGCGGCCGTTGTCGCGCTGGCTCTGGCGTTCAGCTAAGATACCTTTTGCGCTGGCCGAAGCGTTTGGGCAGGTGCCCGGGCGCTTCCGGCCGCGCAGACTATTTGCAGGCAGGATAGGCAATGCCTCAGTTTGATTTCGCGCATGTGCTCTGGCCGCAACTGGCCTGGCTCGCTGTGTTTTTCGCTGTGCTCTACTTCGGCGTGGTCCGCATGACCCTGCCCAAGCTGGGCAAGGTGATGGACGCACGTGAACAGTCGATTTCGGGTGATCTCGCAACGGCCAAGGCCGCCAAGGCGACTGCCGATGAAATCGATGCCCAGTATCATGCCGAAATGGGCCGTTCGCGTGATGAAGCGCGTTCTGCAATCGCGGCCGCCAAGGCTGCCGCCGCCAAGTCAACCGAGGCCAGCCTAGCCAAGGCTGGCGCCAAGGCTGATGAGGCTCTGGCCGATGCCGAAGCGCGCATCGCCAAGGCCGTCAGCAAGGCTGAAGGCGCACTGGCCGATGCCGCTGCCGAAAGCGCCCAGGCGATCGTGGCCAAGCTGACCGGCGTCGAGCCGAAGCTGGATGCGGCCAAGTCCGCTGTTTCGGCCCGGGCCTGAGGGGAAACTGCATGACCATTCTGCTCAACCTCCTGGCTGAAGCTGCCGCTCACGGCGCCGAACATGGCGAACATGCCGAAGCGACCCTGCTGGGGCTGGGTGCCGAAGGCTGGGTCTATACCGGCATCACCATCTTTTTCCTGATCGCGATTTTCGGGGCCAAGGCGCACCGCCAGGTGCTCGGTGCGCTCGATGCGCAGATCGCCGAAACCCGCAAGTCGCTGGACGAAGCTGCCGCTGTCCGCAAGGAAGCCGAGGCGCTGCTCGCCAATGCCAAGGCCCAGCAGGCTGCCGCCAGCAAAGAGGCCGAAGGCATTATCGCCCACGCCAGGCACGAAGCCGAAGCGATCGTCGCCAAGGCGGCCGAAGACACCAAGGCGCTGGTCAAGCGCCGCGAAAGGATGGCCGAAGACAAGATCGCTGCCGCCGAACGCGCCGCGGTTGAGGATCTGCGCGCCAAGGCTGCTGCTGCTGCCGCTGGTGCCGCACGTGACCTGATTTCCGGCAGTCACTCCGCCAAGGCCGACAAGGCCCTGGTTGATGAGGCGATTGCCGCACTCTGATCCGAATTACCGAGCTGGAGAGGGGAAGGGCGGCCTGCGGGCCGCCCTTTTCCGTTCAGGGTTCCAGCACCACCTTGCCGACAATCCCGCGCGACGCCATCGCTGCATAGGCCTCACGCCAGCGCTCCAGCGGCAGGATCCGGTCGATGTGTGGATTGAGCCGGCCATCGGCGGCCAGCGTCGCCACGGCTGCGCGGATCGCCTTGCCGCGATCGGGAAACCGCCGGGCATATTCGCCCGCGCGCACCCCGACCACCGAGAAGCCCTTGATCAGCGGGATGTTGGTCGAAATCTCGGCAATCCGTCCGCCGGCGAAGCCGATCACCAGCAGCTTGCCGCCAAAGGCAACGCAGCGGGTGCTTTCATCGAACACATCGCCGCCAACCGGGTCATAGACCAGATCGCACAAGTGTCCCCCGGTCAGCTCGGCTACCGCCTCGCGGAACCGGCCTTCGGCCAGGATCACCGCATCGGCCAGGCTCGCGGCCTTGAGGCGTTCGACCTTGTCAGGCGTTCCCGTGGTGGCGATCACATGCGCGCCCAGCCGCTTGGCCAGTTCCACCGCGGCCAGGCCCACCCCGCCGCTGGCGCCGTGGATCAGCACCCATTGCCCGGCTTGCAGTCCGCCGATCTCGACCAGCGCGGTATAGGCGGTGCCATAGGCTGCGCCCAACGCGGCGGCGGCGGGAAAGCCGATCCCGTGCGGCATCGGGGTCACCGCGCGTTCGGGCACCACCGCATATTCGGCAAAGGCCCCGGTCTTGTTGCCGCCGTAAACCTTGTCACCCGCCTTAAGCCCGCTGCCGGGATCCGCCTCGATCACTTCGCCCGCGAATTCCAGCCCGGCCACGAACGGCAGTTCGGGCTTCATCTGGTACTCGCCGCGGGTCATCAGCAGGTCGGGGAAATTGAGCGAAGCGGCGCGCACGCGCACCAGCACCTCGCCGAGGCCGCGCTGCGGCATCGGCAAATCGGTCAGGGTAAGCCCTGAAAGGTCCGAGCTCAACCGATCAACCAGCAACGCCCGCATTTTCAATCCAACTCCCTGAATGAACCCGTTCGCCCTGAGCTTGTCGAAGGGCCGTTCTGCTTCTTGTCCCTTTGCGCGAGTTCCAAGAAGACGGCGGTGCTTCGACAAGCTCAGCACGAACGGACTGCGTTTGACAACGTGGGATCAAAAGCTGTCCTTCGCCGCCCGCAGCGCCGCAAAGGTCGCCACCGAATCTCCTCCGCCCCAGCGCGCCTGCATGCCGGGATCGTCGGCGCGCAGGAAGGGGTTGGCGGCGAGTTCGTCTTCCAGGCTGCTTGGCACGGTCCATTCTTCGCGCTCGCGCCTTGTGCGCACCTTTTCGGCATAGGCCTGAAGCGCGGCATTGTCCGGGTCGGCATGCAGCGCAAATCGCGCGTTGGACGCGGTGTATTCGTGCGCGCAATAGAGCAGGGTGCGCGGTGGCAGCGCCTTGACCCGGCTCAGGCTCCTCCAGAATTGCGGCGCATTGCCCTCGATCATCCTGCCGCAGCCCAATGCGAACACCGCGTCGCCGACAAAGGCCATGCCGGCCTCGGGCAGGTGATAGGCGACATGGCCGCTGGTGTGTCCGCCAACGTCAATCACTTCGGCCCGCCATTCGCCGAGCTGGACGACATCGCCCTGGCCGACCTCGCGGTCGACGCCGAAGGTCCGGTCGGCCTCTTCGGCCGAGGCGATGATGGTGCAGCCGGTCGCCGCCTTGATCGCCTCATTGCCGCCGGCATGATCGGGATGCCAGTGAGTGTTCCAGATCTGGGTGATCCGCCAGCCCTTGCCCTGTGCTTCACGCAGATAGGCCTCGCCATCGGGCGTGTCGATGCAGGCGGTTTCGCCGCTTGCCGGATCGTGCAGCAGGTAGCCGTAGTTGTCGGACAGGCAGGGGAACTGGTGAAGTTCAAGCATGGGGGTCTCCTCACGGCCCAATCTAGCGCCTGCACCGCAAAGTGAAAGCCCGCCCGGATCGCTCCGGACGGGCCTTCGACCACCTCGTCATCCCCGCCCAGGCGGCAATGACGACAGATATCCGATCCTGATCAGCTCTTGCCCTTGAGCGCCTCGCCAAGGATGTCGCCCAGCGATGCGCCCGAATCGGACGATCCGTATTGTTCGACCGCTTCCTTTTCCTCGGCCAGCTGGCGGGCCTTGATCGAGAAGTTCGGCTTCTTCGAGCGGTCGAAGCCGATGACCATGGCGTCGACCTTCTGGCCGACCTGGAATCGGTCGGGACGCTGCTCGTCGCGGTCGCGGCCAAGGTCGGAGCGCTTGATGAAGCCGGTCGCGCCATCCTCGCTCGCCTGGACCTCGAGTCCGCCGTCGCGCACCTCGAGCACGGTGACAGTGACGACGTCGTTGCGCTTGAGCGACCCGCCGCCCGCCGCCGTTGTGGGGGCTCCGCGTTCGAGCTGCTTCATGCCAAGGCTGATGCGCTCCTTCTCGACGTCGACGTCGAGCACGACCGCGGTGACCTGTTCGCCCTTGCGGTGAAGCGCCAGCGCGTCCTCGCCCGAGATGCCCC
>NZ_JADZAT010000011.1 GCF_020852455.1 Novosphingobium sp.
ACCTTGTAACCACCGCCCGCATCGCGGCGGGTATCGAGAACCTGCATATTCATGGGAACATCTCCATGACGGGCGGCCGGGAGCCTCTCTCTCGACCCTCATCCCGTCACGGCGAAGCCCGCCAGCCTCTCACTCTCACCTTCTCATGGGTCCGGTCGCGCGAGCGGCTAGCGAGATTGCCAAGGCAAGAATCTGCACCCTGAAAGTAGGCGGGGATTGATTACCTCGCCCTTGCAGGCGGAAAGGCGGGGCTTGTCGCCTTTCCGCCTGCACAAGAAACCATGATCGCCGGTTCAGAGTGCGCGCGGGGCTTCCGACATACGCCGCGCCCTCAGGAGCGCGTCCGCAAGGGCGCGCGGGACAGAGCGCGACTTCCCCCGCTCCGTCTATTTCGGCCAGATGATTGTGAAACCTCGATCTTCATCGGGCCATGCAAGGCCGAACCCGCTCGCAAATGCGAGCGCGCGGTCGTCTGCATTCGACACTGCGGTTTCGACGACGATCAGCTGCCTGCTCGGCCATTGCTGTTGCTGCTTGTAATCAAGCAACTGACCGATCGCGGTGCGAATCGCGAACCTCAAGGTTGCGGGCTCGGTGGGTTTGATTTCGGCCATGACAGCGAGGCCCTTGCTGTCGACATAGCGGAGGTCATCCCGGAAGGTTTGCAGGAACCTGACCCCTGGGTCGGTACGGCTCAAAAACGCCTCGAAACGCCTCTGGAGCTTGTCATGGCGAGGGCTGATGACTGCTTCATAAGCGTTCACGTAGCGCGAATAATCATCCGGCGTAGCGCGTCCCGCCTTTCCGCCACCACGTCCGCCATTTCGGTCCGTGCTGGAAGGTGCGGCTGCGCCGTTCAGCAGTTTCTGAACGCCGCGAACAAACCGGCGTGCATCGGCATTTTGCGTGTCCTGTGCGTACCACCAGCTGGCCTGACCGCTCCAGCCAGGTCCTCGCCCTAGCGTCAGGGTGCGCTCCTTGGTCGGCAGTAGTACGGCATCGTCGTTTCTGGCCTTCACGCGAAATGACTGGATTTCATCATCCTTGTGCCGGGCAGTCGGGTATTGGCCGTTGAACAATTGCCGATGACGGTAGATCCGTGCGTTCCGGTACCATCCGACGATGCAGCGAGGGTCATGCCCTTCAACCGGCGCGGTCCAGACGATATCCACACCGTCGAGATATTGGTCGCTCCGCCCCGCGCCGAGCCGCTCGATGCAGACCTGCCGGTCATCGTCACCTTTGATGGTTTCGAAGTGGCCATAAACAAAGCCGTCGTTGCACTTCAGGAAGTTCAGTTCCTCGCCGCAATAGCCTTCGGATCTCGGAAAACCGCCGCCGCCGAGCGGAGGATCCTTGCTGTTCCTGCCGGCGTAGTGCTTCATCCAGGCAATGTTGCAGAAGAGTATCGGCATTTCCTGCATAGGCCTCGCACATGATTGATCTTGCAACGATATTCCGAGGCATCGCGAATAGCGAGAGAAATGGCGACGTTACTACGCAAGGACTGGCCAGTGTGGGGCGCACGGATTCCGGGGCGTTGCGGGGTGCCCCCGCAGAAGGGGTAGGCGGAGACAGCCAGATGGCTCCGGCTCAGGGGAAGGCTTTCCCCTACTCCCCATCACGACCTTGAAAAATGACCGAACTCGTTCGCATCCATCGGATCAAGTCCGTAAGCTTCGAGTACCTTGTTGAAGGTATCACGGACAGCATCGGTTACCGTTGCGGTGGTAACTTCATCCAGAACGAAACCCCATTCGACCCGATCTTCGAGCGCCACGGTCGTGCCTTCGCCTCGGCCGAAACGGTTCGGCCAAGCAGTTCCGGCGAGCCCTTCCAGGCCGAGCTTCACGTGCCATGGGCCTTTGCCGCCGAGCATGGTTGCAACTCGGACATTGCCTTCGATCCAGGCGACCCAGCGTTCGATTGCGTATTTGGTGGCAAGCACCATCGCGTCGTTGCCGCCAGCGAAGTAACTGGTGGCGATGCCCCAAAGTTCGCCGGTTTCCCGGAACCAGCGTGTCGCAGTCGGCGTCACGCCCTGCTCGCGGACAGTTTCACTGGACCGAAAGGCGATGAAGCCGCCTGTCGTCGGCCCATAGTCTATGCCGCTGCAGCGACCGAGCGGCAACGGGTGGCCTGTAGCGCTGTCGAGGACCTTTGCTGCTGAAGGCGACAACGACCACGAAGTGGGCAACAGACGAGCAAAGCCGAACGGTGCTCCGGCTGGCTGGATTCCCGTTGATCCGTCAAGGCCCAGATTGACCATGAGCGGTTCGCCGCCTCGATCCCAAAGACCCGGCAATTCTGGCTGAGATTTCTGCCAGCGCAATGGCTCTGCCGGTACGGCAGGCACAGCGCCGAGCGAAGCGCGGATTCTTTGCTCAAGCTGTTTGGTAAGGTCCGTGCGCACTTTGCGCAGTTCATCGGTCGTGGACCCGGGAGGCAGAGCAAATGCGACAGGTCCTCGACGATGACGCATGTCGAACGGTAAATCTTCCGGGCGCGCATTGGTGAGCGCCGTATTCCAGACGGTGATGACCCGCTCGGTTCCGAGCGCTCGCTTCGCGTAACCCAGTTCGATCAGCACATTGGGGTTGGCGACCTGCTTACCGCCGTCCGAGACCGCGATGGGGGTGACATCGGCAACGAATACTGCCGCCTGCTGGATCTTCGCGAGGATCGTCGCGACGATATCGGGGGACCCAGGCGCGTCCTTCGTGTCGTGATCGATTTCGGGGCGCTCGGCCTCTTCCATTTCGATGGCAATGCGATCAAGTGCGGAGACCAGCGCATCGCGAATGATATTGCGCGTTTCGCGGGATGGCTGATCACTCTGCCATGACCAGAAGACTGTCTGCACCATTACGCGGTCCCCGTATCGGCGGAAGTGAGACCGTCGTCTGAAAGCCGGGCGGTAACATCGACGACTTCGGGCAAAACGCAGTTGGACTCCCGCAAGTGGAATTTGTGGCTGTTGGTGTGTGGGACAAAAGTTGAGTGCTCTCGGACGAGCGCCGCAGGAATGAGCACGGCCCGGGCAACGCGGTAGTGTTCATCGAAAAGGACTGCGGCCAGCATATCAAAACCGTCCAAATCTCGAATCGCGGAGAGCTGGCGGGAACCATTGCGCGCGTGCAGCCGCCGACCCTTGATCTGATAGCGCAGGCCGTTAGCATCGAGGGCATCGTAGCTCTTCTCGGAATTTGCGGCCTGGCGCCATCCAAACGCCTTGCAGAACAGGTACTCAGCCAAGTCTCCGGTCGGGTTGTTCGCGGTTCGCAAAACACCGCGCGAACGCAATTCCTCGAGGAGCCTTGCGTGAAGAAGCAGCAGTTGCGGAACAGAAAGGGGCTCTAATTCGATCATCCAGGTTCTCTACATGACACTGCATCTGGCAGCCAGACATGGAGAGACCATGCAGGTGCGCGAGCTTGCACCCTTCGTGCTCTATGCCGAATAGCCAAGTCACAAGAGTCCGCACCGCAATTCTGGACCGATTCTGCTGCAGCTCCTTGGGGTTGCGGCGAACAACAAAGCAGGACATCTTCCTGCACCACGCAGTGTCCATAATAATCAGAATTGGTTCGTATCGAAGCGGGGGAAGAGCAGCATGGCAATCACGGTAAATGCCTTCGCGTGTGCTGACGATGTTTTGATCGCTTGGGAACCGGCCGCATGGAACGATAACTGGGCAGGCTTTTGCGTCGAAAAGCGCGACGAGCGGACCCATGACATTGCGCCGCTCAAAAACCGCATTCCACCAAAGGCCGGAGAGGCGGCCGTAGGACAGGACGGAATTTCATCCGCTGATTCGCCAATCCGCCGCTGCATCTGGATCGACCACAGTGTGGGCCTGACCGATCAGGTTTCCTATCGGGTCATCCCGATGATTGAAACTGCCGCTGGGTTTGACCGGGATGACGCGAATGCATCGGTCTGGACCCAGCCGTCGCTGGTTACGGGCCGCACCGCTGACGGGATCTCGGCGTTTTTCAACCGCGGAACATTGATGTCGCAAGTCGTCAGCCGGCTGGTTGGCGGCGATGCATCAGCTCAATCGCTGCGGACCTTTCTCGCCAAACTCAAGGATCCTGGTTACGTGGGGCGGCGCTATCTGTCGGGCGATCTGCGCAGTGAATTGCTCGGGTTTTTGGCCGACGCCGATCGGCGCGGCAATTCGATCTATGCGGCCATCTACGAAATGAACGACGCGGAACTGGTCCAGGGGCTGAAGCCGTTTGGTGCGCGCGGTCATCTGTTGATGGGGAATGGCGGCGCCACCGAGAACTGGGTGATGACTGACCTCCACGACGCGGGATTCGAGCTGTTCCACCGCGACCTGTCGAAGAGCGGGAAATCCTCGCCAAGCGTCCACAACAAGTTCGTGGTTGAAGTCACGCCCGCCGGCAAGGCGCTGCGCGCGTTGACCGGTAGCACCAACTGGACCGTCACTGGCCTGTGCACTCAGCTCAACAACCTTGTCATTCTCGACCGTCCCGACGTTGCCGACCGGTTCCTCAAGCAATGGCACGCACTCGTCGCGGCTCGCGACGACATGCCAGCTGACCTTGTCGACGCCAACACGCAACCGAAAGACGACGGCGATGTGACCCTCTACTTTGCTGCGACCAGGGGGCAGGCAGAATTCGCGCCGGTGATCGAAGCGATCCGGAACGCCCAGCAAGGCGTGATGGCGCTGATGTTCACACCCGGTCAATCGCCGCTGCTGACCGAGATCCTTGCGCGTGCAGCGGAGAACAAGATCTATGTCAGGAGCGTTGTTTCGAGTGTGGAAGCGCAGGCTGACGACGGGTCGGACGCGCCCGGTAAGATCGTCCGGGTCAGCAGTCAGGTGATCAAGAGCGGCGCTGCGGCAAAGGGATTCCACAACGATGTGCTGGTTCCCTCCGGTGTTCGTGAGAACAACCGTCCGTCTTGGGCCGAAACGGAATTCAATGTGGCGGAAATGCGGGCCGAGCACCTGATGGCGATCGTCCATTCGAAGACGATTGTGATCGACCCGTTCTCCGACGATTGCGTGGTGATCACCGGGTCGCACAATTTCTCGCCATCGGCTTCGCAAAAGAACGATGAGAACCTGGTGATCATCCGGGGGAATAAGGCTCTGGCGCAGGCCTATGCCGTGCACATCAACGGCGTCTATGACGGCTATTCGTGGCGCGCTTACCTCGTCGGTGGTGGCAATGCGGGGCATATTTATGCGCCACTCGACGGGTGGAAGGCGGGTGGGGCGCGCCATCAGGAACTGGGTTTCTGGATGGGTGGCAATGGCACAGTCTGAACTGGCGTGCGCATAGCCATGTGTATCGTTTCGGAGGGCGACCGGATCGTGCTCCATCAACCGAAGCAGGGTTCGACATAGGAATCCTTTCAGCGAGCACCTGTGTTATGTCCGAAATATGTTTACATTTTTCGGACACTCCGGAATAGACAATGTCCGAAATTGTGATACAAATTTCGGACATGGATGCTCAATCGCCCCGCCTCAAAGCCCTCATCCTCGACCGCATTGGCCAAGGCGTGGCGGGGGCTGTCTGGACGCCCACTGATTTCCTCGATCTTGGCGGACGCGACGCGGTAGACAAGACGCTCCAGCGCCTCGTCAAATGGGGTGAATTGCGGCGGATCGACCGTGGCCTCTATGACAAGCCGCAGTTCAACAGCCTGACCCAGCAGCAAAGCGCTCCCGATCCAAGGGCAGTCATCGACGCCGTTGCCAGGCGCGACCAGATCCGCGTGCTGGTTGACGGTATGACTGCTGCCAACGATCTCGGCTTCACCAATGCCGTGCCGGCAAAAATCGTCGTGCACAGCGAAGCCCGGCCCAAGTCGATCAAACTCGGCAATCTCTCCATCACATTCAAGCACACGGCTGCCAGCAAACTTCATTGGGCGGGTCGCCCCGCCATGCGCGTCGTCCAAGCCCTCCACTGGCTGCGCGACACGATACCGGGCGACGATGATGGTCAATGGCGCCAGCGACTGGCCAGTCTGCTGGCTGATCCCGTGCATGGGGCAGACCTGCGGGACGATCTTACCGACGGAATGACGACACTTCCGGCCTGGATGCAGGAAATGCTGCGGCCACTCATCGCCGATGAAGAATCCGCCGCATGAATGCTGCGCGCAGTGGCGCAGAACCACCCGCGTTCGATGCAGTGATTGATGCTATTGCCACATTGGAGGCCGACTTGAACGCTCAGGGGCGGCAACCGTGACGAGCTTCTTTCAGCCGATCTTCTCGCCTGGCTCCTCAAACGGACATTTGCCGACAGCAATTTCGGTGATTACCCGGTGATTGCTGGAGCAGTTTCAGGCCCACCAAAACAGGCAAAAAACGACGCGGAGTCAGATAGATGGTTGAAAAGCGACACAAAATCTGGTACTTCCGCTTCCGGCGCCGGGCATGAAGCTGCTGGGCCTGATCGGCGGGATGAGCTGGGAAAGCTCGGCCCATTATTACCGCCTGATCAACCAGGGCGTCCGCGATTCCAGGAGGCCGACCGCGTCGGCGAAATGCCTGCTCTGGTCGTTCGATTTTGCCGAGATCGAGGCGCTGCAACATGCCGGTGACTGGGCGCGGCTCGAAGCGCTGATGTGCGATGCCGGGCAGCGCCTGGCCGGAGCCGGGGCCGAAGCGCTGGTGATCTGCACCAACACCATGCACCTGATGGCCGACAGGGTTGAGGCGGCGGCCGGCGTGCCGCTGCTGCACATCGCCGATCCCACCGGCGCGGCGGTCAGGACGGCGGGGATCGAGCGGATTGGCCTGCTCGGCACGGCCTTCACCATGGAGCAGGCCTTTTACAAGGACCGACTGACCCAGCACCACGGGCTGGAGGTACTGGTGCCGGAACCTGAAGACCGCGCGCTGGTTCACCGGGTGATCTATGAAGAACTGGTCTCCGGCATGGTCCGCGATGCCTCGCGCGAGGCCTATCGCCAGGTCATCGCCCGGCTGATCCAGCGCGGGGCGCAAGGCGTGATCCTGGGCTGCACCGAGATCATGCTGCTGGTCAGCCAGGATGACGCCGCGGTGCCGCTGTTCGATACCACCACCCTGCATGCCCAGGCTGCGGTGCAGCTCGCGCTCGGTTGAAACCGGCACCCTGCCGCACAAAGAAATCGTTTGGGCGCGGCGCGGAATTTCTTTGTCGCAATCGCGCAGGCTCAACTCTAGCATTTTGGTCGAGAATCGCCTTGCCGGGAGATGACGACCATGGACCTGACCCATTTTGACCTCTCCGCCCTGCTACCGTTCATCGGTGTCGGGTTTGCCGCGCAGCTGGTTGATGGCGCGCTGGGCATGGCGTTCGGGGTGATTTCGAACACCCTGCTGGTTGGCGTGATGGGGATTCCGCCCGCACTCGCCTCGCAGCGGGTCCATGTCGTCGAATGCTTCACCACCGCGACCTCGGGGATCAGCCACCTGCTGCACGGCAATATCGACCGGAAGCTGTTTTTCCGGCTGCTGCTGCCAGGCGTCGCGGGCGGGGTGCTGGGGGCCTACCTGCTGACCAGTCTGGATGCCGGCGTGGTCAAGCCGTTCGTGCTGCTCTACCTCACTGCAATCGGCCTCTACATCCTGGCGCGCGGGATCCTCTACCCGCCGCAGCAGAAGGAAGCGCGCATGATCGCCCCGCTGGGGCTGCTGGGCGGCCTCCTCGATGCGGCCGGCGGCGGCGGCTGGGGGCCGGTGGTCACTTCAAACCTGCTGATCCAGGGGGCCGATCCGCGCAAGGTGGTGGGCACGGTCAACGCGGTCGAATTCTTCCTGACGCTGACCATCAGCGCGGCCTTCATCTGGCACCTGGGCTTTGCCGATCTGGCTGGCGCCACGCTGGGCCTGCTGATCGGCGGGATTGCCGCGGCACCGATCGGGGCCTGGGCGGCCAAGCATTTCAATCCCAAGACCATGCTGGTGCTGGTCGGGCTCGTGCTGACCGCCACCAGCCTTTACGGGGTTTACCGCGCCTGGGGCTAAGCGATCGCCTGGGCGATGGCGAGCACCCGCCGCGCCTGTTCAAGGTGCAGCAGCTCGACCATCTTGCCATCGACCTTGATCGCGCCCTTGCCGTGGTTTTCGGGCAGATCGAAGGCTGCGACCACGGCGCTGGCCCAGGCCAGCTCGGCCGCGCCGGGTGAGAACACGGCATTGCACGGATCGACCTGCGCCGGGTGGATCAGGGTCTTGCCGTCAAAGCCGAATTCAAGACCCTGTTCGGCCTCGACGGTAAACAGGTCGAGCTCGCGGAATTCGTTGCAGACCCCGTCGAGCACCACCAGCCCGTGGGCCCGCGCGGCGCAGACGGTTGCGGTCAGTATCGGCAGGAACGGCGCGCGGCCGGGGCGCAGCTGGGCGCGCATTTCCTTGGCAAAATCGTTGATTCCCAGCACCATGCCGGACAGCCGGGTCGAGGTGCCCAGCGCCGCAACCGCATCGATCCGCGGCACCAGCGCGCAGCTTTCGACCATGATCCACAGCCGGGTTTGCGTTGGCGCGGCGGCAAGTGCCTGGTCATAGGCCAGCACATCCTCGGCCGAACTGACCTTTGGCACCAGCACTGCATCGGGCCCTGCCACCGCAATCGCGGCAAGATCGTCGGCGCCCCAGGGCGTGTCGAGTCCATTGGCGCGGACCACCACTTCGCGGCGCCCGAACCCGCCTTCGCGCAGTGCCGCCAGCGCCAATTCCCGCGCTTCCAGCTTGCCGTCGGGCGCGACCGAATCCTCCAGATCGAGGATCACCACATCGACCGGCAGTTCCCGCGCCTTGGCCAGCGCCTTGGCATTCGACGCAGGCAGGTACAGCGCTGAGCGGCGCGGACGGGCAGGGCTTTGGCTCATCTTGGTACTCACAGGGTTTTGGCCATGGCGAAATCGTCATGAACCTGGCCATCGTCGAACCGCAGGCGGCCAGGCATCCGCCCTTCCTCGACGAAGCCCAGGCGCTCATAGAGTCGCCGTGCGGCGGGATTGCCGGTGTGAACGAACAGCTCGATCCGCTGAATCGCCGGCTGCATCTCGCGGGCGGCGGCGAACAGCGCTTCGAACAGCTTGCCGCCGATACCCTGGCCCTGACAATCGGGATCGACTGCCACGGTCAGATCACCCAGCACATGCGCGAACTTGCGCGGACCGGGTCGCCAGGCGTGGATTTCGCCCAGCATCCGGTCCCCGTCAAAGGCGCCGATCGACAGTCCGGCAGTGGCCGCCCTGGCCAGCACCGCCTGGGGGAAGCTCTCGTCCAGCTCATCCGGATAGCGCGCCAGCCCGGGGCCGTCGGCGGCGCGGCGATAGAGCGCCAGCATTGCCGCCGCATCGTCCGCCCCGGTCGGCCGCAGCACCAGCATGATCGCCGGGTCAGCCGCAGACCCCGGCTGCCGCCAGCACCGCCAGCGTCAGCACGTCGGGGGCAATCGCGGTCATCGGGGCGATCTGGACCGGCTTTTCCATCCCGATCAGCATCGGGCCAATCGTGGCCTGACCGCCCAGCTCGCGCAGCAGCTTGGCCGAAATGTTGGCCGATTGCAGCCCCGGCATGATCAGCACGTTGGCCGGAGCCGAGAGGCGGCAGAATGGATAGTTGGCCATGACCGTGGGATTGAGCGCGGCATCGGGGGCCAGTTCGCCTTCGTATTCGAAACCGGGGTTTTCGGCATCGAGGATCGCCACTGCCTCGCGGATACCCTCCAGCCAGCGGCCGGGCGGGTTGCCGAAGGTCGAATAGGACAGGAAGGCGACGCGCGGTTCGTGGCCCAGGCGCCGGGCGACCGCAGCGGTTTCCTTGGCGATCACCGCCAGATCCTGCGCGCTGGGGCGTTCGTTCACGGTCGTATCGGCCAGGAAGGTGGTGTAATTCTTGCCGATCATCAGGTGGATGCCAAAGGGCAGGCGGCCCTCATGCGGTTCCAGCACCTGGCGCACTTCGCGCATCGTCTGGGCAAAGGTGCGGGTCATGCCGGTGACCATCGCATCGCCGATCCCCAGCTTGAGCAGCAGCGAGGCGAACACGTTGCGATCCTGGTTGACCATCCGGCGCACGTCGCGTTCCATGAACCCGCGCCGCTGCAGCCGGTCATAGAGCAGTTCGACCATGGCCGGCACGTGCTCGCTCATGGCCGAATTCTCGATCTGCCAGGCCTCGGGATTGCCCACGCCCAGCTCGGCCAGCTTGGTCCGGACCGCCTCGGTCCGCCCGACCAGCACCGGCTCGCCATAGCCGAAATCGCGGTACTGGATCGCCGCGCGCAGCACGATCTCGTTCTCGGCCTCGGCAAAGATCATCCGCTTGGGACTGGCCTTGACTGCTTCATAGACCTGGGTCAGCACCGAGGTGGTCGGGTTGAGCCGTGCCTTCAGGCTGGTGCGATAGGCATCGAAATCCTCGATCGGCTTCTGCGCCACACCGGTATCCATCGCCGCCTTGGCGACGGCAGAGGACACGACTTCCATCAGTCGCGGATCGAACGGCGCGGGGATGATGTAGTCAGGGCCGAACTGATACTTCTGGCCATAGGCCGCGGCGACTTCTTCCGGCACGGTTTCGCGCGCCAGTTCGGCAATGGCATAGGCTGCGGCGATCTTCATCTCTTCGTTGATCGCGGTGGCCCGTACATCAAGCGCGCCGCGGAAGATGAAGGGAAAGCCCAGCACATTGTTGACCTGGTTGGGATAGTCGCTGCGCCCGGTGGCGACGATCGCATCGGGGCGCACCGCCTTGGCATCGGGCGGGGTGATTTCGGGATCGGGATTGGCCATCGCGAAGATGATCGGCTGGGCGGCCATGCCCTTGACCATGTCCTGCGTCACCGCCCCAGCGGCAGACAGGCCCAGGAAGATGTCGGCCCCGACCAGCGCTTCGGTCAGCGTGCGCTTTTCGGTGTGGGTCGCATGGGCCGACTTGAACTGGTCCACGCCTTCGCGCCCGACATAGATCACGCCCTTGGTATCGCAGACGGTGACGTTTTCATGCCGCACGCCCATCGACTTGATCAGCGCGGTGCAGGCCAGCGCCGAAGCACCCGCGCCGTTGACCACCACCTTCACGTCCTCGAACTTGCGCCCGGTGATGTGGCAGGCATTGACCAGACCGGCGGCAGCGATGATCGCGGTGCCGTGCTGGTCGTCGTGCATCACCGGGATCTTCATCCGTTCGCGCAGCGCCTGCTCGATCACGAAGCATTCGGGCGCCTTGATGTCTTCCAGGTTGATCCCGCCAAAGCTCGGCTCCATCAGCGCGACGGCTTCGATGAACTTGTCCGGGTCTTCGGTCGCCAGTTCGATGTCGATCGAATCGACGTCGGCAAAGCGCTTGAACAGCACCGCCTTGCCTTCCATCACCGGCTTTGAGGCCAGCGCGCCAAGGTTGCCCATGCCCAGAATCGCGGTGCCGTTGGAAATCACCGCCACCAGATTGCCGCGCGCGGTATATTCATAGGCATCGGCCGGATTGTCGGCGATCGCCTGGACCGGCACGGCCACGCCGGGCGAATAGGCGAGGCTCAGGTCACGCTGCGTCGCCATCGGCTTTGACGCGATGATCTCGATTTTTCCGGGCCGGATCGTCTTGTGATAGAACAGCGCTTCGCGTTCGGTGAAACGGACGTTGCTTTCCTCGGACATGGTAACTCCTGCAATCAGCCTCGCCCTAACCCAGCAGGGCGCAACGCGATAGGGGAAAGGTTGACCGGCAAGCCTCCCGAATCGCCCAATCTGGCGCTAGTCATCCCCGATGTCCGGTTCTGCCGCCCCCACGCCAATGATGGCGCAATATCTCGCGCTCAAGGCCGAGGCCGGGGACTGCCTGCTGTTCTACCGGATGGGCGATTTCTTCGAACTGTTCTTCGATGATGCCAAGCTGGCCGCGCAGGTGCTCGATATCGCGCTGACCAGCCGGGGCGAGCATCAGGGCGTGCCGATCCCGATGTGCGGGGTGCCGGCGCATTCGGCCGAGGGCTATCTGGCCCGGCTGATCAAGGCCGGCTGCCGGGTGGCGATCGCCGACCAGACCGAAACGCCCGAGGAAGCGAAGAAGCGCGGTGGATCGAAGGCGCTGGTCGCACGCGACATTGTCCGCTTCGTCACCGCCGGGACCCTGACCGAAGAGGCATTGCTCGAACCGCGCCGGGCCAATGTGCTGGCAGCGGTTTGCGAAGTGCGCGGGACCTTCGGGATTGCCGCCTGCGATATTTCGACCGGGCGGATGGAACTGGAAGAGTGCGCGCCCGACCGGCTGGGCGCCGCCCTTGCCCGGCTGGGGGCAAGCGAACTGGTCGCGCCCGAGGGGCTGGCGGATGCCCCGGCCGAGGCAATTGCCCGGCCGGCACGCGATTTTTCCAGCGATCATGGCGAAGCGCGGCTCAAGGCCTTGCACGAAGTGGCGACGCTGGACGGCTTCGGCAGCTTTACCCGGGCGATGCTGGCGGCGGCGGGCGGGCTGGTGGCCTATCTTGACCATGTCGGGCGCGGCAGCCTGCCGCTGCTCTTGCCGCCGGTCGCGCGCGCGGGCGAAGCGCACCTGGCGATGGATGAGGCGACCCGGGCGAGCCTTGAAATCCTTGCCTCAAGCCAGGGCGGGCGTCGCGGCAGCCTGATCGAGGCGGTCGATCGCTGCGTGACCGGCGCGGGCGCGCGGCAACTGGCCGATGACCTTTCCGCACCGCTGACCGATGCCGCCGCAATCGAAGCGCGGCTGGCGCTGGTCGGCTGGCTCCACGCCGATCCGCTGCTGCGCGGCGATCTGCGCGCGGTGCTGCGCGCGATCCCGGATCTGGGCCGCGCATTGGGCCGGGTGGTGGCGGGGCGCGGCTCTCCGCGCGATCTGGGCCAGCTGCGCGATGGCCTGTCCGAAGCGCGGCGGATTCACGATTTCCTCAAGGGCCGCAGCGAACGCCCGGCGTTGCTCGATGCGCTGCTCCCGGCGCTGACCGGGCACGGTGCGCTGACCGATCTCTATGCCCGGGCGCTGGTTGCCAGCCCGCCGACCGAACGCGCCCAGGGCGGGTTCATCGCCGAGGGCTATGACGCTGCGCTCGATGAACTGCGCCGGATCTCGGGCGATGCCCGCCGCGCAATCGCCGCGCTTGAGGCCAGGTATCGCAGCGACACCGGGATCGCCGCGCTGAAGATCCGCCACAACGGCGTGCTGGGCTACTTCGTCGAGGTACCCGCGCGTTCGGCCGATCCGCTGATGGCGCCCGACAGCGGCTTTACCCACCGCCAGACCATGGCCGGGGCAGTGCGCTTCAACGCGCTGGCGCTGCACGAGGAAGCCAGCCGGATCGCCCAGGCCGGCGGTCATGCCCTGGCAGCCGAGGAAGCCCATTTCGAAGAGCTGACCGCCTTGGCAGTGGCCGCGCGCCATGCGATCGCGGCGACCGCCGCGGCGCTGGCCCGGCTCGATGTCGCAGCGGGTCAGGCCGAGCGAGCAGCCGAAGGCGGCTGGTCACGCCCCGAAATCGCCGCCGAACCGGTGCTGGTGATCGAAGGCGGGCGCCATCCGGTGGTCGAAGCCGCATTGGCGGCCAAGGGCGAACGCTTTGTCGCCAACGCCTGCACGCTGTCGCCGCAGGACCGGCTGTGGCTGGTCGGCGGTCCCAACATGGGCGGCAAGAGCACCTTCCTGCGCCAGAACGCGCTGATCGTGCTGCTGGCGCAGGCCGGCGGCTTCGTGCCTGCCGAGACCGCGCGGATCGGGCTGGTCGATCGACTGTTCAGCCGGGTCGGTGCGTCCGACAACCTGGCGCGCGGGCGCTCGACTTTCATGGTCGAGATGGTCGAGACCGCGGCGATCCTGGCCCAGGCCAGCGAGCGCAGCTTCGTGATCCTCGATGAGGTCGGGCGCGGCACCTCGACCTATGACGGTCTGGCGCTGGCCTGGGCGGTGGTCGAGGCGGTGCACGGCGTGAACAGGTGTCGCTGCCTGTTCGCGACCCACTACCACGAACTTTCGCGGCTGGCCGAAAGCTGTGAGGCGCTGTCGCTCCACCACGTCCGCGCGCGCGAATGGCAGGGCGATCTGGTGCTGCTGCATGAACTGGCAGAAGGTCCGGCTGACCGCTCCTATGGCCTGGCCGTGGCCAAGCTGGCGGGCGTACCCGCGCCAGTGGTGGCGCGGGCCAAGGCTGTGCTTGACCGGCTGGAGAAAGGCCGCGCCGAAACTGGCGGGATCGCGGCGGGGCTGGGCGACCTGCCGCTGTTCGCCGCCGCGGCCGAGCAGCAGGAAGAGGTGGTCGATCATTTGCGGCAGCGGCTGGATGCTCTCGATGTCGATGCCCTCAGCCCGCGTGAGGCGCTTGATCTGCTCTATGAGCTGAAGCGTGAGGCGGCGAGACTTCCTTAACCCTCCGGGGCTAGAATTCCGGGCATGTTTGGCTTCGGCACCCGGATGAACCAGGTCTTCGCCAGCCGCTGGAAAGCGGTGACGTGGTCGATCGGTATCCTGCTGACTGCCTATTGCACCGTGCCGATGGCCGACCAGGCGCGCCAGCACGAAGCGGCCAAGGCCGCCCATGTCAAGGCGGCCCACAAGTCGCCCTGGGCGAAGGACTGAAGGGGAAGTCCGATGGATGAACTGATCCCGAACCGGGTCAAATATATTGCCCTGGCTCTGCTGGGACTGGCCGCGATCGGCGGGGCGTTTCTGTTGGGGGAAGACAGTGGCTCGACCGATCCTGCGCCGGTTGCAACCGACGCAGCCCCGGCCGTGGCCGCACCAAAACCCACCAGCACACCGACGCTTGATGCGCTGCCCGAAGACGAAGAGCCGGCGGTCGACAGCGCACCGCCCAAGCCTGACGCCGGCCCGTCCGCCAGTGGCACGCCAGGCTCCGAAGCTGGCGACGAGGGCACGGACTCCTAGCCTACTGCTCCCAATGCGCGGGCGATGATCGCGTCCTTGCTCCAGCGTTCGGCCGCACGCTGGCTGGCCATGCGGCCCACGCTTTCGCGCAGCGCCGGATTGTCGGCCAGCTCGGCAACGGCTGTGGCCAGCGCTGCGGCATCGCCGGGCGGAGTGATCGTGCCGCAGCCATCGACTTCGGCATAGAGCCCGGTCCCGGGTTCGGTGGTCGCCACCACCGGGCGGCCGGACGCGAGCATGTTGGTCAGCTTCGACGGCAAGACCAGATCGGCGGCACCGGCGATCTGCGGCAGCAGGTGCAGGTCGGCCATGGTCAGCATCGCGCCCATCCGTTCGGCCGGTTGCAGATCGTGCAGCTGCACGTTGCCCAGCCCTGCCGCCAGCCGTTCAAGTTCGGCCCGGTTGGGGCCTTCGCCGCAAATCACGAAAGCGATATCCTCGCGCTCTTGCAGCTGGCGGGCGGCCTCGACCAGGATCTCGATCCCCTGCTTGCGCGCGATATTGCCTGAATAGAGCGCCACCTTGCGCGCGCCCAGGCCCCATTCGGCGCGGATCGCCGCAGCACCGGCGGGATCGGGTGCGAACCGCGCATCGGACCAATTGCGCATTTCGAACACGCGTTCGGCGGCGATCCCCTTGTCGCGCAGCTTGGCGCACATTTGCGGGCTGATCGTCGAGACCCGATCACCCAGACCGAGCAGCCGCGCCTCGAGCCAGCGGGCCAGCCGGGCGGGCCAGCTTCCCCCGCTCATCAGACCGGTGGCCAGCGCGGCCTCAACCTCGAAATCCTGGACGTGGATCCACAGCCGGGCCCCGGCGATCCGGGCGGCCAGCCAGGCGGTGACCACGCTGAGCAGCGCCGGGGCCAGCACCACGACCAGCTCGGGCCGTTCGCCCCGGCGGCGCAGGGCGGCACGCAGGGCAAAGGGCAGCGCGGACAATGCGAAGCTGGCCAGATGGATAATCCGCTTCAGCCCGCTGGGTTCAGCCGGGACATAGATCGGGCAGCGGACCAGATCGACGCCCTGCTCCTGCGCGCGCCGCCATCCGCCTCCGGCATAGCCCGCCATGGTCCGCCATTGCGGGTAATAGGGCTTGGCCACCACGGCTTCGACCTGCGCCCCGGCGGCCACCAGCGCTTCGGCCAGGCCCTGGGTGTAGGGACCGATACCGACCGGTTCGGGGGCATAATTGATCCCCACGATCAGAACCCGGCGCCCCTTCATCGATCAAGCCATTTGCTGAGTGCGGCAAGCTGGCGCGACTGGCGGCGCACGTCGGCGCGGGCCAGTTCGCTGAGCGAGCGCCAGGCGCGCGAGGCGGCCCAGCCCAGCTTGCCACCTTCGCGCGACACGTCGCGCTGCACTTCGCCCTGGCCGTTGGCGCCTTGCCGTCCGCGCAGCCGCCGCAGCAGACGGGCGGGGCCACCCTTCAGCGCTGCCGCGATCAGGCCCGCGCTGCGCCGGGTGTCAAGATCCTGCAGCAGCAGGTCGGGCAAGGTATCGAGCAGGACAGCAGGTGACGGCTTGCCCTGGTCGGCCGAGAAATCGACCGGGGCACCCGGATGCCATTGCATCAGCAGGTCCAGCACCAGCCGGGCACCATCACGCCAGCGTTCGGCCTGCGCCTGCTGCCACAACCGGGGCCAGTCGATCGCATGACGGGCGAGCAGGAAATCCAGATCGGTCAGCAGCAAGGGCCCGCAGTTGAGCCGGTGACCATAGACCGCGTGGACGATCAGATGCCCCAGCATGTCCTGCGGATCAGGATAGCGAATTCCATCGGAGCCAAGCGTCGAACGCGCCCTGAACCCGGCTTCGTCGCCGTGCGGGGTGGCATGGTCAAGCTTGCCATCGGGTTCCCACAAACGGTGGTGCAGCTCGATCCAGGTTCCGCGCGGGGCAACCAGCGGCGGCATGTGCTTGTCGAGCCGAAGCACATCCTCAAGCGCCATTTCCGGGGCCTTACCATCGCTGTAACCGGCTTGCTTCAGCGCGTGATAGGCCGCAATCACCCCGTCGCGCTCCAGCAGCAGGTCAAGGTCGCGCATCGGTCGCTGCGCCGCTTCGGGATAGACGTGCCGGGCCAGCCAGGCACCCTTCAGCGCGATCGGCTGATGCCCCAGTTGCCCAAGGATTGCGGTGGTTTCGGCCAGGTCCTGATCGGCCACCAGCGCTTCCATCGCTGCCAGACGGTGGCTTTGCCGCCAGGCCTGTGAAACGTCCTCCGGGACACCGGCGATCGACTTGAAGCGGGCGTGCAGAAGCGGCCGCAGGCGATGCTGCGCGGCCATCGCGTCAAGCGCCTGCCAATCAGTGGCGCCAAGCCCTGCGGGAATCGCGCCGCCACCGGGCGCGAGCATATCCAGCAGCTGGTGCCGCAATCTGGCGAGGTTCATCGCCCGTGCTCGATCAGTTGCGCTTGGGAACCGTGAAAGTGCCGGTAATCCGCCCGCCGCGCGATCCCGCGCCGGGGGTGCCGAGTGCCGAGGACCCGCCGCCGGCGCTGCCATCGACCGTCGAAACCCCGCTGTTGAGATCGATCACCAGCCGTCCTCCGGTCAGCCGGTCATTTCCGCGCTTCAGCACGACGCCGCCGGCCATGGTGATGATCCGCCGGTCGAAATCATAGATCGCGACATCGCCGGTGGCGCTCTGGTCGCCCTTGGTGACCTGGACCCCGCCGGTCGCATCCAGCCGGTGGATCTTGAAGCTGCCGGCATCGCTGGAAAAGGCCAGCGTGGTGCGCGCCGCGCGCAGGGTCAGGTTGCCCTGGCTGATCACCACATTGCCGGCCAGCGTCGCGCGGTCCTGCCGGCCCAGCAGTTCGCCATGATCGGCCGAGACACTGACCGGAGCATCGCTGTTGTGCCCGCCAAAGACCTGGGCCTGGCCCGGTGCCAGCGCCAGCAGGGCGGCCGTGCTGATCGCGAAACCGCCCAGGGCCGAACGCAGCACGGTGCGGCGCAGCGGGGTCATGGTCAAAGCTCTCATCGCGGCATCCTGAACGAGTGTTGCTGGATCAGCAGGCGCACATGCCCGTCAAGGTAGAGCGCCCGGTTGTCGAGATCGGCGCTTACCCGGTCGGCGCTGAAAGTGCCAGACGGTATCGCCCCGCTGACCCCGCCCGTACCGCTGGCGCGGCGGGTCTTGAGGTCGATCGAGACGTTCTGGGTGGTCATCCGGTAGCCATCGGCAGCGGCAAAGCTGACCGGACCCTGGGCGCTGACCTGTTCGGCTTCGTAATTGTAGGTGCCGCGCGAAGCGGTCAGTTCGGCCGGTCCGTCGCTCAGCAGGATCCGCGCGGCCAGCCGGTCGAGCAGGACCACCGGTTCCTTGACCGAAACCTGCACTGCATTGCCGGCAGTGACGGTAAAGGGCCGGCCCTGATCATCCTCGCCGCGGTACATGGCGTCGGCCACCCTGACCCGTTCCTGCGTCATCGCCACCTTTGTCCGGTCCAGCAGGAAGCTGATTTCGCCGCGTGCGAACAGAGGGCCGACCACCATGGCAGCGGTCACAACCCCGACCAGCCCCGGCAGGACAATCGCCAGGAACTTGACCTTGCGATCGTGCGAGCCGCCGGGCGTGGCCCAGTGCTGGCGCTTGTCGCGGATGATGTCGGCTTGCTGGCTCATCAAGCCTCGTGGCTGAAGATGTCCTTGTCGGCCCAGCCCATCAGGTCAAGCCGGGCGCGATGCGGCAGGTAATCGAATGCGGCCTGCGCGGCTTCGCTGCGGTGTTCGCGCGCCAGCCGTTCGACCAGAATCGCGTGCATCGCGTGGAGATGGCGCACGTCGGATGCGGCATATTCGCGCTGCGCCTCGCTCAGTTCCGGGCCGCCCCAGTCGCTCGACTGCTGTTGCTTGGACAGTTCCTTGCCCAGCAGTTCGCGGACCAGATCCTTCAGGCCGTGCCGGTCGGTATAGGTCCGCACCAGCTTGCTGGCGATCTTGGTGCAGAACACCGGCGCGGCGGTGACGCCCATGTAATGCTCGATCGCGGCCAGATCGAACCGGGCGAAATGGTAGAGCTTGACCCGCGCCGGATCGGCCAGCACCGCCTTCAGATTGGGCGCGGCATAGCTTGAACCCGGGGCGAAGCGCACCAGGTGTTCATCGCCGCCGCCGTCCGAAATCTGGACCAGACACAGCCGGTCGCGCGGGGTTTGCAGCCCCATCGTTTCGGTATCGACCGCAACCGGTCCCGGCCCCAATACGCCTTCGGGGAGATCTTCTTCGTGGAGATAGACAGCCATATCGGCAAAGTGCTTAGGCCGATTGCCGCGGGGAGGAAAGCCCCGCGTTGGATGGGAGCGCAAAGTGGCCAGTTCTGATGCCGTCCCCGATAGCTGGCGCGCAGCGCTTGAGCCGGTGCTGGCCAGTCCGAAATCGCGTGCTTTGGGCGGATTCCTGCAGGCTGAGGAGGCCGCCGGCAAGGCGATCTATCCGCCGCGCGGCTCGCGGCTGGCGGCGCTGGAGCTGACCCCGCTTGATGCGGTCAGGGTGGTGATCCTGGGGCAGGACCCCTACCACGGCCCCGGCCAGGCCCATGGGCTCAGCTTCTCGGTCCAGGAAGGGGTCCGGGTGCCGCCCAGTCTTGTCAATATTTACAAGGAGCTGGAGAGCGACCTGGGCTTGCCGCGCGCCAGCCACGGCAACCTTTCGCACTGGGCGCGGCAAGGTGTGCTGCTGTTGAATGCCAGCCTCACGGTCGAGGATGGCAAGCCCGCTTCGCACCAGGGCAAGGGCTGGGAAGAGATTACCGATGCGGTGGTTGCCGCCGTGGCCGCCAAGGCCGATCCCTGCGTGTTCCTGCTGTGGGGCAGCCATGCCCGCAAGAAGGCGATGAACGTACCTGGACTGGCACACGGCCATCACCTCGTGCTCACCGCGCCGCACCCCAGCCCGCTGTCGGCGCATTCAGGTTTTTTGGGCTGCCGCCATTTCAGTCAGGCCAATGCCTTCCTTGACAGCAAGGGGCGCGGAACAGTGGACTGGCGGGTCTGAACTTGGCAGAGTGGCGCCATGGCTCTTGACCTTCCCCTGACCGACGAAGCCGCGCTGCTGCGCGATGCGATCCAGCGTTACCTGGCCGATGTGCCCCGCCCCGACTGGTCGGGGCTGGCCCGGGATCTGGGGCTGATGGGGGTCGGCATTCCCGAAGACCAGGGCGGAACCGGTGGCGGCGCGATCGAACGCGCGCTGGTGGCCGAGGCGCTGGGGCCAGCGCTGGCCGCGGGTGACTGGCTGTCGCACAGCCTGGCCGCCACGCTGCTTGCCCGGCTGGCGCCCGGTCATGCGCTGCTGGGCGACCTGGCGAGCGGGGAGCAGCGGATTTCGCTGGCACTGGGCGATGATCCACGGGCCTTTGCCCAGGTGCCGGGCGGGGCCGGGGCCGATTGGCTGCTGGCAGTGACCCCGGCGGGGGCCCGGCTGGTGCCGGCCGCTGCGGCCGAGCGGCGCGTGCGGGCGATGTTCGATGGGACCGAAACCGCCGATTTCACGCTTTCGGCCGACGCCGGAGAAGCGCTGGCAGGCGGCGTTGACGTCTGGCCTTGGGCCAGCAACGCCGCGCTGACCGGGCGCTGCGCCGAAGCGCTGGGGCTGATGGCGCGGATGCATGCCGATACTGCGGCCTACCTCAACCAGCGTGAGCAATTCGGCCAGCCGATCGCCCGCTTCCAGGTGCTGCGCCACCGCATGGCCGACATGCACATGGCCCTGCTCAAGGCCGGCGGGCTGATCGAGCGCGCGGTGCTGGCCGAAGGCACGCCCGGCTGGGATCACGCGGTCAGCGCCGCAGTGGTCGAATGCGGCGATGCGGTGCGGCTGGTCGGCGAAGGCGCGATCCAGCTCCACGGCGGGATGGGCGTGACCGAGGAGCTGGAACTGGGCGGCATGTTCAAGCGCGGCCTGACCATCGCCGCAGGGTTCGGCAACCGCAGCGCGCACTTGGCGCGCCATGCGGGGACCCTGGTCTAACCCAGCGAGACCCGGGCGATCAGATCGCGCTGGATCTCGTTCGAGCCGGCATAGATCGTCGCCGCGCGGCCGTTGAGATAGCGGGGCACGGCGGTCGCCAGCCGGTCGTTCGACTGGCCATCGGGAACGCACCAGGCTTCCGCTCCGGCAATGTCGCAGGCCAGCACCGCAATCCGCTGTTCGGCCTCGGTTCCCTGGACCTTGAGCACCGAGGCATAGAGCGCCGCTTCGGCCCCCTTGGCACCGATCGATTTCATCTCGATCGCTTCCAGCGCCTCAACCGTCACCGCCTCGCGGCGCAGCCGGTCCTGCAACACCGGATCGTCGTCCGCTTCCTCGCGCAGCTTGCCCAGCTGGGCGAACAGGGTGGGGGCATAGCGTCCGCCGCGTTCGAACGTCAGCAGGTATTTGGCGACCGACCAGCCGTCGTTTTCCTCGCCCAGCCGGTTGGCCACCGGCACCCGGACATTGTCGAAGAACACCTGGTTCAGCTCATGCTCGCCGGCCAGGCTGATGATCGGATCGACCTTCAGCCCCGGCGTCGCCATGTCGATCAGCAGGAAGCTGATCCCGGCCTGCGGCTTGCCCTCGCTCGACGTGCGCACCAGCGCGAACATCCAGTTGGCGTGGTGCGCGTGGGTGGTCCAGATCTTCGACCCATTGAGCACGTAGTGATCGCCATCGCGATCCGCCCTGAGCTTGAGCGAGGCGAGGTCCGATCCCGAACCCGGCTCGGAAAAGCCCTGGCACCAGTAATGCTCGCCGTTGAGGATGCGCGGCAGGAAGAAGTCCTTCTGCTCCTGCGTGCCGTAATGCATCAGCACCGGCGCGACCATCTTGAGCCCTTGCGGCATCAGGCTGGGCGTGCCGGCCCGGGCGCATTCGGCGGAGAAGATGTACTTCTGCATCGCGCTCCAGCCCGGCCCGCCATATTCCACCGGCCAGTCGATCGCCGCCCAGCCGCGCGCGTGAAGCTTGGCCTGCCAGGGCATCGAATGCTCGGGCTCGGAAAAGACGCTGGTCTGGCGCCGCCCGGCACGGGCCAGCTCCTCGTCCAGGTTGTCGGCCAGAAACTGGCGTACTTCAGCGCGGAAGGCGGCAAGATCGGTCATGGCCGGGTCAGGATCCTCAGTTGGCGGCCGGTGCCGAAGCTGCCGCAGCCGGGGCGGCAGCAGCGGCGGCAGCGGCGGCAGCAGCGGCCGGGGCCTTGAAGCCGCACTGCTTCTGTTCCATCGCGATCTGCTTGGTGATCCGGCTGGCGTTTTCCTTGTAGGCTTCGGTCACCGAACCGCTGTTGACCTGCTTGCCGCGCAGGGTCGAAACGTCGCTGCACAGGTGGAAGACGTGTTCGGTATCGGCCTTTTCGCCAGCCTTTTCAGAAGCAATCCAGTAAACCTTGTCGAGCCCGTTCGGGTTCGCATCGCTCTTGGTTGCTTCGGCCACGGCCTTGGAATCGCGGGCAATGTCCTGCGCCTGCTGGGCCACTTCGGGTGAACAGGCAGTGGTCGGCTGGCCCGATTTGATCTGGCTGGCGCACAGGTTCATGTCTTCGGTGTACTGTTCAACCGAAGGCGGCTTGAAATCGATCCCCAGCACGGTTGCCAGCAGGGCCAGCGCCACGCCCACGCCGCCGGCGATCTTCTTGTTCTTGGGATCCATGTCCTTGTCGAGGAAGATCAGCGCCAGCAGCGGCAGGAAGGCGATCACGGTGATGATCGCGCCCAGCTGGTTCTGGACGAAGAACCGGAAGGCGTCGGCGCGGCTGGCCGGATCGTGGGTGTTGGCCTTCTTCCACAGCATCGAGCCGCCGATCGCGAAGACCGCGATCACGACCAGAAGGCCGATCAGCAGCGCCAGGTTGCCCGACTGGAACTTGCCCTGCTTGAGCAGGACGATACCGGCAATTTCGGTGCCGATCGCCACCACCCAGCACAGCGCGGCATAGATCCGCAGCTTCTTGGCCGCGTCCTTCTGCCCCTGGTTGGCCGCCCAGGCCCTGGTTACGTCTTGTTCGGCTGCCGGTTGGTTGTCTGCCATGATCGGACCCCATCATCGGATTGCGGGCGCCGCCCCTCGCGGTGCCCTGGCAATCGTTATATCGCGTGATGGGTAACCCAAGTGCCGGGGCTAGGCCAGCCCCATTTGCAGCCCGCTTATCCCAGCCTTCGCAGCATGGCCGCAGCCATTCGCGTCCCGAATTCAGGGCCTTGCAGCGGATAGAGATAGGGTTCGATCGTCTCGGCCTCGATCACTGCCAGCCGGCCATCATCCAGCCGGACCATGTCGATCCGGGCATAGAGCGGGGCCTGTTCGAACGGCAGCATGGCCATCACCGCTTCCGCTGCGGCGCGATCGGCCGGGGCCGGCTCGACCGCCACCTCGACCCCGCCGTACAGCGACTGGATCCGGTAGTCGCCCGCCGCCGCCCGCTTGATCAGGCCGTGGCTGAACTGGCCATCGATGAAGATGAAGCTGTGCTCGCCCTCGTGCTGGATCGCGGAGAGGAACGGCTGGATCATCGCCGGCTGGTCCAGCCGCCAGTCGGCCGGGGGCGGGTTGCCGCGTGAAAAGCTGTCCTGCCCGACCGCACCCGCGCCGACCCGGCGCTTGACCACCACCCGGTCCGCGCCGAAATGATCGAAGGCCGCCGCCACTTCGGTGGGGCCGGCACCTTCGGGCCACAGGGTCGGGATCGTCACCGCGCCGCGCTCAGCCAGGTCCCTGAGATAGAGCTTGTCCGAATTCCAGCGGATCACCTCAACCGGGTTGCAGACAGTCACCCCGGCCGCCTCCAGGTCTTCCAGCCGGGCCAGGAATTCGTCCTTCGCATCGGTATAGTCCCACGGCGTGCCCAGATAGGAGAGGTCGAAGGTGGACAGTTCCGCCATGGGCGCGCGCCAGTCGATCCCGACCAGTTCGGCGCGCCCGGCCAGCCCGGCATTGATCGCATCGAACAGCAGGTCATGCTCGAACGCATCGGCGCGGCGGGTGGGTGATCCGGGCAGGGTTTCGGGGCAGGCGAGGAAGGCAATGCGCGGCAAGATCGGGCTCCGTCAGGGTGCGGGGTGGGGCGGGCAGAGCCGTTCCTGCAGCGCGCGGCGCACCCATTGCCGCGCGGGTCCCGGGGGGCAATCGCGCCGCCACAAGGCGTGGAAGCGATAGTCGACCGAAGGCGCTTCAGGCAAGGCCAGCCGCACCAGTTTGCCCGCCGCCAGATCCGCTTCGATGGCCGGCCCGGGCATGTTGCCCCAGCCGATCCCTTCCAGCAGCAGCGCATGCTTGGCGCCCAGGTCGGCCAGCCGCCAGGTGCGTGATGCGGTGACCGAGAAATCCCGCCCCTCGGTCAGCGGCGAGCGGTCGGACAGCACCAGTTGCAGGTGCTGGCGGGCGATCCCCGGCGGGATCGGATCGAGCCGGGCGAGCGGATGGCCGGGCGCGGCCACCGGGATCAGTTCAACCGATCCGATCAGCGTGCGGTCAAGTTCGGGAAAGGCGTCCGAAAGCGGCCCGGTCACCCCCAGATCGGCCCGGTTTTCAAGCAGCATCGCGGCCACCCCGCCCAGCGCCTCGACATGCAGGCGCAGGTCCACCGTGGGGAAGGCCTGGATGAAATCCTTGAGCAGCGCCGCCAGCACCGCAGGGGGATACATCACGTCGATCGCCAGGGTCAGTTCTGCCTCCAGCCCCTGGTGATGGTCGCGCGCCTTGGCCAGCAGCGCGTCCATATCGGCGGTGACGGTGCGCGCGGCATCGAGCAGCGCGCGCCCGGCCTGGGTCAGTTCGGGTTTGCGCGATCCCTCCCGCTCAAACAGCGTCAGGCCCAGCTGGGCTTCGATCTGGGCAATGCCATAGCTGATCGCCGAAATGGCCCGCCCCAGCCGCCGCGCGGCGGCGTTGAAGCTGCCCTCGTCGGCCACGGCCAGGAAGATGCGAAGCTGGTCAAGCGATGGCTGGCCTAGGTTCATGTTCGAATATCCTGAACATTTGAACGCAATTTATCTGAGCTTTGCGATCAAGCTGCAAGCCCTATCTGGCGCTTCAACACCGGCGGAAACGCCAATGGAGACAAACAATGATCGAACTCAGACCCTTTGCCAGCCTGGGCGCGGCCAACCACGGTTGGCTTGATGCCCACCACCACTTCTCGTTCGCCGGCTATCACGATCCGGCGCGGACCCAATGGGGCAGCCTGCGGGTGTGGAACGACGACCTGATTGCCGCCAAGAGCGGCTTTCCCCCGCATCCGCACCAGGACATGGAAATCGTCACCTATATCCGCACCGGGGCGATCTCGCACCGCGACAGCCTGGGCAACGAAGGCCGGACCGCCGCCGGGGATGTCCAGGTGATGAGCGCCGGGACCGGGATCCAGCACGCCGAATACAACCTTGAGGACGAAGCGACGACGCTGTTCCAGATCTGGATCCTGCCCGATGCGCGCGGCCATGCCCCCAGCTGGGGCACCCGCCCGTTCCCGCGCGAAGACCGCTCGGGTCAGTTCGTGACGCTCGCCTCGGGCCTGCCCGGCGATGACGAGGCGCTGGCGATCCACGCCCGGGCCCGGGTGGCCGGCGCGCTGATCAGGGCCGGCGAGACGGTCCGTTATGAAACCGGACCCGAACGCCATGTCTATCTGGTCCCCGCCACCGGCCGGATCCGGATCGGCGAAATCGAGGCCCAGGCCCGCGACGGCGTGGCGATCACCGGCGAATCCGCCATCGAAATCACCGCGCTGGAAGACAGCGAAGTGGTGCTGGTCGATGCGGCCTGAATTTCACCAAGACCCGAATTTTTGACAAGGGGAGTACCAGACCATGACCGATACCCAGACCAATCCCGTTTCCAACGATGCCGTGGCGCTGGTCGCCCGGGTGCTGCTGGCCGCGATCTTCCTGCTGAGCGGGCTTGGCAAGCTGGCCGATCCGGCCGGCACTGCCGCCTATATCGCCTCGGCCGGGCTGCCCGCCGCCACGCTGGGCGCCTGGGGCGCCGGGCTGCTTGAAACGCTGGGCGGGCTGGCGCTGATCAGCGGCTACCGCGCGCGCACCGCCGCCGTGGCCCTGGCGCTGTTCACGCTGGTCGCAGCCGTGTGCTTCCACGCCAATTTCGCCGACCAGATCCAGATGATCATGTTGATGAAGAATGTGGCGATCACCGGCGGGCTACTGCAACTGGCGATCACCGGCCCGGGCCGCCTGGCGCTGGGCCGCCGTTAGGCTCCTTGCTCGACCCACCCCCGACGCGTCGGCCTTTCACTTGAGGCCGGCGCGTCCTCGTGGCACGCTGGCGCATCATGGCGCGTGTGATGCTGACATATGGAGCCGCGCTGGCCGCGCTGGCGCTGCTGGTTGATTGGCTCGGCTGGCAACAGGCCCGCATGGCCTGGTCGACACCGGTCTATGTGCTGGCGATCGCACTGCTGTTCGCGGCGCTGGGGATCTGGCTGGGCACGCGGCTGGTCCCGCGTGCGCGGGCGGTGCCGTTCGTGCGCAATGACAAGGCGCTGGCCGCGCTGGGGATCAGCCCGCGCGAATGCGAAGTGCTGGAACTGCTGGCCCAGGGTGCTTCGAACAAGGTGATCGCGCGGCGGCTCGAAATCTCGCCCAACACGGTCAAGACCCATGCCGCGCGCCTGTTCGAAAAGCTGGGGGCGAGCAGTCGCACCCAGCTGGTTCACAAGGCGCGGGAACTGGAATTGCTGCCGTAAATTGCGGTGACGGGCGCCAAATCACCCTTTCGGGCGATAGCTTCGGGGCAGGTGCGGGCTTAGCCCCGCGGCACCAACCAAACGGGGAGAACGACAATGCAACGCATGATCCTGACTTACGGAGTGATCGCCGGCACAATCGAACTGGCGCTGCTCGCCATCACGATGGGCCTGGTCAGCGACCACGGCAACCTGGGCATGGTGCTGGGTTACCTGTCGATGCTGATCGCGATGAGCATGGTCTTCGTCGGAGTGAAACGCTTTCGCGACGAGGTGCAGGGCGGAGTAATCAAATTCGGCAAGGCCTTTGCTGTAGGGCTGGGCATCGCCGGGGTGGCCGTGCTGTTCTATGTGCTTGGCTGGGAAGCCTACCTGTGGTCAACCGATTACACCTTCATGGCGGAATTCACCAAGACGATGCTTGCCCAGCAGCAGGCAGCTGGCGCTTCAGCGGCGCAACTCGCGCAGCTCAAGGCCGAGATGGCTGGCTATGTCGAACTCTATGCCAACCCGGTTACCCGCATGGCACTGACCGCCAGCGAGATCTCGCCGGTGGCGCTGCTGATGCCGCTGATTTCGGCTGCGCTGCTGCGCAACCCGCGCTTCATGCCGGCCAAGGGCTAGCGTGGCAGCTCGCTCGATCCCATCAGCATCTGGTCAACCGCGCGGGCGGCCTGGCGGCCTTCGCGGATCGCCCAGACCACCAGGCTCTGCCCGCGCCGCATGTCGCCGCAGGCAAAGATCTGCGGATCGCTGGTGCGATAGCTGAAGGTGTCGGCAAAGACGTTGCCGCGCGCGTCGAGATCGACCTTGGCCTGATCGAGCAGGCCCTGCTTGCGCGGACCCAGAAAGCCCATCGCCAGGAAGATCAGGTCGGCCTTCAGCGTGAAGAGGCTGCCCTCTACTTCCTGCATCTTGCCGTCCTGCCATTCGACCCGCACGCATTCCAGCCCGGTTACCTGGCTGCCCTTGCCGACCACACGCTTGGTCAGGATCGCCCAGTCGCGATCGCAGCCTTCTTCGTGGCTGGTCGAGGTGCGCAGCTTCATCGGCCAGTCGGGCCAGGTCAGCGCCTTGTCTTCCTTTTCGGGCGGGCGCGGCATGATTTCGATCTGGGTGACCGAGGCGGCGCCCTGGCGGATCGAGGTGCCGACGCAGTCAGACCCAGTATCGCCGCCGCCGATCACCACCACGTGCTTGCCGGTGGCGGTCAGCGAGCCGCGCGGTGCGGCGCGTACTTCCTCGTCGCCGGCATTGCGCTTGTTCTGCTGGGTCAGGAATTCCATCGCAAAGCGCACGCCCGGCAGTTCGAAGCCGGGGATCAGCAAGGGGCGCGGATCTTCCGCTCCCCCGGCCATGACGATCGCGTCGAAGTTTTCCTTGAGGCTGGCGACCGAGACCGTGACGCCAACCTCGGTCGAGGTGCGGAATTCCACGCCTTCGGCCATCATCTGCACCAGCCGGCGCTGGATCAGGTGCTTTTCCAGTTTGAAGTCGGGGATGCCATAGCGCAGCAGCCCGCCAACCCGGTCGTTCTTCTCGAACAGCACCACCGAATGTCCGGCGCGCGCCAGCTGCTGGGCGGCGGCCATCCCGGCCGGGCCCGAACCCACCACCGCAACGCTCTTGCTGGTGCGGCGGGTGGGGATCTGCGGCACGATCCAGCCTTCGTCCCAGCCCTTGTCAACGATCGCGCATTCGATGCTCTTGATCGTCACCGGCTGGTCGGTGATGTTCAGCGTGCAGCTGGCCTCGCACGGCGCGGGGCAGATCCGTCCGGTGAACTCGGGGAAATTGTTGGTCGAATGCAGCACGTCCAGCGCGGCTTGCCAGTCCCCCTCATAGACCAGGTGGTTCCAGTCCGGGATGATGTTGTTCACCGGGCAGCCGTTGTGACAATAGGGGATGCCGCAATTCATGCAGCGGCTGGCCTGCGCCTGCAGCGCCGGTGCCTCATGCGGGACCACGAATTCGTGGTAGTGGCCTACGCGCTCCTTGGGGTCCGCATAGGTGCGGTCCTGACGATCGACCTCGAGAAAGCCGGTTTCCTTGCCCATTTCGATTACTCCGCGGCTACCGAGGCGGCAGCCAGCCGCTCGGCCTCGAGTTGTTGCAGTGCCTTGGCATAGTCGCGCGGCATCACCTTGACGAACTTGCCCAGCGTCCCGGCCCAATCGTCAAGCAGGGCCCGGGCCCGCTTCGATCCGGTGTGCAGGTGGTGGCGTTCAAGCAGCACGCGCAGGCGTTCGGCATCGTGGCGCAGCATATCGCCCATGCCCGAATTACCGGCGCCGACCGGACGCTGCTGGGGCCGGCCCGCACCGTCTTCCTCGTCGCGCTCCGCCGCGATTGGCAGCAGATCGACCTGGGCCTGGTTGCACAGCGCGGCGAACTGGCCGTCCGCGTCATAGACATAGGCGATCCCGCCCGACATGCCCGCGGCGAAATTGCGCCCGGTCTTGCCCAGCACGGCAACCACGCCGCCGGTCATGTATTCGCAGCCATGATCGCCGCAGCCCTCGACCACCGCGACCGCGCCCGAATTGCGCACGGCAAAGCGTTCGCCGGCCACGCCGTTGAAGAAGGCTTCCCCGGCGATCGCGCCATAAAGCACGGTGTTGCCGACGATGATGTTGTCGGCCGCTTCGCGATCGACATGGCCGGGCTGGCGGACGATCACGCGCCCGCCCGAAAGGCCCTTGCCGACATAATCGTTGGCGTCGCCTGTCAGCTCCAGCGTCACCCCGTGGGCCAGCCAGGCGCCGAAGCTCTGCCCCGCGACCCCGGTCAGCTTGATCATGATGGTGTTGTCGGGCAGCCCGCCATGGCCATGACGCCGGGCCACTTCGCCCGACAGCATCGCCCCGACGGTGCGATTGACGTTGATCACCTTGCGTTCGATCAGCACCGGCGATGCCTTGTCCAGCGCATCGGTGGCCGCCGCGATCAGGTCGACGTCCATCGCCTTGTCGAGCCCGTGGTCCTGGGTCTGCGACCAGCCGAGCGAGGGGCTGTCGCCCAGCGGGGCCTGGTACAGGATCCGGCTGAGGTCGATGCCCTTGGCCTTCCAGTGATCGATCGCGCTGCGGGTGTCGATCCGGTCGACCCGGCCAACCATTTCGGCGACCGTGCGAAACCCCATTTCGGCCATGATCGCGCGCAGTTCCTCGGCGACGAAGAAGAAGTAGTTGATCACGTGTTCGGGCTGGCCGGTGAAGCGCGCGCGCAGCACCGGGTCCTGGGTGGCAACGCCCACCGGGCAGGTGTTGAGGTGGCACTTGCGCATCATGATGCAGCCCGCGGCGATCAGCGGCGCGGTGGCAAAGCCGAACTCGTCGGCGCCCAACAGCGCGGCCACTGCCACGTCGCGCCCGGTGCGCAGGCCGCCATCGGCCTGCACGCAGATGCGGCTGCGCAGGTTGTTGAGCAGCAGCGTCTGCTGGGTTTCGGCCAGGCCGATTTCCCAGGGTGAGCCGGCGTGCGTCAGGCTGGTCAGCGGCGAAGCGCCGGTTCCGCCTTCATAGCCAGAGATCGTCACGTGATCGGCGCGGGCCTTGGATACGCCTGCGGCAACCGTGCCGACCCCGACCTCGCTGACCAGCTTGACCGAGATCCGCGCGCCGCCGTTGACGTTCTTGAGGTCGTGGATCAGCTGGGCCAGATCCTCGATCGAATAGATGTCGTGGTGCGGCGGCGGGCTGATCAGGCCAACGCCGGGGGTCGAATGGCGGGTTGCGCCGATCGTCTTGTCAACCTTGTGACCGGGCAACTGCCCGCCTTCGCCGGGCTTGGCGCCCTGGGCCATCTTGATCTGGATGTCATCGGCGTTGACCAGGTATTCGGTGGTCACCCCGAACCGGCCCGAAGCGACCTGCTTGATCGCGCTGCGCAGGTTGCGACCATCGGGCATGGGCTTGAAGCGGGTAGGATCCTCGCCGCCTTCGCCGGTGTTCGACTTGCCGCCGATCGCGTTCATCGCCGCGGCCAGCGTGGTGTGTGCTTCCCAGCTGATCGAGCCATAGCTCATCGCGCCGGTGGCAAAGCGCTTGACGATCTCGCTGGCCGGTTCGACTTCGGACACGTCCAGCGGGCGATCGGCCTTCTTCAGTTCCATCAGCCCGCGAATGGTCAGCATCCGGCTCGACTGGTCGTTGATCGACTGCGCGAAGGCCTTGTACTTGTCCGGACTGTTGCCGCGCACTGCGTGCTGCAGGTTGGCCACGTTGTCTGCGGTCCAGGCATGTTCCTCGCCGCGCAGGCGCAGCCCGTACATCCCGCCGACGTCCAGCATGGACTTGTAGATCGGGTTATCGCCATAGGCTGCGGCGTGGCGCCGCACGCTTTCCTCGGCCACCTGGTCCAGGCCAACGCCCTCGATCGTGGTTGCGGTGCCGGTGAAGTACTTGTCGATGAACGCGCTCGACAGCCCGACCGCGTCGAAGATCTGCGCCCCGCAATAGGACTGGTAGGTCGAAATGCCCATCTTGGACATGACCTTGAGGATCCCCTTGCCGACCGCCTTGATGTAGTTCTTCTGCACTGCCTTGGCCTCAAGCGGCAGGCCCTTGCGCAGGCGGATTTCCTCAAGCGTTTCGAACGCGACGTAGGGATTGATCGCTTCGGCGCCATAGCCCGCCAGTACCGCGAAGTGGTGCACTTCGCGCGCCTCGCCGGTTTCGACCACCAGCCCGGTCTGCATGCGCAGACCCTGACGGACCAGGTGGTGATGGACGGCGGCGGTGGCCAGCAGCGCCGGCATCGGGATCCGCTGGGGCCCCTGGGCCCGGTCCGACAGGATCAGGATGTTCTTGTCGGCCAGCACCGCTTCGGTCGCGGCCCAGCACATTTCCTTGAGCGCCATTTCCAGGCCATCGGCCCCGCTGGCCGCGTCCCAGGTGATATCGATCGTTTCGGTCCGGAACGCCCCGTCAAGCGCGGCCTCGACCGAACGGATCTTGGCAACTTCGTCGTTGGTCAGGATCGGCTGATCGACTTCCAGCCGCTTGTGCGTCCCGGCTTCCCGGCCCAGCATGTTGGGGCGCGGGCCGATCATGCTGACCAGGCTCATCACCAGCTCTTCGCGGATCGGATCGATCGGCGGGTTGGTGACCTGGGCGAAGTTCTGCTTGAAATAGTCGTAGAGCAGGCGGCTGCGGCTTGAAAGCACGGCGATCGGCGTGTCGGTGCCCATCGACCCGATCGGATCGTCACCCTGGCTGCCCATCGGTTCAAGGAACTTCGCGAGGTCTTCCTGGGTATAGCCAAAGGCCTGCTGGCGATCGAGCAGCGTGGTGGTTTCAACCGGCAGCTGCGCCAGCTCGGGCTCGATCAGGTCCAGGTCCTTGAGCTTGTACTGCGCGGCTTCCAGCCAGTCCTCGTAAGGCTGTGCGGCGGAAAGCTGGGCCTTCAGTTCCTCGTCCTCGATGATCCGCCCTTCGGCAAAGTCGATCAGCAGCATGCGCCCGGGCTGCAGCCGCCACTTGCGCACGATGTTGTCTTCCTTGATCGGCAGAACACCGCTTTCGCTGGCCATGACCACCAGATCGTCATCGGTCACGCAGAACCGCGCCGGGCGCAGCCCGTTGCGATCAAGCGTGGCGCCGATCTGGCGCCCGTCGGTAAAGGCGACGGCCGCAGGGCCGTCCCAGGGTTCCATCAGCGCGGCGTGGTATTCATAGAAGGCGCGGCGCTTGGCATCCATCAGCGGATTGCCGGCCCAGGCTTCGGGGATCAGCATCATCACCGCGTGGGCCAGGCTGTAGCCACCGGCCAGCAGCAGCTCGAGCGCGTTGTCGAGGCAGGCGGTGTCGGACTGGCCGTGCGGGATGATCGGCCACATCTTGTCGAGATCGGGGCCCAGCAGCTCGCTTTCCATGGTGCGGCGCCGCGCGTTCATCCAGTTGACGTTGCCGCGCACGGTGTTGATTTCGCCGTTGTGGGCGATCAGCCGATAGGGGTGCGCCAGCTTCCAGCTGGGGAAGGTGTTGGTCGAAAAGCGCTGGTGAACCAGCCCCAGCGCCGAAACGCAGCGCGGATCCTCAAGATCCCGGTAGAAGCTGCCGACCTGGGTCGCCAGCAGCAGCCCCTTGTAAACCACCGTGCGGGTCGAGAAGCTGGGCATGTAAAGCTCGGTCAGGCCGGGCATGCCATGCTTTTCGGCCAAGGCTGCCAGCGGGTTCTGGGTCTGCTTGCGGATCGTCAGGATCTTGCGCTCGAACGCGTCCTGATCGGCGCAGTTCTCGCCCCGGCCGACGAAGCACTGGCGGATCACCGGCATCTCGTTGAGCACGGCGCGGCCCAGGCCGTCCGGGTTCACCGGCACGTCGCGCCAGCCGATCAGTCGCTGGCCTTCCTTGGCGATGAACTTTTCGAAGGTGCCGATCACGAAGCTGCGCGCAGCCTCGTCCTGCGGCAGGAAGCACATGGCCACGGCATAGTCGCCCTCGGCCGGCAGGGTCAGCCCCGCATCTGTTGCCCACTCGCGGTACAGCGCGTCGGGCAGCTGGATCAGGATCCCGGCCCCGTCGCCCAGCAGCGGATCCGCCCCGACCGCTCCGCGATGGTCGAGGTTTTTGAGCACTTCCAGTGCCTGGGTAATGATGCCGTGGCTTTTCGCGCCCTTGATATGGGCAACAAAGCCCACACCGCACGCGTCATGCTCGTTCCCCGGATCATACAGCCCTTGTGGCGATGGAAATGCCATTTCGATTTCGTCCCGTGTTGGCGCCAAAGCGCGGCGATTCGCAGGCGCGGACCCGCAAATCGCCGATTTCCGGCAATTAAGCGCAACATTCCCCGCCGCGAAACGCAGCAAAAATTGCGCCATGACCCCCCATGACGACACGAAACTGTTTTTGCAACTGCGAAAGAAACAAGAAAGGCTTGGCCGCGGCCAAGCCTTTCTGTGAATAGGTTTTCAAAGCTGGCCGAAGGGCCGGATCAGGCGGCGCCGCTCATCCGTTGCAGGTTCGCCAGGGCTGCGCGAAGCGCCTGATCGGCTTCACCGGCTTCGACTGCCGGCGGAGCCATGTTGGCGGCGACCGGCTGGGCCTGTCCTGCGGCAGCAGGCGCGTCGAAGCGGCGGAACGGCGTGGCGTCGGGCGCTGCGCCAAAGGGGATCGGCTGGGCCGGAGCCTGTCCGGGGAAGATGACCACCGGCTCGACCGCTTCAGTCTGCGGAGCCGGATCCTCGATCCGCACAAATGGATTGCGATTGGCGGCGATCCCCAGCAACGAGCCGAAGCTGTCATCGCTGGCGACATCCTCGCTCGCCTCTTCTTCCAGCAACTGGACTGCTGCAGCGGGGGCCGCGACCGGTTCGGGTGCGGGTGCGCTGACTGGTGCGGCCACCGGCGGCATCGCCGGCATGGCGATATGGCGCGGCGGAAGCAGGCTCGGGTCGGCCGCCATGTCTTCCTCGATAAAGGCATCGAGGGCGAGCGGCTGCATGGCGCGCGGCAAAGCCGGTGCGACGGGTTCCGGTTCGGCGACCGGAGCGAAGGCCTCGGGATTGGCCGGGGCGGCCAGGGCAGCCGGAACTTCCGGGACCGCCGGATGTTCAGCCGCAACCACGGGCTGCGTTGCTTCATAGGCCACCGGGATCGGCGCTGCCGTGGGCGCGACCACCGGGATGAAAGGTGCCTCGGCTACTTCGAGCGGGGCCTCATAGCCGGCCGGGATCGGCGCTGGCGTCACAGGTTCAGGGGCGACGGCAACCGGTACCAGCGGTGTGACCGGTTCAACCGGCAATTCCGCAGTGGCGGGCAGGACCGGCGCGGCATCGCTGACGGGTGCCTCAGCCGCCGGTGCGACCTCGGCGGCGACCGGTGCGGTGCGCGCGGCGCGGCGGCGGCGCATCGATTCGGCCAGGCGCGCGGCAAGGTCGGTCATCCCCAGCGAGGCCGGGCTGGGCAGCGGCTCGGGCTCGGGCTCGGCCCGGGGTGCTTCGACCGGCGCTTCGACCGCAACCACGGGTGCGGCGGTGATTTCAGGTTGCGGCGCGGGCTCGAAGGCCTGCGGGATCGGCGGTGCTTGCGGAGCCGTGGCCGCCACAGGAGCAGGCTCGGCTTCGGGGGTGACTGCACGCGGCGCGAACAGCGGCTGGGCCTCTTCCTGCTCGAACACAGTGGTCTGGAAGCCGGCGGCCTTGACGAAATCCTGCGGGACGTGATCGTCTTCGATTGCGGCACCAAAAATCTGGCGCGGTGCTTCGGGCTTGGGCTCGGGCAGAGTCATGCCGAAAACCTGACGGCCATCGGCATGGGCGGCCTGACTGGCCGGGCACGGCGCGGGTGCTGCGGTTTCGGTATTGAAGACCTGACGCTGCGCCTCGATTGCGGCCGGAGCGGCGATCGGTGCACTCGGCGCCGCGACAGGGGCGGCGTTCGACCAGTCAAGATTGACCGGCTGGGCCGGCGGCGCCGGTTCGGGGAACGCACCCAGTTCAAGCGGCTGGGCAGAGTCAGCCGGACCATCCTCGATGGTTACGCCTGAAATATCGAAGACCTGCGGATTGCCGCCAGGCAGCGGCGCCATGTCGTGGGGCACGAAATCTTCCTCCTCGTGCTCGATTGCCAGCGCGCGGCGGCGCGGAGCCAGAACACCGGCTGATTCCGGATGGGTGGTGGCGTCGGCATAATGCCGGGGTGCCGGCGGTTCCTCGCGGCCAAGATCACGGCCCGAACGCTTGCGCTCGTGGGCGACCGGTCTGGGCCGAGTGATGCGGCGGGCGATCACCAGGCCGATTACCGCGCCCAGGGCGGCCATCAGCAGCGCCATCAGGATCCTTGCGGTAACGCCCAGCGGCGGTGCGGCGGCGGGAATCAAAAGGTCGATGTGACTCTTGAGCACCAAACCTTCGATCAGCGATGGCCGTACGGCCAGACTGCCCAGCCCGAAGGCCGCGCCAAACCACAGCGCCACGACAGCCGGGAACAGCTGATGGCTGGTGATTGGCTTGCCCTTGGCCGCTTTGCGCTGTTGCTTGGCCACTGTGCCTTGAACCCCTGTTAGTCCGTCCTTCGCCCCGGTTCGGCAGCCTCAAGCGGCAGCAGAAACGCGGCAATCCACTGAAAGGGCTAACAGCCTTTGGTAAACATCGTGATAACGATGAACATTATGTGCCCAGTCATGGCTGGTGCGAACGTGCTCCAGACCGGCGGCGCGCAGCGCGTCCCAGCGCTCGGGCGCGGCGAGCAGGTCGGCCAGCGCGGCGGCGCAGGCGGCAGGATCGTCGGGCGTGAAGAGGGTGCCGGTCTCGCCATGCCTGATCAGTTCGCGGTGCCCGCCAACGTCCGATGCGGCCACCAGCTGGCGCTGGGCCATCGCTTCCAGCGGTTTGAGCGGGGTGACCAGATCGGTCAGGCGGCTCTTCTTGCGGGGATAGGCCATCACATCGACCAGCGCATAATATCGTTCGACCTCGCTGTGCGGCACGCGACCGACAAAGCGGATCGCGTCAGCCGCCGGGCTGGCCTGGGCCTGGGCCCTGAGTGCGCCTTCCATTGGCCCGCCACCGACCAGCAGCAGCCGTGCGTCAGCAATCCGGGCGGTCAGCAACGGCATCGCCGCGATCAGGTCATCAAGACCCTCGTAGTCATAGAAGCTGCCGATGAAGCCGATCACCGGCCCCTGTCCCAGCCCCAGTTCGGCCCGCAGTGCCGGATCGGGCGCGACCGCTTCGCCAAACAGCGCAAGGTCCACCCCGTTGGGGCTGATCGTGATCTTGGCCGGATCGGTGCCGCGCCGGACCAGGTCGTCCTTCAGGCCCTGGCAGATCGTCACCACCGCATCGGCGCCGGCCACCACATGGTTTTCCAGCGCGCGGGTCAGGCGGTATTTGACATTGCCTTCCTTGCCGGTTCCGTTCGAAACCGCCGCGTCTTCCCAGAAGGCGCGGATTTCATAAACCACCGGGATCCCCAGCCAGCGCCCGGCAATCAGCGCGGCCTTGCCGCACAGCGCCGGCGAATGGGCGTGGAGCACATCGGGACGCCAGTCCTGCGCCAGCGCGATGATCGCGTCGGCCAACTGGTTGATCTCGCGCCATTCGCGCAGGCCCACCGGCCCGCCGGCTTCACCCCGGGTGCGGTGGAACAGGATTCCGTCGCACTCTTCGGTATCGGGACCGTCCTGCAAATGCCTGAGGCCGGTGATTCCACGCACTTCCAGCCCCGCCGCCTGCTGCGACTTCAGGATCGCGCGGGTACGGAAGGTATAGCCGCTGTGGAGCGGCAGCGAATGGTCAAGAACGTGCAGGATGCGGGTCATGGCCGCATTCCCTAGGCCAAGACTGCTTAACGGCGCGTCAACCCGCTGCTGCTAGGGCTCTGCCCACAATGATCGACTATTTCTCCCTGGCGCTGACCCATGGCTTGCTGGCGATTGCCTGCTGGCGATTGCTGCAGCGCCAGGAGCTCGACCGCGAGCCGGGCAATGCGCCGGAAAGGGACGAGCCGCGTGCTTGACCTGGCGATCACCCTTTTCACGCTGGCGTTCCTGGCGCTGGGGTTCCGCAAGCCGTTCCTGTGGGTGCTGGCCTTTCTCTATATCGATACGCTCAGCCCGCAGATGATTTCGTACCGGCTGCTGGCATCAATGTCGATTTCGCTGGTGGCATTCGTGCTGGCCTTTGGCGGCTGGGTGGTGCTTGATGACAAGCGCGACAGCCGCTTCACCATGCGTCAGGGGATCATCGCGGTGCTGCTGGTCTATTGCGGGCTCACCACCATGTTTGCCGACTTCCCGGTCGAGGCGGCGGACAAGTGGGCGTGGGTCTGGAAAGCGCTGGTCTTTGCGATCTTCCTGCCGCTGACGCTACGCACGCGCCTCAGGATCGAAGCCGCCGCGCTGGTCATGGTCCTGTCGGTTGGCACGATCATCATCAACGGCGGGATCAAGACGCTGGGCGGCGGTGGCGGCTATGGCACGCTGCACTTGCTGATCGACACCAATTTCGGCCTGTACGAAGGCTCGATCATCTCGCTGGTTGCGATCGCGGTGATTCCGCTGATCCTGTGGCTGATGAAGCACGGGACGATTTTTCCACCCGACTGGCGGGTCAAGCTGTTCGGGGTCGCGCTGATCTTTGCCTGTGCGCTGATTCCGGTCGGCACCCAGGCGCGCACCGGGCTGGTCTGTCTGGGTCTGCTGGCGGTGCTGTCGCTGCGCACGGTCAAACGGCGCTTCCTGTATCTGGGGATGATGGCCGGCCTTGTTGTGATCGCCATTCCGTTGCTGCCCGACAGCTTTACCAAACGGATGAACACGATTGAAAACCACCAGGCCGACCAGTCCGCCTCGACCCGCATGGCGGTGTGGATGTGGACGCTCGACTATGTGAAAGACCATCCGCTGGGTGGTGGTTTCGACGCCTATCGCAGCAACAAGGTCAAGGTCGAACTGGTCAAGGTCGAAGGCGAAGGCAACAACACCTCGCGCGATGTTACCGAAGTTGAAGAGACATCCCGCGCCTATCATTCCAGCTATTTCGAGATGCTGGGCGAACAGGGCTGGCCCGGCCTGTTCCTGTGGCTGTGGCTGCTGCTGTCGGGGCTGTGGCAGATGGAGAAGATCCGCGCCCGCTGGAAGAACCGCACCGGCGAAGGCGAAACCTGGCAGGCGCCGCTGGCCAACGCGTTGCAGCAGTCCTTGCTGGTCTACATGCTGGGCGGTGCCTTCGTCGGAATCGCGTTCCAGCCGTTCTGCTACATGCTGATCGGGCTGCAGTGCGGGCTGTGGTCCTATCTCAAGCGAGTCGATTCGCCGACCGGGCCGCAACTGCGCACGAAACCCGCACTCAGCATCGGCAATGCCGTAGCGGCACGCTAGCGCGTGTTGCACCGCAGCGCGGCTTGGGCCATGACTGCGCCTTTCCGAGGACAAGGAGAGGCCAATGACCCCCCAAGAAATGCAGGCCAAGACCGGCGAAGTGATCGGCGTTTCGGACTGGTTCCACGTCACCCAGGAACGGATCAACATGTTCGCCGAGGCAACCGGCGATCACCAGTTCATCCATGTTGACGAGGAAAAGGCCAAGCTGACCCCTTTCGGCGGAACCATCGCTCATGGCTTCCTGACGCTGTCGCTGCTGCCGGTGCTTGGCGCGATGACCCAGGGCGCGCGCGTCGATGGCGTCAAGATGGGCGTCAACTATGGCGGCAACAAAACCCGCTTCATCTCGCCCGTGCGCGCCGGCAAGCGCGTGCGCAGCCACACCAAGCTGCTCGAACTGGTCGAGAAGCGCCCCGGTCAGTGGCAGCAGACCAACGAAGTGACCATCGAGATCGAAGGCGAAGACAAGCCCGCGCTGATCTGTGAATGGATCACGATGTTCTTCGTGTGATCGACTCCCTCCCCGGGGAGCCGCACCAGTATAACCAATCAAGGAATTACCCATGGCACGTGACGCAGTCATCGTTTCCACCGCCCGCACCCCGCTGACCAAGGCGGCGCGCGGCGCTTTCAACAACACTACCGGCGCCACGCTGGGCGCCTTTTCGATCCGCGCCGCGGTCGAACGTGCCGGGATTGACGGCGCCGAAGTCGACGACGTGCTGATGGGCACCGCGGTGCAGCAGGGCTCGACCGGCGGCAACGTCGCCCGCCTCGCCGCGCTGCGCGCCGGGCTGCCGGTCTCGGTTCCGGCGATGACGATCGACCGCCAGTGTTCGTCGGGCCTGATGACCATCGCCACCGCCGCCAAGCAGATCATCGTCGACAACATGGACATCTGCGTCGCTGGCGGCGTGGAAAGCATTTCGAAGGTGGTCGGCAGCGGCAAGATGTTTGTCGAGCCGGACCGCCAGCTGCTCGAAATGCATCCGCACATCTACATGCCGATGATCGGCACCGCCGAAGTGGTGGCCAAGCGCTATAACATCAGCCGCGAAGCGCAGGACGAGCTGTCGCTGCAATCGCAGCAGCGGACCGCCGCAGCCCAGGCAGCTGGCAAGTTTGCCGATGAGATCGTGCCGTGCAGCGCGACCATGGCGATCGTCGACAAGGAGACCAAGGAAGTTTCGTACAAGGACGTCGTCGCCGACCGTGATGACTGCAACCGTCCAGAAACCACGCTGGAAGGGCTGGCCAGCCTCAAGCCGGTGATGGGCGAAGGCAACACGATTACCGCCGGCAACGCCAGCCAGCTGTCTGACGGTTCGTCAGCCTGCGTACTGATGGAAGCCAAGGTCGCTGAAAAGCGTGGGCTGACCCCGCTGGGCCGCTATGTCGGCATGGCGGTGGCCGGCACCGAGCCTGATGAAATGGGTATCGGCCCGGTCTTCGCGATCCCCAAGCTGCTCGAGCGCAACGGCCTGAAAATGAACGACATCGGCCTGTGGGAACTCAACGAGGCTTTCGCAGTGCAGGTGCTGTACTGCCGCGACAAGCTGGGCATTCCTGATGAGCTGCTCAACGTCAACGGCGGCTCGATCTCGATCGGCCACCCCTTCGGCATGACCGGCGCGCGCTGCACCGGCCACGCGCTGATCGAAGGCAAGCGCCGCGGCGCGAAGTACGTGGTGGTGACCATGTGCATCGGCGGCGGCCAGGGCGCGGCCGGCCTGTTCGAGGTTCTGTAAAGTGAGGCTTCCCGCGCCCCGGATTGCCCCGCTCAGCGATGAGCAGCTCCCTCCGGCGGCGCGGGAGGTGCTCGATGCACTTCCCGAATACGCCCGCGGCTTCAACATTTTCCGCACCCAGGCGCACAATCCGGAGGCGCTCGCCGCGTTCCTTGCCTGGGGCAACTACGTCTTGTCTGCGCGCAACAGCCTGACGCCGCGCCAGCGCGAACTGGCGATCCTGCGCACCGGCTGGAACTGCAAGGCCGGTTACGAATGGGCCCAGCACGTGGTGATCGGCCTCAACTCCGGCATTGCCGAAAGCGAGATCCCCGCGATCAAGGCCGGACCCGATGCGCTCCACTGGGACCCGCTTGAGGCGGCGATCCTGCGGGCCTGCGACGAACTCGGCCAGAACCACCACATCGCCGACGCCACTTGGGCAGAGCTGGCCCCGCTGGGCGATACCGGCCGGGTCGATCTGATCTATACCGTCGGCCAGTACACCCAGGTTTCGATGCTGCTCAACAGCTGCGGGGTCCAGCTCGATCCCGGCCTGCGCCGCGATCCCGATCTGGGCTGAGCTTGCCATTCTTGCGGGCAAAGCGCATTCTCTGCGCCTGACGGGGAGTGCAGCATCATGACCGAAAGCCTTGGCATCGTTGAAATTCTCGGCATCGCGGGCTCGGTCAGCTTGCTCTCTGGCTGGCGGCTCTACCTCACTGCCTTGGCCACCGGCCTCGCCATGCATTTCCAGGTGCTGCCGCTGCCCGAACATCTGCAATCGCTGCAAGTCCTGGCCAATCCCTGGGTGATGGGCGTGGCCGGGCTGGCCGCCTTCATGGAATTCTTCGCCGACAAGGTGCTGTGGCTCGATTCACTCTGGGATACGGTCCACACCTTTATCCGCCCGGTCGGCGGCGCGCTGCTGACGCTGGCGGTAATCGATCCGGCCGATCCGGCCACCCAGGCAATTGCCTTCATCCTGGGCGGGGGGGCCTCTCTGCTGGCGCATGGGGGCAAGGCCAGCGCGCGGGCGGTGGTCAACACCAGTCCCGAACCCTTCAGCAATGTAGCGGTGTCCACCTTGGAAGACGTCGCTACCACCGGACTGCTCTATCTGGCCTATACCAACCCGGTTGCCGCCGGGGCAGTGGCCCTGGTGCTGCTGGTACTGACCCTGGCGCTGATGGTCCTTGCCTGGCGCGTGCTGCGCCGGGTGGTCTTGCGGGTGCAGGACGAACCTGCCCCGTCAGCGCCAAAGTCTTAGAGCCTGTCCTGATTAGGTGGAGGCATCGTCATCGCATCTGGAAGGCCGCTGTATAGACGCGGCGTGCGGCAGGAGCTGGTTGCCCCTGCAAGCGACGCGACGCCGCCAGCGGCCTTCCTGAGGCGACCCCGCAGGGGCGGGCCGAATTTGGCCCAGCGCCGCGTTGCTCGTCGGTCACTATGCAACGGCATGGCTCCCTCCTCGCGCCTCACGCTGAGCCAAATTCGGCTCCGCGTCGACGCCTCCGCC
>NZ_JADZAT010000012.1 GCF_020852455.1 Novosphingobium sp.
ACAACGGCTGGAAGGTGCGTGACCTGCGCGCTTTGCGGCGCGACAAGATTGGCTTTGTCTTTCAGGCGCCCTACCTGATCCCGTTTCTCGACGTCACCGACAACGTGGCGCTGCTGCCGATGCTCGCAGGCGTCGCCAATGCGGAGTCGCGCCAGCAGGCCTTGGCGCTGCTCACGGCGCTGGATGTGCAGCACCGGGCTCGGGCCATGCCCGCGCAGCTTTCCGGAGGAGAGCAGCAGCGTGTGGCTATCGCGCGTGGCTTGGTGAATCGCCCGCCGGTGATTCTGGCCGACGAGCCTACGGCGCCACTCGATAGCGAGCGCGCCATGGTCGTCATCCGCATCCTCAATGAAATGGCGCGTCAGTTCGAGACCGCCATCATCGTCGTCACCCACGACGAGAAGATCATTCCGACGTTCAAGCGGATCTATCACATCCGCGACGGGGTGACCCATGAGGAAGTTGGCGAGGGGAGGCCATTCGAGTGAGGGGAGCAGAAATGACGTTACGCAGGCCTCGCGACATCTTGATCGGGAGATCGTGTGGGTCAGTGGACGGATACGGGACGGAAGGCGGTGGCTTTGGTGGCGATGTTTCGCGATCTATCGGCATGCAACTGCATCAAGTGCCGATACGGCGGCAAGCGCAAGTCGCTTTCCCTTGGGACCTATCCGGACGTCCCATTCACACGCGCTCAGTCTCGCCATCGGGCGGCGCGGCGGTTGCTCGCGGCCGGCGTCGATCCGTCGGCCGGGCGGCGCCAACTACGGGGTATCGAGGGCGACAAGCCTGAGGTCGGTTGTGAGACTTCCGGGAACTGGCTTCACGCCGCGCAGGTGGTTTGAGATTGGTCCGAAATGCTCACTTATGGTGACTCAAAGCCTTGCTTCATAAACCATCCGCCAGGCTCTAAGGGCGATGGAGGGCGGCTATCGGGATGTAGCGGCGGTCATAGGACCTGACTGGTATGCGGCTCGCGCTCAACTCTTCCCGCCGAGTAAAACTCCACGTACATCCTCATCGGACCTAGTGGCGAGACTTCGTGAGGCTGCTCGGGACTGACGATGCCTGGCACGCCGACCAGCAAAACCTGTTCGCTGGGCGGTTCCAGAATGCGGTAGAGCAGGCTGCCCTCAACTACGTGTATGAGCGCCCAGACACCGGCTTTGGTGCGGTGCTCGCGGCGCAGACCTGCCGGCAGGCTGTCCTGATCGAAAATCGGCGTCTGCTTGTAGGCAGTGAGTCCAGCGGGAAGTAAATTGTTCACAATCATGCCTCCGGCGTCGCGTGTACCAGGCGCTGACCGCTGGCAAGCAGCACGCCACGACTGCTGGCAACCCCCATCTCGATGCTGCGGGCAATGCGCTCGGCACGCTCAACGAAGACGGCTGCGGCCTTCGGGGTGCAGACTTCGCGGGCCGTCTGCCTGAATAGCTGAAGCCAGCGATCAAAGTGCGCCGCCTCGACTGGCAGCGCCAGATGCTTCTGCATGGGCGATCCATGGTAGCGCCCACTCATCAGGACTACCGACGACCAGAATTGACACAGGCGCTGCAGGTGGTGGTCCCATTCCGAGATGCGTGCCGCGAATATTGGGCCAATCAGTTCGTCGCAGCGCACCCGGGCATAGAACGCATGCACCAGCTTCTCGATCATCACCTCGTCAATACCAGTGTCAGCCTGGAGTTGCTCAACGATCCGGGTTCGCCTCTCGGCTTCCGGCTGTGTGCTGCTCATGTAGTACCCATTGGCCGGTACTTCGAGACGTTGGTTTTTCGCCGCCCCAATAGGCGGGCATAGCCCTCAATATCTGGGACAAGATCGGCAATCGTGAACTGATCAAGATGCCGCGCGAAGGCTTCCAGTGCGCCTGACAAGGCATGCCGCAAACCACAGGCCGGTGTCACGACGCAGGTGTTGGTCGCTGCGTCGAAGCATTCCACGAACGACCCGGTATCTTCCATGGCGCGAAATACTGATCCGACGTTCAGCACAGAAGCGGATCGCGCGAGTTTCAGTCCGCCGCCCCGGCCGCGCACGCTTTCGACGAATCCCTCGGCCGTCAGCCGCTGCGCCACTTTCATCAGGTGGTTCTTCGAGATGCCGTAGGCGCGGGCAATCTCGGCGATCGAATGATGGCCGTCCCGTGCTGCCAGGAACATCAATGTTCGCAAGGCATAGTCGGATTGAACGGACAGCCTCATGAAAGAGGTATAGCATATACATCTTTAATAAGCATCAACTTTGGCGACGTTGGCGACAACCGCCGACTCCTCAGAACCAGGGGGCAGGGTCATGCAGGAATACGCAACCACATTCAGCGTGAAGCGGCTGTGGACAGTTCTGGCGGTGGGCATGTTCGTCATGTTTGGCGTTCTGCTGCTGATGGGGCGGCAGATCTACCAGCTGGCGCCACCCATCCCTGAAGCGGTGACAGCGAAGAATGGCGAGACCTTGTTCACTCGCGCCGATATCGAGACTGGGCAGAATGTCTGGCAGTCGATCGGTGGCATGGAACAAGGGTCGATCTGGGGCCATGGCAGCTACCTGGCTCCGGACTGGAGCGCTGACTGGTTGCATCGGGAAGCGCAGGCACTGCTGGCATTGTCTTCATCCATGGCCCCGACAGGCGTATCCCCGGCGCAAGCCGATGCCATCAGCAAGGCTGCGTTGCAGAACGAGATGCGTGCCAACACCTATGACCCCGCATCGGGCGTCATAACCGTGAGCAAAACGCGCGCGTTGGCCATCAAGCAGGTGCAGGCGCATTTCGTCAGCCTGTATGTAGGCGATGACGCAGCCTCGCTCGATCTGCGCCGCAGCTATGCCTTCCCGGTCCATGGCCGGTTGTCGGCTACGGAAGCCAAGCAGCTTTCAGCGTTCTACTTCTGGACGGCATGGGGCGCGACGACGAACCGCCCTGGTCAGAACATCACCTATACCAGCAACTGGCCCCACGAACCGCTCGTTGGAAACACGCCAACCACCGGCACCTTGATGTGGAGCCTGGCCTCAGTGATTCTGCTGCTCGCTGCTGCCGGCGCGCTGATCGCCTACTACGCCAAGCAGTTCGATGTCTGGCGCGTCGACATGCTTCCGGAAAAGGGCATGGCAGCGTCGGATGTGCTGAGCGGTGCGACCATCACGCCTTCGATGCGGGCGACCGCGAAGTACTTCTGGGTGGTGTGCGCACTATTTGTGGCGCAGGTGCTGCTCGGCATCGTCACCGCGCACTATGCGGTGGAGGGACAAGGGCTGTACGGCCTGCCGTTCGCCGAATATCTGCCGTACGCCGTCACACGCACCTGGCACACTCAGCTCGCCGTGCTGTGGATCGCCACCGCATGGCTGGCGACCGGGCTCTACGTTGCGCCCATGCTGGCGGGACGTGATCCCAAATACCAGCGGTTTGGCGTCAATTTCCTGTTCATCAGTCTGCTCGTTATCGTGGTCGGGTCCTTTGCCGGCCAGTGGGCCGCCGTACACAGATTGTTCGGAACGCTGAAGGCCAACTTCTGGTTCGGGCATCAGGGCTATGAATATGTAGACCTAG
>NZ_JADZAT010000013.1 GCF_020852455.1 Novosphingobium sp.
ACGGCAAAGAAGCCACGCACCGAATCTGCGGGCAACAGAAGGACATATTTGGGGAAGAACGGCGCCCAGAAGGTCGCAGCGATCTTGCCCACGGCAAAGCCGATCAGCCCCAAGCCCAACGCCTGTTGCAGGATCATGCCCGCAATCGTGCGATTGCGCGTGCCGATCAGCTTGAGCACGGCGATCTCGCGGATCTTGCCAATGGTCATGGTGTAGATGATGAAGGCGACGATCGCAGCGCTGACGATGGCGAGGATCACCAGGAACATGCCGATCTGCCGCGCCGAATTGGCAATCATCTTATCGACGAGAATCTCTTCCATCTGGGCTCGCGTATAAACGGTCACGCGCTGCCAGCGCCGGATGGCGGATGCGACACTCTCGGCATCGGTGCCGGGGGTCACGGTTACCAGCACCGCATTGACACTGGTGCTGGTCGTCTGCGCGGCATTCACGGCTTCGGCCACGGCCGGATTGCCGGGCGGGTTCAAGGTCGGACTGGAAGCCGTGCGCGCCCGCTGACGCATGATCGCATCACTGTCCTTCTCGAACTGGGCTTCCTGTGCATCCTTGAGCGACAGAAACAGCATTGGGTCGCCGCCTGAAGAAACCATCCGGCTCGTCAGTCCGACAATACGATAGCTGTTGCGGCGCACCTTTACCTTATCGCCTATTGCGAAGCCGGTCTTTATGTCTGCCACCGCTTCGTAATGACCTTGCACGATCCGGCGGCCGGCGAGGAGGTGCGGGGGCTGGCCCGGCTCGCCCGGCTGAGCCACTTCGGCACCAACCACCATGACCCGCACGTCCTTGCCTTTGTGTGCGATCTGCATGGTCAGATAGGTGACGCCCGCCGCGCGATCGACGCCCTTCATGGCCCGGATCGGACGCTCGGTATCCTCGTTCAGGCTTGATGGTTCGGCATAGGGGCCAAGCGTATCCTTTTGGACCACCCACATATCCGCGCCGCTGTTGTCGAGCAGGGCCTCTGCATCGTCAATCATGCCGCGATAGACCCCGGCCATCGACAGCGTGACTCCGATCAGCAGGCCGAGCCCCACGCCGGTGAGGACGAACTTGCCCCAGCCATGCAGGATATCGCGGCCAGCAAGGCTGATCATTGCCGCACCGTCACGGCAATTTGTCCACGACGGTGATGCGGCTCGACGCCTTCAGCGGCCGGACGCTGTGCAGGACCACCTGATCCCCCAGATTCAGACCATAGAGTACCTGCACCCAGCCTTCGGCATCTTCCACGCCAAGCCGCACTGCCACGAATGCCAGATCGCCATCGCGCAAGGCCCAGACACCCAGTTCGCCTCCGTTGCGGTGTATGGACGCGTTCGGCAAGGCGAGCCTGCGCCCACGCGCAGGCAGGCTGATTGTCACTTCGGCGAGTTCGCCGATGGGCGGAAGTGCTGCGCCAGCATCAAACGTCACTTTGGCTAGCACCTCTTCAGTCACGGCATCGGCCATTGGCTCCACCCGAAGGACGGAGCCGCGCAAGGGCGCGCCGATCCGTGAACGCAGCACGATGTGCGCTGGAAGTCCTGCCGTGATTCCGCCTGCGTGGGTCTGGTCGAACCGCGCATTGATCCAGAGTTCAGCAGGATCTACTATTTCAACGACGGCTTGCCCGGCCACCACGGTTGTTCCCGGTTCGGCGAGGCGGCGCACGACCAGCCCGGCCTTGGGCGCGATGAGGCGCAAATTGGCTTTCTGCTCTAGCAAGGCAGCACGCTCCGCCCCGGTCCGACCACGGTCCTGAACAGCGGCCGCCCGGTTCGCCTGGGCCGCTGCAAGCCCGGCTTCGGCTGCGGCCAGCGCCTGGCGTCGCTGGTCGAGCGCCGCGCGGGTCAACCAACCGCCACGGAACAGCTCTTCGCCGCGCGCCGCCTCGCTGCGCGCCAGGGTAAGACGTGCCCCGGCATCGGCCACTTGCGAGGCTGCCGCCTGCTCCAGTGCCGCCGAGCGGGCCGTACTACCCCATGCTGCTGCGATGCGCTGATCGAGATCGATCGGATCGATCAGGGCCAGCAACTGACCCGCTTTCACCCGGTCTCCAACATCGACGGACAGGCTTGCTACCCGCCCCGGTGCGGTCGGCCCGATCCGGTGCATGTAGCGCGCTTCCACCGTGCCGATCCCGAACAGCGCCGGTGCGATCGCGCGCTCCTCGACCCCAACCGCCGTGACCTTGATCGGCGCCAGCGGGCCCGAACGGATCGCCACCCAGATGAGGAGGACTACCAGCGGCACAAGCACCGCCAGCAGCATCCACACCCTTCGGTTTTGCGGCAGGGGTATTCTCATGGGGCTTCTCCAAGGCCTTGCCGGAAAAGGCCGAACAAACGGCGGGCCAAGGCTGGCATGGCCGAGAAATCGTCCACGGCAAGGGCCTGCATGACCAGGCCCTGGACCATGGCGAGGAACATGACGGTCGCCGCATCGACATCGGTGCCTGCCGCGATTTCACCGGCATCGCGCGCGGCGGAAAGCTCGCGCGCCACTCTAGCCCGATATCCGGCCATCAGGTCGCGGACGATGGCTTTTGTTGGTGTGTCGCCGGCGCGCTGGAGCTCGCCGAACAGGATGCGCGGAACGCCGGGGCTGGCGATGACGAAATCCACGTGAGCGGCCAGCATTGCCTCAAGCCTGGCAAGCGGATGATCGGCAACCAACGCATCGAACCGGCTGTTCAGTTCGGCGCAAGTCCATTGGAGCACGGCGGTCCATATCGCCATCTTGTCCGGGAAATGACGAAACAGCGCACCTTGCGACACACCCATGGCCGATGCGATCTGCGTTGTGGTGATTTCCGCCGGATCGCAATGCGCCGCCTGACCGATCACCGTCGCAACGATTTCGGCACGCCGCATGTCAGCGGAAAGGTAGGGGCGGCTCATACAGTGCTTGTGTCACAATAAAAGCAAGCCGTCACTTTCTTTTGAGGGTCGCCCCTGGATGGTGTTCGCCGGCGCATCGCCCTCAAAATTTGCTCTATGGCAACAATACCTCTTTCCTCAACTCGCTATTACGCATATGATATGCGTATTAAATCGGTTGGGCGGGAGCACCCTCATCCTTGTGTCAATTTCATGGCGCAAATCGCTCCACCCGACTGGTGCGTGATCGCGCACCAGCGTTACGGGCCCCGTGTCGATTCCTTGCCGCACCCCATGAAAGCGGCTTGTGAACGGCATGGGGCCCGTAGCGGAAAGCACGGCGGTACTTATGTCAGAGCTGCTGTGGCGGCACTGAATTAAACTGCCTCCACAGTACCATCGGCAACATCGTAACGCCCAGGAGCGGAAAAAGCGCGGCGAGGGCCACGAGCAAAATCTTGACGCCGGTGGGTGTCCGATCCCCCTTCTCAAGCAATGGAGCGCCCAGTTTTCCCTCCGGCCGTCGCTTCCACCACAGGATCAGGCCAGCGATGACTGCTCCGATGAGAATCAGGCAAACCAGTAGATTGGCCAATTGGTTGCTGAGGCCATATTGCCGCCCCATATGAGTCATTACGCCCCATTCAACCGCCTTGGCAGTGGAGCTGTAGTCAGCCCAGCCGATATTGCCGATGATATGGGCACTGCCAGGATCGACATAGATGGTCCGCTGCCCTTCGGCCTTGTCCGGCACATAGGAGATGGTGAACACATCACCCAATTTGCGCGGATAGATGATGCGGACCCCGCCGCCCCAGCGCGACTGATCCAGCCGGGGGAGCAGGGCTTCCATGTCGGCGATTCCCGCTTTGCCCATGCCCTGACCGCGCGGCGCGGGGCTGTGCTGGATTGTCCAGGGTAATTTGGAATCGGATGTTTGCTGCTGGTGCATGGCGTGGTCATCCCCAGCCATGCCACCATCTGCCTTGGGCGGAGCCTTGAAATTCGGCGAAGCGGCAACGAAGGGAACGACGTCACCGAGCCGGGCGAACTGCGGCCCCCAGAATGCTGACCAGGGAAGGCCTGTCAGCACCAGCAGGATCACAAAAAGCGCGTTGAAGATGGAGGGGATGCTGTGCAGGTCACGCCAGTATCGCCTTCCGCTTGTGCCTAGGCGGGGGACGAACACGCCTTTGGCCTTCCATTTGCGCGGCCACCACAGCCAGATGCCGGTCGCCATCATCACAAGGGTCCAGCAGGCGACCAGTTCGACGGCATGACTGCCAATCTCCCCGCCCAGCAAGGTTCCGTGCAGATCGCGAATGATATTCATTGGCTGCCAGTCCGGGTCGGTCGTTCCCGTCACCTTCCCGCTATAGGGATCGAGATAGACGTCACGCGCCTCTCCCCCGTCGGTGATGCTCCAGATCGACGCCGCCGCGCTTTCACGCGGCAGCACGACCCGATTGACCGTGGCACCGGAGAAGGCGGCAAGCACTGCCGCCTCCTGCCTGGCCAGCGGCAAGACCTGGCTGCCGACCGCCACCGTCTGAACGTCCCGGTTCCACCAGCCTTCAAACTCCCGGTCGAACAGATAGAGAGCCCCGGTTATTGTCAGGATGATAAGAAACGGTGCAATCCAGAGTGCAGCGAAGAAATGCCAGCGCCACACGGCACGGTATCCGTGGGTGATGGCATTGTCGTCCGCTTCGGTTGCTGTCGTCGCCATGCGCTTGCCCCCCCCCTTAGAAGTTCACGCCGAGGCGCAGGCTGAATGTCCGGGGATCGCCGGGATAAACGGCGAAACTGTTCCCCGACGCCGTGAAATACCGTTCATCGAACAGGTTATTGAGCGCCGCATCGATGGAAAATCGCCCGATCCTGTAGCCCGCGCCGATACTGGCCAATGTGTAAGCGGGCAGCACAGTGCTGCTCCCGTTGACGAGCAAACGGTTGCTGACATGATTGACGCCGCCGCGCAGAGACAATTGTGTTCCGGGCACCTGCACTTCTGTGCTGGCGTTGAAGCTGTGCCGGGGCACGTCGCCAATCCGCAAGCCCTGATCGCCATCGTTGCTTTTGGTGATCTTGGAATCGAGCCAGGCGTAACCCAGCCGCAGGGTCCACCAGTCGGTCGCTTGCCAGACGCCTTCCGCTTCGATCCCGCGCACGCGCTGCTCGCCGACGTTAATGCTGAAATCGGGATTGCTGGGGTCTGTTGTCAGAGCATTGCTGCGCTTGATTTCGAAAGCGGAAACAGAGCCGCGAAATGCACCGGAGACAAAGCGCAGGCCCAGCTCGGCTTGCGATGACTTTTCCGGCAGCAACGGATCACCATTGGCAGACCGCGCTGCGGCGCTGCTTTCCACATCAAAGCCGGTATTATACCCGGCATAGACTGAAAACGCGTCGCTGAGCTTGTAAGTCGAGCCTATCTGCCAGATTGTGGTGCTGGTCTTGGCCTGATTGGCCGCAGCGCCGCCAAACGTGCCGTCTGCGGCATCGATCCAACTGTGACGAAGCGCACCGATCAAATTCCAGCGCTCAGTCAGGTCTATCTGGTCCTGAAAATAGAGCGCCTGCCCATCTATGTTGTAGAAATTGTCGAAGGCAAAGGCCCGCACCGGTGCCGTCATGCTAAAGGTATAGACCGGATTCAGCACGCTGATCGGTGCGACATTGGTGAGGTTGGACTGGGTAAATCGGCCGCGCTCCCAGTCATATTCGAAGCCGAACAGCAGTTTGTGCTTGATGCCGCCGGTGTTGAGTTCGCCGGAAATATCGAGCTGGGCGATATAATATTCGTCATTCTCCTCACCCTGACGGCCATTGCGGTTGATTGTCGTCAGGTCTGCCTGAGGCGCGCGCGCGCGAATCTGGTGAAAGCGCGTGTTGAACTCACTGTACTGGAAACGCGGGGTTACTATCCATTTGTCCGACAGCGCGACATCGACCCATACCTGAACCAGCGGCGCACTAGCCTTCATGCCATCGATGCTTGGTTCGCCAAGAAACTGGCTGCGCGCGATGGGACCGACACCATTGCTTTCCACCGTCCCCTTGATTGGCAGGCCGGGATTGCGGCGGGTATCACGCTCGACATATTCGGCAACAAGGTTCGCCGTAACCCTGTCAGAGGGCGCATAACGGAGACTCACCGCGCCATTGAGCCGGTTCATGTCCTGAAAATCAACGAAAGTGCCGGAACGCTCGACCTCGCCGGTCACGCGGATTGAAAGCCCTTGGGCAAGGCCGCCGGTCATATCGACGGTCAGCATCTTCTGGTCATAGTTGCCCATGGTCGCGGCCATACTGATGGCCTGTTGTTCCTTTGGCCGCTTGGTGATGATGCTGATGATTCCGCCTACCGCCGATTGGCCATAGAGCACGCCCGACGGGCCTTTCAGCACTTCCACGCGCTCGATGTTGGACAATGCCGATGCATCGACATCTTCGTAGTAGCGTTGACGAATGCCATTGCGCATCTGGTCGGCCAGAAAGCCCCGAAGCTTCAGGCTGAACGACTGATATGCTCCAACCCGCGAATAGCCGGGGCTAGCGCTGGGCACATTGCGCAACAGATCGCCGATCGAGGTTGCGCCTTGCTCAATAATGTCTTCCGCACCAATGATCTGCACCGACTGTGGCACACGCTCGATGGGAATGCCGGACTTGCCGCCAAAGTCGCCTGAGAATTTTGTACCGGTGACGATAATGTCGCGCTGAGTATCACCGCCCTCTGCCTCTTCGGCAAAAGCAGGCGCAGCGAAAACGAGAGCCGCAGTGAGTGCGACAAGCGAGGTCTTCATTTCTGATAATCCTTGAGAAATTGGTCATTGGCTTCCGGTCGCAAGGCCGGGGCGCGTTTGCCGAGTCAAAGAAACGCTAGCGAAAACTGCATCCACCGCGATCAGCGGCAGGCAGTCTCATCCAGCAATTCTGCTGATCGGCTCAGACCCGCGAAGGCGGCCCATGCGAAGGCGGCCGCAGACGCACCGCGCCGACGCGCGGTAATGCACTTGGGGGAAGAAAACCCAGCGCAAGGATGAAGAGAAGCGCCAGTGCCAGAAGCGGCGCATCGGCTCCGCCCATCATTGCCGTCGAAAGCACGGAAAAAGCGCAGGGACTATCGGTTGCCCCCTTATCGGCGGGAGCGCCTGATTTTCCGGATTCCATGGGGAACGTCATCGTTATGGTTTTGGCCGCCCCCATTCCCTCAGAACAAATTCCAACGGTAAAGGTCTTGGAATCGGCCGAAATCATATAGCCCGCCGGCATCAATGCCTTCACGCACAGCGCTATCGCCAGAAACAACATGGCAATATAAGGGCGTGCCAGGATCACGGTACGGAGCAAACGCATGGCGAGCCTATAGAGAGTTCAGCGGGAGTTTCCATTCCATCCGGCAATTTTACCACTGGGCTCTTCGGCTCACTTATACCGGTTTTTGCAACAGCTCGCGGAGTCTGTCCAAAGCATCCCGCTGTCACTTAGTCTGCACCCGCATTACGCATCGACGCCAAGATACCTGCCAAGGCTGCGACAAGGTCGGTCTGCGTAACAATCCCGATCAGCTTCTGCGAGCCATCGACAATCAGGACTTCATGTCGGCTACCATCGGCAAGGGGGCGCACCAGCGAAGCTGCAGCTGCATCCTCGCGGGCCAGAAGTGCCCCGGATGAGAGATCTCTCGCCATTGTGCCGGGCCGCACCAGATCCAAAGCGGTAATGATGCCGCGCACCTTGCCCATACGATCAACAACCGGCAGCGCATGCAGGCGGCGTTCGGACATAAGCGCCTCCACTTCATCGCGGCCAAGTTCTTCAGGCGCGCTGATCGGACAGGCCGACATGATGTCGCGGCACGTCAGGCTTGCCGTATCCTGCTCCAGTTGTCTCAGTTCGACTTCGCGAAAGAGCGTCTGCAGATCGTCCTCGCTGACATCGAGAACCTCGCCGTAGCTTCCCAGCACTTCGGACAGTGCATTTGGCGAAGGGCCGATCCTCCCGATGGGCGAGGTGCGACCCCGGCCGCGTAGTCCGGTCGTTTCGTCGGCCCGGTGCGGATAGCTGTGCCCGGAAACCCGGTGATAGAGCATGGCGCAAAGCACCAGAAGCAGCGAGTTCAGGGCGACCGGCTGCAGCGCAAACAACCAGCTGTGCGCCGGACCTTCGGCTCCGCCCAACGCAACGAGCAATGCCGCAGCACCGCCAGGCGGGTGCAGGCAACGTAATGCAGTCATCGCCAGGATGGCGACACCGACCGCACAGCCCGCAGCCAGAGCCGGATCGGGAATAAAGCGGGTCAAGGCAACAGCCGCCAGTGCTGAAACGGTGTTGCCGCCGACCACGGCCCAGGGTTGTGCCAGCGGACTGGCCGGTATCGCGAAAAGGATGACAGCGGAAGCGCCCATCGGAGCAACTATCCACGGGGCAGTCGGATCCCTGGCAAGCAGGGCGCACACAAACGCCGTCAGGGCAATTCCGAATAGCGCCCCGGACGCTGCCTTGACGCGATCCAGCCACGAGAACCCTGGGAGACGAACACCGTGCAGGTGGGTCTGGGTATCACGCGCCTGGGTCATCCAGACAAGCTCAGTTCAGGGTCGAGAGATAGGCAATGAGGTCTGCGCGATCCTCGGGCTTTTTCAATCCGGCAAAAGCCATCTTGTTGCCCTTCACGAACGCTTGCGGATTTTCGAGATAGGCTGACAGCGTCTGCTCATCCCAAGTCAGCTTTGCGCCCTGCAACGCGGGCGAATAGGTAAAGCC
>NZ_JADZAT010000014.1 GCF_020852455.1 Novosphingobium sp.
CCAGCTCAGTCAACGCAAGACGTTGCAGATGGCAATTGTGTGGGTGATGATCATCGCAGGGCTGGCGTTGCTTTTTGGCAATTTCACCGGCTGAGCGGGCCATATTGCTGAGTTTGCATTTAACATAATATATATTATCATTCCAATATGTCCGAACCAGCCAGCCCCCCTCTCGACCGCCTCCTCGCGATCATGGCCCACCTGCGCGATCCGCAGCGCGGCTGTGAATGGGACTGCGCGCAGAACTTTGCAACGATCGCGCCGTATACGCTCGAGGAAGCCTACGAAGTTGCCGACGCGATCGAACGCGGCGACATGGATGCGCTCAAGGATGAACTTGGCGATCTGCTCCTCCAGGTCGTGTTCCACGCGCGTATGGCCGAAGAAGCCGGCCTGTTCGCGTTCAGTGATGTTGCCGCAGCCATCTCAACGAAGATGGAAGCACGGCACCCGCACATATTTGGTGATACGCCCGATCTTGGCCAAAGCCGCGAAGATCGCTGGGAGGGTTTGAAGGCCGCCGAACGCAAGGCCAAGGGCGCCGAGAGCGCAATGGACGGCGTCACCCTCGCCCTTCCCGCCCTGCTCCGCGCTGAAAAGCTGCAGAAGCGCGCGGCACGCCAAGGCTTCGATTGGCCTGATGTTCAGGGCCCGGGCGAAAAGCTCGTCGAAGAAATCGCAGAACTTGCGCAGGCCGGAACGGATGCGGAACGGGCTGAAGAGGCCGGAGACCTGCTGTTTGCTGCGGTCAACGTGGTCCGTGCCTATGGCGTTGCCCCGGAAGATGCCCTGCGCGCGGCCAACATCAAGTTCGAACGCCGGTTCCGGGCCATGGAAGCGCTGGCCAGCCAGCAAGGGAACAATTTCCCCGCATTGACGCTCGATCAGCAGGAAGAGCTGTGGCAGGCCGTCAAAGCCTCAGAGCCGGGCAAAGCGCCCTAACTCGCGCGGATCAAGCCGCACCTCCAGACGCCGCAATGGCCCGCGTTCGTCTTCTCCGGCATCAGCATCGTTCACCACCTCACCGTGGGCATGGAGCCAGGCGAGCCGCTGGCCGTCGCTGACCGGCAGGACAAAACTGTGCAGGCGGGCCCCCTGGGTGAGGAGCTTGCCAACGGCCTCAAGCAAGTCGTCGCAGCCCATTCCGGTTAGCGCTGAGACCGGGACAATCAGCTCGTCCGGATGTGCAAGGCGTTGCTCAGCCAATTCGCTCGCGCGTCCGGCATCGAGCAGATCCCATTTGTTCCAGGCTTCAACGATCGGCACCCGCGGGGTGGCACCTTCGGCTTCGATCAGACCGAGGTCTTCCAGGATTTCCAGCACCTGGCGCTTTTGCGCGCCACTATCTGGATTGGCCACGTCGCGCACGTGGACGATCACGTCGGCGGCCGTGACCTCTTCAAGCGTTGCGCGAAACGCGGCAATAAGCTGGGTCGGCAGATCGGAGATGAACCCCACGGTGTCCGACAGGATCGCCTTCTCAACCCCTGGCAGCCGGATCCGGCGCATGGTCGGGTCGAGCGTGGCAAACAGCAGGTCCTCGGCCATGACCCCGGCCCCGGTCAGGCGGTTGAACAGCGTGCTCTTGCCGGCATTGGTATAGCCGACCAGGGCGATGACCGGCCAGGGGGCCTTCTCGCGCCGACTGCGGTGCAGGCCGCGGGTGCGGCGCACCTGATCCAGTTCACGCCGCAACTTGGCCATCCGGTCACGGATCATCCGGCGGTCGGCCTCGATCTGGGTCTCGCCCGGGCCGCCCAGGAAGCCGAAGCCGCCGCGCTGGCGCTCAAGGTGGGTCCAGCTGCGCACCAGTCGCCCGGCCTGATAATCGAGGTGGGCCAGTTCTACTTGCAACCGCCCTTCAGCCGTGGCCGCACGTTCGCCGAAGATTTCCAGAATCAGGCCAGTCCGGTCGATCACCTTGCGCTTGAGCTTTTCCTCAAGGTTGCGCTGCTGGATCGCGCTGAGCGAGCCATCAACGATCACCAGATCAGCCTCGCCCAGGTTGCAGGCGACGTCGATGTTCTGGATCTGCCCTTCCCCGAACAACGTCCCGGCGCGCGCTTCGCGGATCGGGATGGCCATGGCTTCAACCACCACCAGTCCGATCGCCAGGGCAAGGCCCTTGGCTTCCTCAAGCCGGGCGGCGGTGTCGATCCCTGCCCCGCCCCGCTTGAATTCCGGGTAAACGACCAAGGCCCGCGCGCCGCGGGTTACCTCGCCATCGGTTTCCTCACCGAAGATCAGGCGAGTTCGCCTTCTTCGGCATCGCCGGTCAGATCGACAGGACCCAACGGCTGAATCGTCGAAACCGCATGTTTGTAGGCCAGCTGGACATAGCCTTCACGTTCCAGCAGCATGCAGAACAGGTCATAGGCGGCGACGCGGCCCTGCAGCATCACCCCGTTGACCAGGAACATGTTGACCTGAACCTCAGCCTGGCGAACGCTCGACAGGAACACGTCCTGCAGCAGACGGACCTTCTTGCCCCCTTCCCCGGTGCTGCCGAACTGGCGGGCATCGATCGGCTGGCTGGGCATGATGGTGGAGATCGCGTGCTTGTAAACCAGCTGGGCCTGGCCGTCGCGGCGCAGCAGGATCGAAAAATTGTCAAACCAGGTGACGATGCCCTGCAGCTTCACGCCCTTGACCAGGAACATGGTGACCGGGGTCTTGTTCTTGCGCAGCAGGTTCAGGAACTGGTCCTGCAGGTTCTGACCCTTCGGTGCAGCCGGTACAGGGCTTTCTTCGCTCGCTTCGGGTTCGGGCTTCGGCGGGCGCGGACGCGCGCTGAGTGTGCGAGAGGTCATTTCCTGGCTCCTTCTTGTTGGCGGCCGCCACTGCGGTCCGCGATCTGGCCCCTGGCGCGATGGCTGGGCCGTTTTCATCAAGCTTCTACTTAATCCCCTTTAGCCGACGGGTAAACGCCATTTTCATGACGTTTCCTTGTCAGCCGTCAAGCTCACCTTCGTCATCCTCTTCGCCTTCGCGCCGCTCAACCATGCCGAGCAGCTTGAGTTTGCGGTGCAGGGCCGAGCGTTCCATTCCGATGAAACTGGCCGTGCGCGAGATGTTGCCGGAGAACCGCTTGATCTGCACCCTGAGGTACTCGCGCTCGAAATTCTCGCGCGCCTCGCGCAGTGGGACACCCATCAAAGATGGCATCCCGTTGTCGCCCGAAATGCGGCCTGAAACCACTTCACCTGGGAGCATGTCGGAGTCGATCCGGGCCAGCTTGTCGCGCGGGGTGAGGATAATCGTGCGCTCAACCACGTTGCGCAGCTGGCGGACATTGCCCGGCCATTCATAGCTTTGCAGTGCGGCCAGAGCCTCGGGCGTCACTTCGGGAGGCGGTACGCCTTGATCGGCGGCAAACCGGGCAAAGAAGTGGTCGGCCAGCATCGGGATATCGTCGCGCCGCTCGGCCAGAGAAGGGATCGAGACCGGGACCACGTTGAGCCGGTAGAACAGGTCCTCGCGGAAGCGCCGTTCGGCGATCTCCTTTTCCAGATCCCGCGCGGTTGAGGACACGACTCTCACATCGACCCGGATCTGACGATTGCCCCCGACCCGCACGAACGACTGGTCAGTCAAGACCCGCAGGATCCGCGCCTGGGTCGAAAGCGGCATATCGGCCACTTCGTCGAGGTAAAGCGTGCCGCCATCGGCCATTTCGAGCAGCCCGGCCCGGATCAGCTTGCCGTCCGCTTCCTCCCCGAACAGCTCGCTTTCAAATCGTTCGGGCGTGATCCGCGCCGAATTGACGGTAACGAAGGCACCGCTCGAACGCCCGCTCCAGCTGTGCAGCAGCCGGGCCGCCACTTCCTTGCCGGATCCGGCCGGCCCGCTGATCAGCAGGCGACTGCCGGTATTGGCAACACGCTTCAGCGTTGCGCGAACCTGGTTGATCGCTGCGGAATTGCCGGTGAATTCGTCCGATGTCGCGAAGCCTTCGCGCAGCCGCGCGTTCTCGCGCCGCAGGCGTTCGGTTTCGGTTGCCCGTCCGACCAGCAGCATCAGCCGCTCAGCTTCGAATGGCTTTTCGATGAAATCCATCGCGCCGCGACTGATCGCGGACACGGCGGTGTCGATATTCCCGTGGCCGGAAAAGATCACCACTGGCAGTTCGGGTTCGCGCTGCTTGATCGCGTCGAGAACTTCAAGCCCGTCCATCGGGCTGCCGTGCAGCCAGACGTCGAGCAGCACCAGGCTGGGCCGACGTTCATCGATCATCTCCAGCGCGGTGACGCTGTCACCAGCCGTGCGGCATTCATAGCCTTCGTCGCTCAGCACGCCGGCCACGAGATCGCGGATATCGCGTTCGTCATCGACGATCAGGATTTCGAGCGCCATTTCAACCTACCTCTGCTTTCAACTACTCAGCCGCTTCCGGCTTGTCCTGCCGGTCGAGCGGATCACGCGCGAACCGCATGGTGACTACGGTTCCTTCGGTCTTGCCCGGGGTGAACTGGATATCGCCGCCATGTTCCTCGACGATCTTCTTGACGATCGCCAGGCCCAGCCCGGTGCCCTTGTCACGCGTGGTCACATAGGGCTCGATAATCCGTTCACCTTCCTGGGGCAGGCCGATACCGTTATCGGTTACCGCAACGACGACATCCTCAGAGCTGCCGGTAAGGACAACGCTGATCCGGCCGCGATAGTCTGCGTCTTCCTGCTTTTGCCGGGCTTCAACAGCTTCGACTGCGTTCTTGAGGACGTTGGTCATGGCCTGGCCGAACTGGTGCCGATCACATGCGATAATCCCGAAATCGGCATCCGCTGCGAACGAGAAGTTGATATCAGGCCGGGCCACTTCCTGCAGGAACAAGGCTTGCCGGGCCAGATCGACCGGATCTTCGCCGCGGAACAGCGGTTTGGGCAGCCGCGCAAAAGACGAAAACTCGTCAACCATGCGGCGCAGATCGCCGACCTGGCGGATGATCGTGCCGGTCAGCTCCTCGAACAGTTCGCCATCGGCAACCACCTGTTTGGCATAGCGCCGCTTGAGCCGTTCGGTTGCCAGCTGGATCGGGGTTAGCGGGTTCTTGATCTCATGCGCGATGCGGCGGGCCACGTCGGACCAGGCAGCCTGGCGCTGATCGACCAGCTGGCGGGTGATATCCTCGAAGGTCACGACGTGTCCGGTGGCCGATCGGGTTGATTTGACCGCCAGGGTCAACAGGTCATTCCCCTTGGAAAACTGAACGATTCCGCCCTCACTGCCCTCTTGGGCCAGCGCGGCAATCTGCGGGGCGATCTGGGCCAGCTCCACGCCGATCGGGATCTCCGCGCCGCGTTCAAGCAGCAGTTTCTGGGCCGACCCGTTCATGAGCTGGATTTCGCCCTTGGAATTGGTGCTGATGATCCCGGCGGTGACCGATTCCAGCACCGCTTCCATGAACGCGCGCCGCTCATCAAGCTGCTGATTGGCGCCGAGCAGCGCCTGGTTCTGGCGTTCAAGCTGCTGGGTCATGCGGTTGAAGGCGCGATTGAGCAGGCCAACCTCGTCAGCCCCGGTGCGCCCTTCGACCCGCATTGAAAAGTTGCCCGAGCCGACCTGTCTGGCAGCGTCAACCAGATCGTAGAGCGGCTTAACCTGCCGGTCGGCAAAGCGCAGCGCGAACCACACCGAAAGCCCGACCAGCGCCAGGCTGGCCACGAACAGCGCGACATTGACCCGCAGCTGCTGGATCCGGGTTCGCTGGGTCAACTCGTCATAGGAGCGCAGGATGTTCTGAGCATAGCCGGCCGAAAGCAGATCGCTCTTGCGCACGGTGTAGAGGTAGATCCCGGCCCGGCGATCGATTGGCGTGATCGCTCGGATCGTGTTGCCGCCACTCGAAACCGAAATCGCCTCGCCGCGATCCAACTGGCGCAGGACATCGGCGGAAATCTCCGACAGCGGGGCCTCGCCGCGGGTAAAGGCCGCCTTGTCCAGCCCGCCATCGGCGCGCTTTTGCAGGATCGTCGATTCATCGATCTTCCGGTGAAGCACCTGATAGAGGTAGTATTCCTGGAATTCCGCGCTGCCAAAGGGCACCAGCGTGATTTCCTCACGCAGGTCCTGAGCCATCGCCAGCGATTCGTACTCCATGTCCTTCTTGATCTGCTCGGAATAGCCCAAAGCCAGCTGGTTCGCGTTCTCCAGCAGCCCGCGTGACTTGTCCGAAAACCAGAACTCGACACCCGACTGGAACAGTACCGAGGCGAAGATCACGACCAGCAGTGTCGGCACTGCCGAAATCAGCGAGAACAGAAACACCAGGCGAACGTGCAGCTGACCGCTGCGCCCGATCTCTTCCTGCGCGCGCTGCAGTGCCAGGCGTCTTCCAAGCAGGACCAGAATTGCCATGGCCGGAACCAGGGTCCCGACCAGCAACGTCGAAGTCAGCTCGGTCGGCAGCATCTGTCCGCGATCGGACTGCGAGCGGAAGACGAACCAGGTAATCCCGGTCATCACCAGGAAGGCGACGACAGCACCAATTTCGAGGATCTGAAAAAGGTTGGAGCGACGCACAGCCACCTGGGCCCGACGCAAGATACGCGCCCAGGCCTTGCGGCGATCAGGCCGTTTCAAGGTACGTTGAGGGGGTGAGCCAGATTGCTCCATCGTTGCCTAGTTACAACACTACTGTTGCAACTGTGCAAGGCCTTTCGCAGTACCGGTTAACGCTGGTGTCCGCCCGGATCAATTTCGAGATCGGTCAAACGCTTGCGCAGGGTGTTGCGATTGATCCCCAGATACTGCGCGGCGCGTAGCTGGTTGCCGCCGGTTCGCCGCAAAGCCTCGATGAACAGTGGGCGTTCAAATGCCGCCAGCGCCGCATCATAGACCTGCCCCTCGCCTGGCCGGTTGTGGTTGAGCCAGTCGGCCACCGCGTCATCCATTGCGGTGTCTTCACCTGTGCGCGCTTCGGCAACGCCGCTCTCCAGCATAGGTTCCAACACTGCCGCGTCGATCAGGTCCTCACGCGCCAGCAATGCCATGCGATAGATGAAATTGCGCAGTTCGCGGACGTTGCCGCGCCAGGGCTGGCTGGCCAGCAGCGCAGTCGCATCGTCGGACAGTCGGTGACGTGGCAACCCCTCCCCTGCCGCCAGGTGGAGGAAATGCCGTGCCAGGGCCGGAACATCGTCGGCCCGCTCGCGCAGCGGCGGCAGCGTGATTGGCACCACGTTCAGCCGGTAGAACAGGTCTTCGCGGAAAGTCCCGGCTGCGATCATCGGAGCCAGGTCTCTGTTGGTGGCTGCCACGATCCGCACGTCGACCGCCACTTCCTCGCGCCCACCGACCCGGCGGATGCGTCCGGATTGCAGCGCGCGCAGCAGCCGGGTCTGGGCATCGAGCGGCATGTCGCCGATTTCGTCGAGGAACAGCGTGCCGCCCTGGGCCTGCTCGAACTTGCCCGCGTGCCGGGCCATGGCACCAGTGAAGGCGCCTTTTTCGTGCCCGAACAGCTCGCTTTCGATCAGGTCCGCCGGAATGGCTGCGGTGTTGACCGCTACGAATGGTCCGGACTTGCGATGACCTAGCTGATGAATTGCCTCGGCCACCAGTTCCTTGCCGGTGCCGCTTTCACCCAGCACAAGCACGGTCAGGTCATTGCGCAGCACCCGGGTGATCATCCGGTAAACCGCCTGCATCGGTGCCGACCGGCCGACCAATGGCAGACCAGCGACCGGCGCATCGTCCTCATCCCCGCTGCGTGATGCGGCATTGCCGACGGCCTGGCGGACGGTCCGGGCCAACTCGTCGATATCAAACGGCTTGGGGAAATACTCGAACGCGCCGGTGTCGCTGGCACGCACTGCCGTATCCAGGGTGTTCTGCGCCGAAAGGATGATGATCGGCATGTCGGGCGCTGCGTCGCGCACAGCCCCCAGGGTCTCAATCCCGTCGCCATCGGTCAACATCACATCGGTGACCAGCGCGGCATAGGCGCGTTTCTGCAGCAACCGATCGCGCTCGGCGATCGAATCGCATCCGGTCACCGCAAAGCCTTCGGCTTCCAGCGCGGCGGTGATTACCAGTGCGATCGAGGCGTCGTCTTCAACCAGCAAGACAGTCATGCGGCTTCCTCATGTGGTGCCCTGCGGCGATCTTCGGCCAGCGCGAGGTGGACCCGGAAATGGGTCCAGCCGGCTGCCTCGTCACGATCATGGGTGATCCGTCCGTTCATGTCTGCAACCAGACGGCGCACGAGCGCCAGGCCCAGCCCCTGCCCGCTCTTCTTGCTGGTTACGAACGGTTCGAACACATGATCACGCAGTTGCGGGTCGATCCCTGGGCCATTGTCACTGATCCGCAGTTCGATTGGCAGGCGGACCGATGATCCATCAGCAGCCCGATGCAGTTGCAGCCCGCTGGCAAAGCGGGTGCGTACCGCGATCCTGGGCTGTTCAAGCCCGCGCACAGCGTCGGCGGCATTGGCCAGCAGGTTGATCAGGACCTGCAGCAGCGCATCGGCATTGCCCAACACAGCCGGCAGCGAGGGATCGAACTCCTCGGCGATCTGTGGGGATTTGCCGCTGGCCTCGATCACTGCGCGAGCATGCCGAACCGCTTCGTGAAGGTTGCAGGGTGAAAGCTCGGGCGCAGTACGGCGCGAGAGTGACTGCATCTGGTCGATCAGCTTGGCAATCCGGTCCACCTCGTCGGCGATCAGCCCGGTCAGGGCCAGATCGTTGCCTTCCAGCTTGCGGCCCAGAAGCTGCGCCGCGCCGCGAATTCCCGCCAGCGGGTTCTTGATTTCATGGGCCAGCACGTCTGGCGCGCGCAGCATGCTGTCTTCGCCAGAGGATTGCGTTTCGCGCATCGCCTCGGCCCCACCGATATCGTGGAGGGTCAGCAGTTGCCATCCGGGCTGGTCGATGACCGGGGCAACCGTCACATCAACGCGGCGGCTCCCCTGCCCCAGCACCCGAATACCGGTTGCCCGCGCCGAAAGCTGCGCATCGGTTTCGGCCAAGCGCGCGGCCAGGCGTTCTTCATCGAAGACCAGCAATTCACCCAATCCGCGCCCTTCCAGTCGCTTGAACGACTGGCCCAGAAGATGCTCGGCTGCAGGATTGGCCGCTGCCAGCTTTTGCCCCGGCGCCAGCAGCACCACCGCGTGCGGCAGGCTGGCCAGCTGGCGGAGCGGATCAACCATCAGGCCGCCGCCCGGCTGAGGAACGGATCGTAGAATTCGGTCAGTTCACGGACCACGTCGTCGGCGCTCTCAATGAAATTGACCTTGTTCCGGAAGGCCGCTGAACCAGCTAGTCCCCGCGTGTACCAGGCCAGGTGCTTGCGGGCCATGCGCACGCCGGTGTGCTCACCGTAGTGTTCCAGCATCCAGCGATAGTGCTCAAGAACCAGATCGAACTGCGCGTCGATATCGGGATCGGCCAGTTCCTGCCCGGTCTTCAGCCAATGCATGACCTGCGCCAGCAGCCACGGCCGGCCATAGGCCCCGCGCCCGATCATCACGCCATCGGCGCCCGACTGCTCAAACGCCTTGGCGCTGTCAGCGATCGAACAGATATCACCATTGACGATCACCGGGATCGAAACGGCTTCCTTGACACTGCGGACGAAGGCCCAGTCGGCATCACCGCGGTACATCTGGTTACGGGTGCGGCCATGGACCGTGACCATCTTGGCACCCAGATCCTCGGCTATGCGCGCCAGTTCCGGTGCATTGAGGCTGTCGTGGCACCAGCCCATCCTCATCTTGACGGTAACCGGAACCGAGACCGCCTTGACCGTTGCCTCGATCAGCCGGGTCGCCAACGGGATATCGCGCATCAGCGCGGATCCGGCATCGCCGTTGACCACCTTTTTGACTGGGCAGCCCATATTGATGTCAATGATCGCCGCGCCGCGGTCTTCCTGCAATTTGGCCGCCTCGGCCATCTGCTCGGGCTCGCAGCCGACCAGTTGCATCGAAACCGGTTCTTCGATCGGGTCCCAAGCGGCCTTCTGGACCGACTGACGCGTTTCGCGGATCGCTGCCGGGCTGGCGATCATCTCGGTGACGTTGAGGCCCGATCCGAACCGACGCACCAGTCGGCGGAACGGCAGGTCGGTGACGCCAGTCATCGGCGCCAGGATCACCGGGCAATCGATCCGCACCGGGCCGACCATGATCGGCGCCACTTGCGGCGGGGAAGGTAGCGTGCTCATTGCAGATGCCTAAAATTTAGGCAGCACATAGGGAATTGCCCCGGCGAGAGCAAGCCTATACCGCGTTGCAACATGAAACCGTCCAATCCTTCGCCGCGCACCGCTGCCGTGATCGTCGCGGCCGGACAAGGGCTGCGCGCCGGGCAGCCTCTGCCCAAGCAATTTGCCCCGTGGCGCGGCAAGCCGGTGGTGCGACACTCGGCAGAAGCGCTGGCTTTGGCTGGCATCGCCCCGATTGTTGTGGCCATCCCCGACGGCGGGCAAGACCTGGCCGGCGCAGCATTGGCAGGTGTTCCGGGTGTGCGATTTGTAACCGGCGGGACCAGTCGCCAGGAATCGGTGCGCAATGCGTTGGAATCGCTCGTGCCAGATGCGCCCGTACAGGTGCTGATCCATGACGCGGCACGGCCAGGCTTGGGCCAGAATGTGATTGATCGGCTGGTCGCCGCGCTTGAGGTCCTGCCTGGTGCAATACCGGTGCTGCCGGTGGTTGATAGCCTGGCCGAAGCCCGCGGTGACGTGATGGGCGCGCCTGCCCGGCGCGAAGCCTTGCGGCGGGTGCAGACCCCGCAAGCATTCCGGTTTGCCGATATCCTGGCCGCTCATCGGGCCTGGCAAGGATCGAGCGAGGCAGGCGATGACGCGCAGGTGGCCCAGGCGGCAGGCCTGGCCGTTGGTTTGGTCGAAGGAGATGAAAAGCTGCACAAGCTGACTTTCGCGGAAGACTTTGCCGCCCAAGCCGCACCAATACGGGTCGGGATGGGCTATGATGTCCACCGCCTGGCCGACGGCGAAGAGTTGTGGCTCTGCGGCGTGCGGATCGACCATCCACGCGGCCTCGCCGGGCACAGTGATGCCGATGTCGCAATTCATGCGCTGGTCGACGCAATGCTCGGGGCGATCTGCGCCGGTGATATCGGCAGCCATTTCCCGCCAAGCGACCCACAGTGGAAGGGCGCCAGTTCCGACCGTTTTCTGGCCCACGCCGTAACCCTGGTGAATGAAGCCGGTTATCGGATCGGCAATGTCGATCTGACCATCGTGTGCGAAGCGCCAAGGATCGGTCCGCATCGCGAAGCTATGCGAACCCGCCTTGCCGAATTGCTGGGAACGGACATTGCAGCGGTAAGCGTAAAAGCGACCACCACCGAGCGGTTAGGCTTTACCGGGCGAGGTGAAGGGATCGCTGCGCAGGCTGTCGCAACACTGTTGGCCCAATAACTATTCGGACTGGATTTTGCGGTGGTTTCACGGCAGGTGATGACCAAGTCCGCGCTCAACAACGGAAACCTGAACAATGTCGAAGACCAAGTCAAAGATCGCCGCTACCCTTGCCCTTGCTGCTCTGACCCTTCCGCAGGCCGCTCAGGCTGCCGCCACGACGCAGTGCATGACGCGTCCGGAACTGCACGGGATGATGGCCTATATGATGCCGTTCGCGATCGACTCACTGGTCCAGAAATGTTCGACTCGCCTTTCGGCAAATTCATTCGTGGTTTCGCGTGGGCCCGCATTGTCGAAGGATCTGGCAACCGGTCAGGCCGCTGCCTGGCCCATGGCAAAGCGCGCATTCATGAAGTTTGGCGGCTCGGCTGACAAGGACGCCACCGCGATGATGGAAGCCATGCCCGAATCCGCGATGCGCCCGCTCCTTGAAAGCGTTGTGACCCAGGAGTTCTCGGGGATGATCAAACCGGAAAACTGCAAGGATATTGACGCAGTCCTTGGCACACTTGCTCCGCTTCCTGCCTCCAGCTACGTCGATCTTTTGACTCAGGTCGTGATCATCGGCGCCCGCGGCGACAAGGAAATGCAGATCTGCGAGGATTGAGGACGCAGCGGTGAGCACCAGCCTGCTGCCTGCCGAACTGACCGAACTTGCCGCGCGGGTCATCCATGAGAACCGCGCGGCAGGACGGACGGTTGCGCTTGCTGAAAGCTGCACTGGCGGCCTGGTTAGTGCTGCACTGACCGAAATTCCTGGCTCGTCTGCCGTGCTTGACCGGTCCTTCATCACTTATTCGAATGAATCCAAGAACGAAGCCCTGGGGGTTTCGAACGATATTATCGACACCTTTGGTGCAGTCTCGATCGCCTGTGCCTGGGCCATGGCGCAGGGCGCCCTGAAGAAGAGCCAAGCCGATGTTGCCGTGGCGGTCAGCGGAATCGCCGGGCCGGACGGCGGTACGCGGCAGAAGCCGGTTGGAACGGTGGTCTTCGCCCGGGCACTTCGCGGCGATGAAGAACTGCTGGCGGAGGAACGCCTGTTTGAAGCGCCCGATCGTGCTAACGTCAGGCTTCAAGCCGCGCTGGTCGCGCTTGAGTTGCTGTTGCCATAGAGGACAGCAGCACGATCTTCGAACGCGCCAACCATCTTGCGGAAAGCGCGATCGAAATATTGGCCGGCCAGCTTCTCGAACATGGCGTTGCGGAAGGTGAACTGGACCATGAAGTCCACTTCGCAGCCGCCTTCGACAGAACGGAATTGCCAGACATTGTCGAGATCGCGCATCGGGCCGTCGAGGTAGTGCACCTTGATCTCTAGCGGTCGCTGCTTGATCACCCGCGAGGTGAATTTTTCACGCAGGGCGTTGAAACCGATCAGCAGGTCCGCGATCATTTCGGTTTCCGAATTGGAGCGGATTCGGGTGCCGACCACCCAGGGCAGAAACTCGTGATAGCGCCCGACATCCGCCACCAGGTCGAACATCTGTTCGGCGCTGTACGGCAGACGGCGAGTTTCTCGAACGCCGGGCATCAGAGCTTCGCTGACAGCCTTGCCGTCTGGGCCTGGCGCGCTGCGCGCATTTCCTTGAAGTCATCGCCGGCGTGATAGCTTGAACGGGTCAGCGGGCTCGACGCGACCTGCAGGAAGCCCTTGGCCCGGGCAATCGCTCCATAGGCTTCGAACCCCTTGGGTTCGACGAATTCGATCACTTTGGTGTGCTTGGGGGTCGGCTGCAGGTATTGTCCCATTGTCAGAAAATCGATGCCGGCGCTGCGCATGTCATCCATCACCTGGTGGACTTCCAGCCGTTCCTCGCCCAGCCCCAGCATGATCCCGCTCTTGGTGAAGATCAGCGGGTCGTGGTTCTTGACCTCTTCCAGCAACCGCAATGAAGCGTAGTATCGCGCACCCGGCCGGATGGTGGGATAGAGCCGCGGAACGGTTTCAAGGTTGTGGTTGTAAACATCTGGTCCGGCGGCGACGATCGCCTCAACCGCCGCGCGCATCTTGCCGCGGAAATCAGGGGTCAGGATCTCGATCGTGGTATCCGGCGTATTGGCGCGCAGCGCCTTGATCACCTTGACGAACTGCCCTGCCCCGCCATCGGGCAGGTCATCGCGATCGACCGATGTAATGACGATGTGTTCCAGCCCCATCTTCGCTGCAGCCACCGCGACATGCTCGGGCTCGAGTGGATCGACCGGGCGCGGCATCCCGGTCTTGACGTTGCAAAAGGCGCAGGCCCGGGTGCAGACATCACCCAGGATCATTACTGTGGCGTGCTTCTTGGTCCAGCATTCACCGATGTTCGGGCAGGCGGCCTCCTCACACACGGTATGCAGGTTGAGATCGCGCATCAGCTTGCGCGTTTCGCCATAGCCCTTGCTGGTCGGCGCCTTGACGCGGATCCAATCGGGCTTGCGTTGGCGTTCGGTCTGGGGAGCACTGGAGAGGTCGTTCATGGCGCCCAGATAGGCTTTACCCGCCGGGGTTGCCAGCGGGAATTTGCACCGCCACAAGCGCGAGCATGACCCAAGATTCGTCGCTCGGATTTGACCGCCTCCTGGCCGGCTATCGCCGCTTTCGTGGATCTGGCTGGGAACCCAATCGCAAGCGCTGGGAACAGCTTCGCGACGGCCAAACTCCGGAAACGATGATTATCGCCTGTTCGGACAGTCGGGTCGATCCATCACAAATCTTCGACGTTGATCCCGGCGAGATCTTTGTCGTGCGCAATGTCGCAGCACTGGTTCCGCCTTACGAGACGTCTCCCGGCCATCACGGGGTGTCCGCCGCGCTTGAATTCGCGGTGCAGTTCCTGAATGTGAAAGAGGTACTGGTGATGGGCCACGGCCGCTGCGGTGGCTGCAAGGCCGCCCTGACCCAGGAAATGCACGGTCAGGAAATGGGCGCGGGCGGCTTCGTTGCCAACTGGATTTCAATGCTCGACGAAGTGCGCGCGCCAATCGCTCAGAGCCTTGGCATCGACGGACGCCCAGCCGAGCAGGCGATGGAGCAGGCAGCGGTCAAGGTCAGCCTGGCCAACCTCCGGACCTTTCCCTACATCCGTCAGAAAGAAGCAGCCGGCTCGCTCAGACTGCGCGGGGCCTTGTTTGCGATTTCGGATGGCGCGCTGCACGTGCTTGATGAAGCCGACGGCACTTTTTCGGCGGTCGAATAGCCATACAGAAAGGGCGACGGTTACCCGTCGCCCTTTCCCATTTTCGGTTATGCGCGCGGCCTATTTGCCGGCAGCCTTGCCCTTGGCATAGGCCGCCCACAGCTGTGCGATCGGCGCACGAGTGTCGGTGACCTTGTCGAAGCTGGCAATGGCATCCGCCCACTTGCCCTGATCGGCCTGGACGATACCAAGGCGCAGCTGGACGCGGTTGGCATCGACACCCGGCTTGCCCAGCGCGAGCTTGTACATTTCCTCGGCCTTGGCGGCATCGTCATAGCTGAGGTAGGCATCGCCGGCAGCCTGAGCCGTGGCAGCGGTGGAATTGGCTGCGCGGGCATCCTTATCCATGCCCGGAAGCGAGGCCTTGTCAGCTGCGATACGGCCGCTTGCCTGCGCCTTGGCGTCAGACACGAACTGATCGGCTCCGTTGAGCTTGCCTGCCGCGAGGCCAGCATTGATGATCTTCAGGGCTTCGCCCGGCAGACGCCGCGGATCGGCCGCCTGGATGTATTCAACGTAGTCACGCTCTTCCATGAAGCTCTTGGTGCGTTCCATCAGACGCAGCAGATCGATCTGGTCCTGACCCGAATAGCCACGCAGATCGCGCACGACTGCAATCGCCAGCGACCAGTTCTCGGTCGTCGGATAGTTGGTGACCAGATTGTTCGAGAACCACGAGGCTTCATTCGCCAGCTTGGCCTTGTACGATACGGCAATGCCATAGCGCAGCCAGTCTGAAGGGGTAGCCGCGCCAGATTTGGCAGCGGCGTCCTGCAGCACCTTGAGCCCGGCAGCCTGCTGACCATCCTTGATATAGGCATCGGCAAGCAGGATCGCGACGTCACCCTGGGTGTAACCGCCATCGAGAGCCGCCTGCAGCGCCGGACGGGCTGCGGCATAGTCCTTCAACTCCATCGAGAGCTGGCCATAGATGGCGTTGTACTTGGGCACATCAGCTGCCGGCAGCTTGCCGCTGTCAATCTGCATCCGCACGCCCTGCCGCTGAGCCTGCTTGTCAAAACCAAGATTGCCCAGATTCAGCAGCAGGCCGCCCGAAAGGTACTTGTCATCAGGCGTGGTCGCAGCCGCAACCGCAGTATCGACGGCTGTGCGTTCGGCGGGCAGCAGAGCGGCCAGTTCCTTGTTGCCTGCATCGATTGCCAGCTGGGCATCGGCCTTTGCCTTCTTTGTTGCAGCGTTGTTGTATGCTGCCTGGGCGGTCGTTACCTTTTGCCGAGCGGCGACAACGTCAGCGCGCTTGGCGCCTTCGTCCAAAGCCTTCTTGGCAGCAACATAGATGGGAATATACGCCTTGGACGGCGCAATCTTCATTTCCTGCGGCTTGCCCTTGTCCTTTTCCTTGTCCTTGGCCGCAGCGGGGCTGGCGGCACCGGCAGCAAGGCCCATCGCCATGACCAGGCCCAGCGCACTGCGGGCGAAAAACTTGGTACGGATCATCGACTTCGTCTCCTTCGCGAACCGCCGGAGCGGGCGGAATGCCCTTCCCGCGGCACTTATCCCTCGGTTTCGCCATAGGCGTTCTGGCGCCGGTTTGGCAACAGTCATGCGCACTAGTGCCGGGGCGCTGAACCATGATTGAATGCGGCAATGACCAATGGTTCAGAAATGCCCTTCCAGATGTGGAAAAATAGCACTTGACCGTGCCTTCAGGTGGCCTTGGCGCACCGCATCGCCTAGGGTCAGCGCAACCAAATTCCCCGCAACAGATGAAGTGATCCCAGGCGCGTGAGCGACGAGACCGAAACTCCCGATTCCACCCCCGAGCCGACCGGCCCCTCGGGCGAATTCCAGCGCGTCGATATCGTCGACGAAATGAAGAATTCCTACCTCGATTACGCGATGAGCGTGATCGTGGCGCGTGCCCTGCCCGATGTGCGCGACGGGTTGAAGCCGGTGCACCGCCGGATCCTGTTCGCCAGCCAGGAAGGCGGCTTTGTCGCCGGACGATCCTATCGCAAGAGCGCAAAGATCGTCGGCGACGTGATGGGCAACTATCACCCGCATGGCGACAGCGCGATCTATGACGCGCTGGCCCGCATGACCCAGGACTGGTCGATGCGGCTGCCGCTGGTCGATGGCCAGGGCAACTTCGGCTCGATGGACCCCGATCCGCCGGCCTCGATGCGCTACACAGAAGCGCGCCTGGCCAAGGTTGCCAACTCGCTGCTCGAGGATCTCGACAAGGACACCGTCGATTTCACCGACAACTATGACGGTTCGCGGCAAGAGCCGACCGTCCTGCCGGCCCGCTTCCCCAACCTGCTGGTCAACGGCGCGGGCGGGATCGCGGTGGGCATGGCGACCAACATCCCGCCGCACAACCTGGGCGAAGTGATCGACGGCTGCCTGGCCTACATGGACCGGCCCGCGATCACCTCGGAAGAGCTGTTCGAAATCATTCCCGGGCCGGACTTCCCCACTGCCCCGCTGATCCTGGGCCAGTCTGGCGCGCGCAAGGCCTATACCGAAGGGCGCGGCAGCATCATCATGCGCTGCCGGCACGAGATTGAGGAAGGCCGCGGCGATCGCCGTTCAATCGTGCTGACCAGCATCCCCTATCAGGTCGGCAAGTCGGGCCTGGTCGAAAAGATCGCCGAGGCCGCCAAGGACAAGCGGATCGAGGGCATTTCCGACATCCGCGACGAATCGAGCCGCCTGGGCGTGCGCGTGGTGATCGATCTCAAGCGCGATGCCACGCCTGAAGTGGTGCTCAACCAGCTATGGCGCAACACGCCGGCGCAGTCGAACTTCCCGGCCAACATGCTGGCGATCCGCGGCGGCCGCCCCGAAGTGCTGACGCTGCGCGATTTCATCAGCGCGTTCATCCAGTTCCGCGAAGAGGTGATCACCCGGCGCACCAAGTTTGAGCTCAACAAGGCGCGCGACCGGGCGCATATCTTGCTGGGTCTGGTGGTTGCGGTCACCAATCTGGACGAAGTGGTCCGGATCATCCGTGCCGCCCCCAATCCGGGCGCCGCGCGTGATGCGCTGCTGACCCGCGAATGGCCGATCGGCGAGATCGCGCCCTATATCCGTCTGGTCGAGGCAATCGAACCCAGCGCCGAACAGGACGGCGGCACCTATCGCCTGTCCGAAGCCCAGGTGAAGGCGATCCTTGACCTGCGCCTGCACCGGCTGACCGCGCTGGGGCGTGACGAGATCGGCGACGAGCTCAAGGAGCTGGCGCTGGCGATCGAGCACTACCTTTCGATCCTGGCCGACCGGATCAAGCTTTATGGCGTGATGCGCGACGAACTGGTCGCGATCCGCGAAGCCTATGCCACCCCGCGCCTGTCCGAAATTACCGCCGCCGCCGACGGGATCGAGGACGAGGACCTGATCGAACGCGATGAGATGGTCGTCACCGTCACCATGGACGGTTACATCAAGCGCACCCCGCTCTCCACCTTCCGCGCCCAGAACCGCGGCGGCAAGGGCCGTGCCGGCATGGCGACCAAGGACGAGGACGTCGTCACCTCGATGTTCGTCACCAGCACCCACAACCCGGTGCTGTTCTTCTCGACAGCCGGCAAGGTCTATCGCCTCAAGGTCTGGAGGCTGCCCGAAGGCGGGCCGACCACGCGCGGCCGGCCGATCGTCAACCTGCTGCCTGCGCTCGACAAGGACGAAACGATCCAGACCGTGCTGCCGCTGCCCGAGGACGAGGCCGAATGGGCCAAGCTTTCGGTGGTCTTCGCCACGGCCAAGGGCAACGTGCGGCGCAACAGCATGGATTCCTTCGCCAACATCCCGTCAAACGGCAAGTTTGCAATGCGCTTCGAAGAGGACAGCTCCGATCGCCTGATCGGCGTCGCCCTGCTGGAAACCAGTGACGATGTGCTGCTCGCCACCCGCAGCGGCAAGGCGATCCGCTTTGCCGGTGACGAGGTGCGCGAATTCCAGAGCCGCACTTCGACCGGCGTGCGCGGCATGACGCTGAAGGGCGATGACGAGGTGATCAGCCTCTCGATCCTGCACCGCGTCGGCACCAGCAGCGAAGAGCGTGAGGAATACGTCAAGTTCGCACCATGGAAGGGCGAAAAGGAAGGCGCACCGTCGCTCTCGCCCGAACGGATGGCCGAACTGGCCGAGCGTGAACAGTTCATCCTCACCGTCTGCGCCAACGGCTATGGCAAGATGAGCTCGGCCTACGAATACCGTCGCACCGGTCGCGGCGGCCAGGGGATCACCAATATCGACAACATCGCCCGCAACGGCCTGGTTGTCGCCAGCTTCCCTGCCACCCGGGGCGACCAGCTGATGCTGGTGACCGATCAGGCCAAGCTGATCCGCCTGCCGCTCGAAAGCCTGCGGGTGATCGGACGCGGCTCGGCCGGGGTACGGCTGTTCAACGTCGCGGATGAGGAACATGTCGTTTCGGCAGTGCGCCTGGCAGAAGAAGACAGCGACAGCGAAGGCGACGAGGCTGAAACCGGCGGCGGTGAAGCTCCACCGGCTGAAGCGTGAGCGCCCTGCCCGGCCACGCCTGGAAAGTGCTGACGGCTGAGCAGAAAGACCGGTTTCTCGCTGATGGCGTCTTCCATGGCGCGCCGGTCGATCTGGCTGATGGCTATATCCATCTTTCGGCCGAACCGCAGGTCGCGGGGACGCTCGACAAGCATTTTGCGGGTCAATCGGACCTGTGGCTGGCCCGCGTGGACTTGACGCGGCTTGGCGATCTCGTCCGCTGGGAGCGGTCGCGCGGCGATGCCCTGTTCCCCCACATCTACGCTCCGCTGCCGCTCGATGCGGTGACCGCCTTGGGGGCCTTGCAGCGTGCGGATGATGGTTCGATCGTCTATCCGACCTGACGCCGGTTTGGCTTGCGCGGCCCCGCAATCAGAGTGAAGATGCGGGGAAGACTGAACAGGATTTCAGGCGATGGGATTGATGGTTGAACCTTCGGGGCAGGCCTGCGGGGCGCGCGTCACCGGGCTTGATCTCAAGGCCGGGCTGAGCACAGATCTGGTGGCTGAGCTTCGCGCGGTCTGGCTTGAACATCATGTCCTGGCCTTCCCGGGCCAGTTCCTCAGCGATGATGATCTTGAGCGCCTGACCCTGGCCTTCGGCGGGTTCGGCGTTGACCCGTTCTTCGCGCCGATCGCAGGCCGTCAGCACATTGCCGCGATCCGGCGCGAGGCCGATGAGCAAAGCCCGCTCTTTGCCGAAAACTGGCATGCGGACTGGTCGTTCCAGGAATTTCCGCCCGCCGGGACCTGCCTCAATGCGGTCGATATCCCGCCGCTGGGCGGTGACACGCTGTTTGCCAACCAGCATCTGGCCTGGGAAACGCTGAGCGCAGAGCAGCAGGCGCGCTATGCCGATCTGATTGCGGTCCATTCGGCCAGGCTGCCCTATGCCCCAGACGGAACTTATGGAGTGAAGGACAAAGGGCGGTCGATGGACATCCGGCCGAGCGAAGCGGCATTGGCCGAGCAAACCCACCCGCTGGTTCCGGCACACCCTGAAACCGGGCGGCGCGGGTTCTATTCAACCTTGGGCTACATCGTCGGGATCGAAGGCATGGAGCAATCGGCTGCGATTGCCCTGCTGATGGAGCTGCAAAGCTGGCAAGGCGATTCCCGTTTTACCTACACCCACAAGTGGGAACCCGGGATGCTGGTGATGTGGGACAACCGCTCGGTTCTGCACCGTGCAACCGGCGGCTATGAAGGCCACCGGCGCGAACTGCACCGAACCACTATCGCGGCGTGGCGGGGTTAGAACTCCACCGTTCCGCCGTTCTTCTTGATGCAGCTTTTCAGATGGTTGTACCCGTAATTCGGCATCATTTTGGGTGATTGCTGGATCTGGATCGGGCCATACTTCTTGCCCTCAAACTCGACCGTCACCGTGGTTCCGTCCTTGAGCGCGGAAAGCACCGGCAGGCCATTCTTCGAATCCGCCCACCAGCCCAGATACTTGTAATAGTAACCGCTGCGCAGCGAGCCCTTGTCGGTCTTGATCTTGGTTTTGCCGAAAGTCAGCTTCACCGGCCCTTGGGCCTCCTGCAGCTTGGGCGTGGCGATGCTGCTTGGCAGCTTTGACATGCCGACATTGACATTGCCGTTCTTGGCCAGGACGCTGATTTCCAGCTCTGGCTCTTCAAGATTGTCCGGGTTGGTGGGCAGGTAGATGTAGCAGACCCCGCCCCGGTCATTGGTGCCCACGGTAATCTTGAAGCTGATGGTCTCAGCCGATGCCGATACGGCGCAGGCAAGGGGCAGTAGCCCCAGCACGAGATAACGCATGCCAATCTCTCCTATGGGTTTCTAGCAGTAGGGATTGCTGGAACGGCAGACCGAGGTTCCGCCCGAGTAGTAACTGATCGCATTGTTGAAATTGTGCTGGTCATAGATCTGCGAAACCGACGGCCCGCTGTAGGTCGGGGTCGGGTTGTAGCTGGTGCTCGGTGCGGTCCAGCTGCGTGAGAACATCGAGGCCGGGCTGTTCCAGAACTCGCGGCTTTGGCGGGCCCATTCCTCGTACTGGGCCTGGCGCCGGGCATTGGCCTGGCGGATCGGCTCGTTTTTCATCGAGGTCAGGATCGCATCGGCCTTGCGATCACCGCGGCTGGCGGCAATCGCCATGTAGTTCATGCCCTTGTTCTGATCGACCGGCACTTCCTGGCCATACCAATAGGCCATGCCCATAAAGATCGCGGCATCGACATGCCCCACCCGGGCGGCATTCTCGAACAGGATCAGCCCGTCCTTGCGGCGCTCGGTCCCAAACAGACCGGGGAGCCCATAGTACATCCAGCCGCCCAGCAACCAGTCGGCATCCTCGTTGCCTTCGCGCATCAGGCGAACAACCGTGGCCAGCCCGGTGTCGCGGCCACTGCCCCCTTCAACCATTGTGCGGGCCTGTTGCAATTGCTGGACCGCCGGGGCCGCCGGGTTGATCGCCGGGCGACTGGATTTGAAGGCGGGATTGGCCGCTGCCATCTTGGCCACGCGCCCGCACGAAGCCTGTTCGCCCAGTGCGCAGCCGCGCTCGAACAATGCGAATGCGACAGGTTGTTCGATTGTGACCTTGCCGTAATCCCCGGTATAGATCAGCCCCAGCAGCAGGCAGGCCCGCCCCTCACCCAGTTCGCAGCCGCGGCGGGCGAAATACATGGTTTCCTGAAATGTCGTTGTTGCCCCCGGATTGCCGAGCAGGAAAACCCGCGCCACGTAGAAGCAGGCCTGGCCATCGTTGGCCGAGCAGGAGGCTGACAGGTACTGCTCGCCGCGGTTGAAATCGGTCTTGGCGCTGGATTTGGTCAGGCGTTCACCATGGTAGGTGCACAGCCTGAGCTTGTCGCCAGACGTTTCGACACAGCCAATCCGCTCGAACTCGCTCGCCTTGGCGGAATCGGCGGCTACGCCCCAGCCGTTGCGATAGGCATCGGCCATGCCCATGCAGCCCCACGATTTGCGGGAGCTGCAGGCCGGTTCATACAGTTTCAGGGCTTCGGCCCGCGAGGCGGCATCCTTGCGGACATAGAACAGACTGTTGGCCCGGTTGCGGCACCCGGCGTCGTCGCCACCTGCGCAGGCCTTGGCCAACAGGGCGTCTGACTGATCCGATCCGGTCGGAGCACTCGCCGCCTGGCTGACCGCCAGCGAGGCACAGGCCGGTTGATACTTGAGCTGGTTGCAGCCGCGATCGACCTGCTGCTGCGCCATTGCCGGCAGCTTGTAGCCCGGCACACCTTCGCGCAGCATCTCTGCCGCGCGGACGCAGCCGGCACCGGAGCCTCTCTTGCAGGCCTCCATATGAAAGCCGACCGCCGCCCGCTGATCGGCGCCGATCACGCCAAAGCCGGTTTCAAGCGCCTGGGCCAGTTTCAGGCAAGCCTCGGCCTTACCCTTCCAGCAGGCCTTTTCCCAGTCGATCATGACGCCGCGCAGCACGATCGGATAGTTCTGGCGTCCATCCACCACATAGGTTTCGCGATAGGGATCATAGCCCGTCGGCGGTTTGTCCTTGGCCTGCGCCAGCGACGAACCCATTACAGAAACCAGCAAAGTCAAAAGCGCAATGCGCAGCACACGGCTCATCGGCCTACCTCAGCAGAGGGTGCGCGTCCTGATGGGAATATTGCGAACGAAATTCCGCTTGGCAAGCCCTACCCGTGGCGGCGACGCAGTTCGCCGATCACCCCGGTGCAGATCAGGAACTGTCCGAAGTAATACAGCGGCCAGATCAGTAGGTTGGGAATCGCGCTCTGCGCCAGGGGGCCAATCCGGGCAAAGATCAGCAGGTCCGAAATGGCGAACATCACCGCGCCCAGCCCTACGGTGTAGCGCGAGAAACTGCTGGTCCAGGCGGCGGCGGTCATCGCGCCAAGGCCGGTTGCGTAGAGCGCCACTCCCGGAGCCGCCGCACGGTCAGCCGGCAGCAGGAACGAGATTGCCGGGATCAGCACCAGGAATGCCAAAGCGGCGGCTTTCTGGCTGATCTTCACCTTGCTGCGGCGGTGGCGGAGATAGAGGTGGATCGCCACCAGATGGCCGATCAAAAAGGCTACCGCGCCCCATTCCAACTGGATCTCGATCAGCACGTCGCCCAGCGCCCCGAACGCCATCACCGCCGCGATCTGGCGAGAGTCCGCTCCGGAATGCCGCACCAGCGCATAGACTGCCAGCAGCGCCACCCCTGCCCCTTTCCAGGCCATCTGGTAGAGGCCCGGCAACTGGGTTTCACGGATGAAGTAGAAGCTGATCCCGGCCACCAGGCTGGCAAGTAGCCAGGGACGCTCTTCGATCAGGGCACGTTGGGGCATCCGCAAAATCCTCTCGAGCGCCTGCTTGCCGTTGGAATTTGCCGCGCGCAAGGCTAGGCGACCGATGATGACCTACGATGTTCACATTATCGGCGGCGGGATGGCCGGCAGCGAAGCGGCCTGGCAGCTCGCGCGGCGCGGCTGCAAGGTGCGGCTGTCGGAAATGCGCGGCGGCGGCGACAGCACCCCGGCGCACCAGGGCACCGGCCTCGCTGAACTGGTCTGTTCGAACTCGTTCCGTTCGGACGATCACGAAAACAATGCGGTCGGTCTGCTGCATTATGAGATGCGCGCGCTGGATTCGCTGCTGATGGGCGCTGCGGAGATCGCCAAGGTTCCGGCCGGATCGGCGCTGGCGGTGGACCGCGATGTCTTCTCGGCGGAAGTCGAGCGGCGGCTGGGCGAATTGCCCAATCTCGATGTGGTGCGCGAACGGATCGACACCCTGCCCGCAGCCGGACTGACGATTGTCGCCACCGGCCCGCTTACCGCCGCCAGCCTTGCAGAAAGCATCGGCAAGGCGACCGGAGAGAGCAGCCTGGCATTCTTCGATGCGATCGCCCCGATCGTCCACCATGATACGATCGACATGGATGTGGCCTGGCGCGCGGCCCGCTGGGACAAGGGCGGCAAGGACTACATCAACTGCCCGCTCAACCGCGAACAGTACCTGGCCTTCCACCAGGGGCTGCTCGATGGCGAGAAGACCGAATTCCGTGAGTGGGAGGCCAATACCCCCTATTTCGAGGGCTGCATGCCGATCGAGGTGATGGCCGGACGCGGGATCGATACCTTGCGGTTCGGGCCGATGAAGCCGGTCGGGCTGGACAACCCGCACTGGGCCACGCCCGAGCATCCCAACGGCCGCTGGCCCTATGCGGTGGTCCAGCTGCGCCAGGACAACAAGCTGGGCACGCTGTGGAACATGGTCGGCTTCCAGACCAAGCTGAAGCATGCCGAGCAGGTCCGGCTGTTCCGGTCCATCCCGGGGCTTGAAAATGCCGAGTTCGCCCGGCTGGGTGGGCTGCATCGCAACACGTTCCTGAATTCCCCGCTACTGCTTGATCGCCAGCTTCGCCTGAAGAGCGCGCCGCACATCCGCTTTGCCGGGCAGGTCACCGGCTGCGAGGGCTATGTCGAAAGCGCGGCGGTTGGCCTGCTGGCCGGGCTGATGGCGGCAACCGAGCTGGCCGGGCAATCGTGGACCGCCCCGCCCCGCACCACGGCGCTGGGGGCCTTGCTGTCGCATATCACCGGTGATGCCGAGGCCGAGAGCTATCAGCCAATGAACGTCAACTTCGGACTGTTTCCGCCGGTTGATGACGCAGTGAAGAAGAAGCAGCGCAAGGCCGCCTACACCACCCGCGCCAAGGCAGATCTGGCCGCCTGGCTGGGGTAATCAGCAACGACAGGCGGGCTTCTTGGCCGGCTTGGGCTTGGTCGCGACAAATTCCTGCCGGGTCAGATTGCTGTCACCATTCGCATCGGCCTGCTTGAACCGGTTCGAGGTGGCGACTGCCCATTCCTCAAAGCTCAACAGGTTGTTGTGATCGGTATCCAGCTTGCGGAAAGCCGCGACGCGCGGCTGCAGGATTTCGACCCGGCTGATCACGTTGTCACGATTGCGGTCCAGACGATTGAACCGCTTTTCCTCGCGACTGGCCGCGTTGGCGCCCGGCGGCGCCGCGCCAACCAGGCCATCTCCGTCCTCGGTCGGCAGTTCCTCAAGCGGCAGGCCGCTTTCCTCGATTTCGGCCATCGGCGGCGGCGGCGGTGCGCTGGCATCGATCGATGCGCGTCCCTGCCACCAGAACAGGCCGGCCCCGGCAAGCAACAATGCCGAAACGGCGCCCAATACGATCCGGTTCATCCAGCAGCCTCCAGTTGCACCGAAGCCTAACTCAAAAACCCAGCAAGCCAAGCCGGAATCCAGCGAGTAAATCGCGCCGACGTCCCAGCAGGGGCCGTGATCCGCGTGATCGTCGTGCCAGGCCGTGCAGGACCTTGAGTGGACGCAGGTCCCGCGGCACATCTGCTGGAAGCCAGCGACAGTCACCGATCAAGCCCATCACGCCAGCCCGCTCGTCCGGGTTGCTCAGGTGGCAGCCCAAATCGGCCAGTGCCCATTCGTATCCCGCAGTGCGGGCCTTCTGGGCAGCCGAACCGTTACCAACCACTTGCGCCACCCTGGCCCAGGCTTCGCCGCGCGCCTCGGCCAGGGCATTGAAAGCCTGGCCGGCAATAGCAGCCTCGCCCAGCAAGCCTTCCCAGGCGTCGATCAAGCCAACCAATTCGCCGGTACGCTCCCCGAAGACCTCAAGAGCGTCCAGCAGAGGCTCGCCCTTTGCCCGGGTTCCGACCGGTTTCGCCAGTTCTTCCCGCCACCAGGCCAGGCGCAGCTGGCCAAGCAGCGGTTCGCGGCTGCTGCGGATCAGGTGTCCCAGCATGGCATCAAAGCCAAGCAATGCCCCACAGGCCCGGCGAGCCGCTGACGCGGCATAGCTCAAGGCCAAACGGCGCTCGATCGGGAGGGATTCGGCCAGATCGCTGAAATTCATTGCTTAGGTACTAACCCACTTGGTCTGGCTGGCAAATCCCGGCGCGGTTAGCCCGCCGCTTGCCCAGCGCAATTTACTTTTGATTAACCACGGTTTTTCAATACCCTGACACCTTACCTCGGTACTCGCACTGGCATAGTCCAGATTTGCTGGGGATCGAAATGCTGGTTCGAATTGCTAACAAGCTGCGCAAATTGGGCAAGGATACCGGCGGAAACGCGGTCCTTCTGGTTGCGGTGGGTGTACCGATGCTGATCGGAGGCGCCGGAGCTGCGGTCGATATTGCCCAATGGTATTCGTGGAAGCGCGAACTGCAGCAGGCGGCTGATCAGGGGGCTTTGGCTGCTGCCTGGGCGCTGTCCAATTCCAGCATGCGCGACAACTATCGCACGCGTGGCCAGCAGGACTATCAGAACAACCTGGCGCTGACCCGGGACTTTGCTTCTGCTGCATCGTTTCGCCTGGCCAACTACTCGAACGGCAGCAACAACAGCGTGGTCGCCACCGCCAGCGCCTCTAGGTCGCTTCCTTTCTCTGGCTTCCTCACCGGCAATGCGGTGACTGTATCAGTCTCATCACAGGCCAGTTTCCGCGCCGGGGCGAACTATTCGGCATGCCTGATTGCGGTTGGTGACAGCGGCACGACCTTCAGCGTCGGCGGGAACGCGAATGTCCAGGCGCGTTGCGGCCTCGCCGCGCTGTCCTGTTCGGATGATGCGATCGTGATCGACGGTTCGGCCACGGTGGTGACAGATTCGATCGCCACCTGCGGTACGGCCTCGGTACCTTCGGCAAACGAAAGCGTACTGACCGAGAACGCCACCGGCCTGGTCGATTCCTTCGCTGATCTGACGCCGCCCACCAACAACACGACGCGAAGCTATGCCTGCACTGGCACCGGCCAGAACAAGCAAGCATCGCCGCTTGCAGGAACATATGCAGGGGGCTTGACGGTAAGATGCCGCACCACCTTCGGGGCTGGCATCTATGTCATCAACGGTGGCACTCTGGATCTGACCGGAAACTACACGGTGACGGGCAGCAATGTCATGTTCGTGCTAAAGAATGGCGCCACGCTCAAGCTGGGCGGTAGCGGCAATAACAACACGCTGTCGCTGACCCCGATGCAGGCATCGAACTTCATTGCGTTGGGCTATTCAACCACACTGGCAAACCGTTATGCCAACATGTTGATCTTCGAGGATCGCACCAGCAATCCCACCCAGGATCACATCATCAACGGCAACTCCACCTCGCTGTTCCAGGGCACGATCTACCTGCCCAAGGGGACCGCACGCCTAAACGGTACGTCAAGCATTTCGAGCACCTGCCTGCAGATCTCGGCGCGCAATATCAATATCCTGGGTAACGCGTATCTCGATACGCGTTGCACCACCAGCCAAACCAACAGCGCCGGCCATTCCGCCGCTCGCGTGCTGCTGGTGGCATGATGTTGCGGCTTGCCTCTCTGTTTGCGCGCCTGCGGGATGATCGTGCCGGATCAGTCGTGGTCGAAACCGCGATCGTGATCCCGGTTCTGGTCGTCCTGGCCCTGGGTACGTTCGATGTCAGTCGGATGATTGCCCGCCAATCGGAAATGCAGGCCGGCTCAACCGACGTGCAGGGTATTGTTCTGGCAGTTTCGAACGGAACCGCCACGAATGTTGGCACGATCAAGCAGGTGCTGATGAGCTCGCTCTCGCTCAGTTCTGATGAAGTGGCGGTGACAAAGGTCTATCGCTGCACCACGAACGACACCCTGGTTACCGCGATCAGTTCTTGCAGCAGCAATGCAATCATTTCGACTTACGTCCAGGTGACGTTGACCGAAAGCTATGAGCCGGTCTGGACCAATTTCGGGGTCGGTCAAGCAATCAATTACCGTATCCAGCGCACGGTGCAGGTATCATGAAGCCAGAAGCGCTCTTGAAGCGGCTGCTGCGTGACCAGAATGGTGCGGCGATCATCGAATTCGCGATTCTCTCGCCAGTGATCCTCGGGCTGCTGCTTGGCGTATTACAGGTGGGCCTGCACATGCATGCCTACAACGCCGTGCGTTCGATCGTGACAGACACTTCGCGCTTTACGGTGGTTGAATACCAGAAGAACAACGACCTGACGCTGGAGCAGATCGAAAGCCGGGCGCGAGCCTACGCGGTTAACCCGCCTTATGGGCTGGACACCAACGCGCTGACGGTCACGGTCACCCAGCCAACGTCGGGTATCACCGGCACTACTCGCTTTGATGTTCAGGTCAGCTACGTTCCGCGTGGTATCCTGGGCGTCTTCGGCGTCACTGCACCGACGATTACGGTGACAAGGCCTGTCTTCGTTGGCAGCTAGGCTGTCGTTGCCTCGCAATAACTACCCAAATTCATTGTAGAATTAACCATATCTTTTTCCCGAGCCGTTACCCGGACGGCTTATGGCCCGATGCTGGGCAAAAGGGATTTTGATTGCTGCATGGGACGCAAATTCGCCAACTCCGATGCTGACGGCACCGTGAAGGTGCTGCGTCGGCTGCTGCGGGATCGCGCGGGTAACACGCTGGCGCTGATCGCAGCCGGGCTTGTGCCGATCATGGCGATGATTGGTGGCGGTGTCGATATGGGCCGCAGCTATCTGGCGCAGAGCCGCCTGCAGCAAGCCTGCGACGCCGGGGTACTGGCCGCGCGCAAAAAGCTCGGTTCGGAAGTGGTAACCACTGGCGTGATCCCTGCCCAGGTTACCGAGATCGGCAACAAGTTTTTCAATATCAACTATCGCAACGGTGCCTACTGGACCGAAAACCGCAGCTTCGAAATGACGCTGGAATCAGACTATGCGATCAGCGGCGTGGCCAGCGTGGATGTGCCGACCACGATCATGGGGCTGTTCGGCTACAACGAAGTTGCTCTTCAGGTCGATTGCGCTGCCAAGCTGAACTTCTCCAACACCGATATCATGTTCGTGCTCGACACCACCGGGTCGATGACCACGACCAATTCGGGTGACAGCGAGCCGCGGATCGATGTCCTCAAAAACGTGGTGCGCAATTTCCACGGCCAGATCGAAGGGGCCAAATCGCCGGGCACACGCGTGCGCTATGGCTTCCTGCCCTATTCCACCAACGTCAATGTCGGCCTGTTGCTCAAGTCCGATTGGGTGGTTGACAAGTGGAAGTACAACGGGCGCGAGTCGATTGATACCGGGGTTACCCAAACCTATTGGGATACCAGCACCACCTATACCTATGTCAGTGGCAGTGCCTCAGCGATTGCCACTTTCGCATCGGCCACCTGTCCGGCTGATACGGTGACCTATACCTATTCGGGAACTGGGACCAACCCGGATGGCAGCACCTATGGCACGACCACGGTCAACGGTACGCGGTACGATAATTACACCTATTCCTGGCTGACCACCGCCCCGGTTGAAAAGACCCGCCAGATCTACAAGTGGCGCTATCATCCGATGAAATTCAACCTGGCCTTCGTGAAGGGCGCCACCGGCGAAGATCCGCTGAAGACCGGGGTGATGCAGGCGCGGATGTATGGCTATCCCTCCCCCACGCCGGAAAACCTTGACATCTATTTCCGCGGCTGTGTCGAAGAACGCGATACCTACGAAATCGATGATTATGACAACGTCGATCTGTCGAAGGCGCTGGATCTTGATATCGATCTGGTCCCGACCCCAGGTGACGAGAAGACCCAGTGGCGTCCGATGCTGCACGAAATCTCGTTCGAACCGGAAGTCTGGTGGGATGGTTCGGGCACGTTCAAGAGCCCGGCAGTAGCCGAGTACGACTATCTCATGGCCAGTTGGGCCAACCTTTCGGCTTGCCCGGCAGAAGCGCGCAAGCTGGATGAAATGGCCGCCGCTGATGTTGACGCGTACCTCGACACGCTGACCGCCGATGGCAATACCTATCACGATATCGGGATGATCTGGGGCGGACGGCTGCTGTCGCCGACCGGACTTTTCTCGGGTGAGAATGCCGACGTTGATGGCAAGCCCACCAGCCGCCACATGATCTTCCTGACCGACGGCGAAACCGCACCGCTCGATCTGTCATACGGGACTTACGGGATCGAGCCGCTCGACAAGCGGCGCTGGAACCCTGAAAGTCCCAAGCTGGGCCTGACGCTGACCGATGTGGTTGAACGCCGGTTCGGGGTCGCCTGCGAAGAGGTCAAGAAGCGCAACATCACGGTCTGGGTGATTGGCTTCGGCACGACGCTCAACCCGATCATGACCGAATGCGCCGGGCCGGGGCATTTCTTTGAAGCCCGCGATTCCGCGGAATTGAGCGATGTGTTCAGCGAGATCGCAGCACAGATGGGCGATCTGCGGGTTTCCAAGTGATGCGTCGGCTTGTCGCCCTTCGCAGCGACGTGGAAGGCGTCAGCGCGGTTGAATTCGCGATGATCGCGCCGGCGCTGTTTGTTCTGCTGTTTGGCCTCTTTGACCTGTCGTACAACATGTACACGGCTGAGATGCTGCAGGGAGCAATCCAGAAAGCAGCCCGCGATTCGACGATTGAAGGCGCTTCGGTCCACTCGAGCGAACTCGATGGCATCGTGACCAAGGCCGTGAAATCCGTGGCTCCCGGCGCCACCCTTACCTTCAATCGATCGTCCTATGCCAATTTCACCGATGTCGGTCGACCCGAAGACTATACGGATCTCAACGCCAACGGAACCTGTGACAACGGTGAGCCGTTCGAGGATGCGAACAGCAACTCGGCCTGGGATGCCAGCAGCGGGACCAACGGTTTTGGCGGTGCGCGTGATGCGGTGCTCTATTCGGTGACCGTGCGCTATCAGCGCGCATTTCCGATCGCTTCGTTCATCCCGGGCCAGAGCGATGAATTCACGCTGGTGGCCAACACCGTGCTGCGCAATCAGCCCTATGGTTTGCAGGAATCTCCCCCAACCCCGCCGGTCGGAAACTGCACATGAGCAAATCAAGACTCCTCCGGAGCCTGGCCAACAGCCGTTCGGGCGTGGCGATGACCGAATTCGCACTTGGTGCGCCGTTCCTGCTCATGGCGGGATTGTGGGGTGCGGAAGAAGCGAACTTCGCGCTGACCACAATGAAGATCAACCAGCTGGCCATTCACATCGCTGACAACGCCAGCCGGATCGGTGACACCAGCACGCTTCAGGATCGCAAGATCTATGAAAGCGATATCAATGAAGTGATCTACGGTGCCCAGCTTCAGGGCGGCGTCGGAATAGACCTGTACGCCTTTGGCCGCGTCTTCATATCCAGTGTCCAGGTCGATCCGGCTGCCGGCAACCAGTATATCGACTGGCAACGCTGCCGCGGCGCGAAGCCTGTCGGATCAAGCTATGGCGATGCGAACGACAATCTGGGAACTGCCGGGATCGGCCCTACGGGCGAGGAAGTCCTGGCCATGCCCGATGACGCGGTGATCTTTGTCGAGATCAATTACACCTACCAGCCGCTCATTTCGCATCGGTTCCTGGGCCGGCCGGATATCCGTTCGATCGCTTCATTCACGGTGCGTGACGACCGCGATCTTACGCAGATCTACCAGCGCGACCCTGCTAGCCCTGATCCGGTTCAAAGCTGCAGCTCGTACGCAGGGCGTATGGTTGTCGGCAGCGATGGCTCGATTTCGGATGGTGGCTCCAGTTCCGGCAGCAGCAGCACAACCACGAGCAGCGGCAGCAGCAGCACAACCACGAGCAGCGGCGGCAGCAGCTCGACAACGTCCAGCGGCGGCAGCAGCACATCGACCGGGGGCAGCTCTACCACCAGCGGTGGCAGCTCGACCACTAGCGGTGGCAGCTCCTCTTCTGGCGGAAGCAGTGGCGGCGCTAGCAGCGGCGGTGCCAGCAGCGGCGGTGCAAGTGGTGGTGGCGCCAGCAGTGGTGGCGCCAGCAGCAGCGGTGGTCGTCCCTAAAGTTGCAAATCAGCGATAGCAGACTTTCCGCACCGCGGCGGCAATCCGTCCGGCGTCGATCAGCGCCGCCTTTTCCAGGTTTGCGGCATAGGGCAGCGGCACGTCTTCATCGCACACCCGCAGCACGGGCGCGTCGAGATGGTCGAAGCCGTCTTCCATGCAAATTGCCATGATCTCGGATGCGATCGAGCATTGCGGCCAGCCTTCTTCGGCCACCACCAGACGGTTGGTCTTGGCCAGCGAGATCAACACCGCTTCGCGATCGAGCGGGCGCAGGGTGCGCAGGTCAAGCACTTCGGCGTCGATCCCCTCACCCGCCAATTGCTCAGCCGCTTCAAGCGCCAGACCGACCCCGATCGAGTATGAGACGATCGTAACGTCCTTGCCCTCGCGCATGATCCGCGCCTTGCCGATCGGCAGGACATGGTCGTCAAGCTCAGGCAGGTCGAAGCTGCGGCCATAGACCAGTTCGTTTTCCAGGAAGACGACCGGGTCCTCGCTGCGGATCGCGGCCTTGAGCAGGCCCTTGGCGTCCGCCGCATCGTAAGGCGCGATCACGATCAGCCCGGGGACATTCGCGTACCACGGGCCATAGTTCTGGCTGTGCTGCGCGCCCACCCGGCTGGCCGCCCCATTGGGGCCGCGGAACACCACCGGGCAGCGCATCTGGCCCCCGGACATGTAATTGGTCTTGGCGGCCGAATTGATGACGTGGTCGATCGCCTGCATGGCGAAGTTGAAGGTCATGAATTCGACGATCGGACGCAGCCCGCCCATCGCCGCGCCTGCACCGATCCCGGCAAAACCGTATTCGGTGATCGGGGTGTCAATCACGCGCTTGGGCCCGAATTCTTCGAGCAGCCCTTGGGTGACCTTGTAGGCGCCCTGATACTGCGCAACTTCCTCGCCCATCACGAAGACGCGGCTGTCGCGGCGCATTTCCTCGGCCATGGCATCGCGCAGCGCTTCGCGCACGGTGGATTGGCGCATGTTGGTGCCGGCGGGTATTGCCGGGTCCGAGGCGCGCGGCGCGGCGATCGGGCGATCAACTGGTGCGGGAGCGGGAACAGCGATCGGCGCGGGAGCGGCGACAGGCGCCGCAGCAGGGGCAGGAGTGGTGGCCGCGCCATCCTCGCCGATCACCGCAATGACGGTGCCAACCTTGACGCCTTCACTCCCTTCGGGAACCAGAATCTTGCCGATCACGCCTTCATCGACGGCTTCGAATTCCATCGTCGCCTTGTCGGTTTCGATCTCGGCCAGGATGTCACCCGATTTGACCTCGTCGCCTTCCTTGACCAGCCACTTGGCCAGCGTCCCCTCTTCCATCGTCGGGGACAGCGCGGGCATTTTCAGTTCGATAGCCATCAGTAGCTCTCCACCAGGACGTCGGTGTAGAGTTCGCTCATTTCAGGCTCCGGTGAGTTTTCGGCAAAATCGGCAGCCTCGTTAACCTGGCTGCGGATCTGCTTTTCAATTTCCTTGAGGCGATCCTCGGCGACGCCGCGCTTCAGCAGTTCAGCTTTGGCGGCATCGATCGGATCGTGCTTCTCGCGCATTTCCTGCACTTCTTCGCGGCTGCGGTACTTGGCCGGATCGGACATCGAGTGGCCGCGGTAGCGGTAGGTGTGCAGTTCCATCAGCACCGGACCCTTGCCGGCGCGAACGTGAGCAACCGCCACTTCAGCCGCCGCGCGCACTTCCAACACGTCCATCCCGTTGACGCTAATCCCGGGAATGCGGAACGCAGTGCCGCGGCGATGGAAATGGGTTTCAGCCGAGCCGCGTTGGACAGCGGTGCCCATCGCATAGCCATTGTTTTCGACCACGAAGATCACCGGCAGGTTCCACAACGCGGCCATGTTGAAGGCTTCATAGACCTGCCCCTGGTTGGCCGCGCCGTCGCCGAAATAGGCCATGCACAGCCCGCCATCCTCGCGGTACTGATGCGCGAAGGCCAGCCCTGCCCCCAGCGGCACCTGCGCGCCGACGATGCCGTGACCGCCATAGAACTTGTGGTCGGTGCTGAACATATGCATCGAACCGCCCTTGCCGCGCGAAATCCCCGCGCCGCGCCCGGTCAGCTCGGCCATGATGACCTTCGGATCGATCCCATAGGCGAGCATGTGGCCATGATCGCGATAGCCGGTGATCACGCTGTCCTTGCCGCCATCGAGCGCGGATTGGAGCCCAACCGCAACTGCTTCCTGGCCGATGTAAAGGTGGCAGAAGCCGCCGATCAGGCCCAGGCCGTACAGCTGCCCGGCCTTTTCCTCAAACCGGCGGATCAGCAGCATCTGTTCGTAGAACTTCAGCAGCTGCTCATCGCTGGCCGCAAAGCGCGGATTGGCATCGTGAGCATCCTGCAGGCTGCGCAGCGCGAAATTTTCGTCGCCAGCAGCAACCTTTGCAGGTGTCTTGCGGCTCGAACCGGTCTTGGCCAAGTTGGGCTCCCCTGGGGTTTTGGAACGCTAGAGCGAGCCTATAGGGCCAGTTTGCCCTTAGGGAAACCGCCCCATACGTATTTCGCTGGCGAATTTTTCAGGCGGATCAACGCCTGTGCGATCTGCTCAGTCGAGCAGCAGCACCATTTCGTCGGGATGGACCACGTTGAGGTCAGTGCGCAGCAACTGCCCGGCCATGTCGGCATCGACGTGATTCGGGTTGAGCAGGGCAACGCGATTCTTCAAAACGTCACGCTCTGCCGAAAGCTGTTGCAGCTCCTTCTGGCGTTCGGTCAGCAAGCGGTTGTTTTCGCTCCACGAAATAAGTCCGCTCGGCCCGAAGAGCACCCACCCGCCCATCAACAGCAGGCAAGCCAGAGCCAAGCCCTGCGACATGCTTTCCTTGACCAGCTTTGGAGTTCCCCGCCCATTCATGGTTTGCACTAGAATCATAATTGATTCAGCAGTTCAACCCCTAAATTTGTCGCGAAAGGCAAGCTCGGTCGATTTAACTATCCACAGCCTTGTTAACAGGCTGTCTGCAGTAGGAAAATCGCTTGGGGTTGGTGCGCCCGACGGGATTGGCCTCGCCTTCGGCTCGGCCGTCTGCGCGCCAAAGGCGCTTCGACTCCGAATGGTTCGCTCCCGAAGCGTCAAACCATCTTTCAGCAATGCCCGGGCATCACGGAAAGATGGTGCGCCCGACGGGATTCGAACCCATGGCCCCCAGATTAGGAATCTGGTGCTCTATCCTGCTGAGCTACGGGCGCGCCGCGATCCCCATAGGGGCGCAGCGGGCGCTAGGCAATCAGTTGAGTTCGTCGGGCGGAGCGACCGGGAATGGCAGCGGCATCAGCGCTATCCCTTCGTCGAGCAGATCGCGCGCCTGTTCGGGCGTGGCCTGGCCGTGGATCGTTTCGGCTTCGCTTTCGCCATAATGCATCTTGCGCGATTCATCGGCGAAGTTCTTGCCAACCCAGCGTGATTGTTTGAGCGCCTCAGCCTGAAGCGTCGCCAGCTTGGCCATCAGTTCTTGGGCTTCGGGTGGGAGTTGACCGGCGAGCACCGGCTGCGCAGCGACTGCCGTCGTTTGTGCAAGCTGGTTACCCTTGCGGCCTACGCTGGGTGCCATCACCGCCTTTGTGACATCGGCCGTGCCGCAATGCGGGCAGCCTATCAGTCCACGCTGTTGCTGGGCGGCGTAGTCATCGGAGCTGGCGAACCAGCCTTCGAAGCGGTGGCCAAGGGGCCGGCATTCAAGATCGAAGACAATCATTGCAGCTGCTTATGAGGCGATTTGCCGCTTGTTTGCAAGACACGGAACCTGCGACCGGATCGCGGCGATGCGCGCCGGATCAATCTCGGCAAAGCTCAGACCCGTGTCGCGACCGCCCATGTCGAGCAGCACTTCGCCCCACGGATCGACCACCAGGCTGTGCCCGAAGGTCTCGCGGCCATCGGCATGCTGACCAACCTGCGCCGCGCTGACGACATAGCCGGTCGCTTCGATCGCCCGGGCGCGTTGCATCACATGCCAGTGCGCCTGGCCGGTTGGGACGGTAAAGGCCGCCGGGATCGCGATCAGATCGCACTCTGCGCGGCCATAGGCTTCGAACAGCGCCGGGAAACGCAGGTCATAGCAGATCGTAAGTCCCAGCCGGCCCAGCGGGGTATCGACCACCACCGGCCCTTCACCGGGGGCATAGGCATTCGATTCCCGCCAGCTTTCACCGGTTGCCAGATCGACATCGAACATGTGGATCTTGTCATAGCGCGCAACCACTTCGCCGCTGGCGTCAATCACGAAGGCGCGGTTGGCCCAGCGGCCATCCTCGCGCAGCACGGCCATGGATCCGATCGCCACCCAGATTCCGGCCCCCGCCGCGGCTTCGCGCACCTGCGCCAGAAAACTGCTGTCAGCCTCGGGCACGACCTGCTCTTTCGCCCGCTCGCGATTGCGATCAACCAGTGCGCTCATCTCGGGCGTGAACAGCATCGACGCCCCGCCCATTGCCGCAGCACCGATTGCGCCAACAACCGTGGCAGCATTGGCCTGGGGATCAATCCCCGAGCACATCTGCAGCAGGGCGATGCGCCGGGGCATCAGCGGCCCAGCAGCGGATCGAGCTTGCCGGCGTGATCGAGCGCGTGAATATCGTCGCACCCGCCCAGCGCCTGGCCATCGACGATCACCTGCGGAACGGTCCGGGCGCCGGGCACCCGTGCTTCCATTTCGGCCTTCTTCGGGCCGCCAAGGGTGATATCGTATTCGTCATAGGCCACGCCCTTGCGATCCAGCAGAGCCTTGGCGCGCACGCAATACGGGCAGCCCCATTTGGTATAGATCTCGACTTTGGGCGTGGTCACGATGCGCTCCTCTTGAATTGCCGCCGGGCTATCATACATGGTTACCGGTGTCATGGTCCGCAATGGGGATGGCACCAGCTGCGGGGCGCCGATTTCGGGTCCCGTAATCGCACGATTGCTCAGAAAGAGGATTATGCCATGAACCGTTTCGATTTCACTCCCTATCGCCGCACCATGGTCGGCTTCGACCGGCTGTTCGACCTGCTGGAAAATCAGGGCCGGATGAACAGCGGCGACAACTACCCCCCGTTCAACATCGAACGCCGCGGCGAAGATGCCTATCGCATCACCCTGGCGGTGGCCGGCTTCAAGCCCGCCGATATCGAGATTACCGCCCAGCAGAACCTGCTGGTTGTTCAGGGCAAGAAGGGCGAAGACACGTCCGCCGGCCAGTTCCTGCATGTCGGCATCGCCCAGCGCGGGTTCGAGCGCCGCTTTGAACTGGCAGACTATGTCCGCGTCGATGACGCCAATCTGGAAGACGGCCTGCTGCAGATCGATCTGGTCCGCGAAGTGCCCGAGGCGATGAAGCCCAAGAAGATCCCGGTCGGCACGCAGAAGACCCTGAGCGTGGTTCGCGACGACAGCGACAGCGCCGCAGCCTGACCTACTCAACTCTTGGCTAGAAAAGTTCGGGGGCGAAGCTTTTGGCTTCGCCCCCACGACGCTTTCACGCCGCCTTACCATTTCGTGATCGTCCGGGTCGCAGAAGACGATCAGATCCGGCAAGTTCGTACCGTCTTGCCATTGTCGGCAAGATGAAAGCGATGGGCCGATGATGGTCCCTTGCCATGCAAGGAACGACAAACGGACAAGGTTTGGAAATCCTTAAAGCCGCCTTGGCAGCTTGTTCCCAACCCGTCCACGATCATCTTGCGAGTCGCTTTCAGTTGCGTCCCGCTATCGGTTTCGAACGGCTCTTTGCAAGGATTTTCGCCGGTTTGCGTGCAGCATTTCGACAGTTGCACAACGCAGACCGACTAACCTCCTGAAACCATTCGATCAGACCAGCCGCGCCTGTTGCAAAGCTGCCGCAATGAAACCCGCGAAAAGCGGATGCGGTTCGAAGGGCCGGCTCTTGAGTTCGGGGTGAAACTGCACGCCGACGAACCAGGGATGGTCAGGCCGCTCGACAATTTCGGGTAGCAGCCCATCGGGCGACATGCCCGAGAAGACCAGCCCGCCCTGCTCCAGCGCTTCGCGGTAGGCACCGTTAACTTCATAGCGATGGCGATGCCGTTCGCTGATCGTGGTGGCGCCGCCATAGATTGCCGAGACGTGGCTGTTGGCGCCAAGTTTGGCTTCATAGGCGCCCAGCCGCATCGTGCCGCCAAGATCGGTATCCGCGCCGCGCTTCTGCAGGCCTTCGGGGCTCATCCATTCGGTGATGATGCCGACCACCGGCTCGCTGGTTTCACCGAACTCGGTCGAACTGGCGCCGGCAATGCCGGCGGTGTTGCGGGCCCCTTCGATGCAGGCCATCTGCATGCCCAGACAGATCCCCAGGAACGGCACCTTGCGTTCGCGGGCAAAGCGGACCGAGGCGATCTTGCCTTCGGTCCCGCGCACCCCGAACCCGCCGGGCACCAGGATGCCATGCATCGGTTCCAGCTTGGTGACGATTTCATCGTCGCCGGCTTCGAACAGCTCGGCATCGATCCATTTGATATTGACCTTGACCCGATTGGCCATGCCGCCGTGGACCAGCGCCTCGTTGAGGCTCTTGTAGGCGTCGGGCAGCCCGACATACTTGCCCACCACCCCGATGGTCACTTCGCCTTCAGGGTTCTGGTAGCGATCGACGATGTCTTCCCAGCCCGACAGGTCGGGCGCCGGACTGGACATTCCGAAATGATGCAGCACTTCGGCATCGAGCCCTTCGGAATGGTACTGCAGCGGCACGGCATAGATGCTGCGCGCGTCCAGCGCCTGGATCACCGCTTCCTTGCGCACGTTGCAGAACAGCGCGATCTTGGCGCGTTCGTTTTCGGGCAAGGGATGTTCGCAGCGGCACAGCAGAATATCGGGCTGGACGCCCAGACTGGTCAGTTCGCGCACCGAATGCTGGGTCGGCTTGGTCTTGAGTTCACCCGCCGCCGAAACATAGGGCACCAGCGTAACGTGGACCGAACAGAACCGCTCGCGGCCCAGTTCGTTGCGCAGCTGGCGGATCGCTTCGACGAACGGCAGTCCTTCGATGTCGCCCACCGTGCCGCCGATTTCGCACAGCACGAAATCGAGGCCGTCGGTATCGGCGAGCGCGAATTCCTTGATCTGGTCGGTAACGTGCGGAATCACCTGGACCGTCGCGCCGAGATAGTCCCCGCGGCGTTCCTTGGTGATGATATCGCGGTAGATCCGCCCAGAGGTGATATTGTCGGCCTGCCGCGCGGACACGCCGGTGAAGCGCTCATAGTGCCCCAGGTCCAGATCGGTCTCGGCCCCGTCGTCGGTCACATAGACTTCGCCGTGCTGATAGGGGCTCATCGTCCCCGGATCGACGTTCAGATAGGGATCGAATTTACGGATTCGCACCTTGAATCCGCGTGCCTGCAGCAGTGCCGCGAGGCTTGCTGCCATGAGACCTTTGCCGAGCGAGGAGACCACGCCGCCGGTGATAAATATGTACCGCGCCATGGGAGTCGGGCCTTAATCCGAATGGGGTTGATCGGGCAAGCGCCCTTTGCGGCAATCCACAGCCACGCGCGAAATTAATCGCGCGGGCCACTTGCCAGACCGGAATTGTTACTTGGTGGCGGGAGCAGTCGGCGCCAGAGCACCGGCCGGAGCCGGGCCTGGCTGGGCCGTGCCAGCACCACCCAGCGGATCGAGCGGCGCGGCGGGGGCCTGCTGCTGGACCGGAGCGGTCCGTTCCAGAGTCTGGTCAATGGTGCGATTGCTGCTTGAACGGGTCGCCAGTGCAGCAAGGACGATCGAAAGCACCACGAACAGGGTGGCCAGGATCGCGGTCAGCCGGGTCATGAAATCGGCGGCGCCGCGCGCCGACATCAGTCCGGCCGGGCTGCCCCCGGTGCCCAGGCCGCCGCCTTCCGACTTCTGCATCAGGATGACGCCGATCAACAGCGCGGCAATGACAGCCTGGAGAACGGTCAGGAAAATGAGCAGCGACATGGATGTTCCAAAAATAGAGGTGCTGGCGCGCATCTAGGCGCGCAAGGGCGATTGTGCAAGGCGCGAGGGGTTTACTCCCCGTCGATCGCCGCTGCAGCCACGATGGTCAGAAAGCTCTCTGCGGTAAGACTGGCTCCGCCCACCAGCGCGCCGCCAACATCCTCGGCCGCCAGCAATTCGGCCGCATTTCCGGCATTGACCGAGCCGCCATAGAGGATGCGGACATCGGCCCCGCCCTCGCCCAGCAGCTCAACCAGCTTGGCCCGGATCGCACGGTGCATGGCGCTGACATCGTCAACCGAAGGAACGCGCCCGGTTCCGATTGCCCAGACCGGCTCATAAGCCACAGTCAGCTGTGCCGCGGCGACATCACCTTGCGGAAGTGAGCCGGCCACCTGTCCGGTGACGACCGCTTCGGCCTGTCCGGCATCGCGCTGCGCCTCGGTTTCGCCGACACAGACGATCACGCCCAGCCCGGCTGCCAGCGCAGCCTCAGCCTTGGCGCGAACATCGGCATCGGCTTCACCGTGCATTGCGCGGCGCTCGCTGTGGCCGACGATCACAAACCCGGCCCCGGCATCGGCCAGCATCGCTGCGGCAACATCACCGGTGAAGGCACCCGAAGCCTTGGCATGGCAATCCTGCCCGCCCACCCCGATCGCCTCGGCCGCTTCGGCCATGGTGTGAACCAGCGTGAACGGCGGGGCAATTCCCACCTGGACGCCGGGGTGCCGGGCGGCGCCACGATCAATCGACCGTGCCTCGGCCAGCATCGCGCGGGTGCCATTCATCTTCCAGTTGCCGACAATGTAAGGGCGCAAAGCCATTATGGGTATTCCTCGCTGAACCTTTGTTGCCCGATCCGGTCAGGCCTGTTTCCTACGCGGTTAGACAAGCGCGGTGCCGCTTGTCAAAGCCCTTGCGACAAGCCGGGGGTGAAGCGCGCAGCCCCCATTGCCTGCAAGGCCAATGATCCGTAAAGCGCCGGCTTGATCCGCGCGTCGATCAGGCGCGCTTGGCAATATCAGACGACGGACCACCATGATCCAGTTTTTCCGCAGGATGTTCGATTCAAAGCTCGGCGTGGGTTTTACCTTGGTCTTTCTTGGCCTGATCGCGCTGGCGTTTGCCGGCGGCGACATCGCCGGTTCGGGCGGGTTCGGTGCATTCTCCAGCAGCTCGAAGATTGCCCAGGTTGGCGATGACAAGGTTACCGCGACCGAACTGGACGGCCAGATTCGCCGGATCCTTGACCAGGCCCGGCAGGACAATCCCCGGCTGACAGTCAAGGAGTTCCTGGCCAACGATGGTCTGGAGCAGGTGCTTTCCTTCGTGATCGACAACAAGGCCGCCCTGCAATGGGGGGAAAAGTACGGGATCTATATCGGTGAGCGCCTGATCGACAGTGAAGTAGCCAAGGATCCCAAGGTCCAGGCCCCGGACGGCAAGGTCGATCGCACGCTTTACCAGCAGATGCTCAGCCAGCGCGGGATGACCGATGCCGAATACCGCGGCGAGCTGGCCGAACAGCTGATGACCCGTCAGCTGCTGGGTTCGACGCTGCTTGGCCTGCGTGCGCCCACCAAGGTCACGCGCCGCTATGCCGCTTCGTTCACCGAGACCCGCAAGGGCGCCATTGTGCTGTTGCCGCCGGCGGCTTTCGCACCGGGAGCGGCGGCCAGCGACGCCGAAGTGCAGGCCTGGTACAACAACCACAAGGCCAGCTACATGCTGCCTGAGCGGCGCACGATCCGCTATGCGACCTATACCGATGCCGCGATCAAGAATGTGCCGGTGCCAACCGATGCCGAAGTGGCGGCGCGCTACAACGCGCAGAAAGCCAAGTTCGCGGCGACTGACAAACGCAAGCTTTCGCAGGTGATTTTCCCGACCGAGGCTGCTGCAAAGCAGGTTCTGGCTGAAACCGGCGGCGGCAAGGCCCTGGAAGCCGTGGCGCGCAGCAAGGGGCTCGCGGTGGCTGCCCTGGGCAGCCTGACCAAGGATGCCTATGCCCTGCAAAGCTCGGCGGACAGTGCAAACGCGGTCTTCGCAGCCGAAAACGGCAAGGTGGTTGGACCATTCAAGGCGCCGCTCGGCTGGGTCGTGGTGCGCGTCGATGGCCGCGAAGCGACGGCCGGCAAGACGCTGGACCAGGCCCGCCCCGAACTGCTCAAGGAACTGGGCGAAGAGAAGCGCCGCGGCGCGATCATCGAGTTCGGCGCCCGGATTGAAGATGAGCTGAGCAATGGCGCCAGCCTGGCGGATGTCGCCAAGGAACTTGGTCTCGAGGTGGTCGAAACCCCGGCCTTGACCAGCGATGGCGCAGTCTTTGGCCAGGACGGCACGGCTGCTCCGGCCCTGCTGGAGCGGATCATTCCGACTGCCTTCCAGGCCGACGGACCAGGCTCCCCCCAACTCGCCGAAATCGAACCCGGCAAGACCTTCATGATTTTCGATGTGGGCAAGCTCACCCCGGCTGCCCCGCCGCCGCTTGCCGAAATCCGTGACCGCGTTGCCGAGGATGCGCGCATCGCCAAGGGCGAAAAGGCCGCTGAAGAGGCCGCACGCAAGCTGAAGGGCCAGCTTGAAAAGGGCGTCCCGGTGGATGTCGCGGTCGCCTCGCTGGGCGTTGCGCTGCCGCCGGTCGATCATGTCACCAAGAACCGGCAGGAACTGCGCCAGATGGGCCAGAATGTGCCGCGTCCGCTGTTGATGCTGTTCGCCACGGCCAGAGGCAAGGTTACCTTGATGCAGGCACCGCGCGGCCGTGGCTGGTATGTTGTTACGGTGAGTGAAGTGATCCCCGGACCGGTGCCCAATGACGAGGCGCTCAAGGGCCTATCTGGCGATCTTGAGCAGGCCTATTCGAACGAATACGGCGATGCCATGCGCGCCGCTTTCCGCAATGAGATCGGCACCAACCGCAACGAAGACAACGTCAAGAAGCTGGGCACCCAGCTTGCCGGCGGCAATTGATCTTCGGTGAGCGGCACGGCTGAGAACCGCACGGCAGCGGCCGCGGCGCTCGATCAGGGCAAGGCCGGCGTCATCTGGCGGCGGCTGATTGCCGATTGCGAAACTCCGGTTGGCGCTGCGGCCAAGCTGATGGTCGAAGGCCGGGGTGACTACCTGCTTGAATCCGTTCAGGGCGGCGAGGTGCGCGGGCGCTACAGCCTGCTGGGGCTGGATCCCGATCTGGTGTTCCGCGCCAAGGGCGACAGGGCCGAAGTCAATCGCACCTGGCGCCACGATCGCGAAGCTTTTGCCCCGCTGCCGGGCGACAGCCTGGCCGAGTTGCGGGCGCTGGTCGAACAATGCCGGTTCGAAGTGCCCCCAGCCCTGCCCCCGGCGCTGGCCTGCCTGGTCGGCTACTTCGGCTATGAAACCTATGGCCTGGTCGAGAAGCTGCCGCGCCCGGGCGAAAACCCGCTTGAGCTGCCCGATATGCTGTTCGTGCGGCCGGCGCTGGTGCTGATCTTCGACCGGCTAAGCGACGAGCTGTTCGCGGTCGCCCCGGTCTGGCCGGGTAGCGGATCGAGCGAGGCCACCCTTGGCGCGGCAGAAGATCGGATCGACGCTGCATTGCGCCGCCTGGGCGAGCCACTGGTCCAGGCTCAGCTGGACGCCAGCCTGCCCGAACCCGCGCTGCAGCCGGTGATGGCACCGGGCCAGTACGGCCAGATGGTGCTGCGCGCGAAGGACTATATCGAGGCAGGGGACATCTTTCAGGTGGTGCTGGCCCAGCGCTTTACCTGCCCCTTCACCCTGCCCCCGCTGGCACTTTACCGCGCGCTGCGCCGGGTGAACCCATCGCCGTTCCTCTATTTCCTTGACCTGCCCGGCTTTGCGCTGACCGGATCGAGCCCCGAGATCCTGGTCCGGGTGCGCGATGCCGAGGTTACCATTCGCCCGATCGCCGGCACCCGTCCGCGCGGCAAAACACCCGAAGAGGACCGCGAAAACGAAGCCAGCCTGCTCGCCGATCCCAAGGAACGCGCCGAGCACCTGATGTTGCTTGACCTGGGCCGGAACGACGTTGGCCGGGTGGCCACCGCCGGATCGGTCAAGGTAACCGAGAGCTACACGATCGAGCGCTATAGCCACGTGATGCACATCGTCTCCAACGTGGTCGGCCAGCTCGATAGCGCCAATCACGATGCGATCGACGCGGTCTTCGCGGGTTTCCCGGCCGGGACGGTCAGCGGCGCGCCCAAGGTCCGCGCGGCTGAGATCATCGCCGAGCTCGAACCCGAAACGCGCGGCGCCTATGCCGGCGGGGTCGGTTATTTCGCCCCGGACGGCAACCTCGACAGCTGCATCGTGCTGCGCACCGGGGTGATCAAGGACGGCGTGCTGCACGTCCAGGCCGGTGCAGGGATCGTGGCTGACAGCAATCCAGACTACGAACAGCGCGAGTGCGAAGCCAAGGCTGGAGCACTGATTGCGGCCGCAAGGGAAGCTGTGCGGGTGGCTGGTGAAGCCGGTTTTGGGCAGTGAACCCATATTGGGAAACCCTCGAAAGGTTTTCCTTCGGCGATTCTACTGAAATGGCTGACCGGTTGCTGGCTTACGTGCTGGCCGGGGCGAAGCGCGCGACCTGCTGGTCGGTGGCCGATGGCCAGCAGACCCATGTCGGCAAGCAGATGGTTGTGCTCAATGGGAGCGGCAAGCCCCGTGCGATCGTTCAAACCCTCGAACTCGAACAACGCCGATTTTGTGATGTCGATCTGCAATTCGCGATCGATGAAGGTGAAGGCGATGAGACACTCGAAGACTGGCGCCGCGGGCATCGCGGCTACTTTGAGCGAAATGGTGGCTTCGATCCCGAAATGATGCTGTGGTGTGAGCGATTCAGGCTGATCGATGTGATCGGTGATTAGGAGCGCGTTGATGACGGGCAAAGTTGCACTGGTAACGGGCTGTTCGACCGGGGTTGGCCTTCACACCGCAATCAGGCTGGCCGAAGCTGGCTATTCTGTTGTCGCGACAATGCGCGATGTGGCCAAGCAGCAGGCTTTGCTGAATGAGGCTACGAGGGTCGGCGTTACGGTCGAAGTGAAAGTGCTCGATGTCTGTTCGCAGGCTTCGATCGAAGCGGCAGTCGCCGACGTCATGGCCCTACACGGGCGGATCGACTTGCTGGTCAACAATGCCGGGGCCGGTTTCCTGGGTTCGGTCGAACAGACCAGCGATGCTGACCTGCGGCGGACAATGGAAACCAACTTCTTCGGCGTCTGGAACCTGACCAAGGCGGTCTTGCCGCATATGCGCGCGGCGGGCAGCGGGCGGATCATTTCAGTGACCAGCGTTGGCGGGCTGCTTGGCCAGCCCTTTAACGAAGCCTATTGCGCGGCAAAGTTCGCGGTGGAAGGGATGATGGAAGGCCTTGCGCCGCTGGCACAGCAGTTCGGCGTGCAGGTCTGTCTGGTCGAACCGGGACCGATCAACACCGAATTTGTCGCCTCGGTCCGGTCAAGCTCGCAGGCCGCGCTGGCGACCATGGCAGAGCCCTACGCCACTCTGGCGCAGCGCTATATGGCCGCATCAGGCAATGTCTTTGCAACCCATGGCCAGACCGGCGATGATATCGCCCGGATCATCGCCGCACTGGCTGCCGTCGATAGCCCGGATTTCCGCACCATTACTTCGGATTTTGCGATGGCGACGGTGGCCAGCAAAGTCGTCGATCGCACTGGAAATTCGGTGATCGAAGCATTTGCCAACCGGCTCAAGGGATAGAACATGCGCAAGTTCCTCTTCCTGCTCCTCGCCCTGATCGCTGCCCCGCTGCACGCCGAAGACTGGTCGGCCCACGGTACGCAAAGCGATGTGGTGCTGAAGGACTTCAGGTTCGGCACCGGCGAGACGATGGACCTGCGTATCCATGTCACCACGCTGGGGACGCCGCACCGCAATGCAGCAGGCCAAATCGACAATGCGGTCATGATCCTGCATGGCACAGGTGGTTCGGGATGGCAGTTCTTTCGCCAGCAGTTCGCGGATCAGCTGTTTGGGCCGGGCCAGGTGCTCGACGTGCGGAAATGGTATGTGATCCTGCCCGACAACATCGGGCATGGCAAAAGCAGCAAGCCCAGCGACGGGATGAAGATGGCCTTCCCGCGCTATGACTATGACGACATGGTTGATGCCCAGCGCCGGATGCTGATCGAGGGGCTGGGCGTGAACCAGCTGCAGCTGATCCTGGGCACGTCGATGGGCTGCATGCACGGCTTTGTCTGGGGCACCCGCTATCCCGGCTTCGCGCGGCGGCTGGCGCCCTTTGCCTGCAACGCCATGCAGATCGCCGGGCGCAACCGGATGTGGCGGCAGATGTCAATCGACGCGATTCAGGCTGATCCGCTGTGGAATGGCGGGAACTATACCCAGCCCCCCGAAGGTGGCCTGCGCACCGCGCGCTATCTATCGATCATCGCCGGCGGCAATGCCTGGGCGATGCAGGAACAGTTTCCGTCCCGCAATCAGGCGGTCAATTTCCTGCACGACAGCTATGCGTCGCGGGCCAAGAGCGATCTCGACGCCAACGACCAGATCTACCAGCTCGACAGCTCGCGCAATTACAACCCGGCCCCTGACCTTGCGAAGATCACCGTCCCGGTGCTGTGGATCAACAGCTCGGACGATTTCATCAATCCGCCCGAACTGGGCCAGGCGCAGCAACACTCCAAGCTGATGAAGCATGCCCGGTTCATCCTGTTGCCCTACAGCCCCGAGACCAAGGGGCACGGCACCCACACCTGGGCCAAGTTCTGGAAGGCGGACCTGGCCAAGCTGATGGAAACCCACCCATGACTGCCGCAAATGCCAGCGAGCGCCGCACGCTCTATCCGCCGATCGAACCCTACGCCTCGGGCATGCTCGATGTTGGCGATGGCCATTCAATCTATTGGGAACGCTGCGGGACGCCGGGCGGCAAGCCGGCAGTGTTCCTCCACGGCGGGCCGGGCAGCGGCTGCAGCGCCAAGCAGCGCCAGCAGTTCGATCCCGCGCTCTACGACGTCCTGCTGTTTGACCAGCGCGGCTGCGGACGCTCGACGCCGTTTGCCAGTCTTGAAAACAACACCACCTGGCATCTCGTCGCCGATATCGAGCGGCTGCGCGAAATGGCCGGACATGACAAATGGCTGGTTTTCGGCGGATCGTGGGGCTCGACGCTCAGCCTGGCCTATGCCCAGACCCACCCCCAGCGGGTGAGCGAACTGGTGCTGCGCGGTATCTTCCTGGCGAGTCAGGGCGAGGCTGACTGGCTGTACAAATACGGCGCGAGCGAGATCTATCCCGATGGCTGGGACGACTTTGCGGGCCACATCCCCGAAGATGAACGCCACGACCTGGTCGAAGCCTACAATCGCCGCCTGACCAGCCATGATCCGCAAGTGCGCCTGGCTGCGGCCAAGGCCTGGTCGATGTGGGAGGCGGTCACCGTCACGCTGCTGCCCGATCCCGACATGATGGCCGATTTCACTGCCGACGATCACGCAGTCGCCGTGGCCCGGATCGAAAACCACTTCTTCCGCCACGACTGCTGGCTTGAGCCTGGGCAACTGCTGCGCGATGCGCACAAGTTGCGCGCAATTCCGGGCGTCATCGTCCAAGGCCGGCACGACAGCTGCACCCCGCCCTCGGCCGCCTGGGCGCTCAAGAAAGCCTGGCCCGAAGTCGAGCTGCAGATCGTCCCCGATGGCGGGCACCTGTTCACCGAATCCGGCATCACCGATGGCCTGGTGCGCGCGAGTGACCGGTTTGCGGGTAAGCCAAGCTAGCCCTTCGCCCCATCAAGCAAGCTTATCTGGCAAATCGCTGCTGCCGCCGCTAAGGGCGCCTGCATGATCCTGGTTATCGACAACTACGACAGCTTCACCTGGAACCTGGTCCATTATCTGATGGAACTGGGCGCGGAAGTGCGGGTGGAGCGCAACGATGCGATCTCGGCCGGACAGGCGATCAGCAGCGGGGCCAAGGGTTTCCTGATCTCGCCCGGCCCCTGTACTCCCAACGAAGCCGGGATCAGCCTTGATCTGGTCGCGGCCTGCGAAGCGGCGAAGCTGCCGCTGCTGGGCGTGTGCCTGGGCCACCAGTCGATCGGTCAGCATTTTGGCGGGCAGGTCGTGCGCGGCGGGCTGATGCACGGCAAGACCTCGCCCGTTACTCACGACGGGACCGGGATCTTTGCTGGTATCCCCTCACCCTTCAACGCCACGCGCTATCACTCGCTGATCGTCGATGATGTGCCCGATGGCCTGGTTACCAACTGCACCAGCGACGATGGCCATGTGATGGGCTTTCGCCACCGGGATCTGCCGATCCACGGTGTGCAGTTCCACCCAGAAAGCATCGCCACCGAACACGGTCACGCGATGCTGGCCAACTTCCTCAGGATCTGCGGCCTGCCGGTGAAGGAACTGGCGTGAGCCTGACCTTGACCGAAGCCCAGGCGCTGTTCGGGCGCATGCTCGATGGCGATATGGGCGACGAAGAAATCCGTGATGTGCTGGTCGAGCTGGCCGATCGCGGCGAGACTGCGGCCGAGATTGCCGGAGCCGTCAAAGCCATGCGCGAACGGATGAAGCGGATCGCCGCCCCTGATGGGGCAATCGACGTCTGCGGAACTGGCGGCGATGGTCAGCACTCGCTCAATGTTTCTACCGCCGTTGCGCTGGTGGTTGCCGCTTGCGACGTGCCGGTGGCCAAGCACGGCAACCGCGCGGCCAGCAGCCAGGCAGGCGGGGCCGACACGCTCGAGGCGCTGGGGCTCAACCTGACCCGCGCCAGCGAACTGGCCGAACAGACCCTGCCCGACCTTGGCATCGCCTTCCTGTTCGCCCAGGCTCACCATCCGGCACTTGCCCGGGTTGGGCCGATCCGCAAGGCGCTTGGCCGGCGCACGATCTTCAACTTTTGTGGCCCGCTGGCCAATCCAGCCGGGGTCACGCGCCAGCTGGTCGGCGTGGCCCATCCCAACCTGATCGCGCTCTACCGTGAAGCGATGGAGCTGCTCGGCAGCGAAAGCGCCCTGATCGTTTCGGGTGAGGAAGGGCTCGACGAACTGTCGATCGCCGGAGCCAGCTATTGCGCCGCGATCGGCCTGCCGCATTTCCCCGGCCAGGTGATCCCCGGCGATGCAGGACTGCTGCCGCACCCGCTGGAAGACCTGCGCGGCGGTGATGCCCAGTTCAACGCCGCCGCCCTGCGCCGTCTGCTCGATGGCGAACGCGGTGCCTATCGCGACGCCGTTCTGCTCAATTCCGCAGCCGCGCTGATCGTCGCCGGCCAGGCCGAAGACTGGTTTGAAGGTGCCGAAGAAGCCGCCGAAGCGATCGACAAGGGTCTGGCCAAGGCGTTGCTGGACTGCTGGATCGAGACTGTGAAATGACCGACAAACTCGCCGAGATCTGCGCCACCAAGGCCGATGAAGTTGCCGCGCGCAAACCGCTGGCCTCGTTGGCTGATCTGGATGCCCGGGCTGCCGGGCAAAGCGCGCCGCGCGGGTTTGAGGCGGCATTGCGGGCCAAGGCGGCCACTGGTTTCGCGCTGATTGCGGAAATCAAGAAGGCCAGTCCTTCGAAGGGGCTGATCCGGGCCGATTTCGATCCTCCGGCGCATGCCAGGGCCTATCAGGCGGGCGGTGCGGCCTGTCTTTCGGTGCTGACCGACGCGCCCTATTTTCAGGGGCATGAAGACTATCTGATCGCCGCGCGCGCTGCTTGCGACTTGCCGGTTCTGCGCAAGGATTTCATGGTCGATCCCTGGCAAGTCGCCGAAGCCCGCGCGATCGGTGCCGATGCGATCCTGATCATCGTCGCCGCCCTGGACGACGGCCAGATGGCTGAGATCGAAACTGCGGCGATCGAACGCGGGATGGATGTGCTGGTCGAAGTTCACAACGAAGCCGAAATGGAGCGCGCAGCCAACCTGCGCAGCCACCTGATCGGGGTCAACAACCGCGACCTCAAGCGGTTCGTGACCGATCTGGCCACGACCGAGCGGCTGGCGGCCATGGCCCCCGCAGGAGCGCTGCTGGTCAGTGAGAGCGGGATCAACAGCCATGCTGACCTGCTGCGGCTTGAACAGTGCGGCACCCGCACATTCCTGGTGGGCGAAAGCCTGATGCGCCAGCATGACGTTGCAGCGGCCACCCGCATGTTGCTGACTGGCGTCTAGGCCTGTCCTACAGCGCGGCAATCTGCCATGCTGTGCGGCATGACCGTGCCCCGCCCTTCCCGCTCTTGCCACACATCAAAGGCAGCAGGATTTTGGACCTTTAGAACAGTGTCCATTGTGTCCATTCGTTCAAGGCGATTGACCGGAATATGAACAAGCTCACCCATCTTGATGATCAGGGCAAGGCCCGGATGGTCGATATCGGCGGCAAGGCGGAAAGCCAGCGCGTCGCCGTGGCCGAGGGCCGGATCGCCATGTCGCCGACTGCCCTGGCGGCGATCCGCGATGGTTCCGTGCCCAAGGGCGATGTGCTGGCTGCGGGGCGGATCGCCGGGATCATGGCGGCCAAGAAGACCGCCGAATTGATTCCGCTGTGCCATCCGCTGGCGCTGGATGCGGTGACGGTGGATTTCGTGCTGGAAGATCAGGGCGTGAGAGTCACCGCCAGCGCAGCGCTGACCGGCCGCACCGGGGTCGAGATGGAAGCGCTGACCGCAGTCTCGGTCGCGCTGCTGACGATTTACGACATGGCCAAGGCTATTGATAAAGGCATGGTCATTTCGGCCGTACGTCTGATCGAGAAGCGTGGCGGCAAGTCCGGCCACTGGAAGGCGGCGGACTGATGGCGCTGCTGCCGGTTAACGAAGCCCAGGTCCGCCTGCTGGCCCTGGCCAAACCACTGCCGATCGAACGCGTTCCGGTGGCCGAAGCACTCGGGCGGTTCCTGGCCGAGCCGCTGGTTGCTGCACGCACTCAGCCTCCGGCGGATCTTTCGGCCATGGACGGCTATGCGCTGCGTCAGACTGACATGCCCGGCCCGTGGCGGGTAATCGGCGAAAGTTCCTGCGGCCATCCGTTCACCGGCACGTGCGGCGCGGGCGAAGCGGTGCGGATCGCGACCGGCGCACTGATGCCGGATGGTGCCGACATGGTGCTGATGCAGGAAGATGCGGCGCGTGACGGAGACGACCTGGCGCTCACCGGTACCCCGCCCGGTCCGCTGGGCAAGCACATCCGCCGCAAGGGCAATGACTTTGCCAAGGGTGCCCAGCTGCTGCCCGCCGGGTCCCGGCTGGGGCCGGGTCAGCTCGCGCTGGTGCTCAGCGCCGGGCACAATTTCGCAGCGGTGCGCCGTCCGCCCAGGATCGCGATCATCGACAGCGGTGATGAACTGTCCGAGGATGCCGGCAACTGCGCCGATCACCAGATCCCGGCCAGCAACGGCGTCATGCTCGAAGCATTGGTGCGGCAGGCCGTGCCGTGCGAGGTTGAGCGGATCGGCCCGGTGATTGACCGGATGGACGCGCTCGCTGCCGCTTTGCAGCAAGCGGAAGGTGCGGATGTTATCGTTACCAGCGGCGGGGCTTCGGTCGGCGAACATGACCTTATCCGCCCGGCGCTTGCCGAATGGGGTGCGACGCTCGATTTCTGGAAAGTGGCGATCAAGCCGGGCAAGCCGATCATGGTCGCGACTCGCGGCCATCAGGTGGTGGTCGGGCTGCCGGGCAATCCGGTTTCAAGCCACGTCACCGCCTACCTGTTCCTGCTGCCGCTACTGCGCGCGCTGCTGGGCGCGGTGCAGCCCTTGCCGCAGCCGATTGCGGCCCGGGCAGCCGAAGCCCTGCCCGCAGGCGGTCCGCGTCAGGAGTTCCAGCGGGCGCATTTTGACGGAATTCAGGCCACCTCGCGGCTGAATCAGGACAGCGGCGCGCTGGGAGCGTTGGCCCGGGCCAATGCCTTGATCGATCGCCCGATCGATGCCCCGGCCGTTGAAGCCGGTGGGGTGATTTCACTCTATCTGCTCGAAAATGGCGGTATTGCTTGACTGGAACGAATCTGTTGCTTAATTGTTCCGCATTCGTTCACTGAACGGTGCCGGAACATTCCGCTCCAGCCCGTTCCAATCGGAGTGAGGCAGGCATGCTGACCCGCAAGCAGCACGAACTGATCCGCTATATTCAGGCCAAGCTTGAAGAGACCGGGGTTTCTCCCTCGTTTGAGGAAATGAAGGAAGCGCTCGATCTCAAGTCCAAGTCGGGCGTGCACCGCCTGATTTCTGCTCTGGAAGAACGCGGGTTCATTCGCCGCCTGCCCAATCGGGCGCGCGCGCTCGAAGTGCTCAAGCAGCCAGAGGATGTGACCAGCAAGGCTCCGCGGGCCGCGAACTCGAACGCTCCTGCTGCGGCGGTGATCCGCCCGCCCGAGGCCAGGCCGGCTCCGGCCAATGATGTGATCGAAATCCCGCTGCATGGCCGGATCGCTGCCGGTGTGCCGATTGAGGCGCTGGAAACGTCGGCCATGCTGCCCGTCCCTGCTGCGCTGCTTGGCTCGGGTGAGCACTATGCGCTTGAAGTATCCGGCGATTCGATGATCGAAGCCGGGATCCTTGATGGCGATTATGCCCTGATCCGCCGGACCGACAGCGCCCGTGATGGTGAAATCGTGGTCGCACTGGTACGCGGCGAGGAAGCGACGCTCAAGTACCTGCGGCGCGAGAACGGCCGGGTCCGGCTCGATCCCGCCAATGCCGCCTACGAACCGCAGATCTACGATCCGCGTGAAGTGGTGGTCCAGGGCAAGCTCGCTGGCCTGCTGCGGCGCTATCACTGAGCAGGATTGGCCGGGCGCCGCTCGGCCGATGCCGCATCGGCCTCTTCGCTGCCGCTTGGTTGCGGATTGGGCCGCCGGTAGGGCGGCGGAGGCCGCCACCAGCCATGCTCACCTTGGCTGGCGGCCACGCTGGTGACCTTCGCTTTGGCAAGGTCAATGGTTAGCCCGCCGGTGCGATCGAGCATCCGCCGGTCGGCCTTGAACCAGCGTGGCTGGCATGGCCGGGGCAGGTATCGCGCGGCAATGACCACGTCGACCCGGTCACAGGCGGCAGCTAGCGCGCGGGCATCGATGTAATCGCTGCCCCGCGCCATGAGCAGTTGCCAATCGCGCCCGCCGCGCCGCAATCTGAGCGTGCAGTAGCCCTTGTTGCAGCGCGCACCGGGCCAATCGTCGAGCAAACGGGTGGCGCCGTTCATCCCGGCGGTTTCGAGCAGATTATCGCGGGTGTAATCGCTGCGGCTCTCGCGCAGGACCAGCAACTCTTCTCCTGCCTCGCCGGTGATCCCGACATGGCGGCCGTCACCCGAGATCAGCAGGTCCGGCTCACGTACCTGGGTGACCAGCACGCTCGCTACCAGGACCGGTGCCAGCCCCAGCAGTCTTACCCGCCCGTGCCAAAGCGCCAGCCACAGCCCGCCCAGGACGAACAGCGCGAAAGTACCACGCCCCATCCCCGGCATCATTGTCACTGCACCGGGCATCGCTGCGGTCCAGTGCGCCAAGGCGAGGAGCAGCTCTAGCGACTTGCCCGCCAACCACCAGAACGGCGCCCCTGCCCCGACCGCATCGAACAGCAAAGCCAGAGCTATCAAGGGCATCGAGGCCAGCGTGGTCAGCGGGATCGCCACCACATTTGCCAAGGCCCCGTAAAGCCCGGAGCGATGGAAATGGAACAGCCCGATCGGCATCAACGCCAGCTCGATTACCACTCCGGTCAGCAGCAACGAGCCAAAGCCGCGCAACCCGCGCGCCCACCATGGCTCCTCGTGCGGCGCCAGCCAGCCCCGCAGCCGCTCCGAACCATGCAGTGCCACAATCGCGATCACGGCGGCAAAGCTCATCTGGAAACTCGGTCCCATCAAGGCCTCGGGCCAGATCAGCAGGATCACGAATGCGCCGACCGCGACCATCCGCATCGACAAGGGCTCACGTCCCAGCACCAGCGCCAGCATCACCAGCACAGCGCCGATGCAACTGCGGATCGTCGGCACCTCGGCCCCGGTCAACAGAGTGTAGCCGATCCCCGCGCTCGCCCCCACCCCTGCCGCCAGGATCGGCAACCGCACGCGCAAGGCCAGCCACGGCAGCAAGGCGAGCAGTCGCAGTGCCAGGAAATAGGTGGCCGCGATCACGGCACTGACGTGCAGTCCACTGATCGACAGCAGGTGCGTGAGCCCGGCGTCGCGCATCGCGTCTTCGTCCTCCGGCGCGATCGCTCCGCGATCCCCGCTGGCGAAAGCGGCAGCAAGGGCGCCGGGCGAGCCCTGCAGGTTCATCCTCACATGTTGCGACAGGCTGCGCTGCAGTCGCAGGAGGGCGCCCTCACGCTCACCTTTGGCCAGCACGATCGGCCGTCCCAGCACTCCGCCGGTCGCCGCAATTCCGGAAAACCAGGCGCTGCGGGCAAAATCATAGCCTCCCGGCAGCATTGGCGGGGCTGGCGGGACCAGCCTTGCCCGCAACCGCACGGTTGCCCCCTCGCCCAGTGCGGGCAGGTCGTTGTCCAGATCGAGATTCACCCGGACCACGATGGCTCGTGCGGTCTCTGGCTCACGCGTGGCAAGCCGCAGACGAACACGGTGTTCAGCCGGCTGCTCTTCACGTTCCAGCACTTTCCCGTCGATCTGCACCACCATCGGACGCGCGATCGGTTCGGTTCCAGCGAGTGTAGATTTCGTCCAGACCAGCCCGCACCCCGCTGCGACTGCCAGCGGAAGCAGGATGCCGGCCTGGCGCAAATATGGATATCGGCCTTCCCCGGCGAGACCAGCCAGCGAAGCCAATGCCAATCCCAGGCACAACGCCATTGCGGCCAGCCACTGCCATTCGTTCGCAAGTGCAAACCACAAGGCAATCCCGCCTGCCAGCGCGACGACCAGCCATGGCCCCCGCTCGAACCGGGAATTGGCAAGGAATTGCTCGATTTGATCGACACTGCTGGACAAGCGTGGAAGCTTGCGCCAAAGATCATGTTGCATTGCAGCGTCAGCCTGGGAACCATCCCCCAATGGCACCACTGGCGTTGCTTCGCTGGTCATGGCCGCAATGTGGACAGGATCGGATCGACGGGAACAAGGCCAAGCGCTTACCTGGTATTCAAACCCAGTCGCGCCGCAGCTTCGTTACCGCCTCAATCCGGGCTCTATCGCAGTGCGGCGATGCGCCGGAATGGATCGACAAACGACTGGACAGGATGCAATCCCAAGGCCAGTCTGATGCCGAGACTGGAAGCGTGCGGATGGGGCCGCATCCGCTTGGCGCTTGCCCCTAGGGCGGCGCTAACCGGAGCGAACGCTTTCCATGCCAGGTTTGAATTGCGGCCCCGCCCTGTGCGCGGCGCGATCGTGCGGGGCCAGACCCTGCCGGCGCAGCCCAGCGGTGAAGGCCCGGAAGCGCAAGGAGTGTAATGGTGGGCAATCAGGCTAAACTCGTCACCGGCGGCGGCGAATTCGACTATCCGGTGCTGTCGGGCTCGGTCGGTCCGGATGTGATCGATATTCGCAAGCTCTATGGCCAGACCGGCATGTTCACGTTCGATCCGGGCTTTACCAGCACGGCCAGCTGCGAAAGCGCGCTGACCTATATCGATGGCGATGAAGGTGTCCTGCTGCACCGCGGCTATCCGATCGGTCAGCTGGCCGAGAATTCCAGTTTCATGGAAACCAGCTACCTGCTGCTCAACGGCGAACTGCCGAGCAAGGCAGAGCTGTCGCAGTTCGAAACCACGATCATGCGCCACACCATGCTGCACGAACAGCTGGCCACTTTCTACCGCGGGTTCCGCCGCGATGCGCACCCGATGGCGATCATGTGCGGCGTGGTCGGCGCGCTGTCGGCATTCTATCACGACAGCACCGACATCTCCGATCCGGAACATCGCAAGATCAGCAGCCACCGCCTGATCGCCAAGATGCCGACGATTGCGGCCATGGCCTACAAGTATTCGGTCGGCCAGCCCTTCATGTATCCGGACAACAACTTGTCCTACACCGGCAACTTCCTGCGCATGACCTTCGGTGTCCCGGCCGAGGAATACGAAGTGGTACCGGCGGTCGAAAAGGCGATGGACCGGATCTTCATCCTCCACGCCGATCACGAACAGAACGCCTCGACCAGCACGGTTCGTCTGGCCGGCTCGTCGGGCGCGAATCCGTTTGCCTGCATCGCGGCCGGCATCGCCTGCCTGTGGGGTCCGGCGCATGGCGGAGCCAACGAAGCCGCGCTCAACATGCTGCACGAGATCGGCACTCCCGATCGCATCCCGCACTATATTGAACGCGCCAAGGACAAGAACGATCCGTTCCGCCTGATGGGCTTCGGCCACCGCGTCTACAAGAACTACGATCCGCGCGCGACCGTGATGCAGCAGACCGTGCGTGAGGTGTTCGAAGCGCTCAAGGTTACCGATCCGGTCTTCGAAGTTGCCCTGCGGCTTGAGGAAATGGCGCTCAACGATCCCTATTTCATCGAGAAGAAGCTGTTCCCCAATGTGGACTTCTACTCGGGCGTGATCCTTTCCGCGATCGGCTTCCCGACCACCATGTTCACCGTGCTGTTCGCGCTGGCACGCACCGTGGGCTGGGTCGCGCAGTGGAACGAAATGATCAGCGATCCCAACCAGAAGATCGGACGGCCGCGCCAGCTCTACACCGGCCCGACGCAGCGCGATTACGTGCCGCTCGACAAGCGTTGATCCGAAGGCGATAGTCACCCCTTCAGAACACGAAGGGGAGAGCCATGGATACACTCAGGAACCTGCTGCGGTTGGTCTATATGGCCTTGGCCGCGCTGATGGTGTTTGCCGGGCTATTCTGGGCACTGCAGGGCCTTGGCATCATCATGTGGCCACCGGAAAGCTTCATGCTCGCCGATCGGGCCTGGACCCTCTACGGATTGCTTTGGGCCAGCGGTTGGGCCGGGCTAATCTGGGTCCTGCGCGGTCGTCGGGGCTGAGGCCAGCAGGTCAGCCGGGACGTCCAGGATAAAGCGCGCTCCCTGCCCGGGGGCGCTTTCAACAGTCAGTTCACCGCCCATTGCGCGCGCAAGCCGCCGCGAGATGTAGAGACCCAGTCCGGAGCCACCGTCTTCGCCGCTGCGGCCCAGACGTTCGAATTTTTCAAAGACCTTGGCCTGTTGCTCCTGGCTGAGACCCGGGCCCTGATCAGCAACGATCAGGCGTGCCCGTCCGCCCGCATCTTCCAGTCTGATCCAGATTTGCGAATCGTCGGGTGAATAGCGGATCGCATTGCCCACCAGGTTCAGCAGCACCTGCAACACCCGCCGGAATTCAGCGATAGCAGGCAAATGCTCTCCCTGCTTGGGCGCATCGATCGTGATGCCGCGTTCCTGCGCGCGCACCGCCAGAATTCCGGCCGCGCGCCGCGCTACGTCGGCCAGATCGATCCGATCGGGAGCGGTGTTGAATTCTTCGGATTCGACGACTTCAAGATCAGCCAGGTCTTCGACCAGCGCGAGCAAGTGCTGCCCCGCCGCCGCGATATCGGCAGCATACTGGCTGTACTCTTCTGCAAGGGGACCGGCCATGCGAGTGCGGATTGTCTCCGCATTGGCGATGATCCGGGCGATCGGCTGACGCAGTACCGGAGCAACATCGCGACCAACCAGCCCCGGGCCATTCTGCGGCAGGATGACTTCTGCACCGCTGCGCGGCGCTGGCGGTGGCAGCGGTGCATCCGCGCACAGGCACAGTTCGAAACCGGAAGGTGCATCACCCGGCACCTCCACCGGCAGCAGCGACGCACGCCAGGCCCGTTCCGACCCAGCGATCCGGATGCCGGCACCATCAAGCAGGCGCCAGTGCATCGGTTGCTGGTGCGCGGCGCCTTCCACTTCGACGAAATCGGTCCAGGGCTTGCCCAGCCCAAGCTGCATTGCCTTGACCAGATCGGCCAGGTCAGCAGCATCGGAACTAGCACTCAACACGCATTGCTGGCTGTCGAGCCGCGCCGTAAGTTCGGCCAGATCACGGTCAATCGCCGCGCGATGCGCACTGATTGTTGTCGCATCTTCAGGTGGCAGCGAGCCGATCTGCCAACTGGTAACCCGCAGTGCGCAACTGTGGTCCTCCAGAGGCTCGACTTCAATCCAGGCGGTAATCGTATCGCGACCATCGTTCGCCTTGATCGAGCGCGCCAACTTGAGTCCAAATTCCCGGGATTTACCGATCAATTCACGCAAGGCTGGGATCGCAACATCGCCCGGAATTTCACCGCCACAGGCCAGCTGCAGCCCGGAAAGCGGTTCGCCGGCGCTGGTCAGTCGTCCGGACGAATCGCAGCGACCCTCGGCCAGGTATGGGCTGATGACGGGCACCTGGTTCAGCTTCCCGGATAGATCGCCGAGCGCGATAGCAGGGCGGCGGCGTGATCCGAACCGAGTTGATCAAAGCCCGGTGGCAACGACACTTCGGGATGAAGCGAGACAAACTGCTCTTCGATTGATTGTGGCTTGAGGCCTGCAGCACGCAGCGCCAGCGCAAGCCGGGCCAACTGTCCCTCGTTGGTTGCGAGCACGGCCATGTCACGATCCTGCCCCGAGGCAAGGGCCAGCGCCGAGAGGAACATGCCCACCCCGGCATGGGTAACCGACAGCGCGGCAGTAGCACCACCACCCATCCCCGTGACCAGTCGCGAAATCAGCCCCAGGCGGGTCCGGCTTTCGTCATAATTCTGGCGGATGGTGCGCTCGGCAACGGCCGCGTGCTCGGCCTCTTCAGCACTGGCAAGCCCGCGCAAGGCCAACACGGCGGCGTGCAGCAGGTCACCAGGCAGTTCGCCAAGCGGAAGCTGCATCCGGCGCTGAGCCTGGGCAAAACGGGCCTGTGAAGCCAACAGCGCCATCGCACTGGCGGCCACCGCCGGATCGCTTGACGCGACCAGAGCCTGCAGCAAGGGCGAAAGGACCGGATCGAGCGCCAGACGTGCTTCGAGCCGTTCGGTCAGCTGCCATTCCAGCGCAAGGGCATGAGCATGAGCAAGGAAGCCCGGATGAGCGACCAGAGCATCAACCAGCGCGTGCAGCCTGGCCGGGTCGTGCTCGACCAGGTCCTCCTCACCGCCGGCCCGCGCCTGGGCGTCCAGCAACTGGCCGGCAACATGGCCCATCATGCCACGAACCCGGGCAATGATATCGTCGCCGAACACCGAATGCTCGTCATTGGCCAGCAAGTGGCGCAGGATCGGAGCAATCGTGCCGATCAACGCATCGCCATGCGCCAATTCGTCACGCAGCACCACGGCCACTGCTTCAGCCGAAATTCCCTGGGCAGAAGTATCAATCATGCCCTGTGCCATAGCCCTGTCTGGTTAAGGTCGCGTTAGCCGATTTTTGCCGCCCAACAGCGCCAGTGCCGCGGCAGCTGCGATGATCGCTCCGCCATGGGCAAATTCGCTCGCCAGTCCGGCCAGTGTTGCGCTGCCAGCCACTACCGCCATCAAGGCCCGGTCGGTCAACCAGGCACCCCACCGTCCTGTGGGCAATGCCGCAAGGATGCGAAGCAGTGCGAACAGCATGAGTGGCGGGAACAACCGGTGCGGCAAGGCCTGCATGGCATCTCCGCGTGATCCCCAGGCCAGCAGCAAGACCAGCAGCGCGTCGATCAGCCAGGCGAAGGCGCCCAGCCCATCCATACCCTTGCGGGGGCCGCTTTCATCGCGCTCGATCCTGACCAGCAGAGCGGCGGATTCGCGCAGCAGCCAGGCAATGGCGCAAAGCCCGAATCCCATGGCGACCCAGCCAAACCACCCGGCACTCACTGCCAGCAGGACAGAGACCAAAGCCGCAACCAGTATCGCGTTGGCGCCGCTGCCAGCGTGCAGCAATGCGGGGCCTAGCCCACGCACAGCCAGCAAAGCTATCGCGCGCGAGGGGCCAAGCTGTTGGGTATCGCGGGTCCGTTGGCGGATCCACATTGGTTCGATCGCGTGTGCTTCGGTATCACTGCGGACCAGGGCCCAGAACAGGCCATCCTGCCCCGGAGCCGGGATCGCACGCTGGCGGACGCCCGCCTGCAGCGCGATTCGCTGCAGCGAGGAAACCGTATCGCAATCAGCCGGAAGGTCAGCCAGACGTTCAACCAGGCGCCCGGGAAGCCGCATGGCACCTGCCGAGGCATGGTTGAGGTCGATCCGCTCAAATCCTGCGGCCAGCCCTTGCTCGATCGGCTGCACCAGCACCAGCTGGCCATCTGACAAGAGATCGCAAGCCTCAGCGGTTGAAGCAAACAGGCCATCGGCCAGCACGATGACTTCATCGGTTGCGGTAACCAGGCCGACCAAAGGCCGTCCGCCGGGAATAACATGGAACTGGGCACCGCCACGTTCGGCAAGGTGCTGCAGTTCGACGATCGGGTTGGATAGCGCCGGGGCGATGCAGACAATTCGCTCGCACTGCAACGAAAGCGCCAGCGCCAGTTGCTGGCGCGCGACTGTCAGCCCGCCGATCCGCAGAAACGCGCGTGCGCCGTGCTCGCCATCAGCGGCAGGTTCAAGCATGGACAGTACGGCGACCCGCAGCGTTTCTCTCCGCGCATTCGGGATAGGGAGAGGCTATTTAGGTTGGTCAGGCCGTGGTGCCAAGCCGAAGTCGGCTGACAACCAACGGCTATGGTTCAAACGGCTGAAAAGTCGTCCAGAAAAGCCTTGATCTTGCGCAGCACGCAGGGATCGCCCGGCGCGCCATCGAGCGCTTCCTCGGCCAGTTCGATCAGCGGTTCGGCGTGAAAGCTGGCCGCCAGACCCTTGAGCCGCAAAGCCGCCATCTGCCAGTTGGCATCGCAGCGCGACCGGCCAAGCAAATCCACTTGCCGCGCAACGCTTTCGGCAAAGGCCTGGCGCAGCTCGATAAACAGCGCGCTATCCTCGCCGGCTGCGGCGGCCAGGGTGGCATCAAGGGCTCCAGCTTCGTAGGCCATTTCACTCCCATGCCATCAACAGGTTAAACCGGGGTTTATCCACAGCCCAATCATGGTAAACAGATCCTTATGACCAGGGGTACCCGAATTGTCGCCGTTGATGCCGATACACCGCAAGGTGTTGAAATTGCGTCAACAACCGAGATCGAAACCGCAGCGGAAGCCGAAGCATCCGCAGACGACTGGTGGGAAGAACCCGCCCCGGCCCCGCGCCGGCCATGGCTGGCGATCATCGCGGGAACCTTTGCGGTGCTGGCAATTGGCGGCTGGACGACGCTTTTTGCCATGGCCAACCTGGCGGAAATGCAGACCGGCGGAACGCTTCAGCAATGGACCACGTGGGTGCGTGATTGGTCGGCTCCGGTGCTGTTGGTGGCGGTCGCCTGGCTGGTTGCGATGCGCAACAGTCGGCGCGAAGCGCTGCGTTTTGGTGAAACGGCACGGTTGCTGGGTGACGAATCCGCACGGCTTGAAGAGCGACTGACCACGGTCAACCGCGAACTCAGCCTGGCGCGTGAATTCATTTCGGCCCAGTCGCGCGATATCGATGCGCTGGGCCGGGTTGCGACCGAACGGCTCAGCCAGCACGCCGACAAGCTGGCCGGGCTGATCCAGGATAACGGATCAAGGATCGATGCGATCGGCGATGTCAGCACTGCGGCACTCGAAAACATGGAGAAGCTGCGCGGGCAGCTGCCGGTAATTGCCAGCTCGGCCAAGGATGTAACCAACAACATAGCCGCAGCCGGACGCACCGCCCATTCGCAGGTCGAGGACCTGGTTGCCGGGTTCAACAAACTCAACCAGTTTGGCCAGGCCAGCGAACGCCAGGTCACCAGCCTGCGCAGCCTGGTTGAAGAGACCGTCGGCGAATTTACCCTGCAAGCCGACAAGCTGAAAGAGATCGCCGAAGCGCGTTTCGCCGCGCTGGGTGAGCAAGGGGCGGAATTCCGCGCGCAGCTCGATGCCCAGGAGGTTGAGGCACTCGCGGCGATCCGCACCCGTGCCACGGCATTGTCGGACGAACTGGAAGGAACCCGCAGCCAACTTGACGAGCATGAGGCGGAAAGCCTGACCTCGCTACGCGCGCGGCTCTCTGCGGTGCGCGATGAAAGCGCTGCCTTGATCCGCGCACTGCGCGATGGCGAAGTTGATGCGCTCGAGATCTGGAAGAATGCGATTGCCGGGCTCGAAACCGATCTGCGCACGGCGATTACCCAGGTCGGCGAAATTGACCAGAAGGCCATGGAATCCGCCCGCAAGCGCCTTGCCGAACTTGAGCGTGAAGCCGAGCAGGTCGATGCCCGGATCAGCGAACGCGATCAGTTGTTCGCGGCCGAGCTTGAGCGTCGCAACGCCGAATTCGATACACGCCATGCGCGTTTCATTGAGCAGGTCGGTACGCAGATGGCGGCACTGGATGAGGCCGCTGGTCGCCACCGCGAAATTCAGGACAACCATGCCAGTGCCATGGCTGAACGCAGCGAGCAGCTCAGCACCCGATTGTCCGAACTGGCCGAAACGATGGTCGGAATCGGTGAACAGAGCGGCCAGGTGGAAACCCGTCTGGCCCAGAGTATCGAGAACCTGTCAGCCAAGCTGGCGTCAAGCCGCGATGCGCTGGCCGGTACGGACAAGGCAGTTGAAGTGCTGACCGACAATTCGGTTCGCCTGCTCGAACTGATCCAGGCCTCGGTCCAGCACACTTCGAACGAATTGCCGCACGCGATGAGTGTCGGCGAGGCGCGCCTGGCCGAAGTTGAAGCACGGGTTACAAAGCTACGTGATGTTGCCGAGGAGGCGGCCCGAAAGGGCGAAGTGCTCGCCGGGCATGCCAAGGAAAGCAGCGGTTCGCTTACCGAGGCGCTCGATCAGGTTGCCAGCCTGCACAGCCAGATCAACGAGGAAGGCGCCCGCCAGGAGGCAAATATTGCTGCGCTCAAGGCGGCGCTGGAAAGCGTCCGTGCGGAAAGCCTGGCGCTGGCCGAGCAGGCCCAGGGTGAACTGGGCAAGGCGATTGCCGAACTCAATCAGTCCGCACACGAGGCAATTGGCGGGATCGAAACGATGAGCGCAAGCTCGATTGCAGGTCTTGCCAACCGGATCGGTGCCGAAAGCGCCGCCGCGATCGACAAGGCCATGCGTGAGCGCACCGCCGAAGTTGCCGGGCAACTCGAATCTGCGACTGCACGCGCCGCTGGATCGGGCCGCGAAGCCGCAATTGCACTGCGTGACCAACTGGCCAAGGTCAACGAACTGGCCGGCGCGCTGGAACAACGGATCGCCCATGCCCGCAGCCGCGCCGAAGAGCAGGTCGACAACGACTTTGCCCGCCGCGTCGCCCTGATCACCGAAGGGCTCAATTCGAATGCGATCGACATCGCCCGGGCGCTCGACACCGATGTCACCGACACAGCCTGGGCTGCCTACCTGAAGGGTGATCGCGGGATCTTCACCCGCCGCGCAGTCAAGCTGCTCGAAACGCCCGAAGCCAAGGCGGTGGCCCAGATCTATGAGAATGACCGCGAGTTCCGCGATCATGTCAGCCGGTACATCCACGATTTCGAGGCGATGCTGCGCCAGTTGCTATCGACCCGCGATGGCCACGCACTAGGCGTGACTCTGCTGTCATCGGATATGGGCAAGCTCTATGTCGCGCTGGCGCAGTCGATCGAACGGCTGCGCAACTGAAGCGTCAGAAATAATTGGTGATGTCGATGTCGTCCATCGTCAGCCAGTCGTTGACGTAGTTGGCGTAGTAGAGGCCGAACAGCACAACCGAGAGTATCGTTGCCCTGATCGCGATGCGCTTGGCATCGAAGTTGACCGGCGCGCTGCTGACCTGGCCGGGGATCATTTCTGCCTCATCATCGTCGTGGGTGCGAATTCCGAACGGCATGACCAGGAAGGCGCTCATCACCCAGAACAACAGCATGATCGCCAGGATCGAGGTCCATTTCATCTCAATGCTCCGGCAGGATCACACGGACTTGCGGCTTCTTGCCTGACCAGCGCTGGGCCGCACGCCGCGCCGCGAGCCGCGCTGCCTCGACGATCACGTCGCGGTCATGCCGCTGACCGCCCTTCAGCTTCGACAAGGCGACGGACACATCCTGCGCGGCTTCCACAACAAATTCGTCGTGGTCCTCATCAAGCGGCAGGCCAATGCTTTCGACATGAACCCGGCCCTTGCCGTCCAGCACCACGATCACCAGACCGTTGTGCGCCAAGCGGCGGCGCATCACCATCGCCTCGCCATCGGCGGGAGTGATAATATCGCCATCGAGCAGCAGGCGCCCGGCCCGAACTTCGTCGAACTTGCCCGGCTTGCCGGGGGCCAGGCGCACCAGATCGCCGTTTTCCTGCACCACTGTCTTGGCGATGCCGCAGGCCTTGCCCAGGCGCGCCTGTTCTTTCATGTGCCGCACCTCACCATGGACCGGCATCAGGATCTGCGGCCTTAGCCAACTGTAAAGCGCTTCCAGTTCGGGACGACCAGGGTGGCCGGACACGTGTATCTCGCTCTGCCGGTCGGTCACGATCGTGACGTCCCGAGCGGCCAGGCGGTTCTGGATCCGGCCAATCGATATCTCGTTGCCCGGGATCTGGCGGCTGGAAAACAGGACCACATCGCCAGCCTCCAATGCGATCGGATGGGTATCTTCGGCAATCCGGGACAGTGCAGCACGGGGTTCACCCTGCCCGCCTGTCGCGACAATCAACACTTCGCCGCGCGGCAAGGACATGGCCGTATCGAAATCGACCCGCTCGGGCAGATCACGCAGATAGCCGCATGCCTGCCCGGTGCGGATGATCCGGTCGAGCGAGCGCCCGGCCACGCAGAGGCGGCGATTGGTGGCACGAGCCACCTCACCCAGCGTATGCAGGCGCGCGACGTTGGAGGCGAAGGTGGTGACCAGCACCCGCTTGCCATGATGCCGCTTCACTTCCTCAAGCAGCGCAGTGCGAACCACGCCTTCGGAACCGGACGCCTTGGGATTGAACACGTTGGTCGAATCGCAGACGAGCGCCAAAACGCCCTGATCGCCAATCGCGGTCAGTTCGGCCTGGGTTGCCGGCGTGCCGATCAGAGGCTCATCATCCAGCTTCCAATCGCCGGTGTGGAAGATCCGTCCCTGCGGCGTGTCGATCAACAATGCGTTGCCTTCGGCGATCGAGTGCGCCAGCGGGACATAGCGGATCCCGAACGGCCCCAGGTCGAACCGGTCGAGATGATCGATCACGTTGAGTTCGATCTGGCCGGCAATGCCTGCTTCTTCGAGCTTTTCGTTGACCAGCTTGGCGGTGAACGGTGTGGCATAAAGCGGCACGCCCAGTTCCTGCGCGAAATAGGGCACCGCACCGATATGATCTTCATGGGCGTGGGTCAGCACCACACCCAACAGGTCCTTGCGGCGTTCCTCGATGAATTCGAGGTCGGCAAAAACCAGCTCGGTCCCGGGGTATTCGTTGGCGCCGAAGGTCATGCCCAGATCGACCATCAGCCACTTGCCCTCGCAGCCATAGAGATTGACGTTCATGCCAATCTCACCCGACCCGCCGAGTGCGCAGAACAGCAGTTCCTTTCCGGGCTTCACGCGCTGTCACCCCGGTTGGCATAAAGCAGCGCAATCCCGCGCAGGGTCAGGTCAGGTTCGACCCGGTCGAACAGTTCGGTATGGGCCTGGAACAGTGGGGCAAGTCCGCCGGTGGCGATCACCTTTACCGGACGGCCAATCTCGGCCTTCATTCGCGCCAGCATGCCTTCGATCATGCTGACATAGCCCCAGTAGATCCCGATCTGCATCTGTCCGACCGTATCGCGCCCGATCACGCTTTTCCCCGGGGGCGGCTCAATGGCGATCCGCGGCAGCATCGCCGCGGCATTGTAGAGCGCGTCGAGCGACAGGCTGACCCCGGTCGCAATCGAGCCGCCCAGATAGGCCCCGTCGGCGCCAATATAGTCGAAGGTGGTCGCGGTGCCGAAGCTGATGACGATCTTGTCGCCCGCTTCCAGCGCCTGCGCCGCGATCGCGTTGACTGCGCGATCCGCCCCCAGCGCACGCGGCTCATCCACCTTGAGTGCAATGCCCCATTCAACCGGCGCCCGGCCGCCAATCAGCGCTTCGGTGCCAAAGTATTTCTGCGCCAGTTCCTGCAGGTTGTGCAGCGCGCGCGGCACCACCGAGGCGATCACGACCGCGTGGACATCAGAACGCGAATGCCCTTCCATCCGCAGCAGCTGATCCAGCCAGACCGCGTATTCATCGGCGGTGCGCTTGATATCGGTCGCAAGCCGCCAGCGCTGCACAATCGTGCCCGCTTCGTCGACCAGCGCGAATTTCACATTGGTATTGCCGTTGTCGATCGCCAGCAACATGGCGGTCTCCCTATCCCAGGCGGACCTCGCCCGCGTGAATCGTCCGCGTCGTGCCGTCTGCAAGCCGCAGTTGCAAGGCTCCATCGCTCGCCAGCCCGGCGAAAGTGCCTTGAAGTGGTTCTTCGCCTGGCTCTCCCACCGCCAGCGGCGTGCCGGGTGGGTGCGCGGCGGCTTGCCAGCGGCGCAGCAGCGGGTCCAGGCCAAAGCTGCGCCAGCGGTGCAGTTCCTCGCTGAACTGGCGCGCCAGGCTGCTGGCGAACAGGTCGCGATCGGGCGTCGGCCCGAAGGCGGATAGTGCCAGCGTTTCGCGGCCCTCCACTTGTGGAGCCTGCGCGAGGTTTACCCCAATCCCGACGATCACTGCTTCGCCAACCCGTTCCAGCAGGATTCCGCAAAGCTTGGCACTGCCAACCAGCAGGTCGTTGGGCCATTTGAGCAGAGCCATGGCAGGCGGCGGGATGAGCGGCGCAACCACTTCCTGCACGGCCAGGCCCGCTACCAGCGCCAGCGTACCTGGCGAAGGATCACCCCGCCCTGGCCAGACCACCGTGGAGCCCATGAAATTGCCCGCGCCATCGAACCAGGCACGGCCCTGCCGACCGCGTCCGGCGGTCTGGCGATCGGCGACCAGCCAGTCATCCTCTGCCAGACGCTCGCCCGCAGCAATCCGCGCCGACAAGTCGGCATTGGTCGACCTGGTTTCGGGAACAGTTTGGATCAAGCGCCGGGGAACAACACGCCCGCCGCCACCACGGTCAGTGCAGTCAGGCACTTGGTGATCAGGTAACCCAGCGGCGAGATGAACAGCGTGCAGGTGGCCAGAAGCCATTCGTGGAGCATGTCGCTGCGCCCGGTGGCCTTGCCTGCCGGCTCGTCAAAATACATCACCTTGACGACCTTGAGGTAATAGAAGGCGCCGATCACGCTGGCGGCAATACCCAGGGCGGCGAGGGTGATCATGCCGGCCTGAACCGCAGCCTGGAACACCATGAACTTGCCCCAGAAGCCCAGCATCGGCGGGATCCCGGCAAGGCTGAACATGATAACGGCCAGCCCCGCAGCCAACAGCGGACGCGTGCGTGAAAGCCCGGCCATGTCCGCGATCGATTCGATCTGGTTACCCTCGGCATCCTTGAGCATCAGCACCGCGACAAAGCCGCCGATCGTCATCGCAACATAGACCGTAAGGTAGAACAGCATCGCGCTGGCGCCTTGCGGCGTTCCCGCAGCCAGGCCGATCAGCACAAAACCGACGTTATTGATCGAGGAATAGGCCAGCAGTCGCTTGATATTGCCCTGCCCGATTGCCCCCAGCGCGCCAATCACGATCGAGGCGAGCGCAGCGAACACCACGATCTGCTGCCAGGCTGCGGCCTGCGGCCCGAAAGCTTCGAGCGTGACCCGCATGGTCAAGGCCAGCGCAGCGACCTTGGGAGCCGAGGCGAACAGTGTGGTGACCGGTGTGGGAGCGCCTTCATAAACGTCGGGCGTCCACATGTGGAACGGCACCGCACTGATCTTGAAGGCCAGGCCCGCCAACACGAAGGTCAGACCGAACAGCGCGCCTTTCGAAATCGCTCCGCCAGCCAACGCGGTGGCAATCCCGGCGAAGTTGATAGTCCCGGTGAAGCCGTAGGTCAGGCTCATCCCGAACAGCAGGATCCCGCTGGCGAGCGCGCCTAGCACGAAGTACTTGAGCCCGGCTTCGGCAGAGCGCTGGTCAGGCTTGTGGAAGGCAGCCAGCACATAGGCGGCGAGCGAGTTCAGCTCGAGCCCGACATAGAGCGTCAGGAGATTGGTGGCCGAAACCATCATGCTCATGCCCAGCACCGCGAACAGCACCAGCACCGGATATTCCGGGCGATAGGCATTCTGTTTTTCAAAGAAGGCGGGCGCGACCAGTAGTGAGGCACCGGCTGCCGCATAGATCAGCAGCTTGGCAAAGGCGGCGAAGGCATCCCCGCTGAACAGCCCGCTGAACGCCAGCGCATCGGCCCCGCTGACTCCGCTCCACAAGGCCGGAGCGGTCATGATCGCGGCGACCGCCAGGGTCAGCACCGACAGCCAGGTCACCGCACGCGCATCGCGGCGGGTCTGGCCCCAGGCCGAGGCCACCAGCAGGATGATGCCGGCAACGCTCAGCAGTTCTTCAGGCGCAGCGATGCGCAGCGACTGTGCCCAGTCCATCAGTGCGCTCCCTCTGAATGCGCTTCGGTTTTCATAGCGGGTTGGCCAGCGGTCAGCTGCGCGTCACCGGCCGGCTTGGCGCTGGCCAGGCGCGCTTCAAGCGCCTGGATATCAGCGCGCATCGGCGCCAGGAAGCTCTCGGGATAGACCCCCATCCACAGCACGGCGGCCGCGATCGGGGCCAGCATGGCCCATTCACGCAGGTTCAGGTCCGGCATCGCTGCGGCATCGGCGTTCTTCTGATCGCCAAAGCAGATCCGGCGGTAAAGGTAGAGCATGTAGCCCGCCCCCAGGATCACGCCTGTACCCGCCACGAAGGCGACCAGGCTCGATTGCTGATAAATACCCGCCAGGCTCAGGAACTCACCCACGAAGCCGCTGGTGGCCGGCAGACCGACCGAGGCCATGGTGAACAGCATGAAGAACAGCGCATATTTGGGCATGTTGATCGAGAGGCCGCCGTAGCGATCGATCTCGCGTGTGTGCAGGCGGTCATAGATCACGCCGACACACAGGAACAGCGCGCCCGCGACCAGACCGTGGCTGAGCATGACCAGCATCGTTCCTTCAAGACCCTGGGTGTTGAAGGCGAACAGCCCGACCGTGACGATCGCCATGTGCGCGACCGAGGAATAGGCGATCAGCTTTTTCATGTCGTGCTGGACCAGCGCGATCAGCGATGTCACCACCACAGCGATCATCGAAAGCCAATAGATCAGCCAGGCAAAGTCGGCACTGGCCTGCGGGAACATCGGCAGCGAGAAGCGGATGAAGCCATAGCCGCCCATCTTGAGCAGCACGCCGGCCAGGATCACCGAACCGGCGGTGGGCGCCTGGACGTGCGCATCGGGCAGCCAGGTGTGGACCGGCCACATCGGCATCTTCACCGCGAAGCTGGCGAAGAAGGCCAGCCATAGCCACTTCTGCGCATCGACCGGGAAGTCATAGGCCATCAGCGTCGGGATATCGGTTGTCCCGGCATCGTTCGCCATCCAGATCATCGCGATCAGCATCAGCACCGAGCCAAGCAGGGTGTAGAGGAAGAACTTGTAGCTGGCGTAGATCCGGTCAACCCCGCCCCAGACGCCGATGATCAGGTACATCGGGATCAGGCCGGCTTCGAAGAAGATGTAGAACAGGAACAGGTCCTGCGCCGCGAACACGCCGATCATCAGCGCTTCCATGATCAGGAAGGCGGCCATGTATTCGCCGACGCGCTTTTCGATCGACTGGCTGGCCAGGATACAGATCGGCATCAGGAACACCGACAGTTCGATCAGCAGCAGCGCGATCCCGTCGATCCCCAGCTTCCACGAAAAGCCGGCGAACAGCGGCTTGCTTTCCTGGAACTGCCACTGCGCCCCGCCGATGTCGAACTGGCACCACAGCACAACGCCCAGCGCCAGATCGGCCAACGTGGCCGCCAGCGCGACGGTGCGGGCGGTCTTCGCATCGACCACAAGACAGATGAAAGCGGCCACCAGCGGCACCGCGAGCATCAGCGAAAGGATGGGAAAGCCCGCCATATCAGTGCACCAGTACCCAGGTGATCGCAGCGGTCAGGCCGACAAGCATGACCAGCGCGTAGGAATAGAGGAAGCCCGTCTGCAACTTGCTCGCGAACCGGCTGCCCTGGGCAACCACCCAGGCCGAACCGTTGGGGCCAAAGCGGTCGATCAGGCCGATATCGCCCAGCTTCCAGAACTTATCCCCCAGCCAGAAGGCGGGACGCACGAAGATCCGGTCGTAAAGCTCGTCGAAGAACCACTTGTTGTAAACGAAGGTGTAGAGCGGCTTGATCGCGGCGGCAAAGCGCGCCGGGAAGCCCGGGTTGAGCACATAGCCATAGATTGCCACGGCCAGGCCGGTAATCATCACCCCGAACGGCGCCCACTTCACCCAGCCAGGCACCGCGTGCATTTCGTGGATCAGGTGTTCGCCAAAGGCAATCGAACCGCGCCAGAATTCGCCCGCGCCATCGCTGATGAAGGCGTGGCTGAAGATCATTCCGGCAAAGACCGCGCCCAGGCTGAGCACACCCAGCGGGATCAGCATGTTGAGCGGACTTTCATGCGGGTGATAGCCGGCGGTCCCATCGTCATGGCCATGACCATGGGCGTGGGCGTGATCGTGCCCGTGGTGATCGTCATGCACCGCGTGCTGGATATGCTCTGACTGCGCCCAGCGCGGCTTGCCGAAGAAGGTCAGGAAGACCAGGCGCCAGGAATAGAAGCTGGTCAGCAAAGCGGCAGTGATCCCCATCCAGAACCCGAATCGGCCCGACTGGCTGGCCGAGGCATAGGCAGCCTCAAGGATCGAATCCTTCGAATAGAACCCGGCAAACCCGGCCACATCGACAATGCCGACCCCCGTAATCGCCAGCGTGCCCATCATCATCGCCCAATAGGTGAGCGGGATGTGCTTTCTGAGGCCGCCATAATAGCGCATGTCCTGTTCGTGGTGCATCGCGTGGATCACGCTGCCCGCGCCCAGGAACAGCAGCGCCTTGAAGAAGGCGTGGGTGAACAGGTGGAACATCGCCGCGCCCGGTGCGCCAACACCGGCAGCCACGAACATGTAGCCCAGCTGCGAACAGGTCGAATAGGCGATCACCCGCTTGATGTCCCACTGGGTGGTGCCGATCGTCGCGGCGAAGAACAGCGTGGCGGCACCGACATAGGTCACCACGTCCATCGCCACCGGGCTGGTCTGGAACATCGGCGAAAGCCGGCAGACCATGAACACGCCCGCGGTCACCATGGTCGCGGCGTGGATCAGCGCCGAAACCGGGGTCGGGCCTTCCATCGCATCAGGCAGCCAGGTGTGCAGCCCCAGCTGCGCCGACTTGCCCATCGCGCCGATGAACAGCAGGATGCACAGGATCGTCATCGTATCCCACTGCGTGCCCAGGAAGTGGATCGTCGATCCGGCCATGGCCGGTGCGCGCACCAGGATTTCCGGGATCGACACGGTGTTGAACACCAGGAAGGTACCGAAGATCCCCAGCATGAAGCCAAGGTCGCCCACGCGGTTGACCACAAAGGCCTTGATCGCGGCAGCGCTGGCCGAAGGCTTGCGGAACCAGAAGCCGATCAGCAGGTACGAGGCGAGCCCCACCCCTTCCCAGCCAAAGAACATCTGGACCAGGTTATCGGCCGTCACCAGCATCAGCATGGCGAAGGTGAACAGGCTGAGATAGGCAAAGAACCGCGGCTGATCCGGGTCTTCGGCCATGTAGCCCCACGAATAGAGGTGGACCAGAGCCGAGACCGTGGTCACCACCACCAGCATCACGGCGGTCAGAGTATCAACCCGGAAGGCCCAGTCGAATGACAAGCTGCCCGACTGCACCCATTGCAGCACCGGCACGACCTGCGGTTCGGCGCCATGCATCAGGAAGCCAAGGAAGATCTTCCAGCTGAGCGCACAGGCAATGAACAGCGCGCCGGTGGTCAGCGATTTGACCACGGTGTTGCCCAGCATGCGGTTGCCAAGGCCGCCAATGATCGCGGCCAGCAGCGGCAGGAAAACGATGAAGAGGATCGGATCCACTGATTCTTACCCCTTCATGTGGCTGACATCGTCAACCGCGATGGTCCCGCGGTCACGGAAATAGAGCACCAGGATGGCCAGGCCGATTGCGGCTTCGCCTGCAGCCACAGTCAGCACGAACATCGCGAAGACCTGACCGGTCAGGTCATGCAGAAAGGCGCTGAAAGCCACCAGGTTGATGTTCACCGCCAGCAGGATCAGTTCGATCGCCATCAGGATGACGATCACGTTCTTGCGGTTGAGGAAGATCCCCAGCACGCCCAGCACGAACAGGATCGAGCTGACCACGACGTAGTGTTCGATGCCGATAGTCACAGCTGAACCCCCTTGCCCACTTCCGGCTTCATGTTGACCGTCGCCTCGTCCGGGCGGCGGGCGTTCTGGCGGCTGACGATCTGTCCGCGCACCCCGCCGCGCTTACGGTGGGTCAGCACGATCGCGCCGACCATGGCGACCAGCAGCAGGATCCCCGCTGCTTCGAACAGGAACAGGTACTTGCCGTAAAGCAGGTGCCCGATCGCCTTGATGTTGCTCATGTCGGCAGGCACCGCCGCGCTGCCATCAGGCGTGCCCAGCGCGATCCCGCCCTGGCCCACCGCGCCCAGTCCGATCAGCACTTCAGCCAGCAGCACCGCTGCCAAGAGAAGCCCCAGCGGGAAGTTCTTGATGAACCCCGCGCGCAGTTCGGAGAAATCGATGTTGAGCATCATCACTACGAACAGGAACAGCACCGCGACCGCGCCGACGTAAACAATCACCAGCAGCATCGCGATGAATTCGGCGCCCAGCAGCACCATCAGCCCGGCGGCGTTGAAGAACGACATGATCAGCCACAGCACCGAATGGACCGGGTTGCGGGCCATGATAACCATCGCGCCCGACAGGATGGTTAGGACGGCGAACAGGTAGAAGGAAAGGACCGTGATCATTGCGCCGCGCCCCTATCGATACGGCGCATCGGCTTCAAGGTTCGCGGCAATCGCCCGCTCCCACTTGTCCCCGTTCGCCAGCAGTTTGGCCTTGTCGTAAAGCAGCTCTTCGCGCGTTTCGGTCGCGTATTCGAAGTTCGGCCCTTCAACGATGGCATCGACCGGGCAGGCTTCCTGGCAAAAGCCGCAGAAGATGCATTTGGTCATGTCGATGTCATAGCGCGTGGTCCGGCGCGAACCATCATCGCGCGGTTCGGCCTCGATCGTGATCGCCTGCGCCGGGCAAACTGCCTCGCACAGCTTGCAGGCAATGCAGCGTTCTTCGCCATTGGCGTACCGGCGCAGCGCATGCTCACCGCGGAAGCGGGGCGACAGCGGGTTCTTCTCGAACGGATAGTTGATCGTCGCCTTGGGCTTGAAGAAGTACTTCAAGGTCAGGAGGTGCGCTTTCACGAACTCCCACAGGGTGAACGATTTGATGAGTTGGGCGGCGGTCATGACGCTTTCCTGGCAAGGCATTGCGCTTGCATTGAAACGAGGAAGGGTGCGCGTTCTTTGCTGGCATCATCCGTTGAAACTGCACTGGGGACCAGCAAAAGGCGCAGCGAGCCATCGGTGCTCTTGGCGAAATTGATCATCGTGGCGCACGCCGCTTCGGTGAACATGCATGGGCCACCAGAGACCGCAAGGATCATGCCCGATTCGGGGCCCGTAGGCAGAAGCGCCATGTTTTTGCCGTCAATCTGGAATGGACTTTCTTTCCAATCGATCGAAGCCTTGTCACCCTTTAGCTCCAAACGAAAACGCAGAGCTTCTTTCGGCATTCCGCCGATTTTCGACGCGCTGGCCTTTTCCCCGTCAACCGAAATTGCGGCGATATTGGCAATCTCACAGTCGTATGAACCGGTCAGGCCCAAGACTGCTGATGCAGCTAGAAATAAAGTGCTCACGCCCCCTGCCTCCACATCAGCCAACCGCTCACCACGCAGACAAACAGCAGGCTCACCGGCAAAAACACCTTCCAGCCCAGCCGCATCAGCTGGTCATAGCGGTACCGCGGGACGGTTGCCTTCACCCACGAGAAGATGAAGAAGAACGCGAAGATCTTGCCGAACAGCCAGATCCAGCCCGGGATCCAGTAGAGCGGTGCCCATTCGAGCGGGGGCAGCCAGCCACCCCAGAACAACGTGGCGTTGAGCGCGCACATCAACAGGACGTTGGCATATTCGCCCAGCCAGTAAAGCGCGAAGCTCATGCTCGAATATTCGGTCTGGTACCCGGCGACGAGCTCGCTTTCGGCCTCGGTCAGGTCGAACGGCGCGCGCTGGGTTTCGGCCATGCCGCTGATCAGGAACATCACCGCCATCGGAAACAGCAGTGGGTTAAAGCCATAACCGTTGAACAGGCCCAGGATATGCTCGCGCTGGTCCAGCACGATCCCGTTCATCTGGAAGGTGCCGGCGTACATCACCACGCAGATCAGGATGAAGCCGATCGAAACTTCGTATGAGATCATCTGGGCGCTGGCGCGCATTGCCGAGAAGAACGGATACTTTGAATTCGACGACCAGCCCGCGATGATCGTGCCGTAAACCCCCAGCGACGAGATCGCGAGGACATAGAGCAGCCCGACGTTGATATCGGCCAGGATCGCGCGGCCATTGAACGGGATCACCGCCCAGGCCATCAGCGCCACGGTAAAGGTCAGGATCGGGGCGAGCAGGAATAAGCCCTTGCTCGCTCCCGCGGGCACGATGGTTTCCTGCAGGAACACCTTCAGCCCGTCGGCAAAGCTTTGCAGCAGCCCCCAGGGGCCAACCACGTTGGGCCCGCGCCGCAGCGCCATCGCCGCCCAGACCTTGCGATCGACGTAGATGATCATCGCCACGCTGAGCATCAGCGGGAGGGCGATAAGGAGGATGCCCGCGACCGTGGCGATCAGCCACGACCATTCGTAGGGCAGCCATTGTTGGAAGAACTCGGTCATTCCGCGGCCTCCGCGAAGGTCTCGCCGTGCAGCAGCTCGGCCGAGCAACGCTGCATGGTCACGCTGGCGCGCGCGATCGGGTTGGTGAGGTAGAAGTCCTTGATCGGATAGGCTTCAATGCTGCCCTTGGCACCCGCTTTACCTTTCGGCAGAGCGCCATAGTCAGCCAGGCCTTCGCGGCCCAGTGCCGGCACTGCCTTGGCCATGGCCGCGCGCAGGCCCTCGAAGCTGTCGAAGCCCACCGAGACGCCCAGCGCATCGGCCATGGCACGCAGGATCGTCCAATCCTCACGCGCATCGCCCGGCGCGAAGACCGCCTTGTCGGCCCACTGCACCCGGCCTTCGGTGTTGACGTAGGTGCCGGGCTTTTCGCTGAAGGCGGCAGCCGGCAGGATCACGTCGGCGGCATGGGCGCCCTTGTCGCCATGGTGGCCGATATAAACGATCATGCTGTCGGCGAACCTGGTGTAGTCCACCTCGTCCGCGCCCAGCGAGATCAGCATCTTGGGCTTGGCCTTGACCAGATCGGCGATGCCGCCCTTCTGCGCATAGCCAAGCATCAGCCCGCCCATGCGGGCAGCTGCCATGTGCAGCACGTTGAAGCCGTTCCAACCGTCACGCACTAGCTTGTACTTGGCAGCGAGCGCGAGGCAGGCATCGAGCGCGCCCTTGCCCAGCCCGGCCCCGCCCAGGATCAGTGCGGGCCGCTGCGCAGCCTTGAACGCCGCTTCGGCGTCCTTGGGCAGCTTGTCGAGCACGGCCAGATCGGTGCCAAGGAAGCTTGCCGGATAGGTCGCCTCCCATTCGGGGCCGACCACGAAGACCTTTGCGCCGCACTTCACCGCCTTGCGCAGGCGGGTCTGGACCAGCGGCGCTTCCCAGCGGACCTGGCTGCCGACGATCAGGATCGCATCGGCGTCCTCGATCCCGGCCAGGCCCGAATTGAAATTCACCGCGGCAAGGCTCGAGCAATCGTAGTCGAGCCCGGTCTGGCGACCTTCCAGCAGGCTGGAGCCGAGCGCCCCGGCCAGCGCCTTGGCGGCAAACATTGTTTCGCAATCGACCAGATCACCGGCGACCACTGCCACCGACTTGCCCGGGTTGATCTTGCTCACGGCCTCAAAGGCCTCGGCCCAGGTCGCGGCGACCAGCTTGCCATCGCGGCGCAGCCAGGGCTTGTCGAGCCGGCGGCGGGTGAGGCCATCGACCTGGAACCGGGCCTTGTCCGAAATCCATTCCTCGTTCACGTCATCGTTGACGCGCGGCAGGATCCGCAGCACCTCGCGCCCGCGGGCATCGAGGCGGATGTTGGCGCCGCAGGCGTCGGAAACGTCGATCGACAGGGTCTTCTTCAGCTCCCACGGGCGGGCTTCAAAGGCATAGGGCCGCGAAGTCAGCGCGCCGACCGGGCACAGGTCGATTACGTTGGCGCTCATCTCGTGCGTTGCCGCGCGTTCGAGATAGGTGGTGATCTGCATGTTCTCACCACGATAGAGCGCGCCGATTTCATCGACCCCGGCAATCTCCTCGCTGAAGCGCACGCAGCGGGTGCACTGGATGCAGCGGGTCATCACCGTGTTGATCAGCGGGCCCATGTACTTTTCGGTGACCGCGCGCTTCGCCTCGTGGAAGCGCGAGTGGCCGCGGCCATAGGCCACCGCCTGGTCCTGCAGGTCGCACTCACCGCCCTGGTCGCAGATCGGACAATCGAGCGGGTGGTTGATGAGCAGGAACTCCATCACCCCTTCGCGCGCCTTCTTGACCATTTCGCTGTCGGTGCGGATTTCCTGGCCTTCGCTGGTCGGCAGCGCGCAGCTCGCCTGCGGCTTGGGCGGTCCGGGCTTCACCTCGACCAGGCACATCCGGCAGTTGCCGGCGATGCTGAGCCGCTCATGATAGCAGAAGCGGGGGATTTCCTTGCCGGCTAGCTCGCACGCCTGCAGGACAGTAGCGCCCTGCGGGACCTCGATTTCAACGCCGTCTACGGTAACTTTAGGCATTACTCAGCGGCCTCCCGCACGTTTTCGGCGATCCGCTTTTCCAGCTCGGGCCGGAAGTGGCGGATCAGGCCCTGGATCGGCCAGGCGGCAGCATCGCCCAGCGCGCAGATGGTGTGGCCTTCGACCTGCTTGGTGACGTTCCACAGCATGTCGATTTCCTCGACATCGGCATCGCCGGTGCGCAGGCGTTCCATCACCCGCCACATCCACCCGGTGCCTTCGCGGCAGGGGGTGCACTGGCCGCAGCTTTCGTGCTTGTAGAAGTAGGACAGACGGCTGATCGCGCGGACGATGTCGGTGGACTTGTCCATCACGATCACCGCAGCGGTGCCAAGACCCGAGCCGACCTCGCGCAGGCCGTCGAAGTCCATCGGCGCGTCTTTGATCTGCGCCGCCGGGACCAGCGGGACCGAGCTGCCGCCCGGGATCACCGCCAGCAGGTTGTCCCACCCGCCGCGGATCCCGCCGCAGTGCTTCTCGATCAGCTCGCTGAACGGGATCGACATGCTTTCTTCGACCACGCAGGGCTTTTCGACGTGCCCGGAGATCTGGAACAGCTTGGTGCCCTTGTTGTTGTCCCGCCCGAAGCTGCTGAACCAGCTTGCGCCGCGGCGCATGATCGTGGGGGCAACGGCAATCGATTCGACGTTGTTGACCGTGGTCGGGCAGCCATAGAGCCCTGCCCCGGCCGGGAACGGCGGCTTCAGGCGGGGTTGCCCCTTCTTGCCCTCGATGCTTTCGATCATCGCGGTTTCTTCGCCGCAGATGTAGGCGCCCGCGCCGCGGTGGACGAAGACGTCGAAGTCATAGCCGCTCTTGGCCGCGTTCTTGCCGATCAGACCTGCGTCATAGGCTTCCTGCACGGCGGCGAACAGCGTCTCTGCCTCGCGGATGTATTCGCCGCGAATGTAGATGTAGGCGGCGCGCGCACCCATTGCGAAACCGGCGACCAGCGCGCCTTCGATCAGCTTGTGCGGATCGTGGCGAATGATTTCGCGGTCCTTGCACGATCCCGGTTCGGACTCGTCGGCGTTGATGACCAGGAAGCTGGGCCGGTTGGGGTTCGGCTCCTTGGGCATGAACGACCACTTGAGCCCGGTCGGGAACCCTGCCCCGCCGCGCCCGCGCAGGCCGCTCGCCTTGATTTCCTCGACGATCGCGTCGCGGCCCTTGGCGAGGATCGCCTTGGTATTGTCCCAATCCCCACGCGCCTGCGCGGCCTTCAGGTTCCACGGCTGGTAGCCGTAGAGGTTGGTGAAAATGCGGTCCTTGTCAGCGAGGCTCACGACTTGTCCCCTTCCGATCGGTTCGATCCGAAGATTCCGAGACCGCCCATGAGGCATCCAAGGATAGCCCAAACCACCCAGTTTCCGCCATTGATGAACTTCATGACTGCGAGCAGCAGGAAGACAATCCCGACAATCGGCAGGCCAGACTTCATTGCCTTTGCCATCACCAATCCCCCCGGTAATCGTGGTTGGCCTTGACCATCTGCTTGAGCGTGGTTGGCCCGCCCGAAGGCTCAACCGTGTGGCGACCCGGTTCCTGCGTTCCGGCCTTTGGGCTCTTGCCCGCAGCCAGCGCATCGAGCACCGCGTCAAGCCGGTCGGCGGTCAGGTCTTCGAAATTGTCGTCGTTGATCTGGACCATCGGGGCTGATGCGCAGTTGCCCATGCATTCGACCTCGGTCAGCGTCCACAGGCCATCGTCGCTGGTGTGGCCCTTGGCCATACCGCGCTTCTTGCAGGCGGCCAGGATATCATCGCTGCCACGCAGCATGCACGGGGTGGTGCCGCAGACCTGCACGTGGAACCGGCCGACCGGGACCAGGTTGTACATGGTGTAGAAGCTGGCCACCTCGACCACGCGGATGATCGGCATGTCGAGGTACGCCGCGACATATTCCATCACCGGGATCGGCAGCCAGCCCTGGGTCTGGGTTTCCTCACCCACCTGGCGCTGGGCATAGTCGAGCAGCGCCATCACTGCCGAACGCTGCCGCCCCGCCGGATAACGCGCGATCGCTGCCTTGGCCTTGGCTTCCCAGGCCTTGGAGAACGCAAACTTGCCCCACCGCGCGCGCAGTTCAGGGGTATCGGGTTCGAGATGACGGTCAGCCACGGCTCAATCCAAATGTGTTGAACTTGGGCAACTTGATTGCTGCCCAATAGTAGAAGGCGATGACCGATCCGCCGCCAAGCATTGCAGCAAGGTTTGGGCCGATTGTATCGCCAAAGGCACCCACTGCCGCGTACTGCGTCATCTTTGCGAATCCGATCAGCAGAGCAACGACCGGCAACATTGCAAGGATCTTCAGCACCCTCACCGGTCACACTCCCCGAACACCACGTCGATCGCGCCAAGGATGGCGGTCGCGTCGGGCAGCATGTGGCCCTTGCACATGAAGTCCATCGCCTGAAGGTGGCTGAAGGCGGTCGGGCGGATCTTGCAGCGGTACGGCTTGTTCGAGCCGTCCGACACCAGATAGACCCCGAATTCGCCCTTGGGACTTTCAGTCGCGACGTAAACCTCGCCCGCGGGCACGTGGAAGCCTTCGGTGTAGAGCTTGAAGTGATGGATCAGTGATTCCATCGACTGCTTCATCTCGGCCCGCTTGGGCGGGGAGACCTTGCCGTCGGTGCTGGCGACCGGGCCCGAGGGCATGTCGCGCAGGCACTGCTTCATGATCCTGGCCGACTGACGCACTTCCTCGACGCGAACCATGAACCGGTCATAGCAGTCCGAATTGGTGCCGACCGGCACTTCGAAGTCCATCCGGTCATAGACGTCATAGGGCTGCGCCTTGCGGATATCCCAAGGGATCCCGGCGGCGCGGATCATCGGGCCCGAAAAGCCCCAGGCCAGCGCGTCTTCCTTGCTGACCTTGGCGATATCGACATTGCGCTGCTTGAAGATGCGGTTGTCGATCACCAGGCTCATCGCGTCTTCGAACAGCCGCGGCAGCCGGTCGTCGAGCCAGGCGCCCAGATCGTCGAGCAGCGCCTGCGGCACGTCCTGGTGGACCCCGCCGGGGCGGAACCAGGCCGAATGCATGCGCGCGCCCGAAGCGCGTTCGAAGAAGTTGAGGCAGTCCTCGCGGATTTCGAACAGCCACAGGTTCGGCGTCATCGCGCCGACGTCCATCACGTGCGACCCCATGTTGAGCATGTGGTTGCAGATCCGGGTCAGCTCGGCGAACAGCACGCGCAGGTATTGCCCGCGCAGCGGCACTTCGACGTTGAGCAGCTTTTCGATCGCCAGGACGTAGCTGTGCTCCATCCCCAGCGGCGAGCAATAGTCGAGCCGGTCAAAGTACGGCAGCGCCTGAAGATAGGTCTTGTTTTCGATCAGCTTTTCGGTGCCGCGATGAAGCAGGCCGACATGCGGATCGACGCGTTCGATGATCTCGCCGTCCAGCTCCAGCACCATGCGCAGCACGCCGTGCGCGGCCGGGTGCTGCGGGCCGAAGTTGATCGTGTAGTTGGTGATGACTTCATCGCCGGTGGTGGGCGACTGTTCGAGAGTGAAGCTCATGCCTTGCCTCCCTCCGCCTTTTCATCGCCCGGCAGCACATAGTCTGCGCCTTCCCACGGGCTAAGAAAATCGAACTGACGCAGGTCTTGGGCCAGCTTGACCGGTTCATAGACCACGCGTTGTTCCTCGTGGCTGTAGCGCAGCTCGACATAGCCGGTCAGCGGGAAATCCTTGCGGAACGGGTGGCCTTCAAAGCCATAGTCGGTCAGGATCCGGCGCAGGTCCGGGTTGCCATCGAACACCACGCCGTACATGTCGAACACTTCGCGTTCGAGCCACCCGGCGTTGGGCCACAGCCCGGTTACGCTGGGCACCGGAGTATCCTCAGCCGCAGAAACCTTCACCAGCAAGCGGTGGTTCTTCGTCACGCTGAGCAGCATGTAGACCACTTCGAACCGTTCAGCCCGATCGGGGTAATCAACCCCGGCCATTTCCATCAGCTGCTGGTATTCGTGCTTGTCACGCAGCAGCTTCAGGGCATCGACGATCCCTTCGCGCGCTACGGTGATCACGACTTCGCCATGCTCTTCCCGGGCGGAAATCGCCAGCTTGCCCAGTGCCTTGGTCAGCGCATCGACAACGCCATCGTTGGGCGCGCAGCGCGGCGCGGAATGGAGGACCTTGCTCATCGTTCGATCGTCCCGACCCGGCGGATCTTGCGCTGCAGCTGCATCACGCCATAGAGCAGCGCCTCGGCAGTCGGCGGGCAGCCGGGCACGTAGATATCGACCGGAACGATCCGGTCACACCCGCGCACGACAGAATAGCTGTAGTGGTAGTAGCCGCCGCCATTGGCGCAGCTGCCCATCGAGATGACGTATTTCGGCTCCGACATCTGGTCATAGACCTTGCGCAGCGCCGGGGCCATCTTGTTGCACAGCGTGCCGGCCACGATCATCACGTCCGACTGGCGTGGGCTTGCGCGCGGGGCAACGCCGAAGCGCTCCATATCGTAACGCGGCATGTTGACGTGGATCATCTCGACCGCGCAGCAGGCAAGGCCGAAGGTCATCCACCACAGCGAGCCGGTGCGGGCCCACTGGAACAGGTCCTCGGTCGAAGTGACAAGGAACCCCTTGTCATTCACTTCCGAAGTCAGGTCGTTGAAAAAGCCCGCGTCAGGCGCGGTAACCGGACCGTTCCACAACGGGCGGCCAAGGGCATCAACCGGAACGCTCATTCCCAATCCAGAGCCCCCATTTTCCAGGCATAGACAAGACCGAACACCAGTTCGGCAATAAAGACCATCATCGTCATCCAGGCGGCCCAGCCCAGATCAAGGAAGCTGACCGCCCAGGGAAACAGGAAGGCCGCTTCAAGGTCAAAGACGATGAACAGGATCGCCACCAGATAGAACCGCACATCGAACTGGCTGCGCGGTTCTTCGAAAGCGGGAAAGCCGCATTCGTACTCGCTGAGCTTTTCGTCGGTCGGCTGGTGGGTGCCGGTCAGGCGTGCAACGCCCATCGGCAGGAACACGAACAGGGCCGAAAGCGCGAAGGCGATCCCCAGAAAGATAAGGATCGGCAGATATTGTGACAGATCGACCACGTAGAATCCCGCTGCTTAAGAGTCGGCAACGGCCCGCCTCTAGGCCCGTGCATGGCCGGGCGCAAGGGCCGGATTGGCCCGATTCAGTGGTTTGTTGTGCGTAGTTGCAGCAAGCGGACCTGTGTGGGCTGCACCGGTTTGCCGGGCAGCGGCGCGCCATTGTCGAACCGGTCCCACTGGCCGGTTGCGACATAGAGCAGGCGATTGCCGTCCAGACTGCCCGAAGTCGGCTCGGTCCAGGCCGGATTGGCCTGTTCAAGTACTGCGGCGCGCAGGATTGCAAGCCCGCCATTGGTCAGCGTCAAGCGCACGATCCGCTGCGGCGAAGTGCCGTTCTGAACTGCGATCAGGCTATTGCCCTGGCGCCACAGGCCGTCGATCCCGTCCAGCGGGATCGGCAGCGCGGTGCCGGCGCCAAGACGCAGCACGCGCCGCTGGTCGAGCATGATCGCGGCCAGCCCATAGCCATAGTCGCTGACGTAGAGCAGCCGGCCGTCAGCGCTTTCAGCCAGCCCTTGCGGGGAACGCAAGGTGCCGGGTGCGATCAACTGGGTCAGTGCCGTTTCGCCCACCCGCGCGCGATAGACCCCACCGCCAATCGGGTCGCTGGCATAGAGCGTGCCCTTCACGCCCAATGCGATATCTGACGGGTTGACCCCGTCGGGAGCGGCTATGCGTGCCATTTCACGCAAGGTCGCCAGGTCAATCGCGATCAGACCGCGGAAGGCATTCTGCGGCCCCGGCCCCATGCCCAGATTGCCCGAGGCAACCCATAGCACCCCGCGCGCGGGATCGATCACCATGCCGCTAAGGCTATCTACCCCGGCAAGCGCAACGGCGCTCCATCGCCCGGCGGAATCGCGAACCCAAAGCTGCCGGGATACGACGGTGGTGGCGAACAGGCGGCCGCGCCTGCGATCGAAGGCCACCGCCTCGACCAATTGGGCCGCTACCGGGACTTCGCCGAAGGCTACACTCGCGGAGCGTTCCGCGGCTTTGGCGATCAGGCCGGGATCGGGCTGCCCCCAGTCGGCGGCAAGTTTGGCGAGCTGGCGCTGCCCGCCTGCCGAGAACACGTGGCCATGCGCTGTGAGCCAGGCCAGCGAGGCCAGCGCGCCGGCCTTGTCCTGCGCTTCGATCTGGACATTGAGCAACCGCAGCCGTGCGGCGGCGCTGTCGGGATGGTTTGCTACGAGTTCGACCGGATCGGCCTTGGCCATCCCGGTCGTGACCGGTCGCCAGGGCATGCCCGGGGCACTAACCAACGAAGCAGGCCCCTGCCCGCCGCTGCAGGCGGTTGCGGCCAGCATCAGGATGCCGGCCAGCAGTCGCTTCATTTCTTCAGTTCGCGCGCCAGGGTCGATTGAGTGGCCTTGCCATAAGGCGGCTTGAAGCCCGAGAGCTTGCCAATGTCCATCCCGCTCTGGCTGTAAACCGCGCGGGCATGGCTGAAGGTCTTGAACCCGTCAAAGCCGTGGTAGTTGCCCATGCCCGAAGGCCCGACCCCGCCGAACGGCAGATCTTCCATCGCGTTGTGGAACAGCACGTCGTTGACGGTAACGCCGCCCGAGATCGTGCGGCTCAGCACCTTCTGCTCCTCGGCCTTGTCCTGGCCGAAGTAGTACAGCCCCAGCGGCCGGTCATGCGCGTTGACATAGTCAATCGCCTGATCGATCGAATCATAGGTCATCACCGGCAGGATCGGTCCGAAGATCTCTTCCTGCATGACCTTCATGTCATCGTTCACATTGCGCACGATCGTCAGCGGCATCTTGTTGCCGTTCGAGCTCTTGAAGTCCTCGCCTGCGGGATTGACCTCGATCAGCTCGGCGCCCTTCTCCTGGGCATCCTTGAGGTACCCTTGAAGGCGCTCGAAGTTACGGCCGTTGACCACCGAGGTGTAATCGTCGTTACTCAGGAGTGAGGGGTACATGCCGGCCACCCCGCCCTTCACGCTTTCGATCACATCGGCTTCCTGGTCCTTGGCAACCAGCAGGTAATCGGGCGCCAGGCAGATCTGCCCGGCGTTCATCATCTTGCCCATCGCGATCCGCTCGCCAGCCTGCTTCTTGTTCGCGCTGCGGCCGATGAAAGTTGGCGATTTTCCGCCCAGTTCCAGCGTTACCGGCACCAGGTTGTCCGCCGCGGCGCGCATGATGTGCTTGCCCACGCTGGTCGCCCCGGTGAAGATCATATGGTCGAACGCCAGCTTGCTGAATGCGGTCCCGACTTCGACTCCGCCGGTGAAAACCGCCATTTCCTCTTCAGCGAAATACTGCGGCACCACTTCGGCGAACAGGTCGGCCACCCGTTCGGTAAACTCGCTCGGCTTGATCATCGCGCGGTTGCCGGCGGCCAGGATTCCCGCCATCGGCACCATCACCATTCCAACCGGGAAGTTCCACGGGGCGATCACCCCGACCACGCCTTTGGGCTGGTAAACCACCTTGGCTTTCGATCCGATCAGACCCAGCGGGAACATCGGCTTGCGCTTCTCATCGCGGCTCCAGGCCGCAAGGTGCTTCTTCGAATGCTTGAGCGCGCCGACCGATGGCATGATGTCGGTCATCAAGGTCTGCTCGATGCTGCGATGGCCGAAATCGGCGCTTACCGCCTTGGCAAAGGCATCCTTGTGATCGATCAGCAGCGCAATCGCGCGGTCAATCCGGTCAGCGCGGATCGAGAGCGGCTCGGGCAAAGCGGCGGTAAAGGCGGCGCGCTGGCGGCGCAGGACGTCTTCCATCCGGGCGATTTCGGCAGTCATGGCAAGCTCCCCGTTGCGATTTGCCACTCTTCTTGAGCAGAGCGCCAGCAAAGGCAAGCGCGCAATTGCCATTGTTGCAATGCAGCATTAACAGGGTGCGAGACTCAATTCCCTCCAGAAAGGTTCAAGCGCCATGGCCCAGCTCTCTGCCAGCGATCCGATCGTCATCCTGTCCTATGCCCGCACCCCGATGGGCGGCATGCAGGGCGCGCTGGCCGACGTCAGCGCGACCGACCTTGGCGCCACCGCAATCAAGGCTGCGGTCGAGCGCGCCGGCGTCGATGGTGCCGAGGTTGAGCGGGTCTATATGGGCTGCGTGCTGCCGGCCGGGCTTGGCCAGGCTCCGGCCCGTCAGGCGACGATCAAGGCGGGCCTTCCTGCCTCGGTTCAGGCCACCACGGTCAACAAGGTCTGCGGTTCGGGCATGCAGACGCTGATCATGGGTGCAGAAGCCCTGGCCGCCGGCTCGATCGACCTGGTGGTAGCAGGCGGCATGGAAAGCATGACCAACGCGCCCTACCTGCTCAAAAAGCATCGCTCCGGCGCTCGGATCGGGCACGATACCGCCTATGACCACATGTTCCTCGATGGGCTGGAAGATGCCTATGAACCCGGCCGGGCAATGGGCACCTTCGCGCAGGATACTGCCGACGCCTATCAGCTGACCCGCGAAGCGCAGGATGCCTATTCGATAGAATCGCTCCGCCGCGCCCAGGCCGCGATCACCGAAGGCGCCTTTGTGAGTGAAATCGCGCCGGTTACGGTGGTTAGCCGTGCCGGTGAAAGTGTGGTCGATACCGACGAAGCCCCCGGCAAGGGCCGTCCGGACAAGATCCCGACACTGAAGCCCGCCTTTGCCAAGGACGGCACGATCACCGCCGCCACTTCCAGCTCGATCTCGGACGGTGCCGCCGCGCTAGTGCTGACCCGCCAGAGCGTCGCCGCCGACAAGGGGCTGAAGCCGGTGGCGCAGGTTGTCGCGGTTGCCGCCCATGCCCAGGCGCCCAAGGATTTCACCACTGCACCGGTCGGGGCGATCGAAAAGGTTCTGGCCAAGGCTGGCTGGGCTCTGGCCGATGTCGATCTGTTCGAAGTCAACGAAGCCTTTGCCTGCGTCGCCATGTTCGCGATGCATGACCTGGGCATCCCGCACGAGAAGATCAACGTCCATGGCGGCGCGACCGCACTGGGCCATCCGATCGGCGCATCGGGTGCCCGGATCGTGACAACGCTGATCGCCGCGCTGCAGCGCCACGGCAAGACCAAGGGCATCGCCAGCCTGTGCATCGGCGGCGGGGAAGCCACCGCCGTTGCGGTCGAGCTGGTCTAGCGACAATCGGCGACACTTTGTCGCTTGGCTGCGACAGGACATTTCACTGGGGTTCAGTTTCGGAACCACAGTTTGCGGGGGTCGGCCGGATGGTCCGCCGAACCCAGCAAAGGAGTGCTCCCAAATGAACCGCAAGCTGATCGCCATCGCGATTGTCGCCGGGCTCGCCCTGCCCGGCGTGGCCCAGGCCCGTACCACCCGCGCCGAACTGCGCCGCGATGTGGCGGCCGTGCACCATGAACAACGCGACCTGCGTCAGGAACTGCGTCAGCACGATTGGCGGGACGCACGTCAGGAACGTCGTGAACTGAGCCGGGCCAAGCAGGAACTGCGCGAGGATAGCCGGGCCTACTGGCGCCAGCACCACCGTCGCCACTGATCTAGATGGAGTGCGGAGGGAGCCTCAGGGCTCCCCTGCCCCCCACAGTCGGGCCTGTTCGACAAAGCCGCTGCGCGGGCCAACGCTGAACTCGCACCAGCCAGCCTTGCAATCGCCCAGCAAGCCAACCACGCCGGGCGAAAGCCGCCACAGCAATTTGGCCCCGGCTTCACCCTTCTCGCGCATGTCAGCCGGTTGCTTGCCGGTAACATAGCCGCCCCGATCGCGGGTCAGGAATTGCGAGAGCATCCAGCCTCTGGCTCCATCGGGATCCTGCACCAGGCGCCAGCCTTCCTTGGTTCGCAACACCTTCATGGGCAGGTGCTGGCGATGATAGACCCACAGGATCTTGTAGTCTTCCCCTGGACCGACCCGCATGTTGACGGGTTGATCCTTGCGGATCGAGGCCCAGTACGGAACTTTGGGATCTTCCGCCGCAAGCGAGGTGCCAAGCACAAGCATGGCGGTCAGCGCGGCAATGTGGCGGATTCGGAACATGCCCTTATGATAGCCGCCCTGCCCCCAAGGCTTCAAGCCGCTTGACCGCAAAGCCCCCCACGGCCTAGCGATTGGCGCATGACCGTGGTTACTGACACCCCCCTCGCCCGCCGGATCGCAGGAAAGCCGCGCGTTCAGGTTACCCGCCACCTGCTGCCCTCGGTCGAAGCGCGGATGAGCGAGCTGTTCGACGTGGTGCTCAACACGCAGGATCGCCCGCTTTCGCGCGACGAACTGGTCGCGGCGATGAACGATTGCGACGTGCTGGTCCCTACGGTGACCGACCGGATCGATACTGAAATGATCGCCGCAGCCAGCGATCGGCTGGGCCTGATCGCGAATTTCGGGGCGGGTATCGAACATATCGACCTGGCGGCGGCACGGGCTCGCAAGCTCATTGTTACCAACACACCCGGGGTGTTCACCGATGATACCGCCGACCTGGCGATGATGCTGATCCTGTCGGTGCCGCGCCGTCTGGGCGAAGGCAGCCGCCTGGTGCGCGATGGCAAGTGGACCGGGTGGGCACCAACCGCGATGCTGGGCCACTGCATCGGCGGCAAACGGCTGGGGATCATTGGCATGGGGCGGATCGGCCAGGCCGTTGCGCACCGTGCCCGCGCTTTCGGGATGGAAGTGGTCTATCACAACCGCCACCGCCTGCCCCCCAGCATCGAGACGATGTTCGGCGCCCGCTATGAACCCGATCTGGAATTGCTGATCGCCGAAAGCGACATCATCTCGCTGCATTGCCCGGCCGGTGCAGGCACCCATCATCTGATCAACGCCGCGCGGCTCAAGGAAATGAAGAGCACCGCCTACCTGATCAATACCGCGCGCGGCGACCTGATCGACGAGGAAGCCCTGATCGCAGCGCTCGCCAGCGGCGAGATCGCCGGGGCGGGCCTCGATGTCTTCGCCAACGAACCCAAAGTCGATCCACGGCTGATCGCGCTGCCGAATGTCATTACCCTGCCCCATCTGGGCAGCGCGACGATCGAGGGGCGCGCACATGCCGGCGAAAAGGTGATCGCCAACATCCGGTTCTGGGTCGATGGCCATCGTCCGCCCGATCAGGTGCTGGAAGGCTGGGCATAGTCCCGGCCTGACGCAACAAAGCTGCGCGCGCACCTTGCGACATATGCAATCCTTGCTTTAAGTGCCCAGCCAAGGAATCGCGCGGTCAATGCCCGCGCCGGAGGGAGAATTCGATGCGCAAGCTTGGGGCCCTGAGCCTGGCCGCCGCCGCAACCCTGCTGCCCGTTGTGGCCTGGGCACAGGAGGCTGCTCCCCTGGCGGCTGATGCTGCGGAAGATGCCTTGAACAGCGGGGACAATGCCTGGGTGCTGATCTCATCGGCCCTGGTGCTGTTGATGACCATGCCCGGGCTGACGCTGTTCTATGGCGGGCTGGTGCGCACCAAGAACTTCCTGTCGATCATGGTCCAGGTTGGTGCGATCGCGGCGATCGCTTCGGTGCTGTGGATCATGGTGGGTTACAACCTCGCCTTCGGGGATCCGGCTTCGGCCAATGGCTGGATCGGCAGCAGCGGCATGTGGATGCTCAACAACACGCTCGATGTGCTGCGCGGCGACTATTCGGTTACCGAGCGCACTTTTGCGCTGTTCCAGATGACCTTTGCCGCGATCACTCCCGCGCTGATGGTTGGCGCCTGGGTCGATCGCGCGCGGTTCGGCTGGGTCGTAGCTTTCTGCGCGGTCTGGGGACTGGTCGTCTATGCCCCAGTTGCCCACTGGCTGTGGGGCGATGGCTGGCTCGCAACCAAGGTCGGTACCAAGGATTTCGCGGGCGGGATCGTGGTGCACACCACCGCCGGGGTATCCGCGCTGGTCGCGGCCCTGCTGGTGGGCAAGCGAATGGGCTTTCCGCGCACGCTGATGCTGCCGCACAGTCCCTCGCTGACCATGGCCGGCGCTGGGCTGCTGTGGGTCGGCTGGTTCGGCTTCAATGGCGGCTCGGCACTGGCGGCTGACGATGCTGCGTCCAGCGCGATCATCGCCACCCATCTGGGTGCCAGCACCGCCGCGCTGGTGTGGCTGCTGATCGAAAAGATCAAGGTCGGCAAGCCGACCAGCGTGGGCTTTGCCACCGGCGCGGTTGCCGGTCTGGCAACGGTTACGCCGGCGGCCGGGTTCATCTCACCGGGCGCTGCCATCTTCTTTGGCCTGATCGCCGCGCTGGTCTGTTTTCCGATGATCCAGGTGATCAAGCAGAAGCTGCAGATCGACGATTCGCTCGACGTTTTCGCGGTTCACGGGGTTGGCGGGATTACCGGATCGTTGCTTCTGGCAGTGTTCCTGCACCCTGCACTGGGCGGCGGCGGCTATGACGAAGGGGCCTCGATGCTCAGCCAGTTCGCCGCGCAATTGGTCGGGGTCGGAGTGGTTGCGATCTGGTCAGCGGTGGCAACGGCAGTAATCGCGGTGCTGGTCAGCCTGGTGATCCCGATGCGGGTTGGCGAGGATGATGAGCGCGAAGGGCTCGATCTTGCCAGCCATGGCGAACGCGCCTGGGAATTCGATTGAGCCTTGCTGCTCCATCAGCGCTTGGCACCTTGCGCCAGACGCTATCGTTCGCAGGCAGAAGCCCCCGCAGCGAAGTGCTGAGTTATGCGCTGCTCGCAGTCATGGTGCAGGTTGCCCTGTCGCTGCTGTTCATCTTCACGCTCGATTTCGAGGTGCGGATGCTGGCGCGCAAGGCGCTGGCCGTCCTGATCGCGCTGCCTGTTCCGGCGCTGATTGCCCGGCGCTGTCACGATCATGGCCGCAGTGGCAGCTGGGCCTGGCTTGCGGTATTTCCGTTCGTGCTGTGGCTGGTGCGTTCGGTGCTGGCGCACAGTGCCGGGATCGAAGCCAGGATTGCCTTCGATGCCTGGACCTGGCCGCTTGACGTGTTGGCAACGCTGGCCAGCATCGCCGTGTTGGCACTCCTGGCGATCCCCGGCACCCGCGGGCCCAACCGGTTCGGCCCTGATCCTAGGGCCCAAGCTCCTCTGCCAGAAGCCGGCCCACCAGACTGATGCCCTTTGGCGCGCGGGCCAGCGATAGGTGGCGTTCGTGCAGTTCCAGCTGGCGATCGCTTTCATGCGGCAACCCGCGCGCGGAAGCCGGGGCGACAATCCCGTCGATCGGCGACCAGACGGCGATCGTCGGCACCGGCGGTTTGGCTGCCAGATCGCCGGCAATCGGCGGATTATCGACCGAGTGATCGTTGAGCAGATTGTAGATTCGCCAGGCATTGTTGGCCCTGGGGCTGCCCGAGAACGGACTGCCCAGCGTGATTACCAACCGCACCAGATCCGGGCGGTGCTTGGCCAGTTCGCGGGCGAAGACCCCGCCCAGGCTCCAGCCCACCAGTGCCGCGGGTTCGCCGTGCCGATCGGTCACCTCGGCCAGATGGCGGCCCAGGCGATCAAGCAGATCAACACGCGCGCCCTTGTTCCGGCCAATCTGCCAGCCATAGGCCGCATAGCCCGCCTTGCTGAGCGAACGGCGCAGCCGGATCGAGGAAACGTCGCTGGTCAGATAGCCCGGATAGACCACCACCGGCTGTCCGCGCCCCGGCGCGATCGGCACCGCGCGCTGGAACGGGCTGAGCAGCAACTTCGGAACTTCCAGCCCTTCGCTGGCCCACAACCGTAAACTGGGTGCGGCGCGCTCCATCCGCGGGCTAGTTCCCGGTCAGGATCCGATCGACCAGCTGCTTCACCGTGGGGGTGAAGTTGTTCGAATAGAACGGGTCGGTCTTGAAATTGAAGGCCGCGTGCCCGGCGAACATCAGGTTCTGGTCGATATCTTCACCGTGGACGATCGCCTTCAGCGTTTTCTGAATACAGAAGCTGCGCGGATCGGCGAGGTAGCCGGTAGTGAAATCGTCGTGATCCTTCCAGGCCGAAAAGCCGCAATGCGACAAGCAGCCCATGCAGTCCTTCTGATCCTTCTGGATCACGCTGCGTTCGGCCGGATCGACGAAGACGATGGTGTCGTCGGGCGTGCGCAGCCCTTCGGTATAGCCCTGGGCAACCCAGGCCCGTGCGCGTTCAAGATCAGCCGGAGCAACCCAGAAGTTCTTGTTGCCCACCCCAACATCAAGCCGCGCGGTATGCTCGCCCGCTTCGACTTTCGAATAGGGCACCTGACGCTCGCTGCGCGCCTCTAGGTTGCGCAGGAACGGATTGCGCACGGCCGAAGAATAGAACCCCGTCGGCGAGAAGCGGTGCAGCAGCACGTCACCCGGCTCGAGCGTCCGCAGATGGTCCTTCCAGGCCTGCGGGATCGGGCTTTCCTGCGTCAGCAGCGGACGGGTGCCATACTGGAACACGATCTGGCCCAGTTCGGGGTTGTCGATCCAGTCTTCCCAGTCGCGCAGGTACCAGACGCCGCCGGCCATCACGATCGGCACCGAATCCGCGATCCCTTCGGCGCGCATGGTGTCGCGCAGCGCCTTGACCCGCGGATAGGGATCCTGCGGCTGCAGCGGGTCTTCGGCGTTTGACAGACCGTTGTGGCCGCCGGCCAGCCAGGGGTCTTCATAGACCACCGCGCCCATCAGTTCCGAGACCTTGTGATAGGCCCGCTTCCACAGCGCGCGAAAGGCCCGTGCCGAGCTGATGATCGGCAGGTAGTTGACGTTGAACCGGGCGGCGATTTCGGACAGCTTGTACGGCATGCCCGCGCCGCAGGTGACGCCCGTCACCAGCCCGCGGGTCCGTTCCAGCACGCCTTCCAGCACCTGCTGCGCACCGCCCATTTCCCACAGCACGTTGATATTGATCGCGCCCTTGCCGCCCGAGATATCGTGCGCCCGGCGAACCTGTTCGACCCCGCCGGTGATGCCGAACTGGATCAGTTCGTCGTGACGTTCCTTGCGGGTGGCGCCACGGTAAACCTGGACAACCCGCTCGCCATTTTCGTCATAGAAGTCTGCATTCACCGCGCTGACCGTGCCGATCCCGCCGGCGGCGGCCCAGGCGCCCGAACTGGCGTGGTTGGAAACCGCCACGCCCTTGCCGCCCTCAACCAGTGGCCAGACCTCGCGTCCGCCATAGATGATCGGCTTCAGCCCCTTGAAGCTTGCGGCAGCAGCAGTCATTGCGTCCCTGTCTTTCCGTTTGCCGTGTTGCACGGCTTGATACCCCTCGGCTCAGGCCGATTCCCCGTTGCCTCGAACGCCGCATAGTAGCCATTAAGCTCGGGTCGAAGCACAAATTGCACAAGTTTGAAGCCTACAGCTCCGAATTCGCAGAAAAGCTGGCGCGGCGGGATGCCATGCTGCTCAGTCGGGCGATCGACATCGACCACAATCACCTGACCGCCGGCCTTCAGCGCCGGCCGCAGGTACCACAGGAAGGCGTAGGGCTCGCTCACTTCGTGGTACATATGGACCATGAAGATCCGGTCGAAGCTGTTGGCGGGCAATTTCGGATCGACCGGATCGCCGGTGCGGATCGAGACATTGTCCAGTCGTTCCCGCTCAACCCGCTGGCCCAGGCGCTGGATCGCCTTGGGATCGATATCCTCGGCCAGCACCCTGCCCTTGGCGCCGACGCGTTCGGCCAGGCGGATCGTGTAATAGCCCTCACCGGCACCGATATCGGCCACGGTTGTGCCTGGCTGGATCGCTGCCAGGTCCATCACCACCTTGGCCTCACCCAGGTTGTCGCGCTGGTCCTCGTTGGCGAATTCGTTGCCGGCCATCGTTGAGACCGCGCGATAAGCGCTTGGAAATTCGTGGGCCGCAGGGGGCCGATCGCTCTGCTCAGTTTTCACCGAACAGCCAGAAACAGCAAGGGCGCTGCCCCCCAGGGCCAACCCGATCAACAGGACATGGAACGATCCCAGGCGCATGGCTCTTTCAGCTTTAGCTGAGGCCGCGCCGCTTGGCAAAGCAGGACTCAGTCAACGTCCTCGACGTCCACCTTCTCACCGGTCACACGCTGTGCCAGCGCGGCAGCCATGAACGGATCGAGCGCACCGTCCAGCACGTCGGACGGCGTCGGGCTGGTCACGCCGGTGCGCAGATCCTTGACCATCTGGTAGGGCTGCAGAACATAGCTGCGGATCTGGTGCCCCCAACCGATGTCGCTTTTCGAAGCGTGTTCGGCGCTGGCGGCCTCTTCGCGCTTTTGCATCTCGGCCTCGTAGAGCCGCGATTTGAGCATCCCCATACAGATATCGCGGTTCTTGTGCTGACTGCGATCCTGCTGGCTGGCAACGATGATCCCGCTGGGAACGTGGGTAATCCGAACTGCCGAATCGGTAGTGTTGACGTGCTGACCGCCCGCCCCCGACGCCCGATAGGTGTCAATCTTCAGGTCGGCCGGATTGATATCGATCTGGAAGCTGTCGTCGATCACCGGATAGACCCAGACCGAGCTGAAGCTGGTGTGGCGCCGGGCCGAGCTGTCATAGGGCGAGATCCGGACCAGGCGGTGAACGCCGCTTTCGGTCTTGGCATAGCCATAGGCGTTTTCGCCCTTGCACAGGATCGTGGCGCTCTTGATCCCGGCCTGTTCGCCCGACTGGTGCTCGATCAGATCGACCTTGAAGCCGCGCTTTTCCGCCCAGCGGGTGTACATCCGCAGCAGCATTTCAGCCCAGTCCTGGCTTTCGGTGCCGCCCGCCCCGGCGTGAATTTCGATATAGGTATCGTTGCCGTCAGCCTCACCCGCCAGCAGTGCCTGGACCTTGTCGGCATCGGCGCGTTCGGCCAGCGCGGCCAGCGTCGCGATGCCTTCATCGACGGTGGCCTCGTCGCCTTCCAGCTCGCCCAGTTCGATATATTCGATCGCGTCGGCCATCTGGCTGCCGATCGACTTGACCGTACCCACCGCCGCTTCAAGCCGGCGGCGTTCCTTCATCACCGCTTCGGCTTCCTTGGGATTGTCCCACAGCTTGGGATCCTCGACCCGCGCGTTGAGTTCATCCAGGCGCCGCAGCGCGCGGTCCCAATCAAGGAACTTGCGAACCAGCGCCAAGGCGGCTTCGATACGGTCGATATGGGCCTGCCCTTCGGCACGCATGACTTGTCACTCCGGAATTCAGGAGTGCGCCCGTTAGCCGGAATGCCGGCAATGTAAAAGGGTCAGTGGTGTCGCCCGCCGTGCAGTGCCCGCACCGCCGCCAGCGTGCGTGTGACATGCTCGTTGGGCTTCATGTCGGTATAGACCAGCTTCACCTTGCCATCGCGGCCGATCACATAGCTGGTCCGGCTGGACAGGCCGGTGGCGCTGCCATCCGGCTTCTTCAGATGGACGTCATAGGCGGCGATGATCGCGGGGCTGGCCACACCCACCGGAAACTTGTCGCTGCAATCCTTGCGGCTGAAGTCCTGCTGGGTCTGGATCGTATCGGCGGACAGGCCGATCAGTGTGGCCCCGGCCGCCTTGAAATCCTGCGAAGCCGCGGCAAAGGCCCGTGCTTCGATCGAGCAGCCTTGGGTGAAGCTCTTGGGATAGAAATAGAGCACCACCGGCCCCTTCTTGAGCGCGGCCTTGAGTTTGAAGTTAAACACCTTGCCCGCAAGCGCACCCTGGGTGGAAAAGTCAGGCGCACTGGCTCCCTGGGGCAGCTCAGCCGGCGCCGCCGCCGGCATGGCCAGAGCCGACGCTGCCAAAAACGATCCGGCTATCAGGCGCTTTATCGACATGTGAGTTCTCCCGCCAGAATTGGCAAAATCAGATCGGTGCATCTGCGGCAATGCTGGGCTCTGCTTCCGGTTCCTTCGCATCATCCGGGGCGGTGCTGGTGCTGCCGCGCTGTGATCCGCGCTTGATCGCGTTGATCAGGGCCGCGCGCTGCTTTTCCAGTTCCTCGGTGCCAATCCCCGGCCGTGCTTCGCTTTCAGCCTTGAAGGCTTCCCAGATCACCGAGCTCTTGGGATCCTCGGTCGGGCTGCCGGTAAAGACCCGCTTGCCACTGATCCGATCGACCTTGACCCAATGGATATCATTCGGGGCAACGAATGGCCGGGTACTCCAGCGGTGCTTGGTCGCCTGGACCATCTGCTTGAAGATCGGCGCGGCAATCGTGCCGCCCTGAGCATAGCCGCCCAGCGAGCGCGGCTGGTCATAGCCCAGATAGACCCCGCCGACGATCTGCTGGTTGCCGCCAACGAACCACACGTTGGTGGGGCCGGTGGTGGTCCCGGTCTTGCCGAACAGCGGCAGATCAAGATCGCGCAGCGTCACCGCCGTTCCGCGGGTAACCACGCCTTCCAGCATGTGCACCACCTGGAAGGCGGTACGAGCGTCCATCACCTGTTTGCCGCGCGAATCGAAGCGCGGCATCGGCTTGCCGTCCCAGTCGGGCATGTTGCACTTCTCGCAGCGCCGCGAGTCAGACTTCCAGATCACCTTGCCGCTGCGGTCCTGGATATAGTCGATCAGGGTTGACGGGAATTGGAGCCCGTTGTTGGCCAGCGCGGCATAGGCATTGACCATCTGTTGCACGGTCGTTTCACCGGCCCCCAGCGCGAAGGCCAGATAGGGCGGATATTTGCCGATCCCGACGCGTTCGAAGGTCTGGACCACGTGGTCCATCCCGGCATCATTCGCGATCCGCACGGTCATCAGGTTGCGCGATTGCTCAAGCCCCCAGCGCATCGTGTGATTGCCGCTGCCACCGCCGCCGCCGAAGTTGCGGAAGCATTTCTGGCCAAACTTTGAACCCTGATAGACGCAGAAGGTGGCATCAGCGACTTCGCTTGACGGGCTCATGCCATAGTCAAGTCCGGTACCGTAAACGAATGGCTTGATGGTCGATCCGGGCTGGCGCATCGCCTGGGTGGCCCGGTTGAAACTGTCGAGCCCTGAATCGAACCCGCCCTGGATCGCCAAAACCCGCCCACTGGCCGGTTCGGCGAGCAGCATTCCGCCGGCAATCTCTGGCACTACGCGCAGTGCCCAGCCGTTGCCCGACGGAGCGGCAGCGATCACATCGCCTTCCCGCAGGGCATCGGGGATACCGGACAACGGCCCGGTCTTGCCGTCAGCAAAGCCAACAGTTGCCCGCGGACCGTCGCGGTCGATCACCAGGCCGACCCGCCAGTCAAGATAGTTTACCGACTTGCCCAGCAGCGCGATCTGGCTTTGCCAGCTGTCCTTGTCGACATCGACATGGGCGATCGGCTTGGTGAAGGCGCGGCCCCCGCCATAGCGCATCAGCCCCGCGCGCAGTGCGTCCTGCGTTGCCTTCTGCAGTTCGGGATCGAGCGAAGTGCGCACCCACAACCCGCCGGCATAGACGCTGTTCGGGCCGTTTTCGGCGTTCTCACCATATTTGGCGATCAGCTGGCGGCGCACTTCCTCAACGAAATAGCCGTTGGCAGAATCCCATACTTCAGCCCGGCGCGCGATGACGCCAAGCGGCTGGGCCTTGGCGGCCGCCACTTCGGCCGCTGACGCGACACCATTCTTGGCCATCTGCTCCAGCACCCAGTTGCGGCGTTCGAGCGCCCGTGCGGCATGCTTTTCGCGGCCATAGATCTCGGGGCCCTGCGGCAGGGCGGCCAGAAATGCACATTCGGCCAGCGAGAGATCGCTTACGCCCTTGCCGAAATAGGCCTGGGCGGCCGCTTCGACGCCGAAGCTCTGCCGGCCAAGCGGAATTTCATTGAGGTACAGCTCGAGGATCTGCTGTTTGGTCAGCACGCCCTCGATCCGCCGCGCCAGGACCATTTCCTTGAGCTTGCGGGTAATCGAATACTCGTTGCCCAGCAGGATGTTCTTGGCCACCTGCTGGGTAATCGTCGAACCACCCTTGGCGCGCTCGTTCGAGCCGAGCTTGGTCACATAGTCGAGCACAGCCCCCGCAAAACCCGAATAGTCGATCCCGCCATGGGTCCAGAAGGTCTTGTCCTCAGCGGACAGGTAGGCGTTGATCAAGGGCTTGGGAAAATCGACAAAGCGCAGCTGGACCCGCCGTTCGCGCGCATAGGAATAGACGATCTGGCCAGTGTTGCCTCGCACCATGGTGGGCAGCGGCGGCTGATAGGTCAGCAGCGTATCGGCCGACGGCAGATTGCGGGTGACCGCAACCCACAGCACCAGCGTAAAGGCCAGGAAGGCGCCCAGCACATAGTTGGCGATGCGAAACCGCTTGCTGTCTTCCCAGCGCGACTGGTGCCAGGCGTGGAACTTGGTCTGGCGCCAGCGCTCCAGCCCCGAACCGAACACCCCCCTGACGCGCGACCACAGGCCGCCCGCTTCGCGGCGGATACGCAGGCGCACGGATTCAGTGCCTTGATCGTCGGGTTCAGCCATAACGAGCGGGTCCTAGCATGGCCTTGGCCGCGATTTCCAGAACCATTGCACGGCTATGCCCGGACTGCGGCGGTACGCGCGAAGAATACCTTGATCGCGCTGGCCAGCGTTTCGGCAAAGGTCTTGCGTCCGGCAGGCGAAACCAGTCGCGCGACATCATTTTCGTTGTTGATATAGCCCGTTTCGAACAGCACTGACGGCACATCCGGGGATTTCAGCACGGCAAAGGCGGCCGATTGCGGGCTGGCCTCCTTGAACGGCATTAGCCCGCGTGCTTCGCGCAGCAGCAGGCCGGCAAACTGTTCGGAACGCGCCTGGGTATCGCGCTGCGACAGATCGACCAGGATCGCATTCACATCGTCGCTCTGGTTGCGGATCTTGATCCCGTTGATCTCGTCGGCGGCGTTTTCGCGTGCCGCCATGCGCTCGGCGGCCTCGTTGCTGCCCTTGGCCGACAAGGTATAGACGGTCGCCCCCAGGGCGCCGCTATCCGCCTCGGTACTGTCGGCATGGATCGAGATGAACAGGTCTGCTCCCAGGCGGCGGGCCACATCGGGGCGTTCGCCCAGCAGCAGATAGGTATCATCGCTGCGGGTCAGGGCCACGCGCACCCCGCCCTGCTTGAGCAATTCGTCACGCAGCGCCCTGGCAAGAGCCAGGGTCAGCTCCTTTTCCTTTAGCGTCCCGGCCCCCGCCCCCGGATCCTTGCCGCCATGTCCGGCATCGATCACCACCAGCGGGCGGCTTGAATCCATCGGGCCTTCGATTTTCGGCAGTCCGCCGCCGCTGTTGGGGGCAAGGTCGATGCTGACCACATAGTCGAAACCGCGCCCGGGCTGACCAAACCAGCGATCAGCCATCACCATCGCCGCGAAGACCGCGATCGGCGCAAGGATCACCAGCAAAAGCAACAGAACGCGACGCATCCCCGCCTGCCTAGTCGCGCAGCGGCGCGTGCGCAATCGCCTGATCGAACCTTGCCGCAAGCGCGAAGCAATGCTAACCAGTTCTCAACCGGATCAGTTCCAATGGAAAAGGAACCGCATCCCGGGGGAGAATCCGGACGCGTTTTCTATCCGGATAAACAGGTTGATGTATCGATGAAGAGCTTCGTCCCGTCCAATCCGCCGCGAGCCCAAGGGGTTCTGGTGGGCAAGGCGGTACGCTGCGCGCGCCCTTACCTGCCGCGCCTCTTCGCTGGTGCAGACACGCTCATCGCCGCCGGAGCTGCTTTGCGCCCCGGCATCACCGATACATCCGCACCGTCACTTCGGGATCTCCCGGGGCGGCGCGGAAGTTCCGCATACAGCCGCGCCATTTGTGGAGACGCCCGTTTCGGGCCGGTCTCCTCCCGGCGCGCACGGAGAATTCATAATGACCATGCGCATGCTGATCGATGCGCGCCACCAGGAAGAAACCCGGGTGGCGGTGCTCAAGGGCAACCGAATTGAAGAGTTCGACTTTGAATCTGCCGATCACAAGCAGATCAAGGGCAATATCTATCTCGCCAAGGTAACCAGGGTAGAACCCTCGCTGCAGGCCGCGTTCGTCGATTTCGGCGGCAACCGCCACGGCTTCCTGGCGTTCAGTGAAATCCACCCGGATTACTACCAGATCCCCAAGGAAGACCGCGAGCAGCTGCTGGCGGAAGAAGCCGCCCATGCCGAAGAAGAGGCCGCCCTGCGCGCCAAGGCCGAGGGTGAGGAAGACTTCGTTGGTGACGACGAACTGGGTGAAAGCTTTGCCGACGAACTGGCCGGCACCACTCACGAACATCATCACGACGATGATTTCGGCGGGGTGACCGAAGTCGACACCGCCGAAAAGGACGAAGTCGCCACAATCGAAGACGGTCACGTCGATGACGCTTTCGACCATGAAGGCGAAGAAGCCGCCGAGGAAGACACTGGCGAGCAGCGCCGCCGCGGTCGCGGACGCCGCCGTCAGGGTGGTTCGAATGGACGCGGTCACGCCAAGGAAGCCGATGAAATCCGCGCCAAGCGCATGGCGCTGCGCCGCCGTTACAAGATCCAGGACGTGATCCAGCGCCGCCAGGTGCTGCTGGTCCAGGTGGTCAAGGAAGAACGCGGCAACAAGGGCGCTGCGCTGACCACCTATCTCAGCCTGGCCGGACGCTATTGCGTGCTGATGCCCAATTCCAGCCATGGTGGCGGAATCAGCCGCAAGATCAGCTCGTCGGCTGACCGCAAGCGCCTGAAGACCGTGATTGCCGAGCTTGATCTGCCCAAAACCATGGGCTGCATCGTCCGCACCGCCGGGCTGCAGCGCACCAAGACCGAGATCAAGCGCGACTTCGATTACCTGGCCCGGCTGTGGGACGGGATCCGCGAAACCACGCTGAAGAGCACCGCCCCGGCGCTGATCCATTCGGACAGTGATCTGATCAAGCGGGCAATCCGCGACATCTATAACCGCGACATCGAAGACGTGGTGGTCGAAGGCGAAGAAGGCTACCGCGCCGCGCGTGACTTCATGAAGCTGCTGATGCCCAGCCATGCCAAGCGGGTGAAGCAGTACGCCGATCCGGTGCCGCTGTTCCAGCGCTATGGCGCCGAAGACCAGCTGACCGCGATGTACGATCCCGAAGTCCAGCTGAAGAGCGGCGGCTACATCGTCATCAATCCCACTGAAGCGCTGGTTTCGATCGACATCAACTCGGGCCGCTCGACCAAGGAACACGGGATCGAGGCGACCGCGCTCAACACCAACCTTGAAGCCGCCCGCGAAATCGCCCGCCAGCTGCGCCTGCGCGACATGGCCGGGCTGGTGGTGATCGACTTTATCGACATGGAATACGGATCGAACGTCCGTAAGGTCGAGAAGGCGATGAAGGACGCGCTCAAGAATGATCGCGCGCGGATCCAGGTCGGCCGGATTTCCAGCTTCGGCCTGATGGAAATGAGCCGCCAGCGCCTGCGCACCGGCGTGCTTGAAGCCACCACCCGTGGCTGCCCGCACTGCGACGGCACCGGGCTGGTCCGCACCGCCTCCAGCGCCGGGCTTTCCGCATTGCGCCTGATCGAGGACGAAGCCGCCAAGGGCAAGGGCACCGTGATCTCGCTCTATGCCAGCACCGAAGCTGCGGTTTACCTGCTCAACGCCAAGCGCGCCGATCTCGCCGAGATCGAGGAACGCTATGGCGTGCGCGTTGAAGTGCTGCCCGAAGGTGAGAACGAAGGCGCCAAGATGCGCGTCGGCTCGTCCGGCCCGCGGCCTGAATTCACCCCCCGTTTCGAAACCATCGCCATCGAGGATGACGATGATGATGAGGTGATCGAGGACGAGGACGATTTCGACGCTGAAGATCGTTCGAATGACGATGATGAAGGCCGCGGCAAGCGCCGCCGCAAGCGTCGCCGTCGGGGCGGTCGGGGCCGCGATGGCGGTGAAGATCGCAGCGACGAAGCCCGCGAAGCCGATGACGGCGACGAGGGTGAAGGCGAAGGCGAAGATGGCGGTGCTGACGAAGTCGGCGAAGATGGCGAAGCGCCCCGCAAACGGCGTCGGCGCGGTCGTCGTCGGCGCGGCGGCAAGGGCCGCGGTGACGGCAATGGCGGCGAAGGCGAAGGCGCTGAGGGTGAAGAGGCCTCGGACGATGCTGACCAGGCCCCGGCCGAAGCACCTGCCGCTGAACCCGTTGCCGAAGAAGCGCCGGCCAAGCCCAAGCGCAGCCGCAAGAAGAAGGTAGAAGCCGAACCCGAAGCCGAGGCACCTGCCGAAGCTCCGGCTGAGGCGCCAGCCGAAGCGGTTGCCGAGGAAGCCCCGGCCAAGCCCAAGCGGACCCGCAAGAAGAAGGTCGAAGCCGAACCCGAAGCCGAAGCTCCGGCTGAAGCACCGGCTGAAGCACCGGCTGACGCGGTTGCCGAGGAAGCCCCGGCCAAGCCGAAGCGGACCCGCAAGAAGAAGGCTGATGCCGAAGTGGCCGAAGCGGCCCCTGCCCCGGCGGACGAACCTGCTGCTGAGGAAGCAGAGTCAGCCAGCCCGCGTCGTGGCTGGTGGCAACGGACCTTCGGCGAATAATCACCCAGGATGGCCGCGCCCGATCGCGCATCGGGCGCGGCCAATCTTTCCGAACGTCCCTATCACCATTTGCGCGGCGGGGGGTTCCGCAACCCGCCCGGCAGTCCGCGCAACTCCGCACGCCTGCGCGATTATCTCAAGTTCCTGTTGTGGGACATGCGCTGGAAGCGTCTGCCGCCGCTGCCGCCAGGCCTGGCCAGCTCCACTCCGCCCGATCTTGCCGGCCTGTCCGAGAACCAGATCGCCTGGCTGGGCCATGCCTGCTTTGCGATAAAGCTGGGCGGTCGGCTGGTCCTGACAGATCCCTATCTGGGCGATGTCGCCGGGCCGATGGCACTTGGCCCGCGCCGGTTCCTGCCCCCCGCGCTGCGGGCGCATGAACTGCCCCGGCTCGATCTGATCGCGATCAGCCACAACCATTACGATCATGTCGATGTGGCCGCGCTCAAGGCCTATCGCTGGCGCGCCGAGACGCCGGTGGTCTGCCCGCTGGGGCTGGCGCCCCTGTTCCGCAAGCTGGGTTTTATCCAGGTCGTCGAACTCGACTGGTGGCAGGACTGGCAGCTGGGCGACCTCACCGTAACCGCCCTGCCCGCAGTCCATTTTTCCGGGCGCGGCCTGTTCGATCGCAACCGCACCTTGTGGGCCAGCCTGGCCTTTGCCTCGCCCGCCAGGAAGGTCTGGTTCGGCGGCGATACTGGCTATGGCGCCTGCTTCCGCGAGATCGGCGAACGCTACGGACCATTCGATCTCGCCCTGATCGGGATCGGCGCCTACACCCCGCGTGTGATCATGGAGGCGAGCCACGCCACCCCCGAGGAAGCCGTGCAGATCGCTCGCGACCTGCAAGCCCGCGCCGCCGTGGGCATGCACTGGGGCAGCATCATGCTGACGCCGGAAGATCCGTTCGAAGCGCCGGTGCGGTTCCGCCAGGCCGCGCTGGAGCAGCAGTATGGCGAGGCGAATGCGTGGGTTATGCAGGTGGGCGAAGTGCGGGGGTTTTAGGGCGCGAAGCTAGATGGCGCCCCCGGATCAGCGACTGAATTTGGGGATTTGTGAAGATCGAACCAATCACCGTTTGATGGCGAAATTGAACATCTCTCAACGGAAGATCGTCACTTCATCGTGTTTCAAAGCTGCCAGAGCCTCCAGCCAAGGCATACCCTTTGTCACCTCGCGGCGTGAAGCGCTGAAAGTTTCCGTGGCAATCGCTCCGGAATACAACCTGACAAGCAGGCCAGCATAGGGAAGACCCAGTTCGTCTCGAAGGTCATTGAGGACGGCGTTCCAGAGCTCGAGACTGTCTGAGCCGCCACCGTTTGGCTTAGCAGCAGCCCTGCGGCGGTCCTCATTTGCACGGGCAATTTTGGTTGCCGACCAGCCCTTACGCTTCATGCGGGCCTCTTCTTTGGCAAGCTCAGCCTCTAAGGCCTCTGGTGTGTCATTGCGACGCGCCAGAACAGTACCGCAGTCACAATGTCCACTCGTTGTCAGGTATTGACGCTCGCCGTCCTGTAAAACCTTGCGGATGGAAAAGTTGTCGATCAGGTCTGCTACTCGACCATGCCGCTCCATCACTGCACGGACGGAGGCAGCGTCATCGGTGGGCGCAATCAATGTGATGAAGTGACACACCCAGACAGGTTGGCGCGTCTTGTCAGTATTCGCAATGTTGTCGTGTCCGGACCGGCAGCTACCAGCAAAAAAATGCCGATAGCCGCCTGCCCCTCAACCAGCGAATACCACTACGCCCTCACGCCGTGGCGAACATCTCCACCGGCAGCGCCATCATCGCTTCGCCGCCCGTTTCCAGCTTGCGCCGCAGCGCCCCGGCATCGGGGGTGTAACGCTCGCCGAAATAGCGCGCGGTGACCAGCTTGGCTTCGTAGAAGGCCTTGTCTTCGCTGCCTTCGGCCAGCTTGGCGGCGGCCAGTTCGGCCATCCGCAGCCACATCAGACCCAGGCTGACGATCCCCATGATGTGCATGTAATGATGCGCCCCGGCCCCGGCGTTGTTGGGGTTCATCATCCCGTTCTGCATCAGCCACATGGTCGCGGCCTTGAGCTCGCCATTGGCTTTTTCGATCTGACCGGCCAGCGCTTCGAGCTGGGGCTTGGCCTTGGCCGCGGCGCATTCGGCATCGACCAGGGCAAAGAAGGCCTGGACCGCACGGCCGCCCTGCATCGCCAGCTTGCGGCCGACCAGGTCCATCGCCTGCACGCCGTTGGCGCCTTCATAGATCTGGGTGATCCGGCAGTCGCGGACGAACTGGCTCATCCCCCATTCCTCGATGAAGCCGTGGCCGCCGAAGACCTGCTGCATCTGGACGCAGGTGTCGAAGCCCTTGTCGGTGCCATAGCCCTTGATCACCGGGGTCAGCAGGCTGATCAGATCGTCGGCCATCTGGCGCTCTTCCTCGCTGGCCGCCTTGTGCGACAGGTCAACCTGCAAGGCGCCCCACAGGCACAGCGCGCGCATGCCTTCGGTGAAGGCCTTGGCGTCCATCAGCATGCGGCGGATATCAGGGTGGACGAACAGCGTGTCGGCCTTTTCGTTCGGCTCGGCCGGGCCAGTCAGCGCGCGGCCCTGGCGGCGTTCGCCGGCGTACTTGACCGCGTTCTGATAGGCCGTTTCGGCCTGGCTCAGCCCCTGGATGCCCACGCCCAGGCGCGCGGCGTTCATCATGATGAACATCGCGGCCAGGCCCTTGTTCTCCTCGCCGACCATCCAGCCCGCGGCCCCGTCATAGTTCATGACGCAGGTGGCGTTGGCGTGGATGCCCATCTTGTGCTCGATCGACCCGCACGACACCGCGTTGCGTTCACCCAGCGAGCCATCGTCATTCACCAGCACCTTGGGGACGATGAACAGCGATATGCCCTTGGTGCTGTCGGGCGCGTCGGGGGTCTTGGCGAGGACCAGGTGGATGATGTTCTCGGTCAGGTCGTGGTCGCCCGCCGAAATGAAGATCTTGGTTCCGGTGATCGCATAGGACCCGTCGGCATTCGGCACCGCGCGGGTGCGGATCAGGCCAAGGTCGGTCCCGCAGTGCGGCTCGGTCAGGTTCATGGTGCCAAGCCATTCGTTGGCGATCATCTTGGGCAGGTACTTCGCCTGCTGCTCTGGGCTGCCCTTGACCAGGATCGCGCTGACCGCGCCATTGGTGAGGCCGGGATACATCCCCCAGGCCTGATTGGCAGACGAGATGAATTCCTCGGCCATCATGCCCAGCACGTGCGGCATGCCCTGCCCGCCGAATTCCTCAGGCGCCGACAGCGTGCCCCAGCCTGCCTCGCGGAACTGCGCGTGGGCTTCCTTGAAGCCCTTGGGCGTGGTCACCGTGCCATCTGCGTGGCGGGTGCAGCCTTCCTGATCGCCCGACAGGTTGAGCGGCGCGAGCACCTCGCTGCAGAACTTGCCGCACTCTTCAACCACCACGTCGATCATGTCGGCGCTGGCGTTTTCAAAGCCGGGCAGGCTTGAATGCTGCTCAAGTTGCAGCAGTTCGTTGATGATGAAGCGGGTGTCGCGCGTAGGTGCCTTGTAAACGGGCATGGTGTGTATCCTTGGTGTAGCTGGTGTGCGTCTTAACGGACACCGAAGTCGATGTTTTCGACCAGTTTGATGAACTCGTTAAGCTCGGAGATCGCGGCATCAAGATCGTCACGCTGCTGGCGCAGCCGCTCAACCTTTTCGCGGCACCGCTGGACCGTGACGCGGCGCTGCTCGACCCGGCCATCGCCCAGGTCGTACAGGTCGATCATTTCCTTGATCTCGGTCAGGCTGAAACCGACGTTCTTGGCGCGCAGGATCCAGGCGAGCCGGGCCCGGTCACGCTTGGAATAGACGCGGGTCAGCCCGATCCGTTGCGGAGCGATCAGCCCCTCGTCCTCGTAGAACCGCAGCGCGCGGGCGGTAACGCCGAATTCCACAGTCAGGTCCGAGATCGAGAACTGCTCACGGTCAAGCGCATCGGGCGTTTCGATATGCGCGCCGTCGTGGCTTGCGGGGGATGCGCCGAGATGGTCCATGGCACGCAAGATAGCTTCCCTTTACGTAAGCGTCAACTTGCGATCCGGACCAGCCCCGCTCCCTCGATCCGGCGATAGAAACAGCTCAACGCACCGGTGTGGCAGGCCGGCCCGGCCGGTTCGACCAGCAAGACCAACGCATCCTGGTCACAATCGACCCGGATTTCCCGGACCTTGAGCACATGGCCCGAACTTTCGCCCTTCATCCACAGTCGCCCGCGCGAGCGGGAGTGGAAGTGGGCCAGACCGGTTTCGCGTGTCCTAGCCAAGGCTTCGGCATCCATGAAGGCAACCATCAGCACTTCGCCGCGCGCTGCATCGACCGCCACTGCGGTCAGCAGGCCCTGGGCATCGAACTTTGGCAGGAACTCCTCACCCTGCTCGATTCTCTGGGATTGGTCGTGGCTCATGCTGCTCCCTTGTTGCAAGATAACCACATATGTCGACCAAAAACTGCGCTGCGAACGCTTCGCGCTTCCCTTGACGGCCAGTTTCGGAGATTCAGGCGCCGCGGAAGGCACAAGGCCCAGGTTCAGGGACCGCAAACCGCATGAGGGATCGGGCGAGGCGGCACTAAAGGGGGAGCCGCCAAACCACGCAAGTGGCGCCTGGAGAGTTTCGTCACGAGGACGCCCGGAGCTTCGGTTCCGGGCGTTTTCGTTTCAAGTCAGGTCAGGTCCAACGCCTCGTCAAGCACGCGGGCGAAGCAGGCCACCACCACCTTGTCCGTCCGCGCCCGTTTGAGCACACCGACGCAGGCATCGCTGGTGGCACCGCTGGTCAGCACATCATCGACCAGCAGAACCCTGGCCCCGGACAGGCGACTCGCGCGCCGCGGGTTCACCGCGATTGCCCCCGCCAGCGCCCGGGCCCGCGCCTTGCGTCCCAATCCGCCCAGCGTTGGCGTGCGCCTGGTGCGGACCAGCGCGTCAACCAGCAGTTCGGCCCCCGTTGCCTTCGCCAATTCACCGGCCAGCAGCGCCGACTGGTTGAACCCCCGGCTCCACAACCGCCAGCGATGCAGTGGAACCGGCACGATCAGCCAGCCCGGGCCGACCTCGGCTGGCAGTTGCGCGGCGATCAGCCGGGCCAGCATCGGCGCCAGCGCGATCCGGTGGCCGTGCTTCAGCGCCAGGATCAGCTTGCGCGAGGCATCGTTGTAGAGCGTGCCGGCCGCAATCCCGTCATGCCGGGGCGGATCAGCCAGGCATACCGCGCAGATCGAGCCGGCGGCAGTGCTGCTGTCAAACGGGCGCTGGCAGCTGGTGCAACTGGGTTGCCCGGGTATCGCCAGTTCGGCCCAGCAGCCGGAGCACAGGCCCGATTGCGCCGCCAGCCCTTCGCCGCACAGCGGACAGCGCGGGGGGAAGACCAGGTCAACGACCGGGGCAAGGATCGCGGGCACTTGCATCGATTCCAGCTATCGCTTGCGCGCCGCTCCGGCGCAAGGCAGGGCGTTGGCATGAGCTCCGCCCCGCCCCTGATCTTCGCTCCTGCCCGCCGGCTTGCCGCACGGCGCCGGGCGCTGTGGCTGCAAGGCCGGGCCGGGGCCGCGCGCTATTTGGCCGAGGACATGGCCGAGGACGTGATTGAGCGACTGGGCTTCCTGCGCCACCAGCCCCGCCGGGCGCTGGTGATCGGCCTTGCTGCCGACCTCCCCAGCTGGCTGGCCGGGCAAGGCTGCGCGGTAACCCAGGTCGATCCGGCCAGCGGGTTTGAGCAGGAGCAGCCCTTCCCCGCCGGGCAGTACGATCTGGTCGCCAGCCTTGGCGTGCTCGATCAGGCCAATGACCTGCCAGGCGCGCTGATCCATATCCGCCAGGCGCTGGCCCCGGGCGGCCTAGCGATCGCCAGCTTTGTCGGGGCGGGATCGCTCCCGGCCCTGCGCGAGGCGATGCTTGCCGCCGATGGCGATCGCCCTGCCCCGCGGCTGCACCCGGCGGTCGATGTCCGGGCCGGTGGGCAGTTGCTGCAGCGCGCCGGCTGGGCGCAGCCGGTGGTTGACTGCCGCCAGTTGCAGGTGCGCTTTTCCAGCCTCTCCAGTCTGGTCAGTGACCTGCGCGCGCAGGCACTGTCGAACAGCCTGGCCCGTTCAGGTCCGCCGCTCAGCAAGACCGCTGCGGCCCGGGCCAAGGCCGAATTCGGCACCGGCCGGATCGAGACCTTCCAGATCCTGACCCTGACCGGCTGGCGGCTCTAGCGCAGCGCCGCCTGCGCTGCCGCGAGCCGGGCAATCGGCACGCGGTAGGGGCTGGCGCTGACGTAATCGAGCCCGACCTCTTCGCAGAATGCGATCGAAGCCGGATCGCCGCCATGTTCGCCGCAGATCCCCAGCTTGATTGCGGGGCGGGTCTTGCGCCCGCGCTCGGCTGCCAGTTCGACCAGCTGGCCGACGCCTTCGATATCGAGGCTGACGAACGGATCGCGCGGGAAGATGCCCTTTTCGACGTAGGGGCCAAGGAACTTGGCGGCATCGTCGCGGCTGACGCCCAGCGTGGTCTGGGTCAGGTCATTGGTGCCGAAGCTGAAGAATTCGCCCACTTCGGCGATTTCCCCGGCCATCAAGGCGGCGCGCGGCAGCTCGATCATGGTGCCGACGTGATAGGCCAGCGTGCGGCCCTTTTCGGCAAAGACCTCGGCCGCCGCCTTGTCGACCACGCCCTTCAGGATTTCGAGCTCCTTGCGGGTCGCGACCAGCGGGATCATCACTTCGGGAACCGGCGCTTCGCCGCCCTGCGCGGCGACATCACAGGCCGCCTCGAACAGCGCGCGGGCCTGCATCTCGTAGATCTCGGGGAACGTGATCCCCAGACGGCAGCCGCGATGGCCCAGCATCGGGTTGAACTCGTACAGCTCGCCCGCGCGGCGCTTCAGCGTATCGACCCCGATCCCGATTGCTTCTGAAAGCTCGGCGAATTCCTCGTCGCCGTGCGGCAGGAATTCGTGGAGCGGCGGATCGAGCAGGCGGATTGTCACCGGCAGGCCGGCCATCACATCGAAGATGCCGTGGAAGTCGGCGCGCTGTTCGGGCAGCAGCTTGGCCAGCGCGGCACGGCGCCCGGCCTCGTCCTCGGCCAGGATCATCTGGCGTACTGCGGCGATCCGGGTGTTGTCGAAGAACATGTGCTCGGTGCGGCACAGCCCCACCCCTTCGGCGCCGAACTGGCGCGCGGTGCGGCAATCGGCCGGGGTTTCGGCATTGGTACGCACCTTCATCCGCCGGTGCCGGTCGGCCCAGCCCATCAGCACGCCGAAATCGCCGACCAGTTCGGGCTCGATCGTCGGCACGTGGCCGGCCATCACCTCGCCGGTCGAACCGTCAAGCGTGATGACATCGCCTTCCTTGAGATCACGATTGCCGATCTTGAGCGAGCGGCTGGCCAGGTCGATCGAAACCGCGCTGGCGCCTGAAACACAGGGGCGGCCCATCCCGCGCGCCACCACGGCGGCGTGGCTGGTCATCCCGCCGCGCGCGGTCAGTACGCCCTTGGCAGCGTGCATCCCGTGGATGTCTTCGGGCGAAGTCTCGACCCGGACCAGGATCACCGCCTCGCCCATCGCCGCGCGCTTTTCGGCGGTGTCGGCATCCAACGTGATGGCGCCAGAAGCCGCGCCGGGGCTGGCCGGCAAGCCGGTGGTCAGCACATCGCGCGGCGCCTCGGGATCGAGCGTGGGGTGGAGCAGCTGGTCGAGCGCCATCGGATCGACCCGCAGGATCGCGGTCGGCTCGTCGATCAGGCCCTCGCCCACCATGTCGACCGCCATCTTGAGCGCGGCCTTGGCAGTGCGCTTGCCCGAACGGGTCTGCAGCATCCACAGGTGCCCGCGTTCAACCGTGAACTCGATGTCCTGCATGTCGCGGTAGTGCTTTTCGAGCAGCTCGAACACTGCGGCCAGCTCGGCATAGGCCGCCGGCATCGCCTCTTCCATGCTCAGCGGCTTGGCCCCGGCCCGCTCGCGCGAAGCCTTGGTCAGGTATTGCGGGGTGCGGATCCCGGCGACCACATCCTCGCCCTGGGCGTTGACCAGCCATTCGCCGTAATAAGCCTTCTCGCCGGTCGCCGGATCGCGGGTGAAAGCCACCCCGGTGGCGGACGTATCGCCCATGTTGCCGAAGACCATCGCCTGGACGTTGACCGCGGTGCCCCAGTCGCCCGGGATGTCGTTGAGCCGGCGATAGACCTTGGCCCGGTCCGAATCCCAGCTGTCAAACACCGCGCGGATCGCGCCCCACAGCTGTTCGTGGACGTCCTGCGGGAACGGGCGACCCAGCTCGGATTCGGCGATCGCTTCGTATTCCTTGACCAGCTTCTGCCAGTCTTCGGCCTGCATCTCGACGTCGGCGTAATAGCCCTGGTCTTCCTTGGCGATCTCCAGCGCGTCTTCGAACAGGTGGTGATCAAGCCCCAGCACCACGTCTGAATACATCTGGATGAAGCGGCGATAGCTGTCCCAGGCAAAACGCTCGTCGCCCGAAGAGGCGGCCAGGCCCTTTACCGTCTGATCGTTGAGACCCAGGTTGAGCACCGTGTCCATCATCCCCGGCATCGAAACCCGCGCGCCCGAACGGACCGAGACCAGCAGGGGATTGGCGACATCGCCAAAGGACTTGCCCACCGCCTGTTCGATATGCGCCAGCGCCGCAGCGACTTCGGCTTTCACGCTGTCGGAGAAGTCGCCGCCCTCGGCCAGGTAGCGCACGCACTGCTCGGTGGTGATCGTAAAGCCCGGAGGGACCGGAAGGCCAATCCCCGCCATTTCCGCCAGGTTCGCGCCCTTGCCGCCGACCACCGTCTTGTCGCGGCTGCGCGGGTCTTCGCTGCGTGCCGTGCCACCGAATGTGAATACGTATGAAGTCATGGAAATCCGCCAGTTCCACAGAACCGGCGAATCGCTGCCGGTGTGCTTTCGCCCCTAACCGTGACGGGACGCGGAGTCAGCCTTTTTGTGCATTGCAGCATCAATCTGCGGTGGATTGATGTCTTCCTGAACCGGTGTTTCTGGACCGGCGGAAGTTCACAAAGTTCACAGGGTGCTAAAAGCCGAAAAAAGTCAGCCTTCGATCCGCGAGAAATCCGCCACGCCGTGCACCGCATCGCGCAGCCGCGCGAGCAGCGAAAGGCGGTAGGCACGTTTCGCCGGATCGGCATCGTTGACGGTCACCTCGTCGAAGAACCGGTCGATCGGCCCGCGCAGACTGGCCAACGCCGCCATGGCGCCACCAAAGTCCTCAGCCGCGACAGCCGCCGCCGCCTTTGGCCCGGCCGTGTCGAGCGCGTCGATCAGCGACTTTTCCGCAGGTTCAGCGGTGTAGGAAAGCGAAATCGCCTCCGCCGCCTCGACGCCCTCCTTCTTGAGGATATTCGCCGCGCGCTTGTAACCCGCCAGCAGGTTCGCGCCGTCGTCAGTCCCGATGAACGCCTGGAGCGCATGGACCCGCGCGAGCAGGCGGACCAGATCATCCTCGCCGCCCAGCGCGAACACCGCGTCGATCAGGTCGTGGCGAACACCGGCTTCGCGTTGCTGGACTTTGAGGCGATCGATTATGAATTCCAGCAATCCGTCTGACAAGAAAATGCCAGGCTGATTGAGATGCTGAATGGTACAAGCGAGCAGCATCTCGCTCAGACTTCCACGCAGCCCATTCTCGAGGATGAGTGAGGTTGTGCTAATTGCCGCGCGACGCAACGCAAAGGGATCTTTGGACCCCGTAGGATTAAGGCCAATCTCAAAAAACTGGACAAGGCTATCCAGCTTATCCGCCAACGACACCGCCACCGTCACCGGCGCAGTCGGCACGTCATCGCCCTGCCCGACCGGCTTGTAGTGATCGCGGATCGCATCGGCCACCGCGTCGGGCAGGCCTTCGGCGCGGGCGTAGTAGCCGCCCATCAGGCCTTGAAGTTCGGGGAATTCGCCGACCATTTCGGTGACGAGGTCGGCCTTGCACAGGCGTGCGGCGAGTTCGGCCTGGTCGGCCAGATCCTCCCCGGCACGGGGAGGGGGACCATCCGCAGGATGGTGGAGGGGACTCACGGCTAACGCAGCGTTGGGAGGCGAGCCCCCACCACCACCGCTTCGCGGCGGTCCCCCTCCCCGTTCCGGGGAGGCTACGATCCCTTCCTCAACCAGCCAGCGCGCCAGTTTGGCCACCCGCTCGACCTTGTCGGCTACGGTGCCCAGCTTTTCGTGGAAGGTGATCCGCGAGAGCTTCTTCGCCTGATCCGCCAGACTGGTCTTGCGGTCCTGTTCCCAAAAGAACCGCGCATCGCTGAGCCGCGCGGCGAGGACCTTGCGGTTGCCATCGACAATCGCCGCGCCGCCATCGCTGGCGACGATATTGGCGGTGCAGACGAAGGCGTTGGCGAGCTTGCCCGCGCTATCGTTGCAGACAAAGTACTTCTGGTTCGTCCGCGCGGTTAGCTGGATGACTTCAGGCGGCACATCAAGATAGCTTTCATCGAACCGGCCCAGCAGCGGCACCGGCCATTCGGTCAGCCCGGCGTTCTCGATCACCAGCCCTTCGTCCTCGACCAGCGACAGCCCGGCGGCAGTCGCGGCCTTGGCGGCACCGGCGCGGACCAGATCCTGGCGTTCGGTGTGATCGACGATGACATGCGCCGCGCGCAGCTTGGCGGCGTAGTCGTCAACGCCATCGATGCTGAGTTCACCTTCGGAGTGGAAGCGGTGGCCGCGGGTCAGGCGTCCGGCCTTGATCCCGCCAACCTCACATTCGACCACCTGTCCGTCGAGCAGCGAAACGATTGCCGAGAGCGGGCGCACCCAGCGCAGGCTTTCACTCGACAGCGAGGCCGCGCCCCAGCGCTGGCTCTTGGGCCAGGGGAACGCGCGCACGATTGCCGGCACCGCTTCGGCCAGCACATCGGCCGTGGCGCGGCCCGGCTTTTCGGTGATCGCGAACAGCACCCCGTCGCGTTCGACCAGCTGGTCTTCGCTCAGCCCGGTCTTGCGCAGGAAGCCTTCCAGCGCCTGCGGCGGCGCACCGACGCGCGGGCCCTTCACTTCCTCGCTGACAGCGGCGGTTGCGGCGGGAAGGCCTCGCGCGATCAGCGCCAGGCGGCGCGGGGTGGACCACACGGTCAGCTCACCCACGGCAACCCCGGCGGCGTCCATTTCCTTGCGGAACAGCTTTTCCAGATCGGCGCGCGCGCCGGCCTGCATCCGCGCGGGAATCTCTTCGCAGCGCAGTTCGAGGAGGAAGTCGCTCACAGGCTCCACTCCGGAAATTGTTTCGCCCACTGGTCCTTGTTCTTCTCGATCCAGGCCTGCGCCGATCCCTTCGCAAGGTCGCGCACGCGGGCCATGTAGCTGGCGCGTTCCTGGACCGAGATCACCCCGCGCGCCTGCAGCAGGTTGAACAGGTGGCTGGCCTCGATCGCCTGGTCATAGGCGGCCAGCGGAATGTCGGCCTCGATACAGGCCTGGCATTCGCGTTCGGCGTTGCGGAAGCCTTCGAACAGCTGGTCGGTGTTGGCGACCTCGAAGTTGTATTTCGACATTTCCTGCTCGTTCTTCAGGAACACCTCGCCATAGCTGACCCCGGCAGAGTTGAACGCCAGGTCATAGACGTTATCGACGCCCTGGATGTACATCGCCAGGCGCTCCAGGCCGTAGGTCAGCTCGCCCGCCACCGGCTTGCAGTCAAACCCGCCCATCTGCTGGAAATAGGTGAACTGGCTGACTTCCATCCCGTCGCACCACACTTCCCAGCCCAGCCCCCAGGCGCCCAGCGTGGGGCTTTCCCAGTCATCCTCGACAAAGCGGATGTCGTGCGCCAGTGGATCGACCCCGATCGCCAGCAGGCTGCCAAGGTAGAGCTCCTGGAAGTTTTCCGGGCTGGGCTTCATGATCACCTGGTACTGGTAATAGTGCTGCAGCCGGTTGGGATTTTCGCCATAGCGGCCGTCGGTCGGCCGGCGGCTGGGCTGGACATAGGCCGCATTCCACGGCTCGGGGCCCAGGCTGCGCAGCGTGGTGGCGGGGTGGAAGGTCCCCGCCCCGACGCGCATGTCATAGGGTTGCAGGATCAGGCAGCCCTGCGCGCTCCAGAAGTTGTGGAGCGTGAGGATCATGTCCTGGAAAGGCAGCACCGCAGTGCCCCGATCGTCCTGTGCTTGTCGAAGGGTCATGGGCCCGGCCTTTGGCCGAACCGGCCCGGCAAATCAACCTTCGGATAGCCGAACGAATCACTTGACGATGTAAGGTTACCCTGACATTTTGTTGGGACTGCCTGACACCGACCTGACGGACTCGACCCCCGGAACGTCACGCCAGGCTGCAAAGGCCGGTCTCCGCCGGGTAAGTCGCAGATACCCGGATACCGAGCTCCAGGGGCGGAACCATGCGGTTGCATCGCGGGTTTCGCCCCTTTCTTTTGCGTGCTGGCCTGAACGCGAATTGGCGTTACCCGCTTGCCAGATCACCAGCGGACAGGCACCACGGAAGGCAAGAGTGACGAGGCGGGGGCCGTGAAAGTCAATTACCGAAACTATGACGGCCTGATGGACTGGCTGTTCTATCTGAACTTGCTGTTTATCGCCGATGTCCTGATTGACCCCTTTGGTTTGCACGCCGGAATGGCCAGTGGCCCGCTCAGTGGTGTCCAGATCGCGCTTCTCTCATTCGAACTGGCACTCAAATTCAGCAGTTTCATCGCGATTTTCTGGACCGGGTTGCGCGACGAATATGCCAGCAGACTGTGGCAGATGGCCGCCACCACCTTTACAAAGATCATGCTGTTCCTGCCACTGGCCTGGATTCTGATCACGCTGGTGCTGTATCTGATCGATCAGCCGCTTTTGTCGTGGCTTCCGGACGACCCGAAAGCTTCGATCCTGGGCCAGGACAAGATCGAAACGCCGAGGGTCGGCATGCATGAATTGGATGGTATCCACTTCACGCTCGGCTTGTTGTTCAAATACGCCCCGGTGCTGTTCATCGGGCTCTACAAATGGCATCGCTGGCAGAACCGGGCCGAATAGCGAAACCGGCCAAGCCCCTGCACTGTCGCAGGAGGTCGCACGCGGATTGGGTTGAATTCAGGAGAATTCCAGGTGTGGAAGCGGATCTACAAGCATTACAACCTGATGATCGATGTCTGCTTCTGGTTCCTGGTCTATGCGAACGGGAAGGGTCTGCTGCAGGACTTCGGCGTGTTGCCCAGCCCGTTCTATCCTGACAACTGGTGGGGCGACTCACTCTACGCAGTCCATCTGGTGCTGTTTGATGTGACATTCTTCGGCCTCTACCTGTTGCTGCTCATTCCGAAGTTTCGCGATGAGTACGCGCGCAAGCTGTGGCGCCATGCCGCATCGGCCTTCTCCTATTTCATCCTGCTGCTGCCGTTCCTGTGGGTCGCCGCCTGGACGATTGCGTCGCGGATGGGGCGCGGGGTCGTCTGGCTGCAACAAAACCCGATCGGGCGCATTGGCCATGACTTCGGGAACCTGGGCAACCGGCTGATCGATGTCGGATTTCACCAGCTGGAAGGGATCGATCTGCTGATCCACGAGATGTACGAATTCTTTCCGATTGTCTTCGCCGGGATTTACAAATGGCACCGCTGGCGCGACGGGGCCGGTCGATGAAACCACGCAGCATCTTTTACCGGCACTACAACCGACTGCTAGACCTGTGCTTCTGGGCATTCGTTGTCATCAAATCGACGCTGCTGCTCCAGCGTTTGGGCTATGTGCAGCATCCGCTGTTTGCCGCGGGCAACCCCGTGCGGTTAGTGATCGGATTTGCTTCGCTGGGTTCCTACCTGGGGCTGATCCTGCTGATGGTGGTTTGGGCCTGGCGCGATGAATATGCCGAGCGGCTGTGGAGGCAGGCGGCGCGTTCATTTGTTTTCGTCATGCTGCTTTCACCGTTCATCTGGATGGGCGGCATTTTCGTAACCGCGAAGCTCGGCGTGGGGTTGGACGTTTTGCGAGCAAATCCGGGCACTTCGCTGGTTCCGCACTATGCGCGGTTCAGCAATCCCAGCAACAGTGTCGGGATCATGCAATTCGAAGGCATAAACTATGCGTTAACGCAGTTACTTAACTACATTCCGTTTGTTTTTGCCCTATTGTATAAATGGCACCGCTGGCGGGACGGGGAGTGATCGGGTGAAATTATTCAGCCGACAACTATTCTGCATATTGGGGGCGGCATCATGCGCAGCATATGCGATGATTCCGGCAACCAAGGCGCTCGTCCATTCCCTGCAACCATTGACCTTGCTCAAGGCGCCATCGAACTTCGGTTTCTATTGCCTAACCTGGATCACAGGCGTCGCTGCGTTACGGGTCCTCATAGGCCATCGCATCGAGCTGCGTGGAATGGTCTTTTCGATGAGGCGGACCCGGCGGTGAAGAACCAGCTTCGCGTCCTTCGCGCCATGCGCAACTGGAGCCAGGCGGACCTCGCCGAGGCGCTGGAAGTGTCGCGCCAGGCCGTGAATGCCATCGAAACCGGCAAGCATGATCCCTCGTTGCCGCTCGCCTTCCGCATTTCGCGGCTGTTCGGCATGCCGATCCACGAAATTTTCGACGACGAAGCGGGTTAGTGCTGAAAGCGGCGGTTTGCGTTCATCACCCGCAAGGACTTTGTGCTAGAGCCACCTTCACCATGAAGCTCCACCGCTCCCTGATCGCCTTGCTCGCCGGCGCTGCCGCCCTGCTTGGCAGCGCAACTTTTGCCGAGCAGCAAACAGCGCCCGCGCCATCCCCCGTCGCCGCTCAGGCACCGCTGCCCACCAATGCCCGCCCGGCGCTGTGGAAGGTGGCCGACCGCGACACCACCATCTTCCTGTTCGGCACGATCCATGTGCTGCCGGAAGGGATTGACTGGTACAAGGGTCCGGTCCGCCACGCCTTTGAGCATTCCGACCTGCTGGTTACCGAACTGCCCGAGCTGTCAACTTCCGAAATCGCCGGGGCCATGCTGAAGCAAGGGCTGCTCCCCCGCGGCCAGACCTTGCGCAGCCTGATGAATGACGAACAGCGCGGCAAGTATGATGCAACCCTGACCAAGCTTGGCCTGCAACCGGCGATGTTCGATCACAACCGCCCCTGGGTGGTGGCCCTGCTGCTGCCGCTGATCCGGGTGCAGCAGATCGGGTTCGACCCGCAACACGGTGTCGAGGCCCAGCTGACCAAGCGCGGCAAGGAACTCAAACGGCAGCATCAGGGTCTGGAAACGATCGAACAGCAACTGGGCATCTTCGCCGCGCTTTCGCCCGAAGACCAGATGACCTACCTGATGGCGGTGGTTGACGCCCTGCCCCAGGTCGACGGTCAGATCCACGAGATGGTCGGCGACTGGGCCCGCGGCGACGCGGGCAAGCTGGCCGAATTGCTCAATTCGGATGAGGACCAGACCCTGGCCGAGCCGCTGATCCATGGCCGCAATCGCGCCTGGGCCAAATGGATTGACGAACGGATGAAGCAACCCGGCACGGTGTTCATTGCGGTTGGCGCGGGGCATTTGGGCGGCAAGGGTTCGGTGCAGGATCTGCTGGCCAAGGCCGGACATCGCTCACGCCGTGTCCAATAGCACCTGCGCCCGGTTTGCGGCGCTACTGATCGCCGCGCTGGCCTTGGCGGCCTGCGCGCGGCCAGTTGAAGTCAAGCCGGCACTTTGGCTGGTCGAAGGGCCGAGCGGCCAGAAGGCCTGGCTGTTCGGAACCATCCACGCCCTACCCGATCCGGTCGAGTGGCGCTCACAGCCGATCGAGCAGGCACTTGAACAGTCAGACCGGCTGGTGCTGGAAGTTGCCGGGATCAACGACGACGCAAGGACCGCCAGGACCTTTGCCAGCCTTGCTTCAAGCCCTGGCCTGCCGCCACTCGACCAGCGCCTTCCGGTTGATCTTCGTGACGACCTTGCAACTGTGCTGCGCAGCGGCGGGATCAAGCCCGGCTCGCTTGACCAGTACGAAACCTGGGCCGCCGCACTGATGTTGCAACAGGCGGCAGCAGGGGCCGGCCAGTCGGACAGCGGCAACGGGATCGATCGCGCGCTGGCCAAGGGCTATGCCAAGCCGATCGACGAATTCGAAGGCGCGGCGCTGCAGCTGGGCATTTTCGATCAGCTGCCCGAAAGCGCCCAGCGCACCTTGCTGGCCGCCGCGCTGGAAGGGCAGGAAACCTATCAGGCCGACACGCGCCGCCTTGCCCAAGCCTGGGCCCATGCCGAGCTGGACCTGATCGAACGCGAAACCGATCAGGAGCTGCTGCGCGACCCGATCCTGCGCGAAGCCCTGCTGGTTGGCCGCAATCGCGCCTGGGTCAGCCGGCTGGACGCGATTCTGAAGGGCGGCGCCCATCCCTTCGTTGCGGTGGGAACAGCGCACCTGGTGGGCAAGGACGGCCTGCCCGCGATGCTTGCGGCACGCGGCTATCGGGTCACGCGGCTGCAATAGAGTCTGTTTCAGCGAAACTGAAACATGCACCACCGGCCCGCTCCCCCTCCCGGCCACCCACGAGAGTATCCTGAATGGGTGGCCGGGAGGGGGATCGGGCCGGTGGTGTATCCACGTGAGTGGACCAGACTCTAGCCTTGCATTTCGGCCACATTGCCGCTAACGGCCCGCGCTTCCGTGTCATGGTCATCCCTGGAGGCGTGGCACGCGAATGACTGTAATCCTCGTATTCGAAAGGCAAGTACCATGAGCGATATGCTGCACCTGCCGGCCGAGACGCGTGATCGGGCTGGCAAGGGAGCCTCCCGTGCACTGCGTCGTGAAGGCCGCGTCCCCGCCGTTGTCTATGGTGGCAATGAAGAGCCCCAGGCGATCCACGTCGAAGAAAAGCTGCTGGTCAAGCAGCTGGGCACTGGCCACTTCTTCAACTCGATCGTCGAAGTTGAAATCGGCGGCAAGACCGTGCGCACCCTGCCCAAGGACGTTGCCTTCCACCCCGTCACCGATCGTCCGCTCCACGCGGACTTCCTGCGCCTGTCGGCCAATTCGACCGTTCACGTCGAAGTACCGGTGATCTTCGTCAACGAAGCAGCCTCGCCGGGTCTCAAGCGCGGCGGCGTGCTCAACATCGTTCGTCACGAGCTGGAACTGGTCTGCGAAGCCGACAAGATCCCCGATGACATCGCGATCGACGTGACCGGCTTCGACGTGGGCGATTCGATCCACATCAGCCACGTCAAGCTGCCGGTCGGTTCGAAGAGCGCGATCACCGATCGCGACTTCACCATCGCCACCATCGTTGCCCCTTCGGGCCTGCGCAGCGAAGAAGGCGACAACAGCAAGACCGAAGCAGGCGCCTGAGCCGCAATCGGTTGACCGGGGTGGCTCTGCTGCCCCATCAGAAGCCGGACCGCAGCGATGCGGTCCGGTTTTTGTTTGGAGACGCACGTGCAAATCTGGACAGGCCTTGGCAATCCGGGACCGCAATATGCCCTGCACCGGCACAATGTCGGCTTCATGATCTGCGATATTCTGGCCGATTTTCATGACTTCGGCCCGGTCCAGAAGAAATTCCAGGGCTGGGTCCAGGAAGGCCGGATCGGCGGCCAGAAAGTGCTGCTGCTCAAACCCGCGACTTTCATGAACGAGAGCGGCCGCGCGGTGGGCGAGGCGCTGCGGTTCTACAAGCTGGGCACCGATGCGCTGACGGTGTTCCATGACGAGCTCGACCTGGCGCCGTTCAAGGTCAAGGTGAAGCAAGGCGGCGGTACCGCCGGGCACAACGGGCTGCGTTCGATCGACAAGCACCTGGGCCCCGATTTCCGGCGGGTGCGGATCGGTATCGGCCATCCCGGGCACAAGGACCGGGTGACCGGACATGTGCTGGGCAACTATGCCAAGGCGGAAATGGATCCGTTGGCCGACATGCTGGGCGCGATTGCCGCCGAGGCCGCCTGGCTGGCGAAGGGTGACGACGCGCGCTTCATGAATGATGTCGCCCTGCGCCAACAGACTGACGATTAACCACTTTTTCTGTCGGGCAATTTGACAAGGTTAGCACGCGATCTGCGTGGTTAACCATCGCACCTCGCGGAAATCAGCAATTGGCACGCCCCTTGCGAAGATTGGCATCAACCATTGCTGTTTCCATTGGGGGTACGACCATGAAGACCAAGACCATCCTGCTTTCCGCCCTGGCCACCACCGGCGCCCTGTTCGCAGCCGGCACCGCCGAAGCCCGCTACACCCACACCCACTACTGCAACTGTGGTCACACCGGTTCGGGCTGCGGGACCTCGTCGGGCGGCACCACCACCACTTCGGGCGGCACCACCACTTCGGGCGGCACCACCACGACCTCGGGCGGCACCACCACCTCAGGCGGCACCACGACCACCACTTCGGGCGGCACCAGCGTTCCGGAACCGGGCATGCTGGGCATCATGAGCCTGGGCCTGATGGGTCTGGGTCTGGCCCGCCGCCGCAAGGCGCGCCGCTAAACGATTTGCCAACGGAAACTGGTCCCGTTGCCAATGCCAGGCCGTCGCTGCCCCAACGGGTAGCGGCGGCCTTGCCGTTTGGGGCTTCAGCCGCGCGCCTGTGCGCGGGCCAGGTCGCCGCGAAACTGGACTGAATTCGGATCCTTGTCCGCCGCTGCCTTGAGTAGGCGCAGCACAGTCGGTCGGTCGCGCCCGGCATTCAGCCGTGTCAGCCCGGCGATGTGCAGCATATCGGGATTTTCGGGATCGAGCTTCAGCGCGCGGTCGGCATAGCCGATCGCCTCGTCGTGGCGGCCCACATTGCTCAGCGCAAAAGCCAGGCGCTTGAACACCTCGGCGTCCTCGCCCTGCTGGGCCAGTTGACTGAAAGCCGCGATTGCCGCGTTCCAGTCATTGCGGGCCAGCGCTGCGTGCCCCTGCTGATTCAGCGTCTGGTTCTGCTTCAGCTGGGCCGACTGGAGCCGCGCCTTCAGCGCCGGTGCGGCAGGATCACCCGCTTCTCGCGCCGCACGTTCGGCAAGTTCCAGTTCGCGTGGGCCGGCCAGCAGGCTATCCGCCAGAGGCTTTATCGTCCGATAGGCCGCCGCGGCATCCCCAGTCGCCAGTTGCGCTTCGGCCGCCATCAATCGTGAATAGGGATTGTTGGGCGAAAGCAGCATCGCCCGCTCAAACCAGGCCCGCGCCTGTTCGGGATGCCCCAGTCGCAGCAGAGCTTCGGCATAGCTGAGGCCCTTGGCCGAGATCGGCGAAAGCTCACCCTCCTTGGGTGCCAGCATGGTCCGGACTTTGTCCCATTCGCCCATTTCACCGGCCAGCTGGACCTGAAGATCGAAAACATCCGGGTTGTCGGGCTCAAGCTCTGCCGCGCGTTCGACCAGCTTGGCAGCCTGCTCAACCTTGCCCTGCGCGTCATAGGCCCGGGCATCGGCCAGCAAGGGCTCGATCCGCTTGGGATAGAGCTTGGCTGCGCGAGCCCAGGCCTGATGCGCGGCCTCGGCCCGGCCCTGCCGGTTGGCCACCTCGGCATTCAGCATCAGGCTGGCCAGCGAATCCGCATCGTAGCGCGCCAGGCGCTGGGCCTGGACTGCCGCCCCGGCAACATCGCCATTGGCCAGCAGGTATTGTCCGAAATCGAGCGTGATAAGATAACCGCCCCCGGCCGCCATGCCGGCCTCGAAGGCCGCCAGTGCCCCGGCAGAATCGCCCAGCTTTATTCGAGCCGCCGCACGGATGCGCCAGGCATCCGCCGCATTGTCATTGCCCAGCAGGTCGATGGCCTGCTGTGGCTGGTTGCGGCACAGCAGCGCTTCGGCCTCCATCCGGACCAGTTCCGGCCCCTTCATGCCCAGCGCCTTGAGCTGGTCGATCGAGGCCTGCGCGCCCTCGCCATCGGCCAGACGCAGCTGGGCGCGGGCCAGCAGGACCAGTGCGTCACGATTCCCGGGCTCCGCCCGCTGCGCTGCGGCCAGATCGTTGCGTGCGGCCAGGAAATCCTGCTCGGCATATTCGCCTCTGGCCCGCTCGATCAGCTCGGCCGGATCGTCGGAACAGGCCGCCAGGGCCAGCAACAGGGGAAGGACAATGCTGCGCTTCATGGCTCCGGAATAGCCATAAAGGCTGAAATTTCGGTGAAATGGGCTAGACCGCCTGGATGCAGCGAATCCTCGTCATCGGCTCACCCGGCGCGGGCAAGTCAACCTTGTCGCATCAGCTGGCGGCCCGAACCGGGCTACCGCTGTCCCATCTTGACCGGATGTTCTGGCTACCAGGCTGGGTTGAACGTGACCGCGATGAAGGGCTGGCCGAATTGCGTGGCGTGCTGGCCCAGGACCGGTGGATCATCGATGGCAACTATGGCTCATGCCTGCCCTTGCGGCTTGAACGGGCCGATACGGTGGTCTGGCTGGACTATCCCACCCACACCTGTCTGGCCCGGGTTTTCAAACGCTGGTGGCAATTTCGCGGCAAGACCCGGCCCGACATGACCGAGGGCTGCCCGGAAAACCTCAATCTTGAATTCCTGCACTATGTGCTGGTGTTCCGCGGTGCCTGGCAACACCGCAATGCTGCCGCGCTGGCCGCATTCAAGGGCCAGGTAATCCGCTTTCGCATCCCTTCCGAAGCCGCCGATTGGCTGACGCGCGCATAGAACGCTCGCCAAATCGCCCTCCCCCCGCTATGGGCGCGCGCTTGCAGCACAAGCGGAGTGAATGATGGGTTTTCGTTGCGGTATCGTCGGCCTGCCGAATGTCGGCAAAAGCACCCTGTTCAATGCGCTGACCGAAACACAGGCGGCGCAGGCGGCGAACTATCCGTTCTGCACGATCGAACCCAACGTCGGTCAGGTCGGCGTGCCCGATCCGCGGCTTGACCAGCTGGCCGCGATTGCCGGCAGCCAGAAGATCATCCCGACCCAGCTGGGCTTCGTCGATATCGCGGGCCTCGTGCGCGGCGCCAGCAAGGGTGAAGGACTGGGCAACCAGTTCCTGGGGAACATCCGCGAAGTCGATGCGATCGTCCACGTGCTGCGCTGTTTCGAGAACGACGACATCCAGCATGTCGATAACAAGATCGATCCGGTTTCGGACGCCGAAACGGTTGAGACCGAGCTGATGCTGTCAGACCTGGAAAGCCTGGAAAAGCGCGTCCCCGCCGCGCAGAAGAAGGGCGCGCAGGGCGACAAGGAAGCCAAGCTGCTGGCTACGGTGCTGGGCCGCGCGCTCGACCTGCTGCGCGATGGCAAGCCCGCGCGCCTTGCCCGCCCGGATGACGAGGAAGAGCTGCGGGTGTTCAATCAGGCCCAGCTGCTGACCGCCAAGCCGGTGCTCTACGTCTGCAACGTCGAGGAAGAAAGCGCGGCCAATGGCAACGCCTATACCGCGCAGGTCTTTGAGAAGGCCAAGGCCGAAGGTGCCAATGCGGTGATCGTTTCCGCCGCGATCGAAAGCGAACTGGTGGGGATGGAGCCCGAAGAACGGCTGGTCTTCCTTGAAGAAATGGGCCTCCACGAAACCGGCCTCGCCCGGGTGATCCGCTCAGGCTATGAATTGCTGCACCTGATAACTTTCTTCACCGTTGGCCCCAAGGAAGCCCGCGCCTGGACCGTGCATCTGGGCGCCAAGGCTCCCGAAGCCGCAGGCGAGATCCATTCAGACATGCAGCGCGGCTTCATTCGCGCCGAAACAATCGCCTTTGACGATTACGTCACTCTGGGCGGTGAAGGCCCGGCCAAGGAAGCCGGCAAGCTGCGCCAGGAAGGCAAGGAATACGTCGTGCAGGACGGTGACGTGCTGCACTTCAAGTTCAACGTCTGAGCTGCTATATGGGGCAGATGCTGCGCCGCCTGCTCCTGGCCCTGCTGACCTTGTGTCTCGCCCTGCCGGCGCTTGCGCCGGTCGCGGCCATGCCGGATGCGCCGGTGCCGATGGCCGACGCGCATCACGACCATCACGGTCAGGCACCGATGCGACACGATCAGGGCTCGCCGCATGCCGGCAAGCACGAATGCATCGGCTGCGCGGCCCCGCTCGATCGCAGCCCGGTTGCGCTGGGTGAACCGCTGCCAGCATCTGACAATCCGCCCCCGTCGCTGGCGGCTCCCCTGCCCGAAACCCGCGCCGGTCCCGAAGTTCCGCCGCCGCGCGCCTGAAGTTCGTCTGCGCACCAAGTTGCGCATATGACCAACTTCAGACAGGATATTCCAATGAAAACGCTATTCTACCCGGCGCTGCTGGGTGCGACCGCCTTGGCCAGCCCGGCCCTGGCGCAGGACCATTCGGGCCACGAGGGCCATGACATGGGTTCAATGCAGATGCCGCCCCCGGCCGCCCCGCCGGCTCACGATCATTCCAGCATGAATCACGGACAGACCGATCCGGAAGAAGACCCCGGCGTGCCCTGCCTCAGCGGATCAAGGATTCCGCCCAGGTCAAGCGAAGGCTCCGGCACGGCTCGCCTGCCCGGCAATGAGGGCGGGATGCGCGGCCTGCACCTGATGAGCGGCGACTGGATGTTGATGGTCCACGGCAACGTCTCGCTGCAGTACACCGATCACAAGGGGCCGCGCGGCGACGACAAGGTCTATGCCACGTCGATGGCGATGCTCTCGGTCCAGCGCGATACCGACTGGGGCAAGGTCCAGCTGAAATCGATGTTCAGCCTGGAGCCGGCGATGGACCCGTCGGGCTATCCCAACCTGTTCGCCACCGGTGAAACCGCGCACGGCCTGCCGATCGTCGATCGCCAGCACCCGCATGATTTCTTCATGGAGCTGGCAGCGCGGGTCGATGTGAATGCCGGCCCCGGATCGCTGTTCCTCTATGGCGGCCCGGTGGGCGAACCGGCGCTGGGCCCTTCGGCCTTCATGCACCGCGGCTCCGCCCGCAATAACCCCGAACCGCCGATCACTCATCACTGGTTCGATTCGACCCACATCACCTACGGCGTGGTCACGCTGGGCTTTTCCGCGCGCAAATGGCAGGTCGAGGTTTCGGCCTTTCGCGGGGCCGAGCCCGATGAACAGCGCTGGGGGATCGAAACGCCCAAGCTGAACAGCTGGTCGGTGCGGGCAACCGTGAACCCCTCGCCTGCCTGGTCGCTGCAGGCCAGTTACGGGCAGATCAAGGAACCCGAAGCCACCCACCCCGGCGAGGACGAGAAGCGCTTCACCACCTCGGCACACTATGACAGCGGACGCGGGCTTTCGGCCATGGCGGCGCTTTCGGCCAAGCAGCGCGGGCACCACGGCGAAACCTCGACCGCCTGGCTGGGTGAGGTCAACTGGGACATCGATAGGCACAACAGCCTGTTCGGCCGGATCGAGAATGTGAAGAACGACGAACTGTTCCCCGATCACCTCGATCCGCTGCACGACACCCCGTTCCGCGTCACCAAGTTCCAGGCCGGCTATGCCCGCCATGTGCCGCTGGGCCCGGTCGACCTGACGCTGGGCGGTTCGCTCAACGCCTATGCCAAACCGGCGGCGCTTGACGCGGCCTATGGCAACAACCCATGGGGCTACACCATGTTTGCAAAGCTGAGCCTGGGGAACTGACGATGGGTAAGGAAGGGCTGGTCTATTTCGAAGACCTTGAAGTGGGCAGCAAGGCCGCCTTCGGCCGCTATGAAGTGACCCGCGAAGAGGTGATCCAGTTTGCCTCGGCGTATGATCCCCAGCCCTTCCACCTGTCTGACGAAGCCGCCGCGCAGACCCATTTCGGGCGAATTTCGGCCAGCGGCTGGCACACCTGCGCGATGACCATGCGGATGCTGGTGGACAACATCACCGAACGCAAGCAGGCCGGGCTCGGCTCACCGGGGCTCGACGAACTGCGCTGGCTGAAGCCGGTCTATCCGGGCGATGTGCTGCGGGTCGAATCCGAACTGCTGAGCAAGAAGCAGAGTCAGTCGCGCCCGGAAATGGGCAGCTTCCAGTCCGAAGTGCGGGTTTACAACCAGGACGATATGCTGGTGATGACGATGAAGTCGATCGGGCTGATCCGGGTGCGGGGCGATTAGCGAACTATTCGAGTCCCTCTCCAAATTCGCCGAATGGCGCATTTGGAGAGGTGGCATTTGCGGAGCAAATGACGGAGGTGTCTCAACCCTCGCGCCAATACCCCTCCGTCAGCCGCCTTCGGCGTCTGCCACCTCCCCATTTGTGGCATTCGCCAAAAATGGGGAGGGCCTCGAGGTGCTGATCCGCAGTGTCCAACAGATCACTTCCGCCCGAACAGCTTTTCGATATCGCCATGCGCCAGTTTGACCCAGGTCGGGCGGCCGTGGTTGCACTGGCCAGAGCGCGGAGTGATTTCCATTTCGCGCAGCAGGGCGTTCATTTCCGCGACCGACAGCACCCGCCCGGCCCGGACAGAACCGTGGCAGGCCATGGTCGCGAGAACCAGGTCGAGCCGTTCTTCCAGCAATAGCGCGGCGCCGTTCTGGGCGAGGTCATCGGCGATGTCGCGGACGAGCGCCTCGACATCCCCTTTGCCCAGCGCCGCGGGGACCGCGCGGACCAGGATTGCGGTCGGACCGAACCGCTCGAGCGCAAGACCGAAGCCGGCCAGCGTACCCGCCGCGCTTTCGATACGGTCGGCATCTGGCTCGTCCAGTTCGACAACTTCGGGGATCAACAACGCCTGACTGGCCGCGACTGCCCCCTGCGCTCCGGCCGCCTTGAGCCGTTCGAGCACCAGGCGTTCGTGCGCGGCGTGCTGGTCGACGATCACCAGCCCGTCCTCAGCCTCGGCAACGATATAGGTCTGCGCCACCTGTCCGCGCGCCACGCCCAGCGGGTGTTCGGCGCTGGGCACCGCCTCCGCCACTTCGGCCCGGGCGAGCGGCGGGGCCATGGTCTGCGCCTCATAGCCGCGCCACGCCGCGCCGGCCTCTTTCACTCCGGGCTGGGAATACTCGCGCGCAAACAAGGAGGACAGCGCAGGAGCCGGTTCCGGTGCGCGCGCGATCGGCTCGCTCTGCCAATTGGCCATGGCCGGGGCTGCCGGAGCCTGAGCGGTGCGGCGTCCTTCTGAATCAAGCGCATGGCGCAGGCCCGAAACGATAAAGCCGCGGATGAAGGCCGGATCGCGAAAGCGCACTTCGGTCTTGGCCGGGTGGACGTTGACGTCCACTTCCTCGGGGGGGATGTCCAGGAACAGGGCCAGCACCGCGTGGCGATCACGCGCCAGCATGTCGGCATAGGCACCGCGTACCGCGCCCACCAGCAGCCGGTCCTTCACCGGGCGGCCATTGACGAACAGGTACTGGTGATCGGCCACCCCGCGATTGAAGGTTGGCAGGCCGGCCACGCCGGTCAGCCGTCCTGCGCCGCGCTGCAGGTCGATCGCGACGCCATCCTCGGCCAGCTCACGCGCCACGATCTGCGCCACCCGGCTGGCCAGTTGATCACCGGGCTGCAGCGCCAGCACGCGGCGGCCATCGTGTTCCAGCACGAAGCCCACTTCCGGCCGGGCCATGGCCAGGCGTCGCACCACATCAAGGCAGGCGGCATATTCGCTGCGCGCCGAGCGCAGGAACTTGCGCCGGGCCGGGACCTTGCCGAACAGGTCTTCGACGCGAATCCGCGTGCCGGGTGGCAGCGCGGCCGGGCCTTCTTCCACCAGCGCGCCATGGTCGATCACCCGGCGCCAACCATCACCCTGCCCGCGCACCCGGCTTTCTATCGAGACCCGGGCAACGCTGGCGATAGATGGCAGCGCCTCACCGCGAAAGCCCAGGGTAGCGACCAGCTCGATATGGTCGTCGAGAAGCTTGGAAGTGGCGTGGCGTTCCAGCGCGAGCGCGATCTCGTCGGCCAGCATGCCGCAGCCGTCGTCAGTGACCTCGATGCCGTTCAGCCCGCCATCGGACAGCTTGACCACCACGTTCTGTGCCCCGGCATCAAGCGCGTTTTCGACCAGTTCCTTGAGCGCCGACGCCGGCCGCTCAACCACCTCGCCCGCGGCGATGCGGTTCACCAGCGTTTCGGGAAGGCGGCGGATTGTCGGCATGGATCGACCCTAGCGATGAAATGCCGGAATTTCGAGACGGGCGGCATGCCCATCCCCGGCAGAAACAACAATTTTTTGGCCTTTCAAATGGCCTTGCGCTAAGGGGGCCTCCTCCACGCCAACACAAAGGCCTGTGCTTACCGCGATTCTTGCGGCAAGGTCAGGAAAACATACGGATTTTTCAATGGCTTCGTTCCTTTCGCGATTCTTCAAATTCGGCTCGCAGAACATGGCGATCGACCTCGGCACCGCCAACACGCTGGTCTATGTGCAGGATCGCGGCGTCGTGCTGAACGAACCCTCAGTGGTCGCGATCGAAACGATCAACGGAATCAAGAAGGTCAAGGCCGTTGGCGACGATGCCAAGATGATGATGGGCAAGACCCCCGACAGCATCGAAGCGATCCGCCCGCTGCGCGACGGCGTGATTGCCGACATCGAAGTTGCCGAAGAAATGATCAAGCACTTCATCCGCAAGGTGAATGGCAAGCGCACCAGCATGTTCAACCCGCCCGAAATCGTGATCTGCGTTCCTTCGGGCTCGACCTCGGTTGAGCGCCGCGCGATCCGCGATGCGGCCAGCAATGCCGGCGCCAGCGCGGTCTATCTGATCCTTGAACCTATGGCCGCCGCGATCGGCGCCGATATGCCGGTGACCGAACCGGTCGGTTCGATGGTGGTCGATATCGGCGGCGGCACCACCGAAGTTGCGGTGCTTTCGCTGCGCGGCCTCGCCTACACCACTTCGGTCCGCGTCGGCGGTGACAAGATGGACGAAGCGATCGTTTCCTATGTGCGTCGCCATCACAACCTGCTGATCGGCGAAGCCACTGCCGAACGGATCAAGAAGGACTATGGCGTTGCCACCGTGCCGGCCGATGGCGTGGGCGAAACGATCCAGATCAAGGGCCGCGACCTTGTCAACGGCGTGCCCAAGGAAATCACCATCACCCAGGCGAACATCGCCGAAGCGCTGAGCGAGCCGATCGGGGCGATCGTTGAAGGCGTGCGGATCGCGCTGGAAAACACCGCGCCGGAACTGGCCGCCGATATCGTTGATCAGGGCATTGTCCTGACTGGCGGCGGCGCGCTGATCCACGGGCTGGACGAATACCTGCGCGAAGAAACCGGGCTGCCGGTCTCGATCGCCGAAGATCCGCTGTCCTGCGTTGCGCTGGGCACCGGCCGGGCGATGGAAGACCCGGTGTTCCGCGGCGTCCTGATGACGGCCTGAGGGGACGTCCCGGTGTCGCGCCCGCCCTACAGCAAGGAGTAACCCCAGGATGGCGGCGCCCAGCAATCGCCGCCCGGGCTATTCCCGCCGGGCGCAGTACGGCAACTTTTTCGGCTATGTCGCCGCAGTCGCCGGGCTTGGCCTGGGCGCGTTGTTGCTGTTCTTCTCACTTGGAAACAATGATGCCGGCGCCGGAATGCGGGGTGCCGCCAGCGATTTGACCGCGCCTGTCGCCAACGCTGCGGCGGGAACCCGGTCCGAAGCCCAGGGCTTCTGGGCAACACTTTCGGGCTATTTTACCTCGGGCGTGCGGGTTGCGCGGCTTGAGAAGGAAGTGGCTGAGGCGCGGGTCAAGCTGGCCGAACAGGCCGCTCTCAGGGAAGAGAACGGCAGGCTGAAGGCCATGCTCGGCCTGACCGAAGGCGAACAGCGCCCGGTGGTGGTGACCCGTCTGATCGGATCGACATCGTCTTCCAGCCGGCGCTATGCCGCCATCGCCGCCGGGACGGCCCAGGGCGTCCGCGTAGGCATGGCGGTGCGATCGCCGCTTGGTCTGGTCGGCCGGGTGGTCGAGGTAGGCGGGTCAAGCGCCCGCGTCCTGCTGATCACCGATACCGACAGCTCGATCCCGGTTCGCCGGGCGGTTGATGGAATCCAGGCCTATGCCAATGGCCGCGGCGACGGCACGATCCACATTCGCCTGGCCGTAACCGGGCTCAATCCGCTGAAAAAGGGCGATGCGATCGTCACTTCGGGCTCGGGCGGGCTCTATCGTCCCAACCAGGCGGTCGCGGTGGTGGTGCAGCTAACTCCGGACGGAGCCATCGCCCGCCCGCTCAGCGATCCTGCGCTGACCGAATTCGTGGCGGTTGAACCCGTTTATGAGGAAGTGGCCGAAGCGACCAGTGCCGCTCAACCCGGCGCGGCAACGGAGCAGCCCTGATGCCCGCGCCGCTGCAATCGGCCCTGCACGAGCTTGGCAAGCCGCGGATCAACCGCGCGCCATCGCCGATCCTGGCTGTCGCAACCCCCTGGTTGCTGGTCATGCTCGGCAGCCTTAGCCCAACCTGGCCAATCATTTCTTCGGCACCAGTGATGCCGCCGTTGGGGTTTCTACTGCTGGTTGCCTGGCAACAGCTGCGTCCCGGTCTGTTTCCGGTCTGGGCGGGATTGCCGCTGGGCCTGTTCGACGATCTGTTCAGCGGCCAGCCGCTGGGCAGCGCCGTGGTGCTCTATTCCGCCGCGATGCTGGCGCTCGACCTGATCGAGCATCGCTTTCCCTGGCGCGGTTTTGCCCTGAACTGGCTGGTAGCCTGCCCGTTCATCACGGCCTATCTTGTACTGGCACAACAACTGGCGAACCTGGGCGGCGGGGCAACCGAACTTGCCGCAATGCTGCCGCAGCTGGTCCTTTCGCTGCTGGCCTATCCGCTGGCCGCAAGCCTGGTTGGGCTGGCTGACCGGTTCCGCCTGATTCCGATCCGGGCGCTGTAATGTTCGACGATCCCAAGCATGTCAGTTCGGGCACGCTGAAAAACAGCTTTGACCGCAGGTCGCTGCTGATCGGTGGATTGCAGACCGGGATCGGCGCGCTGCTGGCCACCCGGCTGGGCTATCTCGCGCTGGTCCAGAACGAGAAATATGCGACGCTGGCGGAAAGCAACCGCGTCAACCTGACCTTGCTGCCGCCGCGCCGCGGGGCGATCCTTGATCGCAACAACATCCAGATGGCCTCGAACCGGACCGAGTTCCGGATCGACATCATTCCGGAACGGCTGGCCAAGAAGGACGAAACCGTTGCCGAACTCACCCAGTTGCTGGGTTTTGACGCGGTCCAGCGGCAGGACTTGCTCGACAAGCTGGACAAGGCCCACGGCTATCAACCGATCGAAGTGATTTCCGGGCTTGAACCCAGTGAGTATGATCGGGTGCTGGTGCGCCTGCCCGATATGCCCGGGGTTGTGGCCAAGCAGGCCTATACCAGATGGTATCCGACCGGCCCATCGGTTGCCCATCTGATCGGCTATGTCGGCCCGGCATCGGCCAAGGACAACGAGCGCGAGAAGAATCCGCTGCTGCTGACCCCCGGCTTCAAGCTGGGCAAGGACGGGCTTGAGAAATACTATGAAAACACGCTGCGCGGCACGCCGGGCGCGCAGCGCGTGGAAGTTACCGCATCAGGCAAGTTCGTCCGCGATCTGGAACATCGTGACGATATCCCCGGCAAGCCGATCAAGCTGACGATCGACGCAGGATTGCAAGATTTCGCCGCGCGCCGGATCGGGCTTGAATCCGCCGCGGTCGTGGTGATCGATTGCCAGACCGGCGGGATCCTCGCTTCGGTTTCGATGCCCGCGTTCGATCCCAACGCCTTTGCCGGCGGGATCGGCCGTTTACAGTGGAAGATGCTTAACGAGGACGATCACATCCCGCTGCTCAACAAGGCCCTGCGCGGGCTCTATCCGCCCGGCTCGACGATGAAGCCGATGGCCAGCCTGGCCCTGCAGATGCACGGCGTCGATCCCGAGGAAAGGATCGGCTGCCCCGGCGGCTATCGGCTGGGTAATCGCTATTTCCGCTGTGACGCGGTGCACGGATCGGTCGATATGCGGCGCGCGATCGAGCAGAGCTGCAACACCTACTTCTGGGCCATGGCGCACCGGGTTGGTTACGATGCGATCGCGCCGGTCGCCAAGCTGCTGGGGTTGGGTCAGGAATTCGACCTGCCGGGAACCGCGCAGCGCTATGGCACGATCCCCGATGCCGCCTGGAAAATGCGCCGGTTCAAGCAGGAATGGAGCGCGGCGGATTCGCTCAACGCCTCGATCGGCCAGGGCTATGTTTCGGTCTCGCCGTTGCAGCTCGCGGTGATGACCGCCCGGATCGCCTCGGGCAAGAATTTGCAGCCGGCGCTGATCTTTGGTCAGGACAACAAGCTGGGCCCCCAGCTTCCGTTTACGCCCGAGCAGCTTCAGGTTGTTCACGACGGCATGTTCCGGGTGGTCAACGGAGCCGGGACCGCCACCGCCAGCCGGATCGACCTGGGCGGAGTGAAGATGGCCGGCAAGACCGGGACGGCCCAGGTTCGCGCGCTGGTCACCCGCGGCCACTTCGGCGACTGGAAGGGGCGCGATCACGCGCTGTTCGTGTGTTATGCCCCGGCCGACGCGCCGCGCTATGCCATGGCCGTGGTGGTTGAACATGGTACCTTCGGTGCCCGCGCCGCCGCGCCAATCGCCAGGGACGTGATGACCTACCTGTTCGACCCCGCGCAGGCGCAGGCCACCCTGGCCAGTCTGGAACAGGGCTGGGGCGGCAAGCCGCTTGAACGGATGAATGCGAAATACCGGGGCTACGTCTCCAAATATGGCACTTCCGCCCCCAAAGTTGGCGACGAGGAAGCGGTCAAGGCGACGATCAGCAAGGCCGACAACCCCGAGCCGCATGGGGAAGGCCCGATAAACACGCCGGCCACGACCCGGGCCGAAGAACCGGCAGACAGCCCTGCCCAGCCCCAGCCTGCTTCGACACCCGCGCCCGCCGCCAGCCCAAGCTCCGCGCCGACGCCGGCTGCAGGGACCCCGCAATGAGCCGCCGGATCATTCCCGAAGCGATCGCGCGTGAGCCCTGGGGCCTGCTGCTGCCGCTGTTCGCGCTCAACACCTTTGGTTCGTTGGTGCTCTATTCCGCAGCCGGCGGGCATTTGCAGCCCTGGGCCTTGCTGCACGAGATCCACTTCGCCGCGTTCCTGGTGATGGCTTTCGTCATTTCGCGGCTGCCGCAGGCCTTTTTCCGCAACATGACCTATCCGGTCTACGGCGCGCTGGTGATCCTGCTGGTGTTCGTCGATCTGTTCGGATCGGTGCGCGGAGGCAGCCAGCGATGGATCAACCTGGGCTTCATGATGCTCCAGCCATCCGAACTGATGAAGCCGGGGATCGTCCTTGTCTTGGCGCACTTCTTCGACAACCTTCCTCCGGCGATGACCCGTAACTGGCGAACCCTGCTGCCGGTTGCCGGTCTGGTCGGAGTGCCAAGCCTGCTGGTCATCATCCAGCCCGATCTTGGCACTGGCCTGTCCGTCGCAGCGGGGGCCGCAGTCGTGATCTTCCTGGCCGGTTTGCCGCTGCGCTGGTTCATCGGCGCGGGGGTTGCGGTCGCGATTGCCGCTCCAGTCGCATTTTTCACGCTGCTGCATGACTATCAGCGCAAACGGGTGTTCGTCTTCCTCGAACCCGAAAAGGATCTGCTGGGCGATGGCTATCACATAACCCAGTCCAAGATTGCGATCGGATCAGGCGGGTTCTGGGGCAAAGGTTTTGGCAATGGCAGCCAGAGCCACCTCGACTATCTGCCCGAAGCCCATACCGACTTCGCCTTTGCGACCATGGCCGAAGAATGGGGCGTGCTGGGCGGGCTGTTCGTGCTGGCCATTTTTCTCTGGGTTTTCCGCTGGGGATTGAAAGTCGCCCGCAACGCACCCGATCGCTTTTCCAGCCTGCTGGCGGCGGGCATGACCTTTACGATCTTCTTCTACATGGCGATCAACATGATGATGGTCATGGGCCTGGCCCCGGTGGTGGGGATCCCCCTGCCCTGGATCAGCCACGGCGGCTCGGCGATGATGACCAACATGATCTGTGTGGGCACCCTGATGGCCGTCGATCGCTGGAGCCGGCGCGGCGGATCACTTTCCTCGTAAAAACCCCTTCCATCCGGAAAAACAGCCGCTATAGGGAGCGCTCCCCGCCGAATCGGCGGCCAGCGGAAACGCCGGAGTGTGGACGCATAGCTCAGTTGGTAGAGCAGCTGACTCTTAATCAGCGGGTCCTAGGTTCGAGCCCTAGTGCGTCCACCA
>NZ_JADZAT010000015.1 GCF_020852455.1 Novosphingobium sp.
CCCGCCGAGATCGCCGGCCAACGTGTCTGGGGGCATACCCCCAGACACGTTGCCATCCCATCAAACAACCATCATGAAAGAGCCAGACTCTCCCTCTGAATGGTAACAATCAGGGGAGCACGTCACCGCCAATGAGGAACGCCGCAACGACTCGATTGAACTCGTCAACGGCATCGTCTGCGTTTCTCAGATGTGGATTGCGTGGAATGATCATTGAACCGTCAAATCCGAAGGCCATCGGGTTGCCATGCGGAAGTCCGACATCGACGTAGAATGAAACCCGTTTCAACTTGAGAGGATCGTATGTTCCAGCATTTAGCTCCTCGAGCGTTGGTGCCCATTCGTCGTCGGTGCCTTGGACGAACAAATGAAAAGATCGTGGCGCTGCCAAAATGCAATCGAAGCGGTCGGCTTCTTCTCCGCGTTTCTCTTCAGACATTGATCCTTCGGCATTACCCATATGCCCGAGCTCCGTCCCTCAATCACATGTCGAACATTCAATCCGATTCGCCGATGGGTGTTACATAGATTGGTAGACAGTTATTTCCTGCATCCTGACCTATGCTCAACAAGATAGTTCGCTACCTCAGAAATTAAGTCTGTACCCGCGCATTTTCCTACACCGCCCCCACCTGCTACATTCGCGTCGGCTCTTTGAAACCGTGAACCCGGCACCTGCCGCGCCTCGCCTATGCAAATGCATATGCAAAGCACGACACGGGGATGCACTTTATCAACTAAACCCCCGCGACTCGGGAAATCCTCCCCGGCACGGGGAGGGGGACCGCCCGCAGGGTGGTGGTGGGGACTCTCGTCCTGGCGCCGTGGCGGGTGGGGCGAGTCCCCTCCGTCAGCGCTGCGCCGAAGGCGCAGTTTATCCTGAGCGCGGCTGCTAAGCCGCAAGCCGAAGGGCGCTGCCACCTCCCCCACGGGGGAGGCTGTGAGCGGCGCTACCGCTTCACCCGCACCTGCCAGACCCCGGTGGTCGTCCCGCCGTAGAGCGTGCCATCGGGCGCGATCGAGAGCGAGGCCCAGTTGTTGTCCCAGGCCTTGCCGCGCCCGGTGGGAATGCGCAGCACTTCGCGTCCGGTCCTGAAATCGAGCCCGACCAGCGCCCAGTCGGGCACCTGCTGCCCCTTGGCGTCCTTGCCCACGGTGTAGCTGTAGTAATAGGCGACCCCGTTCCCGGCCGAGAGCTTGCCCACCACCGACGGAGCACGCAGCGGCGAGGTCCAGACCTCGTCGCAGCCGCTTTCGTCCGGGCGGACATCGACGCGGACCACGCCGCCGGTTACCGCGTTCCAGTCGGTCTGCTGGTGCGCGCTGGTGAAGCCGGCGTTGTTTTCGAGCAGGATCGAATTGCCCCAGCCGATCATCGAATTGTCGGTCGCGCTGGCACCGTTGGCAAACACCGGCACCGCGCAGACCTGGCTGCCATCCTTGCGGCGCAGCACCACGATCCGGATCCGCCCATCGGCATTGTCGGCAAAGGTGATCCACTTTTCGCCCAGCAAGGTGGGAGTGGTGCCGCTGCCCTGATTGATCGAGCCGACCTTGCGGCCCGTTCCTCGATCATAGGGGGTGCGCCACAGCAGCAGCGGCTTGCCATCCTGCCCGGCACGGAAGGCGTACTGGGCGTGATCGCTGAGGACGTAGATGGCGTCCTTGTCCATCGCCAGCGCGTTCTGGATCTCCTCGCCCGGCAGGCGGATCTGCGCCACCGCGCCGCTTTGCGGATCGAGCGTGCCCAGCCGGCCATAGCGGGTGGTCCACCAGTAGCGGCCCTGGTGATCAGGCATGACGGTGGTGACCATGTCGCATTCGCCGCTGGCGAGGGGATTGTCCCAGTTCATGCAGTCGTGCGGGACATAGGGCTTGAGGTCCCATTCCTTCTCGACCTGCCAGCTCCACTGGGCACCGTCCTGCTTCGCGACCAGCCGCTGCACCACCTGGCGACTGTCAGCGAAGACCAGCCGGTCCTGCCGGTCGAGGAACATGTAGGCGCCGCCCGAGCTGTCGTTCATCATGATCGCCATGTCGCGCTTGATCATCGCCTGGAACGAGGAGGGCCGCATCGGCAGGTCGTAGTGCGCCAGAGATTCAAGGCTGTCGGGATCGAGCAGGACCATCCGGAAGCCGGTCAGCCCGCCGCACATCATCACCGGCTTGCCGTCGGAGCGATAGACGAAGGTCGAGCACTGGCGCGGCATGCCGTTGCCCGATTTGCGGCTGCGGACCTCCAGATTGGTGCCGAACGGGCCGGCGGCGGGGTGGGTGTCGGACTGCCAGCCACCGCCGTGCATGGTGCCATTGGCAGCTGCCGCCAGGAACGGATGTTCCTCCGCCGTGCCCGGGACCGGCGCCGGGCTGAAATCGGCGGCGAGGGTCACCGTGGTCGGCAGGGCGCCGGGGATCGGCACGGCTTCGGTCAGTTCGCAGTTGAGGTACTTCCACCCGATCGTACCGCCGAACAGCGCCAGCACCAGCGGGGCGATCAGGCAGCCGCAGCCAAGCTTGTTACGCCGCCGTGTGGGCCGGGGCGCTCCGGGCAGATCGGCGCTCAATCCGCGCGGACCTTGACCCTGGGTGCGGCGGCACCCCGGCGCATGGTGGCGAGGAATTGCTCAAGCGGGGCCGGTTCTGCAACGGGTGCGCCGCTGTCACCCTCGCGGGCCCAGAATTCGGCGAAGCTGGGGAACAGCTTGTGGAAGTTGCCCTCGGCCCAGTCGGTCCCCGGCCAGCGCATCTTGTTGTCACCGATCGGCGGCTTGTTGAGGTCGGTCGCATACCAGTAGAGCGGCAGCCGCCGAGCGAAGTACCAGCGCCCGTCCTGGCGGACATAGTCGTCGGAATACATCATCTGCATGATGACCCATTCGTCGCCAGTCTCATGCTCGTTCTTGGAATAGACGATCCCGTGGGCATGGTCAGGATCGTCGAATTCGATCACGTGCCCGCCGATGTGGTGGCTGGTGCCGGTGAAAGGGCTGCGCAGGGTCCGGTCCATATAGGCCCGTAGCGCCTGCCGACCGCTGGCATCCTTGCCGACGCGGACGTCGGCCGGGAACAGCGAGACCATCGCCTCCATGTCGCGCATGTCGAGCGCCAGCGCGTATTTGGCCGGCAGCTGGCGGATCGCGTCGAGCGATTCGAGCCGGTCGATCCGGGCGAGCAGGGCGGTATCGGTCATCGTTCGATCCTTTCGACCGGAGGCAGGTCATAGCGACCGTCAAGCACTTCGGGGCGGGGGAGATAGAGCCGGGCGACCAGGGTGAACGCTCCGGCCGGGATCGGCAACCAGTTCGCCACACCTTCGCGCGGACGGGTGGCCGAAAGGGTCAGCGTCAGCGAGCCGTCGGGGGCGAATTTCAGTCCCTTGGTGCGGCTGCCGATCGAATAGCGGCGCAGGGCGTTCTCGGTCAGCTGCATCCCCGGCGCGGCATAGGGGGTGAGCGACCAGAAGGCATCAACCGGCGGCAGCTGGCCCTTGGAGAAGTGGATGCGATAGCTTGATGTGCCGGTCAGCGGGCGGTGCTGGCTGTCCATCACCGCGGCGGGATAGACCGATTCCTCGCGCGCGTTGACATAGCCGCCGCGCACCACTTCGGCCCGCAACAGGTAGTCGTTGCCGGGGTTGCTGAGGTCGCGGGTCTGCAGCCAGCCGGTTTTGGTGAAGCTGGGCTTGAACGCCGACTTGGCCAGCACCTGCGGCCCGATCCGCACCGCGCAGCCCAGCCCCAGCGCCTGCTTCTCGCCCAGCTTGGCCGGATCGAAACTGGCCGAGGGGCCGAAGCCGGCGCGATCGAACAGCGCCATCAGCGCCTCCTCGCCCGGCTGGCGCGGCAGCGTCTTGAGCGCCTGGTTGAGCACGCTGAAGTAGGCGAGGCTGTCCATCGGCTGCAGGGGTGCGGCCTGGCTGACCGGCTCGCCCGGTGCGCCCTTCATCACGATGGCGCGGGCCAGCTCCTGGGCCTTCGCCTCGTCCTGCGGCCCGTCGACCAGCACCCGGCCGAGCATCCAGGCGGTGTCGGTGGGCAGGCGGAATACCTCGTAGCCCGGCGGTACTTCGCCGCCAGATGGACCGACCAGCGCATAGCGCATGGCCTTGCCGCCATTGCTGCGCGTGCCAAGGTGATGCGGCGCCGAGTAAAAGTCCATGAAGGCCAGCGTGTAATACCGCTGACCCATCGCGGGCACCTCGATCAGTACCGGCCCGCGCGCCAGGTCGATCCAGGCGTTGAGGTACAGCGTGTCCGAATTGGGTGCGCGCAGCTGACCCTGGGTGCTGGGGGTCAGCAGGTGCGGATAGACCGCGATCGTGTTGACCGGCGCGGCAACCGGCTGGTCTGGGCTGGTGCGATGCGTTTCGTTGAAGCGCTGGCGGCTCATGTCGACTATCGGATAGCCGTAGATGAAGCCTTGAAGTCCGACGCTCTGCGCCAGCGCAACTTCGGGATCGTTGGCGGCGGCCTGGCATTGGGCCGGATCGGGCAGGGCCGCAGCAGCGGCAAGGGCAAGAAGCAGCATCTCCCTCCAATCGCGTAAATCGTTTTGGTTGGAGAAAACGATATCCAATTCCGGATTGTGCTGCAACGGGTGTTCGCGTAGAAATGACGGAAATATCTTACGCAATCGGGAGATCGTTATGCAGCTTCAGGGAAAACGCGCACTGGTCACCGGCGCTGCCTCGGGGATCGGCCGGGCGACCGCGATCCGCTTTGCCGCCGAAGGGGCGCTGGTCACGATTGGCGACGTCAATGCGGCGGGGCTGGAAGAGACCGCGGCCATGATGGCCGTGGCCCCACGGATCCAGCCGTTCGATGCGACCGACTATGCCTCATGCCGGGCGCTGGTCGAGGCGGCGGCGCAGGACGGGCTCGATGCGGTCTGCAACATCTCGGGCATGCTCAAATGGGGGCCGAGCGAGGACTTCAGCATGGAAGACTTCGACCGGATCCTGAAGGTCAACACCTCCAGCGTTTTCGCGATCTGTCAGGCGGCCTATCCGCATCTGGCGAAGAGCGGTGGCTGCGTGGTCAACACGGCCTCCACTGCCGCGCTGCAGGGGATTGCCTATACGATCGCCTATTCCGCGTCGAAGCATGGCGTGGCGGCGATCACCAAGGGGCTGGCGATCGAATGGGCCGCCAAGGGCGTGCGGATCAATGCGATCTGCCCTGGCCACGTCAAGACGCCGATGGGCAACGCCCCGCCGCCGCCGGGTGATGTCGATTGGGCGCTAGTGATGCGCAACGCGCCCAAGCTGCCCGACGGTTCCTGCGATCCCGAAGACGTGGCCGAACTGTTCGTCTTCCTGGCCAGCGACAGGGCCCGCAAGATCACCGGATCGCTGTTTACGATCGATGGGGGACAGCTGGCGGGCTGAGCAAGGCCCGCGCTGCGGCATCGCCTTGCAGCAGCGCATTGTCGCGGCGGGTGGCCAGCCATCTGTCCAGCTTGCGTTTGAGCTCCCAGCGATTGGCGGCAACGCGGTGCACTTCGAAGGCCGCGCCGGTCCAACGCAGAACCAGCGAATGCCCACGGGCAACCGCTGTGTCTCCGTCAAGTTCCACCGCGACCGGGCCAAGCACATGCGCGCAGCCATCCGCCATTAGTTGCTGGTGGTTCGCACCGGTGATCAGCGCGGCGATTGCGGCGCGGCCATTCGCTTCGCCAAACCCGGCGATGGCATAGACGCCATCCTCTGCGAACAAGGCCGCCACTCCTTCGGCATTGCCGCTGTCGGCCAGCGGGCCGTACTGCGCGATCAGCTCGCGGATCGCCTCGCGGTCTTCCAGCGCCTGCAGCCGCGCCTCAAACGGCGGCATGTAACGCCTCGGCCCGGGCTTTCAGCGCCAGTGCGCTATCGTCAAAGGCGCGCTTGACCCACGGCCCGGCAAAGCGGTGGACGTGGATGCCGTTGGCGCCCAGGAAGGCGTCGGTCGAATAGTAGCGGCAAGATTCCGGCCCGGTCGCCTCGATCACCTGGTCGCGCCGCGCGGGGTAGGGCCAGAAGTCGAGGTTGGGAAAATCCCAGCTGAGCAGCTTCTCCGGATCGAACGCGCTGATGTATTCAAGGTTCGGTACGGTCGGCCCGCCGGCGGTGGCATAGTTGATCAGCGTCATCTCGATCGGATCGCCGATCTTCAGCGTCGAGACCGCGCGGATGCAGAACGGGTTCCATTCGTTGTAGCGCGGCAGGTCGGTCAGCACATCCCACACCACTTTTGCGGGCGCGGCGATCTCGATCGTTTCGGACCGGGTGATCGCATCGGGGTTCAGCCCCATCACCGGATCGTCGAGATGGCTCCTGGCCGCTTTCATCCAGTCCAGCATTACAGCTCCTCCAGTTTGACCACCCGCGCGCGCGGCAGGGGGTGTTCGCTTGCTCCAGCCCAACGCAGCAGTGCGGTGCCTTCGCCGTGGCCGCAGGTGTCGATCCAGTTGCCGCAGCCCGGATCGCGCGCCGCGCAGACGATCCGCACCGAACCGTCCGCTTCGTAACGGGCCGAATGCTTGTTCACGGTGATCTGCTGGAAGCGGTAGTCGAGGCTTTCCATCCACCAGTTGTCGAGCTGGAAATTCCAGTAATAGCACTCGGGCGGGGTCACCTCGATCAGCCAGGCCTCATCGGGAGCGAGTTGCCAGTAGGCATGGGCGTAGTAGATGTCCTTGGCCCCGCCGCCCTTCTGGAACATCGCCTGGTCGATCGCTGCGAACTGGTTGGGCGAAGCGCGGAACAGCCGGGTCCAGTCGGCAAAGGTGGCGGCGACGCCGTTCACGAACTGGCCCGCTGCGGCCAGGCCTTGCGACAGGCGTTCGGGGCTGAGCGGGGCAGGAGTGGCCGGTCCGCCGATCCGCTCGATCCGGAATTCTCCGCCGCGCTCGGTGGAGCGGTCGAGCGCCGACTGGCGCAGCACGATCACGCTGGCATCGGGTTCCAGCCGCAGCCAGTTCTTGCCGGGTTGCGGTTGGCATGAGGCGATGATCTCCACCTCGCCGTCGGGACCCCATTCGATCTCGCCATCCATCAGCGATCCGGTGGCATGGGCGCTGCCGTCGATGTGATAGCGCATGGCATTGGCGACGATCGAGAAATAGAACATCGATCCGCGCTTGCCGGTGATCCGGTAGTCGCTGGTCCCCCGGATCGAGGCGTTCCAGTATTCGTTGTCGGGATTGTCGGCGCCGATCTTCCCGGTTGCGTGGCTCAGCTGGTAGAAGAACGGAAAGTCGGGATCGCTCGCCTCGACATATTGCTCCAACGCCAGTTTGGAGAGGCGTGACAGATAGCGAAAGCCTTCGGCGCGGGTCAGCAGATCGGCGGGCACATCGGGAGCAAGGATAACCTCGCCGGCCCGTTCCAGCGCCGCGCAATAGTCTTTCCAGGCCTGGGCCGGATCGCTCACGCCGGCACCCAGTCACCGCCGTTGACGTCAAGCATCGCCCCGTTGACCTCGCTGGCATAGTCCGAGAGCAGGAAATAGACTGCCTTGGCGCAGTCCTTGTCGGGCGGGATGTGGCCGACCGGGATTTCGCTGGCGCGCTGCTTGCGAAATGCCGCTCCGGCTTCGCCTTGCGAGGCGAAAAACTGGTCGAGCGGCACGCCGTCCATCCAGCCCATCAGCGCGGTGTTGACGCGGATGCCGGTGCCGGTCAGCTCCACCGCCAGTTGCCGCGACAGCTGGTTCACCGCCGCCTTGGCCATGGCATAGCCGCCTTCGCCGGGCATCGGCTTGCGCGTGGCGAGCGTGGTGATGTTGACGATCGAGCCAGACCCTTGCGCCTTCATCTGCGGCACCACCGCCTTGGCCATGCGCAGCCCGCCGACCGCGATGACGTCAAGCGCGCGGGTGACCTGCTCGATTGGGTGATCGAGGATCGAGGCCCAGTCCGGGTGGTAGTAGGCCGAGTGCACCATGCCGTCGATCCGCCCCCATTTGGCGATCGCGGCTGCGGCCAGCGCCTGGCACTGCTCGTCGCTGGCAACGTCGCAGGGCACGGCAATCGCCTCGCCCCCGGCGGCATTGATCTCTGCCGCCAGCCGCTCGATCGCATCGACCGAGCGGGCTGAGACCACCACCTTCGCGCCTTCCGCAGCAGCGCCACGGCACATCGCCTGGCCCATGCCCGGACCAGCGCCGGTTATGATGACAACCTTGTCTTTCAGGATCATGGAAGCCGTTCCTCGTTCAATCTGTCAGATAGCGTTGGTGATAGAAGGCGAACTGTTCGGTGATGCCGTCAGCAGTCAGGCCGAAATCGGCGGCGCTGTACTTGTGGCGCGGACGGGCCTCGCGGGCATTGTCAGCCACGCATTGCTCGAGCGCGGCGCGGTTGGCCGTATCGACCGGCAGGCCGAGTGCCGATAGCAGCCGTTCGCCGGTGCCCACCGGATCGCGCACGGTCTCTTCATAGCGCACGTCGATCACCTGGCCGGGCGGCAGAGTGGCGCGGATTACCTCGAGCCGTTCGAGCCCGTCACGGAACCGCTTGCTCCAGTGCGCGCCTTCCAGTTCCTTGCGGTAGGTGGCCGAGCTGCCCACGCTGAGCGAGGCGCACATCGAGCAATAGCTGGGCAGCACTTCGCCGACATGGCGGTGGGTCATTACCAGCTTCACGTCCGGCCAGACCTTGAGCAGCCCGCCCAGCGCGCCCAGCACATAGTGCGGAGTCTTGAACACCCACGGTCGCCGCGGCTCGCCGCGGCCCGCGCGCTGGTGCTGGATCGCCTGCATGAACCGATAGAGGTCACGGATCGCCGGTTCGTGGTCCTGCTCGGCCTGCCAATAGCCATAGTCATGGATCGGCATCATCGAATCGTAGGTGGTCGAGAGGAAGGTGCGGTCGAGCAGCACCACCTCCTCGTTGATCGCCATGGCATCCATCGGATCGATCGATTCGAAGTCGGGCCATTCGTTCAGCAGCCAATCGACCATCTGCTGCGCAGCCTGTTGGCGCGGCGCGGGATTGTCTGGGACTTCGCCGGGGAAGGGCAGCGGGAAGGCGGTTTCCCACCACCACAGCGCGGTCAGGCCCGGTACGGCGCCCAGCAGGCGGTGGACCATGGTCGATCCGGTACGCGGCAGGCCGATGATCGCGCAGGCCAGGTCGACCTTTTCATCGGCTGCCTCGGGATGGTCCTTGAAATACTGGACCAGCTTGAGCCGGTCAGCCAGCGCGCTCGAGATCCGCACCCCTGCGCTGCTTGCGGGTGAGACCAGCCCGGCGTCGCGGTTGACCTCTTCGACCAGCCGGGCGAGCGGTGCTTCGAACCAGCGGTCGCCATAGTCGGACACGCCGGTGTCATCGCAAGCCTGTTGCATCAGCGCCTTGGGGTCGAGCTGGCTGGTCATCGCCCTATCCCTGCGCCGCGGTCCGACCGGCCTGCCGCCCAAAGAAGGTGCAGTCGGCAAGGCTGAGGCCTGAGGAATAGCCATGCCCCCAGGCCGGCAGGCCCGAAGTGCAGCGCCCGGCGGCAAAGAGTCCGGCCACCGGTGCGCCATCGCGGCCCAGCACTTCGCCCCGGGCGCTGGTGCGCAGACCGCCCAGCGTGAAGAAGCTGAAATAGCTGCTCTCGAAATTGAGCTCGAGCGCGACGAACGGCCCTTGGTCAAGCGGGGTCAGGATCGGTGCGCGTTTGTCGAACAGCGGATCGCGCCCCTCACGGGCGTGCGCGTTGTAGAAATTCATCGTGTGCGCCAGCGTGCCGGGCTGCATCTCCAGCTCGGCCTCGACCTCTTCCCAGGTCTCGCCGGTGCCCGCGATGCTCATCCGCGCGAAGTCCATCGGCTGGACGAAGTGCGCATTGTCGAGCAGCACGTAAACCTTGCCTCCCCCTTGATCGACCGCGCAGCGGCTGACCCGGCCGTGATAGCAATCCTCGTTGATGAAGCGCTGGCCCTGGACGTTGACGAACACACCCTTGGCGTGGCTTTCGGGCATGGTCCACGGACAGGTGGTGAAGAACTGTTCCATGTGCACCGCCTCGCCGCCCGCCCCCAGGCCCAGCAGGATCCCGCTGCCATCGTCCTTGTCGCCAATCGGGTCGTTCAGCTTGAACGTCTCGGGGCAGTACTTGCGGCGCATGTCATCGTTGAAGACGAAGCCGCCGGTTGCCAGCACCACGCCTTTGCTGGCCTTCACAAAGCGGTTCTGGTTGTCGATCCGCACCACCGCGCCAACGATCTGCGCGCCATCGGCCACCAGCGCCACGGCGCGGGCATCAGTCACCACCTCGACGCCCTTGGCCCGCGCGCTTGCTTCAAGCACATCGACCAGCGGCCTCCCGCCACCCCAGCCCATGTGCTGGATCACGTGACCGCGTGGGGCTGGCTTGGCCTTGTCGCAGAACGGCGCGGCGGCCTCGCTGCCCGACCAGATCAGCGTGCTGTCATCGGTTGGCTCGATGTGCTTGCCGGGCAGGTAATTGCCGCGATAGGGCACGCCCTGACCTTTCAGCCAGGCGAAGTGATTGAGAGCCTCACGGCCATAAAGTTCGCACTTGGCCTCGTCGGCGCAGGGGCCACCGGCCAGCTTGAGATAGGCCGTGAAATCCTCGGTCGAATCCTCGAACCCGGCGGCGCGCTGCGCATCGGTGCCGCCTCCGCCGCCGATGTAGATCTCGCCGCCCGACAGGCCCGAAGCTCCACCGCTGCCCGAATTGCGTTCGAATAGCAGCACTTTCGCGCCGGCATCGGCCGCTTCGATCGCCGCGCAGGCTCCGGTCGCACCGAAACCGATTACCGCGACATCGCATTCGAAGTGCCAGCTGGAAACTTCGCTGGCGGGGTAGGGGCGGTGCAGCGAGACTTCAGGCATTTGTCTGGAGATCCTTCAGTTTGGTCATTCCGGCTTGCGAATGCATGTCCAGCGCCTGGCGCGCCGCTTGATAGGCTTGGCTTGCCCGCTCGAGCGGTGACAGTCCCGCACGCAGCGCGGATTGCCTCGGTATTTCAAGGCTGATCGGGCAGTCCGGCGCAAGTGATGCGACGAAGGCGGCAATGTCGAATTCACCCAGTCCCGGCAATTGGCGCTCGTGGCTTGCTTCCCATTCAAGCCGGTCAGGGGCAATCGCGGCCGGACCGTCGCAAAGCTGCGCGATGCTCACTCTGGGGTTCGGCATTTCAGCCGCTGCGCCAGACCGCATCAGGTGGAGGAGGTCGAGCGTCAGGCCGATATCGCTGCGCTGGATCTGATCGAGCAGTGCAGCCGCCTCATCCAGCGTGCGGACCCGTGAAGCAGGATAGAATTCCAGCGCCAGTTCGATCGCATAGTTTTCGGCCAGTTCGGCCAGGCGGCACAGATTGTCGGCCCGGCGGACCGGATCCGCGTCATAGACCAGTACGTTCGCCCGGCTGCCACCAAGCCAGGCCGCGATCTCCAGCGCGGGTTCCAGATCGGTAACGGTCGTTCGGCCCGCGAGCGTGAAAGGATAGACCAGATCTAGCGTGAGGCCGCTGCTGCGCAAGGCATCCCGGGTAGCCTTTCTGGCGGGAACATCGTCATGCAGCGAATAGGCCGGCATATCGGGCAGCACGGCCATCGATTCCAGAAACATACAGACCCCCGAGAAGCCCGCCTGGCCAGCCGTTTCGACCAGCATCGCCGGTGTCGTATCGACGACCGTCAGATGATCGAGCGACAGGGAGCGGGGGGCGGTCATGCTATGTGGCCTGCTTCTTTGCCTTCAGCATATCGAGCGCCACGTCGACGATCATGTCTTCCTGCCCGCCGACCATCTTGCGACGGCCCAGTTCGAGCAGGATCTCGCGCGTGTCGATGCCATAGGTCTCGCTGGCCTTTTCGGCGTGGCGCAGGAAGCTGGAATAGACCCCGGCATAGCCCAGGCTCAGCGTTTCGCGGTCAACCCGCACCGGGCGGTCCTGGAGCGGCCTGACCAGATCTTCGGCGGCATCCATCAGCAGACCGACATCGCAGCCGTGGTTCCAACCCTTGCGCTCGGCTGCGGCGACGAACACTTCGAGCGGCGCATTGCCCGCACCTGCGCCCATGCCGGTCAGGCTGGCGTCGATCCGCACCGCGCCGCACTGCGCCGCGACGATCGAGTTGGCGACGCCGAGCGAAAGGTTGTGGTGCGCATGCATGCCGCGCTGGGTTTCGGGCTTCAGCGCGCGGTCATAGGCTTCAAACCGCGCGCGCACCCCGTCCATGTCGAGCGCGCCGCCAGAGTCGGTCACATAGACGCAGTGCGCGCCATAGCCTTCCATCAGCAGCGCCTGCTGGGCGAGCAGATCGGGCTCGATCATGTGGCTCATCATCAGGAAGCCCGACACGTCCATGCCCAGATCGCGGGCGATGCCGATGTGCTGCTTCGAAACGTCGGCTTCGGTGCAGTGTGTCGCCACCCGGACCGAGCGGACGCCGATGTCGTAAGCGCGCCTCAGTTCCTCGACCGTGCCCAGGCCCGGCAGGATCAGCGTGGTCAGCACGCATTTGTCGAGCACTTCGGCCACCGCTTCCAGCCATTCCCAGTCGGTATGCGCGCCAAAGCCATAGTTGAAGCTGGCGCCGGACAGCCCGTCGCCATGCGCCACTTCGATCGCATCGACGCCCGAGGCTTCGATCGCTGCGGCGATCGCCTTGACGTGGTCGATCCCGTACATGTGGCGCACCGCATGCATGCCATCGCGCAGGGTGACGTCCTGGATGTAGAGCTTGTCGCCCGCTTCGACGTTGAACTTGCTCATGCCCCCATCCTCCGCGCGGCGAGGAGTTCACCGGTGGCCTTGGCCGCGGCGGTCATGATGTCGAGATTGCCGGAGTAGGGTGGGAGGTAATCGCCCGCGCCTTCGACCTCGAGCATGATCATAGACTTGATCCCGGTGAAATCGCCCATGCCGGGGATCTTCAGCTTGTTGTTGTCGCCATAGCGCTCGAACTGGACTTCCTGCTTGAGCCGGTAGCCGGGGACGTATTTCTGCACTTCGGCCACCATGTCAGCCACCGAACGTCGGATCGCATCTTCGCTGCCGCCTTCGGACAGCGTGAACACCGTATCGCGCATGATCATCGGTGGTTCGGCCGGGTTGAGGATGATGATCGCCTTGCCCTTGGTGGCTCCGCCGACCACTTCGATCGCGCGGGCGGTGGTGCGGGTGAATTCGTCGATGTTGGCGCGGGTGCCGGGCCCGGCCGAGCGTGAGGAGACCGAGGCAACGATCTCGGCATAGTGGACCTTGTCCGATACCCGGGCAACGGCTGCCACCATCGGGATCGTCGCCTGCCCGCCGCAGGTCACCATGTTGACGTTGGGCTGGTCAAGGTGCTGGCTCATGTTGACCGGCGGCACGGTGAAGGGTCCGATCGCGGCCGGGGTCAGATCGACCACCTGAATCCCGTCGGCGCGCAGCGCCTCGTCGTGGACCTTGTGAGCATAAGCGCTGGTCGCATCGAAGGCGATGCCGATGTCCGTGTAGAGCGGGTGCTTGCGCAGGCCTTCCAGCCCTTCATGGGTCGTCGCGATCCCGCGCTCGCGCGCCATCGCGAGGCCTTCCGAGTTCTCGTCGATGCCGACCACAATGGCCAGTTCCATGTTCTGGGGATACTTGATCATCTTGATCATCAGGTCGGTGCCGATATTGCCCGAACCGATGATCGCGGCCTTTACGCGTGCCATTGTGCTTCCTTCAGACGAACCGCGCGGTGCAGCTGCCCACACCGTGCAGGGTCATTTCAAACAGATCGCCCTTCGCCGCCGGTTCCAGCGGGACCAGACTGCCGGAGAGAATGATGTCTCCGGCGTTAAGCGTGACGCCATGCGCGCCCAATGTGTTGGCCAGCCAGGCAACCGCCTGCGCCGGATCGCCCTGGACCGCGCTGCCATAGCCTTCAGACAGCGGGGCGCCGTTCTTGGTGACGGTCACGTGCAGGCCGGGCAGGTCATGCGCGCGCGGATCGGCGCGGGTATCGCCCAGCACGAAGACGCCGCAGCTGGCATTGTCGGCGATCGTATCGACGATCCCGATCTTCCAGTCGTGGATCCGGCTGTCGACAATCTCGAAGCAGGGCACGATCGCCTCGGTCGCCTTGATCACATCGGCAGCGGTCACCCCGGGGCCGCCCAGGCCATCCTTGAGGATGAAGGCGATCTCTGCTTCGGCGCGCGGCTGGATCAGGGCCTTGGCCGCGATATCCACGTCCTCGCCGCACTGCATCCAGTCGGTCAGCAGGCCGAAGTCTGGCTGCGAAATCCCCAGCATGTCCTGCACCGCCTTGCTGGTAGCGCCGATCTTCTTGCCGACCACTGTCTCGCCATCGCCCAGCCGCCGTTCGAGCAGACCCAGGCTGATTGCATAGGCGTCCTCGATGGTCAGTTCGGGATGGCGGGCGCTCAGCGGCGACACCGTGCGGCGTTCGCGCAAACAGCGATAGAGCTCTTCGGCCAGCTGATCGTTCAGGCTCACAGATAGCCTCCGTCCTGGTAGATCAGCGGGGCAACCTCATCGCTGACCGATGCTTCCAGAACCCGGGCGATCACGATCGAATGGGTGCCATAGGCGATCATGGTATCGATCACGCAGCTAAGGTTCGCCTGCGCGCCCTGCAGCCTGGGCAGGCCGTCCTTGCCGATCTGCCATTCGCCCACGCCGAAGCGCTCATCATGCGGCATCCCGCCGCCAAAGGCTGCCGAAACGTCGGCCTGGTGGCGCGAGAGCAGGTTGACCGAAAGCGGGGCCGTTGGGTTGAGCGAGGCGTGGATCGAGGTCGCGCGGTTGACACAGACCAGCACGGCGGGCGGATCGACGGTGAGCGAGGTGATCGAGGTGGCGGCCATGCCGACCGGGCCGTTGTCTCCCTGTGCCACCACGACCGATACCGATGCTGCCAGCCGGCGCATGGCGGCCTTGAACTGGGCGGGCAGTTCCTCGGGAACCAGCGGGTAGCCCTCAGCCACGCAGGAAGTCCACGCCATAGGCGTTGAATTCGGCCGCGCGCTCGACTTGGACCCAGTGCCCGGTGCGGCCAAAGGTCATGCAGCGCACATCGCTGCAGGCATCGAGGAACAGCCGTGCGTGGCTTTCCGGGCAGAATTCGTCGTTGAGGCCCCACATCACCATGATCGGCTTGTCGAGTTCGCCCAGCCGCAGCCCCAGGTTGGGGGTCTTCATCCGCACCAGCACGTCCTTGGGCTGGGTGCGGGCCACGGCAAAGCGTTCGGCGACCAGTTGATCGGGAATCTTGCTGGCGAAATCGGGGTGGACCAGATTGCTGACCAGCCGGCGCTGTTCGTCCAGGTTGAAATCGGGCCCGCCGAAGTTCGAAACCATCTTCGAAATGCCCGGCATGGTGAAATAGCTGGCCTGCTCGGCCACGCAGCCTGGCGCCATCAGCAGCAGCTTTTCGGCGAATTCGGGATGGTCGAGCGTCATCTGGATCGCGACCCCGCCGCCCAGCGAATTGCCGACCAGATGCGCGCGTTCGATCCCGTGCGCGATCAGCGCTTCATAGAGCGTGTCGGTGAACAGCTGCAGCGGATAGTCCACGCCTTCGGGCTTGGAACTGGCGCCATAGCCAATCATGTCGGGCAGGATCACCCGGAAGCCGGCATCGACGAAGGCGTCGATGTTCTGGCGGAAGTTCGAAGCGCCCGATGCGCCCGGGCCGCTGCCGTGGATGAACACCACCGCCGGACCCTGACCCGCTTCGGCCAGGTGGATTTCGTAGTCGCCGCTGACCCGGTAGGTCGCCCGCTTCAGTTCTGCCATGCGCAATCTCTCAGAGGAATGTGAACGTCGGCGGTTCGCCAAACAGGCTGCCGACCACATCGCCATAGCGGTTACCCGGATCGTTGGCGACATGCGCGCGGCCGGCGTTGAGATCGAGCCAGGGCTGGATGATCTCGCTGTGCATATAGATCGCGCGGCCACCCAGCAGTTGCATGATATCGTCCACCAGATCGGCCAGACGGCGGACCACGTTTGACGAATTGTAGGTATAGAGCGCGCGCTTCTCCATCGGGATCGCCTCGCCGCGATTGGCGTAGCCCATCAGGTCATCCATGCTGAGCCGCAGAGTGGCTTCCATCTCGAGGATCTGGGCATGCGCCCTGGCAATTGCCGACTGGAGGTGCGGATCGCTTTTCGATGCCTTGCCGGTGTTGGTCGATACCCGGTTCTCGGCGATCTTGAGCGCGGCATTGACCGCCGCGCGCGCGCCGCCGAAGGCTGCGGTCGAGACCGAGCGGGTGAAGACCTGCGCCCACGGCAGGGTATACAGCGGACCGGTGTTTTCGGCCTGGCCGGGGTTCTGGCACAGGAACCCGTCGATCGCGCGGTGGGTGCGATAGTCCGGCACGAACACGTCGTTCACATGGATATCATGGCTGCCGGTGCCCTGCAGTCCGAAGGTCTGCCAGGCTTCGGTATCGATCGTATAGTCGCTGCGCGGCAGCAGGAAGGTCCGCATATCCGGCGCACCCGAGCCGGGTTCGTCATTCGGCCACACCAGCGCGCCCAGCAGCACCCAGCCGCAGTGGACCGAACCGGTCGAAAAGCCCCAGTGGCCTGACAGGCGGAAGCCGCCTTCGACCGTCTTGACCTGCCCGACCGGCTGATAGGTCGAGGAAACCAGCATATCCTCGTCGCTGCCCCAGACCTCTTCCTGGGCCTGGTTGTGGAACAGCGCCATTTCATAGGGGTGGCAACCCAGCACGCCGTACATCCACCCGGTTGACATGCAGCCTTCGGCCAGCGCCTTCTGCACATCGAAGAACACGTTGGGGTGCATTTCATAGCCGCCCCAGCGCTTGGGCTGGAGGATCTTGAAGAACCCGGCAGCCTTCATTTCGGCGACGGTCTGGGCCGATACATCACGATCGGTGACGCACTTTCTCGCACGCTCCCTGAGCACCGGAATCATCGCGCGGGCGCGCTCGACAAGCTCTTCGGGGCTGGGGATGGCGGCGGAAGCGGGGCTCGATTGGGCTGCGCTGGCCATGATTGCTGTTTCTCCCGGATTTTCGACTCAGGCAAGGCCTTCAGGCCAAGCATTCGTAAAAATTCCTGCCATGCGATACGCAAATCGTCAATTGAAAAGCATTCTGGCTTTCGATATGGCGGTTTTCGAATCCTCCGGACAGCAATTCCTGCTGTTGGCGAAGGATCGGGGAGAGCGGCACCTTGTCAGGTACCATTGCCATTGATCTAGCGGGTAAGGCGGCGATCGTCACTGGCGGCACGCGCGGGCTGGGGCGCGCCATCGCCGCCGCGCTGGCCGATGTCGGGGCAAAGGTGATGGTCTGCGGACGCAATGCCCCTGATGATCTTCCTGCCGGAGTCGAATTCCTGGCCGCCGACATTCGCGATCGCGATGCGGCCAAGGGACTGGTCGATGCGACGGTTGAACGCTTCGGGCGGCTCGACATCGTGGTCAACAACGCCGGCGGTTCGCCTGCCGCCGAAGCGGCCACGGCCAGCCCGCGATTTTTCGATTCGATCCTCAAGCTCAACCTGCAGGCGCCGATGTACATGGCGCAGGCGGCCTATCCGCACATGCTGGCGGCGGGCGGCGGGTCGGTGATCAACATTGCCTCGGTTTCGGCAATCCGGCCTTCGCCCGGCACTGCCGCCTATGGCGCGGCCAAGGCCGGGCTGCTCAACCTGACGCAAAGCCTGGCGCAGGAGTGGGGGCCGCACGGCATCCGCGTCAACGCGATCATCGCCGGGCTGATGCAGACCGAGAATGCCGAAGCCACCTATGGCGACCAGGCCGCGCAGGACGCGGTCGGCAAGTCGATGCCGCTGCAGCGCATGGGCACCGGGGAAGACCTGGCGGGCGCGGTGCTGTGGCTCTGCTCGGATCTTGCGAGCTGGGTCAGCGGGGCACGGATCAATGTCGATGGGGGCGGAGAGCGCCCGTATTTTCTCGACCTGGTAAAGGGGAACTGACCGTCATGGGGATCAAGGCGCTAGGCTATGTGGTTGTCGAGACCACCCAGCCCGAACGGTGGGATCATTTCCTCACCCAACTGGCAGGGGTGATGCGCGCGCCCGATGCGGCCGACGGGGCTATGCAGTTCCGGATCGACCAGCGCCCGTTCCGGTTCCGGATCTGGCAGGGCGCGAAGGATCACTTCACCGCCGCCGGATACGAAGTGGCCGATGCCGCCGCGCTGGATGCCTTGGCCGGCGCCGTTGCCGCTGCGGGCCGCCCGGTTGAGCAGGGCAGCGCCGATCAGGCCGCGCTACGCGGGGTCAGCGCCTTCTTCACCACCAGCGACCCGGCCGGCAATGGCCTGGAATTCTATCACGGCGATAGCATTGCGGCCCAGCCGTTCGTCTCGCCGCTGGGGATCGATCGCTTCATCACCGGTGATATGGGAATGGGCCACGCGGTCTTCTCGGTTCCCAACTTCGACGAATGCGTCAGCTTCTACCGCGATGTGGTGGGCTTCCGCGAAACCGACATGCCGCGCTTCTACTTCGGCGGCGGCGGGGCCGAGGATCCGGGCATGGGCTTTGCCTTCATGCACGCCGACAACGGCCGCCACCACTCGATCGCGCTGGGCGAAGGCCCGGTCCCGCCCTCGGGCGCGGTTCATATCATGCTGGAGCTGCCCGACCTGGTCGAGGTCGGCAAGGCGCACGACCGGATGAAGGCGCTGGGCTATCCCGAAAGCGCCACGCTGGGCCAGCATTTCAACGATGAAACCGTCGGCTTCTATGTCCAGACGCCGGGCGGCTTCGATCTTGAGATCGGCTGCGACAGCCTGGTGATCGATCCGGCCAGCTGGGAAGTGACCAAGCATATCGGGATTTCGATCTGGGGCCACGAATGGGCCTGGCAGAAGGCAATGAAAGAGGCGCAAGCAGCAGAATGAGTGGTCTCGACAAACGGATGAGCGCGGCGGAGATCGTCGCGCAGCTCAGCGACGGCATGACGCTGGGGATCGGCGGCTGGGGCCCGCGGCGCAAGCCGATGGCGCTGGTCCGCGAGATCCTGCGCAGCGATCTCAAGGACCTGACGGTGGTCGCCTATGGCGGCGCGGATGTTGGCATGCTCTGCGCGGCGGGGAAGGTGAAGAAGCTGGTCTTCGCTTTCGTCTCGCTCGACGCGATCCCGCTCGAGCCGTGGTTCCGCAAGGCGCGCGAGGCCGGGCAGATCGATGTGCTCGAACTCGACGAGGGTATGTTCCAATGGGGCCTCAAGGCGGCCAGCTTTGGCCTGCCGTTCCTGCCGACCCGCGTCGGGTTGGGCACCGACCTGGCCGAACTCGGCGGGCTCAAGACCGTGCAGTCGCCCTATGCCGATGGTGAAGTGCTGATCGCGATGCCGGCGCTCAAGCTTGATGCCGCGCTGCTCCACTTCAACCGCAGCGACTGGCGCGGCAATGTCCAGGTCTTCGGGCCGGACGTCTATTATGACGAATGGTTCGCCCGCGCCGCCGCCAAGACCTACGTCTCTTGCGAGGAACTGGTCGACCGGATGGAAGACCACTATCCCGAAGACGCGCAGGCGAACATTGTCGAGCGCGCGTTCATTTCGGGCGTGACCGAGATCCCCGGCGGCGCGCATCCCAGCTCGATGCCCCCGCACTATGGCTGGGACATGAAGGCCTTCAAGGCCTACAGCGATGCAGCCAAGGATCCGGGTGACTGGAGCGCAGTAGCGGACCGCTTTGTCGGGTCCGACGAGGCAACCTATGTGGCTGCGAATGGCGGCCTGGAGGCGGTGAAGGCTTTGCCTTTGCCGATATTCTGATGAGCGACGTAACCCTGGCAGAACTCTGCGTCTTCGCCTGCAGCGAAGCATTCCGCGGCAATGGCGAAGTGGTGGCAACCGGCGTTGGCCCGGTGCCGCGGCTGGCGGCCAGCCTGGCCAAGCTGACCCACACGCCCGAACTGATGATGACCGATGGCGAATGCTATCTGGTCGAACAGCCGGTGCCGCTGGGTCCGCGCGGCTATGACGATCGCAAGAAAGCTGGCTACCTGCCGTTCAGCCGCTTCTTCGATGCCGCAGTCTGGACCGGGCGCCGCCATGCGATGGTTACGCCCACCCAGATCGACCGGTTCGGCCAGATCAACCTGTCGCAGCTGGGCGGCACCCACCAGCAGCCCAAGACCCAGATGCTGGGCGTGCGGGGCTTTCCGGGGAACACGATCTACCACCCGAACAGCTTCTTCTTCCCCAGCCACACGGCCCGGGTGTTTGTGCCGGGCGAGGTCGATATGGTCTCGGGCGTCGGTTACAACCCGGCCAAGCGCGTGCCGGGCGGAAACTATTCGGCGGTGGACCTGCGCCGGATCGTCACCAACCTGTGCGTGATGGACTTTGGCGGGCCGGACAATGCGGTTCGCGTGATTTCGCTTCATCCCGGTGTGACCTTTGCCGAAGTGCAGGAAGCCACCGGCTTTGCGCTGATCGACGCCGTGACCGGTGAAACCGCGCTGCCTGGGCCTGAGGAACTGGCGATCATCGCCAGCCTCGATCCGCATGGCATCCGCAATTCGGTGATCAAGGACAATCCTCCAGCCCGGAAGGCCGCAGCATGACCAAGGGACGCGAACTCGTCGAACCGCAGGCGGCAACGCCCGAATACGAAACCGCCGATCCGGTGCTCTACGAAGTGATCGATGGCGTGGCCTGGATCACGATGAACCGCCCGGGCTTCAACAATGCCCAGAACGGGCAGATGACCTATGCGCTGGACGATTGCTTCAAGCGCGCGGTCGAGGATGAAAGCGTCGGCGCGATTGTGCTGGCGGGCGAGGGCAAGCACTTTTCCGCCGGGCACGATATCGGCACGCCGGGACGCGACCTGCACACTGAATTCGACAAGCGGCTGATGCTGGCCCCGCACACCAACAAGCCGCACGCCGAGCTGCTCTATACCCGTGAGCAGGAACAGTACCTGGGCATGTGCCGGCGCTGGCGCGACATTCCCAAGCCGACGATCGCGATGGTCCAGGGCGCCTGCATTGCCGGCGGGCTGATGCTGGCCTGGGTCTGCGACCTGATCGTGGCGAGCGAGGATGCCTTCTTCCAGGATCCGGTCAGCCCGATGATGGGGATTCCGGGGGTCGAATACTTCGCCCACGCCTATGAATTGCCGCCGCGCGTGGCCAAGGAATTCCTGCTGCTGGGCGAACGGATGCCGGCGGCGCGGGCCTATCAGTTCGGCATGGTCAACAAGGTGGTCCCGCGCGAGGAACTGCGTGAAGCGGCAGCGGCCTGGGCGGCCAAGCTGGCCGGGGCGCCGCGGCTGGGCAACTGGCTGTCGAAGCAGGCGATCAACCATGTCGAGGAACTGCGCGGCAAGCGCCAGGCGATGGATGCGGTGTTCCACATGCACCACTTCGCCCATGCCCAGAACGATCTGATGTACGGCAATTCGATTGCCGGGGTTTCGGGCAAGTCGGCTGCGGCGGCGAACAAGAAGCAATCGGGCGAGGGCTGAGAGTTGGCCGATCCGCTTGCCACCGCGCTGACCAGGCGCCTGGGTTGCCGCCTGCCGGTGATCCAGACGGCAATGGGTTGGATCGCGACTCCTGAACTGGTCGCGGCGAGCAGCAATGCCGGGGCTTTCGGTTTTCTGGCCGGGGCGGTGATGAAGCCGGCTGAACTGGGCGAGGCGATTGCCCGGCTGAAGGACATGACCCCGCACAATTTCGGTGTCAATTTCCACAGCTTCCAGCCGGGTGCTCAGGAAATTGTCGAACTGATCCTGGTCAATGCCGATCGGGTTCGCGCGGTCAGTTTCGGGCGCGGGCCTGATGCGAAGATGATCGGTGCGTTTCGCGACAAGGGGATCCTGTGCATCCCCACCGTCGGCGCGGTCAAGCATGCGGAAAAGATGGTCCAGTTGGGCTGCGAAATGGTCACCGTCCAGGGCGGCGAAGGTGGCGGGCACACCGGGTCGGTGCCAACCACTGTGCTGCTGCCGCAGGTGCTCGACGCGGTCGATGTGCCGGTAGTCGCGGCGGGCGGCTTTGGTGATGGGCGGGGCCTTGCCGCCGCGCTGGCCTATGGCGCCTGCGGCATCGCCATGGGTACCCGCTTCCTGATGACCGCCGAAAGCCCGGTGCCCGCCGCACCCAAGGCGGCCTATGTCAGGGCCGGAACCGGCGATATCGCGGTCAGCACCAAGGTTGATGGCATTCCGCAGCGGATGATCCTCAACCCGCTGCTGAGGCGGATCGAGGGTTCGGGCAAGCCGGCGATGTGGCTGCGCGCGATCGAGGCCGGGCTGGAAATGAAGCGCCAGACCGGGATGAGCTGGGGCCAGGTGCTGGGCACTGCCCGGGCCATGACCAGCCACGGCGAAATGCCCCTGGCGCAAGCGATGATGGCCGCCGCCGCACCGATGATGATCCAGCGTGCCGTGGTCGAAGGCGATGCCGAACACGGCCTGATGGCCACTGGCGTGGTCGCCGGGCGGCTTACCGATCTGCCGAGCTGCGCCGACCTCCTCCAATCTATCGAAACCGAAGCCCGCGCACGGATCGCGGCGCTCTGTGCGGGGAACTGACCCATGCCAATCACGACCACGATCAAGGACCGGATTGCCGAAATCGTTTTCGACGTTGCCCCGGTCAACGCCTTCGACAGCGAGACCTGGATGTCGCTGCCGGCGATGATCACTGCTGCGGCCAGCAACCCGGAGGTCAATTGCGTGCTGATCCGCGCCGCCGAGGAATCGCGCGGCTTTTGCGGCGGGGTCGATATCAAGGAGATGCAGGCGCATCCCGAACGGATCACCGTGCTCAACCGCGGCAATTACCTGACCTTCAAGGCGATCCGCGATGCCGAAGTGCCGGTGGTGGTTGCGGTGCACAAGTTCGTGATCGGCGGCGGGATCGGGATCTGCGGCGCGTCCGATACGATCATTGCCGCTGACGATGCCTATTTCAGCCTGCCCGAAGTCGATCGCGGGGCAATGGGTGGGGCCAGCCACCTTTCGCGGATGCTGCCGCTGCACAAGGTGCGTGCCGCCTTCTTCACCGGGGGCAATATCCCGGCTGCCGAAGCCTATCGCCTTGGCGCGGTCGAAAAGGTCGTGCCGCGCGCCGATCTGGTGACTGAAGCGCGCGCCTTCTGCGCAGTGGTCGCCTCCAAGAGCCGCAAGGCGCTGGTGATCGCCAAGGAAGCGCTCAACGGGCTGGAGCCGCGCGATGTCGATCGCGGCTATCGCTGGGAACAGGGCTTCACGCTCGAAATGTACATGCACGAAGACAGCCAGAAAAGCCGCGACGCCTTTGTCGAAACCGGCAAGGCGGCGAAGTTCTGAGCCATGGATCTCGCCTACACCCCTGAACAGCAGGCCTTCCGGGCCGAAGTGCGCGCCTGGATGGAAGCGCATGTGCCCAAGGAGCCGCTCGTCACGCTGGAGTGCAAGGAAGGCTTTGACCATCATGTCGCGTGGGAACGCACGCTCGCCAGCGGTAACTGGGGCATGGTCACCTGGCCCGAACAATTCGGCGGGCGCGGGCTCGACCTCATCCAGTGGCTGATCTTCGAGGAAGAGTATTTCCGCGCCGGCGGACCCAACCGGGCCAACCAGAACGGGATATTCCTGCTCGGCCCGACGATCATGGAATTCGGCACCGAAGAGCAGAAGGCCCGCTTCCTGCCGCCGATGGCGCGCGGCGAGGTGATCTGGGCGCAGGCCTGGTCCGAACCCGGCGCGGGCAGCGATATGGCGGCGATCCAGTCCAAGGCAGTGCGGGACGGCGATCATTACGTCATCACCGGGCAGAAGACCTGGTCGAGCCGCGCTGCCTTTGCCGACTGGGGCTTTGGCATCTTCCGCACCGATCCGGAGAGCAAGCGCCACAAGGGGCTGACCTTCATCCTGTTCGACCTGAACAGCCCGGGCATCACCCGCCGCCCGATCCGCCAGCTGCACGGCGACACCGGCTTTGCCGAACTGTTCTTCGACGAGGTCCGCGTGCCGGTCGAAAACTGCCTGGCCGGCGAGGGCGAGGGCTGGAACGTGGCGATGGCTACCGCCGGGTTCGAACGCGGACTGATGCTGCGCTCGCCCGGGCGCTTCCAGGCGACCGCCAAGCGGCTGGTCGAGCTGTACCGCGCGCATGAGGCCGAAGCATCGCCCGCCGCGCGCGAAGCAGTGGTCCAGGCCTGGGGCGCAGCGCAGGCCTATGCCTACAACACCTATGCGGTCGCTTCGAAGATCATGGCCGGGGGCAAGATCGGCGCTGAGGCCAGCCTCAACAAGATCTTCTGGTCCGAGCTTGACCGCGCGATGCACCGCACCGCGATGCAGCTGCTGGGCGCCCATGCCGAGCTGAAGCGGTTCGGCAACGGGCAGATCAACCAGTGGCTAGAAGGTTACATCTTCTCGCTTTCCGGCCCGATCTATGCCGGATCGAACGAGGTTCAGCGCAATATCATCGCCGAACGGCTGCTGGGCCTGCCGCGCGTGGGAGCAGGCTGATGAATTTCCGTTTTTCCGATGATCAGCTGACCCTTGCGGAAAGCGTGCGCGACTATCTGGCTGGGACTCACGGCCCCGAAGTGCTGCGGCGGCTCGATGCAGAGGGCAACCGCGATCCGGCGATCTGGCAGGGGCTGGTTGATATGGGCCTGACCGGCCTGTGCGTGCCCGAAGAACAGGGCGGGCTGGGCATGGGTCTGCTGGAAGCCGCGCTGATCGCTGCCGAATGCGGGCGGGCCTGTCTGGCCGAGCCGCTGGTCGATACGGCCTTCGTTGCAGTGCCGTGGCTGGTTTCGAAGGGCGAAACCGCGGAGCTTGCCGCAATTGCCGCCGGGACCCGCAAGGTCGCGTTGCCGCATGTGCTGAACCCATGGGTTGCCGACGGCGAGGGCAAGCCGCTGCAAAGCGTCGATCCCTTGCGCAACCTTGTGCGGTTCCCGGCGACGGGCAGCACCGACGATCACCTGCTCAATCTCGGCGCGCTGATGAGCGCGGCGCAGTTGCTGGGCCTGGCCGATGCGATGCTCAATCAAGCGGTCGAATACGCCAAGATCCGTACCCAGTTCGGCCAGCCGGTCGGTGCGTTTCAGGGGCTGAAGCACCAGCTTTCCAGTTGTGCGGTGGCAGTTGAATTCGCCAAACCAGTGGTCTGGCGTGCGGCGCAGGCCTTGCAGGACGGAGCCTCCAGCGCTCCGCTCCACGTCAGCCACGCCAAACTGGCCGCCACGGATGCTGCGATCCAGACCGCTGAAGTGGCGATCCAGGTCCACGGGGCGATGGGCTACACCTATGAGGTCGATCTGCACTTCTGGATGAAGCGCGCCTGGGCGCTCGCCGGGGCCTGGGGCGACCGGTCGTACCACTACAAGCGGGTCGATGCCGCAGTGCTGGGCGGGTCCCAGCCGATCGGCCCTGAACACACATTTGCCTGAGGGAACACCATGGCCGAAGCCTATATCATCGACGCGATCCGCACCCCGATCGGGCGCAAGAAGGGCAGCCTTGCCGAACTGCACCCCGCCGATCTGGGCGCACACCCGATCAAGGCGCTGGTCGACCGCACCGGGATCGATGCGGGTGCGGTCGATGACGTGGTCTGGGGCTGCTGCGACACGATCGGCCCCCAGGCCGGAGACATCGGCCGCACGGTCTGGCTGGTTGCGGGGATGCCGCTGCATGTGCCGGGCACCACGATCGACCGCCAGTGCGGATCGAGCCAGCAGGCGGTTCACTTTGCCGCACAGGGGGTGATGAGCGGAACCCAGGACCTGGTCGTCGCCGGCGGCAGCCAGGCGATGAACGCGATCCCGATTTCGGCGGCGATGTTTGCCGGGCAGCCCTATGGCTTCGGCGATCCCTTCACCGGTTCCAAGGGCTGGGTCGAACGCTTTGGTGATGGGCTGCTCAACCAGATCAACTCGGCCGAGATGATCGCCGCCAAGTGGCAGATCAGCCGCGAGGCGATGGAAGAGTTCGCACTGGCCAGCCACCAGCGCGCGCAGGCGGCGACCGATGGCGGACTGTTCAAGGGCGAAATCGCCCCGCTCCATGGCCTTGAGGCCGACGAGACGATCCGTCCGGGCACCACGCTCGAAGGGCTGGCCAGCCTCAGGACGGTGCAGGAAGGCGGGGTGATCACTGCCGGGGTCGCCAGCCAGAACTGCGATGGCGCCGCAGCCTTGCTGATCGCCAGCGAGCAGGCGGTGAAAGATCATGGGCTGAAGCCGCGCGCGCGGATCCACCACCTGTCGGTTCGCGCTGACGATCCGGTATGGATGCTGACCGCGCCGATTCCGGCCACCCAGCATGCCTTGAAGAAGGCCGGCATGACCATTGCCGACATCGACCTGTTCGAATGCAACGAAGCTTTCGCATCGGTGCCGATGGCCTGGATGAAGGAACTGGGTATCCCGCACGAGAAGGTCAACGTCCACGGCGGGGCGATTGCGCTGGGCCACCCGCTGGGCGCCACCGGCGCCCGGCTGATGACGACCTTGCTGAACGCGCTGGAAGCCACCGGCGGGCGCTATGGTCTGCAAACCATGTGCGAAGGCGGCGGGCAGGCCAACGTGACGATTATCGAGCGGCTGTGATGGACGCGGCAATCGCCATACCCAACCTGCTCTACACCTACGCGATGCGCTTTGACGACGGCGACTTCGATGGCGCCGCCGCACTGTTTGATCGCGGCGGGGTGATTGTGGGTGGGCACCGGATCGCGGGACGCGAGGCGATCCTGGCGATGTGGCAGCAATGGGTGAAGACCTATGACGGCAAGCCGCTGACCCGGCACATCACCACCAATCCGATCATCGAATTATCCGCCGACGGCAACGCAGCGACCTGCCAGAGCCAATGGACCGTGCTGCAGGCTGCGCCGGGCTATCCGTTGCAGATCGTCGCCACCGGCCGTTACCGCGACCAGCTTTGCCGCGATGCGGGCGGCTGGCACTTCACCTGGCGCGAATACGTCCAGACCGACCTGGTCGGCGACAGCAGCGCACACACACTTCAGGCATTGGGATAGACTATGGGTATCTGTGACAATCGGACTGTCATCATCACCGGCGCCGCGCGCGGGCTGGGGCGGGCCTATGCGCTGGCTTTCGGGGCCGAAGGCGCCAACGTGGTGGTGAACGATATCGGCACCTCGCTGAGCGGCGAGGGCCGCGATACCTCGGCCGCCGACGGCGTGGTGGAAGAGATCAAGGCCGCCGGCGGCAAGGCCGTGGCCAATTACGAGGACATCACCGATTGGGACGCTGCCGGGCGGATCGTCCAATGCGCGCTCGACGCTTTTGGCGACCTGCATGTGGTGGTCAACAACGCCGGGATCGTGCGCGACCGGATGTTCGTTTCAGCCACGCTGGAGGAATGGGACGCGACCATGCACGTCCACCTTCGCGGGCATTTCTGCCTGGCGCGCCATGCGGTGAACTATTGGCGTGAGAAGCAGAAGGGCGGGGTGAACCCCGATGCGCGGATCATCAACACTTCGTCAGGCGCGGGGCTGCAGGGCTCGATCGCGCAGGCCGCCTATTCAACCGCCAAGGGCGGGATTGCTTCGCTGACGCTGGTTCAGGCGGCCGAACTGGGCCGCTATGGGATCACCGCCAATGCGCTCGCCCCTTCGGCCCGGACCCGGATGACCGAGCAGGCCTTTGCCGACAAGATGGCGACTGAAGGCCAGGCCTTCGACGTGATGGACCCGGCGAATATCGCTCCGACGGTGGTCTGGCTGGGATCGAGCGAAAGCGCCGATGTCACCGGCTGCGTGTTCGAACTGGAAGGCGGCAAGATCATGCTGGAAGACGGCTGGCGCGAAGGTCCCTGCGTGGACAAGGGCGCCAGGTGGGAACCCGCCGATGTCGGCGAAGCGGTGGCGAAACTGATTTCCGAACGCGTACCGCCGCGCAAGGTATGGGGGACGGCATGATCGAGACCACACAGATCCTCCCCCTTTGGGGGAGGTGGCAGCGCGAAGCGCTGACGGAGGGGGCAATCGGCTGCGGAGGGTATTCCCCCTCCACCATGCTGCGCATGGTCCCCCTCCCCCAAAAGGGGAGGATTTAGCAATGCATTTCGCTTTCACTGAAGAACAGGCGATGATCGCGGAAACCGCGCGCGCCTTCTTTGCAGAAAACGCCACCAGCGAACGCACCCGCAAGGCCATGGCCGGCCAAGGGATCGACCGCGCGCTGTGGCAGGCTTTCTGCCAGGAACTGGGCCTGTCAGGCATCGCCATTCCCGAGGAACTGGGCGGGGCCGGCCTGGGCATGGTCGAATTTGCGATTGTGGCTGAAGCCGCCGGGGCTCAGGTTGCTGCGATTCCGCTGCTGGGCCATGCGATGGCCGCGCGCGCGATTGCTGCCGGGGGCACCGCAGCGCAGCAGGCCGAGTGGCTGCCCGCCATGCTGGGCGGCGAAGTGATCGCTGCCTGCTCGGGCTCCAACAGTGTCGCAGCAACGGGTGATACGCTCACCGGTTCGTTCCAGTTCGTGCCGCACGGTGCCCTGGCGCAAGTGTTCGTGCTGCGCGCCGGGGCGGGATTGTGGATCGTCCGGGCCGACGCTCCGGGCGTCTCGATCACGGGCCACACCACCATGGACCAGACCCGCCCGCTTGCCACTGTGACACTTGACGCGGCGCAAGGCGAAGCACTGGCCGATAGCGCGGCTGCGCTGCAGGCCGCGCATGAGGCCGGCTGGATCTGCGCGGCTGCCGAAGCACTTGGCGGGGCGCAAGCCTGTCTTGACCGCACGGTCGATTACGCGAAGGAGCGCGTCCAGTTCGGTCGCCCGATCGGCTCGTTCCAGGCCTACAAGCACCGCCTGGCCGACATGATGATCGAGATCGAGCAGGCCCGCAGCGCGGTCTATTGGGCGGCCTGCGCGGTCGACGAGCAATCGGACGAGGCGGGAATCGCGCTCCATGCCGCCAAGAGCTTTGCCGCCGACACGATGTTCATGTGCGCCGGCAACATGATCCAGCTGCATGGCGGGATCGGCTTTACCTGGGAACATGATGCACACCTCTACTTCAAACGCGCGCGCGCACTGCAAACGATGCTGGGCAGCGGTAATGCCCACCGCGAGCAGGTGGCCACGATGATCCTGGGAGAAGCGGCATGAAGCTGGGTTTCTCACCCGCCGAAGAGGCTTTCCGCGCCGAATGTGCGGACTGGCTGCAGGCGCAGATGGCTGGCCCGTTCAAGGACATCAAGGGCATCAGCAAGCTGACCGCCAGCCCCGAACGCCGCAAGGAATGGGAACAGCACCTGGGTGAACACCGCTGGTCGTGCATCGGCTGGCCGGTCGAATGGGGCGGTCGTGGCGCAAGTCTGGCCGAGCAGGTGATCTTTGCCGAGGAATATGCCCGCGCCGGGGTTCCGGGCCGGGTCAACCACATCGGCATCGAACTGGCCGGGCCGACGATCCTTACCTTCGGCACCGAAGAGCAAAAGCAGCGCTTCCTGCCCGATATCGCCGCCGGGCGGACGATCTTCTGCCAGGGCTTTTCAGAGCCGGGCGCAGGATCCGACCTCGCCTCTGTCCGTACCAAGGGGCGTCTGGAAAATGGCGAGTGGGTGGTCAACGGCCAGAAAATCTGGACTAGCCTGGCGCACATTTCCGACTGGATCTTCGTGGTCACCCGCACCGAGGAAGGATCGAAGGGACCCAAGGGCCTGACCTTCCTGATGATGCCGATCGACCAACCCGGGATCGAGATTCGCGGGATCACCCAGATCAACGGCGATGCCGAATTCAACGAGACGTTCTTCACCGATGCGCGTTGTCCGGCCGACAGCCTGATCGGCGGGGTGGGCGATGGCTGGAAGATCGCGATGGGCTTGCTCGCCTTCGAACGCGGGGTTTCCACACTGGGCCAGCAGATGGCCTTCCGCAACGAACTGGACGAGATCATTGCCGCCGCCCGGGCCAACGGCGCGGCCAAGGATCCGCTGATCCGCCAAAGGATCGCCAAGGCCGAGATCGGCCTGCGCCTGATGCGCTATGGCGCGTTGCGGATGCTGTCGAACACCGATCATTCGAAGATCGACGGCGCGGCGCTGACCTACAAGATCCAGTGGGCGACCTGGCGACGCGGGCTGGGCGAGCTGGCGATGGACGTGCTGGGCCAGGCCGGCGAAGTGGCGGCGGGCGACGAATATGAGTGGGACACGCTGCCCAACCTGTTCCTCTACAGCCGCGCCGACACGATCTATGGCGGCACCAACCAGATCCAGCGCAACCTGATCGCCGAGCGCGGTCTGGGCATGCCGCGTGAACCGCGAGGAGACGTCTGATGGCTGCCCCCATTCCGCCCTATCCTGAGGGCCGAAATTTGCTGAAGGGCAAGACCGTGGTGGTCACCGCCGCCGCCGGCACCGGGATCGGCTATGCCGCTGCCAAGCGCGCGGCTGAAGAGGGCGCGACGGTTCTGATTAGCGATTTCCATGAACGCCGGCTGGGCGAAGCGGCTGACCGGATCGCGGCAGAGGTCGGCTGCGCGCGGCCCGCCACGGTGGTCTGCGATGTCACCAGTCAGGATCAGGTCGATGCGCTTCACGCCGCGGCTTTGACGGAACTGGGCCGGGTGGACGTGCTGATCAACAATGCCGGGCTGGGCGGCGAAGTCGATGTCGTGAACATGACCGACGAGCAGTGGTTCCGGGTGCTCGACGTCACGCTCAATTCGGTGTTCCGGATGACCCGCGCCTTCCTGCCGGCGATGTATGCGCAAGGATCGGGTGCGATCGTCAACAATGCCTCGGTGCTGGGCTGGCGTGCGCAGAAGGGGCAGGCGCACTATGCTGCTGCCAAGGCCGGGGTGATGGCCTTCACCCGCTGTTCGGCGGTCGAGGCGGCCGAGCATAACGTGCGGATCAACGCGGTAGCTCCTTCGATCGCGATGCATGCCTTCCTGGCCAAAGTCACCACTGACGAACTGCTGGCCGAACTGTCTTCGAAGGAGGCTTTCGGGCGACCTGCCGAGGTGTGGGAAGTGGCCAACGTGATGATGTTCCTGGCCAGCGACCTATCCAGCTACATGACCGGCGAAGTACTCTCGGTCTCGAGCCAGCGGGCATGACCATGGCCAAGATTTATGAAAACCCCCGCGACCTCGTTGGTCAGGAAGGCACCAAGCTCGGCCCGACCGACTGGCTGCTGATCGACCAGGACCGCGTCAATGGATTTGCCGAGGTGACCGGCGATCACCAGTGGATCCACGTCGATGTCGAACGTGCCAAGGCAGGGCCGTTTGGCGGGACCATCGCCCATGGCTATCTGACGATGAGCCTGGTCAACCTGTTCCTGCCCGATCTGATCGAGGTGCGCGGGTTCAGCCATGCGGTGAACGTCGGCGCGGACCGACTGCGCTTTCTCAGCCCGGTCAGGGTCGGCAGCCGGATCCGCGGGGTGGGTGAGATCGTGGGCGTCGAGGAGATCAAAGGCGCTATCCAGTCGGTGGTCCGCGTCACGGTCGAGATCGAGGGTAGCGACAAACCGGCCTGCGTTGTCGATACCATCAGCCGCTATTTCCCGGAGTGAATGCGATGCCCACGCCCGAACAGATGCAAGCCGCCGTCCATGCCTATGTCGAAGCCTTCGAGAAGCAGGACCCGGCCATGGCCGCGGCGCTCTTTGCCGATAATGCGGTGGTCGAGGACCCGATTGGCAGCCCGCCCAAGGTGGGGCAGGCCGCGATCCTGGAATTCTACACCCAGTCGATGGCGACCGGGGCCAGGCTGCATCTGACCGGCCCGATCCGCGTCGCCGCCGCGCATGCTGCTTTTGCCATGCAGGTCCGGCTCAACTGGGACGGCAAGGACATGGCGATCGACGTGATCGATACCTTTGCCTTTGACGATGCGGGCAAGGTCACGCTGATGCAGGCCTATTTCGGCCCCGGTAACATGCATGCTTGATCCGCTGCCGCTGACGATCCCGCATGCGGCCGAGGCTGCCGCGCGGGCCTGGCCCGATGCGCCGGCGGTGATCGAGCGCGGCGAGACCTGGACCTTTGCGCAGCTCTGGCAGGAAAGCCGCCGCGCGGCTTCGGCCTTGCTGGCGCGCGGGGTTAGCGCTGGCGACCGGATCGCGATCTGGGCGCCCAACTGCCGCGAATGGATCGTCGCGGGGATCGCGGCGATGAGCTGCGGCGCGGCGGTGGTCACACTCAATACCCGGCTCAAGGGCCGCGAGGCCGGCGATATCCTGCGCCGCACGCAGACCCGGCTGCTGTTTACGGTTGAGAGCTTCCTGGGGATCGACTACCGCGCGCTGATCGCGGACGAGGACCTGCCCGACCTCAAGGAAGTGCTGCTGCTCGACCGCCAGTTCGACACCTTCCTGGCTGAGGGCAGCGCGACCGATCCGGCAGTCGATACCGCGCTGGCCGGGATCAATGCCGATACCATTTCCGACATCCTGTTCACCAGCGGCACCACCGGCAGCCCCAAGGGCGTGCTGATGACCCACGGGCGCGTGCTGCCGCAGTGCGGGGTGTGGATCGGCAACACCGGGCTGTCGTTTGGCGAACGCTATCTGATCGCCAACCCGTTCTTCCATTCGTTCGGGATGAAGGTCGGCTGGGTCGCCTGTCTGCTGAGCGGGGCGGTGGCGGTGCCGATGGCGCAGTTCGAGGTGCATGAGGCGATCCGCCTGATCGAGCAGGAGCGGATCAGCTTTCTGCCCGGCCCGCCGACGATCTTCCAGATGCTGCTGAGCGAGCTGGAAAAGCAGCCGTTCGATTGCTCGTCATTGCGGGGGGGCACTACCGGTGCCGCCACCGTGCCGCCGGTACTGGTCGAGCGGATCCGCGATGAGCTGGGCATACGCGACATCATCACCGCCTACGGCATGACCGAATGCGTCAACATCACCTCGTGCCGCCCGGGCGATCCGGCCGAGACCATCGCCCAGACCTGCGGCGCGGCGATCCCCGGCAACGAAGTGATCGTTGCCGACGAAGCAGGCAACGAAGTGCCGCGCGGCGAAACCGGCGAAGTGCTGGTGCGCGGGCAGGGGGTGATGCTGGGCTATCTCGACGATCCCCGGGCTACCGCCGAAGCGATCGACCCCCAGGGCTGGTTGCACACCGGCGATGTCGGAACGATGGACGCGAACGGCTATCTGCGGATCACCGACCGCAAGAAGGATCTCTACATCTCGGGCGGGTTCAACGTCTATCCGGCCGAAGTCGAGAAGCTGCTGGCGGAGCACCCGGCGATCGCGATGGTTGCGGTTGTTGGCGTGGCTGACGAGCGGATGGGCGAAGTCGGCAAGGCTTATGTCGTGCTCCGCCCCGGTGCGGAAGTCAGCGAAGCCGAACTGATCGCCTGGAGCCGCGAGAACATGGCCAACTACAAGGTCCCGCGCAGCGTGGCCTTCGTCGAGGACCTGCCGCGCAATGCAAGCGGCAAGGTGCTCAAGACCGAGCTGCGCTGTTAGCGCCAACTGTTTCCCAACGACTACCGTCATCCCGGGCTTGACCCGGGATCCCGCTTTTTCCGCAACCTCGCGTTTGAGCGAGACGCTGAATTGGCAGCGGGACCCCGGATCAAGTCCGGGGTGACGGTTGAGTGCTGATGAGACAGCTCGCAGCGATCAAACCCGCTCAGGTCCTCGGCTCGTACCAGATCGGCGAGGAATAGGCGCGTTCCTGGGTGATCGGCTGCATCTCGGGCGTGATCTTCGTGCCGAACCGCAAGTGGTCGTAAACGATCCAGCGCGGGGTCGGGATTTCGAGCACGCGGACATAGTAGAAGGCGCGCAATTTCGGATCGAATTCCGGATCGCGCCAGACGGTGGCCAGCTCGGGTGCGCCGATCGAATTGCTGTAGCTGGCCCTGGCCAGATCGACCGTGTTGCCCACCGGGGGAAGCTTGCCATCGCTCAGCTGGCGCCGGGCCGGATCGCTCCACACCACGTCGAACACCTTCTCGTGCATCTGGCTATCGGCGCCGTACCAGCCCTTGACCACCTGCACCCGGTCAAGGTTGGCGCCGATCGGGTCCTTCAGTGCGGAAATAACGAAGCTGGGCACGCCCTGGCCCTGGGGCAGCACACCACCCATCGGCACGCCCTGGTCATAGCCAGCCTTGACCCAATCGCCCTGGAGAATCGCGGCATCGAAGGACCAGCCGCCAAACACCCGCAGCGTCATGCGCGGGCCGGTGGTGGCATAGACCTCGCGCCGCATCATCGCATCGAAGATCGCCGCACGGGTGTTGGCCCGGGCCCAGACCCCGGCATAGCCGCCCGCCAGGTAGTTCCAGTTGAACCGGCCGGACCGGGTGCCCAGATTGACGCCCGGATTGACCCGGTCCTTGCCTGCCACCGGTTCATTGCCGGTGTGCTTGCCAAAGAAGTTGTCCTCATCGGCGGTGGACAGGCCGGTGTGGCTGTCGGTCGAACCGATCAGGCCGAAGCGGTAGGGGTTGACCCCGGTCGCCGCCTCGATCGCCAGTCCGCGCTTGAGCGCTTCGCGAACATAGTTGCCGGCCTGCATCGCCGGGGTAGTCGCCTCGGTCATGTCGAGGTTGGACTTGTCCCAGCCCAGCGTGCCGTATCCGGCAAATTCGTCGTTGGGGGACAGCAGGCCATAGCTTTCACTGTCGCCCTTGATCTGGGTCGCCTCAACCACCGGTTCGTGCGCGGCGCGGCGGCGGGCATAGGCAGCGGTCATCGGTCCGCCCTGGGGCAGGTTCATTTCGAACATCAGCCCGTTCGACATGTTCGAATTGTGCGGGATCGCCAGCGCCCGTCCGCCGGTCAGCTTTTCATAGCGATCCATCCAGTCCCACAGCGCTTCGGGCTCGCTCGATGCCCTGGCGACTGCCGGAACGACTTGCCGCCCGAAATCGAACCCGTCACGCAGCATGACAACGCGGTGCAGGTTGTTGCCATTCGGCATCGAAGTGAATTCGAAGCCCAGGAAGGCGGTGAACTTGCCCGGATCGTTGAAGCGTTCGACCGTGCGGATCGACGCGCGCCAGATCGATTGCGCCTGCTGTGCGGTCTTCTTGGGATCGGCGATCTTGTCCGCGTTCTTCATGTCGCGGCCAAGGTCGATCATCTCGGCGGTGGCCTTCTGCGACTGTTCCGGCCCGGCATTGAACATGTCGTGCCAGCGCTTCAGCCGGTCATCGGGCAGCAGGAAACGCGGCGCATCAGCCAGCATCTTGGAAAAGCCCAGCCCATCGGAGTGGTCGGCAATCACCAGGAAGTCGAGTGGACGGGCCAGCCTGGCCGTGGCGCCGGTGGTGGCGGTCACTTGCTCGCCCCGGGCAAAACGCAGCGCCTGTTCGGGGCCCAGCCGGTTGCCAAACCCGAAGGCGTCGGGCGAATTGGCGGTGTGGAGATGGGTATCGCCCCAATAGACCCGCTGGGGATAGGGGGCGAGGGGGACACTCCCGTCCTCCTTGGCCGTGGCGCTGGTCAGGGCATCCTGCACCGGATCACTGCGCCAGCCCCACCAGGCCGCCCCCAGTGCGATTGCCGCGATCCCGAATTTCAGCGCTTTGCGCATGGCCAATCTCCCCATCAGGCAGTGATCGCGCTGACCACCTCTGCAGCTCCGCGCATCGCGCCTTCGATGTAGCCGACCCCGCCGGCATCGCCGATCGCGTGGACGGTGAACCCGGCGGCCTTGAGGCTGTCGGCCAGTGACAGGTCGCCTTCCGCGCCCTTGGCGACGATCACGGTATCGGCGGGTGCGGACTGCGCCGCACCGGTGCCGTCGGTCCAGGTCACGGCCTGCTTGCCGATCGCGATGTCTTGCGCGCCGGTTGCCAGGGTAACGCCGTGCTCCTTCAGTTCCGAAAGCAGCCGCATCCGCCGCACCAGGGTCAGCCCCTTGCCAAAGCGCGGACTGTCATCGACCACGGTCACCCGGCGGCCGCGCTCCATCAGGAATTCGGCCAGTTCGACGCCGACCAGTTCGCCGCCGATGATCACCACCTTGTCGCCGATCGGCATCCAGGCATGGGTCGCCTTGCGGACCAGATCGAGGTTGGCGGTTGCCCCGGTCGCCGCGCCGACCTTGGTGGCGAGGCGCGTGAACAGGCCAGTCTTGCGCTTCAGCGCGTCCGAGCTTTCGCCGAACATCATCTTGCGCATGTCATCGCCCGAGAACACATGGTCGAGGTCGTTACCGGGAATATCAGGCATGCCGCGCACCGCGCCGGTGGCGACGATCACCTCGTCCACGCCCAGTTCGCGCAGCAGATCCGGGGTGGCGCTGGTGTTCAGCCGCACGTCGATCCCGGCCTCGGCCACTTCGCCGCGCAGCCAGCCCAGCAGGCGTTCGTTGGGTTCATAGGCCAGTGCGGCAAAGCGTAGGGTCCCGCCAAGCCGTTCGCTCGCCTCGATCAGGGTCACCTTGTGCCCAAGCGCGGCCAGCCGCCGGGCGCTTTCCATGCCGCCCGGGCCGCCGCCGATTACCGCAACATGCTTGGGCGCGGCGGTCGCGGTCTTGCGTTCGAATTCCCAGCCCAGCTCGGAATTGACCGCGCAGCGCGAATGGGTGCCGGTGTAGATCGCGCTGACGCAGGTGTAGCAATAGATGCAGGGTCGGACCTTGTCCGGCATGCCCGCCAGCAGCTTGTTGGGCAGGTGTGGATCGGCCAGCAGTTTGCGTCCCATCGCGACGAAATCGGTGCCGCCCTTGCCGATCGTGCGATCGGCGGTTTCGGCCTCGATCCGGCCAGAGCCGATGACCGGGATCGAGACGGCCGACTTGATCTCGGCCGTGGCGGGCAGGTTGGTGTCCTCGATGTGCGGGATGTTCGATTCCGAATGCAGCTTGGCCTGCATGGTATCGTGATAGGCGGTAACGGTGATCGCATCGGCACCTGCGGCTTCGACCATCCTGGCCGATTGCTTGGCATCCTCGATCGTGATCCCGCCGTCTTTGCCCACTTCGCGGCTGTCGAGCTTGACCCAGATCGGGAAGTCCGGCCCGGTGGCAGCGCGGCAGGCGGCCAGCACTTCCAGCAGCAGCCGCATCCGGTTTTCCAGGCTGCCGCCGTACTTGTCAGTGCGGGTGTTGGTCTTGGGCGAAATGAAGCTCGACAGCAGGTAGCCGTGGCCAGAATGGATCTCGATTCCGTCGAACCCGGCCTGTTTCGCGCGCGCCGCGCCTTCGGCGAACTGGCGCACCACCTGGTCGATATCGTCCTGTTCCAGCACCTTGATCGTCGGCATGGTCATGCCGGTGAAGCCGGCCATTTCCTCGGGCAGGAAATAGTCCATGAAATCGCCGCCAGCCGGTGGTTTGGGCATTGCGGGTGCCCACAGCGGATGGCCCCATCGCGCCGAATAGCCCGCAACCAGCCCGCCATGGTGAAGCTGCGCGGCGATCTTGGCGCCGTGCTGGTGGACCCGCGTGCACAGTTCGGTCAGGCCGGGCAGGAACTTGTCATCGGAAATCGCGGTCTGCTGCCAGGCGACCGCGCCGACCGGCCAGGCCACCCCGGCCACACCGATGATGATCAGTCCGCTGCCGCCCCTGGCCTGTTCCTCGTGGTAGGCGATCAGCCGCTCGCCAACCGTGCCATCCTCTTCCGACAGGCTCATCCCCATGGCGGTCACGGCGATGCGGTTCTTGAGCTCCATCGTGCCGATGCGGCCCGGCGAGAGCAGGTGCGGATAGCGGTTCGATGTCATCGTGTTTCTCCCGCGGCGATCTATGCACGATGGCCGGTGCGGGGCAATTCCGGCCCGCCCCGGCATGGTGCAAATTCGGCCAAAATGGGCAGATCAGGCCTCGCGCGCGGTGCGCTGCCGGGCGAACAGGGGCAGGCGGGTGTACACCGCATCGCCGCTGCCCGGCTGGCCGCATTCCACGCCTTCGTCGATCCCCGGCCCGTCGCCTTTCTGGACCGGGCGGTCCTCGAACCAGTCGAGCACCAGCGAGCGGCGATGGAACCGCCAGATGCCATCGCGTTTCAGGTAGCGATCGAGATAGCGCCCGTGGGCGATCACCTCGCGCGAACCATCGGCGGTGCGGTGATAGGCCATGGTCACCAGCTCGCCTTCGGCCGCGTCGCCGGCGATCACGAAGTTCATGTTGGATATGACGTGCGAGGTCAGCTGCCAGTGCGCCAGGATCGAGGGCAGCCAGGCAACGTATTCGTCGGGCCCGCCCTTGAACATCGGCGAATGATCGTCCTCGGCATCGTCGTGATAGAGGCTGCGCAGCAGCGCGAAGTCCTGCCGGTCAATCGCATGGCAATAGGCCCAGGCCAGCTTTTGAAGCGCGATCCGGTCAAGCGCCTCGGCCAGCTCGACCGGGGAGGGGGTCAGGCTGTCAGACACCGAACCCGCCCGAGACCGAGATGGTCTGCCCGGTGACGTAATTGGCCTTGTGCGAAGCGAAGAACACCGCCGCCGCGCCGATATCCTCGGCTTGACCCCAGCGGCGCAGGCACAGCAGCTTGTGGGTTTCCTCGATCCATTGCTGGTCGAACACCCCCTGGGCCGACAGTTCGTGGAACATGCCAGCGTCGATCACCCCGACCAGCACCGTATTGGCGCGGATGTTGTGTTCGCCCTCTTCCTTGGCGATGCCCTTGATCAGGGCTTCGTTGGCGGCCTTGGGCACCACCGAGAGGCCGTCGAGCTTGGGGAACCAGTCGTGCCCGGCGGAGCCGAGGTGGACGAAGCTGCCGCCGCCCATCGCGCGCATGTGCGGGATCACCGCGCGGGCTGCGTTGTAGAACCCGAAAGCCTCAACCTCCATCGCATTGCGGAACATCGCATCGTCCCATTCGGCCAGCGGGGTCTGCGAGACCAACGGACCGGCACCCCAGACCAGCGAGTGGATCCGGCCATGTTCGGCAATGATCCCGGCCAGCGCCGCTTCGACCGAGGCCCGCTCGCGCACATCGACCTGGTGGATCGTTGCCCGGGCGCCGGTCGCGGCAATCGCCGCCGCGGTCCGTTCGGCCACTTCGCGCTTGGTGCGATAGCAGACTGCAACGTCGCTGCCGGCCTTGCCGAACTCCAGCGCGACCCCCTGGCCGATCCCCCCGCTGCCGCCGAACACCACGCAGGCCCCTGCCGGAAAGTCCTTGTCCATCGCCATCTCCCAACGGTCATTTTTCGCAAGTGACTGTGCCACAGCTTGTGCCGGTGCACATAACCCTTTTGGGTGATGCTGGTGTGTCAACGTGGTGACAGTCAAGTGCGCGTTGAGTGTATGCGGAAGGACAGGTCGATGGGAGAAGAAGGGCGCAAGCTGCGCTATGCGATCATTGGTGCGGGGATGGCCGGCATCCTGGCCGCGATCAAGCTGAAGCAGCGCGGGGAGCAGTTCACCGTCTTTGAAAAGGCAACGAAAATTGGCGGAACCTGGCGCGAAAACCGGTATCCAGGGCTGACCTGCGATGTGCCCGCGCACGCCTATACCTATTCGTTTGAACCCTATCCCGAATGGCGCTCCTACTATGCCACCGGCGCGGAAATTCAGACGTATTTTGAAATGGTTGCGGAAAAATACGGGATCATGCCGGCGATCCGCTTCGGCTGCGAAGTCAGCGGCCTGGTCTATGACGATTCACGCGCAACCTGGACCCTGACCCTGGCCAGCGACGAGAAGGTCGAAGCCGATGTGGTTATCGTCGCTTCCGGCGTCCTGCATCACCCGCGCCTGCCTGAAATCGAGGGGCTGGACAGCTTTGCCGGCCCTGCCTTCCACACCGCCCGGTGGGATGACAGCGCTCCGATCGAAGGCGCAAACGTCGGCCTGATCGGCTGCGGTTCGACCGGGGTCCAGATCGTTACCGCGATCAACAAGGTGGTGAACAAGCTGGTCCATTTCCAGCGTTCGCCGCAGTGGATCATGCCGGTGCCGCAGTTCGACTATACCGATGAGGATCGCGCGGGCTTCCGCAAGGATCCCGCGCTGATGGATGCGATCCGTTACAGCGATGATTACATCGGCGCGATCATCCGCTTTACCGACGCGATCACCGATATCGACGGACCCAAGATGGCCGAAATCGAGGAGATCTGTCGTCAGAACCTCGAAACCAGCGTTCGCGACCCGGAACTGCGCGAAAAGCTGCGCCCTGATTATCGCGCGGCCTGCAAACGCCTGATCTATTCGTGGGGGTACTACGAGGAAGTCCAGCACCCCGCTGTCCATGTCGAAACCGGCCGGATCGCGCGGGTCGAGCCGCAGGGTGTACGGATGGAGGATGGGACGTTCCACCCGCTTGATACGCTGGTGCTGGCCACCGGGTTCCAGGCCGATCGGTTCATCCGCCCGGCCACGGTCAGCGGGCAGGGCGGAGCGACGCTCGACGAGGCCTGGAAGGTTCGGCCCAGCGCGCATTATGCGATGACGATCCCGGGTTTTCCCAACTTCTTCATGCTCAACGGCCCGACCGGACCGGTCGGCAACTTCTCGCTGATCGACATTGCCGAGCGGCAGTGGGACTATATCGATCAGCTGATCGAAGAGCTGCGGGCCGGCCGAGCCCGCGCAGTGGTCCCGACCGCAGAGGCCTTCGCCGACTATGAACAGCGGCGGATCGACGCGGCCCGAAAGACGATTTTCGCTTCGGGTTGTTCGAGCTGGTACCTCGACGATGAAGGCGTTCCGGCAAGCTGGCCCTGGAGCTATGATGCATTCGCCGAGGCGATGGCCAAGCCGGTCATGAGCGAGTTCGAGTTCGCGTCCTGAAGGACATATAGAACAAGATATAAGCGGGAGAACCTGAATGAAATTCTCGATCATTTACGAAGCCCAGATGGTCGATACCAGCCGGGCCAACGAGCAGGCGGTGTTCCTGCAGATCGTCGAGCAGGCCAAGTATGCCGAACTGCATGGCTTTGATTGCATCTGGTGCGTCGAACACACCGCGTTGACCCAGTATGCCCACATGTCCGCGCCCGAAACGGTGCTGGCCTTCATCGCCGGGGCGACCAGCCGGATCCACGTTGGCCACGGCGTGGTCTGCCTGCCGCCAGCGATGAACCATCCGGTCAAGGTGGCGGAACGGATCGCGACGCTTGATATCCTTTCGCAGGGGCGGCTCCATTTCGGCGTGGGCAAGGGCGGGACCCAGCAGGAGGCCGGAACTTTCGGCTATGACCTCAACGACCTGGGGCCGATGATTGATGAATCGATGTACCTGATCCCCAAGATCATGGTGCAGGATGAAATCGAGCACGACGGCGAGTTCATCAAGATCCCGCGCCGCCCGATCCATCCCAAGCCTTACCAGGATCCGCACCCGCCGATGTACATGGCCTGCACCCGCGAGGCGACTTTGCTGGCTGCCGGCGGACGCGGGATCGGTGCGCTGGTGCTGGGCTTCTCGGGGCCGGACGAGATTGCCAAGAAAAACGCGATCTACCGCGAGGCTTTCCGCAATCGCAAGGCCGAGGACCAGGTGGGCTTTCGCCCGACCGAGCACCTGGCCGCCCTGTGCGCCGCAACCGTGCTGGACGACCGCGAAAAGGCCCGCAAGATCGGGCTGCGCGGCCAGCGCTTCTTTGCTGAAAGCATCGCCTACTGGTACCAGGGCGGGCCGCGCCCGACAGTTGACGAGGATACCAGCGCGGACGAGCACGCCCAGGTCCTCGAGGCCGGCAAGCAGGCGACAATCGCTTACCTGTCCGAAGAGGCGATCCCGGTCGGCGATGAGCACCTGTCAAACTACACGATCGCCCAGGATGCCTATGGTACTCCCGACGATTGCATCCGCTATGTCCAGAGGCTGATCGACGCTGGGGCGGACGAGATCCTGTTCATGTTCCAGATGGGCGGAATCCCGCACGAGGTGATCATGGAAACGATCCGCAACATCGGGGAAAAGGTCATCCCGCATTTCCGCAAGGGGTGAAGCTGGGCTATCAGGGCGGGGATGCAGCACGTGCTTGATCCCCGCTATTCATCGCTGCTGGCCAGGCTCTATGGCGGGATCGATGCCGAACGTCCGTGGGAATCCTTCCTCGAAGCACTGGCTGACTGGCTGCAAGCCGATTTCGCGACTCTGATCATTGCTGCTCGCGGCCGTCCCTTGCCGGGAACATTTGTCTCGCCCGGCGCGGATCCGGCACGCGTTGCCGAATATATGGAGCGCCTCTTCGCCCAGGATCCGTTTCGCGACCTGCCCGATGGCCGGGTAACCAGTTTTGCCGAATTTCTGGCGCAGCGCGAGCCTGAGCAACTGGCCGAATACCGCGAGTATCTCGCGCTTGCCGGGGGTGAGCAGGTGCTTGCGGTTGACCTGCGCTTTCCCAATCGCTTCGAAGCGCGCTTTCGCCTGACCCGCAGAAGCGAGCGCGACAATTTCACCGCGCAGGACCGCGCCCGCCTGCAGGAACTGGTTCCGCACCTGCGCACTGCGGTGGAACTGTTCGAACGGCTGGAATTCGCCCGGGCCGAGCACAGCGTCTATCGCAGTGCCACCGATGGCCTGGGGCTGGCACTGCTGGTGCTGGATCGCGAACTGCGCCCGGTCAGCGCCAACCACCTCGCGGAACGGCTATTGAGCGAAGGGGAGGGCGTGCGGCTGGCGGGCGGCAAGCTACGCTTTGCCGCTGCGGAAGCGGGGCAACGGCTTGCCGAACTGCTGGACGGCGGGGCCGCACTGGGAATCGCGCGGTTCCGTGTCGCCCGGCCCGAACATGGCGATCTGGTGGTGACCGCGCGCGCGATTGACTTGCCCGCGACCCATTCGGGCGCTGGCGCACTGGCCCTGTTCCTGGCCCGCCCCTGGGACGAGCGCCTGCAGGACCCCGAAACGATCAGCGCGCTGCTGGGCGTGACGCCAGCCGAAGGACGCCTCTGCGCAATGCTGGGCAAGGGGCAATCGCTGGGCGAAGCCGCTGAAGCGCTGGGCATCGCCTACAACACCGCCAAGGTCCAGCTGCGCTCGATCTTCACCAAGACGCAGGTCAACCGCCAGGCGCAGCTGATCAGCCTGCTGCGGCAGTTGCCGGGTTGACCGTTTCGGAGAGAAAATTGGTCGGGACGAGAGGATTCGAACCTCCGACCCCCACACCCCCAGCCGGAAAATTGGGCGGTCGCTAACGCACCGAAAATCAACAGAAAACCTTGATTTTCCGGGCGTTCTTGGGTATCTCCGTGGTGCTGTGGTGGTGCAGATTGTTCCGTTTTGTTCCACCCCGTTTCATCATTTTGCACCACCACAGCACCACGGGATTTCAAGTTCTGCAAACCGGTGAGGTCACGCTATGCGCGCTGCATTAACCCAATTGGCTGTCGACAGAATCGTACCGACGCAGCGTCCCGTCGAGCATCGCGACACCCGCCTCAAGGGACTGGTTTTGCGGGTGACGCCCGGCGGTTCGAAGTCATGGTATTGTGAGTTCGCTCGGGGCAAGCGCGTCTGGCTGGGTCGTGCCGATGTCCTTGGTGTCACTGAGGCGCGTGAAAGCGCGCGGGCAATCCTCGCTGTAGTTTTTCAAGGGATCGATCCGATCGAGGCGCGCAAGCCAAAGGCAGAGATGCCCACCTTTGGCGACTATCTTGATGGCGACTACGCGGATTGGGCAAAGTCCAGCCAGAAGGCCCATGCGCAGAACCTCAATCGGCTCAAGACCGCATTCAAGGCGCTGCTCAAAAAGTCGCTCGACAAGATTACGGCGCTCGATGTCGAGCGCTGGCGGGCCAAAGAGGTCGAACGCGGCCTCAGCAACCAGACAATCAACCGGGACATCGCCTCGATCAAGGCCTGTTTCAACCGCGCAGTCGATTGGGGCATTCTTCCCGCGAACCCTCTGGCCAAGGTCCGAAAGGCGCGGGTCGATGATTGCCTCAAGGTTCGCTATCTCAGCGAAGCCGAGGAAGCACGGCTGCGCGCAGCAATCGAGGAACGGGAAGAGCGTCGCCGCGCCGAACGCGACACGGCCAACCGCTGGCGGGCAGAGCGCGGTTATGTGCTGCTACCCAGCCTGCGCGATTCGGTCTTCACCGATCACGTCAAGCCGCTGATCCTGATGTCGATCAACACTGGGTGTCGCCGGGGAGAGCTGTTCGACCTCACCTGGTCGAACGTCAATCTTGACCGGCGTATCCTGACGGTGACCGGGGCAACGGCGAAATCACGCCGGACGCGTCATATCCCGCTCAACCGCGAAGCCATGTCGGTCCTGCTCAACTGGCGCGCGCAGAGCGAGGATACTTCCGGGCTGGTGTTCGTCAACGAACAGGGGGAGCGGTTCGATCGTGCGAATTCGTCATGGCGGCGTTTGCTCAAGGACGCACAGATTGCCGAATTCCGCTGGCATGACATGCGCCACCATTTCGCCTCGCGCCTGGCCATGGGTGGCGTCGATCTCAACACGATCCGCGAGCTGCTGGGCCATAGCGACTATACGATGACGCTCCGCTACGCTCATCTCGCGCCGGAGTTCAAGCTGAAGGCCGTCGAAGTGCTCGATGAGGCCAGAGAGGCGGCGCTGAGCGGCGCCAAGGTTCTCTCGATAGTTCGTTGAAGCCGATTAATTGTATCGGTTGCGCTTGGCATCGTGTTGGAGATTGACCAAGGCTGGCCGTTACCGTCGAACATCGTCTCACACGAGTTTGAGAGCGGCGATTTGTTCTGAGACGGCGCGTGTGATCGAGGGCAGATCCGTATTGTTCGTGAATTGATACTCAGCTCTACCCAGGGTAACTCCCTTCCCCAACTCAGAGAGCTCCAGATTGTCGCGAAGCATCATGTCTTCGGCACTCATCGATCGACTATTTCGGTTCGCCAGACGCTCGAGACGAAGATGACGGTGCGCATGGATGGAGAATGCGTAGGTTCTCTCTCCTAGTCCGGAGATTTGGTCCAGTTCCGATGGGCTGCAAACCGAATCAATTAAGAGGAGGTCGCAAGATCCGAGGGCGCCAATGATCGAGTGTTTCAAGGCGATCGCCGCCGCTGCCTGCCCGTATTTTTCGCGAAGTTCGATCTGGACTTGCCGTTCCACCGACGGGGAAGCCTCCCACCCGCGGCTACGAATTTCATTTCTGATTGCATCTCCAAGCGATACGGACATTGCGGGGATGAGCTTGGCTACCGATCGAATGACGTCGGTCTTACCAACCCCGCATAACCCGCTAAACGTTATTATCATTTTGCTCATCGTTTAAATCCAGATTGAGCTGCCTATCGGATGAATTGTAAGGAATATTATGACCAAACTTTCGCCGTTTTGTGTCGTATAGTCTGGTGATGTGGATACTGGCATTGTTAGAATATAGAGGCTCCGGCGTTACCGAAATCCCAGCAGCTTCAACATCTGCAATCTTCTCAGGGTTATTAGTCATGAGATGAATGCGTTCGAACCCTTTACCTTTGAGGTAATCACCAACGGATCTGAAATTGCGGCATTCTGGAGGCTCGCCGATCAATCGACGGGATTCGAACGTATCGATTCCCTCGACTTCAAGCGCGGTCGCCTTGACCTTCGCCGCAAGTCCTATCCCCCTGCCGTCTAACCTGAGATAAAACAGGATTCCAGCACCGGCGCTCTGCATTCGACCCAGAGCGAGTTCTAGTTGATCCTTGCAGTCGCAAAGCTCGCTGTCGAAAGCCTCGGCAAAAACGCATTCTGAATGGATTCGCACTAGCGGACTCTGTGATTGCGTCGGATTGCCCACCATGACCACCAGGTCGCCATCGATCGCATCGGTGAAGGTCTCTGATATCACCGTAAGTTTGCCCCACTTCCGGCTGCGGAAGGTTGCTTGCTCACCTACGAAGTTTTTCAAATAGTCTCTCACTGCGCCTGACCGTCCAGAAAAGATGCGCGCCGCACGCTGGCGGCCACCTCGCTCAAGAGAGAGTCCATGACGGCATCTCTGTTCGCTTCACTTAGTTGCACGATATTAGTGCGATAATGCTCTTTGACCGATTGTAGGAACGGATTGGATGCAACGGATATTGTCGCTATCACCGTCGATGCGCTATCTTTCAAAAGCTCGCTTATTGCGTCTTTGAATCGAGACGACGAAATCTGCATCTCGCCGATTTCGTCAAGGATGATGATCTTGCCGCCTTTAGATTCTCTCCGGACGTCGTCGGCTATCTCGTCCCAAACGGCGGTCTCGAAATCATAGTTGAGAATACCACTTATGTCTTTCTGGGCGCCCTCTTTTCTTAGGGCGAACGGCCTGGTTGTGCCTTCGTCCCCGTTTATGACAATCTCGAAGCCAGCACGCTCTCCTTCGCGCATGATTTCCCGGGAAACAACCGAGTAAACGTGCTGATTGCTTGATCGAAGCTGATCGATCAATCTATTGATGATCGTAGTCTTACCAGAGCGGGGGGATCCACTCAAAAGTATGAACTTAGAGCAGCTTTCAAACAGCGTATCAAATTCATCGCAAAAGTGAGACACGACTCTGGGGGAAAATTCAGAGTCGATTTCGAAATCAAGTTTCTTTGCGAATGGTATTCTGAATCCAGCAATTCGAACAATTCCTTTGGAAACGAACGAAGGATGTCTCCCATCCGATACGGTCGACGTATAGCCGATATCATACTCACTGTATCGAACCGTAATATTCTCCGACCTCGGGCCGACCTTCGACGATATGTAAGACATCTGACTTAGAAAAAGGTCGGCTCGTTTCAGTATTGAACTGTCACTTTGGAGATTTTCGTTACGGAAGGCGAGGTTCAACGCTGGAAGCGGGGAAGGCGAAGAGACGACGAGTTTCAGGCTCCCACCTCGATTCACGAAATCTATGATGCCAGCCTGCGAATGCTCGGTGACGAGACTCCCAGTCTCTTGAATCATGATTATCGACGAATGAGCGGATCGGATGACATCGTCTTCCGGGGATTTGCTCTTAAAGAAACGATCTGCGGGCAGAATTTTCTGCGATCCGATAATGATGTCAAGACTTTGTTGCTGTTTCGACCTAGCGACTCTGTCCTTCAGAAGTCCGAACGCTATCAATGAGAGCGTCAGGAGCATGGCAGCAGAGATATATTCGGCTTTGGTGCCGCCTAACACGGCATATACTGTAACTGCTAGGGCGACGATAAGTGCAACAGCGGCATCGAGATTCTCGGGCCAGATTAGCGTCCAAAGCCTGTTCACAAGTTATTCTCCATCCAATGTTTTGTGTCTAACGCCCGCTTCCCTTCACGCCAAGCCATTCGCGCTGCACGGTCGTGTCTTCCCGGTTTTCTCGAACCTAACGGCAAGTCTTCCTATAGCTTGCCGTTCCCCTTGGCGAGCACTGCGAAGCCATCGGCGATCATGTCCACGCAGTAGCGGGTCATGCCCTCGGCTTCATATCTGGTCGGGCGGACCCGTCCGGTGATCCGCACCAGGTCGCCGGTCGTTGCTTTCTCGGTCAGGCGGCGTAGCTTGCCGAACAAGGTAACGCGGTTCCAATGGGGATCGGATTTCCATTCGTTGCCGTCGCGGCGATTGTAGTTGGCGGCGACCGAGATGTGGGTGACATCTTTGGCGGCATCGATCTTGCCGATGCGCCCGATGATGTGAAATTCGGCGATGTTCTGCATGGTGCTTCTCCTGATCGTGCCAGGCGAACTGTCCTGACGGCCTTGGTGGGGCCGCGCGTCGTCCGCGCGCAAGCCAAAAAGCGGAGGCTCCATTCGTGGAAACCGCAGGCGCGGTACGCGCCGGTTTTTTGCTTGCGCGAGGATGGCGAAAAGCGGTCATAGGTCCGTCAATCAAGGGCAGGAGCTAGTGCGGTCAGGCAGAGACCTGGACATCGCACGACTTGACAGATGTAGGCAAATATGACTACAAACGGCGATGCCTCGCCCCACGCTTCGGACTATTTCCTGGATCAAGGCGGCGCGGAAGGATTTCGAGGCGTTTCCGGCCCGTGCGATCGATCGGGCGCTTGATGCATTGACGATCGTGGCAGATGGCGGAACGCCGGATGTGGCAAAGCCGCTTGCCGGACTTGGCACCGGAGTCTGGGAGCTGGCAATCAAAGAGCGTGGCGACGCCTATCGGGTCGTTTACGCGTTGCAACTGGGCGACGATGTCTGGGTGGTCCATGCCTTCCAGAAGAAGTCGACCAAGGGAATTTCAACGCCGCGCCATGAGATCGACCTCGTGCGCGACAGGATCAAGCGGCTGAAGGAGATGCTGGCATGACCGATCAAACCGACGACATCGAGCTGGTGCGCGGGTCCGGCAATGTCTTTGCTGACTTCGACGCGCCCGATGCGAGCCTGCGCCAGCTTCGGGCGATCCTTGCCGCTGAAGTGATCAAGACCCTCGATAAGGAGCGGCTGACCGTTCGCGATGCGGAGGCGCGCACCGGCATTGCGGCGGCTGATTTTTCGCGCATCCGTCAGTCCAAGCTCGACCGGTTTACTGTTGATCGGCTGATGCGTGTCCTCGACCGGCTTAACCGCGATGTCAGGGTCAAGATTTCGGTCGGCCCGCGCGTTGCAACCACGCGAAGGCCGTCACCTTCGCATTTGGCTGCTTGAGCCGAAAGTAAATCGGAATGCGCGGCCCGCCCGTGGGCGGGCCGCAATTTCTCATCCTCAATCAGAACAGCACCAACAGATCGCGCATCGGATCCCAGAAGCCGATATCGAGCGGCTTCTGGCCCCGGCGCGGCTGCATCGGCAGCCCGGCCTGGAACTGCAAACGCTCGCCCAGGCTGACCGGCTGCACGCCGGGCATGATAAACTGGGTGGGATCGGGTAGGGCTACACTAACGGTCCAGACAAATCGCTTGTTAATCTTACTCGTTGCGTCCCACTTCGCCATATCAGCAAAGGCGTTTTGTGGCGCCACGAGGCCACGCTCAACGCACTGCCTTATGGCCCCACTTCCCCCGTTATAAAAAATAAGCATTCCTGTTAATATCGCGCTGAGGGCGATTAAAATAAGTAATCTCGAAACGACTGACGAAGGCAATGCAATGGCCGGGCCAAAAAAGTGTAGAATTGCCATTGAAAGGCAAAACATTACAAGAAAAGCTTCAATAATTCGTATTCTAAATAAGCGATCCTTAAGCTTTTTGAGCATAATTTCTGGGATTTCTCCGCTGGCACTCTCAAATTCGTTTAGCTCTATGCCATCTTTAATTGCGCTATAAGATCTAATAAAAACAACTGAGAAAATAAATAACGCAAATATCAGGTAGTCGAAGAATATCGGTATGCCAATATTTGATAAATAAAATTCAAAATGAATATTTGTAACATGACTATCAGGATGGGTGCTAGCCGCATCTTTCGCAAGGCAATTATATACTTGAGTGAGCAGAATTATGGGCCTACACGATTCGAGACAGGCCGACATTACGCTGAAGCCCGCACCGTCCGTGATAGACGCGGGTGTTGCGCTGTTCTCTGAATATGATTCAGAGTTCTACTCTGGCCCTTTGTCGTCGCCGCGCGAGTTTGTTGAAGCGATGTTTTCGATAATGGCTAGCGCCTCTTTGACCGAGGGGATGGATGCCACGGCGTCCGCGTGAAGATTGGCAACATATGCTGTGAGGGCCAGTAGGAAGCTGTCCCTCAGTTCTGCAAGCCTTGCGCCAAGTTGGTTTAAATCCTTGTCCCGCTGGATACGCTGGACGCGTCCACCTTTGCCTCTGTGCATTTCGATACCGGCTGCACCAGGCTCGTCGATTTGGAAGTGTATGCCATGCACAGCTTGGTTGCGGCGGTGTATTAGATCTTCATTTTGCAGGGCGGTCTGAAGCGCCTTGATCGCATTTTTGAAGGGGATCGGAGCATTCACGGTATGCGCCAAAGCGAAGGCCATGCCGACGCGTTGCTTAAGGTCGAGATTGGCGGTTAGTATCTTGCCAATTTCCTGATCTACCACCCCGGCAAGGTTCCAAATGGCAATGGCTGTGTGGTATTCTAGGGCGGACCATTGGACGCAGATGTTGCCTATCTGCGCGATGCGATTTGCATAGTGAGGATCATTCATGCCCAAGCCCTCTGAAGCTGAAACCTACACCGAAGCTGAAACCGAAGCCCGCCGCGAGGCGGCGCTCAAGGTGATGCTGGCGACCCCGCACAAGCCGCATAGAGGCGCGAACGACAAAAAGAAGGGGAAGGACTAGCCGCCTAGGAACGGCTCTCCTTTCCCGCTCACCATATTGAAGCCGGTAAGGAGCTCTCGGGTCCATGCGAGCAATTCCATTTCATTCTGCACATCCCCGTCCGTATTGTCCTTCAACTCGCGATAAGCGCGAGCAAGGCGTTCTAGGAACCGCTCTTGAAAGGATGGATCGGATTCATTCAGAGTTTGAACGACGCAAGCGGTTAAGATTGCCGTTGCCTTCTTTAGATGACCTAGATCGTCTGCTTTCATCGGAACCTCCTGTTTCGTGAGATACATAAGCGCACGACTCTAGCCGCGAGTCCACCGCTTGCGGCGTTCGCCGCGTTCAACGGGAGGCTTCCAAGTTTTAGGCTGCGAGAGCAGTCCGCCGATAGGTGAGGCGGCGACCAACGAAGCCCTTGACGATTAGGTCAGCGCGTTCGCCGTCATTCATCTCGCGGGTGTTGTAGCGCAGATCGAACTCGCGGCAGTAGCGACCAAGGTGGGCTTCGCTCAGGTGGTGATAGGTGCCGATCACGCCGCGCTTGAAAATGGAGAAGAAGTTTTCAGCGGTGTTTGAGTGCTTGAAGCCGCCAGTCGAAACGTATTCCTTGGCCGAGTGATTGACGACCGAGTGACCGTTAAACTCGCGGCCAACGCGGGTGTAAACAGGGGCTTCGTCGGTCATAAGGTGGGCGTTGCGGTCAACATTGGTAACGATCAGGCCGCGCAGATGCTTGGCGTTGACGTTGGCGACGTGGAACGAACGGGCTTTACCGTCGCGCTCCACAAGGGCGACAACGGCTTTCTTGGGCGCAGGCTTACGGGTGGCGCGGTTCTTGGCCTTGCCCCCTACGTAGGTTTCATCGGCCTCTACAACGGTTTCAGGACCGCCAAGGGGTCCATTACCATCGGCTTGGTCCATAGCCTCGCGGATACGGTGACAGAGGAACCAAGCGGTCTTGTAGGTAACGCCGATCATGCGCGACATTTGCAGGGCGCTCATACCCTTCTTTGACGCTGCCATGATGTGAGTTGCCAGCAGCCATTTGTGCAGAGGAACGTGCGAGCGCTCCATAACCGAGCCAGTGCGCACGGTGAACTTGTCGCGGCAGGCATTGCAAAGGAACATGCCAGCCTGAGTTTTGCCTTCCATGCGGTGGACACGATCCGAACCGCAATGGGGGCAGATCACACCATCGGCCCAACGCGAGGCTTCAAGGTGCGCAAGAGCCTTGGCTTCGTCGTGAAAGATGGGGTTGGTGATATTGATATTCATGGCTGCGTTCCTTGTGCAGCCTGTATGCCATCATCGGCCTGCTAAGTAAAGTATATAATTGCCTTTCGCAAACTTGAAAAATACACGTATGAATGAAGTAACGGCAAGCATATCTACAGCAACAAGGAGGGCCATTGCCATTTGAAATTTTCTGTAATTTGACGCTGCTCTATTTTTCCACCAATAATAAAACGCTCTTATGTCAAAACGCAGGCCGTTTAACACCTTCGGGTCAAGCTTTTCACTATGATCTTCTGAAATTTTTGCCGAATAGGTCGCCCAGACAAAGAGCACGATAACCACCGATGACAAAAGCCCCATAGTTGCAGAAAGAGCCTTGCCGTCAAACGGCAATTGCCAATTAATGTTTAGCCATGCCAAAGTTTGGCCAATCAAAGACGGAAAATCAATCAGTCCCGACAAAATTACCGAGTAAACAAAGAATGCGCCAGAATGGACAGAGGCATGCAGGAACGCCAATTTTCGTCGAGAATTATGGTAAGCCTCGATCTTGAATATTGCGCGCTGAGAGACGAGAAGTCCGTAGACGTCTAACGATACCAGCCACCCTACAAGTATGGCAGCGACAACCGAAATCCCCACTGCCATTTCTGTATCGTACATCTAGACCTTCCCCCTATGGTCGCCCGCAATAGCTTGCCTGCTCTGCGCTGAATTTGTCAATCATGGAACCTGCTAGCTCTATCAATGCCCGCGCCAATCACCTGTTGCTCCGAACTAACACCCGATCCAGCCTTGAAACGACGGTTCCTACGCCTTCGACTAGGACAGACCACTCAGCCCAAACCCGCACCTAGGCTCTTGCCAGCGGCGGGCGCTGCAATTGCCGCCTCGCTAACCGCGGTATGAGAAAGTCCCGCGCGCTCATTGATCGCAGACACCAGCTTTGCCCGGTCGTTGGTATAGATCGCCACTGACTCTCGTGCTCGCGAAACACTCACGTAAAACGACTTCTGATCGACCAGATTGGCTGCCTTGCTGTCGGCGTGGATGATGACGTGATCGGCGGTGCGGCCCTGGGCGGCGAAGGCGGTTTCGACGTAGGCGTGGCGGATGTGCTGGTCGCGGGTGTTGTCCAGATTGAGCGTCTGGGTCTGGCCGCGCGGCCCGCGAACGGTGGCAGTGCGCGACTGCTGGTCGATTGCGGTGATGGTTCCATGTCCGCCGTTGATGCGGTCAAGCTCGCGATCATTCCGAGTGAACTGGATGCGATCGCCCGCCATGATGGCGAGCGGCTGTGTGGTGAAGACCTCAGCTTTACTCGCGCCCCATTGGCGCAGCGTCGCTAAAACCGTCGTGGTCTTGGCGGTTCCCGCATAGCCCTGCAGGGCAGTCACGCGATTGGTGCTGGTGAGCAGCGCCCTAGCGGCTTCTCGCTGGCCGGAATTCCAGGGGTGGTCTGATTGGAGCGCGGTGCGCGCGACGGCTTTCGCCGCCTGAACTGGCGAAAGCATCGGTTTGACTGCGCCGCGTCCCTCAAGCTCGGCGCGTAACAGGCGGTGCTCGTTTGCAATGTTCGTCGCCGTCGTGAACCCCGCGAATTCCGCCCCGCGCTTATCGAGGAAGGTGCGCGGAACCAGTTCGCCTGCGCGATTGGACCGGTCGATGGCCGCGCCGATCTGCGCTGCACTGACTTTACCCAGCCCGAACCGCCCCGCTTCCTTCTCCAAATCAGCGTCGGAGAACACTGCCTGCCGCTCGCCGAGTTTCTCGGCGGCGAAGGCAACCGCGCGATGGGCTAGCAACTCACCCTGCGCTGAAATCAGCGCGGCGTGATCGGCCTGTGCGGCAGTGGTCTCGGCCTGGTTTACCAGTGCTTGCCGCCCTTCCTGATTGAAGCCTGCGGCATCGGCAGTCGCGCGCCAGTCCCGGACAAGTTCGCCCCGATCTACCTCCCGTTTGGCCTCGCGGGTCTCGAGGGTGGCGACCTGCTTTTCGTCCGGCGATGCTGTCGCGGTGGTCTGGCCGCGTTCGGCAAGGCGAGCCTCGATCTGGGCTGTGCGCTCACTGAACGCCCGGATGACATGGGGCGACACGCCTTTGATCTCGAACAGCGAGTCTTTGCCTGCTTCGATCTCATAGCCAAGCGCCCGCACGCCAACAGCCAGCTCTTGCCGGTAGACCGCGCCGATAGCCTTCTGAAGCTGATAGAGTGCGCGCGGCTCCAAGCTTCGCCAGTTGCCATCGGCGTCGCGCGTGGCATTCATGATCACATTATGGGTGTGGAGCTGGGGGTCCTGCGCCCGGCTGGTGTCGTGCCGAAAGCTGGCGACAACAAGATTGCCGGTTTGAATCCGCTCAACAATGCCGTCCTGCCTGATCCGGGTGGCGGCGGCATGGCGTTCGGCGAACGCCAGTGCAGATTTGACCGCGCGGTCACGGCTTGGGGCCGTTCCGCTTGTCTACTCCGGCGAAATATTCGCGGAAGGAAAGGCTCCTGGCGTCGCCCGGCTCGCGCCAGAGGAACTGCAGGAGGTTCGATGCCTTGGCGAGCATGAACAGCACCGAGCCGGTGGCGCGGTCGGCATCATCCTCGAAGGTGCGGGCCGACGATGTTCCCGCGAGCCATACCTTCATTTCTTCCTTGGTCTTGGCCTGCAAAGCGTTGAGCAGGTCGGGCAGGGTGGTGCGGCCTTCGGCGCTCAGCACGCGCAGGACATTGGCGACAAGGATGCGACTGGTTTCCAGCCAGACATCGTCATCGCGCTCGCCCGTTTCGGAAACGAGCTGGCGGGCGATGCGATCGGCATCAGCGGGGTGGGCAATTTCCAGGAATGGCGACCAATAGACAGAGCGGCTGTCGAACGGGTTGAGGATGATGTCGCCGCGTTCGGGCCGGTAATAGTGCGCCACGAACTCGCCGCTGGTGTCATAGACCAAGGCAGGTTCGCCGCGCGCTTCAACTGTATCGAGCATCTGCCGCAGCACCGTCGTCTTGCCCGCGCCGGTTGTGCCGAGGATCGCAAAGTGGCGGCATTCTAGCCAGGCCGGAATGCCGACCGTGCCGATGTGGAGCGAGCGTTTGTCCGTGGCCTTCTTTGTAAGGCTGCGCAGTTCGCGTTCGCTGACGATCCGGGTACCTGCGACTACACGATCCTGCGCCGCCTTGCGGCCCCAATCGCGCATCCACACAGCTAGGCCAAAGCACAAGCCAAGGCCGCACAGACCACCGAGCAAGCCACCCAGTATCATCCGCGTTTCGATGTCGTCCCAGCAGCGCTGCCAGACCGGATCATTGGCCAGAATGCTTGCAGGCAGGTGCCCCGATCTTCCACCGACATTGACGGTGATTTCGGGGTCGGTCCTGCCTCCGGCAAAGACCGTGACGAGGCTGCCCTGGCCGTGCTGGTAAGCGCAGATATATTGCCAAGGCTCCACGCTTTGCAGGTTCCACCACATGCCCAACGCGGCGGTCCCGGCGGTGGTCCAGGCGTAAGCCTTCCACCGCGCCATGAAACCCGAAATGGCCTGCCGAAACAGGCCCTGTCCCCGCAGCAGATTGTCGTGATCGCGGCTCATGACAGCGCCTCCGCTGCAAGGGCACGCTGGCGTCGATAGGCGGCCTGAGCTGCATCACTGGTAGCCGCGTCAACCCGGTCGGCATCGCTGTCATTGCGCAGCGCCGCCCGGCGCGAATAGGCGTAGGCCGCGCTGGCCGTGAACAGGCTGCGGTCGGTGAGGGATTCGATTGAAGCGAGGCGGGATTCGATCCCGGCAAGGGCCTCATCGCTCGCCAGTTGCGAGCGCACTTGCGCACCTCCCGTGATCGACGAAAGGCCGGTTTCGATTACCCGTAGCAAAGCCTGGTAGCGGGTCATCCCGCGCGTCTTGGCGATGTGCCGGATCAGGGTTTCCTGTTCGGCAGGGATGCGAATAGAGAGCTTGATGCGATTCATGGCAGCACCTCCCGCAGCGCGCCATGCGCGCGCTGCAAACTTGGCTGAATTGCTGGGATTGCCCGGGGATGCTTGGCTAGGCGCGCGCATGGCCTCCCAGGAACTTGGCGGAAATCCGGCACGGACGGTGCGTAGGGTCTGTGGCTAAAATCCTTCTGCGATGCGTAGCATCGCAGCCCTGCAACATCGGCTTTTGGGGGCGTTGGATCAGTCACGGCCTGGTCCTTTCCGGCAAGCGCTGCAGGGCGCGTCCGCGTGTTCACCAGAACAGCATTTGTCGGCATTGTCGGGGTCGAAAGGCAGGGCAGCAGCAACGTTTTCAGACGCCCAGGCTGCGATCATCGCCTTGGCTTTGCGGTCGGCTCTGCGCCTGTCGAAATGTTCCGGGACGGATGGTCCCGCCGCCAAATCATGGTCCCGGACCCAGGTGCGAATGACGGCTTCAATCGCCTGCTGCATCTTCTCGTGCAGCGCCCGAGCCTCGAACGGATCGAGATGTGCGGTCACACCGGGGGAGAGAATGAGTCCGCCAAGCGGAAGCCAATGCGTGCCAGCTTCCTGCAACGGCCCGTCGATCCGACACCGGGACGTGTCGCCTTCATAGGTCGCATGCGGCGGTCTTTCCGCCTCGTGCCAGGGAATGAGTGCGACGCGGTAGGCGTCGCCGTCCGCGCCCTCGGCAAGCAGCTTCTTGATGATCGGCACCGCGTAACAGGCGGTGCGGTATTCGGCAGTGAAGCGCAGATCGACCTTGCGGCCAGTCCAGATGAAATCAGCGAGCCGATCCAAGGCGCGATGGAAAATAGACATGGGGCATCCTTTCGCGAAATCGCGATTGCTGGGGTTCATGGAGGTGAGGGGAGGTGCGCGTCGCCGAGCAATCAAGCGCGGCTGCTGCGCCTTTTGGTCAGGTCAATAGCGACGGGGCTGTAGGTTGCTCAGCCAGTCTTCGATGTCGCCCGAGCGCCACCGGATTTTGCCCGCGCCGATATGGCAGGGGCATGGGAATGCCCCGCTGCGCGCACGGCGATACAATGTGGTGCGTGACTTGAAGCCAGTGACGTTGAGCACGTCGGATACGGTCAGAAGTTGGTCTCGGTTCGGAGGCATTGCATGGTCCTTTCATTCGCTGGAATGCAGGACGTGGCAAATCGGGGCGTCAGAGTGAATTCAGTTCCACATTCACGGAAATTCATGCATCGGCAGCGAGCGCAGAAAATTGTTGAACGCCGGATAGATGCCCGCATGGAGCTTCTCCATCCTGCTGTTGCTCAACCCTTCAGCCGCCAGCCTTTCCTTTTTGTCTTCGAAAGTTAAGCCTACGAGATCGGGACGCCGCAGTGCCACGATGATCTGAACGGCGGCTCGGAACGAATTGGCTTTTGAACCCGCCTTGTCGGCTTGCGAGAGGAACCACTCGACCCGCCGACTGAACAACTCGCGATCCGCCGTATCCAGCAACGTGCGCGAAGTTACGAAGACTGGAGCAACGCGCCCCCCAAGCCTGACCCACAAGGCGCTCATCGGAATTGGCCGATGCGGATTGCACTGCCATAGCGACTGATCGCGGCTGACGACGAGGAGCGAGCCGTGATCGGCCAAGAAGGCCGCTCGCGCCTTCGGCGACAGGGGTTTGACCGTGCCGTCGGGTAAGCGTTCCTCGCAGATTATGTCCCCGTTCGCGATCAGGCCCTTGAAGTCTTCAAGCGCACGCAGGTTGCGTTGAAGCGTCTCATTCGGTTCAGCAATCAGCTCGTCGATCTCGGGCTCGCTTCGGACCTTGCTCCGATTGTGCGCCCAGACGAATGCCCCGCCACCAGCCAACAGCATCGCGACGCCAATGATGCTGGGGTTCATGACCGCGCCAAGAACTGCGCCCGTCGATGCAACCAGGAACGAGATGCTGCGCAGGAAATCGAGTTTACGCTGGCGCGTGCGTCCAAGTCGCGCCGCCGAAGCCATCGCGCCGAGAACCTCTTGCGGAATGATCAGCTCTATGGGCGTCCCAGCCGGTTGCTTGAGAAACGCAATGAAGCCGTCCCGGATTTTGACGAACTCGGCGGGGCTGAGGGGCAACTGCTCCTGCATCCGTCCCCTCGGATTAGGGGGAATCAGTCCGTCGTTCAATTCGGAAAAAGGGGGGCGTGGTGTCCATATTCGATGCTCTGCGATGCATCGCGATGAGAACATCGTGGCACTATCTGCACCACCAGCGCACCACCAGAGCGATTTTGGGGTGATGCGGTTTCGAGAAATTCGATCTAAGTGCTTGAAATATTGGTCGGGACGAGAGGATTCGAACCTCCGACCCCCACACCCCCAGTGTGATGCGCTACCAGGCTGCGCTACGTCCCGACCGTTTCGGCCCGGCGCGCGGCCGGGCAGGGAGTGGCGCCTATAGGCAGCTGTGCAGGCTCTGGCAAGCGTGACTTGGCAATTTGCATGCGGCCTCTTGAAGGCTGTGGAACAAGCGCCATCTGGAGGGAGCGCTGCGGGGGGCGGCGCGTTGCACCTGCGGCGCTTAGCTGCTAGGCGCGCGCAATTCGCCTGCCCTTTGCAGGTGCGTGTCGCAATCAGGTGCCGAAAGCCGATCCATGACCACTTCGCTTATTCCGCTTCTTTCGTCTGCCGCCGCTTCCGCCGAAGCTCCGCCGGCCTGGGTCCAGTTCATGCCGTTGATCCTGATGGTGGCGGTGTTCTGGTTCCTGATCATCCGTCCGCAGATGCGCCGGCAAAAGGAATTGCAGGCCAAGATCGGCGGAATCAAGAAGGGCGATCAGGTACTGACAGGCGGTGGGTTCCTGGCCAAGGTGGTCAAGGTTGACGAACACTATGCCGAGCTTGAGCTGGCCCCCAATGTGAAGGTCAAGGCGCTCAAGTCGACCATTGCCGATGTTGTCCCGCCGGGCGGCACGACCCCCGCGAACGATTGATTATCAGCGCTGCGGCGCTCCCAGCGAAAGCTCCAAGATGCTCGATTTCCCCCCCTGGCGGCAGGCCTTTCTTTGGCTGATCACGCTTGCCTGCGCGGCTATGGCCCTGCCATCGATCGCATCGGTAGCCGGCCTATCGTGGCCCGCGGCGTTGCCCGATCCCAAGGTCAATCTGGGCCTGGACTTGGCCGGTGGCAGCCACATTCTGCTTGAGGCGGACCAGAACCAGGTGCGTCAGCTGCGGCTTGAGCAGATGGAGGAGAACGTCCGCTCGCGCCTGGCCAAGGCCGAACCGCGCATTGAAGTGGGTGAGGTTTCGACCAAGGATGGCAAGGTATCGGTCCTCCTGGCCGATCCCGGCCGCAGCGACGCCGCGCGTGAAGCGCTGCAGACGCTGACCTATGGGGCCGGGGTTACCGGCCAGCGTGACTGGGACCTTCAGGTCAACCAGGGGCAGGTGGTGCTGACCCCGACCCAGGCCGGGATCAATCAGGCGATTGATCAGGCGATGGGCGGCGCAGTGGAAAAGGTCCGCACCCGGATCGACAAGATGGGCACGCGCGAGCCGACCATCATCCGCCAGGGCGGCAACCGCATCGTGGTGCAGGTGCCGGGGCTTACCGATCCCAAGAAGCTGAAGGACCAGCTGGGGCAGACTGCCAAGCTTGAATTCAAGCTGGTTGATGTCAACGCCACGCAGGCCGATCGCGCTCAGGGCATCGCCCAGCCGGGGACCCAACTGGTTCCGTTCGCGAACCCGACCAAGGACGGCATCGTGCCGCTGGCGGTGTTCCGGCTGGGCGGCATTGTGGGTGACCAGCTGACCGACGCCAAGGCCAGCAACGATCCCAAGACCAACGAACCGATCGTCGAAATCGCTTTCAATCAGCAGGGCGGCGCCAAGTTCGCGAAGCTGACCAGCGAAAATGTCGGCAAGCCCTTTGCGATCATCCTCGATGGCAAGGTGATCTCGGCCCCCAATATCAATGAACCGATCCTGGGCGGCCAGGCGCGCATTTCCGGCAGCTTTACGGCCGAAACCGCGCAGCAACTGGCCATCAACCTGGCCACCGGCGCGCTGCCGGTTGACTTGAAGGTGGTCGAGGAGCGCTCGGTCGGGCCGGATCTGGGCGCGGATTCGATCAAGTCGGGCATGATCGCGATGGGCGTCGGCACCTTGGCGCTGATGCTGTTCATGCTGCTGACCTATGGCCGGTTCGGGGTCTACACCTGCCTGGCGCTGATCATCAACACGCTGCTGATCCTGGGGATCATGGCCGGGATCAACGCCACGCTGACGCTGCCCGGGATCGCCGGGTTCGTGCTGACGATCGGTGCTGCGGTTGACGCCAACGTGCTGATCAACGAACGTATTCGCGAAGAACGGGCGCGGGGCCGCAAGGTCGTCCAGGCGGTCGAGATGGGCTACAAGGAAGCCAGCCGCGCGATCTTTGACGCCAACATCACCAACGTGATTGCGGCCGTGCTGATGTTCTTCTTCGGCTCGGGACCGGTCAAGGGCTTCGCCGTGGTGCTGGCGATCGGTATCGCTACCTCGGTCTTCACCGCTGTTACGCTGACCCGGATGTGGGTCGCCAACTGGCTGCGCAAGGCGCGGCCCAACGATCTTGTGCTGTAAGGGGCCTGTCCGATGAAACTGCTCAAGCTGGTTCCCGACAACACCAACATCGGCTTTCTGCGCTGGCGCGTGCCGTTCTATGTGATTTCAATCCTGCTGATGGCCGCATCCCTGGGCCTGGTCTTCACCAAGGGACTCAATCTGGGGGTCGATTTCATCGGCGGCCAGATGATCCGCGTGACCTTTGTTCAAAGCAAGGATGCCCCGGTCGGGGAACTGCGCGAAAGCGTGGCCAAGCTGGGCTATGGCGAGCCGACCATCCAGCAGTTTGGCAAGCCCAACGAGGTCTCGATCCGGATGAAGCTGCCCGAAGGGGCTGACCAGAACACCGGGCTGGCCAATGAAATGGCCAACAAGATCACCACTGCGGTCAAGGCCGCGCATCCCGATGCGCGGATCGACGGTGTGGATTCGGTTTCGGGCAAGGTTTCAGGCGAACTGTTTCGCACCGGGATGATTGCGCTTGGCCTGGCGATGGTGGCGATCTCGATCTACATCTGGATCCGGTTTGAATGGCAGTTCGGGGTCGGCGCGCTGTTCGCGCTGGTCCACGACGTGACCCTGACCCTGGGCCTGTTTGCGCTGACCCAGATGGAGTTTGACCTCAACATCGTTGCCGCGATCCTGACCCTGATCGGCTATTCGCTCAACGATACGATCGTGGTCTATGACCGGATCCGCGAAAACCTGAAGAAGTACCGCCGCATGCCGATGCCAGAGCTGCTTGACCTGTCGGTCAATGAAACGCTCAGCCGGACGATCGTCACCTCGCTTTCGGTGCTGATCACGCTGGCGTCGCTGCTGCTGCTGGGGCCGAACGTGATCTTCGGGTTCACCGCGGCAATCACGCTGGGGATCTTCGTGGGGACCTACAGCTCGATCTACATGGCGGCGCCGATCCTGATCTGGCTCAAGGTCACTGCGGCCAGCTTCGTTCCGGTCGAAACCGAGCTGGATCGGCAGGAAAAGCTCGCGCGCGGTCAGGCCTGATCAACGGAACTTGATTACCTGGCGGCCAGCCGCCTCCAGTATTCGACGAGCGCTGCCGCGTTGGCTTGCCAGCTGAACCCGGCGGTCGCTGCCTGCACGACCTCGCGGCTGGGCGGATCGGCCAGGATCTGGCTGACCTCGATCGCGATCGCCAGCTTGTCGCGCGCGGCGAAGGCACCCCAGGCCGGGTCAGTCAGCAATTCGACTGCGCCGGGGATTGGGGTAGTGACCACCGGAGTCCCGCAGGCCAGCGCCTCAACCCAGGCATTGGCCAGGCCCTCGCTGGCGGTTGGCAACACGAAAACATCGGCAGCGTTGAGCACGATCGGCAGGCGATCATGCGGCACCGCGCCCAGGAAGCGCACGCGATCTTCTACGCCCAGCGATTTGGCCAGCGCCTTGAGCATGGCCTCATCCTCGCCCTTGCCCGCGAGTACCAGCGTCGCTTCGGGCAGCAAGGGCATTGCCTCGATGGCATAGCGCTGGCCCTTGCGGGGAATCAGTGCGCCGACGCAGGCCAGCACCTTGGCCTGACGCGGCAGACCCAGTTCATCGCGGCAGAGCTTCTGGTCGAGCGGACGGAACAGATCGGCGTTGAGCCCGGTGCGGTGGATCGTGATCTTTGCCGGATCGATCCCCAACGCGGTCATATCGTCTGCCAGACCCTGGGCAACCGCGAGCAGGCCGCTGGCCTGTTGCCCCGCTGCGAGCACCTGCCCGGCAACGCCGGGTGCCGAACCCCAGTGATGAATATCGGCCCCGCGCGCCTTGATCGAGCTGGGCAGTCCCAGCTTTCTGGCGATCCGCACCGCAGCCGGCCCATCGGGGTAGAAAAATTGCGCGTCGACCAGGTCGATCGGCAGTTCCGCATGCAGGCGGCGGGCGAGCGGCAGCACCGCACGTGCCACGGCGCGCGCATTGAACCGACCACCGATGCCCGGCAGCAGGCGGAACCGGGGGCGCAGCACAGTCACCCCGCCGCGCTCCTCACGCTCAGGCAAATTCGCCACCGCGCGATAACGCGGGTGGAGCGAAAGCGGGAAGGGCGGCAGGCCGACCGGGTTTACCATCACCAGATCGACATCACCGCGCTTGGCCACCGCTTGCATCTGGCGCTCGACAAAGACCCCGAAATTGGGGTTAGCCGGATTGGGATAGAGCGTCGAAATCGACAGGACGCGCAATCGGCTCACAGTTTGCGCACCAGCATTTCGGCCACCGCGATCCAGGCCGGATGTTCGACCACAACCTGCCGTGTGCCCGCGCCCGGAGCCAGGATCGCCACGCGGCTATCGTCACGGTCGATCATCCGGCCGAAGGCAAAACGCCCGCCGGGGCGCGGCACCAGGACATCGCGGTTGAGCAGGCGGGGATAGTCGTCCGGACCATGCTGGCGCAGCCACAACTGGTCGCCGGCGCGATATTCGCCGGCGCCGTGTTCGATATCGAGCGCGACCAGCCCGGTCTCTCCGCCCAGCACCGACGGCAGAATGGCATCGCGCGGTGCGGGCAGGGCCTCGGCCCCATCGGCGGTCAGGCGCGCGACATATTTCGGCGCATCGCTTTCTTCACCGCGCACCAGCAGCTCGGCCTCAACCTCCAGCGCTGCGGCGATCTTGTTCATCCAGGTCAGCGAAAGCTGGCGCATCCCGGTTTCCAGCCGTCCGATCGTCTGGGCCGTGGTCGGCGGGCTACAACGCTCAGCCACGTCGGCCAGGGTCAGACCCTTCTGGCGGCGGATATCGCGAATGCGGTTGATCATGCTGAGACTTCCGGTAACCAAATTGGTTTTATCGCTTTCCTACAATATCGCTGATTTGGCAAGCCTGTGGCGACTCGAACCGCCAAGGGGAAATGCCATGAAACAACAACTCGTCGAGCGCGAACTTACCAGTGAAGGCCCCTCGCGCCGCACCCCGGGCAAGGGCAAGCGCAGCGTTACGGTCAACCTTGCGGAAAGCGTGCTGGGCTGGCTTTATGCGCGCGGTCACCTCAGCGACGCGCAGTTTGCCGCTGGAGAATGCCTGCGCCGCGATTTCGAACGGGCGCAACTGGCAGCGGGGGTCACCATGCGCTGGGATCCGGTACGGGTGAAAGGCGGCGGACCGGATCATTCGCTCAACCCCAGTGAGCGTCAGATCGCCGCGCGCGAGCGGTTCAGCGGGGCGATTGCTTTGGCCGGACCCGGGCTGTCGGACATTCTCTGGCGGGTGGTCTGCGCGGGGGAGGGGTTGCCCAGTGCCGAGCGCGCGCTGGCCTGGCCGGCCCGCAGCGGCAAGCTGGTGCTGGGTATCGCGCTCGATCGGGTCGCAGGGTACTACCGGATCGGCCGATAGTCCTTCATCGGCGTGCGGCAGTCCTTCGTCGATTGGTGTGACGATCGATGACAAACCCGTCCAGACTGGCACAAAGCCCAATGGACTGGGGAGCAAACCATGGATCGTCGTCAATTCCTTGCCTCGACCGGTGCTGCCGCGCTGACCCTTGCCGCCGAACCCGGCTTTGCCAAAGGTAAGGGTGCCGGCGGGGACAAGCAGTTGCACGGCCTGCTGGATGCGATCTTCAACGATGGCATTGCCCGTTCGCCCGAATTCGCCACCGCGCTGGGGCTCGACAAGGGCAAGCTCGCGCACCTGCGTAGCGAGCTTTCGCCGGCCACCGCAGCAGAGCGGCGCAGCGACCTGGCGCGCAACCAGCGATGGTTGGGCAAGGTCAGGGCAGTGCCGGAGGTCGGCCTCAGCGAGGCCGGCAAGCGTCATCGCGCGCTGGCGATCTTCCAGTTGCAGCAACGCAGCATCGCCGCGCAGAAGTTCGATATCGGTTCGGTCCAGCGGCCCTATCCGATCTTCCAGCAGGGCGGGTCCTACTTCGAAGTGCCCGATTTCCTTACCTCCACCCACCCGGTCGGTGATGCTGCGGATGCCGAGGCCTATCTTGCGCGGCTCAGCGCCTTTGCCCGCCAGCTCGATGAAGACAGCGCCGAACAGCGGGCCCAGGCCGCGCGCGGCTTTGTTGCCCCAGGCTGGTCACTCAACCTGACGCTGGGCCAGATCGCCAAGTTGCGCTCGCCCGCCGCTGCTGAAACCACGATGGCGCAGTACCTGGGTGACAAGACCAAGGCCAAGGGGATCGCGGGCGACTGGCAGGGCCGCGCGGCAAAGATCATCGAAGGTGCGGTCTATCCCGCACTCGATCGCCAGATCGCCTTGATGACCGAACTGCGCGGCAAAACCCGCGCCGGGGACGGCGCCTGGCGGCTGACCCGCGGTGATGAAATCTATGCCGCCGCACTGGCCCAGGCGACCACCACCAGCATGACGCCCGAGCAGGTCCACAGTGCCGGGCTGGCCCAGGTCGCCGAGATCAGCGGCCAGCTTGATGCGATCCTCAAGCAGGCCGGGTTGACCCAAGGCAGCGTCGCCGAACGTCTGACCGAACTCAACAAACGGCCCGAGCAGCTCTATCCCAACACTGACGAGGGTCGAAAGGCGCTGATCGACAGCCTCAATGCCGGGGTGGCGGACATGTGGCAGCGCCTGCCCAGGGCCTTCGCCGATATCCCTCGCCAGCCGCTCGAGATCAGGCGCGTGCCGGTCGAGATCCAGGATGGGGCCTCGAACGGGTACTACAACCGTGCCTCGCTCGATGGATCGCGGCCGGCGATCTACTGGATCAACCTCAAGGATACAGGCGACTGGCCGAAATACTCACTGCCCGCGCTGACCTATCATGAAGGGACGCCGGGCCATCACTTGCAAGGTTCCTATGCCCAGCTTTCGGGCGATCTGCCGATGCTGCTGCGGAACATGTTCCTGTCAGCCTATGGTGAGGGCTGGGCGCTCTATGCCGAACAGCTGGCGGACGAGCTGGGGGCATTTTCAGGGATCGAGCGCGCCGGCTATCTGCAAAGCTTCCTGTTCCGTGCCGCGCGGCTGGTGGTTGATACCGGGATCCATGCCAAGCGCTGGAGCCGCGAGCAGGCGACCGACTACATGGTCCACACCACCGGCTTTGCCCGCCCGCGCTGCCAGCGTGAAGTCGAACGCTATTGCACCCAGATCGGCCAGGCCTGTTCGTACAAGATCGGCCACATGGCCTGGTTGAAACAACGTCAGAAGGCCGAAGCAGCGCTGGGCACGAAGTTCTCGCTGCACTGGTTCCACGAAGTGTTGAAGGAGGGCGTGATGCCGCTTTCGATGCTCGATATGCGGATCGATCAACGGATCAAGGAGCGGCTGGCGAAGGGGTAGTTATCCCTCTACCTGCTCCGCCAGTTCCAGCCAGCGTTCCTCGGCAGCGTCCTTTTCGGCGCGGGCCGCTTCGATCGCCTTGGTCAGCGCAGCAAACTTCGCCGGATCGCGGGTGTAGAGCGCCGGATCGGCCAGTGCCGCTTCGTCGCGCGCGATTGCGGCCAGCAATTCTTCGATCCGGGTCGGGAGCAGCTCGTAGTCGCGCTGGTCCTTGTAGGACAGCTTGGCCTTTTTCGGCGGCGGAGGAGGGGAAGGTGGGGCAGGCTCGGCGGAACGGCTGACCTTGCCGGGGGTATTCCGCTTCTGCCGCTGCTTCTCCCAGTCGGCATAGCCACCGGCAACCACATTGACCTTGCCCGAACCGTCCAGCCCCAGCGTGACGGTTACCGTGCGGTCGAGGAAGTCGCGGTCGTGGCTGACGATCAGCACGGTTCCGTCATAATCTGCGATGACTTCCTGCAGCAGGTCGAGCGTTTCGAGATCGAGATCGTTGGTCGGCTCGTCGAGCACCAGGAGGTTCGATTTGCGGGCGAATTCCCGGGCCAGCAGCAAGCGCGAACGCTCGCCACCAGAAAGGGTGCCGACCCTGGCATCAACCAGCGAGGGATCGAACAGAAAGTCCTTGAGATAGCCCTGGATGTGCTTGCGAGTGCCCCGGACGTCGATCCAGTCACCGCCTTCGGCCAGCACATCGCGCACCCGCTTTTCGGGCTGCATCAGGCTGCGCTGCTGGTCAATCAGCACGCCCTGCAGCGTCTTGGCGAGGGTGACCGTCCCAGAATCCGGCTCGATTTCGCCCGTCAGCAGTTTCAGCAGCGTGGTTTTGCCCGCACCGTTGGAGCCGACGATCCCGATCCGGTCGCCGCGGGTGATCCGCAAGGTGAAGTCCTTGATGATCGGGCGATCGCCGAACTTCTTGAACACCCGGTCGGCCACGATCACGGCCTTGGACTTGGCATCGTCCACCGCCAGACCCAGCTTGGCGGTGCCCTGGGGGCTGAGCATGGCTGCGCGCTGGGCACGCATTTCCCACAGCTTCTCCAGCCGCCCCTGATTGCGCTTGCGCCGCGCGGTGACCCCGCGTTCCAGCCAGTGCGCCTCGATCTTCAGCTTGGCATCGAGCTTGTCGGCGGCCCGCGCCTCTTCCGCATAGATCTGCTCCATCCAGGCCTCATAGCCGCCAAAGCCGATTTCCTTGCGGCGCAGTGATCCGCGATCGAGCCACAGGGTGGCCTTGGTCAGCCGCTCCAGGAAAGTACGGTCGTGGCTGATCACCACGAAGGCGCCCTTGTAGCGGCTCAGCCAGTCTTCCAGCCAGTCGATCGCAGCCAGATCAAGGTGGTTGGTCGGCTCGTCAAGCAGCAGCAGGTCGGGCTCGCTGGCGAGCGCGCGGGCCAGCGCGGCGCGGCGTCGTTCGCCGCCGCTGGCGCTGTCCGCCGGGCGGCTCAGATCGATGCCCAGCTGGCCGGCAATCGCCTCTACCTCGTGCCGGGGCGGGGCATCCTTTCCGGACAGGGCAAAATCCATCAGCGTATCAAAGCCGGTGAAGAACGGATCCTGTTCCAGCATCACGATCCTGGTGCCCGGCTGGATAGAGCGGCGGCCCTTGTCGGCCTCGATCTCGCCCGAAATGAGCCGCAGCAGCGTGGTCTTGCCAGCGCCATTGCGGCCGATCAGCGCCAGCCGATCGCGCGGGGCGATGAACAGGTCGAGATCACGGAACAGCCAGCCCGACCCCTGGATCAGGCTCAATTCTTCCCAGGCAAGGATTGGTGCGGCCGCCATGATCGCGGCGCCCTAGGCCGGGTGCGGTGCAATGACAAGCGGGCCGAACCTGACGCGGCGTCTTTCCTACCCCGCGTCCATCTGCCAATGTCGCCGCCGCGACCGGGATTCGGCCGGTTTTTGTTTTCCTGAACCCTGTGAGGTTTGTGAACTTCCAATGCGCACCGTCTGGCTAAATGGTGAGTTCCTTCCCGAAGACGAGGCGAGAGTGCCGATCTTCGATCGTGCGTTGCTGTTCGGGCAGGGGGTCTATGAAGTGACCCCGGTGATCGATGGCCGATCGTGCAACTGGCCGCACCACGCGGCGCGGCTGGCGCGCTCGATGGCCACGGCACGGATTGCTGATCAGACCGATTGGCCCACGGTGATTGCCGAACTGATTGCGCGCAATTCGCTCAGCGAAGGGCGTGTTTACCTGCAGGTGACTGGCGGCGCACCGGCCGATCGTGATTTCCTCTCCCCGCACGAGCCAGTCCCGGCCACTCGGTTCGCCTTTACCCAGGTTGCAGCGCTGATCGACAACCCCGCTGCGCACAAGGGACTGCGGGTGATTCTGCATCCCGACGGGCGCTGGGCCTTGCGTTCGGCCAAGACCACGCAGCTGCTTTATGCCGTGCTGGCCAAGGAAGCCGCGCGCGACGCCGGCTATGACGATGCCTGGTTGGTCGAGAACGGGGTGATCACCGAAGCGACCAGCGCCAATGCCCATATCATCAATGCCCGCGGCGTGCTGGTTTCGCATCCGGTCGATCATGGTGTGTTGCCAGGCGTGACCAGGATCAACGTCGTTGCAATCGCGCGTGCGATGGGGCTGGAGGTCGAAGAGCGGCCGTTCACGCCGGATGAGCTCTTTGCTGCGCGCGAAGCCTTCATTTCCTCAGCCGGCGCGCTGGTCACCCCCGTGGTCGAGGTTGACGGCAAACCGATCGGCAATGGCGGCCCCGGCACCCGGACCGCCGAATTGCGCCAACGCTACATTGCCTTGCTCAAGGCCGGCTAAACCATTCACGGGCCGTTCAAACCTGTTCCGATAGATCGCCAGTCACCATGAACCGACTTCTCCTTCCCCTGATCGCCTTGCTGGCCGCATCGCCTCTGCCGCTTCAGGCCGATCCGGGTGGCAATGCCCAGCAGCAGGCCCGTAAGGAACTGCGTGCCGGCACCATTCGTCCGCCGCGCGAGATCGAAGGCCGGGTGATCCCGACCATGCCGGGCGCGCAGTACCTGGGCTTTGAATACGATCCGGCGGCGCTGGCCTACCGGCTCAAGTTCATTCGCGACGGGCACGTGATCTTCGTAGATGTCGATGCCCGCACCGGTGAAACGATCCGCCGTTCGCGCTGACCCCCGGCTTGACGCTCGCGGGCTTTCGGCCCATTTGAAAATCCGGACTTTTGGGGAACTTTACGCATGCGCATCCTGATCGTTGAGGATGAACCGACCCTCGGCAAGCAATTGAAGAACACGCTTGAGGCCAATGGCTATGCGGTCGACCTGTCGGTTGATGGCGAGGATGGGCACTTCATGGGCTCGACCGAAGACTATGACGCGGTCATTCTCGATCTGGGCCTGCCCGAAATTGACGGGCTGACCGTGCTGGGCATGTGGCGCAAGGAAGGCCGCAAGTTCCCGGTGCTGGTGTTGACCGCACGCGATAGCTGGTCCGACAAGGTTGCCGGGCTTGATGCCGGGGCTGATGACTACCTGGCCAAGCCGTTCCAGACCGAAGAACTGATCGCCCGGCTGCGTGCGCTGATCCGCCGTGCCTCGGGCAACACCAGCAGCGAATTGATCGCCGGCGATGTGCGGCTTGATACGCGTTCGGGCCGGGTCACGCTCAATGGCGAACCGGTCAAGCTGACCGCGCAGGAATACAAGCTGCTGTCCTACCTGTTGCACCACAAAGGCAAAGTGGTCAGCCGCACCGAACTGATCGAGCACATCTATGACCAGGACTTCGATCGGGATTCGAACACGATCGAAGTGTTCGTGACCCGCATCCGCAAGAAGCTGGGCGCCGACGTGATCACCACGATCCGCGGGCTTGGATACAGCCTTGATGACCCTGCGACGGGCAGCCGCGGATAAGGTCAACCGATGAGCGAGGCGTTGTCAGCCACGCCCGCGAAAGGCGCCCCGCTGCATACCGGCTCGCTCTCGCGCCGGATGATGCTGATCGCAGCCGGCTGGATCAGCGTGCTGCTGCTGGGCGGCGGGATCGCGCTTGATCAGACGCTGACCGGGCTGGTGACGCGCAATTTCGATGCCCAGCTCAGCTACATGCTCAACGGCATGATCGCCTCGGCTGAAGTCGGGCTGGATGGTGAGGTGTTCCTCAATCGTCCGCTGGGCGACCAGCGCCTGCTTGAACCCAACAGCGGCCTTTACTGGCAAATCCGCGGCGAGGGGCATGAGGATTTTCCGTCACGCTCGCTGTGGGACCGTTCGCTCAACGTCCAGACCGGGCACTTTGACAAGGAGGTCCACACCTACGACAGCCGTCAGTTCCCCGCCGAAACCCTGCGGGTGATGGAACGCTCGGTCACCCTGCCGGGCAGCGATACCGTCTGGTGGTTCTCGGTCGCCGAGCGGCGCGGCAACCTTGACGAGCAGATCGAGCGGGTCCGGCGGATCCTGTTCCGCAGCTTTGCCGTGCTGGGACTTGGCTTGCTGGTGATGGCGGCGCTGCAGACCTGGTACGGGCTGGGGCCTTTGCGCGGCGTGCAGCGGGCGATCCAGAAGATGCGCGGGGTTGGCAGCAACCGGGTGACCGAGCCGCTGCCACTGGAAGTTCAGCCGCTGGTGCAGGAACTCAATGCGCTGTTGGCCCACACCGAAAAGCAGGCGGAAGAGGCGCGGACCCATGCCGGCAATCTGGCCCATGCACTCAAGACCCCGCTGACGGTGGTGATGAACGCCGCCACCGCCCATGCGCCTGACCTCGCCGATACGGTGATCCGCGAGGCAGCAGTGATGCGCCGCCAGGTCGATCACCACCTGGCCCGTGCCCGCGCCGTGGGCCGCCGCGCTGTCGGGCAGGCCCGCGCCACCCTGGGTGAAAGCGTCGAGGCGGTGCTGCGCGCGGTGACCGTGCTTTACGACAGGACCCGGTTCGACCTGGATGGCAACCGCGAGGCCCAGGTGGCGATCGAGCGGCAGGACCTTGACGAGATCCTGGGCAACCTGATCGAGAATGCAGCCAAATATGGCGGCGGCTCGGTCTTTGTCACGCTCGATCCGACCGGCGAGCCCGGCTGGTGCGAGATCTGGGTCGAGGATGACGGCATGGGCATCCCCGAGGAAGAACGCACCCGCATCTTCGATCGCGGCGCCCGGCTCGATACCGGCAAGCCCGGCACCGGCCTCGGGCTGGCGATTGTCCGCGATGTCGCCGAAATCTATGGCGGCGGCGTGACGCTAGATGAAAGCGAAGACCTTGGCGGCCTGCTGGTCAAGCTTCGGCTACCGAGGGCTGGCTGACCCGCTACTTCCCCTCCGCCGCCTGTTCGTGGTGGCGGATCACCTCCTGGATGATGAAGCGCAGGAACTTTTCCGAGAATTCGGGATCAAGCTGGGCTTCTTCGGCCAGCTTGCGCAGCCGGGCAATCTGGCGCTCCTCGCGCCCCGGATCGCTGGCGGGCAAGGCGTTTTCTGCCTTGTAGGCGCCAACCGCCTTGGTGATCCGGAATCGTTCGGCCAGGATATGGATCAGTGCGGCGTCGATGTTGTCGATCGAGGCGCGGTAGCCGGCGAGGACGGGGTCGGGTTGGGTCTCGGACATGAATCGGTCGCTAGCATGCAAAATGGCGATTGCATATTATGTAGGGGCCATTGCCCGCTTTGCACTTGCGCTTGATCGCAAAGGTGAGCAAGGCGGCGTCAAGATGAGCGCCGACGTGATCCCCCTGAAGCCGCGCGCCAGCGAGCCTTCGCTGGCCCCGATCATGGCGCTGACTGCCAGCGGCATGAATGCGGTCAACCAGGTGATCCTGGAACGCATGCAGAGCGAGATCCCGCTGATCCCGGCGCTGGCCGGCCACCTGATCGCGGGCGGGGGCAAGCGGATGCGGCCGATGCTGACGCTGGCCGGGGCGGCGCTGGTCGATTACCAGGGCACCCGTCACCACAAGCTGGCCGCTGCGGTCGAATTCATCCACACCGCCACACTGCTGCACGATGACGTGGTCGATGGCAGCGAACTGCGCCGGGGCAAGGCCGCCGCCAACCTGATCTTCGGCAATCCGGCGACCGTGCTGGTCGGCGATTTCCTGTTCACCCGCAGCTTCGAACTGATGGTCGAGGACGGCTCGTTGAAGGTCCTCAAGATCCTCTCCAACGCCAGCTCGGTGATCAGCGAGGGCGAGGTCGATCAGCTGACTGCCGCTCGCCAGATCGAAACCAGCGAGGAACGCTATCTCGGCATCATCGGTGCCAAGACCGCCGCGCTGTTCGCCGCCGCTACCCGGATCGCCGCGGTGGTTGCCGAAAAGAGCGAGGCGGAAGAACGCGCGCTCGAAGACTATGGCCGCAACCTGGGCATCGCCTTCCAGCTGGTTGACGATGCGATGGATTACGATTCCGACAGCGGCGAGATGGGCAAGGGCAAGGGCGACGATTTCCGCGAGGGCAAGATGACCCTGCCGGTGATCCTGGCCTATGCCAGGGGTTCCGATGAGGAACGCCGCTTCTGGCAGGACGCGATCCTGGGTCACCGCAGCTCGGACGAGGACCTGGCGCATGCGGTGCGGCTGATCCGGCGCCACGATGCCGTCAGCGCCACCCGCGACCGCGCCCGCCACTTTGCCCAGCGCGCGATCGACGCGATCGCCGGCTTCCCCGCCAACGAAGCCCGCGCCGCCATGGCCGAAGCGGCCGAATTCGCGGTCACCCGCCGGGCCTGAGCGGCATTTCCGACGCTTTTTGAACGCCAGTTCGAACCGGTTTGTTCAATACCATTTGATCGAACTTTTCACTGCCTTGCCGGGCAAGGCGTGTTTTCATTCGTTATTTCAACACATTAACTCAATCGCACCTGACTTGCGCAAAACGCAAGTTGAGGAAACACATCCCCGGCGCACCTGATGAATTTCCCAAAGCGATGCCCCGGATGCACCAAAGCCGCGCTGGGGGCGCGGCTTGGTGATGGGATCGGTCGGTGATCTGCACGATGTCAAAGAACGGGCTGCAGAATGACAGGCCGGGGCCGTGTAGGAAAGGTTCGATCCATCCCGTCCGGGCCTGAGCAGCATCCTCTGGGTGGTCTGCTGCCGCTTATCTCCAACCAGCCACAACCCACCGTCACCCGCCCTTCCGGCGCGGTGAGCTGCGGCTGGAATTTACCCCGATTTAACCACGCCGGGCTGACTGTGTTCTGGCTTTGGGGGCCACTCGTTTGGAGACGAAACGAAGGGCCGTAACATGATCGAATACACCAATTCCCGCCCCCTGCGGATTATCGGGCCGGACCGCGAAGTGCTGACGCGCGACAACCTGCCGCCGGCCAATACCACCCGCTGGGTGGCCAGCCGCAAGGCACAGGTGGTGGCTGCCGTGCAAAGCGGTCTGATGAGCCTTGACGAAGTGATGCACCGCTACAGCCTCAGCCTTGAGGAGTTCTATTCGTGGCAACACGCGATGGACCGCGCCGGGGTACGCGGGCTGCGCGTCGCCTGGTCACAGCAGGACCGCAGCACCCGCCGCCGCGCCCAGCGCCGCGCGCACGAGCTGGTCGCAGCCTGAGCGATCGGGCAGCTCTGGACGGGCTTTCCCGCAAGGGGAGGGAAAGCCCGTCTGCGGCACCATGTACGCCTAGCCAACTCCGCCTTGACCAGCGCCACGCAACCCGGCACGTTCGGTTTCAAGTCGAAACCAGAATCTCCGGGAGAATTGCCGCATGGACCGTCGCCGTTTGGGCAAGAGCGCGATTGTCGTATCCGACATCTGCATGGGCACGATGACCTTTGGCAGCCAGACCGACGAGGCCACGTCGCTGCGGATCCTCGACAAGTGCTTTGATGAAGGGATCGATTTCTACGACACCGCCGAAGGCTATCCGGTGCCGCCCGATCCCAAATGGGTCGGCCGGACCGAGGAGATTGTCGGCAAATGGCTCAAGACCAAGCCGCGCGATGCAATCGTGCTGGCCACCAAGGTTTCCGGCCCCAGCCACGTCTGGTTCCGCAGCCCCAAGCGCGAAGGGATGACCGCGCTCGACCGGCGCAACATCATGGTCGCGGTCGAGGACAGCCTGCAGAAGCTGGGCACCGACTATATCGACCTTTACCAGACCCACTGGCCCGATCACGAACTGCCCTATGACGAGACGATGGAAGTGCTCGATGAACTGGTGCGGGCCGGCAAGGTGCGGGTGCTGGGCTGCTCGAACGAGACCAGCTGGGGGCTGATGAAGTCGATCCAGGTGGCCGAACGGCTGGGCACCGCGCGCTATCACACGATCCAGAACAATTTCAGCCTCAACAACCGCCGCTTCGAAGATGAACTGGCGCAGGTCTGCCGAATGGAAGGGGTCAGCCTGATCCCCTATTCGCCGATCGCCGGCGGGGTGCTGTCGGGCAAGTACCAGGATGGTGCCCGGCCCGATGGCGCGCGTTTCAGCCGCTATCTGGCGATGGAGGGGCGCCAGGCCGAAATGGGCAAGCGCTTCGTCAACGAACGCTCGCTCGCCTCGACCGCACGGTTCCACGAAATCGCCCGCGAGGCCGGGATCGATCCGGTCGCCATGGCGGTGGCCTGGTCCAAGCAGCACGATTTTGTGGCCTCCACGATCGTCGGCGTGTCGAACGAAGAGCAACTTGGCGCGATCTTCGCGGCCAAGGATCTGGTACTGCCTGATGAAGTGATGCGGGCGATTAACCGGGTGTCGAAGGAGATCCGTTACCCGATGGGGTGACTTTGGCCGCAACGCAGCTTCGACTGGCCGCATGGCGCTATGCGGCAAGTGGTTAGATTGCCAGCGTTTTGGTGCCAGGACTGACTGGCTTGGGTCGCGCGGAGGGTATTCTTGGGCGCTGTATTGCATGCGGTTGCGCTGGTCTGGGCGAGCGGCCAGCCGATCGACATTCCTGTGGCTCCGCCCGAGCCTGCGCCGCTCGCCGTCCCGGCGGCAGAGGCGGCTGCGGGAACGCCGGTTCCGGTGCCGGTTGCGGCCCCGGCTCCTACCCAGCCGGTCGATGGTCAGGCGATCACCGTTACCGCCCGGCCCAAAAGCGATCCGGCTCAGGCGGTCAACCAGGCCAGCTTCGAACTGGTCCAGCAGGTTGACAACAAGCTGGTTGGCCCGGCAGCCGAAACTTACAAGAAACTGGTGCCCAAGCCTGCGCGCGCCGGCTTGCACAATTTCATCCGCAACATTGGCGAACCGGTGGTGGCGCTCAATTTTCTGCTGCAGCTCAAACCGGGCAAGGCGGGCGAGACGCTGGGGCGCTTTGCAATCAATTCCACCCTGGGGCTGGGCGGGCTGATCGATGTGGCCAAGGGCAAGCCGTTCAACCTGCCGCACCGGCACAATGGCTTTGCCAACACCCTGGGCTTCTATGGCGTAGGGCCGGGGCCGTACCTCTATCTGCCGGGCATCGGATCGACTTCGCTGCGCGATGTGGTGGGCGGGGCGGTCGATGGCTTGGTCCTGCCGATGGGCATCGGCGCGCCGTTCAACAAACCCTATTACACGATCCCCAACGGCACGATCCGCTCGCTTGACCGCCGCGTGGAGTTCGATTGCCAGATCAAGGCGCTGCAGGCGGCTGACGATCCCTATGCGGCGACGCGGGCCTATTACCTGAAAAAGCGCCAGGCCGAAATTGACGCGCTGCATGGGCGCGGACCAGGGCCGCAGCTGCTGGAACAGTGCCGCAACCAGCTGTCGGGGGATACCAAGGCAGAACCGGTTGCGGCTCCGGCTCCGGCATCGGCGCCGGCAGCGTCTCCCGATCCAGCGCCTGCGGCTCCGCTTCCAGTTGAGCCTGTGCAGGCCAACCCTTCGGCCGCACCCACGCCGCCGTCACCCTGAACTTGTTTCAGGGCCCATTGTGCCCCAAGGACAAGCCCGCTGTTTGGTGAAACGAACCCTGAAGTGCGTTCAGGGCGGCGATGAAGGGTAACGTCCTGTCCGAGCTTCCGATCCACGCGGTCCTGCCAGACCTGCTCGACGCCCTGCGCGTGGGCAGTTCGGCGGTGCTGATCGCGCCGCCGGGGGCGGGCAAGACCACAGCGGTCGCGCCGGCCTTGCTGGGCGAGCCGTGGTGCAGCGGGCAGGTGATCGTACTCAGCCCGCGCCGGGTTGCGGCGCGCGCCGCGGCCGAGCGGATGGCCGAGCTGCTGGGCGAAAGCGCGGGTGAAACCGTCGGCTATCTCACCCGGCTCGACAGCAAGCGCGGTCCCAAAACCCGCGTACTGGTGATGACCGAGGCGATCTTTGTTGCGACGATCCTGAACGACCCGGAACTGGCAGGTGTGTCCGCCGTGCTGTTCGACGAGGCGCATGAACGTCACCTCGACAGCGACCTGGGGCTGGCGCTGGCGATCGAGAGCCAGGCGGTACTGCGCGAGGACCTGCGGCTGGTGGTGATGAGCGCGACGATCGACGGCACGCGCTTTGCCGGGATGCTCCACGATGCGCCCGTGGTTGAAAGCGCGGGCAAGGCATACCCGCTGGCGATCAAATGGCTGGGCGCGCGGCCCGAACAGCGGATCGAGGAGGCGATGACCTCTGCCGTGCTGACCGCCTGGCGCGAGGAGCAGGGCGATGTGCTGGCCTTCCTGCCCGGCGTGGGCGAGATCGAGCGCACCCGCGAGCGGCTGGCCGAAAAGCTGCCCTCGGCTTTGGTCCTGCCGCTGCATGGCCAGTGCGAACCTGCAGCGCAGCGCGCTGCGATCAAGCGCGATTCCGCGGGCCGGCGGCGGATCGTGCTGGCAACCGCGATTGCCGAAACCTCGCTCACGCTCGATGGCGTATCGGTGGTGGTCGATGCCGGGCTGTCGCGCCGGGCCGAATTCGACAAGGCGGCGGGGGTGACCCGGCTGGTCACGCACCGCGCCTCGCAGGCCGCCGCCGCCCAGCGCGCCGGCCGCGCGGCGCGGCAGGGGCCGGGGGTGGCCTACCGGTTGTGGGAAGAGGCCAGCCATGCCGGGCGTGCAGCATTTGATCCGCCCGAAATGCTCACCAGCGACCTCGCCCCCTTGCTGCTCAGCCTGGCGCAATGGGGCGCGGCAGAGCCTGCAGCATTGCCCTGGCTCGATCCACCGCCAGCTGCTGCGTTGGCTGCGGCAACGGCGGCATTACAAGCACTTACCGCACTTGATGCTGCAGGGAAGATCACACAGCATGGCCGCAACATGGCGCGCCTGCCGATGGAGCCGGCGCTGGCGCACATGCTGCTTTATGCTGCGCAGCATGGTGCGGCACAGGATGCAGCAAAACTGGCGCTGCTGCTGCAGGAACGCGGGCTGGGTGGTCGCGGCGAAGACCTGGCGCAGCGCTTTGACCGGTGGGAGCGGGATGGCTCAAGCCGGGCCGCGGCCTCGCGCAAGCTGGCCGAGCGCTGGGCGGGCCTGGCGCAGCGGCTGGTCAAGCCTGAAGCCGGCGATGCACCGCCGCTGGGTGTGCTGCTGGCCGAAGCCCATCCCGACAATCTTGCCCGCCGCCGCGATCCTTCGGGTGAGGTCTGGCTGACCGCCGGGGGCAGGGGGCTGCGGCTCGATCCGGCCAGCTCGCTGGCCCGCGCCGAATGGCTGGCGGTGGGTGAGGCGCAGGGTGAGGCCAAGGGCGCGCGGATCACCGGGGCAATCGCGCTTGACGAGGCCGAAGTGACCCGCTGGCTGGCGCACCGGATCGAGCGCCGCTCGACCCTGCGCTGGGTGGCGACGGACAACCGCGTGGAGGCGCTGCTCGAAAGCCGGATCGGCGCGGTCACGCTGGCGCGCGGTCCCGATCCTGCGCCCGATCCCGCTGCGATCCGCGCCTTCCTGGTGGACCGGCTGCGCAGCGACGGGCTTGACCTGTTGCCGCTGTCGAAGGCCAGCCAGGCGCTGCTGCGCCGGGCACGCTATGCCGGGATCGCGGCGCTTGGCGATGAAGCGCTGCGCGATGAACTCGATGACTGGCTCGGCCCGCTGCTGGGGCGGCGGCTTGACCAGCTCGATCCGGGGCAGCTTCACGAAGCGCTGCGCTCGCGGCTCGACTACCCGGCGCAGCAGGCGCTGGAACGGCTGGCCCCGGCGCAGTTCGCCTCGCCGGCAGGGACCAGCCATGCGATTGATTATGACGATCCGGGCGGGCCATCCGTGGAACTGCGGGTGCAGGCGCTGTTCGGGCTGGATGCCCAGCCCACCTTCGGCAAGCCGCCGCAGCCGCTGCTGCTCAAGCTGACCGATCCGGGCGGCAAACCGTTACAGACCACGCGCGATCTGCCCGGGTTCTGGCGCGGATCGTGGAGGGACGTCCAGCGCGACATGAAGGGCCGCTATCCCAAACACCGCTGGCCCGACGAGCCCTGGGCCGAGGTAGCGAGCCTGAAGACCAAGAACGCGTTTAACCGGACTTGATTTCCGGCCCGATTCGACGCACTGCGCCTGCATGTCAGCACGCATCTATCAGCGCCCGAAGAACGCCATGCAGTCCGGCAAGGCCCGGCTTGGCGAATGGATCCTCGATTTCGTGCCCGCCGAAGCGCGCCAGGCCGATCCGCTGATGGGCTGGACCGGCTCGGGCGATACCCAGGCGCAGGTGCAGCTGAAGTTCCCCAGCCTCGAAGCCGCGCAGGCCTATGCCGCCAAGCACGGGATCGCCGCCGAAGTGCACAGCGTCCCGCCGCGCCGGCTCAAGCTCCAGGCCTACGCCGATAATTTTCGGTAATATCCGGCTCACGCCGGTGCGGACAGGCATGCGCCTGTCCTTGCAACACCAGCCCGCTCCCCCGGCCCGACCACCCGCAACAGGATACCCTATGGGTGGTCGGGCCGGGGGAGCGGGCTGGTGTTGCAAGCTGATCGCGGAGGCGATCAGCGCACTGCTGCAAGCTTAAGGAAATCGGAGCGGGTCCCGCGATCCGCCTGGGTCGCGCATTAGGCGCCCGCAGTACCCGCTCCGTGACCATTCCGGAGGGAAATGGCCGTTTCGACTGCCCCCATTGAGCATGTCGAAGCCCCGAATACTGCGATTCGTCACCCCGGACTTGCGCAAACGCGACAGCGCCGCCATATGCGCCGCCGGGAGTCGGTCGGACGTTTGCGCTCGCCAACCTGGTCAGGTCCGGAAGGAAGCAGCCACAACGGGTTGCGGCGGGTCGGCCGGCTCCTTCGGAAGTGCTGTGGATTGTCCCATGCCGGGCTGCAAATCCCGGCCTTCTGCGATTCCGACTTCAACCCGATTGTCCTGAGCCTGTCGAAGGATGCGCGCCGGTTCTCGAATTCCGGAATTTTCGCTCCGGCCTGAGCCAATCCACAGCACTTCCGGCTGAAACCCCTTCGACTTTCGTCGCGCCAACGCCTAACCTGCGTCGCAATGTCCGATTCCCCTGAAATGTACGGCGACGAGCCTGAAGACGAAGCGCCTTCCGCAGCCGAACTTGAGGCTGCGGGGCAGGAATCGATGTTCGGGGCACCCGCACCTGCAGCCGCGCCCGCACCCGCGCCTACTCCGGCTGCGCCGTCCGCTCCGGCGCAGCCGTATCGCGTGCTGGCGCGCAAGTATCGGCCGCAGACTTTCTCCGAACTGCTCGGCCAGGACGCGATGGTCCAGACGCTGGGCAATGCGATCAAGCGGGACCGGCTGGCCCATGCCTTCCTGATGACCGGGGTGCGCGGGGTGGGCAAGACCTCCACCGCGCGGCTGATCGCCAAGGCGCTCAACTGCATCGGACCCGATGGCCAGGGCGGCCCAACGATCGACCCGTGCGGCCAGTGCGAACCCTGCCAGGCGATTGCCGAAGGCCGCCATATCGACGTGATCGAGATGGACGCCGCCAGCCACACCGGCGTGGACGACGTGCGCGAGATCATCGAGGCGGTGCGCTATGCCGCGGTTTCCGCCCGCTACAAGATCTACATCATCGACGAAGTCCACATGCTCAGCCGCAATGCCTTCAACGCGCTGCTCAAGACGCTGGAAGAGCCGCCGCCGCATGTGAAATTCCTGTTCGCGACCACCGAGGTCGACAAGCTGCCAGTCACCGTGCTGTCACGCTGCCAGCGGTTCGACCTGCGCCGCATCCAGGCCCCGCTGCTGGCTGAACATTTCGCCAATATCTGCGCTAAGGAAGGCGTCGAGGCCGAAGGCGAGGCGCTGGCGATGGTTGCTGCCGCGGCCGAAGGCTCGGTCCGCGATGGCCTGTCGATCCTGGATCAGGCAATCGCCCATGCCGATCTGGGCGGGCAGGGCAATGTTTCGGCCGAACAGGTTCGCGACATGCTGGGCCTGGCTGACAAGTCGGCGCAGCGCCGCCTGTTCGCCGCCTTGCTGGGCGGGCAGGGGGCAGACCTGCTCGACATGGTAGATCAGCAATTTGCATTGGGCGTGGAACCGCTGGCGCTGATGCGCTCGGCGCTGGAGCTGACCCACCGGGTGACGGTGGCCCAGCTGGGCAAGGGCAGCGCCGATGCGATGTCCAATGAAGAGCGCGAGGCGATCGAGCAGTGGGCCGGGGCGCTTTCGCCGGGTCAGCTGCATCGGCTGTGGCAATTGCTGCTCAAGGGCCATGACGAGGTGCGCGCCGCGCCCGATCCGCTGGTGGCGGCCAAGATGGCGCTGCTGCGGGTCCAGCACGCCAGTGACCTGCCCGATCCCGGAACGCTGGCCAAAAAGCTGGAAGAAATGGTCGCCAGCGGGGCGATTGCCGCGCCGTCTGGTTCCGCGTCGGCCAGCGGCCCAGTCGCACAGGCCGCGCCCGCCGGGGCGGTGGCCTGGGCCGAACTGGTCGAACAGGTCAGGCATTCGGGCCAGTTGCGGCTGGCCCAGGTGATGCACGACTGGATCCGGATCGCCGATCTCAGGCCGGGTGAGCTGACCTATGCCCTGGTCCCGGGCTATCCCGACGATCCCAGCGCCGAACTGCGCGACGCGTTGCTGCGCGCCACGGGCGAACGCTGGCAGGTCAGCCGGATCGAAGGCGATGCCCAGCCGGCCTTACGTGAAGCCGCCGAGGCCCAGCGCGATGCCGCCCGTGCCGAGATGCTGGCCGATCCGATGGTCGAAGCCGCCTTTGCCGCCTTTCCCAAGGCCGAACTGATTGACGAAAGCCCCGATGCGCGCGTCGCCGGGGGCAGCAAGTGGAGACATTGAAGTGAAGTCGATGGAAGAGATGCTCCAGGCCGCGCAGCAGGCCGCCGAGACCATCCAGAAGCAGATGACCGAAATGCAGGGCAAGCTCGACGAGATCGAGGTTGAGGGCCTGGCCGGCGGCGGGCTGGTCAAGATCCGCTGCAGCGCCAAGGGCCGCGTGCTGGGCGTCGCGATCGACGACAGCCTGCTGGTCCCGGCCGACAAGGGCATCCTCGAAGACCTGATCGCCGCCGCTTTCAACGACGCACGCGCCAAGGCCGATGCCGTTTCGGGCGCGGAAATGGGCAAGATGCAGGCCGGCATGGGCCTGCCGCCGGGCTTCAAGCTGCCCGGGATGTAGGCTGCCCGACCGGGCGCATCGCCGGTTGATCGAATTGCGCTCACACCCGGATAAGCGGGGGAGCACCATCGGACGGGTCGCAATCAGGGGAGAGTTTCCTATGCGTTTTGCCGTTCTGTCGCTTGCCGCCGTGTTGCTGGCTTCCAGTGCGCACACCCAGGTTCCCAAGGACCAGCTGGCCACCCCGCCGGCCGATGCCACGCATTTCGTGATCGAATCGACCGGCGGCAAGCACGGCGACGAATGGGTCTGGCAATTGCCCGATGGCACCCGCATGGCCCGTTTCAGCATGAACCTGCGCGGTCAGGTGTGGGAATTCGACTATGCCGGCAAGCCCGGCGCCGATGGCATGCCCGTCAGCATGACGATCCGGGGTGTCACGCCCCAGGGCGATGCTGCCGAAACCTTTGAACTGACCACCACCGGTGCCCAGTGGCAAAGCCCGGTGGACAAGGGCGGGGCTGCTGGCGGGGCGGGCCGGTTCTATGTGGCCTACGGCGGTCCGATGGACGCCAATGGCTGGCTGATCGAACGGCTGGTGGCCGCGCCCGGCAACCGGCTGGCGCTGCTGCCCGGGGGGGAAGCGCGCGCCGAAAAGCTTACCACGATGCAGGTCGGTTCGGGCGCCAGCGCCAAGACCGTTACGCTGTGGCAGGTCTTCGGGCTCAACAACACGCCGACGCCGATCTGGACCGATGCCCAGGGCAAGTTCTTTGCCATGACCAACGGCATGGCCTGGCTGCCCGAAGCCTATGCTGGCGAGCAAAAGCGCATGGAGGAGGTGCAGACCGCCGAACTGGGCAAGCAGGCGCCGCTACTTTACAAGAAGCTGGTCAACCTGCCCAAGGGGCCGGTTGCCTTCACCCACGTCAAGCTGTTCGATGCCGATGGCAAGCGGTTCCTGAACGACCAGACCGTGGTGGTAACCGGCAAGACGATCAGCGCGGTTGGCCCGGCGGCCAGGGTCCGCGTGCCCAAGGGCGCGCGGGTGTTCGATGGCAAGGGCAAGACGCTGGTTCCAGGGCTGTGGGACAACCACATGCACGTGGGCGATGATTACACCGGCCCGCAGGAGCTTTCGCTGGGCGTCACTTCGGTGCGCGATCCCGGCAATGATGATGTCAAGACGATCGACCGGCGCAAGCGCGCGGCGGCCGGGCAGCTGCTGATGCCGCACGTCTATTCCAGTTCCCTGATCGACGGGAAGGGCAAGTACACCGCCCAGGTCGCCAATGTCGCCGCGAGCGAGGCCGAAGCGATCGAGCGGGTGCGCGAAGCCAAGGCCAAGGGCATGAAGGGCGTCAAGTTCTATGGCACCTTCGATTACCATTGGCTGCCTGCGGCGATTGCCGAGGCGCATAAGCTGGGGCTGCATGTCCACGGGCATATCCCGCATGGCATCCGGCCCAGCGTGGCGGTGGGGCACGGCTATGACGAGATTACCCACATCAACTGGATCGTGATGGAAGGCGTACCCGAAAGCGTGCTGCCCGAAAGCAACGGGATCGCGCGGTTCGAAGGGCCGGGCCGTTATGCCAAGGATATGGATCTGCGCAGCCCGGCGATGTCAGGGCTTATCGGCACCATGGCCCGCAAGGGGATCTATTCCGATCCCACCATGGTCGCCTTCGAAGGGCTCTATGTTCCCGAGAACGGTGACATTTCACCGTCCTATGCGGCCTTCATGGGCACCCTGCCGCCCAGCACCGAACGCGCGATGCGATCGGGCGGTTTCGCGGTTCCGGCCGGGCTGACCCGTGCCGACTATCGCGCCAGCTGGGCCAAGATGGTCGAACTGCTGGGGATCATGCACAAGGCCGGGGTGCCGATTGTCAGCGGAACTGACGGTTTCGGGATCGAGCTGGTGCACGAGCTGGAAATCTATCTCCAGGCCGGCTTCACCCCGGCCGAGGCGCTGGCCGCCGCCACCATCGTCCCGGCGCGGCTGGTTGGCAAGGACAAGCAGACCGGATCGATCCGGGTCGGCAAGGCGGCCGACCTGGTGCTGGTCGAAGGCGATCCGGAAAAGCGGATGGGCGACCTGCGCCAGACCCGCTGGGTGATGATGGACGGCAAGCTGCTCAACGCCGATGAACTGCGCGCGGCAGCAGGTTTTTCGGGGCGGCCCAAGCCCTGACAGTTCTATAGATCCTCCCCGTTTTTGGCGAATGCCACAAACGGGGAGGTGGATCGTCCGAAGGACGAGACGGAGGGGGAATGGCGCAAGGGCAGAGGCCCCTCCGTCATTTGCTGCACCATTGGTGCAGTTTATCCTGAGCGCGGCTGCTAAGCCGCAAGCCGAAGGGCAAATGCCACCTCCCCATTTGCGCTTTGCGAAAATGGAGAGGATCGAGCAATCCTTCTATCGCGCCGGCAGGATCAGCACGCCGCCCTTAATCACCCCGTCAACGCTTTCCAGTTCGCGGACATTGGCCAGCGGATCGCCGTCCACGGCCACGAGATCGGCAAACCGCCCGACCGCGATCGTGCCGACCTGACCTTCCCAGCCCAGCGCCTGGGCGGCGTTGAGCGTGGCCGCGCGGATCGCTTCGAGCGGGGTCATGCCGTACTGGACCATCACCGCAAACTGGCGGCCGATCAGCCCGTGCGGCATCACGCCGGCATCCGAAGCAAAGACCATCCGCACCCCGGCCTTGTGGGCCTTGCGGAAATTGTCGCGCTGCAGCTGGCCGATCTCGCGATCCTTGCGCAGGTTGTCTTCCAGCACGCCGTTCTTCTTGCCTTCGGCCTGGGTGTAATCGGTGTTGTAGATGTCCATCGCGAACCACACCGGGCGCGGGCGCTGGACGGCCATGCGGATACCCTCGTCATCGACCAGGCTGGCATGTTCGATCGTGTCGATCCCGCTCTGGATCGCGGCCCGGATCCCGGCGGCGCCGTGGGCATGGGCGGCAACGCGCAGACCCCACATATGCGCTTCATCGGCGATCGCGGTCAGTTCGGGCACGGTCAGCTGTTGCTGGCCAGGCTCGGTATTGTGCGAGAAGACCCCACCGGTGGCGCAGACCTTGATCACCATCGACCCATACTTGCGCTGGCGGCGGACCTGGTGGCGCAGCTCGTCCGGGGTGTCGCCGATGCCTTCTTCCTTGCCGGGGCGTTCCATGCTGGGCGGCAGGCCGGTTTCATCGCAGTGGCCGCCGGTCGCGCCCAGGGCATAGCCGGCCGGCACCACGCGCGGGCCGATCACATAGCCGCCCTCGATCGCCTGGCGCAGCCCGATATCGTTGCGATCGCCCGAGCCGACATTGCGCACCGTGGTGAACCCCGCGTCGAGCAACGCCCGGCCATTGGGAACCGCGGTCATCGCAAAGAAGCTGTCGGTATATTCCAGCCCCTTCCACCCGCCGATGTCGGCCGGTCCGTCCAGATGGACATGCATGTCGATCAGCCCGGGCAGCAGTGTCTTGCCGCCCATGTCGATATGTTTGACGTTCGCCCCCCAGCGCACGGTGCGGGCATCGGCGATCCCGGTGATCTTGCCGTCCGCGCCAACGAAGATTGCCGGATACTCAACATATTTGCCACTGGCGACATCAAGGTACCGGGCAGCGGTAATCACGGTCTGCTGCGGTTCGGCTTCAGCCGCGGACAGGGCGGTCAGCCCTGAAAGGCCGAACACCGCGGCGCTGGCCGCCAGGGCAATCTTGAAGCTGCGCATGGACCCGAATCCCTCCTGCATTTCCTGTCGGAGGCCAGTCTGCGCGGGGCAATGCCGCTTGGCAACCGGCTGTCCTTCCACAGCCACAGCCGTCATGGCCATTGCACAGCCGCCATGCCGACCCCATATCCGCGGCAAAGGCGGGATTCACCCCGCAGGAACGGATTTGCAATGAAACTACTCCCGCTGCTCCCCTTGCGCGACATCGTCGTGTTTCCGGGCATGGTGGTCCCGCTGTTCGTGGGGCGTGAAAAATCGGTCGCGGCGCTGGAAGCGGCGATGACCACCGAGGGTGAGAAAGACATCTTCCTGCTCGCCCAGCTTGATCCCGGCTGCGACGATCCGGTTGAGGATGACCTGTACGATATCGGCGTGGTCGCCACGGTGCTCCAGCTGCTCAAGTTGCCCGATGGCACCGTGCGCGTGCTGGTCGAGGCGCGCCAGCGCGCCAGCCTGGAATCGCTGCGGCTGGAACAGACCGCCAATGGCGAGATGGTGGTGGCCCAGGTCGAACCGCTTGAAGCGGTCAGCGTTTCGGGCAGCGAAGTTTCGGCGATGATGCGCCAGGTGGTCGAAACCTTCGAGGAATACGCCAAGCTCAACAAGAAGCTGCCGCAGGAAGCCGGTGAGAACCTGGCCGAGATCACCGAAGCCGCGCTGCTTGCGGATGCGGTGTCGGCGCATGTCCAGGCCAAGGTGGCCGACAAGCAGGCGCTGCTCAGCCAGCCCGATCCGCTCAAGCGGCTGGAAATGGTCCATTCGATCATGGAAGGCGAGCTGGGCGTGCTGCAGGTTGAGCGCCGGATCCGCGGGCGCGTGAAGCGCCAGATGGAAAAGACCCAGCGCGAATATTACCTCAACGAACAGCTCAAGGCGATCCAGAGCGAGCTGGGCGGGGGCGATGGCGAGGAAGCCAACGAGATCCAGGAGCTGCAGGACAAGATCGACAAGCTCAAGCTGTCGAAGGAAGCCCGCGTCAAGGCCAATACCGAGCTGAAGAAGCTCAAGACCATGCAGCCGATGAGCGCGGAAGCCACCGTGATCCGCAATTACCTCGACGTGCTGCTGGGCCTGCCGTGGGGCAAGAAGAGCAAGCTCAAGAAAGATATCGCCGCGGCGCAGGCCGTGCTCGATGCCGATCACTATGCGCTCGACAAGGTCAAGGACCGGATCGTCGAGTACCTGGCAGTGCAAGCCCGCACCAACAAGCTAAAGGGGCCGATCCTGTGCCTCGTCGGCCCGCCGGGCGTGGGCAAGACCAGCCTGGGCAAGTCGATCGCCAAGGCGACCGGGCGCGAATTCATCCGCCAGTCGCTGGGCGGGGTGCGCGACGAAGCCGAAATCCGCGGCCACCGCCGCACCTATATCGGCTCGCTGCCGGGCAAGATCGTCTCGAACCTCAAGAAGGCCGGGACCAGCAACCCGCTGTTCCTGCTGGATGAGATCGATAAGCTGGGCCAGGATTTCCGCGGCGATCCGGCCTCGGCGCTGCTCGAAGTGCTCGATCCCGAACAGAACGCCAAGTTCCAGGATCACTATCTGGAACTGGATTACGACCTGTCGGACGTGATGTTCGTCTGCACGGCGAACAGCCTCAACCTGCCGCAGCCGCTGCTTGACCGGATGGAGATCATCCGCCTCGAAGGTTACACCGAGGACGAAAAGGTCGAGATTGCCGAACGGCATCTGGTCGAAAAGCAGGTTAAGGCCCACGGCCTCAAGAAGGGTGAGTTCACGCTCACCACCGAAGGGCTGCGCGCGCTGATCCAGTACTACACCCGCGAAGCCGGGGTCCGCACGCTGGAGCGCGAGATTGCCAAGCTTGCCCGCAAGAGCCTGCGCCAGATCCTGGAAGGCAAGGCCAAGTCGGTCATGATCACGCCGGACAACCTTGGCGACTTTGCCGGGGTGCAGAAGTTCAAGCACGGCATGGGCGAGGAAGAGAACCAGGTTGGCGCGGTCACCGGTCTCGCCTGGACTTCGGTCGGCGGCGAACTGCTGACGATCGAAAGCGTTACCGTACCCGGCAAGGGCGGGATCAAGACCACTGGCAAGCTGGGCGAGGTGATGAATGAATCGGTCCAGGCCGCTTTCAGCTTCGTCAAGGCGCGCTCACCGGCCTATGGGATCAAGCCCAGCCTCATCGGGCGCAAGGATGTCCACATCCATTTGCCCGAAGGCGCGGTGCCCAAGGATGGACCCAGCGCCGGGATCGGCATGGTCACTTCGATCGTTTCGACGCTGACCGGTATTGCAGTGCGCAAGGACGTGGCGATGACCGGCGAGGTTACGCTGCGCGGGCGGGTGCTGGCGATCGGCGGGCTCAAGGAAAAGCTGCTGGCCGCGCTGCGCGGCGGGATCACCACCGTGCTGATCCCCGAGGACAACCGCAAGGACCTCGCGGAAATTCCCCAGAATGTCATCGAAGGGCTGGAAATCATTCCGGTTTCCCATGTCGATGAAGTGCTGGCGCGGGCCCTGGTCGAACCCTTGGTTCCGATCGAGTGGAGCGAGGAAGACGACCTGGCCAGCCAGCCCGCCACCGGCGCGGGCGGGGCGACCGGGACCGGCGCCACCGCGCACTGATTGCCGTAGCGTCAAGGCGAATCATTCAGCCAGCGGGCGCGTGCTGCATTGCGGCACGCGCCTTGCTGCGTTGCACTTGCCGCCAGGTCGAACCGGAACGGCGGAAAAACGTGGATAATCTGCGATGAATCGCGGCTTTTGGCTTTGACAGGCCCTGGAAAAATCGCTCAATTCGCCGCCATCTTTGAGGCGAATCACAAAGTTTCCAACATCAAGAAAGGTAGGGGGTTCCCACATGAACAAGAACGATCTGATCAGCGCAGTCGCCGACGCCAGCGGCCTCACCAAGAGCGATGCGACCAAAGCTGTCGAAGGCGTGTTTGACGCCATCAGCGGCGCGCTCAAGAAGGGCGACGAAGTTCGCCTCGTCGGCTTCGGCACCTTCTCGGTTGCCAAGCGCAAGGCTTCGACCGGCCGCAACCCGCGCACCGGCGAACCGATGAAGATCAAGGCTTCGTCGCAGCCGAAGTTCAAGGCCGGCAAGGGCCTGAAGGACGCCGTCAACTAAGACTGACCCCCAGGCCGCACGCCTCGCGGCCGGGTCGCAAAACAGCCGCGCCACCTTCGGGTCGGCGCGGCTTTTTGTTTGCCTGCTTATAACGCGGGTAGGGCGCTTAGCCCTTCGCCACCGTCGGCTTGCTCGCGAACGAGACCACTCTCGAGAAGAACCACGACAGCGCCAGCGCAATGGCCACGGCCAGCGCGGCCACCGCGCCGCTGTTGCTGCCGGCCAGTTCCTTGGTCCAGACCAGCACGGTCAGGTGAACACAGTAGAGCGGCAGCGAGAAGTTGCCGAGCCATTCGAGCGGCGCTTTCAGGCTTTGCGGCGGGCGGCACATCGCGGTCAGCCACATCATCACCGGCAGGAACAGCATCACGAAGGCAAGATCGCCCCAGACCTTGCCCAGCGGCAGGTAGGGAACAGCGGCGATACCGGCCACCGGCAGCACCAGCGCCAGCTGCCAGGGCAGCGACGGGGTGCGCAGCCCGCCCTTGTAGAGCCGCCCGATCCACACCCCCAGCACATAGGAGAAGCCCACACGGGGCAGCGCCCACCACCAGGTCTTGGCGGTCGGCGCATTGACGCCCATGGTGTCCGATCCGTGGAGCTGCACGGTGTAGACCAGCCAGCCGCCCATCACGGCGGCCAGCAGGCCCATCGCCCAGGTCGGCACCTTCTTCAGCGCGAGGGCGTGGAGGAAATTGGCCAGCAGTTCATAGAACAGCGTCCACTGCGGTCCGTTGTAGCGATAGAACGGCCCCGCGCCGGTCAGGCTGGGGATCATCGCCAGGTCCAGCGCCAGCCACCACAGCAGCGTCAGGGGATCGGCCATCCCGATATAGAAGGCCCGCACCACCGCAACGCCCGCGCCCACCGCGACCAGCGGCCACAGCCGCTTGAACCGCGCCCAGGTGAACTCGATCGGGCCGATCCCCGACAGCAGCTTCTTTTCGGTCGAAACCGCCAGGACGAAGCCCGAAAGCAGGAAGAACAGGTCAACGAACAGGTAGCCGCGCTGGAACGGCCCGCCGATCCCGTAAACGATGTCGAGGTGGTAGAAGACAATCATGAAGGCGGCCACGCCGCGCAGCCCGTCAAGCTGGAACATCCGCGCCGGATGCGCCGTGATGCCTGCTTCGCTCATGCCAACCCCCTGTCCTTTGCCGCCTTACAACAGCTTGTGCGAACAAGATCAACCGCGTCCACTGGACGTTAAGCATGGCTGGGCTTATATGCGCCCCACAATGAACCGGATTGTCCTGGCCATTCTCGCCCTGTTTGCAGGGCTCGCCGCGCAGGTTGCCCCTGCCGAGGCGCGGCTGTGCGGCAAGGTTGAGATTGGCGCGACGCTGGGGTTCAAGCCGGCCGCGCGGATCGTGGCGGTCCAGGCGGCTGAGCCGTTCCGGCCCGAACCCCGCCGCGAAGTGCGGGCCGAAGTTCCGGTACCCGATGCCTTGCCGCTGGTGTCGGCATTTGCCCCGGCCGTGCGCCTGGGCCCTGACCGCGCCCGCGAATAGCGCCGCCCAGACTTTCGCCTTGATCACAAGGCCGCGACGCCGTTTCCGGCGCCGCACACCCGTAATCATACCCCATTCAAATTGCAGGAATTTCTTATGATCGGCGCCATTGCTAAGCGCATTTTCGGTTCGTCCAACGACCGCTACGTTGCCAAGATTCTCAAAATCGTGAACCAGATCAACGCTTTCGAGCCGACACTGGAGGCGCTGAGCGATGCCGAGCTGACCGCCCAGACCGACAAGTTCCGCCGCCAGCTGGAAGAGGGCAAGACGCTTGACCAGATCTTGCCCGAAGCCTTTGCGACCGTGCGCGAAGCATCCAAGCGCGTGCTGGGCATGCGCCACTTCGACGTGCAGATGGTTGGCGGGATCGTGCTCCATCGCGGCGAGATTGCCGAAATGCGCACCGGCGAAGGCAAGACCCTGGTCGCGACGCTGGCGGTCTATCTGAACGCGATCGAGGGCAAGGGCGTCCATGTCGTGACGGTCAACGATTACCTGGCCCGTCGCGACGCCGAATGGATGGGGCAGATCTACAAGTTCCTGGGGCTGACCGTGGGGATCATCGTTCCCGACCTGCCCGAGGACGTGCGCCGCGAGGCCTATGCCAGCGATATCACCTATGCCACCAACAACGAGCTGGGCTTCGACTACCTGCGCGACAACATGAAGCACGAGCGCAGCCAGATGGTGCACCGTGAATTCAACTTTGCGATTGTCGATGAAGTGGACTCGATCCTGATCGACGAAGCGCGCACCCCGCTGATCATTTCCGGCCCGACCGACGACAAGAGCGACCAGTACATGGCGGTCGATGCCGTCGTGAAGCAGCTCACCCCCGATCTCTACGAGATGGACGAGAAGACCAAGAACATCACCCTGACCGAAGACGGGGTGGAATGGGCCGAGCGCCGGCTGGAGGAAGCCGGGCTGCTGGTCGGCTCGAACCTCTATGACGTCGAGAACACCCAGATCGTTCACCACCTTGACCAGAGCCTGAAGGCGGTGGTGATGTTCAGGCGCGACATCGACTATGTGGTCGAAGGCGGCAAGGTGATCATCATCGACGAATTCACCGGCCGCAAGATGAATGGCCGGCGCTGGTCGAACGGGCTGCACCAGGCGGTCGAAGCCAAGGAAGGGGTCCAGATCGAGCCCGAGAACCAGACCATGGCCTCGATCACTTTCCAGAACTATTTCCGGATGTATCCCAAGCTGGGCGGCATGACCGGCACCGCCGCCACCGAGGCGGCCGAATTCCATGACATCTACAAGATGAACGTGGTGACCATTCCCACCAACGTCCCGGTCAAGCGCGATGACCAGGAAGACGAGTTCTACAAGAACACCCACGACAAGTTTGGTGCGATCGCCAAGCTGATCAAGGAACGCAGCGAGCAGGGCCAGCCGGTGCTGGTCGGCACCGTCTCGATCGAGAAGAGCGAGCTGCTGAGCGAATTCCTGCAGAAGGAAGGGGTCAAGCACAACGTGCTGAACGCCCGCTTCCACGAAATGGAAGCCCACATCGTCGCCCAGGCCGGGCGGCTTGGCGCGGTGACCGTGGCCACCAACATGGCCGGCCGCGGGACCGACATCAAGCTGGGCGGCAACGTGGAATTCCGGATCGACGATGAACTGCGCGACATGCCCGAGGGCGCCGAGCGCGAAGCCGCGATCGAACGGATCAAGGCTGAGGTTGAGGCCGAGAAGGACCAGGTGCTGGCCGCCGGCGGGCTCTGCGTGATCGGCACCGAGCGCCACGAAAGCCGGCGCATCGACAACCAGCTGCGCGGCCGTTCGGGGCGTCAGGGTGACCCGGGCATGTCGAAGTTCTACCTCTGTCTCGAAGACGACCTGCTGCGGATCTTTGGTCCCGACACGCTGTTTTCGAAGATGATGAATTCGAACCTGGCCGACGGCGAATCGATCGGTTCGCGCTGGCTGTCGAAGGCGATCGAGACCGCGCAGAAGAAGGTCGAGGCGCGCAACTACGACATCCGCAAGCAGGTGGTCGAATACGATGACGTGATGAACGACCAGCGCAAGGTGATCTACGAACAGCGCGCCGACATCATGGATGCCGAAGCGCTGGAAGACGTGGTCGAGGACATGCGCCACGATACGGTCAACACGCTGGTCGGCGATGCCTGCCCGCCGGGATCCTATCCCGAACAGTGGGACATCGAGAGCCTGCGCGAGCGGGTGCTTGAAACGCTGGGCCTCGACCTGCCGATCCAGGACTGGCTGAGCCAGGACGGGATCGAGCCCGAGGATATCGAACAGCGCATTGCCGAGGCCGCCGATGCCAAGATGGCGGCCAAGGTGGGCGAGGACAGCGCGATTTGGCGGCAGGTCGAAAAGCAGATCCTGCTCGACCGGCTCGACCACTACTGGAAGGAACACCTCGCCACGCTCGACGCGCTGCGCCAGGTGGTGTTCCTGCGCGCCTATGCCCAGAAGACCCCGATCAACGAATACAAGCAGGAAGCCTTTGGCCTGTTCGAAAAGATGCTTGAGGCGATCCGGGTCGATGTCACCAAGATCCTGATGAACAGCGAACTGCGCATGCCTGAACCGGTTGAGTTGCCCGAGCTGCCCGAGTTTCTGACCAGCCACATCGATCCCTTCACCGGCGAGAACGATGGGGCAACGCCTGGCGCGGCGGCCATGCTCAGCGCACTGGGCGGAGCCGAGGTTTCGGCGGCGAGCGCCATGCTGGCCAAGCCCGGCGAGGATCCCTATGCCGACATGGGCCTGTCGCGCAACGCGCCGTGCCCGTGCGGATCGGGCGAGAAGTACAAGCACTGCCACGGGGCTGCCGGCTAAGCCCCAGCCATGACGATCTGGCTGATCCCCGCCTTCTTCGCGACCGCGCTGCTCTATGCCTCGGTCGGGTTTGGCGGGGGATCGACCTATAATGCGCTGTTGAGCCTGGCCGGGTTCGACTATCGCCTGCTGCCGATCATCAGCCTGTGCTGCAACGTGGTGGTGGTCAGCGGCGGCACGATCCGCTTTGCCCGGGCCGGGGTGGTGCCGTGGAAGGGCGCGCTGGTGCTGTCGGCGATTGCCGCGCCGCTGGCCTTCCTGGGCGGCTATACCCCGATCAGGGAAGCGACCTTCCTGATTCTGCTGGGGCTGAGCCTGATTGCGGCGGGCCTGGCACTGTTCCTGCCGCGCGCCGATGATGCGGCGAGCGGACCAGCACCCGCCGCGCGCTGGGTCTGGCTGGCCTCTGCGCCGCTGGGCTATCTGGCCGGGCTGGTCGGGATCGGCGGCGGGATCTTCCTGGCCCCGCTGCTGCATTTCACCCGCTGGGCGCAGGGCAAGGCGATCGCCGCCACGACCAGCCTGTTCATCCTGATCAATTCACTCGCCGGGCTCTATGGCCAGGCCAGCAAGCATGGCGCGGGCGTGTTCGGCGAAGCGCTGGGCGGGGCCCTGCCGCTGCTGGTGGCCGTGGTGTTGGGTGGTCAGCTGGGCAGCCAGCTGGCGATCCGCCTGCTGCCCGAACGCATGATCCGCTGGCTTACCGCCGCGCTGACCATCTGGGCAGGCGGGCAGCTGCTGTGGAAGCAGCTGCTGGCCTGATCGGCCTGTGGCGATTTTGGAAAATCTGGCTCCCCGAGTAGGATTCGAACCTACGACCAAGTGATTAACAGTCACCTACTCTACCGCTGAGCTATCGGGGAGCAGCCCGTCAGGCAGGGGTGCGCCTATAACAGCGCGATTCCGTTTGGCAAGCGGGTCTGCGGACTAAAATTGAAACTGTTCGGCAAAAATTCGCTCTTCCAGCGTTTTGCCGGGGTCGAACAGCAGGGTCAGCTGCTTGTCGCGCGCGACCTTGACCTTGACCGACAGGATATCTCGCAGTTCCTTCTGGTCGGCCACCGCCGCGACCGGGCGCTTGTCAGGGTCGAGCACGCGGAATTCGATCTCGTAATGATCGGGGATGATCGCCCCGCGCCAGCGCCGCGGGCGGAACGGGCTGATCGGGGTCAGCGCCAGCATGGCCGAGCCAAGCGGCAGGATCGGGCCATTGGCCGAAAGGTTATAGGCGGTCGATCCCGCCGGGGTCGCCACCAGGATGCCGTCGCAATGCAGTTCGGGCACCCGGACCTTGGCATTGACCGAAATCTCGAGCCGCGCGGTCTGGCGGGTTTCGCGCAGCAGCGACACTTCGTTGATCGCGCAGACGCTCTCCTGCTTGCCGCTGCCGGTGGTCGCGGTCATTTCCAGCGGGGTGACCGCCAGCCCCCTGGCCCGGGCGACGCGTTCGGCCAGCGGACGGGCGCTCTTGGGCCGGTTCATCAGAAAGCCCACGGTGCCCAGGTTCAGGCCATAGGCCGGGATCACCCGGCCGGCGTCGATCATCTGGTGCAGCGCGTGGAGCATCTGCCCGTCGCCGCCGATCACCACCGCGACATCGGCTTCGTCAAACGGCACGAAGTCGTTCTCCGCACGCAGCGCGTCGGCGGCTTCCTGGGCTCGATCGGTGTCCGAAACCAGCAGGGCAAGGCGGGGCAGCTTGGGCATCGGCGCAGGCATTACGGCACGAATCCGCGCGGGCCAAACACTTTGGTAGGCAATCGCTGCTAAGGCCGGGCACGATGAGCGCCATGCACCCTGATCATTTCGCGGCGAAAAGCGACCCGCTGACCGGCCTGGCCGGGCGCGAGGCCGCGGCTGCGCGGCTGGGGGAATGGCTGGGCCACGGCGAGAAGGTGCATGCGCTGCTGATCGGCCTTCGCCGCTTCGACGCGCTGAACCTGGCCTATGGCACTGCGGCGGGCGACATGGTGCTGGGCGAGGTGGCGCAGCGGCTCAAGCACTTTGCCGCCGATGAACTTGAAGGCGCGTGGCTGGCGGCGCGCAGCGGCGGCGATGAATTCCTGCTGCTGGCCACCGAACCGTGCAGCCGCGAACGCTGGCAACTGGCCGCCGGGCAATTGCTCGAAGCGCTGGCCCGGCCGATCGCGACCAGCTGGGGCACCATGCGGCTGTCCCCGCGCGGCGCGCTGCTGCGCGGGATCGAGGGTGACAACGCCGCCACCGTGCTCGACCGGTTGGGCCAGACGCTTGATCAGGCCATGGGCCAGTCGGCGCGGCGGCTGGTCTGGGCCGATGGCGAGGCGACCCGTTCTGGGCTCAGCGCGGCGCAGCTTGAGGCCGACCTGCTCCATGCGCTCGATCGCGGCGAGATCGAGGTGTTCTACCAGCCGCAGTTCTCGTGCCGCGACGATCGGCTGACCGGAGGCGAGGCGCTGGCGCGCTGGAACCACCCCAGCCTGGGGCGGATCGGCGCCGGGGCGCTGTTCGCGATTGCCGAGCGGGCCGACCATGTCGCCCAGCTATCGCAGCATATCGCCCGGCTGGCCCTGCAGGGCGCGCGCGACTGGCCGATGGATCTGCGCCTGTCGCTCAACGTCACGCCCAATGATCTGGCCAGCCCGGCCTTCGCGCTGGATTTCGGCGCGCTGGTTAAGCGTTCAAAGTTTCCCGCCTGGCGGCTGACGCTGGAAGTGACCGAGCAGGTGCTGCTGGCCGATGTCGCCCATGCCTCGCTGGCGCTGGGCGAGCTGGCGCGGCAGGGGATGCGGATCGCGCTCGACGATTTCGGCGCGGGCTTCTGCAACTTCCGCTACCTCAAGCTGCTGCCGCTGCACTACCTCAAGCTTGACCGCTCGATGATCGAAGGCGTGGCCGGCGATGCCCGCGACCTGGCGGTGCTGCGCGCGATCCTGGCCATGGCCGGGGCGCTTGACCTCAAGGTGATTGCCGAAGGGGTCGAAAACGAAGCCCAGCGCGCGCTGGCCGCGAGCGAGGGCTGCGCCTTCTATCAGGGCTTCCTGCGTGCCCAGCCGATGGGCGCGGCGGAATTCCTCGAACTGGCGCGGGGATAGATCCAGCTCCTTCCCCCATCAAGGGGGAAGAAGCAGGTCCTTACTTCGCCTTCCGCGCAATCGCGCTCAGCCCCTTGGTCAGCTGGAACAGCCCGTTCAGGCGCGCTTCGGCGCTGCCCCAGGCGCGGGTGACCGCGATCTTGCTGTCGGGGCGCAGCTTGATCGTGCCTTCCAGCCGCGCGGCATAGGCGATCAGGCCGGCCGGATCGGGGAACTTGTCCTCGTGGAAGCTGACCAGCGTACCCTTGGCGCCGACGTCGATCTTGGCAATGTTCGCCTCGATCGCCTGACGCTTGATCTGAATCAGCCTGACCAGGTTGGCGGTGGGGACGGGCAGCGGGCCGAAGCGGTCGATCATTTCGGCCGAGATGCTCTCGATCTCGGCCTGGTCCTCGGCATCGTTGAGGCGGCGATAGAGCGCCATGCGCACCGCCAGGTCGGGCACATAGTCCTCGGGGATCATGATCGGCGCATCGACAGTGATTTGCGGCGAAAGCGCGTGGCGTTCCTTGGCCATGCCCAGATCGCCCGCCTTGGCCGCCAGGATCGCGTCTTCCAGCATCGACTGGTACAGTTCGAACCCGACCTCGCGGATATGCCCGGACTGCTCGTCGCCCAGCAGATTGCCCGCGCCGCGAATGTCGAGATCGTGGCTGGCCAGCTGGAACCCCGCGCCCAGGCTGTCGAGATCGCCCAGTACCTTGAGCCGCTTTTCCGCCACTTCGGACAATTGCATGTCGGCCGGAGTGGTGAGGTAGGCATAGGCGCGCAGCTTCGAGCGGCCGACCCGCCCGCGCAGCTGGTACAACTGGGCCAGACCAAACCGGTCGGCGCGGTGGATGATGATCGTGTTGGCGCTGGGGATGTCCAGCCCGCTTTCGACGATCGTGGTCGATAGCAGCACTTCGTACTTCTTTTCGTAGAAGGCGCTCATCCGCTCTTCCACTTCGCCCGCTGCCATCTGCCCGTGGGCGGTGACGAAGCGCACTTCGGGCACGGTATCGCGCAGCCACTGCTCGATCTCGTCCATATCGGCGATCCGGGGGACGACGATGAAGCTCTGTCCGCCGCGATGGTGTTCGCGCAGCAGGGCTTCGCGCATCACCATATGGTCCCATTCCATCACATAGGTGCGCACCGCCAGCCGATCGACCGGCGCGGTCTGGATGGTGGACAGTTCGCGCAGCCCGCTCATCGCCATCTGCAAGGTGCGCGGGATCGGCGTGGCGGTAAGGGTGAGCACGTGGACATTGGCGCGCAATTGCTTGAGCGCTTCCTTGTGTCCCACGCCAAAGCGCTGTTCTTCGTCAACGATAACAAGCCCCAGCCGCTTGAACTTCAGGCTTTTTGCCAGCAGCGCATGGGTGCCGATCACCACATCGACTGTGCCTTCGGCCAGCCCTTCCTTGGTCAGCTTGGCCTCACGATCCCCGACCAGCCGCGACAGCCGTCCGACCCTGAGCGGGAAATTGCCAAAGCGCTCGGTGAAATTGGTGTAGTGCTGGCGCGCGAGCAGGGTGGTGGGGGCGATCACCGCCACCTGCTGTCCGGCCATGGCTGCGACGAAGGCGGCGCGCAGCGCCACCTCGGTCTTGCCGAAACCGACATCGCCGCAGACCAGCCGGTCCATCGGCTTGCCCTCGGCCAGATCGCCCAGCACATCCTCGATCGCGGCTTCCTGGTCTTCGGTTTCCTGCCAGGGGAAGCGTTCGACGAACTGGTCATAGGCACCCTGTTCGGGAAGCAGCGCGGGCGCCGTGCGCAATGCGCGCTGGGCCGCGGTCCTGAGCAGTTCGTGCGCAATCTCGCGGATCCGCTCTTTCAGGCGGCTCTTGCGTTTCTGCCAACCTTCGCCGCCCAGCCGGTCCAGCGCGACGAATTCCGCATCGGAGCCATAGCGCGAGAGGACATCGATGTTCTCGACCGGGACATAAAGCTTGTCGCCGCCGGCATATTCCAGCGCAACGCAATCGTGCGGGCTTTGCCCGACCGGGATCGATTGCAGCCCGATATAGCGGCTGATCCCGTGTTCCATGTGGACCACCAGATCGCCCGGGGTCAGCGCGGCCAGTTCGGCCAGGAAGGCATCGGCACCCTTGCGGCGCTTCTTGCGGCGGACCAGCCGGTCGCCCAGAATGTCCTGCTCGGTAACCAGCTCGATCTCGGCGCTGGAGAACCCGCTTTCCAACGGCAGCACCAGCGCCACCGGCGATCCCTTGGCGGCGAGCCCCAGCGCTTCCTGCCAGGTATCGGCGAGGACCGGGGCAGGGCGCACCGCTTCGCCCAGGATCGCCGCGATCCGCGCGCGGCTGCCTTCGGAATAGGCCGCGATCAGCGCCTTCTTGCCCTGCGCGGCCTGCCCGGTCAGGAAGCGGGCGGCGGCTTCATAGACGTTATCGCCGCGCGCGCGTTCGGGCGCGAACGAGCGGCTGCCGGAAAAGCCGAAATCGAGCGTGCCGGGGCCTTCGGGCTGGGCGAAGATATCGGCGCGGTGAACCGGATGGCCGGCCAGCGCGGCATCGAATTCGCCGCGCGACAGGTAAAGCGCGTCAGGCTCCATCGGCCGGTAGGAGCCGGCCGCCTTGCCGCTGCTCTCGGTGCGCGAGGTGAAATAGTCGGCCACATCGCCCAGCCGCTCTTCCGCCGCGCCCAGCGCCGCGCTGTCGATCAGCAGGGTGTCGTCAGCGCTGAGGTGGTCGAACAGGCTGACCAGCCGGTCCTCGAACAGCGGCAGCCAGTGCTCCATCCCCGCCAGCCGGCGTCCGTCGCTGACCGCCTGGTACAGCGGATCGCCGGTGGCATTGGCACCGAATTTCTCGCGGTAGCGGCTGCGGAAGCGCTTGATGCTGTCCTCGTCGAGCAGCACTTCGCTGGCCGGCAGCAGCACGTGTTCGGCAACCACTCCGGTCGAGCGCTGGGTGTTGGGATCGAACAGCCGCAGCGTTTCCAGCTCGTCGCCAAAGAAATCGAGCCGCAGCCCCATGTCGAGCCCCGAGGGGAAGATATCGAAGATCGACCCGCGCACCGCGAATTCGCCGGCGTCGGCCACGGTATCGGTGCGCGAATAGCCCTGCCGCTGCAGCAGCGCGATCAGGCTTTCGCGGCCGATCTCGATCCCGGCTTTCAGCACCCGCACGTTCTCGCGCACCCGGAACGGGGTCAGCACGCGTTGCAGCAGCGCGTTGATCGTGGTGACGAACAGCTGCGGGCCTTTTCTGGGCAGTTGCAGCTTCTGCAGCGCCGCCAGCCGCCGCGCGCTGACCGACAGGGCCGGGCTGGCGCGGTCATAGGGCAGGCAGTCCCACGCCGGGAAGGCAATCACGTCCAGCTCGGGCGCGAAGAACTGCGCGGTATCGGCGATCCCTTGCATCGCCGCTTCGTCGGGCGCGATGAATACGGCGCGGCCCTTTGCGGCGCGGGCCAGGTCGGCCAGCACCAGCGGCTGCGCGCCCCGGGCCAGCGCGGCCAGCGTCAGCGGGGTCTTGGCGGACAGGATTTTCTGGAAATCGGGCATCACTCACGCAACGGCAATTGCCCCGCGTGCCGTTTTTGCGGCCAGCGGGGTGGGGATTCGGAAGCGGTGCCTTAGCGCTTCAGCGCGGGATTTCAACGAAATCGAGCTTGCGGAACGCATCCATCTGCGCGCCCTGGTATTTCTCGGGCACGTCCATGGTGCCCAGCGCCCATGCCATGATTTCGACATCCTCTTCGTCAAGAAGCGCCTCGAACCAGGCCAGCTCTGCTTCGGTCCAGCCCTGGTGGTGGACATCGAAGAAGCACCCGATCATGTAATCGGCCTCGCGCGTGCCGCGATGCCAGGCGCGGAATTTCAGCCGCTTGATTCGGGATGTGTCGCTCATGTCTGGCGCTTAGGGGAGAGGGGACCGGGCCGCAAGGCACCGGCCCAAGGGAGGAACATCGTGCGTTCGAATGACAATGACTTTGCCGCGCTGGACCTGGCCGCGCGGCTGGCCGCCGAATACCGCCGCGCCGTGGCTGCGGCTCCGGCCAATCCGGCGGTGGGTTATGGCGAGGTCCACGCCCGGTTTGACCGGCCGGTGCCCGACGAGGGCTGCGACGCGCTTGACCTGATCGCGGAACTCGATCGCGGTGCGCGCGATGGCCTGCGCCCGATCGTCGCGCCGCGGTTCTATGCCTGGGTCAACGGCAGCTCGCACCTGGCGGGCGTCGCGGCTGACTGGCTGACTTCGGCCTGGGGCCAGAACTGCGCGGGGATCCCGATGACCCCGGCGGGGTCGGCGGTAGAGGCGGTGGCGGCGCGCTGGCTGCTTGAACTGCTTGACCTGCCGGCCGAAAGCTCGGTCGGGCTGGTTTCGGGCGCGACGATCGCCAACACGGTGGGCCTGGCCGCCGCGCGCGGTGAACAGCTGCGCAAGGCCGGCTGGAATGTCGAGGATGACGGGCTTTACGGCGCGCCGCCGCTGCGCGTGCTGGTGGGCGCCGATGCGCACAACACGGTCTTTTCCGGGCTGCGCTATCTGGGGCTGGGCGAAAAGCGGGTCGAGAGGATCGCCACTGACGATCTGGGACGGATGCTTCCCGCCGATCTGGAACGCGCGCTGAAAGGGCATAGCGGCCCGCTGATCGTGATCGGCCAGGCCGGGCAGATCAACACCGGGGTCAGCGATCCGTTTGCCGAAACCGCGCCGCTGGTCCACGCGGCGGGCGGCTGGCTGCATGTCGATGGGGCATTCGGGCTGTGGGCGCGGGCCAGCGCGCAGCATCGCCATCTGCTGGCCGGGATCGAGCAGTGCGATTCGTGGGCGACCGATGGGCACAAATGGCTGCAGACGCCCTATGACTGCGGCTTCGTGATCGTCCGCCACGAAGCGGCGCACCGCCAGGCGATGGACATGCAGGCCAGTTATCTGACCCGCGATGATCGCAGCTTCCGCCATCCCGGCGCCTATGTGCCCGAACTGTCGCGCCGCTCGCGCGGGTTCGCGGCCTGGGCAATGATGCGGCGGCTGGGCCGTGCGGGGGTCGCCCGGATGGTGGAAGAGGACGTGCGGCTGGCGCAGGTCATGGCGCGCGGCATGGCTGAAATCCCCGGCGTCAGCGTGCTCAACCAGCCCGAACTCAACCAGTTTGTGGTCCGCTTTGGTGAAGAGCACGGCCCTGAAGTGGCCGACCGGCTGACCCAGGCGACGGTCGATCAGATCCAGCGCGATGCGATAGCCTTCATGGGCACCGCGCTGTGGCGCGGGCGGCTGGTGATGCGCATGTCGGTCTGCTCGATCGCCACCACCGACGAGGATGCCGCGATCACCATCGAGGCGGTGCGCAGCGCCTGGGCCAGGGTGCAGGCGGCTGAATAGGTCCATCCCGGCAATCGCGCTCCTCTGGCGGAGCGAACGAATTTCGATTTGGCGACAGTGGTTCGATTACCTATCACTCCACCATGCGTCCTGAACGGCTCAATCCCCTGTTCGTTGCCGCCGACAGCCTGAAAGGCGTCGGCCCCGGGCTGGCGCGCCCGCTTGAGCGGCTGGGGCTGGGGCGGGTGCGCGACTTTGCCTATCACTTGCCCGATCGCTTCGTCATGCGCCGCGCTGTGGCCGATCTGGACGAGGCAAGCGTGGGTGAGAACATCGTGGTTAAGCTGACCCCGCTGGAATACCGCGCCTCGGCGGGGCGCGGGCCGTTTCGCGTGCTGGCCAGCGATGAAGCCGGCAACGTGGCCGCGATCACCTTTTTCGGGCGGGCATCGTATACCGGCAAGAAGCAGCTGCCGCTGGGCGAGCCGCGCTGGATTGCCGGGCGGCTCGACCAGTATGGGCAGATGCTGCAGATCGTCCATCCCGACCATGTCTCGGATGACAGCGCCCAGTCGCTCGGCCAGCTGGTCGAGCCGGTCTATCCGCTGTCCGAAGGGCTGACGCAAAACCGGATTGCGGCGCTGATCCATCAGGCTCTGGCGGGGGTGCCGGGCCTGCCAGAATGGATCGAGCCGGGGCTGCTGGCCAAGATGCAATGGCCCAGCTGGCGCGATGCGCTGGAACTGGCGCACAAGGGCAGCCACGAAGGCGCGCGCGACCGGCTGGCCTATGACGAATTGCTGGCCAACAGCCTGGCGCTGATGCTGGTGAGGAATTCGAACCGTCGCCAGCAGGGCACCCCGCTGACGGGCGACGGATCGCTGCGCGCGCGGCTGCAACTGCCGTTCGAGCTGACCGGGGCGCAGCAGCGCGCAATTGCCGAGATCGAGGCCGACCTCGCCCAGCCCGCACCGATGCTGCGGCTGCTGCAGGGCGATGTCGGATCGGGCAAGACCGCGGTGGCGCTGGAAACGATGCTGGTGGCGGTCGAAGCCGGTGCGCAGGCCGCGCTGCTCGCCCCGACCGAGATCCTCGCCCGCCAGCATTACGAAACGCTCAGCCGGATGGCCGCGCCCACCGGGGTGAACATCGCGCTGCTGACCGGCCGCGACAAGGGCAAGGCGCGCGAATCGATCCTGATGGGCCTGATGGACGGGTCGATCCAGATCGTGGTCGGCACCCATGCGATCTTCCAGGACGCGGTCACCTATCGGAACCTGGCCTTGGTGGTGATCGACGAGCAGCACCGCTTTGGCGTGGCGCAGCGGCTGATGCTCAACCAAAAGGGCAAGCGAACTCCGCACTGCCTGGCGATGACCGCCACCCCGATCCCGCGCACGCTGACCCTGGCGCAATATGGCGAGATGGACGTCAGCCGGCTTGACGAGATGCCGCCGGGCCGCCAGCCGATCGATACCCGGGTGGTCGCGGTGGAACGGATCGGCGATGTGGTCGGCGCACTGGGCCGGCACATCGAAAGCGGGCATCAGGCCTATTGGGTCTGCCCGATGGTCCGCGAGCTGGAGAGCGAGGACATCGCCGCCGCCGAGGCCCGCTATGCCGCGCTGAAAGAGCGCTTTGGCGATACGGTGGTGCTGGTCCACGGGCAGCTCAGGCCCGAGGTCAAGGACGCCGCGATGGAGCGCTTTGCCCGCGGCGAGGCCAGCCTGCTGGTGGCGACCACCGTGATCGAGGTTGGAGTCGATGTACCCAATGCCACCCTGATGGTGATCGAGCAGGCCGAACGCTTTGGTCTGGCCCAGCTGCACCAGCTGCGCGGCCGGGTCGGCCGGGGCGAGGGCAAGAGCACCTGCCTGCTGCTGCGCGGCGAGGCACTGAGCGAAACCGGGCGTGAACGGCTGGCGCTGATGCGCGAGACGCAGGACGGTTTCCGCCTGGCCGAGGAAGACCTGCGGCTGCGCGGCGGGGGTGAACTGCTGGGCACCCGGCAATCGGGCGACACCCCGTTCCGGGTCGCCAGCCTTGACCAGATCACCCGGCTGCTGCCGCTGGCCCACGACGATGCCCGCCTGCTGATCGAGCGCGACGGCGGCCTGACCGGCGAACGCGGCGAGGCGGCGCGGCTGCTGCTATACCTGTTCGAACGCGATTGGGGCGTGCAGTTGCTACGCGGCGGTTAAAGAACGATTTGGTCGGGGAAAGAGGATTCGAACCTCCGGCCCCTGCCTCCCGAAGACAGTGCTCTACCAGGCTGAGCTATTCCCCGACCGATCGTGGGTACCCGAGGGCACCCAAGGCAGGAGCGCGCCTATAGAGAGCGATTCCGAAGGTGGCAAGCGGGCAATCTCGCGCTAGGGTCTTTTCATGTCCAGCAAGCCGATTCCCCACGATTCTCCCGCAGCTTCCGGGCGCATTGGCCACTGGGAATGGCAATACCTTGATCTGATGCGCCAGATCTGGGAGCGCGGGGACGAGCGGATCGACCGCACGGGAATCGGCACCCGTTCGGTGATCGGGGCCCAGATTCGCTTTGACCTGTCGGGCGGGGCGATGCCGCTGCTCTCGACCAAGCGGGTTTACTGGAAGACCGCGACGCGCGAATTCCTGTGGTTCCTGACCGGCGAAACCAACATCCGTCCGCTGGTGCTGCAGGGCGTCAGGATCTGGAACGAGTGGCCGCACGCCAACTATGTGAAGGCGACGGGCGAGGCGCTGTCGCTCGACGATTTCGTCACCCGCATCGCCGAAGACGAACAATTCGCCGCACAGTGGGGCGATCTGGGGCCGGTCTATGGCAAGCAATGGGTCGATTGGCCAACCTATGAGCCGGCGGGCGAGGGGCTGTTCCGGCAAGGGCCGGGGATCAACCAGGTCGCCCAGGTGGTCGAAAGCCTGCGCAGCAATCCTGGCAGCCGCCGCCACATCGTCGAAGGCTGGAACGTGGCCGAGCTGGACCGGATGGCCCTGCCGCCGTGCCACAAGACCTACCAGTTCCATGTCGGCTCGGGCCGGCTGAACTGCGTGCTTTACCAGCGCAGCTGCGATGTGGCGCTAGGCCTGCCGTTCAACCTGTGGGGCGCGGCGCTGTTCACGCGGATGCTGGCCCAGCAGTGCGATCTTGAACCGGGCGAGCTGGTCTGGCTGGGCGGCGATACCCACCTCTACCTCAATCACGGCGATCTGATCGAGGCGCAGCTGGAGCGCCAGCCAGCGGGCACGGCGACCATGGGCATCGCGCGGCGACCGGCCAGCATGTTCGATTACACGATCGAGGACTTCGCGGTCAGCGGCTATGCCCCGCAAGACCACATCGCGGCTCCGGTGGCGGTGTAGCGGGCGGGCTTGTTGATCCCGGCGCTTGCGCGTAGCGTGCAGCGTCTGAGCCTTCGGGTCGCGCGGGGGACAGTAAATGCACCATGACGGTGGGCAAAGGCATGGCTGATCGGGCCCATGACGGGCCCAGCATCTTCCTGAGCTATGCCCGGGCGGACGCCAAGCGGGCCAGGCCGGTGATCGCCGCGCTGGAGCAGGCCGGGATCAAGGTCTGGTGGGATGGCCTGCTGGGAGCAGGCGAGGTCTATTTGCCGACCACCGAGGCAGCGCTCGAAAGTGCGGATGCGGTGGTGGTGCTGTGGTCGGCAACTTCGGTCGAATCGAACTGGGTGCGTGATGAGGCCACGCGCGGGCGTGAGCGCCAGTGCCTGGTGCCGCTGTCGCTCGATGGCAGCCAGGCGCCGCTGGGGTTCCGCCAGTTTCAGGTGATCGATATCCGCAAATGGCGCGGCAAGGCCGATGCGCCCGAACTGCAGGCGGTGGTGCGTGCGATCCAGGCGCTGTCAGACCGTCCGGCGGTGCCGCGGCCCGCCGCGCGCAAGGGCCTGTCGCGCCGGGCCACGCTGATCGGGGGCGGGGTGGCAGTGGCCGGACTGGCCGGGCTGGTCGGGTGGCGTCTGATCAAGCCTGTTGCCGGCGGTGCGGCCGAAAATGCCATTGCGGTCATCCCCTTTGCCAATCTGGGCGCTGCAGGCGATGCCTATTTCTCTGCCGGACTGTCGGAAGAGCTGCGGGCTACTCTGGCCCGCAACCAGATGCTGCGGATCGCCGCACCGACCAGCGCGGGTGAGTTCCGCGATGCCGTAACCGATGTCCAAACCATCGCCCGCAAGCTGGGCGTGGCGCATATCCTGCGCGGCAGCGTGCGTCACGGCACCGACCGCGTGCGGGTGACGGTAGAACTGCTCGACGGCAAGGACGCGCGGCTGGCCTGGACCCAGACGCTGGAGCGCAAGCTGGCCGATGTGCTGGCGATGCAGGTCGAGATTGCCTCGATCGTGGCCCGCGCGCTGTTTGCAGAAATCAGTGCCCAGGCGATCGCGCGCGGCCGATCGGGCGATTTGCAGCAGATCGGCGGCACCGCCAACGCCGATGCCTTCGATGCCTACCTGCGCGGCAAGGCGCTGGTCGAGGTGAGCGAGGATGAAGCCAGCGATCGGGCTGCGCTGGCGAAGTTCGATACCGCGATTTCGCGCGATCCCGGCTATGCCTCGGCCCTGGCGGCGCGGTCGAAGATCCTCGCGGTAATCGCCAACGAAACCGGCAAGAGCAGCGAAGTTCCGCAGCTCTATGATCGTGCGGTGGCGTCGGGGCAGGCTGCGGTCAAGGCCGCGCCGCAGCTGGCCGAAGCGCATTCGGCACTGGGTTATGCGATCTACAACGGGCGGCTTGATCCCAGGGGCGCACGGGCATCCTATGACCGCTCGCGCGAGCTTGGCGGGGGGGACGCCGACGTGCTGCGCACGTTCGCGCTCTACTGTGCCTACACCGGCCGCGCCGCGGAAGCCGCAGAGGCGATCGAGATGGCGCTGACGCTCGATCCGCTCAACCCCGGCGCGTTCCGCGCTGCCGGCTATATTGCCTTTGCCCGCCGCGATTTCCCCGCAACGCTTGTGCAGATGCGCAAGGCGCTGGAACTCAATCCCAAGCTTAGCGCCGCCAATTCCGCAATCGGTTCAGCGCTCTATCTCGCCGGGCAGAGCGGTGAGGCGGCCAGCGCCTTTGCCGCCGAACCGCTCGCGCTGTTCCGGCTCCAGGGTGAGGCAATCCTCAAGCGCAAGGCCGGTGATACTGCCGGCGCGCAACAGGCGCTCGACCAGCTGACCCGCGATTTCGGCAGCAATTCGAATTACCAGCAGGCGCAGGTGCTGGCGCAATGGGGCGATGCGGCTGGCGCGCTCGATCGTTTGGGCAAGGCCGCCGCCGCGCGCGATGCCGGACTGCTGCTGGCCGCGACCGATCCGATGCTCGATCCGCTGCGCCAGGCGCCGGAATTTGCGCAATTGCTTTCAAGGCTGGGGCTGGCATAATCGGCCACCGGGAAACAGGAGGATGTTGAAATGCGCAAACTGACCACCGGAATGCTGATTGCCGCCGCCACGCTTTCGCTGGCCGCATGCAACAAGGAAGCTGCACCCGCGGCTGAAGCCTCAGCCGAAGCGAGCGAAGCCGCTGCGCCCAGCGATGCTGCGGCGGGTGCCAGTGATGCTGCCGCTGCTGCCAGCGATGCCGGTGCGGCCGATGCCGCCGCCGCCGCCACGGTCGATCCCAACGGGAATCCGATCAAGCCGTAAGCTGACTGACGTCAACGCGGGGCCGCGCCGGGCAGGACCTGGCGTGGCCCCGTTGCCGTTGGGGCCCACAGAACCTAAGGGAGCGGCCCGGTATAGCGTTCGATCCATTCGCGATAGCTGGCGACCCTGGTGAACACCCCGGCCTGCTTCTGCTTGCCGCATTCGGCGCGTTCGACATTGTGGCTGACCACCCCGACCAGCGTCGGCCGGCGCTGGTCGAACCAGATCAGCGGACCGCCGCTGTCACCGTGGCACTGGGTCGATCCGGCGGCATCCAGGCCCAGGCCGCACAGTGCGATCCTGCTCTGCGCACAGGCTGAATCCGGCTGGATCTTGACCTTGCCATAGAGCAGCGGGGCCGAGGGGCTTTGCCCTTCGGTCAGCCCCCAGCCATAGAAATAGGCCGGCTTTCCGTTCAGCGCGACAGTCTTCGGATTTTCGGGACCGATCTTGACTGTCTGGACCCAGACCCGGCGATCGCGCTCGGTCTTGTCGTCCGGGGCGTACTGGATCAGGGCGATATCATTCATGTAGGTCTTCGAATTGTATTCGGGATGGGAAATGGTCCGGACGATCCGATAGCCGATCCCGCTCTGCACGTTGCGAATGTCGCTCTGGCCCAGCCGGATGCGATAGCCCCCGGCCACGATATCGCTGCCCTGATCGACCAGGCAATGCGCCGCCGTCAGGACCCACCCCGGCTTGATGACGGCACCGCCGCAGGCCAGCCGATCGTCCCAGCCCAGCGCGCGCTGGGTTATCTGGGGCAGCCGCGGCGGACGCTGCAATTGCGCCATGTAGGGGGCGCTGCCATCGGGCGCGCGATAGCCCCGGCCGACCCTGACCGGGCGGTAATTGCGACCCTTCTTCTTGATGACCGGCGGTGGCCCATCGGGCGGGTCGATGAAGTCCGCCTCGGCCAGCTCGGCACTGTCAAGCTTGAGCGGGTTGGGGCAGCGCCACTGGTCGCGGCAGGCGGGCGGGCCGGGCAGCAGGGTGTAGGCGCGTTCAGGATCGTTTTCGATCGCGGCATATTCTTCGGCGGTGTAGCCGATCGGCCCGTCCGAGGGTGGATAGGGCCCTGCGGGTTCCTGTCCGGCCGCCGGCGCGGTCGGCGCCGGCAGCGGCGCCTGCGCCTCCTGCGCCGCCGCAGACCCGTCCGGTGCCTGCTCAGGGCCTTGCGGTTCCTGCGCCAGGGCTGGCCAGGCCGCCCACAATGCAACGATGGAAATCGCCCATGCTCTTGCTGTCATTGGCTTTCTCACCCTATTGCGGCAGATCTGCGCTGCAGCTGGCCGCAGCATCGGCAAGCTGCGGTGCGATTGCAAGGAGTGAATTGGCAAGCCAGGCTTGCGCCGCAGCTGTCCGCAGTCGATAACCTGCCGAGGGTTTGGTTGACGATGTAACCAGTTTGAAATAATATGTCGCGCATCTAAAATTTGCTTCCAAAGCTTGAGCAAGGTGGGAGAGCGCTTCATGGCCAAAGGGCCTGCCAGTGCCGGAACTGCGGGCGGCAACCTGCCGCCGCTGAGCCTGCATGTCCCCGAACCGCCGTTTCGTCCGGGCGATCCGGTCGACTACAGCTTTCTCCAGATCCCTGCGGCGGGTGCATTCGCCCGGCCGGATGAAGGCTGCGCGACCGAGGAAACGCACCCGCTGTGCCACGGCCTGATTCGCGTGCTGGACGAGGATCACCGCGCGGTCGGCGCCTGGGATCCCAAGCTGGACGCCGAAACCATGCGCCGGATGCTGCGGGTGATGGCGCTGACCCGCGCCTTCGATGACCGGATGTACCGCGGCCAGCGCCAGGGCAAGACCAGCTTCTACATGAAGTGCACCGGCGAAGAGGCGACCAGTGTCGCTTCGGCCTTTGCGATGGACAACGAAGACATGGTCTTCCCCAGCTATCGCCAGCAGGGCATCCTGATCGCGCGCGGCTATCCGATCGTCGAGATGATCAATCAGATCTATTCGAACCGGGCGGACAAGCTGAAAGGCCGGCAGCTGCCGATCATGTATTCCAGCCGCGAGCACAACTTCTTCACGATCAGCGGCAACCTGGCGACGCAGTATCCACAGGCGGCCGGCTGGGCGATGGCCAGCGCGATCAAGGGCGATACCCGGATCGCCAGCACCTGGATCGGCGAGGGATCGAGCGCGGAGGGCGATGCCCACGCTGCCTTCACCTTTGCCACAGTGTTCAACGCCCCGGTGGTGTTCAACGTGGTCAACAACCAGTGGGCGATCTCCAGCTTTTCCGGCTTTGCCGGGGGTGAGCGCTCAACCTTTGCGGCGCGCGCGATCGGCTATGGCATTGCCGGCCTTCGGGTCGATGGCAACGATGCGCTGGCGGTCTATGCCGCCGCGCGCTGGGCCGCCAATCGGGCGCGGGCGGGCAAGGGGCCGACCCTGATCGAGCATTTCACCTACCGCGCCGAAGGCCATTCGACCTCTGACGATCCCAGCGCCTACCGCTCGGCCCACGAGCAGAAGGAATGGCCGCTGGGCGATCCGATCATGCGGCTCAAGCAGCACCTGATCGCGCTGGGCGAATGGAGCGAGGACCAGCACGCCGTGATGGACCTGGAACTGGCCGAACAGGTCAAGGCCGCGACCAAGGATGCCGAAAAGAACGGCGTGCTGGGCCACGGGCTGCACCATCCGTTCCACACCATGTTCGAAGACGTGTTCGAAGACCTGCCCTGGCACCTGCAGGAGCAGGCCGAACAGGCGATCCGCGAGCGCCGGATCAAGTGGCCCACCTGGAAGGAGTACGAATGATGACGCTGGAAGAAGCGCCGCTTTCGCTCGCCCAGGCCCCCAGCCGCCGGATCAACATGATCGAGGCGATCAACGAAGCGCTCGACATCATGATGGAGCGCGATTCGAACGTGGTCGTGTTCGGGGAAGACGTCGGCTATTTCGGCGGGGTGTTCCGCGCCACTGCTGGCCTTCAGAAAAAGTACGGCAAAAACCGCGTGTTCGATACCCCGATCAACGAATGCGGGATCATCGGCGCGGCGGTGGGGATGGGGGCCTATGGCCTGCGCCCGGTGCCCGAAATCCAGTTTGCCGACTATATCTATCCGGGGCTGGACCAGCTGGTCAGCGAAGCCGCGCGGCTGCGCTATCGCTCGGCCGGGGAATTCATTGCCCCGATCACGGTGCGCTCGCCCTTTGGCGGCGGGATCTTCGGCGGGCAGACCCACAGCCAGAGCCCCGAGGCCTTGTTCACTCACGTCGCCGGGCTCAAGACCGTGATCCCCAGCACGCCCCACGATGCCAAGGGGCTGCTGATCGCGGCGATCGAAGACAATGATCCGGTGATCTTCTTCGAACCCAAGCGGATCTACAACGGGCCTTTCACCGGGTACTATGACAAGCCGGTCGAGCCCTGGTCGCGGCACGAGGCGGCAGAGGTGCCCGAAGGGTACTACCGGATCCCGCTGGGCAAGGCCCGGGTGGTGCGCCAGGGCGAGGCGATGACCGTGCTGGCCTATGGCACGATGATCCACGTTGCCGAAGCGGTCTGCCGCGAAAAGGGCATCGATGCCGAAATCATCGACCTGCGCACGCTGGTCCCGCTCGACATCGAAACGATCGAGGCTTCGGTCAAGAAGACCGGCAAATGCCTGATCGTGCATGAGGCGACCCGCACCTGCGGTTTCGGGGCAGAGCTGTCGGCATTGGTGCAGGAGCGCTGCTTCTATCACCTCGAAGCCCCGATCGAGCGCGTAACCGGGTTCGATACCCCCTATCCGCACAGCCTTGAATGGGCATATTTCCCCGGACCCGTCCGCATTGGCGAGGCGGTTGACCGGCTCTTGAAAGCGTAATCCGATGGGCAAGTTCACATTCAACCTCCCCGATATCGGCGAAGGCATTGCCGAGGCCGAAATCGTCGCCTGGCACGTCAAGGTGGGTGATCGGGTCGAGGAAGACGGCAAGATCGCCGACGTCATGACCGACAAGGCGACGGTCGAGATGGAAAGCCCGGTTTCGGGCGTCGTGCTCTCGGTGGCGGGCGCGGAGGGCGACATGATCGCGATCGGATCGCCCTTGGTGGTGATCGAGACCGAGGGTGATGTGGCCGAGGGCACCGGTCATGAGCCAGTTGCACAAGATCCTCCCCCCCTGGGGGAGGTGGCAGCGGCTTCGCCGCTGACGGAGGGGGAGCAGAACGGGCAACAAGCCCCCTCCGCCTCGCTGCGCTCGGCACCTCCCCCTGCGGGGGAGGATCTTGAGGCCAAGCCCGTGGCGGCGCCAGCCGCAAACGCCAAGGTCCTCGCCAGTCCCGCCGTTCGCGCCCGCGCGGCCGAGCTTGGCATTGATCTTGGCGAGGTGAAGCCGGCCGAGGATGGCCGGGTGCGGCATTCCGATCTGGACGCGTTCCTGGCCTACAACGCCGGCGGCGGGTTCCGCGCGCCGGGGTCACGGGCGGTGGACCAGCAGATCAAGGTAATCGGCATGCGCCGCCGGATTGCCGAGAACATGGCCGCGTCGAAGCGCAATATCCCGCACTTTTCCTATGTCGAGGAATGCGATGTGACCGCGCTGGAGCAGATGCGCGCGCAGCTCAACGCCGCGCGCGGGGCGCGGCCCAAGCTGACCATGCTGCCGCTGCTGATCACCGCGATCTGCCGCGCGCTGCCCGATTTCCCGATGCTCAACGCGCGCTTTGATGACGAGGCCGGGGTGATCCACCGCTCGGGCGCGGTGCATCTGGGCATGGCGGCGCAGACCGATGCCGGGCTGATGGTGCCGGTGATCCGCAATGCCCAGGACAAGAACCTGTGGCAGCTGGCCAGCGAGATTGTCCGCCTGGCTGACGCTGCCCGCAATGGCACTGCCAAGAGCGAGGAGCTGTCGGGCTCGACCATCACGCTTACCTCGCTCGGCCCGCTGGGCGGTGTGGCGCATACCCCGGTGATCAACCGCCCCGAAGTGGCGATCATCGGCCCCAACCGGATCGTCGAGCGCCCGATGTACGTGCCTGATGGCATGGGCGGTGAGCGGATCGAGAAGCGTAAGACCATGAACGTGTCGATCAGCTGCGATCACCGCGTGGTCGATGGCTGGGATGCGGCCAGCTTTGTTCAGGCGGTCAAGCGGCTGATCGAAACACCGGTGCTGCTGCTGGCGGACTAGGGAGGAGCATGATGGCGCGTGATCCGAAAGTCGATGCCTACATCGCCAAGGCCGCGCCGTTTGCCCAGCCGATCCTCAACCACCTGCGCGCGCTGGTGCATGAGGCCGTCGAAGGCCTCGACGAGGCGCTCAAATGGGGCATGCCGCACTTCCTCCACAAGGGTAAGAACCTGGCCGGGATGTCGGCGTTCAAGGCCCATGCCGCCTTCATGATCCACGGCGATGGCCGCCAGGGCGATGCGATGGGGCAATTTGGCAAGATCACCCGGCTGGAAGACCTGCCGGACGACAATGTGCTGAAGAGCAAGCTGGCGGAGGCTGCCCAGCGGATCGATCAGGCCGGAACCGCGCTCAAGCCCAAGTCGGCCGCGCGCGTGGCCAAGCCCGAACTGCCAATCCCGCCCGAATTCGCCGCGGCGCTGGCCGCCAATCCTGCGGCCAAGACCGCGCTCGAGGGGTTTTCGCCCTCACACCGGCGCGAATATGTCGAATGGATCAGCGAGGCGAAGCGGCCCGAGACCCGCGACAAGCGGATTGCCCAGGCGATCGAATGGCTGGCCGATGGGAAAAAGCGGAACTGGAAATACGAGAACTGCTGATCAGCGCACGATTGCGCTGTAAGTGATCTCGCCCGATCCGCGCGCGGCCTGGCTGGCCGGAACGTGCCAGCGGACGTGGGTCACGTCTTCGGGCGTGGCGATCCGGGTGCCGATCCGCAATTGCTCAAGCTTGCCCCAGCGTTTGCCGCCATCGACCGAGACTTCTTCCGCGCCATCGGCGCTGCCCTGGTAATAGACGCTGCGGGGCAGGGGGTTGGTGACGGTGAAGGCGCCATCGCCGCCCATCCGGTACCAGCTGACCACATAGACCACCCGGTCGCCGCGGGTCAGGCGGCCAGCGGGCTGGAGCATGCGGCCCTTGCCGGGCTTGACCTTTTCCACATAGACCGCGCTGTCGAGCGCGATCAGCGGGGCGGCCAGCGCGGCCGCGGGTACGGCGAGCGCCAGCGCGACGGCCAGGTTCAGGATCGAGCGACGGTGATTCACGTAAGACAAGCCCCCATTGGCATCCCCGGCGGGACACAACGACGCGGCTTGTCGCAAAGAGCGGCAAATATATGGTTAACAGAGGGCCAGCGGGGTGGCCGTGGACGGGCCATCGCACCCCGGAAATGGCCCGATCATGATGGTTTCGCCAGCCCGCACAGCCCTGCGAAAAAGAGTCGCGCTTAGGCAGTTGACAGCCTCTCGATGCTGGCCTAGTGGCGCCTCTCCCAAGTGGCTGCGCGGGTGTAGCTCAGTTGGTTAGAGTGTCGGCCTGTCACGCCGAAGGTCGCGGGTTCGAGCCCCGTCACTCGCGCCACTTGGGAATTTCCTTCTACCATGCATCGCTGAATTTTACCTGCTTGCCGCCCGCCGGCAGGCTGACGATCATGCCGTCGTGACCCAGCTTGAGCGTGCCGCCGAACTGCTTGGGGGCATTGCCCAGGAACAGCGGCTCGATCAGCGTGGCGGGCACCGGCGGGACCAGATGATACAGCACCAGCGCCTGCACACCCGCTTCCTTGGCCGAGCGCGCGGCGTCTTCCGGGCTGGCGTGATAGTTCTGGATATCGGTCATGATCTGTGCGGTGTTGGCCTGGCCGCGTTCGCCCAGTTTCTTGCCCATCGCCGCGATCATCTGCTTGTTGAGCGCTTCGTGGAACATCAGGTCCACCCCCTTTGAGGCGGTGACGAAGGCCGGCGAATAGACCGTGTCGCCCGAAATGCTGAGCGAGCGTCCCTTGTAATCGACGCGGTAACCGAAGGCCGGGCTGATCGGTGCGTGGTTGACCCGGATCACGGTGATCTTCACGCCCTGCTGGTCCCACACCACCTGGCTGTCCACGCCGTCGGGCAGGGCGATCACCTGCGCCGCGCCGCCCGCACCCGCCGGGTTCGCCACCTTCGGCCCGTGGTGGGCAACACGGTAGCCCTGGTCCAGTGCATAGGCAGCGTTGAAGCCGGCCACCACCTTGTCGGTCCCTTCCGGGCCATAGACCGGCAGCGGAGCCCCGCGCGAACCGGCGATCCAGGCCTGCAGCAGCGCTTCACCCAGCCCGTCGATATGATCGGAATGCAGGTGGGTCAGGAATTCGGCCTGCAGCTTGCCCATTGGAAAGCCCATCCGCCCCAGCTTGCGCACCGAACCCGATCCGGAATCGAAGATAAAGCCCTGGTTGCCGGCCAGCACCGCGATGCACGGCCCCGCGCGATCGGTATCGGGCATCGGCGATCCGCTGCCGCAGACATAGGCGTGCAGGCCATCGCCCAGCTTGGCCGACTGATCGACCCCGACATTCTTGTCGAGCGCGGACTGGAACGCGCGTTCGGCAATCGCGCCGCGGCCCAGGACCAGTGCCAGCCCGACCAGAATCGCCAGCAATGACCCGATGACTGCAACCTTGCGCTTCATGGCCTGTCTTCCTGATCAGCTTTTGCCGGCAGCTTGCCTGCAAGCCGCCGATCCGGCAAGCGGACAAAATGGCATCCGGCGATCCGCTTGAGCAGACCTTGTTGCACCTGGCCCCGGCGCTGGCCCGGGCCCGGCAACCCTGGTGGGTGATCGCCAGCGGAGCGGTGAAACTGCACACCGGGTCGGACATGCCGATCGGCGATCTTGATCTGCTGCTGGCGCGCGCGGATGTGGAGGCGGTCTTTGCCGCGCTCGGCCTGGCGGTAACGCCAGGGGGATCGGACGGACTGTTCCGCTCCGCCGTGTTTGCGCGCTATGCCGGGGCGCCGCTGCCGGTCGAACTGTTTGCGGAATTCGAGCTGTGCCGCGACGGGCAATGGCAGGCCATCGTCCCGCAAAGCCGCAGATTGCTGCGCTGGGGGCGGGGTGAGGCCTATGTACCCGAGGCCGATGAACTGGCCGCGATACTGCGCAGGTTCGGGCGGGACAAGGACCTGGCCCGGGCCGAACTGCTCAGCCCCAGCGACCGGTCTCCATCCAGATCAGGAAACGCTTGAGCGGCAGCAGCCAGACCACGCCCAGCAGCACATAGATCGGCAGCTGCCCCAGCGCGGGCCAGCCGTCCATCAGCGGCGCAATATAGCGCGCGATCAGCCCGCCATAGACCAGCAGCGCCACCAGCAGGCCAAGGACCCCGAACGGGATGCGCAGGGTGGGTTCGGTTCTCATCGGAAAGGTCCATGCACGCGGGTGGGGGTGATCACATAGTCAAGCGGCTGGTCGTGCGGCTCAAGCGGGATTGTTTCGTCCAGCTGGCAATCCCAGGCCAGGCCGATCGCCAGCCGCGGGCGGTTGTTTTCCAGCCAGGTATCATAGAAACCCGCGCCATAGCCGATCCGGCCCCCGCTGGAGGTGAAGCCCAGCAAGGGGCAGAACATCACCTCGGGCACCAGCAGTGGTGCATCCTCAGCCGGTTGCAGCGCGCTGTAGGGATCGCTGACCAGCAGACTGTCGTCGAACGGGTTGGTCCATTCGCGAAACTGCATCGCCGCCTTGCGCGCAGCCAGCCAGGGCAGGGCCACCCGGTGGCCGCGTTCGGCGAACCAGCGGGCATAATTGCTGGCCGGTACCTCGTCCGTCATTTCGTGAAACACCGAGATCACCGCGCCTTCGCCAACCATCTCGGCCACCACACCGGGCGGGCGGTTGAACAGCAGCGCGCGCTGCCATTCGGGAATCGCCGCGACATGCTCGGCGCGGCGGCGCTTCAATTCGGCGCGAAGGGCTTTCTTTTCGATCACGCGCTGCGCCTCGTTGGTGGGGTGACGGGACCACCATGGGCCGTTGCCAGGAAATCCTCTGACGCGTTCACGTCAGGTGGGAACCGTGTGTGCCGGACCAGGGTCCAACCAGGGACAGCCCCCATGGATTTGCTTATAGCCTCAGGGATTTTCAAAGGCTCGCACCGGGCAGTACCCGTCGCCGCGCTAGATAGGGCAGTGCGCCTCAACCCTCAAGGGCAGTGGCACATTTTTCAAGCCGGGCAGCGATCGTTTCGAGCAGCGCGGGATCGGTGGCGCCGCCAGCGCTGGCTGCCTTGGCGCGGGCATCGTGCAATTCGTCGGCCAGCAGCAGTGCCGCGAACAGCAGCAACCGCACCTCGTTGTGACCGGCCGCGCCCAGATCGCGCACCTTGCCTTCGATCATCTGGCCAAGCTGCTGAACGTGCGCCTCTTCGCCCTCCGAGCAGGAGACCATGTAGTTGCGGCCACCGATCTGGAGTGTGACGTTGCTCACCCCTGGGCCCCTTCGATTAGCTGGTCGAGCTGTTCGAGCGAATCCTGCACTGCTGCGCGCAACCGGTCATGCCGGGACTGCAGATTGGCCATATCGGCACTGGCAGGGGCCACGCGCGGCGCCGCCGCCGCAGCCTCTATCCGGGCCAAGGCTGCTTCGATCCGGGCCATGGCGGCCTTGCTGCGATCGGCGTCCATGGGCGCTATCTAACCCAAAAACACATCAAGGCAAAGCATTGGAGCGCGGATTTCCCACCGTTTGCAAAGCCCGGGGCCGAGCCGCGCCTTGACGCGGCCTTGCGCCTTGGCAAAGGAGACCTCGCGCCGAATCGCGCGCAATTCTGCCCTGTTTCAGGAGCCTTGCTGCATGAGCCTCGATCCCGCCCGCCTTGCGCCCATGGCCAATGCCATTCGCGCGCTTTCCATGGATGCGGTGCAGGCGGCGAATTCGGGGCATCCCGGCATGCCGATGGGCATGGCCGATGTCGCGACCGTGCTCTATGCCGAACAGCTGAAGTTCGATCCCAAGGCGCCCAAATGGCCCGATCGTGACCGGTTCGTGTTGTCGGCCGGGCATGGTTCGATGCTGATCTATTCGCTGCTCTACCTGACCGGGTATGAAGCGCCGACGATCGATAATATCCGCAATTTCCGCCAGTTGCACAGCCCCTGTGCCGGGCACCCTGAAAACACCGAGCTGGCGGGCGTCGAATGCACCACCGGTCCGCTGGGACAGGGGCTGGCCACCGCCGTGGGCATGGCCATGGCCGAACGCCATCTCAATGCCGTGCACGGCGATGCGCTGGTCGATCACAAGACCTGGGTGATCGCCGGTGACGGCTGCCTGATGGAAGGGATCAACCACGAGGCGATCGGGCTGGCCGCAGTGCTCAAGCTGGGCCGGCTCAACGTGCTGTGGGATGACAACCACATCACCATCGATGGCGATACCGATCTTTCGACCAGCGAAGACGTCAAGGCGCGCTATGCCGCCACCGGCTGGCACGTGACGAGCTGCGACGGGCACGATTTTGCCGATATCAGCCGCGCTCTGGCCGAAGCTGCCGCCGATCCGCGCCCGTCGCTGGTCGCCTGCCGCACCGTGATCGGCCAGGGTGCGCCCAACAAGGCCGGTTCGCACTCCGTTCACGGCAGCCCGCTGGGCGCCGATGAAGTGGCCGCCACCCGCGAGGCGCTGGGCTGGAATGCCCCGGCCTTCGAAATTCCGGCCGAAATTCTGGCGGACTGGCGCTCGCTGGGCGGCAAGGGGGCCGCTGCCCGCGCCGATTGGCAGGCCCGCCTGGCCGCCGCACCCGGCCGCGCCGCCTTCGAAGCCGGGCAGCAGGGCCTTTCGGGCCAGGCCAATGCCGCAATCAAGGATTATATCGACGGCCTGATCGCCAGTCCGCAGAAGGTGGCCACCCGCAAGGCCAGCGAAATGGCGCTGGGCCCGCTGACCGAGCAGCTGCCGCAGCTGATCGGCGGCAGCGCCGACCTGACCGGTTCGAACCTGACCAAGACCAAGGCGACCACCACGTTCAGCGCGGCGGACTATGCCGGGCGTCATGTCCACTATGGCATCCGCGAATTCGGCATGGCCGCGGCGATGAACGGCATGGCGCTGCACGGCGGGCTGGTGCCCTATGGCGGGACCTTCCTGGTCTTTGCCGACTATTGCCGCAACGCGATCCGGATGTCGGCGCTGCAGCACGCGCAGGTCGTCTATGTGCTGACCCACGATTCGATCGGGCTGGGCGAAGACGGCCCGACCCACCAGCCGATCGAACATGTGATGAGCCTGCGCGCGATCCCCGGCCTGCTGGTGTTCCGCCCGGCCGACGTGGTCGAAACCGCCGAATGCTGGGCGCTCGCGCTCGAAGCGCAGGGCACGCCTTCGGTCCTCGCGCTGTCGCGCCAGAACCTGCCGCAGCTGCGCAGCTCGGCCGGCATGCTCAGCGCGAAGGGCGCCTACCGGCTCAAGGCGGCAGAGGCCGCGCGCCAGGTGGTGCTGGTTGCCACCGGATCGGAAGTCGAAATCGCGCTGGCCAGCGCGGCGGCGCTTGAAGCCGAAGGGATCGGGGCCGATGTCGTCTCGATGCCGTGCTGGGAACTGTTCGAAGCGCAGGATGCGGCCTATCGCGCCGATGTGCTGCCCGCCGGTGTGCTCAAGGTTTCGGTCGAGGCCGGAATCACGTTGGGCTGGCAGAAGCATGTCGGTGATGGGCTGACGATCGGGATCGACCGGTTCGGTTCTTCGGCTCCGGCTGATCAACTTTATTCATATTTTGGCCTCACTGCCGAGGCAATTGTCCCACAGATCAAGGCCCGACTGGGCTAAGCAAGCAGGAGTTTCACCATGGCGATCAAGGTTGCGATCAACGGTTTCGGGCGCATCGGGCGCAATGTCGCGCGCGCGCTGCTGCAGCGGACCGACCACGACCTCGAACTGGTTTCGATCAACGATCTGGCTTCGGCCAAGGCCAACGCGCTGCTGTTCCAGCGTGATTCCGTGCACGGCGCGTTCAATGGCACCGTCGAAGCCGATGGCAACGATCTGGTGATCAACGGCAAGCGCATCCATGTGACCGCCGAACGCGATCCCGCCAATCTGCCGCACGGCGCCAATGGCGTGGACATCGTGCTGGAATGCACCGGTTTCTTCACCGATCGCGCCTCGTGCGAAAAGCACCTGGCCGCCGGTGCCAAGAAGGTGCTGATTTCGGCCCCGGGCAAGAATGTCGATCTGACCGTCGTCTACGGCGTCAACCACGACAAGCTGGAAGCCGGGCACACGATCGTTTCGAACGCTTCGTGCACCACCAACTGCCTGGCGCCCTTCGCCAAGGTGCTGAACGATGCGATCGGGATCGAACGCGGGCTGATGACCACGGTTCACGCCTATACCAACGATCAGAAGATCCTTGATCAGATCCACGAAGATCCGCGCCGCGCCCGCGCGGCCGCGATGTCGATGATCCCGACCACCACCGGTGCCGCCCGCGCGGTGGGTGAAGTGCTGCCCGAACTGAAGGGCAAGCTGGATGGCAGCGCGATCCGCGTGCCGACCCCGAACGTCTCGGTGGTTGACCTGACCTTCACGCCCAAGCGCGACACCACCAAGGATGAAGTCAACGCGCTGCTCAAGGCCGCGGCCGAAGGCCCGCTCAAGGGCGTGCTGGGCTATTCGGACGAGCCGCTGGTCTCGATCGACTACAACGGCTGCGCCAACAGCAGCACCATCGACAGCCTGGAAACCGGGGTGATCGACGGCAAGCTGGTGCGCGTGCTGAGCTGGTACGACAACGAATGGGGCTTCTCGAACCGGATGATCGACACCGCCGGGGCGATGGGCAAGCTGCTGTAACGACCCCAGTCCTTCCCCCTTGATGGGGGAAGGATGCGGAGACTTGGTGACTTGTCGCCTAGTCGCAGCTGGATGGGGGTGAGCTAGCGTTCGGACGCGACATCACCCCCACCCAACCTTCGCTAGGCGACAAGTCGCCAAGCTGCGATATCCCTCCCCCATCAAGGGGGAGGAGGGAGTGCAAGATGGCAACCTTCAAAACCCTCGATGATCTCGGCGACCTGACCGGCAAGGTCGCGCTGGTGCGCGTTGATCTCAACCTGCCGATGCAGGACGCGCAGGTGACCGACGATACCCGCGTCCGCGCCTCTGCGCCGACCATCCTCGAACTGGCGGCCAAGGGCGCCAAGGTGCTGCTGCTGGCGCATTTCGGGCGGCCCAAGGGCGAACGGGTCTCGACCATGTCGGTCTCGATGACGCTTGATGCGGTCCAGGCGGTGCTGGGCAAGGAAGTGATGTTCGTGCCCGAAATCGCCGGCGACGTGGTCAAGCAGGCGGTCGGCATCCTGCAGCCTGGCGACATTGCCATGCTGGAGAACACCCGCTTCTGGAAGGGCGAGGAACAGAACGACCCCGAACTGGCCAAGGCGATCGCCGCCAACGGTGACCTTTACGTCAACGATGCTTTCTCCGCCGCGCACCGCGCGCATGCCAGCACCGAAGGGCTGGCGCATCTGCTGCCGGCCTATGCCGGACGCTCGATGGAGGCCGAGCTCAAGGCGCTTGATGCCGCTTTGGGTACGCCTGAACGCCCGGTCTGTGCCGTTGTGGGCGGTGCGAAGGTATCCTCGAAGCTCGACGTTCTGAACCACCTGGTGACCCAGGTCGATCACCTGATCATCGGCGGGGGCATGGCCAATACGTTCCTGGCGGCTCGCGGCGTCAATGTCGGAAAATCGCTGTGCGAGCATGACTTGACCGGCACTGCCGAGAAAATCCTTGAGATTGCTGACGGAGCCGGCTGCACGGTGCATCTGCCCTATGACGTCGTGGTGGCCCAGGAATTCGCCGCCAACCCGGCCAGTCTGCGCACCTGCAACGTCCACGAAGTTGCTGAAAACGAAATGATTCTCGACGTCGGCCCGCAAGCGGCCGAGGCACTGGCCGATGTGCTCAAGACCTGCCGCACGCTGGTCTGGAACGGCCCGCTTGGCGCCTTCGAATTGGCCCCGTTTGACGCGGCCACCGTGGCGCTGGCGCGCAGTGCGGCGGCGCTGACCAAGGAAGGCGCGCTGATCTCGGTTGCGGGCGGGGGCGACACTGTCGCCGCGCTCAACCACGCCGGGGCAGCGGATGATTTCACTTATATTTCAACGGCTGGCGGGGCTTTCCTCGAATGGATGGAAGGCAAGGAACTGCCCGGCGTGGTTGCGCTTTTGGGCTAACTGTCGGTGCGCTGGGGATCGTGCGCGGCGATCACCAGCAGCATGACCAGCAGCGCCACCGAATATTCGCTGCCGCCGGTGCCATGCTCGCCAACGAACCAGCCTAGGTGGGCATGGATCAGCACGATTCCGCCGGCCGCAATCGCCGCCAGCGCGCTGGCCGCCCAGCGGACCTTGATCCCGGCGATCAGCATGGTCCCGGCCACCAGTTCGACCAAGGTAATGGCCCAGACCACCGCCACCGGAGCGGGAAAGCCCAGGTTGCCCATGAACAGGGCGAACTGGTCGATCGTGCCGGGGGGACCAATGCGCACCACGGCATGGGCCATGAACAAAAGCGGCGTGACAATGCGCAGCAGCTTCAGCGCAAGGTTACGGCTGACGTAGGGATAGTCTGACAAGGTTTGGCTCCGGTGCTGTTGCTGATTGGAACAGGCCGCTGGATAAATTCCGGGGCGGTGAATTGAGGAGTTGCGCGCAACGCCGGGCGCGGCTAGGCGCACGCCACGACGCACCACATACGTATGTAGAACGAGGATCGAACCCATGAACACCGCCGAAATGACCGCCAAGATGGCCGCCGGAAAGGGCTTTATCGCCGCGCTTGACCAGTCGGGCGGTTCGACCCCCAAGGCGCTCGCCGGTTACGGTATCGAAGCCGGGGCCTGGTCCAGCGACGAGGAAATGTTTGGCCTGATCCACGACATGCGCAGCCGGATCATCCGCTCGGCCGCGTTCGATGGCAGCAAGGTGATCGGCGCGATCCTGTTCGAACGTACCATGGACGGTTCGGTTGACGGCAAGCCGGTGCCGCAGGCGCTGATCGACAAGGGCGTGGTGCCCTTCATCAAGATCGACAAGGGCCTGGAAGACGAAGCGAATGGCGTCCAGCTGATGAAGCCGATGCCCGAACTCGACGCGCTGCTGACCAAGTCCAAGGCGCTGGGCGTCTATGGCACCAAGGAACGCTCGGTGATCAATTCGGCCAATGCCGAAGGGATCGCCGCGGTGGTCGCGCAGCAGTTCGAAGTCGGCCAGCAGGTGCTCGGCCACGGGATGATGCCGATCATCGAACCCGAAGTGAACATCAAGAGCGAAACCCGCGCCGAATGCGACACGATCCTGCTGGCTGAGATCCTGAAGCAGCTCGAAGCGCTGCCCGAAGGCCAGCAGGTCATGCTCAAGCTGTCGCTGCCGGTGGTGCCGGGCACTTTCGATCCTCTGGTCAACCACCCCAGGGTGCTGCGTGTGGTTGCGCTGTCGGGCGGTTACAAGCGCCCCGAAGCCTGCGTCGAACTGGCGAAGAACAACGGGATCATCGCCAGCTTCAGCCGTGCGCTGCTGGAAGACCTGCGCTTCCAGATGAGCGACGTCGAATTCGATGCCGCGCTGGCCGAGGCGATCGACGCGATCTACACCGGATCGACCGTCAAGACCGCCTAGGGGGCGGGTTTTGCCCGTGGGGGCGTGAGCCTGGAACGGTCCGCTCACGCCCCTGGGCCAGATATAGAATTCGAAATTGTAGTCCGCCGGGTTCGCCGGCGCGCGGTCGGGGCGGGCGATATAGCCCAGCCTTGTCCCCGATCGCAGCTTCAGCGCGGCCATCTCGCGAAGCGTGACCGTCCGGGTCCGGCCCGCAATGACCAGCCGCACCTTCAGATCCAGCCAGCCGTGCACCGTGCACAGCCGCAGCGCCTGATCACCAGGCCGCGCTACGCAGCCCTTCCGTTCATCCCGCACCACGCGGATCGGGGTGATCCGGACGCCTTCAAGCTCGACCGTCTGGCCCAGCACGGTCACTGCGCTTGGCCAGGGCCGGGGGGTGATCGCGGCTGGGCTTGGCACTGGCGGCGCAGTCTGCACCGCTGGCTGCGCCGCAAGACTGGAGGCCGACACGCCGGTCAGACCAGCGAAGGCCAGAGCCTGGAGCATGAGCCGCACCGCTGCCTTGATCCCGATCACAGCGCCATTGCCACCTCCTGGCAAGCCCGCTGCGCACGCCATTCGCGCCGTCCAGCGGGGCGGCCCGAACAGTCTGAGCCGGTGCAAGGGTGCGGTATTGGCCGGGTGCGTTCAACAACTGATCATGTACCGGTTCATGAAAGGTCGGACGTGGCCGTGCCGGTAAATGGGGCTGCGGCTTAGAGCCCGCCGCGGAACCTCAACGCAAAGCGATAATCCTGCTGCGCGATCGTGCCTTGATTGCTGCGCGGGGGATCGGTTCTGACAAGTTCAAGCGTACCGTCAGCCACCGGCAGCGGGCTGTCGCTGGCCAGTTCGCGGACACTTGCGCCGGCTCCGGTTTCGATCCGCACTTCCAGCCGCACGCGGCCAGCCCAGACACAATCGACTTCCTGCGGACAGCGGCTGTCTTCCAGCACCTTTATCGGGGTGACCTTCGGTCCGCCCAGGTCAACCTGCTGGCCCAGCCGGGCCGCGATCGAACCGTCATCCTGGGCCCGGGAGGTGGTGACACAGCCGCCCAGTGCGGCAATCAGGGCGAGGGGGAAAAGAGGCTTGAGCATCGTGTATCTGTGGGACTGGCTACATGAACGGATTCCGAACGCTTGGCGCGGGCTGCCCGGCAGGCTAGAGCGCGGCCATGTCTGATTGCCAGCTCTACCTGATTTCACCGCTCGACGTAACGGGTGCTTTTCCTGACCGACTGGCCCTTGCGCTTGACGCCGGCCCGGTCGCGGCGTTCCAGTTCCGCGTAAAGGATGTGGACGAACATCAGGCCGCGCGGCTGGCCGAACCGCTGCAGGCAATTTGTGCGGCGCGCGAGGTGGCCTTCATCGTCAACGATTCGATTAGCCTGGCCAAGCGGATCGGTGCCGATGGCGTCCATCTGGGGCAGGGCGATGGCGAAGTGGCCGATGCCCGCGCCCGGCTGGGCCGCGATGCCCAGATCGGGGTGACCTGCCACGACAGCCGCCACCTGGCGATGGAAGCGGGCGAGGCCGGGGCGGACTATGTCGCCTTCGGCGCTTTCTTCCCGACCACGACCAAGCAGACCGAGCATGTCGCCACGCCCGACCTGCTTGAATGGTGGCAGGCGCTGTTCGAGATTCCCTGCGTGGCGATCGGCGGGATCACGCCGGAAAACTGCGCGCCGCTGGTAACCGCCGGGGCAGATTTCCTGGCGGTATCGGGTGCGGTGTGGAACGGGGACGAGGCGGCGGCGGTCAAGGCCTTCCAGCAGGTGATCGCCGCCGCCTAGCACCCATTTCCTACGGCCTGAAAACCTGCCACAACCAGCTCCGCAAGCCAGTGTCCGGAAGGGGAGAATTTTCCGGACATTGCACAGTGTCCATTGTGTCCATTCGTTCATCGGGTGGCCATGCAGAATGATCGAGAACGCGGACATGACTACACCGACCTCACCCAAGGAAATGACCCTGCGCGGCGTGGTGCTGGGTGCGCTGCTGACCGTGATTTTCACTGCGGCCAATGTCTATCTGGGCCTCAAGGTCGGGCTGACCTTCGCCACCTCGATCCCGGCGGCGGTGATCTCGATGGCGGTGCTCAAGGCCTTCGCGGATTCGACCATCCAGGAAAACAACATCGTCCAGACGGTCGCCTCTTCGGCGGGGACCCTCTCGGCGATCGTCTTCGTGCTGCCCGGGCTGGTGATGATCGGCTGGTGGCAGGGTTTCCCCTATTGGCAGTCGGTTGCGGTGATCGTGATCGGCGGGATCCTGGGGGTGATGTATTCGGTGCCGCTGCGCCGCGCCTTGGTGACCGGATCGGACCTGCCCTATCCGGAAGGCGTCGCGGCGGCCGAAGTGCTCAAGGTTGGCGCCGGCGTGGGCGGCGCGGAAGAGAATGCGCGCGGTCTGAAGGCCGTGGTGTTCGGTACGCTAACCTCGGCGATCTATTCGCTTCTGGCCAAGGCCAAGCTGGTGGTCGAAGGCTGGGAAACCGCCTTCCGGCTGGGCGGCGGCGGCAGTTTCCTGTCGCTGACCTTCTCGTTCGCGCTGCTGGGGGTGGGGCACCTGGTTGGGATAGCGGTTGGCCTGGCGATGCTGGTGGGCGTGGTCCTGTCCTACCTGGTGATCCTGCCGCAACTCACCGCCAGCGGCATGCCGGCGGGTGAGGGGATGATGGATTTCCTGCGCGGCGTGTTTCGCAATGAAGTGCGCCTGATCGGCGCCGGGGCGATCGGCGTTGCCGCGATCTATACGCTGCTCAAGGTGATCGGCCCGATCATCAAGGGCATCGCCGGCGCGCTCAAGGCCGATAAGGCCCGCAAGGCCGCCGGGAACATGGCGGCGCTGGAACTGACCGAGCGCGACTTGCCGATCGGGGTTGTCGGTGGCTCGATCGTGGCCCTGCTGGTGCCGGTGGTGCTGCTGCTCGCCAATCTGGCAGCGGGCGGGCCGGTCGAAAAGGCGCTGGGCCTGTCGCTGTTCGCATCGACCATCTACATCCTGATCGCCGGCGTGGTGATCGCTTCGGTCACCGGTTACATGGCCGGACTGATCGGGGCGTCGAACAGCCCGGTTTCGGGGGTGGGGATCCTGTCGGTGCTGGGGATCTCGCTGTTGCTGGTGGGTCTGTTCGGACGCGGGCTTTCGCCGCAGGATACCCAGGCGCTGGTGGCCTTCGCACTGTTCGTCACCGCGATCATCTTTGGCGTGGCCACGATTGCCAATGACAACCTGCAGGATCTCAAAACCGGCCAGCTGGTGGGCGCGACGCCCTGGCGTCAGCAGGTTGCCCTGGTGTTGGGGGTCATCTTTGGCGGGCTGGTGATCCCGCCAATCCTGACTATGCTCAACGACACTTTCGGGTTCCAGGGTGCGCCGGGGGCCGGGCCCAATGCGCTGGGCGCGCCGCAGGCCGCGCTGATCAGCACGATTGCCAAGGGCGTGCTGGGCGGGGACCTCAACTGGAACCTGATCGGGCTTGGCGCGCTGGTCGGGGTGGCGGCGATCGTGATCGACGAAACGCTCAAGCGCACGGGCAAGGGTTCGCTGCCGCCGCTGGCGGTGGGCATGGGCATGTACCTGCCAACCGATTCGACCGGTTTCGTGGTGATCGGCGCGGTGCTGGGCTGGCTCTACAATCGCTGGGCTGTGCGCCAGGCCGATCCGGCCTTTGCCGAACGGATGGGCGTGCTGACCGCCACCGGGCTGATTGTGGGCGACGGGCTGTTCAACGTGGCCTATTCGGTGGTGGTCAGCGCCACCGACAATCCCGATGCGCTGGCCGTGTTCGGGGCCAATCCCTGGGCGGTGCCGGTGGGTGTGGCGCTGTTCGGCGGCCTGACCGCCTGGGCCTATGCCCGGATGCGTAACGACGCGTCACGCGTTCGGTAAGTGCGGCCAGGCCATCCGGCCTGTCCTTGCAACACCGGCCCGCTCCCCCGGCCCGACCACCCCAAGGGTACCATGTCACGGGTGGTCGGGCCGGGGGAGCGGGCCGGTGTTGCAAGCTGATCGCGGATGCGATCAGCGCACCCAACACGGACTTTAGCTGTTGTTGACCACCCGGCGCACGCAGCGCAGCTGGCTGTCCTGACCATCGCTGCCCAGCTTGCGCAGAAAGTTGCCGCTGATCAGGTGGAACTTCTGGCCGTTCTTCGGCCCGCTGGTGAAAGTCAGCCGGTCACCGGTCAGCAGGTAGGACCCGCGGCCCGACGCAGTGCGATAGGTGTTGGCGTTGACCACTGCGAAATCCTCGGCCTGCACCCTCAGGCCGACCGCGCCGGTCGCGTCACCTGGCATTTCGCACAGGAAATTGCCGGGCGGGATCTGCCCGATCGGGCCGCCGGGCACGGCAGCAGCGGGGGCGGCAAGGGCCAGAAGCAGGATGGCGGCGTGCTTGGTCATGCCTGCCTCCTAAGCGCAGCGCGGCTTAGCGGCAAGTGAACGGCTTGCCCGAAAGCGCATCACAGGCTAAGGGCGCGAACCTTCCGGGGCTGCGCTCCCGGGATCTTTCTCATTCTTGAAGGCAGGCATCATGGCCAAGATCAGCGGCGTGGACATCCGTCCCGGCAACATCATCGAATACGAAAAGGGCATCTGGAAGGTCGCCAAGACCCAGCATACCCAGCCCGGCAAGGGCGGGGCCTTCATGCAGGTCGAGATGAAGAACCTGATCGACGGCCGCAAGACCAACGTGCGCTTCCGCAGCCAGGATACGGTCGAAAAGGTCCGGCTCGACACCAAGGACTTCCAGTTCCTCTATGTCGATGGTGACAACCTGATCTTCATGGATGTCGAAACCTACGAACAGATCCAGCTGCCGACCGACCTGCTGGGCGGGGCCGACGCCTTCCTGCAGGACGGGATGACCGTGCTGCTTGAAATGTATGACGAGCGTCCGATCTCGGTCCAGCTGCCTGAACAGGTCGAAGCCACGATCGTCGAAGCCGACGCCGTGGTGAAGGGCCAGACCGCTTCGTCAAGCTACAAGCCGGCGATCCTCGACAACGGCGTGCGCGTGATGGTGCCGCCGCACATCGAAAGCGGCACCCGGATCGTGGTTGACGTGTACGAACGCACTTACGTCCGCAAGGCGGACTGAGGACCAGACCATGGCAGTGATTTCCGGCCTCATCCGCGTGATGGAAAAGGCCGCCCGCAAGGCGGGTGGCCGCCTGCGGCGCGATTTCGGCGAGGTCGAGCACCTCCAGGTCAGCCGCAAGGGGCCGGCCGACTTCGTTTCGAAGGCCGACCAGCGCGCCGAACGGATCATCTGGGACGAGCTGCGCGCGGCCCGGCCCGACTGGGGCTTCCTGATGGAAGAGGGCGGCGAGATTGCCGGGGCCGAAGGCAAGCCGCGCTTCATCGTCGATCCGCTCGACGGGACCAGCAACTTCCTGCACGGTATCCCGCACTTCGCGGTCTCGATCGCGGTGCAGGAACCCAGGCTCGACGGTTCGGGCTGGGGCGATGTGACCGCAGCGGTGATCTATCAGCCGATCCTCGATGAAACCTACTGGGCCGAAAAGAGCCGCGGCGCCTGGCTGCATGACGGGCGGCTGCGGGTTTCGGCGCGGCGGCACCTCGATGAAAGCCTGATCGCCACCGGCATTCCCTTTGCCGGGCGTGGTGACAGCGTGGAATGGATGAAGATCTATGCCGCGCTGGCGCCGCAGGTGGCCGGCATCCGCCGCTTTGGCGCAGCCAGCCTCGATCTCGCCTGGGTGGCGGCGGGCCGTTACGAAGGCTTCTGGGAAAGCGGCCTGGCGCCGTGGGACACTGCAGCGGGTTGCCTGCTGGTGCGCGAAGCCGGCGGCTTCGTGTCCGACTGGCGCGGCGTCTCGCAGCCGATCTGCGACAAGCAGGTGCTGGCCGGAAACGATGCCTTGCATTCGAAGCTGCACAAGATATTGGCGAACACGCTCAAGGCGTGAGCGCTTTGGTGATCGCCTGACGGCGAAGGCATCACCGGCCCGCTCCCCCAGCCCGACCACCCATAGGGTACCATAAGCGGGTGGACGGGGTGCCCCGACAAAACGTCCCCCGGACGTTTTGCGCGCTCGGTGCACGGGAGCGGGCCGGTGATGCAAGCCATCGACGGATGTCGAAGGCGAACTGACAAAGATGCCCCTGTGGCGGAATGGTAGACGCGCTCGACTCAAAATCGAGTTTCGCAAGAAGTGTCCGTTCGAGTCGGACCAGGGGCACCATTGCCGGATTTGAAATGGCGGATTAGGCTGGTCGCATGACCAGAACCCTCATCGCCGCCGCCGCGCTGCTCGCGCTTGCTTCCTCGCCCGCCCAGGCCGATCCGGTGAACGACAAGATCGCCGCCGACCTGCCCGGACTGATGACGATCTATCGCGATCTGCACCAGAACCCTGAACTGTCGCAGCAGGAATTCCGCTCGGCCAAGATCCTGGCTGCCGAAGCGCGCAAGGCCGGGTTCGAAGTGACCGAAGGCGTCTTTGGCACCGGCGTGGTCGCGGTCCTGAAGAACGGGCCGGGGCCGGTGGTGATGATCCGCGCCGATATGGACGCGCTGCCGGTGGAAGAGCAGACCGGGCTGGCCTTCGCGTCGAAGGCGCGCGGCAAGTCGCAGGCCGGAACCGACAGCGGGATCATGCACGCCTGCGGGCACGATACCCACATGACCACCTGGATCGCCACGGCCCGGCTGATGGCGGCCAATCGCGGCAGCTGGTCGGGCACGCTGGTGATGATCGGGCAGCCGGCCGAAGAAACCATCGGCGGCGCATCGGGCATGGTTCGCGAAGGGCTGATGACCCGCTTTCCCAAGCCCGACTATGTGCTGGCGATCCACGATTCGGCCGATCTGCCCTCGGGCGCGATCGGGGTGAAGTCGGGCTTCGTCCTGGCCAATGTTGATAGCGTCGATATCACCGTGAAGGGGCTGGGCGGGCACGGGGCCTATCCCTATACCACCAAGGACCCGATCGTGCTGGCCAGCGCGATCGTGATGCGCCTTCAGACCATCGTCAGCCGTGAGAACAATCCGCTCAATCCCGCAGTCATCACCGTTGGCAGCATTCATGGCGGATCGAAGCACAACATCATCCCCGATGAGGTAAAGCTGCAGCTGACCGTGCGGTCCTATTCCGACGGTTCGCGCAAGCTGCTGCTCGATGGGATCAAGCGCATTGCCCAGGCCGAAGCCGAAGCTTCGGGGCTGCCGGCCGACCGCATGCCGGTGATCAAGGTTGAGGAGCCGGGCGGCCGCGCGACCTGGAACACGCCCGAACTGGCCGAACGCGCACGCAAGGTTCTGGGCGCGCGGCTGGGGGCAGGGCGCGTGCTCGACCCGCCGCCCTCGATGGCTTCGGAAGATTTTGGCGATCTGGCCCGCGGGGCCGGGCCGGGCACGCAGTCGCTGATCATGTGGGTTGGCGGACGGCCCAAGGAGCAGCTCGACGCCGCCGCGCGCGATGGCAAGCAGTTGCCGGGTCTGCACAGCCCGTTCTGGGCGCCCGAAGCCGACAAGGTGATCGCTGCCGGGTCCGAAGCGCTGAGCGTTCTGGCGATGGATCTGATGGCGCGGCGCTGATCGAACGGAGTTGCGATCCATTCGCAACAATTTGATCGCTTTTGCCGATTACTGAATGGGGAAATTCCGGGTGGCCTTGGCGGCGGTCCGGGCGCAAGAAAGCATGGTCAGTTTCCACCCATTCATGGAGAGAGATCATGGGACTCAAGGGTTCGAAGACCGAAGAAAACCTCAAGGCCGCCTTTGCCGGTGAAAGCCAGGCCAACCGCCGTTACCTCTACTTCGCCCAGAAGGCCGATATCGAAGGTCACAACGACGTTGCCGCCGTGTTCCGCTCGACCGCGGAAGGCGAAACCGGCCACGCCCACGGGCACCTCGAATACCTCGAAGAATGCGGTGATCCGGCCACCGGTGAACCGATCGGCGATACCGTTGCCAACCTGAAAGCTTCGATCGCGGGTGAAACCCACGAATACACCGATATGTACCCCGGCATGGCCAAGACCGCGCGCGACGAAGGTTTTGACGAGATTGCCGACTGGTTCGAAACCCTGGCCAAGGCTGAAAAGAGCCACGCCGGCAAGTTCCAGAAGACCCTCGACGGCCTGCTGGCCGAAGCCTGAGCCCCCCGCCCCCTCGTCCACCCGGCGAGGGGTACCCGCGAAGCAATCCAGTGGTGATGCAACCGCCCTGGATTGCTTCGTATCCCATCCTTCAAGCCAATTTCAGGGGGCACGCATGGAAGGCAGCCTCGAAGCGCCCGTGCGCCACGCGATTCCGTGGCAGGACGAAGCCTGGTATGACGAAGCCGCGCTCGATGCAGAGCTGCGCCGCGTCTATGACATCTGCCACGGCTGCCGCCGCTGCTTCAACCTGTGCGACAGCTTTCCGATCCTGTTCGATTCGATCGACGAGGCCCCCAATGAGGAAGTCGATGACCTGACGCCGGTCCAGTTGGCCAAGGTCGTCGATGCCTGCACGCTGTGCGACATGTGCTTCATGACGAAGTGCCCCTATGTGCCGCCGCACAGCTTCGATCTGGATTTCCCGCACCTGATGCTGCGGGCCCGCGCGGTGAAGCACCGCAAGGGCGAAACCCCGTTCATGGACAAGCAGCTGGCCGAAATGGACCGCAACGGGCGGCTTGGCACCATGGCCGCCGGGCTCGCCAACTGGGCCACGGGTGAAGGCAATGGCCTGACCCGTCCGGTGATCGAAAAGGTCACCGGGATCGACCGGCGCGCGCATCTGCCGCCGTTCATGGACGTTTCGCTGACCCGCCAGGCACCCGGGCTGATCCCCGGTCCCAATCCCGATGGCCCAGCCTTTGGCCGGAAGGTCGCGATTTATGCCGGTTGCCATGACGAATTCAACGATGGCGGACCCGGCATTGCCCTGATCAAGGTGCTGGCGCACAACGGCGTGCAGGTTCGGATCGAGCATCCTGACTGCTGCGGCATGCCCAAGTTCGAAAATGGCGACCTGCCTGCCGTGGCCAGCGCCGCGCAGCGGATTTCGGCGCATTTCGTGCCGCTGATCGAGCAGGGCTGGGACATTGTTCCGCTGACCACCAGCTGCGCGCTGATGCTCAAGTTCGAATGGCCACTGATCGAGCCGGGCAATGAACTGGTCAAGCAGCTCAGCCACCACACTTTTGACGTGTCGGAATATGTTGTCGGCCTGGCAAAAGAGACCGGGCTGGCCCCGATCGAACCGATGGCGCAATCGATCGCAGTCCATTTCGCCTGCCATGCCCGGGCCCAGAACATGGGGCCCAAGGCGATGGAAATGCTCCGCCTGATCCCTGAAGCCAGGCCTGCGCTGACCGAACGGTGTAGCGGACACGGCGGCAAGTGGGGTATTTTCAAGGACAATTTTGATCGCGCGGTCAAGGTCGGCAAGCCGGCCGCGCGCAACCTGATGAAGGACCAGCCCGATCTGGTGGTGTCCGAATGCCCGCTCGCCGGGCCGCACCTCAAGCAAGTGATCGCCGCCAATGGCGCGACCCCGCCGGCGCGGATCGGACACCCGATCGAAGTGCTGGCCAAGGCCTATGGACTGTAACACCGATGCCCCGCAGCACGCACACCATCACTCCTGACGACATCCTGCCGCTCGACCAGTACGAATTGATCCGCTCCGACAAGAAGGCCGAGGCGCTGGCGCGCAAGAAGTTCACCCGGCTGGCGGTTGGCCCCCACGCCACGGTGCTGTTCGAGAACTGGGATTCGATGTGGTTGCAGATCCACGAGATGCTGCGGATCGAGAAGGGCGGGGCCGAGCAGCTGGTCGATGAGCTGGCGGCCTATGATCCGATGGTGCCCAAGGGCAGCGAGCTGACCTGCACGCTATTGTTCGAGGTTGAGGATCCGGTGCGCCGCGACCTGTTCCTGCGGACGATCGGCGGGATCGAGCAGCATGTCTCGATCCGGCTGGGCAATCATGTGGTCCCGGCGCGGCCAGAGGGCGATACCGAGCGGACCCGGGCTAGCGACAACAAGGCAAGTGCCGTGCATTTCCTGCATTTCGACTTCTCGGCAGCTGCGATCGCCGAATGGAAGTCCGGTGCCGGCACGGTGATGCTGGTGATCGACCATCCCAATTATGGCCACGCCGCACTGATTGGCGCGGATGCGCGCGAGTTCCTGGGCCGCGAGTGCTTCTGAGCATCATTCGACAGCGCTTGAGCTGCCGCCCGTGCGCTGGCGCGAGCGCTGCTTGATCGCTTCGATCTGGGTCGCATCGGGCATGAAGACTTCGTCGGAATAGGCCTTCTTCTTTTTGCTCTTGCCGCGCTGTTCGGGCACCACATCTTCGATGTCCATGCCGCGCACGGTCAGCGTGGCGCCGGCGCGCTGCTCCAGTTGCGGAACCCCGCGCGGCCCCTGGCGCGGGCCCGAAACTTCGGGCGCAGGCCTGGCACTGCGTTTCCAGCCGCCCCCGCCGCCGCCTTCTCCGCCTTCGTCTGATCCGAAGCCGGTGCCGCGATCGGCTTCGCGAACCTTCAGCGACGAGGCCAGCTTCTTGGCCCCGAACTTCTCGGCTTCCTTGGCGATCAGCTGGTTCTTGGCCTGGGCCGCTTCAAGCTGAGCCTCGGCACCCCAGTCTTCGTCGCTGGCAAAGATCGCCAGCAGAATGGTCAGCACCACTGTCACAGCAGCGAAGTGCTTCAGCAGCTTTGGTGAAATCGCAAGGGTGGGGGCAGCGCGGCGCATGGGGTGCTTCCTAGCGCGCGAAGGTTAACCGCCCCGTTTTAGCTTATGGTTATGAAAACATTGACGGCCGCCGGGATGAAAGGGGCACCCCGACGGCCGTCGTTTCTCCTCCCCAGGAGATTGTGGCAGCGTGATTACGCCGCGAACTGATTCCTGCCTGCGGCTTTATGCCGCAAACTGGTTCATCGTATTGGCGGCGCCGCCGGCCTTGAGGGCCGCTTCGCCAGCGAAGTATTCCTTGTGATCGTCACCGATGTCGCTGCCCGACATGTTCTGGTGCTTCACGCAGGCGATACCCTGGCGGATTTCCTGACGCTGGACGTTCTTGACGTAGCCCAGCATGCCGGCATCACCGAAGTATTCCTTCGCCAGATTGTCGGTGCTGAGCGCGGCGGTGTGATAGGTCGGCAGCGTGATCAAGTGGTGGAAGATGCCGGCTTCGCGCGCCGCATCGCGCTGGAAGGTGCGGATCCGTTCGTCGGCTTCGGCGGCCAGGGCGGTGTCGTCGTAATCGACGCTCATCAGCTTGGCGCGGTCATAGGCTGACACATCCTTGCCTTCTGCCGACCAGGCGTCGAACACCTGCTGGCGGAAGTTCAGCGTCCAGTTGAAGCTGGGCGAATTGTTGTAAACCAGCTTGGCGTTGGGGATCACTTCGCGGATCCGCGAAACCATCCCGCCGATCTGGCCTATGTGCGGCTTTTCGGTTTCGATCCACAGCAGGTCGGCGCCGTTCTGCAGGCTGGTGATGCAGTCCAGCACGCAGCGGTCTTCGCCGGTGCCCGAACGGAACTGATAGAGGTTGCTGGGCAGCCGCTTGGGCTTCATCAGCTTGCCGTCGCGGCTGATCAGCACGTCACCGTGGCCGATTTCGGTCACTTCCTCGCAATCGAGGAAGCTGTTGTACTGATCGCCGATGTCACCGGCTTCGCGGGTGAAGGCGATCTGTTTGGTCAGACCAGCACCCAGCGAGTCGGTGCGGGCGACGATCACGCCATCGTCAACGCCCAGTTCCATGAAGGCATAGCGGACTGCGCGGATCTTGGCGATGAAGTCTTCGTGCGGAACGGTAACCTTGCCGTCCTGGTGGCCGCACTGCTTTTCGTCCGAAACCTGGTTTTCGATCTGGATGCAGCAGGCACCGGCCTCGATGAACTTCTTGGCCAGCAGGTAGGTCGCCTCGGCATTGCCGAAGCCGGCGTCGATATCGGCAACGATCGGAACCACGTGGGTTTCATAGTTGTCGATCGCGCTCTGCAGCTGCTTGGTCTTGACTTCATCGCCGGCCGCCTGCGCCGCGTCGAGATCGCGGAACATCATGCCCAGTTCGCGGGCATCGGCCTGGCGCAGGAAGGTGTAGAGTTCCTCGATCAGTGCCGAAACCGAAGTCTTCTCGTGCATCGACTGATCGGGCAGGGGGCCGAATTCGCTGCGCAGCGCGGCGACCATCCAGCCCGAGAGGTACAGGTAACGGCCCTTGGTGGTGCCGAAGTGCTTCTTGATCGAGATGAGCTTCTGCTGACCGATGAACCCGTGCCAGCAACCCAGCGACTGGGTGTAGGCGGCCGGATCGGCATCATAGGCGGCCATATCGCGGCGCATGATCCCGGCGGTGTACTTGGCGATATCCAGACCGGTCTTGAACCGGTTCTGCAGCCGCATACGGGCAACCGATTCCGCGTTGATCCCGTCCCAGGCCGGCTGGCCCGCGATGGTGGAATTGGCCTGGGTGATTTCGTTCGAATAGGTCACTTGAAGTCTCCTGGGGAGTTGTTGGTGTCCTGATAACGCAGTGCGATGCCTTCGAGTAACGGAAGTTACAGAATTTCTTGTCACAGTGCGCATGTGGGCTGGTTAAGGCTTGCAATGTTGTAAATAAAATTACAAACAGGACGAAATGGCTGAAGCTGCACTCCTTGCCGGTCCTTCGATCCGTCGCTTGCGGCGCCGGGAAGGGCTGACCCAGGCTGCGATGGCGGCGCGGCTGGCGATCTCGCCCAGCTATCTGAACCTGCTCGAACGCAACCAGCGCCCGCTTTCCGCGCGGCTGCTGGTGCAACTGGCCGAACAGTTCGATTTCGATCCACGCAGCCTGCGTCAGGATGAGGCGGTCGGCGGGATCGACGGCCTGCGCCGCCGCCTGGCCGATGAACGCTTTGCCGATCTGGTGATCGATCGCGACGAAGTGGCTGAATGGCTGGCGGCAGCGCCCCATGCCGCGCTGGCCTTTGCCCGGCTCTACGATGCCGGCGGCGGAGGCCGGGGTGAAGGCCCGGCACCGGCCAGCGATCCGATGGACCTTGCCCGGCGCGAGATCGAACGCTGGCGCAACCATTTTGCCGACCTTGACCACGCGGCTGAGGAACTGGCCGACGAACTGCGCCTGTCCAATGCCGAGATCGGCGCGGCGCTGGCCGAACGGCTGCGTCAGCGGCACCAGCTGTCGGTGCGGATCCTGCCGGTCGACGTCATGCCCGATGCGCTGCGCCGGCTGGACCTGCATGCCCGGCAGCTGCAACTGTCCGAACAACTTGACCAGTCATCGCGCAATTTCCAGGTCGCGGTGCAGCTGGCCATGCTGGAACAGCGTGAGGCGATTGCCGCGCTGGCCGATGGTGCCGGCTTTGCCGATCGCGCCGCCTGGCGGCTGTTCCGCCGCCATCTGGCCGGCTACTTCGCCGCCGCGCTGCTGATGCCCTATGGCCGCTTCCTGCGCGCCTGTGAGGGCACCGGTTATGACCTGCCGCTGCTCCAGCGCCGGTTCAACGTGGGCTTCGAGCAACTTGCCCACCGCCTGACCACGCTGCAGCGGGTCGGCCAGCGCGGGCTGCCGTTCTTCATGGCCCGGATCGACCGGGCCGGGCAGTTTTCCAAACGCTATGCCGGGGCCAGCGGAACCACCCTGCTGGAAAGCGGCGCCAGTTGCCCGCTGTGGAACGCCCACCGTGCGTTCGAACAGGCCGGACGCTTTTGCCTGCAAAGCCTCGATTTTACGGATCCGACCGGGCAGGCCTCGCAGTGGTTTACCCTGGCGCGGACGGTTGAGGGCAATGGCGCGCTGGGCGGTGATGGTGCGCAATTTGTAGTGGTGCTGGGGCTTGAATCTGCACTGGCCGGACAACTGGCGCAGTCGCGCGGCATTTCACTGGCGGGCAATCAGGCGGTAGAGGTGGGGGCAGGGTGTGCCTTGTGTCACCGCGCCGACTGCCTGCAACGCTCGCTTCCGCCGCGCGGCGCGGCGCTTGAATTCGATGAACGAACCCGCGGTCTGACCCCGTTCGCCTTCGCCGGTTAGTCGTCTGAAATTGCAGGGCCTTAACCAAGTCCTGTAAAGTTTACCGACATTTCATTTCTCTGCCTTAGGCAGGTCCTTCGCAATTGCTGGAAGGGCCGAAGCGGAACATGATCCGCCTGTTCAAACATTACGTTCCCCATGCCGTGGTCTTGTTGGGGTTGATCGACGTAGCGCTGCTGCTGGCGGTGGGCGATTTCGCCTGGCGTTTGCGCGCCAGCCAGATCGGGATCGATCCCGGGCCGGTCGCCGATCGCGCTTGGCAGCTGACCGGCTTTGCCGCCGTGGTGCTGACCGCGATGATCTCGGTCGGGGTCTATGGCGCCGATGCCCTGCGCTCGATGCGCTATGCCACCGCGCGGATCCTGGTTGCGATCTCGCTGGGGGTGATTGCCCTGGCCTTCCTCGATTTTCTCAGCGGCGGGCACAATTTCTGGCGTTCGATCCTGGCCTACGCGATGCTGGGGGCAGTCTTCGCGCTGGTGATGAACCGGCTGGTGGTGGGCGGCATCCTGGGCGCGGCGGCGTTCCGCCGGCGCGTGCTGGTGCTGGGTGCGGGACTGCGCGCCGATCGGCTGCGCAAGCTCTCCGAACGGCCTGAAAGTGGGTTCGTGATTGTCGGCTATGTCCGGATGACCGAAAGCGAACCGGTGGTCGAAGAGGCGATCGACCGCGCCGCGATCCACAACCTGACCCGCTATGTCGAGAACCTGGGGGTCAGCGAAGTGGTGCTGGCGCTGGAAGAGCGCCGCAATTCGCTGCCGCTGGCCGATCTGCTGCGGATCAAGACCACCGGGGTTCACGTCAACGATTTCTCCAGCTTCATCGAGCGTGAGACCGGCCGGGTCGATCTGGATTCGGTCAATCCCAGCTGGCTGATCTTTTCCGACGGCTTTTCGTCTGGCCGGGCCATTTCGAGCGCCGCCAAGCGGCTGTTCGACATTGCCGCCAGTTCGCTGCTGCTGCTGCTGGCTGCGCCGTTCATCGTGCTGTTTGCGCTGCTGGTGAAGCTGGACAGCAAGGGGCCGGCCTTTTTCCGCCAGAGCCGCGTGGGCCTCTATGGTCAGGTTTTCGACGTGATCAAGCTGCGTTCGATGCGCACCGATGCCGAAGTGAACGGCGCGCAGTTCGCGCAGAAGGACGATCCGCGCGTAACCCGCCTGGGCAAGTTCATCCGCAAGACCCGGATCGACGAATTGCCGCAGACCTGGTCGGTGCTGAAGGGTGAGATGAGCTTTGTCGGCCCGCGTCCCGAACGCCCCGAATTCGTGGCTGAGCTGGAACAGCAGCTGCCGTTCTATGCCGAACGCCACATGGTCAAGCCCGGCATCACCGGCTGGGCGCAGATCAACTATCCCTATGGCGCCAATCTGGAGGATTCCCGCCACAAGCTGGAATACGACCTCTATTACGCCAAGAACTATACCCCGTTCCTGGACCTGCTGATCCTGTTGCAGACGCTGCGGGTGGTGCTGTGGCACGAGGGAGCGCGGTAGGATGAGCTTCGGCCCCGGCATCTGGGCAGGGTTCGACGCGGCCGGGTGGAGCCTGGGCGCGTTGGCCTGCTTGCTGGCGGCGGCCTGGTTGCAACGCTGCCGCATGCGTTTTGGCTCGGCCCGGCCTTCGCTGGTGCTGGCGCTGGCGCTGACCGGAACCTGGGCACTGGTGGGCGCGATCACCGGGATCGATTCGATCAAGGCCGGCCTGGCCGAATGCGCGCGCGATCTGGCGCTGGTCTTTGCGCTTTACCGCTTGTTCGAGGTCGATGGGCGTCACGCGCTGGTCAAGCCGGTGCGTCCGATGCTGGCCGCGCTGGCCTTTGTCGAACTGTTGCAGGTGGCCGTCCAGCTGATGCTGGCGACCCGCAGCGGGGTCAGCGAAGCGGGCTTCCAGACGATCATCACGTTCCACCTGCTGGTGGTTATCGGCGGGCTGGTGCTGCTGCACAACCTGTATGGCGGCGCGTCGAACCAGGCCCGGACGATCCTGCGCTGGCCGGCCACGGCGCTGGCCATGGTATGGATCGTCGATCTCAATTACTATGCGATCGCCTATCTTTCCGAAGACACTCCGCAGGTGCTGGGGCTGGTGCGCGGGCTGGCTGCGGTGCCGGTTGCGCTGCTGCTGGCCTTCGGCAGCGCAAAGGACAGCGAAAGCCCCCGGCTGCGGCCTTCGCGGGCGGTCACATTCCAGTCGATCTCGCTGCTGCTGATCGGTGGTTATCTGGCCGCGATGGTGGCGGTGGCGCAGTGGCTGGCCTTTGCGGGCAGCGATTACGCCGCGACGATGCAGATCGCCTTCGTGGCCCTGGCCTCGCTGCTTGCGCTGCTGGTGCTGCCATCGCAGAAGCTGCGCGGCTGGCTGCGGGTGACTGCGGCCAAGCACCTGTTCCAGCACCGCTATGACTATCGCGCCGAATGGCTGCGGTTTACCCGGACGATCGGCCAAGCCGGACAGCGGGACGCAACCCTGGAAGAGCGTGTGATCCGCGCTGTTGCCGATATCACTGACAGTCCGGCCGGATTGCTGCTGACGCTGTCAGAAAGCGGCGCCATGGAACTGGCGGCGCGCTGGCAGTGGCCCACCGCCGAAGTGCCGGGAGAGGCCGTTGATCTGGCGACGATCCGGGGGATCGAGCGCAGCGGCTATGTGGCCGACCTCGATGCGCTGCGCGCCGGCAATCGCGATCGCAAGATCGATTTCGAAATGCCGGCCTGGCTGATTGCCGAGCCGCGCGCCTGGGCGCTGGTGCCGCTGCTGCATTTCGAGCGGTTGGTGGGCGTGGTGGTGCTGGCCCGGCCAGCACATACCCGCAGCCTGGACTGGGAGGATTTCGACCTGTTGCGGGTCGCCGGGCAGCAGCTGGCGAGCTATCTGGCCGAGCATGCCGGTCAGTCCGCACTGGCCGAAGCGGCCCGGTTTGACGATTTCCATCGCCGCATCGCCTTCGTGATGCACGATATCAAGAACCTGGCCAGCCAGCTTGGCCTACTGGCGCGCAATGCCGAACAGCATGCCGACAATCCCGATTTCCGGGCTGACATGCTGGTCACCCTGCGCAATTCGGCCGACAAGCTCAACGCGCTGCTGGCCCGCCTGTCGCGCTATGGGCCGGCCACCAATGTCGGACTTGTGCCGGTACGTGCCGATGGAATCGCGCGATCGGTGGTTGAACAATTGCAGGTCGCCCATCCGGTTTCGCTGGTCGAATGCGAAGCGGTTGAGGTTTCGGCCGATCCTGAACTGCTTGAGCAGGTGCTGCTCCACCTGGTGCAGAACGCGATTGACGCCAGCGCAGCAGAGGCACCGGTCTTCGTTCGGGTGGCGCAGGAAGGCCTCAACGGTGCGATCGAGGTGGTCGATTCCGGCACCGGGATGAGCGCCGAATTCGTCCGCACCCGGCTGTTCAAGCCGTTCGATTCGACCAAGCAGGGCGGCTTCGGGATCGGCGCCTATGAAGCGCGCGAGCTGGTCCGGGCAATGCAGGGCCGGATCGAGGTGGAAAGCCGCGAAGGGCTGGGCACCCGCTTCATCATCCGCCTGCCGATGGCCGAAACCGCCGAAATCATCAAAACCATGTCCGCCAAGGGCGGAGAACCCAGAAAGGTCGCGTAATGTCTTCGGACAAACCCAAGCTGTTGATCGTCGAGGACGATGCCGGGCTGCAGGCCCAGCTCAAATGGGCCTGGCCCGACTTCGAGGTGATCGTGGCCGGAGATCGCGCCAGCGCCCTGGCTGCGCTGCGCGCCGAAGAGCCGCCGGTGGTGACGCTTGACCTGGGACTGCCGCCCGATCCCGATGGGACCAGCGAGGGCTTTGCCGTGCTGGACGAGATCATGGCGATCAAGCCCGATACCAAGGTGATTGTGGCTTCGGGCCACGGTGCCCGCGAAAGCGCCCTGCAGGCGATCGCCAAGGGCGCCTATGACTTTTACCAGAAGCCGGTCGATATCGAGGCGCTGGGGCTGATCGTGCGGCGCGCGCTGCAATTGCAGACGATCGAGGCCGAGAACCGCAAGCTGGCCGCGCGCGGCAGCGAGGATAACCGGGTGCTGGGCCGGATGATCACCGCCGCACCGGAAATGCTCAAGGTCGCGCGCACGATCGAGCGGGTGGCCAACACCAATGTCTCGGTCATGCTGCTGGGCGCAAGCGGCACCGGCAAGGAACTGCTGGCGCGCGGTCTGCACGACGCGAGTGACCGCGCAGGCGGCACCTTCGTAGCGATCAACTGCGCCGCGATCCCCGAAAACCTGCTGGAAAGCGAGCTGTTCGGGCATGAAAAGGGCGCCTTCACCGGCGCGGTCAAGACCACCGAGGGCAAGATCGAACAGGCCAACGGCGGCACGCTGTTCCTGGACGAAGTGGGCGACATTCCGCTGCCCTTGCAGGTCAAGCTGCTGCGCTTTCTGCAGGAACGCGTGATCGAGCGGATCGGCTCGCGCAAGTCGATTCCGGTCGATACCCGGATTGTTTGCGCAACCCACCAGGATCTTGAAGCGATGATCGCCGATGGCCGGTTCCGCGAAGACCTGTTCTACCGCCTGGCCGAAATCGTGGTGAAGATCCCCAGCCTGGCCGAGCGTCCCGGCGATGCGGCCCTGCTGGCCAAGTCGTTCCTGGCCCGCTTTGCCAAGGAAATGAACCCGGCGGTCAAGGGCTTCGCCCCTGATGCGCTGGCGGCGATCGATGCCTGGCCCTGGCCGGGCAATGTCCGCGAATTGGAAAACCGGGTGAAACGCGCGGTGATCATGACCGAAGCCAAGTTGGTCGGCGCGGCCGACCTTGATCTTGCCGCCCCGGCCGAGGGTGATTGCCAGGTGCTCAACCTCAAATCTGCGCGCGAGGCGGCCGATCGCAAGGTGATCCGCCATGCCCTGGCCCGCAGCGAGGGCAACATTTCCAGCACTGCTAAACTGCTGGGGATCAGCCGCCCGACGCTGTACGATCTGCTCAAGCAATACGACCTGCAGGCCTGACGTGGCCGTGCGGCGCACAACCGGCCTGATTGCTGCCGGCCTGCTGCTGGCGATTGCGGGGCCGCTGGCCGCCATGCCCGAAGCCGCGCAGCAAAGCTTTGCCTCGGCGCGTTCGGCGCTGGCGCGCGGCGATGGCATCGCGGCCGAAGCCGATCTGCGCCGCGCTGGTGCGGCGGGTGCCAGCCGGATCGAACTGGCGGCGACCATGGGCGAGGCGATGATCGCGCAGGGCGAACTGGCCAAGGCCCGTGAATGGCTGGCACCGGGACAGTTCGCCAAGGGCGAGGAAGCTTATGGCTGGCGCATGCTGGCGCTGCTTGAACGCGTTTCCGGCAATCTGCCGGCCGCCGGACGCGCGCTGGATCGCGGCCTTTCCGCCAATCCCAAGGACGCGATGCTGTGGGTCGAGATCGGGCGCTTGCGCTATGTCGGGGGTGAGCATCTCCAGGCGATCGAAGCGTCCGAACGCGCGCTGGCAGCCGATCCGGACAATGTCCGCGCGATCGAGCTGGGCGCCCAGCTGGTCCGCGACTCCGCCGGACCGATCGCCGCGCTGCCGCTGTTCGAACGCGCGCTGGCGGTTGACCCCAGGGATATGGCGGTGCTGGGCGGCTATGCTGCCGCGCTGGGCGAAGCTGGCCGTGCCCGCGAAATGCTGGAGGTGACCCGGCGGATGCTGGCCCAGGACGCTACCAGTCCGCAGGCCTTCTTCCTGCAAGCAGTGCTGGCGGCGCGCGCCGGCAAGGTCGATCTGGCCCGGGCCATGCTCAACCGGATCGAGGATCGGCTGGATTCCATGCCGGCCGGGCTGCTGCTGTCAGGATCGCTTGAGCTGGATGCCGGAAATGCCAATGTTGCAGTCACCCGCCTGACCGTGCTGGCCAACCGGCAGCCGGCCAACCGGGCGGCGCAGCTGCTGCTGGCGCGCGCGCTGTACGAATCCGGCGATTACAACCAGCTGTTCGCGCGCTTTTGGGGGCTGGCCGAGCGCGGCGATGCGTCCCCTTATCTGTTGAATGTTCTGGCAAGAGCGTTGGAAGAACGCGGTGATCGCCTGGCAGCGGCTGGCCTGCTTGACCGGGCCGCGCAGGCCAGTGGTCAGGCCTTGCAACCGATTGCCGAACTGGCCAGCCCGGGTGAACTGGCCGCACGGTGGTCCGCCAATCCAGCCTCGCCAGGAACGGCGGTGCCCTATGTGCGGGCGCTGCTTTCTGCCAATGATCTTGGCGGTGCCGATCGTGTCACCCGCCGGATTTATGAATTGCGGCCCGGTTCGGCCGAAGCGCTGGGCCTGATCGGTGATGCCGAACTGGCGCGCGGCGATGGCGCCAGGGCGCTGGAACACTACACCTTGTCAAGCAAGGTCCGTTTTCCGGCCCAGTTGCTGCCCCGGATTGCCGGTGCCTTTGCTGCCCAGGGCCGCGCGGGTGCGGTGCAGCCGCTGCTGGCCCAGTACCTTGCAGCATTCCCCCGCAGCCGGATCGCCCAGCGAATGGCGGCAAGCCAGGCCGCGATCGCTGGCGATTGGCGCACGGCGCGGGCCCTGCTGGAAAATCTGCTCAAGCGCGGCGGAGACCGGGACTGGCGATTGCTCTGCGATCTCAGCCTGGCGCAGCTGCGCGATGGTGATGCCAAGGTGGCCCAGGCCACCGCCCAACGCGCCTGGCGCCTGCAACCAGCCAGCGCGCTGACCAACCAGGCCTGGGGCATGGCACTGGCGGATAGTGGAGACGATAAACCGCGTGCCCGCGAATTGCTGAACGCAGCGCGCCGGATCGGCGGCGACAACCCCTTGCTGGCCGAAGCGCTCAAAAAGCTCAACTAGCCTCTCGACAAGCGCGCGGGGCTTGCCCAAAGGCAATTTCATCGCGCGATTAAATTTCGGGAGCTTGGGATGGCAGGCGTTCTTCAGGGTGTGACCGTTATCGAACTGGCCGGGATCGGGCCGGGGCCGTTTTGCGGAATGATGCTGGCCGATCACGGCGCACGGGTGATCCGGGTTGAACGCCCCGGAACCAGCGGCCGGTTCGGCGATGGCGGCAACCGCGACATCCTCAACCGCAACCGCGAACGGATCGAGCTGGACCTCAAGGACCCGGCGGCGATCGAACAGCTCAAGGAACTGGTGAAAGGCGCCGATGCGCTGATCGAAGGTTATCGTCCGGGCGTGATCGAACGTATGGGGATCGGCCCCGATGTGCTGCTGGGGATCAATCCCAAGCTGGTGATCGGACGGATGACCGGCTGGGGCCAGGACGGCCCGATGGCGCCACTGGCCGGGCACGATATCAACTATATCGCGCTGTCGGGTGCGCTGCATTCCTATGGCCGCAAGGGCGAAAAGCCGACCTTCCCGGTCAACGCCGTGGGCGATTTCGGCGGCGGCGGGATGATGCTGGCCTTCGGAGTGGTCGCTGCGGTGCTGCATGCCCGCTCGGGCGGGGCCGGGCAGGTGGTTGATTGCGCAATGGTCGATGGTGCGGCGATCCTTTCGGCGATGACCTATACCTTCCTGGGCAATGGCCAGTGGCGCGATGAACGCGGGGTCAACCTGCTCGACAGCGGCACGCATTTCTATGACACCTATGAAACCAGCGATGGCAAATGGATCTCGCTCGGTTCGATCGAGCCGCAGTTCTATGCGATCCTGATGGAAAAGACCGGGCTCAAGGATGATCCGGATTTCGCCCAGCAGATGAACCCGATGAAGTGGGATGACCTGAAAGAGCGGATGACCGCGCTGATCCTGACCAGGACCCGCGATGAATGGTGTGCGATCATGGACGGCACCGACATCTGCTTTGCCCCGGTGCTCAGCCTCAAGGAAGCGCCGCAGCATCCGCACAATTTGGCGCGCAGCACCTTTGTGGAAGATGGCGGAATGGTTCAGCCAGCGCCGGCTCCGCGCTTTTCGGCCACGCCCGCACCGCCGGTTTCGCTCGCCGGGCGCAGCTAGGATTTTCCTACAGCCCGCCTTGCTGCCATAGTCGCGCTCAAGGCGGGAAACGGGGTGCTTTTTCATTTCCTGAACCCTGTCAACTTTGTGAACTTCCAACCGGGGCAAGGCGCGCGTGATGGCATTGTTGTCGCGGATTGATCCGATGGTGCGGCTGCTGGCGGCCGCGATTGCGCTGGCGCTGGTGCTGCCGGTCGGTGCCGAGTGGCGCGGCGCGGCGCAATTCGTGTCCAATGCGGCGGTATTTCTGCTGTTCTTCCTCAACGGCGTGCGGCTGCCCCGGCACGAGGTGATGGCCGGGATCACCAACCACCGACTGCTGTGGCCACTGGTGGCCTGGTGCTATGGCGCCATGGCGCTGGCCGGCTGGGCGCTGTGGCAGGGCGGGCAGGGCTGGATGCCGCCGCTGCTGGCGCTGGGTTTCCTCTATTTGGGCTGCCTGCCCTCAACCGTGCAATCGGCCACCGCCTACAGCTCGCTGGCGGGCGGCAATGTCGCCAGTTCGGTGGTGGCAGCCGCCTTGCTCAACCTGCTGGGCGTGTTCATCACCGCGCCGCTGTTCTCGCTGCTGGCGGGCGGGCAGGAAGCGAGCTTTCATGCCGACGGCCTGCTCAAGGTGGTGGGTGTGTTGCTGGTGCCCTTCATCCTGGGCCAGACCGCGCAGGGCCGGCTGGGCGGCTGGGTGAAGGATCACCGTCCGCTGGTCACCTGGATGGACCGCACGTCGATCGCGATTGCGGTCTACGTCGCCTTCTCCGGTGCGGTCGAGCAGCGCTTCTGGGTGAAGGTCGATAATGCCGGCTGGCTGTGGCTGGCGGGTGGAACCGCGCTGTTCCTGCTGTTTGGCCACCTGGGGGCCTGGCTGTTGGGGGGCATTCTTGGGCTCGACCGGCCCAATCGCATCACCATGCTCTATGCCGGTGCGCAAAAGAGTATCGCGATGGGCGCACCGCTGGCCGCGGTGCTGTTCACCCCGGCGGTGGCGGGCGTGATCCTGCTGCCGATCCTGCTCTATCACCTGGTCCAGCTGGTGCTGGCCGCGCCGATCGCCGCCCGGCTGGGCCGGGGCTAGCTACTTCGGCTGGTAGGTCTGCTCGGTCCCGGGGAAGCTGCGGTTGCGCACCTCTTCGGCATACTGGCCGGCCGCGCTGGAGATCAGCCCGGCAATCTCGCCATAGCGTTTCACGAAGCGCGGCACGCGTTCGAACATGCCCATCATGTCTTCGGTCACCAGCACCTGGCCGTCGCACTGGGCCGAGGCACCGATGCCGATGGTGGGGCAGGATACCGCCCTGGTGGCGGCAATCGCGATCGGTTCGACCACGCCTTCGATCACGATCGCAAAGGCTCCGGCCTGATCGATCGCCTGGGCATCGGACACGATCTTCTGCGCTTCGGCATCGCTGCGGCCGCGCGCGTTGTAGCCGCCCAGCGTGTTGACCGCCTGCGGGGTCAGCCCGACGTGTCCCATCACCGGAATGCCCCGGCTGGACAGGAAGGCCACCGTTTCGGCCATCACCGCGCCGCCTTCCAGCTTGACCGCGCTGGCCCCGGTTTCGACCATGATCCGCGAGGCCGTGGCAAAGGCCTGTTCGGGCGAGGCTTCGTAGGATCCGAACGGCAGATCGACCACCACCGCGGCATGGTACGATCCGCGCACCACCGCCGCGCCGTGGGCGACCATCATGTCCACCGTCACCTGCAGGCTGGTGGGCAGGCCATAGATCACCTGGCCCAGCGAATCCCCGCACAGGATCAGGTCGCAATGCGCATCGAGCAGCTGGGCCTGGCGCGCGGTATAGGCGGTCAGCATAACGATCGGTTCGGCGGTCTGGCCGTCCACCTTGCGCTGGCGGATCGCCGGGATCGACAGCCGCCGCAGCGGGGCCGGGGTGGGGTGGGCACGGCTGGTGGCCGTATCGAGTTGGAAGGTGGTCGACATGCGCGCCCTTTAGCCGCTTGGCGCAATCTGGGGAAGGGTGGCAGTTAGCTCTTGCCATTGAAGGTGGCGGCGCTAGCTTCCGCGCCCAGGGAAAGACAAGCGGCCCGCGCACTTGCGCCAGGGCCGCCCATTTAGGGGAACTGCATGTTTGGTCGCGTGAAATCACTCGACGCCATTCTGGCAACTGCCGAAAAGAAATCGCTCCATCGCTCGCTGGGGGCCTTCCAGCTCACCATGCTGGGGATCGGTGCGGTGATCGGCACCGGGATCTTCGTTCTGACCGCTGAGGCCGCGCAAAAGGCCGGCCCCGGGATGATGGTCAGCTTCGTGATTGCCGGCTTCGTGTGCGCGGTTGCGGCGTTGTGTTACGCAGAAATGGCCGCGATGGTGCCGGTTTCAGGATCGGCCTATACCTACAGTTATGCGGTGATGGGTGAATTGGTTGCCTGGATGGTCGGCTGGGCCCTGATCCTTGAATATGCAATCGCCGCCGGGGCGGTGTCGGTCGGCTGGTCCGGCTATATGGTAGGGTTTGTCGAGAGTAACCTGCACATATCCGTGCCGCTGGAACTGGTTCGCGGGCCGTTTGATGGCGGTTTGATCAACCTTCCGGCCATGGCTATCGCGATGATTGTAACTGCGCTGCTGGTCATCGGGACCAAGGAAAGCGCCACGGTCAATTCGGTGCTGGTGGCGATCAAGATTACCGCACTGACCTTGTTTGTTGCGGTGACTATTCCGGTGATTCAGACCGGCCAGTTCACTCCGTTCGCACCGCTTGGTTTTGCTGGCATTTCGGGCGCGGCGGCTTCGATCTTCTTTGCCTATGTCGGCTTTGACGCGGTCTCGACCGCGGCTGAGGAAACCAAGAATCCGCAACGCAACATGCCGATCGGGCTGATCGGCAGCCTCGCGATCTGTACGATTTTCTACATGCTGGTCGCGGCAGGGGTGATCGGAACCGTTGGCGCACAGCCGATGTTCGGTCCCAATCATGAAGTGCTGTCGCCTGGTACGCCGGCCTTGTCGCAGGCCTGTGCGGCGGCTGGCGACACTGCTGTGGTTTGCTCGAAGGAGGCCCTGGCCTGGGTGCTGCGCTCGGTCGGACATCCGTTCATTGGCTGGCTGGTGGGTGCGGCGGCGATTATCGCGCTGCCTTCTGTAATCCTGATGATGATGTTTGGCCAGACCCGTGTGTTCTTCGTGATGAGCCGCGATGGCCTGCTGCCGGACTTCTTCTCGAAGATTCACCCGAAGTTTCGCACGCCGCACGTGATCACCATCCTGACCGGCGTGTTCGTGTCGCTGTTCGCTGCGTTCTTCCCGGTTGGCTTGCTGGCTGACGTTTCGAACTCGGGTACGCTGTTTGCCTTTGCTGCGGTGTCAATCGCGGTGCTGGTGCTGCGGCGTACCGATCCGACCCGGCACCGTCCGTTCCGTACTCCGGCGGTCATGCTGACCGCGCCGATCTCGATCGCGGGCTGTATCTATCTGTTCTTCAGCCTGTCCGGTCCGACTCTGGCACTGTTCGCTGGTTGGGCCGTGGTAGGGTTGGTCGTGTATTACACCTACAGCCGCAGCCGCAGCCATGTTGGCCGGGGTCTGGTTGAAGTGCATGAAGGCGATGAGGGTATCCCGCCGCAGCCGGTTGCACCGCTGCCGGGTGACATTGACATCAACGACTGACGCTTGGCGATTGCTGGCATGAAGGGGCCGTCCGCTGCGTGCGGGCGGCCTTTTCGTTTGCCCACAAGAAGGGAATTGCGAATCGCCATAAATGAGAACATAAATAGAACATAGAGGCGATTTACGATGACCGACCCAACCCCGCTTGCCGCCTTTGCGCGCCGCCGCCTGCCCGTTTCCGGGCTGCGGCAGAGCGCGGCCTGGCGTCCGGGGCTGGGCGCCTCGGCGCTGCATTCCGAATTGTTCGCCGCCGGCAACGAAGGCAGCGGGGCCGGGCTGGCGCTGGCCCTGGCACTCGACCAGGCCGGGCAGGATGATCGTCCGTTCCTGTGGGTGCAGGATCAGGCTGCGCTGCGGCTTTCCGGGCGGCCCTATCGCCCCGGCCTGCCGCCTGCGCTGCGCTCCCGGTTGATCCATGTCGCCGCTGAGAAACCCGAAGACGCGCTGTTTGCGCTGGAAGAGGGGCTGCGCTGCCGCGATCTGGCCTTCGTGCTGGGGGAACTGGCCGGCAATCCGCGGGCGCTGTCATTCACCGCCTCGCGCCGGCTCAGCCTGGTGGCGGAAAAGCATGGAGTGCCGCTGTGGCTGGTGCGGCTTGATGCCGCGCGCGATCTCTCCTCGGCGCGGATGCGCTGGCAGGTGTCCTCGGCGCCGTCGGCTCCGTCGCGCTGGAACCCGGCGGCCCCCGGGCACCCGGTCTGGCAGGCCGAGCTGTTCCGCGCCCGTGCCTATCCTCCCGGACAATGGACCCTGTGCGATGACGGACAAAGCCTCATCGCCAACCCCGGTCACCAGCAGGCGCATCCTGTCGATCTGGTGCCGGGCGCTGGCGATCGATCGCTGGCAGCTGGCTGAAGGCGTCGATCCCGCCCCTTTCGCGCTGGTTGACGAGACCGCGCACGGTCTGCGGGTCACCGCCCCCAATGCCGCAGCGCGCGAACAGGGCGCGCGGCCCGGCATGCGGCTGACCGATGCGCGGGCGCTGTGCCCGCAGCTGGCGGTGGCACCGGCCGATCCGGCGGGCGATCTGGCCTTCCTTGAACGGCTGGCACTGTGGGCGCAGCGCTGGGGGCCGTGGTCGGCGCTCGATCCGCCCGATGGTCTGCTGGTCGATGTCACCGGGGTGGCACACCTTTACGGCGGCGAACCGGCCCTGCTGGCCGATGCCGCCGCGCGGCTGGCGGCGTGCGGGCTGAGCGTCCGGCTGGCCCTGGCCCCTACCGCCGGCTCGGCCTGGGCGCTGTCGCACTATGGGCCGGAGCAGGCGATCCACCACCCGGGCGACAGCCTTGATGCGCTTCCCGTGGCTGCGCTGCGGCTCGATCCCGCGGTCCAGCTGGTGCTGCGCCGGCTGGGGCTCAAGCGGGTGGGCGAACTGGCCGGGGTGGCGCGCGATGCGCTGGCGCGCCGGTTTCGCACGATCCGCGCGCCAGCCGCCAACCCGCTGGTGCGGCTCGACCAGCTCTTGGGCCGGGTGCCCGAACCGCTGCTGCCGGTGCTGGCCGCGCCGCCGCCGATGGTCCAGCGCCGCCTGCTCGAACCGATCCGTCACCGCAGTCTGCTCGACCGGGTGGTCGAAGACCTTGCCGCCGATTTGGTGCGGGTGCTCGAAGGTGCGGGCAAGGGCGCGCGGCGGCTGGAACTGGTGCTGTGGAAGGTCGATGGCGACATGCTGCAGCGCCGGCTCGAACTGGCCCAGGCCAGCCGCGAGGCCGCGCATATCGTCCGCCTGTTCGCCGCGCGGCTTGACGATCTCGACGCCGGGTTCGGGATCGAGCTCGCCCGGCTTACCGCTCCGTGGTGTGAACCGCTGGCGCTCAGCCAGCAACAGCTGGAGGCTGCGGCCGAAGCCCATGGCACCAGCCTGGCCGCCTTTATCGACCGGTTGAGCGTGCGGCTGGGCCCGGCTGCGGTACGCCGCCCCGAACCCTTTGCCAGCCACTGGCCCGAACGTGCCCAGCGCTGGATCGGACCGCTCGATCCGGACAGGCCGCGGCAAGAGGAGCTTGCCTTCCATGCCCGCCCCCTGAAGCTGCTCGACCGGCCCGAGCCGATCGCGGTGATCCATGCCAGCCCCGATGGCCTGCCGCGCCGGTTCCGCTGGCGCGGGACCCTGCACGAGGTGCTGCGCGCCGAAGGGCCTGAGCGGATCGCGCCCGAATGGTGGCGCGAACGGGGCGGGGCGCGGCTGCGCGATTACTATCGGGTCGAGGACGGGGAGGGGCGGCGCTACTGGATCTACCGTCACGGCCATGCCGGCGATGGCCGGGGCGGGGTGCCCGAATGGTTCCTGCAGGGGCTCCATGCCTGAAAGCCCGCTGACCCCCGAACGCCGCCGCGCGGGCGAAGCCGCTGCACCGCCGCCGCGCGCCGCTTTCGTCGAGCTTGGCTGGACCAGCTGCTTCTCGTTCCTGCGCGGCGCTTCCGATGCGGTGGACTTTGCCACCCAGGCCCGCGCGCTGGGCTATGACGCGGTCGGGATCGCCGATGCCAACACCATGGCCGGGGTGGTGCGGCTGCATAGCGAGGCTACGGCGCTGAAACTGCGCCCGGTGATCGGCTGCCGGATCGAAACGGTCGAGGGACTGGCCTTTCTGGCCTATCCGGCCGACCGCCAGGCCTATGGCCGCCTGTGCCGCCTGATTTCGGCCGGGCGGATGGGCAAGCTTGACGGCGAATGGCAGGACAAGGGCGCCTGCGATGTCTCGCTCGCCATGCTGGCCGCGCACAGCGAGGGCGTCCACCTGGTGCTGGTCCCGCCCGACGATCTTGATGCACAGCTGACGATCGCGGTGGAAAGCAATGTGGTGGATTTTTTACGCGAAGGCGCGGAGGCACGGAGGTGTTCTGCTTGCGGCGAAGCCGCTTTCGATTCATCGGTTGCCGCTTCCGGCAACGTTAATGCAGAAGAGATAGCCTGCGGCGCGGCACCACCTCTTCATGTCTTTGTGTCTTCGTGTGTACCTGATCCTGATCCTCTCCGCGCCTCCGCGCCTCCGCGTGAGACCATTTTAAACGCACCGTTCCCCACGCTGCTCCCGCATATCGTTCGCCAGTTTCCGACGCTCCGTTGCCTGGCCGCAAGCTACCTCTACCGGGGAGATGACCTCGCCCGGATCGCGCGGCTTGATGTGCTGGCGGGCGAGCATGGGCTTGAATTGCTTGCGACAAATCTGCCGCTCTACCACGCCCCGCACCGGCGGCCGCTGCACGATGTGATGACCGCGATCCGGCGCAAGACCACGGTGGCCGCGGCCGGGCATCTGCTGGAGGCCAATGCCGAGCGTCACCTCAAGGGCCCGGAGGAGATGGCGCGGTTGTTTGCGGACTGGCCGCACGCTCTGGGAAATGCACGAAAACTGGCGGATTCGTGCCAGTTCAGCCTTGAGGAACTGCGTTACGAATACCCCCGCCAGACCTATCCCGATGGGCTGGATGCGCAGGCCTATCTTGAACGGCTGACCTGGCAGGGCGCGACCGGGCACTATCCGCAGGGAACCCCGCACGAGGTGGCCGAAACCTTGCGCAAGGAACTGGCGATGATCGCCAAGAAAAACCTCGCGCAATACTTTCTGACCATCAAGGAAGTGGTTGATTTTGCACGCAGTCGTCAACCCCCGATCCTGTGTCAGGGGCGGGGTTCGGCGGCCAATTCGGCGGTCTGTTTCTGCCTGGGGATCACCTCGGTCAATCCGGTCGAGCATGCCCTGCTGTTCGAACGGTTCATTTCCGAGGACCGCGATGAGCCGCCCGATATCGATGTCGATTTCGAGCATGAGCGCCGCGAGGAGGTGATTCAGCATATATATCAGCGCTATGGCCGCCATCATGCCGGGCTTTGCGCAACGGTGATCCACTATCGCCCGCGCATGGCGATCCGCGAGGTCGGCAAGGCGATGGGGCTTTCCGAGGACGTTACCGCGGCGCTGGCCAAGACGGTCTGGGGCGGTCACGGACGCTCGATCAAGGAGCACCACATCGACACTGAAACGGGCCTCGACAGTACCCAACCGCACCTTCAACGGGTACTCAAGCTGACCGAGCAGCTGATCGGCATGCCCCGCCACCTCAGCCAGCATGTCGGCGGCTTCATCCTCACTGAAGGACCGCTGAGCGAGACCGTGCCGATCGGCAACGGCGCCATGCCCGATCGCAGCTTCATCGAATGGGACAAGGACGATATCGACGCGCTGGGCATCCTCAAGGTCGATGTCCTGGCGCTGGGCATGCTGACCTGCATCCGCAAGTGCCTCGACCTGCTGCGCCAGCACCATGGCCGCGACCTGACGCTGGCCACGGTCCCGCGTGAGGATCCGGCGGTTTACGACATGCTGTGCCGGGGGGATTCGCTCGGCGTGTTCCAGGTCGAAAGCCGGGCCCAGATGAACATGCTGCCGCGCCTGCGCCCGCGCTGCTTCTATGATCTGGTGATCGAAGTGGCGATCGTGCGGCCCGGACCGATCCAGGGCGACATGGTCCACCCCTTCCTCAAGCGGCGGCGCGGGGCCGAAAAGGTCGAGATCCCCGCACCGGGCCCGGCGCACGGGCCCCCGGACGAGCTGACCTCGATCCTGGGGCGCACGCTGGGGGTGCCGATCTTTCAGGAGCAGGCGATGAAGATCGCGCTCGATGCCGCGCAGTTCAGTTCGAGGGAAGCCAACCGGCTGAGAAAGGCGATGGCCACTTTCCGCAGCCGCGGCAACCTTGAGGAGCTGGAAGAGCTGATGGTCGGCCGGATGGTGGCGCGCGGCTACGATCCCGACTTTGCCATGCGCTGCTTCAACCAGATCAAGGGCTTTGGCGAATACGGCTTTCCCGAAAGCCACGCGGCCAGCTTCGCGCTGCTGGTCTATGTCTCGTCATGGCTCAAATGCCACTACCCGGCGGCCTTCGCGGCGGCCTTGCTCAATTCGCAGCCGATGGGGTTCTATGCCCCGGCGCAGATTGTGCGGGACGCGCGGGCGCATGGCGTGCTGGTGCTGCCGCCGGATGTGAACTGTTCGATGTGGGACAACACGCTGGAGCCAAGTGATTCACGCGGAAACGCGGAGACGCGGAGGGAAGAAGAAAGGGATTCCTGTCGCAAAGGCGCAAAGGCGCGAAGAGATGGCTCTGGGGGCGAAGCCCTTTCAAAATTCGGCGCTTTGTGCAGCGGCCAGGTGCAAGCAGTAGATAATGCCTGCAGCGCAGAACAGCCTCTTCGCGCCTTTGCGCCTTTGCGAGAGCAGCCTTCTTCCCTCCGCGTCTCCGCGTCTCCGCGTGCACCCGAATTGGCACTTCGCCTCGGCCTGAGGCAGGTCGATGGCTTGGCCGAAGCTGCCGCCGCGCGGCTGATCGCCGGGCGGGAGACAGGGCCTTATCGCGATGTTACCGAGCTGAAGGACCGCGCCGGGCTGTCCCCGGCGGTGATCGAGCGGCTGGCCAGCGCCGATTGCTTCAACTCGCTGGGGCTGACCCGGCGTCAGGCGCTGTGGGATGCGCGCAGCGTGATTGCCGCGCCCGACCTGCCGCTGTTCGCCGCCGCACAGGCGCGTGACGAGGGGACGGAGCGCACCGCCACGCGGCTGCCAGCCATGCCGCTATCCGAGGAAGTGGTGGCCGATTACCAGACCCAGCGGCTCAGCCTGAAGGCCCACCCGCTTGCCTTCCTGCGTGCTTCGCTGGGCGATCGCGGGTTCATCCGCGCGGAGGAACTGGCCCGCCACAGCTCATCGCGCCCGGTGCAGGTCGCCGGCGTGGTGCTGATCCGCCAGCGCCCCGGCAGCGCCAAGGGGGTCTGCTTCATCACCATCGAGGACGAGAGCGGGGTGGCCAACGTGGTCGTCTGGCCCGATGTGATGGAAAAGCAGCGCAAGGTGATCATGGGCGCCCGCCTGCTCGAGGTACGCGGCCGGGTCGAGCAGGACGACGGGGTGATCCATGTGATCGCCCAGCAGCTGACCGATGCGACGGCGGCGCTCCACGCGCTGTCGGACGACCTGTTGCCACACCACGTTGACCGCGCGGACCATGTCTTGCGGCCCAATCAGGGCAGCCGGGGCGGGCATCCCCGCGATGCGCGGGTGATCCCGAAGTCGCGAGACTTTCATTGAACTGTGCGTTAGCCTGCCGCGCAAAGGGGAGAGAACCGATGCGCGCAACCATCCTGATCCTGTCCGCCGCCGCCATGCTGGCCTTGCCGGCCCAGGCGGCCAGGCCCGTAAAGCCCGTCAAGCCGATGACGGTCCCCGCTGCGGTCTATACCGATCCCGCGCCCGACAAGGCGCATCCGGCGCGGATGGAGGTGCTGCACATTCCCAGCGGCGGGGTGGAGATCAACGGCGTGGCCTATCTTGCCAGCGGGGCCGGGCCGCATCCCACGCTGGTGCTGTGCCACGGCTGGCCGGGGAACGAGAAGAACCTCGATCTGGCCCAGGCGGTGCGCCGCGCCGGGTGGAATGTGGTGACCTTCAACTATCGCGGATCGTGGGGCAGCCCGGGTTCATTCCGCTTCGCCCAGAACCCCGAGGATGCCCGCGCGGTGCTGACCTTCCTGCGCGATCCTGCCAATGCCGCGCGGCTGGGCGTCGATACCCGGCGCATGGCGATCATGGGCCATTCGATGGGCGGCTGGGTGACCGCGATGGTTGCCGGGCAGGACGATGGCCTGCTGGGTGCCGGGCTGATCTCGGCCGCCAACATGGGCATGCTGGGCAAGATGGACCGCGCCGAAGTGATCAAACGCTCGGCCGGCAATTCCGAAACGCTGGCCGATACCTCGCCCGAACGCATGGCCGACGAACTGATCGCGAACAGCGATGCCAACAACTTCATGCCGATGGCGCCGGGGCTGGCGAAGAAAAGTCTGCTGATCCTCAGCAGCGATGATGGCCTGGCCCCCGGCACCGACAAGCTGGGCGCCGCCGTGCGCGCGGCTGGCGGCAAGCGGGTTACCATGATCCATGTCGCCACCGATCACTCATGGTCGGACAAGCGGGTGATGCTGCAGGCGCAGGTGATCCGCTGGCTGCAGGGGCTGCTGGCGGGCAAGCCGCGCTAGACGCCTTCGAGCGAATACCCTGCTGACCGCACCGTCCGCACCGGATCGGGCGCGCCTTCCACTTCGATGCCCTTGCGCAGACGGCGGATGTGAACATCGACGGTGCGCAATTCGATCTCGCTCTCGTTGCCCCAGACCGCGTCGAGCAGCTGGCCGCGGCTGAACACCCGGCCCGGATGCTCCATGAAGTGGCGCAGCAGGCGGAATTCGGTTGGCCCCAGCGAGAGCACCTGGCCGCGCCGGGTGACCCGGTGTGCCACCGGATCGAGCGACAGATCACCCACGGTCAGCATCTCGCCGGCCAGTGCCGGACGGATCCGGCGCAGGATCGCCTTGACCCGGGCCAGCAGCTCGCGCGGGGAGAAGGGCTTGGTCATGTAATCGTCGGCGCCGATGTCGAGCCCGCGCACCTTGTCTTCCTCAGCCCCGCGCGCAGTCAGCATCAGGATCGGGACATGCGCGGTGGCCTTGTCCTTGCGCAGACGGCGGCAGACCTCGATCCCGCTGGTCCCTTCGATCATCCAGTCGAGCACGACCAGGTCAGGCACCTGCTCTTGCGCGAGCAGCAGCGCCTCGTCGCCATCGGCAGTGACGGTGACCTTGTAGCCTTCGCCCTTGAAGCGGAATTCGAGCAATTCGGCGAGTGCCGGGTCATCTTCGACCAGCAGCAGGCTGGGGGCGGTCATGGCTAGCCCTTGTCTTCCTTGTCGGTCAGGTACTCGCCGGTGGCGGCGTAATAGACCATTTCGGCGACGTTGGTGGCGTGATCGCCGATCCGTTCGATATTGCGGGCGACGAACAAGAGCTGCGCGGCGCTGGAGATGGTTGCCGGGTTCTCCATCATGTGGCTGACAAGGTTGCGGAACAGCGATTCGTAAAACGCATCGACCATCTCGTCGCGTTCGACGACCGCCCGGGCCAGCACCGGATCGCGGGCGGCATAGGCTGTCAGCACGTCGTGGACCATGCCGCGGGCCACATCAGCCATGGCGGGAACCAGGGTCAGCGGCTCGAACTTTTTGCGCTGTTCGATCTTGTCGGCGCTCTTGGCGATGTTCTTCGAATAGTCGCCGATCCGCTCAACCACCCCGGCGATCTTGAGCGCCGCGATAACCTCGCGCAGGTCGTCCGCCATCGGCGCACGCAGGGCAATGATCCGCACCGCCAGCCGATCGACTTCGGCTTCCAGTGCGTCGATCTTCTTGTCCCGGTCGATCACTTGCCTGGCCAGGTCGAGGTTGCCCTTGACCAGCGCTTCCATCGCTTCGCTCATCGAAACTTCGGCCAGCCCGCCCATTTCGGCGATCAGCCCGCGCAGCTTGGTGATGTCTTCGTCAAAGGCCTTGACGGTGTGTTCATGTGCCATGTGGGGTCTGTCCTATGGGATATCATACGCCATGACGGAGCCGAAATTGGCCCAGCGCAAGGCGTGAGGAGAGGCGCGATGCGGGACATCGTGCCCGACGAGCAACGTAGCGATGGGCCAATTTCGGCCCGCCCCGAAGGGGTTGCTTTGGAAAGCTCGCTGGAGGGCGTCCCTCCGCTTGCACGGGGCATAAAGCCCGCGCTGCGCGTCGCTCCTACCCAGCAAGCTTTCCAAAGCAATCATGGTGTATGATATCCCATAGGACAGACCCCTCAACCGTAACGTCCGGTGATGTAGTCTTTTGTCCGTTCTTCACGCGGGTTGGTGAAGATATCCGAAGTCTTGCCGTATTCGACCACCTTGCCGAGGTGGAAGAAGGCGGTGCGCTGTGAGACGCGCGCGGCCTGCTGCATCGAATGGGTGACGATGACGATCGCATAGCGCCCGCGCAGTTCGGCGATCAGTTCCTCGATCTTGGCGGTTGCGATCGGGTCCAGCGCCGAGCACGGCTCGTCCATCAGGATCACTTCGGGTTCGACCGCAATCGCCCGAGCGATACACAGACGCTGCTGCTGACCTCCGGACAAGGCGGTGCCGCTGTCGGCCAGGCGGTCCTTGACTTCGTCCCACAGGCCGGCGCGCTTCAGGCTGCGCTCGACCACTTCGTCAAGCTCGGCCTTGCTGGTGGTCAGCCCGTGGATCCGGGGGCCATAGGCGACGTTTTCGAAGATCGACTTGGGGAAGGGGTTGGGTTTCTGGAACACCATGCCAACGCGCGCGCGCAACTGCACCACGTCCATCCCGCTCTTGTAGATGTCTTCGCCATCAAGCTTGATTTCGCCTTCGACGCGGGCGCCGGGAATGGTGTCATTCATCCGGTTGAGCGTGCGCAGGAAGGTCGATTTGCCGCAGCCCGAGGGGCCGATGAAGGCGGTGACGTAATCGGCGCCGATATCGATCGACACCTGATCGATCGCGCGCTTGTCGCCATAGAATACCGATACGTCCTGCGCGGAAATCCGCGCTTCGATCGGGTCAAGATCATGAAAGGTGGTCATTACCAGCGGTTCTCGAAACGGTTGCGAAGGTAGATGGCGATCGAATTCATCGCCAGCAGGAACAGCAGCAGCACGATGATTGCGGCCGAAGTGCGTTCAACAAAGCCGCGGTCGATTTCGTCCGACCACAGGAAGATCTGCACCGGCAGCACCGAGCTGGGTGAGGTAAAGCCGTCGGGCGGCGTGGCGACGAAGGCCTTCATCCCGATCATCAGCAGCGGCGCGGTTTCACCCAGCGCGCGGGCCATGCCGATGATCGTGCCGGTCAGGATCCCGGGCAGCGCCAATGGCAGGACGTGGTGGAACACGGTCTGGACCCTGCTGGCGCCGACCGCCAGCGCGGCATCGCGGATCGAGGGCGGAACCGCCTTGATTGCGTTGCGCCCGGAAATGACGATCACTGGCATGGTCATCAGCGCCAGGGTCATACCCCCGATCAACGGAGCCGAACGCCAGTAGGGGAAGATGCTGAGGAACAGCGCCAGGCCAAGCAGCCCGAAGATGATCGAGGGGACCGCCGCCAGGTTGTTGATCGAAACCTCGATCAGGTCGGTCCAGCGGTTGCGGGGGGCGAATTCCTCGAGATAGACCGCTGCGAAGACGCCGATCGGGAAGGCCAGTGCGAGCGTGACCAGCATGGTCAGCATCGATCCCTTGAGCGCACCCCAGATCCCCACCGCCTGCGGGCTGGTAGCGTCAGAGCGCGACAGGAAACCGGGGTCGAACCGGGTGGCCAGCTGGCCCTTTGCGGCCAATTGGCTGGCCAGTGCGATTGACTGTGGGTTGCCTTCGCCGCGCAGCCCGGCGGCAAGGTCGTCACTGGCGGCCAGCGAGACCTCGAAGCTGGTGTTGAGCAAGGCCGGGTCGGAGGCGATCTGGCGGGCAACTTCGCGCCAGGCTTCGCTGTCCAGCTCGGCCGCGGCCTTGTCGCCCAGCGCCTTCGAGGCGGCGAACTGGACCACATCGCGCAGGCCTGCGCCTTCGAGTGCGCGAACCGGATCTTCGCTCTCAAGCTGTGCGGGATCGACCTGCAGCATGCCGCCGGCCAGATCGACCGGGAAGCTCAGCTCGGCGCGTTTGAACCCGCCGATCGCATTGGCGGTCATGGTCACCAGCAGAAAGGCCAGCACCAGCGCGGAGAGAGCCACGGCAAGGAAACCCAGCGCGCGGAACCGGCGTTCGGACGCGTGGCGTTTGGCCAGCCGCGCGGCAATCCGCTGGCTGCGGGCTTGGGGGGTCAAATCACTCATAAGCTTCGCGGAACCGCTTCACCACGCGCAGCGCGATGAAATTGAGGGTGAGGGTGACCACGAACAGCACCATGCCCAGCGCGAAGGCGGACAGCGTTGCCGGATGGTCAAAGCTGCCTTCGCCGGTCAGCATGGCGACGATCTGGTAGGTGACGGTGGTCATCGATTCGAACGGGTTGGCGGTAAGCCGCGCGGTGGCACCGGCGGCCATGACCACGATCATCGTCTCGCCGATCGCGCGGCTGACCGCCAGCATGATCCCGGCGACGATCCCGGGCAGGGCGGCGGGGAGCAGGACCTTGCGGATCGTCTCGCTTTTGGTCGCGCCCATCGCCAGGCTGCCATCGCGCATCGCCTGGGGGACGGCGGCAATGCTGTCATCCGCCATCGAGGAGACGAAGGGAATGATCATGATCCCCATCACCAGACCAGCGGCGAGCACGCTTTCGCTCGAAGCACTGGAAATGCCGATGGCGTGGCCGAAATCGCGGATCAGCGGGGCAACCGTCAGCGCGGCAAAGTAGCCATAAACCACGGTCGGTACCCCGGCCAGGATCTCAAGGATCGGCTTCATCCAGCGGCGCAATGTGGGGCTGGCATACTGGGTCAGGAAAATCGCGCTCATCATGCCCAGCGGGATCGCCACCAGCATGGCAATCACCGCGCCGACGAAAGCCGTGCCCCAGAACAGCGGCAGAGCGCCATAGTTGGTTTCGACACCCTGGGTGGGCGCAGCCATCGAGTCCGGTCCCCAGTGGGTGCCCAGCAGGAAGTCAGCCGGGCTGACGAACTGGAAGAAGCGCCAGGTTTCGAACACCAGCGAACCGACGATCCCGGCGGTGGTGAAGATCGCCGCCAATGAGGCGAGCAGCAGCCCGCCCATCACCGCGCGCTCCACGCTGGTCCGCGCAGTAAAATCCGGACGGACCCGCAGGAACGCGAAAGCGCCGCCAGCAAAGCCAAGCAGCAGGGTGATCAGCGTGCCAATCACCGCATAGTGCTGCATCGCCGTGCGGAAGGGTTCGATCAGGCCGCGGGCCTGCTGATTGAACACCGCGTCGCTTGAGCCGCCAGCCAGCGCCTGGGCTTCGGCCAGGATCGTCTCGCGCTGGAATCCGAAGGCCGGCAGGCTGGCCGCCGCCGGATCGGCCAGCACCTGTTGCAGCACCAGCGCCGGGCTGAGCGAGGCCCAGGTAAGCGCGAACAGCAGCGCCGGAACCAGGATCCACAGCGCGACGTACCAGGCATGATAGGTGGGCAGCGAATGCAGATCGCGGCCCTGACCGCGCGCCTCGCGGCGCAAGGTCCAGGCCCGCCCACGCGCCGCCAGCCAGCCGATCAGGCCGAGCGCAAGCGCTAGCAATATCGGAATGACTGGCGACATCGGGGAGGTCTTACTTCAGTTCGGTGCCATTGAGCAGTGAGAATTCGCCGGCAACCTTAGCATTCCTGGCCTGCACATCGTCAGGAGCGACGACCATGCCCTGCTTGGCGAGCAGGCCGCCCTTGCCCCAGTTCTTGGCCCATTCGGCCACGAATTCGCGCAGACCCTTGATCGCATCGAGGTGCGCGGCCTTGACATAGATGTAGAGCGGACGGGCGCCCGGATAGCTGAAATCCGAGATGCTGGCATAGGTCGGTTCGACCCCGTTCATGGTCAGGCCCATCAGCTTGTCCGAGTTTTCTTCAAGGTAGGAGAAGCCGAACACGCCGACCGCCTTGGGATTGGCTTCCAGCTTCTGGACGATCAGGTTGTCGTTCTCACCCGAATCGACATAGGCGCCGTCATTGCGCACTTCGCCGCAGGTCTTTTCGTGGGCTTCCTTGTCGCTGTCCTTCAGCGCCTTCATCGCCGGATTGGCGTCGCAGCCCTTGGTCAGGATCAGCTCCTTCAGCGCGTCGCGCGTGCCCGAGGTGCTGGGCGGACCATAGACCAGGATCGGTTCGGCCGGGAACGCCGGGTTGACGTCCTTCCAGGTCTTCGCGGTGTTGGGCTTGCCATAGGGGTTGGCGGCCAGCGCCTTGTAAACGTCTTCAGGCGTCAGCTTGAGGCCAAGGCCGCCCTTGGCCTCGGCGAAGGCCACGCCGTCAAGGCCGACCTGGACTTCGACAATCTTGTCGACGCCGTTCTTCACGCAGTCGTCAAACTCGCTCTTCTTCATCCGGCGCGAGGCGTTTTCGATGTCGGGATGCTGCGCGCCCACGCCGGCGCAGAACAGCTTCATGCCCGCACCGGTGCCGGTCGATTCGACGATCGGCGATTTGATCGCCGCGTTCGACTTGGCGAGCGAATCCGCGATCGCCTTGGCAAAGGGATAGACGGTGGACGAGCCGACCGCGCGAACCTGATCGCGCGAGGCACCCTGGCCTCCGCCGCAGGCCGCGAGCATGGCGCTGGCGGCAATAGCCGAGGTAAAGGCGAGAATGGATTTCCTGGTCATGCGAATCGCTCCGTTGGCGTTATCTGCATGGCCAAGTGGCGACCTTGTGTGACAGTTGCATGACACATTGCTGGCAAGCGGCTGTGACAGGACCGTGTCCGGGACCTGACATGAAGCGTCACGAATGTGTCACACAACCGTCATAGCAGGACCGCGACTCAAGCGCCTGCCGAGGAACCTATAGTAATGCGCACCCTGACCAAAGCGATTGCCCTTGCCGCCTTGTGCGGTGCCGCCAACCCGGCAATGGCCAGCGAAGATACCCAGTACTGGCAGACCGCCACGCTCAACGTGGCCTTGCCCGATGGCTTCAAGATCCAGAACGAGACCGTGTTCCGCTCAGGCGAGGCCAAGGGCTTCTATGAACTTGAAAACACGCTCAGCGTTGGCAAGAAGGTCAACAAGGTGGTCACGCTGTGGCTGGGTTACACCTTTGATCCGCAATACAGCCACGGCAATTTCACCCGCCGCGAACACCGGGCGCGCCAGCAGGTCAGCTTCGATAACTTCGCCAAGCTGGGCAAGGTCAAGCTGAGCGGCCGGCTGCGGCTGGAAGAGCGTTGGCGCGAAGGCCTGCCGGGCACCGCCTGGCGGCTGCGTCCGCAGGTCAAGGCCAGCATGCCGCTGGCCGGCAAGGTCAACCTGTCGATCGCCAACGAGACTTTCATCAATTTCAACAACACCGCGTTCCAGGGCAATGACGGACTGGACCGGATGCGCAATTCGATCTCGGTTTCTATGCCCATCACCAAGCAGATCACGGTCGAAGTGGGCTATCTGAACCAGCACACCTTTGCAGCGCATGGTACCGACAATGGCGACCATGTGCTGACCAGCGGTCTGTCGCTGTCGTTCTGATCAGGACTTGGGCAGGGGGAGGGTGACCGTTACGGTCGTGCCTTCCCCAAGGGTGCTGGCGAACTCGATCTCGCCCTGGTGACGCTCGACGATGTGCTTGACGATTGCCAGCCCCAGTCCGGTCCCGCCAGAGGCACGGCTGCGGCCAGGATCGGTACGATAGAACCGGCGAGTCAGGTGCGGCAGGTGTTCGGGCGCGATGCCCGGGCCCTGATCGGCCACCGCCAGCCGTGCCGACGCATCACCCTGGTGGCTGACTGCAACGCTGACCGGGGTGTCGGCGCCGCCGTATTTCAAGGCGTTGTCGATCAGGTTGCGCAGCAATTGCTCAAGCTGGCCGGCATCACCCAGCACGATCAGGCCCGGTTCGGCTACCGCCAGCTCAACCCGTTCCTTGCCCTTGAGGCTTGAAACCTCACCCACCACGCGCGCTGCGAGCTGGCCCAGATCAAGCGGTTCGCTCGGCCGGTCGTGCTTTTCAGCCTCGACATGGCTCAGCGTCATCAGGTCTTCGACCAGGCTCAGCATCCGCGCGGCTTCGCGCTGTATGATGCCATTGAAGCGCTGCGTGGTTTCGGCATCGGTCGGCGCATCGGGATCGCCCAGCGTTTCGGCATAGCCGATGATCGCGGCGAGCGGTGTGCGCAGTTCGTGGCTGGCATTGGCGACGAAATCGGTATGCGCCTTGCTCATGTCGGCTTCTGCCGTGCGATCGACCAGTTCGATCATCCAGCGCCCGTCGGCCACGTTGCGGCGGGTTAGTTGCCACAGGCTGCGCCCGCCGGTGAAGCCGGGGATCGAAACGCTATCGCCATCTCCCAGGTCCAGCAGCTTCATCGCATCGGGATGGCGCAGCGCGATTCGCGCATCCTGGCCCAGCACATGTTCGCCCAGCGCGGCGCGCGCGGCCTGGTTCGCCTCGACGATCCGGTTGCCATCAAGCAACAGCAAGGGCTGACCGATCGGTTCGATCGCATCGTGGATCGCATCGCTGCGCGCCGCCGCCACATCGACTTTCTCGGGCTGAATTTCGGGTTCGGGCGTTACCAGCCACAGCGAGCCCAGCCACAGCACCACCACGGCTGCAGACAGCCACAGGCTGGCACCGGCCAGCAGCATGCCGGCTCCGGCGATCAGCGCCAGCAGGATTCCGGACAGGGGCAGGGTGCGTTTGGCGGGCATCGGTCTGGCGCTCAATAGATGGCGGCAGGCTGCCTGCCAAATGTTTCAGCGTGGAGTTACCGTTGCGGGAGGAATCAAAATGCCCACCGTGCGCTGGATGGTGACCCGTACGGGATTCGAACCCGTGTTTCAGCCGTGAAAGGGCCGCGTCCTAACCACTGGACGAACGGGCCACACCGGCTGCGCGGTGGGCAGGGGTGCGCCTTTAAGGGCGCGCGTCAGAACGGTCAAGGGGCTAGGGAAAGAATGTTTCAATCGGCGAAAGCGGCGTCTTCGACATGCAGTTCGGCCTGGGGGCGGCTGGCCCAATCGTCGATCTTGGCGCGGCCCGCCAGCCACAGCCGGCGGTGGTGGGTGGCGCGCAGCAGTGCCTGACCCATTTCGGTGCTGGCAGCCCGAAAAGCGATCGCCTTGAAACTGGCGCCATCATCGCCGCGCACGATCAGCCGGACGTGATCGGTGCCGACCAGATCGGCCTTGACCATCCGCACCGGTCCTACGGCCAGGCGCGGACCCGGCCAGCCCATGCCATAGGGACCGGCGCTTTCCAGCGTTTCGACCAGCGAGGGAACCAGCCCGCCCGGGGCCAGCGCGAGGTCGAGCGCCAGCGATTGCCCGGTCATAGCCTCGCCGACGGTGCGGCTCAGCTTCTCGTCAAGCCAATCACCCAGCCGGTCGATCCCGCCCGGCGCCACGGTCAGCCCGGCCGCCATGGCGTGGCCGCCGCCGGCCAGCAGCAGCCCGGCCTCGCGCGCGGCGATGATCGCGGCGCCCAGGTCAACCCCGGCGATCGAGCGGCCTGAGCCTTTGCCGTTGCCCTGTTCATCGGCATCGAGCGCGACGACCAGCGTCGGCTTGCCGGTCTTTTCCTTGATCCGTCCGGCGACGATCCCGATCACGCCGGGATGCCAGCCCGGTCCGGCCAGGGTCAGCACCGCGCGGTTGTGCTGCGCGTCGATCTGCGCCTCGGCCATTTCCTGGACCGCCGCCTCGATCGCGCGGCGTTCCTCGTTGAGCTGCGAAAGCTGCGCGGCGATCGCGCGGGCCTCGTCCGGATCTTCGGTGGTCAGCAGCCGCACCCCCAGCGTCGCTTCGCCCACACGCCCGCCGGCATTGATCCGCGGGCCCAGGGCAAAGCCCAGGTCGCTGCAGCTGGGCGCACGGTTGAGGCGGCTGGCATCGATCAGTGCCGACATGCCCACGCCCTCGCGCCTGGCCATGACTTTCAGCCCCTGCGCCACGAAGGCGCGGTTGAGGCCGTGCAAGGCAGCGACATCGGCCACCGTGCCCAGTGCCACCAGATCAAGCAGCGCGAACAGGTCAGGCTCACGCCGGGTTTCGAAAAAGCCGCGTTGGCGCAGTACGCGCACCGTGGCGATGCCCAGCAGAAAGGCCACGCCGACTGCGGCGAGATGACCATGGGCGGCGGCAAGGTCGCTCTCGTCAAGCCGGTTGGGGTTGACGAGAGCGGTGGCGCGGGGGAGCTCGGCCGAGCATTTGTGGTGATCGACTACCACCACATCGACCCCGGCTGCGTGCGCCATCTCCAGTGCCTGGTGGGCCATGGCCCCGCAATCGACGGTGACGATCAGGCTCGACCCTTCGCCCGCGATCCGCACCAGCGCCTCTCCCGACGGGCCATAGCCCTCGAGCAGCCGGTCGGGGATGTAATAGCGCGCCTGGTGTCCCAGATCGCGCAGCAGGCGGATCAGCAGCGCGGCGCTGGTCGCGCCATCGACATCGTAATCGCCATAGACGGTCACCGTCTCATTGGTCAGCACAGCCTGGGCCAGCCGTTCGGCTGCGGCGTCCATATCGCGGAATTCGGACGGATCGGGCAGGAAGCTGCGCAGCGTGGGGTTGCGGTGGCGCTCCACATCATCGGGCGCCACCCCGCGCGAAAGCAGCAGTTGGGTGACGACATCGTGATCCAGGCTCGATCCGTTGCCCAGGTCCATGTTGCCGCCCCGCCAGCGCCAGGTGCGGCCCGAAAGCGAACGGTCAAGGCCAAGGATCGATTGCGGGGCGGTGCTCATCGCCTGCCTGTTAGCCCGCCAGGAACTTTGCGGCAAATTTGATGTCGATAAATGACAATGATCTGCCGATCGAATCCACTAGGCTGCGTTGCAACAGGAAAGAGGGGATCGATCATGGCTATCAATCGCAAAATGGCGGTGCTTGCCGGGGCCGGGGTGGTGACCCTGGCGGCCTGGCCCTTGCTGGCGCAGCGGGCACCCACCAGTGGACCGGTAGCGCGCTATGATATGCGTGCGGGTACGGTCTCGGGGATGATGGCGATGGGCGGCGGCATGGGCGGTGCGCTGGGCATGCTGGGCGGCGGCGGCGGAGACCGCGTGCAGAAGGAACTCTATCTGCGTCTGGGTTCCAGCCAGGCTCCGGCCAAGGGCGGACCCAAGGCCGACCACTTCATGCCTCCGGTTGCCAAGCTGGGCAAATCAGTCGCGCTGGCCACCCCGGTCCAGGAAAAGGGCGGGGCTGACGAATTGCCGCAGAAGCCGACCGGGCGAATCCTGATCTTCTGGGGCTGCGGTGAACGTGCACCCAAGGGGCAGCCGGTTGTAATCGACCTGTCCAAGATCGCAGCCGGCCAGATGCCGCCGGGGCTATGGACCAGCACGATCATCCGCGACTGGGGCCCCAGCCTGACCAACAGCAAGACCTTCGGGCGCTGGCCGGCCGAAGACCACAAATTCGTCAAGCCGGACAGTTCGCTGATCGGCGCGCACCGCGTGGCGGGCAATTACTCCCCCGAAATCGCCTTCAACCTGACGCAGGATTTCATGGCTCCGCTGCGCGCGACCAACGCTGAAAACGCCAGCGGCTCGGCTTTGCTGAGCTGGAATTCGGTTCCCGGTGCCACTGGCTATCTCGCCTTCATGTTCGGCGGCAAGCAGGGGCCGGGCGGGCAGATGGGTGATATGGTGATGTGGACCAGCAGCGCCAGCCGGCAGTTCGGCGGCGGCCTGTCGGACTGGCTCAGCCCCGGGCAGGTCGCGGCGCTGGTCAAGGATCGCACGGTGATGGCGCCGGCCACCACCAGCTGCACGATCCCGGTTGAAGTGCGAAAGGCCGGGCCCGACTTCCGAATGGGCATGCTGACTGCGTTCGGGCCGGAAGAGAATTTCTCCTATCCGCCGCGCCCCGCCGATCCCAAGGCCGCGTGGAACCTTGTCTGGACCGCGCGAGTGCGGCATCGTTCGATGACCAGCTGGATGGACATGCCCGGAATGGCCGGCATGCAGGGCCAGCCGGGCGAACAGCAGCAGGAAAAGAAGTGCAAGAAGGGCATTGGCGGGATTCTGGGCGGGGTGATCAAGGGCGGTTGCTGAACCGCGCTGACCGGTGCTGCTGATCCTGTGGCACAGCCGCACCGGCGCCAGCCGGGCGATGGCCGAAGCTGCCTTTGTCGGCGCTGCGGGCAAGGCCCGGATCCTGCCGGCAATCAAAGCTGGACCGGACGACCTGCTGGCGGCGGGCGGTTACCTGTTCGCCTGCCCGGAAAACCTTGGCAGCATGAGCGGGACGATGAAGGACCTGTTCGAGCGCTGCTATTACCCGCTGCTGGGCCTGATCGAAGGGCGGCCCTATGCCAGCATGATCGCCGCAGGCAGCGACGGTCGCGGCGCGCAGGCGCAGTTGGACCGGATCGTCACCGGCTGGCGCCTGCGCCGCGTGGCCGATCCGTTGATTGCCATGCTGGGCGCGCAGACACCCGCACAGATCGCCGCAGAAAAGGCACTGCCATCGCAAATAGTGGAGCAATGCCGTGATCTGGGGGCGGCACTTGGCGAAGGGATTGAACAGGGTATCTTCTGAATGTGGCGCGCCAAATCGTGTCCGATTTGGAACTATTTGCTTGAGCAGGACTCGACTATTCCCCAGAAAAGGTGCCAGAGAAAGCGCCGCAAGCAAATTCCATTGATCGGGGGGATCGGTCATCGCATCACCAGATGCCCTGAACGTGCCGGCAGGCGATGCGATCCTCACGCTCGCATTTTCAGCAGGCAAGCGGCCGGATCGCGGGACCATGCTGTTGCTGGCAGACGGTGAACCGATCGGGACGCGATTCATTGCCAGCCACTTGCCCGATCCTGAAGCCGGTTGGCTGGAATTGCTGGCGGCCGGGCTGACATTCGATTGCCGCGGACTTGCCCCGGCCCCGGGCGAGCCGATGCCGGCCCATGACGCTTTGCTGGGGCTTGAGGCCAAGCCGCAGGGGGAGGCGATTTCGCTGACTCCCGGGCCGCACCTAGCCGAAGCTGCCGGGATGATTCCGGTGCTCAAGGTGCTATCGGGGATCGGCGCAACCTTGGCCGGTCTGCCCGATGTGGTGGCGGTCGCCTGGAACCCGGCACGCTGCTGGATGCCGGCAGGCTATTTTCGCAAGGTCGTTTCCGGCTGGCTGGCGGGCGGACCCTTTCCGGCGCTGGGCCTGACCTCGCTTCAGCGCAACCCTGATGGCTCGATCGAAACGGTGGGGATGGATCTGATCACCGGGCAGGAGCTGCTGTTCGCCCCCGATCGCAAGCTGGCCCCGGCCGACGCCGCGCGGATTGCGGTTCGATTGATCCATGCCTTGATTGAGGTTGAACCGCTTGCCGGTCCACACGAATTCACCGGTCCTGAAGGAGAAGCGATCGACGTCGTGCCGATCGGCGGCGGGCGGCAATTGCGGGTAACCTTGCGGCGATGAAGGCGGGATTGTGAGATTGGTGGCGTGAGCCTTGGGGGTGCGGTTTGGCCGGATTGACCAGTGCAGGGTTCAACCTGCTGGCCCCGCACCGCACCCGCCTTTCTTTCCGCTCGGTCAACCGGCGCGATACCCCGGGGTATGAGCCTGGCTTGCAGCGTCATCACATCCTGCCGCGCCAAGTTCTGACCCGCGCCTGCTTTGGTCCGCTGCTGCGTGCCCTGGGGCGCGAACAGGTCGATTTCGATGACTTCCGCCGCAACGGCCTGCTGCTGCCCGCCAACGACGCGGCGGCGGTCAGGATCGGCCTTCCGCTGCATCGCGGCCCGCACCGCGATTACAACACGATGGTGATCGAACGCGTCGGCCAGATCGAGGCAAGCTGGTCAACCATGCGCCTGCGCGCACCCGAAGTGGCCCTGGTTGAGGCTTACCAGCGGCTCGAGCTGTTGCAGCGCGCACTGCGCCGCCGGTTGCTTGACCAGCAACGCCGGCTGCGGCTGAACCGCCGCGACCCTCTGGGGCAGGGGCTGGACTTCAGCGAGCTTGACGCGATGGCCGCCACATTGTGGCAGGCCACCGATCAGCAACAACCTTAGGTCCTGACGCTAGTCCAGCGCCATCCGGGCCTTGGCGGCCAGTTCGGTGCGGGCCTGGTCATATTCGGCTTCCAGCTTGCTGACCCGGTCGGCCACGCTGTCAACCGCGTCAACCGCGCCGATGCCCTGGCCCGAGCCCCAGATGTCCTTCCAAGCCTTGGCTTCGGTGTTGCCGCCCGAACCGAAATTCATCTTGCTGGGATCGCTTTGGGGCAGGTTGTCGGGATCAAGCCCGGCCGCCACGATCGAGGGCCGCAGGTAGTTGCCGTGGACCCCGGTGAACAGGTTCGAATAGACGATATCGTCGGCCTTGCCGGCCACGATGGCGTCCTTGTAGCCCTGCTGGGCATTGGCTTCCTTGGTTGCGATCCAGGGGCTGCCGATATAGGCGAAATCGGCCCCCATCGCCTGTGCCGCCAGGATCGAGCGGCCGCAGGCGATCGAGCCCGAGAGCGCCACCAGCCCGTCAAACCATTGGCGGATTTCCTGCATCAGAGCGAAGGGTGAAAGCACGCCTGCATGGCCGCCGGCACCGGCCGCCACGGGAATCAGGCCGTCAGCCCCCTTTTCGATCGCCTTGCGGGCGAAGCGATCGTTGATGACATCGTGCATCACGATCCCGCCCCAGGCATGAACCGCCTGGTTGATATCCTCACGCGCGCCCAGCGAGGTGATGGTCATCGGCACCTGCCATTTGGCGCAGACCTCCATGTCTTCTTCCAGCCGGTTGTTCGATTTGTGAACGATCTGGTTCACGGCATAGGGCGCCGCGGGACGATCGGGATTGTCGCGGTTGTGCGCGGCCAGTTCCTCGGTAATCCGGTGCAGCCATTCGTCGAGCACGCCCGAGGGCCGGGCGTTGAGCGCCGGGAAGCTGCCGATGATCCCGGCCTTGCACTGGGCGATGACCAGGTCGGGCACAGAAATGATGAACAGCGGCGAAGCGATGACAGGCAGGCGCAGGCGATCGAACGGGGCGGGCAGCGGCATCTCTCTTGGGTATCCCTGTTTATGACGTGACAGGTTTTCCTATGAGACTGATTGACCGCTGTCGAGGGGCTTGCGGTATCGGCGCGCGATCCATAGCCTGCAACCCATGCACCCCATGATCATCGGCCTCGCTTGCGATGGCGAACATCGCTTTTCAAAGCTGCCGTGCGATAGCATCGTGCTGATCGCGGGGCGGGGCGTGCAGGGCGATGCCCACGCCGGCCAGCTTGTTCAGCACCGCTCGCGCGTGGCCAAGAACCCCAATGCGGCCAACTTGCGGCAGGTTCACTTGATTCAGGCCGAACTGTTCGATGAACTGGCCAGCAAAGGCTTTGTAGTTGCACCAGCCCAGTTGGGTGAAAACGTGACCACGCGCGGGATCGACCTGCTTGGCCTGTCGTGCGGTACGCGGCTGCGGTTGGGAGCGGACGCGCTGATCGAGATCACCGGCCTGCGCAATCCGTGCAAGCAGATCGACGGGCTGGCTAGGGGCTTGATGGCGGCAACGCTCGACACCGCCTCCGATGGCAGCCTGATCCGCAAGGCCGGGGTCATGGCCGTGGTCATCACCGGCGGGGAAGTGCAGGTGGGCGATGCGATCGAGCTGGAATCGATGCCGCTGGCGCATGAGCCGCTTGAGCCGGTCTAGGCAAAGGCGTTACCGGGAAATTTGAAACGAGCTTTAGTGACGCTTGCCGAGCGCGTGTTATCTCGATAACACAGTTGGTGAAAATGACCTTGGCCGACAATTCCTTTATCTCTGAGGCAGCACCAATCCGCCAGTCGGTGGCGGCCGGGATGGTTCTGGGACTGATCGAATTCGCCGCTGCGCACGGCGCCGATCGGGAGAGTCTGTTCGCCATGGTCGGAATGGCAGGAATCAACGACCCCGATCCCAACCGCCGGATTGCGCTCGATCGTTATGCCGCAATGCTGCGCGAAGCGGCGCGGCAATGCGGGGATCCCGCGCTGGCAATCTATTTCGCTGAACAGACCAATTTCGCCGACCTATCGATCGTCGGTCTGATCGGCTATGCTTCGGAAACGATGCGCGATGCGCTTGACCAGCTCAACCGCTTCGGGCGGCTGGTGACTGACCTGGCGGTGCGCGGCGGCAATCGATTTATCCTGAGCCATGAACCCGATGGTCTGTGGCTGACCGATTGCCGGATCGACGAGCCGCCATTCCCCGAACTGACCGAATCGACGCTGGTGCGAATGGTCGTGGGTACCCGCCAATTCGGCGAAACGCCCTATGCCAGCCTGGCCGAAGTCACCCATCAGGATCGCGGCACCGGGGTTGAACTTGAACGGGCGCTGCGCGTGCCGGTTCGCTTCGGTGCTGCCCGCAACGCACTGCGGGTCAGTCAGGAATGGCAGGAATACCGGATCGCGCTTTACCCGCGCTATGCCTTCGGCCTGTTCTGCGCGGACGCGGATCGCCTGCTGGCGCAGCTCGACGCCAGCCGCACGGTCAGCGGCCAGGTCGAACGCGCGCTGGTGCCATTGCTGCATACCGGCACCGTCTCGGCTGAAAGCGTAGCCCGTGGGCTCGGCTACAGCGGGCAGGGGCTTTACCGAGCGCTACGGGCCGAAGGGCAGACGTTTGAGGCGCTGCACGCCGCGCTGCGACACCGCTTTGCGCAGGGGTATCTTGAACAGGGCCGGGCCTCGCTCAAGGAGATTGCCTATCTGCTGGGCTATTCAGATGTCTCGGCCTTTTCCCGGGCGTTCAAGCGTCGGGAGGGGATGGCGCCGGGCAGCTATCGCCGTAAGCGCTAGGCCCAGGCCTGCCGATAGAGCGCGACAATCTCATCCGTATCGGGCACGCGCGGGTTGTTGGCGGGCGAACCGGATGCAAGGGCCTGTTCGGCCATCAGCGGCAGCAGGCTGTCCCACCGGGCCGGGTCGATCCCGTAATCGCGCGGGCTGGGCACTGCCAGGTCGGCGTTGATCCGGTGCAGCGCTTCAACCAGCCGGCCAACCGCTGACTGATCGCTTTCCACCTCATCGGCCAGGGCCATGGCCCGCGCGCAATCCGCATACCGGCCCAATGCAGCGGGTGCGCTCCACTGGGTGACCACCGGCATCAGCATCGCGTTCGACAGGCCGTGGCTGACGTGAAAATGCGCGCCGATCGGCCGGCTCATCCCGTGAACCAGCGCGACCGAGCTGTTCGAAAAGGCGATCCCGCCCTGCAAGGCTCCCAGCATCAGGGCTTCACGCGCCGGGCGGTCACCCGGATCGGTGCAGGCGCGCGGCAGATTGGGCCAGATCAGCCGCATCGCCGAAAGCGCCATGGCATCCGCAAAGGGATTGGCCTGCTTCGAAACATAGGCCTCGATCGCATGGACCAGACTGTCGATCCCGGTATCGGCGGTAAGCCGCGCCGGTTTGGTCAGGGTCAGCTCGTAATCGACCAGCGCGATTTGGGGCAGATAGGCCAGCCCGGCGCAGAGCATCTTCTCGTCGGTTTCGGCATCGGTGATCACGGTAAAGCGCGTCGCTTCGCTGCCAGTCCCGGCGGTGGTGGGAATGGCCAGGATCGGCAAGCCTGGTGCATTCTCCTGATGCGGGGCCTTGAGATCGCGCACCGCGCGGTCGCGCTTCACGGCGATAATCTTGGCGCTGTCGATCGGGCTGCCGCCGCCAAGCCCGATCACGCAATCGTGATCGCCTTCGGCCAGAACCGCACAGCCTGCTTCGATCGAAGTCACGGTAGGATCAGGCACCACACCGGTAAAGGCCCGCGCGGCGATCCCGGCACCGGCCAGCAGGTCAAGCACTCTCTGAAGCAGGCCGGAACCTTCGATCCAGCTATCGGTCACCACCAGCGGACGTGCCAGGCCGGCCTGCGCGAGAACCTGCGGGAGCTCTGCCAGCACCCCGCCGCCGATGCGGATCACCCGTGGCAGATTGATCGCGGCCATCGCTCAGCTTTGCGGCCGGTACCAGATCGGCGAGGTATAGGCACGCTCCTGATCCTTGAGCCGCGCACCCTTTGGTGGTTTGGTGCCAAAGCGGACCATGTCATAGGCCACCCAGCGCGGGGTCGGGATTTCGAGCACCCGGACATAATAGAAGGCGCGCTGATCGGCGTGAAAATCAGGATCGCGCCAGACGGTGCTGAGCGCCGCAGCGCCGATCGAATTGCGATAGGTGGCGGTGGCAAGGTTGACGGTATCGCCAACCGGAGCCAGTTTGCCACCGACGATCTTGCGTCTGCCCGGTGCGGACCAGGCGACGTCATAGATCTGCTCGTGCGGTTCGCCCTGGGCATCGACCCAGCCCTTGATCACTTGCACCCGATCCAGGTTTGCGCCGATCGGATCCTTGAGCGCCGAGATCAGCAGGCTGGGGGCGCCCTTGCCGGGCTTCATTGCGCCGCCCATCGGTACACCGCGGGCATAGCCGGTGCGGACCCAGTCACCCTTGAGATCGCGGGGCGAGAAATCCCACCCGGCGAAGACCCGCACCGTCATGCGCGGGCCGGTTGTCGCATAGACCTCGCGCCGCTGCATCGCGTCGAAGATTGCTTCGCGCGTGTTGGCCGTGGCCCAGACCGCGGCCAGCCCGCCCGACTGGTATTGCCAACCGATCCGGCCTTCCTTGATCCCGGGATTGACCACCGCATTGCCCCGGTCTGCCCCAGGGGCTTCGTTGCTGAACTTGCCGTGGAAATTGTCTTCTTCGGTCGAAGCGAGTGCGGTGTGGCTATCGGAAGACCCGATCAGCCCCAGCATGTAGGGATTGATCCCGGTTTCCGCTTCAAGCAATAGCCCGCGTTTCAGCACTTCGCGAAGATACTCGCCCCCGAACATTCCGGGCTGCTTCAGCGTGGTCAGCGGGGCATTGCCATTTTCCCAGCCGGCGTCGCCGAAATCGGCGAATTCATCGTTGCGCGACAGCGCCGGGTGGCTTTCGCTATCGCCCTTGTACTGGGTTACTTCGGCCAGCGGTTCATGCGCGGCACGGCGGCGGTTCATTTCCGCAGTCAGTTGCCCGCCGTCCCAGTCGCTCATCAAGAAGGCCATGCCGTTCGACAGATTGGAATTGTGCGGGATCGCCAGGGTCTGCCCGCCCGTCGCCCTGGCATAGGCATCCATGTAATCCCACAGCGGCTCGGGGCCCTTCTTGCCGTCAGACGGGAAGGGCAGAACCTTGCGGGCCTTGTCTGCACCATCGCGGAAAATGACGTTGCGGTGCAGGGTGTTGCCCTTGGGCTGGAGCGAGTATTCGAAGCCGATCAGCGCGGTGAACTTGCCCGGTTCGTTGTAGCGCTCAACCGCATCCAGCTGGCCATCCCACACCCGCCGGGCGGTTTCACGCATCCGCTTGGGATCGGCGAAATCGGGCGGAAGGGTGCCTTTGGATGCTGCGGTAACCATCTCGCGAAAGGCGCCATAGGCGGCATCGCCGCCCTGGTGCATCATCGCTCGCCAGCGTTTGAGCGTCGGATCGGCGATCTGGTCTTCCGGCGTGTTGTAGAGGTCAGCCGTAACTCCGATCGCGTCGCTGTGATCCGCAATCGTCAGGAAGTCGAGCGGGCGATGCAGCTTGGCCTTCCCGCCGGCGGTCGTCACCTCTTCGCCGCGGGCAAAGCGCAAGGCGTCTTCGGGGCCCAGCCGTAGCCCGGCGGTAAACGCGTCGAACGAATTGGCGGTGTGAAGGTGGGTGTCACCCCACAGCACCTTCTGGGGATAGGGATCCTGCTTCACCGCAGGGACCGCCGCAGCGGCCTGCACCGGAGCGTCAGGCTGGCCAGCCAGAGTCAGACCAACGCCCAGCGCCAGGGCGCCTAAAGCAACCGAATGAACTAGTCGCATCCTTACCCCCAATTATCCGAGCAGATGTTCCATCCCATAAAACCGCGCGGCTGTTCCGGCATAGAGCGCTCGCTTCTCATCCGCCGAAGCGCCCAGCGTCAGTCGTTTGAACGCATTCCACAGCACGCTATAGCTCGCGCCCCACTTGTCGACCGGATAGTTGCTTTCGAACATTGCCCGTTCGGGCCCGAAGGCCTCGATGCAGGTTTCGATATAGGGCCTCCACATCGCTGCCAGCACTTCGGACGTAAGCCCGGCGGCGGGGCCATGATCGGGCATCCCGGCGAACGACATCGCCAGCCCGCCCAGCTTGACCGAGACGTTCTGGCACTGGCCGATCGCCTTGATCTTCTCACGCCACAGATCGAAGCGTTCGTGCAGCTTGCCGTGATAAGGCCCCATGCCCAGCGGCGTACCGCAATGGTCAAGGCAGATTGGCTGGTCGGGGAAAGCCCGGGCCAGGCTCAACACATCGTCAAGCTGCGGTTCAAGCAGCCAGGCATCGAAAGTCAGTCCGCGCTTGCCCAGTTCGGCGAAACCTTCGCGGAACCGGGCGTCGAGGTAGAGACCGCCGGGGTGATGGAACGGGGGGCCAAGCACATCGGGATCGGCATCCCAGGCTGCGGCATGGCGAATGCCCTTGAAGCGCGGGCTGGCGGCCGAGAGCGCATCAAGCACATCGCCGGCCTTGCCGCCCAGGGTCAGGTCGGCATGGCCGATGATCGCATCGCACATCCTGACATCGCCATAGAGCCCGCAGGCGCTCTGCGCAGCGACGCCGTTGACGTATTCGACTTCACCCACAACCTTCATGTCGTCGCTGGCCCCGGCGCGATAGAATGCGCCGCATTCCATGAACACCGTCCCGATCACGTTATGGCCGCTGGTGACGTCGGCGTGCAGTTCGTTGAAGGTGTAGTAGGGCGAAAGCGCGATTGCCGCGAGGAAGTGGTGCCGCGGTTCCGGGAATGCGCTGAGCAGCGGGCGCAGGTCCCACAGGTGATGGTGCGGATCGATGATGGGCAGATCGGGTTCGAGGATCGCTTCGCTCATTTTCGCCTCTCCTTTTGTCACGCAGCTTATGCTCGCCTTGGCGTTTGACAAGCAGGCTTCGCAGGCACATTAATCGCTCGATTAAAAATGTGGAGAGGGCAATGGCGGGCGATACCGATTTTTCCGGCAAGCGGGTGCTGGTGGTGGGCGGATCGAGCGGGATCGGCAACGGGATTGCCCACGGTTTTCGCGAGCGCGGCGCAGCTGTGCATGTTTGGGGAACCCGCGCGAACGTCAGCGATTACGATCCGGCGGACGGGTCTGACCTGACCGGGCTGGGCTATACTTGCGTCGATGTCGGCGATCCCGATGCGATTGCGGCGGCGCCCATGCCCTTCGATGGCCTGGATGTGCTGGTACTGTGCCAGGGCACTGTGGTTTACAAGCGCGGCGAGTTTGAACGCGCCGGGTGGGACCGGGTGATGGCGGTCAACCTCGACAGCCTGATGCACTGCGCAAGCAAGTTCTGTGAGCAGCTCGCCGCAGCCAGGGGCAGCGTGATCATTGTCAGCTCGATCTCGGGCCTGAAGGCCAATATCGGCAATCCGGCCTATGCCGCGTCGAAGGCTGGGGCGATCAGCCTGACCAAGACGCTGGGCCAGGCCTGGGCGCCGATGGGGATCCGGGTCAACGGGCTGGCCCCTGGGCTGGTTGATACCAAACTGACCAAGGTCACCACCCAGCATCCTGATCGTCTGGCCGGCGCACTGGCGCGCATCCCTGATGGTCGCATGGGCACACCCGCAGACATGGCCGGCACCGCAATTTTCCTCGCCTCCCCGCTCGCATCCTACGTCACCGGACACACGGTGATCGTCGATGGCGGGCTCTCGCTCTGAAAGGATAGCATCACAATGGATTTCGAACACAGCGACAAGGTGAAGGACCTGCTGGCCAAGGTCGGCGCGTTTATGGACGAGCACATCTATCCCAACGAGGAATCCTATCACGATTGGGTCAATGATCCTGCGAAGCTGTGGCAGGAATGGCCGGGGATGGAAGACCTCAAGGCCAAGGCGCGGGCGCAGGGGCTGTGGAACCTGTTCCTGCCGCACGAGTATGGCGAGTTCTCGCCCGGGCTGACCAATCTTGAATATGCGCCGGTCGCCGAACTACTGGGGCGCGTGCCCTGGGCAAGTCAGGTGCTCAACTGTTCGGCCCCCGATACCGGCAACATGGAAGTGTTGGCCAAATACGGCTCACCGCAGCAGCAGGAAAAGTGGCTCAAGCCGCTGCTCGAAGGCACGATCCGCTCGGCCTATGTGATGACCGAGCCGCAGGTCGCTTCGTCCGATGCGACCAATCTTGAGCTGTCGATCACCCCCGATGGTGACGAATACGTTCTCAACGGTCGCAAGTGGTGGATCTCAAACGCGATGCACCCGCGCTGCGATATCTGGATCGTGATGGGCAAGACCGATTTCAACGCCCCGCGCCATGCCCAGCATTCGCAGATTCTGGTTGAACCGAACACACCGGGCATCACCATCGTGCGCCACCTCACCGTCTTCGGTTCGCACAATTCGCCGGGCGGCGAATGCGAACTGCGCTTTGACAACGTCCGGGTGCCCAAGGAAAACCTGATCCTGGGTGAGGGGCGCGGGTTCGAGATCGCGCAAGGCCGCCTTGGACCGGGCCGGATCCATCACTGCATGCGTTCGATCGGTCAGGCCCAGCGGGCGATGGAGATCATGGCCCGCCGTGCCGACAGCCGCACCGCCTTCGGCAAGAAGCTGGCCGACCAGTCGAGCATCCGTCAGGATATCGCGCGCAGCTTCTGCGAGGTCGAAATGGCGCGGCTGCTGACGCTGAAGGCAGCCGATGCAATGGACCGCTATGGCAACAAGGTGGCCAAGGACCTGATCGCCGCGATCAAGGTTGTTGCTCCGCAAATGGCGCAGACCGTGTGCGACCGGGCGATCCAGGTCCACGGCGGGATGGGTGTTTCGGACGATACGCCGATTGCCCGGTTCTTCACCCTGAACCGCTTCGTGCGTATCGCCGACGGCCCGGACGAAGTCCATATGAGCCAGCTCGGCAAGTCGAAGATCAAGGAATACGTCGCGATGAACGAGCGTTAGGCCAATGGCCTCGCTGTTCGATCTGACCGGCAAGGTTGCGCTGGTTACCGGCGGCAACAACGGCATTGGGCTGGGCATGGCCGAAGGGCTGGCCCAGCACGGCGCAACCGTGGTGATCTGGGGCACCAACGCCGAACGCAATGCCGCCGCAGCCGAGGTTTTGCGCAAGCACGGCGGCGAGGTCCGATCGGCATTGGTCGATGTCTCAGACGAGACGGCAGTCGCGGCTGGGGTCGCGGCAATCGTCGGCGAGTTCGGCCGGATCGACCAGGCTATCGCCAACGCCGGCATCTCGATCTCGCGCAAGAGCGTGTTCGAGATCAGCGAAGAGGATTTCCGGCGGATCGAGGCGGTCAACGTCCACGGCGTGCTGTTCACCCTGCGCGAGGCTGCACGGCACATGATCGAACGGCACAAGGCTGGCGACAGCGGCGGCTCGCTGGTCGGGATATCCTCGACCTCGGCGATACACGGTGCGGCGCGGAACGAACACTACGCCGCCACCAAGGGCGCGGTGGTGACGATGATCCGGGCCATGGCGGTCGAACTGGCACGCTATGGCATCACCGCCAACTCGATCCTGCCAGGCTGGACCCGCTCGGGCATGACCGAAGGGCTGCAGCAGTGGGACAAGTTCACCGACGCGGTGATCGGACGCGTGCCTACCGGTGACTGGCTCGACGGATCGGACTTCGCCGCCATCGCGGTCTACCTCGCCAGCCGGGGTTCGCTGCATCACACTGGCGATACCATCGTGATCGATGGTGGCTATACGATCTACTGACAGAGGACAGGCGATGAAGGCTCTTCGATATTACGGTGCGCGTGACGTGCGGTATGAGGGGATGGACGATCCGACCCCTGAGAGTGACCGCGATGCCGTGGTCAAGGTAACCGCCTGCTCGATCTGCGGGTCAGACCTGCACATTTACCACGGCCACGGCTTTTCCGAAGATGTCGGCTTCTGCGTCGGGCACGAGGCCGTGGGCGAGGTGGTCGAGGTCGGGCGCGCGGTCAGCCGGGTCAAGGTGGGGGACAAGGTCATGTTGCCGGCCGCGGTCGGCTGCGGGGCGTGCCGGTCCTGCCTGGCGGGCAATGTCGCCAACTGCGAGTTCAACCTTGGGTCCTGCTATGGCCTGTCGGCCCGGCTGCAGGGCTCCCAGGCCGAGGCGGTGCGGGTCCCGGCGGCGGACATGAACGCGGTCAAGGTGCCCGATGGCGTCAGCATGGACCAGGCGCTGATGATGACCGATGCCTTGGCCACGGCCTGGTACGGTGCGCGGCGGGCCGACATCCGGCCGGGTTCCTCGGTTGCGGTGATCGGGCTGGGGCCGATCGGGCTGATGGCGGTCGAGGCGGCCTTTGTGATGGGCGCGCACGTGGTCTATGCGATCGATCCGATTGCCGAGCGCCGGGCGATGACTGCGCACACCGGGGCAATCGCGCTGCATCCCGACGGAGTGCTCGACCGGGTCAAGGAAGACACCAAGGGAGCCAAGCTTGAATGCGTGGTCGAAGTGGTCGGCAGCGATGTTACGGTCGATCTGGCGCTGCGGCTGGTGGCGCGGCGCGGGACGGTTTCGGTGATCGGCGTCCAGCAGAGCCGCCGCTATCCGTTCCCGCTTGAACGCGCCTTTGCCGCCGGGCTGACCTTCCGCGCCGGGACCTGCTCGGTGCCCGAGGAGCTGCCGGCGCTGTTCCCGCTGGTCCAGTCCGGCCGGCTTCAGCCCGAACGCTACATCAGCCACCGCCTGCCGCTGAGCGAAGGGGCCGAGGCCTATCGCCTGTTCGAGGCGCGCGAGGCCGGGGCGCTGAAAATGGTGCTGCGACCGGATTAACCGGCCGCCGCCTCATTCGCCGCCGATAGCACCGCGCGGACGCTGGCAGTGGCCACGTCCTCGTCAATCCCGACGCCCCAGATGGTCTTGCCGCCCGGGGTGACGCATTCGACATAGGCCGCCGCGCGCGCGTCCGACCCGGCAGTCATCGCGTGTTCGGCATAGTCCTTGACCTCAAGCGAGACGCCAAAGGTTTCGGTGATAGTCGCTACGACCGAACTGATCAGGCCGTTGCCGCGGCCCGAGACCGACTGTTCCTTGTCATCGACCGCAATCTTGCCGGCAAAGATCCGGGTTCCGTCTGGTGCCTTCGATTCCTCGTAGTCGAGCAGCTGGAAATGCTGCGGCGTGTTGACGTGATAGACCCGCTGGAACACGTCCCAGATGTCTTCGGCAAACAGCTCGCGGCCCACTTCATCGGCCAGTTCCTGGACATGCTTGGAAAAGTGCGCCTGCATCTTCTTGGGCAGCTTGAGGCCCTGGTCCTGCTCAAGCACCCAGGCGAAGCCACCCTTGCCGCTTTGCGAATTGACGCGGATCACCGCCTCGTAATCGCGGCCCAGATCGGCCGGATCGATCGGCAGATAGGGCATGGCCCAGATCTCGTCGTTCTGGACTTCGCGCGCGGCAAAGCCCTTCTTGATCGCGTCCTGGTGGCTGCCCGAGAACGAGGTGTAGACCAGTTCGCCGACATAGGGATGGCGCGGGTGGATCGGCAGCTGATTGCAGTATTCCACCGTCTGCGCGATCTCGTCGATGTTCGAGAAATCGAGCCCGGGGTTGATCCCCTGCGTGTACATGTTGAGCGCGACGTTCACCAGATCGCAGTTGCCGGTGCGCTCGCCGTTACCGAACAGGCAGCCTTCGACGCGGTCCGCGCCCGCCATCAGCCCCAGTTCCGCTGCGGCAACACCGGTGCCGCGATCGTTGTGGGTGTGCAGGCAGATCACCACCGCCTCGCGGTTGGGGATCATCCGGCCGAACAGCTCGATCTGGTCGGCATAGACGTTGGGCGTCGCGCATTCGACCGTGGCGGGCAGGTTGAAGATGATCGGCCGTTCGGCGGTCGGTTGCAGCACGTCCATCACCGCCGCGCAGACCTCGACCGAATATTCGACTTCGGCGGTCGAAAAGGTTTCCGGGCTGTACTGGAAAGTCCATTCGGTATCGTGATACTTGGCCGCCTGATCGCGCAGCACCATGGCCCCGTCGATCGCGATCTGCCTGATCTGGTCCTTGCTCATCCCGAACACGACCTTGCGCCAGACCGGCGAGACCGCGTTGTAGAGGTGGACGATCGCCTGCTTCGCGCCTTCAAGGCTGGCGAAAGAGGTTTCGATCAGGTCGCGGCGCGACTGGGTCAGCACCTGGACGATCACGTCATCAGGAATGCGGTTCGATTTGACCAGCCCCGAGATGAAATCGAAATCGGTTGCACCCGAAGCCGGGAAGCCAACCTCGATCTCCTTGACCCCGACCTTCAGCAGCAGGTCGAAAAAGCGGCTCTTCTTTTCCGAGCCCATCGGATCGATCAGCGCCTGGTTGCCATCGCGCAGGTCAGTCGAAAGCCAGCGCGGGGCCTTTTCGATGACCTTGGACGGCCAGGTCCGGTCAGGCAGGTTGATCGGCGGGAAGGGGCGGTACTTGACGCCCGGGTTGTTCAGCATGGTCATTGCGGTATCTCTGCTTGGCTTTGCGACTTTGTGGCGATTTCTGTCCCCTTGAGCGGCGCTGCGTGCCGCCCATGCGCACGCCAGCTCACGCCCAAGGGCGGATAAGTCGCAGGGTAAGGCCAAGTGGCGAGATCATGGGCATAGCCTATGGCCGCAGGAATCCGCGCTGTAAAGGGGTTTGCGGGCGCTTGCGCGGAATGCAAGTTGATGAAATGCATCCTGGGAGCACCTTTTTGAAAGCCATAAAGGAGTACGCCAGATGCACGAAGGCCGCGCACTGGGCGCGGCCTTGGGATGCGACGATTTCCGGAACCGGGTGGCATTCGGTGAAACTATCAGATCGCCGCGATGTAGGAAAACCGGGAGTCAAATCCGATCCCGCCAGGCGTGCCATTTGTAGAGCAAGGCAAACACGGGTGGCCCAAAAGTCCAGATAGCGCCCAGCACGAAGTCCATGCCAGCCACCTGGTTCTGTGCGACGCTGGTCGTATCAACCCCGTTCAACTCGAACAGTGGGGTCGCCGGATCGCTTGGCAGCCATTTGGCGTTTGGTAGCATCAGGCCCTTTAGCGTCCAGGTGATGATCCACAGCCAGGGTAAAGTCAGCACCACGATCGAAAAGCTGCGCGCCGCGCGTTGCCAAAGCTTGTCGACATATTCGTCGCGCAAGCTTCGGGTGAAGATCAGGACATAGAGGGTGACAAGCGCCATGAAATATGGGGGCGTCAGCACGATGACGATTGGTCCGACCGCGGCGAAAGTGAATCCGAATCCGAAACGCAGGATCGCCAGTACGCCTTCAAGCGATATGTGGATCAGCAGGGCGGCAGTCAGGATCTTCTCATAGTTCTGCCTGATGAACTGAACGAACATGCAATCACCCTTTCGGTCTGTGGCTCCGCCGTTCATGCTGCAGCTTGGCATTGAGGGCAACCTGCACCCGGACCAATGCCACATCGCTCCAGATCCGCCTCATTCACCGGCCGTCCGCAGGCCTTGCAACTGGTGTATTCACCCGGCACCAATCCATGCCCCACGCTGACGCGTTCATCGAAGACATAGCACTGCCCCTGCCACAGGCTCTGCTCCGGGGGCATGTCTTCCAGATACTTCAGGATCCCGCCCTTGAGGTGATAGACCTCGTCGATCCCCTCGGCCTTGAGAAAGGCGGTCGATTTCTCGCAGCGGATCCCGCCGGTGCAGAACATCGCAACCTTGGTCCCCGGTGAAAGCAGGTCTTTGCGGTGAGCGCGGAACCAGTCCGGGAACTGGCGAAAGCTGCGGGTGCCGGGATCGATCGCGCGCTGGAAGGTGCCGATCGCCACTTCATAATCGTTGCGGGTGTCGATCACCACGGTTTCGGGATCGGCGATCACCGCGTTCCACTGTTCGGGTGAGAGGTAATGGCCGGGATCGAGCGGATCAACCTGCGGCTGGCCCATGGTCACGATCTCGCGCTTGATCCGCACCTTCATCCGCTGGAACGGCAGCTTCGGCGCGCGTGAATATTTCACGTCAAGCTCTGCGCAGCCGGGCAGCTCGCGCAGTGCGGCAATCACCGCGTCGATCGCCACATCGCTGCCGGCTATCGTGCCGTTGATGCCCTCGCTGGCGATCAGCAGTGTCCCTCTGATTTGCTGGCCCCGGCACAGCTCGAGCAAGCGCCCGCGCAGGGCCGGCAAATCCTCGAACGGGGTAAAGCGGTAAAGCGCGGCGACTTTGATGGGGAGCGGCAGGTCGGTCATGCGCGGGCCCATAGCGTAAGAGCACCAAAAGCTGAACCCAAACCCAAACCATCGAATCCGACCGTCACCCCGGGCTTGACCCGGGGTCCCGCTTTTTCGTTTGGCCGCGTCCTTGATTGCCAGGATAGGAAGGGCAGCGGGACCCCGGGTCAAGCCCGGGGTGACGAGGCCAGGTATGCGGCGCGGCTATTCCGCCAATATCGGCCCCACCACCGAAACCCGTTCGGCATAGCGGGCGTTGGGGAAGTAATCCCACACCGCATGATGCTGGGTCGCGACATTATCCCAAATCACCAGCGTGCGATCTTCCCAGCGCACCCGGCACTGCGCGGTCAGCGTGCTTTCGATGTGCTGGAAGAACATTTCGAGCAGGTGCCGGTTCTCGACATGGTTCAGCCCCTTGATCCCGGTGGTGAAGCCGCGGTTGACCCACAGCACCTTGCGCCCGGTCACCGGGTGGCGGATCACCACCGGATGGACCGTGCGGTTGAACTGCCCGGCTTCGGGTTCGAACCCGTAGATCTGGCGATAGGGAAATGCCCCGTCATGCGTGGCTGAAAGCTGCTCGGCCAGCTGCTTGATCGGCGCCGACAACCGCTCATAGCATTCGTACATGCTCGAATAGATCGTATCACCGCCGCCGCCAGCCGGGGCCTGGTGCATGTAGAGCAGGCTGGCGGCAATCGGATCGGGATCGCACGACACATCGGTATGCCAGGCTTCCCCGGCGGTCATCTTCGATTCGGCGGTGGTGCGAACCGGATAGACTTCCTCAACATCGCCGCCGCGCGCCTTGTTGAGCGCGTGGCGGTGCAGTTGCCCGGTGCCAAAGATCCGCGCGACCGCCTTGTGCGCTTCGCGGCTCAGCTGCTGATCGCGGATCACCAGCACCTGCCGTTCGGCCAGCCGGTCGCGCAGCCGGGCGATCAGGGCCTCGTCCAGCTGGTTGAGGTCCACCCCGGTCACTTCGCTGCCGATCACCGGGCCCAGTTGCACTTCGTGCCAGCCAGTAGCGCTCATCATCGTTCTCCCCTTTTGGCTTGGCGCGATGATGGCAAGCGGGCGCCAATCATGCTAGCGAACGCTGACCCATTTCAGGTCGCATAGAGGAAGCGCGATGCAGGTCGATCATGACATGGCCGATGCCAAGCTGCGGCTTTCAGGCTTTCTGGCGGTCAATCACTTCCTGGCGGCCAGCGATGTGCTGCGCCGCACCTTTGCGCTCGATCCGGAAGACCTGCTGATCGTGCTCACGGTGGCGCTGGGATCGGTCCAGCGGATGCTGCGCAATCCCGATCCGGACGGGCTGGCGCTGTCAACCGCGCTGGTCGAGCAGGACCGGATCGTCGCTGTCTCGCGCCGGGCGGTGGCGCGCGCGGCTGACCTGCCGCGCGAAACGGTGCGGCGGCGCGTGGCCGCGCTGCTCGATCGCGGCCTGCTGCTTGAATGGGAAGGCGGCCTGCGCAGCGCGCGGCGGCTGGTGCTGGCCGCCGAAGTGCGCGCCGCGATCCATGAATTGCTGGAAAGTTTCGCGGGTACTTGCCGGGTGCTGATCAGGGAAGGCGTACTTACCCCCTGATCCGGGCTTGCCCCGCCGCATTCCAGCGGCAATAACCGGTGCGAAACTGCAACCTATCGCATCCGGAGCGCCAGATACGTGACCACCACTACTGCCAAGTTCGACAAGGCCCGGCTTGCCCGGATCGACAGCTTCGTGAAGCAGCAATACCTTGATACCGGCCTGCTGCCGCATGCCCAGGTGCTGGTCGCGCATCGCGGCGATATTGCGCACTTCTCCTCGCAGGGCGCGGCGCGTGAGGGCGGCGGCGCAATCGACGAGACTTCGCTGTTCCGCATCGCCAGCATGACCAAGCCGGTCACCTCGATCGCCTTCATGCAATTGCTTGAACAGGGCAAGGTCGCGCTGGAAACGCCGGTTCATCACGTGCTGCCCGAATTCAAGGGGCAGGGGGTCTATGCCGGCGGCGGGGGCGGGGTGCCGTTCCTGACCAAACCGTGCGATCGGGTGATGACCATGCAGGACCTGCTGCGCCATACCTCGGGCCTGACCTATTCGTTCCAGAACCGTTCGAACATCGATCTGGCCCACCGTGAGGGCAAGCTGGAGAACTGGCACGGCAACCTGACGCTGGACGAACTGGTCGGCGCGCTGGGCAAGCTGCCGCTGGAATTCTCGCCGGGCACTGCGTGGAACTATTCGGTGTCCACCGATGTGCTGGGGGCGGTGGTGCAGCGGCTTTCGGGGCAAAGCCTCGATGCCTATTTCGCCGAGCATATCTTTGCCCCGCTGGGGATGAAGGATACCGGCTTCATGGTCCCGGCCGACCAGATCGACCGGCTGACCGATTGCTATACCTTCGTGCCTGGCAAGGGCCGGGTGATGTATGACAAGGGCGGCGAAAGCGCGTGGAGTCGGATGCCGCGCCAGCTTTCGGGCGGGGGCGGGCTGGTCTCGTCCGCGCTCGACTATCACCGTTTCACCACCATGCTGCTGAACGGCGGGGTGTTCGAAGGGGAACGGGTGATCGGCCGCAAGACGCTGGACCTGATGACCATGAACCACCTGCCGGGCGGGGCCGACATCGCCAGCATGTCGAAAAGCCTGTTCAGCGAGGAAAGCTATGGCGGGGTCGGCTTCGGGCTGGGCTTTGCGGTCAACCTCAATCCGGCGCGCTCGATGCTGCCGGGCTCGGTCGGCGAATTCAACTGGGGCGGGATGTTCTCGACCTACTTCTTCGTCGATCCGGTAGAGGAGGTGACCATGGTCTTCATGACCCAGCTTTCGCCCAGCAGCGCCTATCCGATCCGGCGCGAGCTCAAGACCCTGATCTATGCGGCGATGAACTGATGGCCGAGAATTCGCTGTATGAAGTCATGGGCCTGACCCGGATCGTCACCATGGATGCCGATGCGGGCCGTTCGTGCCTCGAATACCTGGCCAGGGCCGAGCAGTGCCATTCGGGCGGAGTGGTGCAGGGCGGGTTCGTTACCGGCTGGATCGATGCGGCGATGGCCCATGCCCTGATCGCCCGGCTGGGTGAGGGGATCGTGCCGATGACGCTGGAACTTAAGGTCAGCTTCCTGGCCCCGGCGCGGCCCGGACCGGTCTTTGCCGAAGGCTGGATCGTCAAGGCCGGACGCAAGACCGCCTTTGTCGAAGGCTGCCTGAAGGATGCGACAGGCGATCTGCTCGCCACCGCCAGTTCAACCCTGATGCTGGCCGACCGGGCCAGGGTGGAGGCGGCCTCGAAGGCAGCTACGTCCGCCTAGCCAGTTCGGCGCGGATTTCGTCCGAATGTTCGCCCAGCAGCGGCGGCATCCGGGCGGGCCGTTCTGCGACGCCGCCAAACCGCACCGGCTGCGCCTGTTCGAAATAGGCACCCTCGCTGGGATGCTCGCGGCGCGCGAAAAAGCCGACTGCGTTCAGGTGCGGGTCGGCGATAACTTCGCCCAGATCGCGGACCGGCTGCGCCGGAATATCGGCGTCCTCGCAGCGCTGCTGGAGTTCCGCGGTGGTGAAATTGCGAGTCAGTTCGGTCAGGTGAATGAACAGTTCGTCCTGGTGCGCGGCCCGCCCGCCTTTCACATTGAAGCGCTCCTGCGCGATAAAGGCGGGATCGCCCAACAGGTCGAACAGCTTGTCCCAGGCTTCGTGCGAATAGATCACGATCGCGATTGCGCCGTCGCTGGTCGGGAAGGGCTGGCGCAGCGGGTGGATCTGGCGCGGATAGCCAACCGGCGCGTTGGGGGGATCAAAGGTCTGCCCGCCCAGATGCTCCAGCATCATGAAGCTGGCGAAACTTTCGAACATCGGCACTTCAAGGAACTGCCCTTCGCCGCTGCGCTCGCGCCGGAACAGCGCGGCCAGCGCGCCATAGGCGGCGTGCAGCCCGGATACCTTGTCGGCAATCAGCGAGGGCAGATAGCGCGGGCGCGGATCGCCATCGACGCGCGGCAGCAGCGTGGTGGTGCCGGTCGCGGCCTGGATCACATCGTCATAGGCCTGCAGATCGGCATAGGGGCCCTGCTGGCCAAAGCCGACGCAGTGGACATAGATCAGCCGCGGATTGATCGCGTGCAGGCTGTCATAATCCAGCCCCAGCCGTTCCAGCGCCTTGCCGCGCACGTTGACCACGAACAGGTCGGCATCGCGCAGCAGGTCCAGCACCACCGCGCGGTCAGCCTCCTGCTTGAGGTCGAGCGCGATCGAGCGTTTGCCCCGGTTCACCGCCATGAAGCCCGGAGCCATGCCCGGGGTCTTTGCCGCCTCGGCCGACCAGCGGAAAGCATCGCCCACACCCGGCTGCTCGATCTTGATCACGTCGGCGCCCAGATCGGCCAGGATCTGCGTGCAATAGGGCCCGAACACCACCGTGGTCAGATCGATCACCCTGATCCCGTCAAGCTGCGGCTGGACCATCCCGATGCCTCTCCCTGCAATTCCCCACCGGGATAGCTTTAATCGGACGGTTAACACAATCGCGAACTTGGACTAGCCTGCGCGGCATGACCCAGATTCGCCCATTCACACTCGCCATTCCGCAAAGCCAGCTGGACGACCTCCACCAGCGGATCGACCTGACTCGCTGGCCCGACAAGGAAACCGTCAGCGACTGGTCGCAAGGTACGCCGCTGGCGGAGCTGCAGGACCTCGTCGGCTATTGGCGCAAGGGCTATGACTGGCGGCGGTGCGAGGCGCGGCTCAACGCGCTGGGCCAGTACAAGACCGAGCTTCAGGGCCTCGATGTGCATTTCCTGCATGTCCGCAGCCCGCGTGCCGATGCCGTGCCGCTGCTGATCACCCACGGCTGGCCAGGCTCGGTGATCGAATTCATGGGCGTGATCGATGCCCTGGCCAACCCGCCGGCGGGCGAACTGGCCTTCCACGTCGTCGCGCCTTCGCTGCCGGGCTTCGGCTTTTCGGACAAGCCGCGCGAGACCGGCTGGGGCGTGCCCAAGATTGCGCTGTGCTGGATCGAGCTGATGCAGCGGCTGGGTTATGAGCGCTGGGTCGCCCAGGGCGGCGACTGGGGCAGTGCGGTGACCTCCGCGATTGGCCTGATCAAGCCCGAGGGCTGCCTGGGCATCCACATCAACATGCCGATCGCGCGGCCCGAACCGCAGGATCTTGAAAACCCCAGCCCGGCCGAAGCCCGCGCGCTCAAGGCCCTGCAGCATTATCAGGAGTGGGATTCGGGCTATTCCAAGCAGCAGAGCACCCGCCCGCAATCGGTGGGTTACGGGCTGGTGGACAGCCCGGTCGGGCTGGCCGGGTGGATCCTGGAAAAGATGTGGGCCTGGACCGACAATTCGGGATCACCCTACGATGCACTGAGCCGCGATCAGATCCTCGACAACCTGATGCTCTATTGGCTGCCCGGCACCGGTGCCTCGTCGGCACGGCTCTATTGGGAAAGTTTCAATGCTTTCGCGCCGATGGAATTCACCCTGCCGATGGCGATCAGCGCCTATCCGAAAGAGATCCTGCCCGCACCGCGCAAATGGGTTGAACGCAGCGTCAGGAACCTGGTCCACTGGGGCGAGATGGACAAGGGCGGCCACTTCGCCGCCTGGGAACAGCCCGAAGCCTTCGTCCGCGAACTGCGCACCGCGTTCAGCAAGATGGCCTAGGTCCTGGCCCTAGCGCTGGAACCCGGCGCTGATCTGCAGGTCCACCGCATCGCCCACCAGCGGAATGCTGGTCGCCATCCCGAACTCCGATCGCATGATCCGCGCCGTGGCATGAAAGCCCAGCGTCTGCTTGCCGTTCATCGGGTTCTTGCCCGCCCCGGCAAAGCGCGCGTCGAGTGTGACCGGACGGGTCACGCCGTTCAGGGTCAACCGCCCTTCGATCTTGGCGCTGGTGCCATCGGCGCCCGGCTTGACCGCGGTTGAGACGAACAGGGCGTCGGCGGGCTTTGGGCCGAAGAAGTCCGGTTTGCCGCCGTCGCCGGACGGGCGCAGCAGGTGGCCGGTCAGCCCTTCGCTGGCAGTGGTCACCTTGCGCACCGGGATCCGCACCGCGACCCGCGCCTGATCAAGCTGCGCGGGATCGATCACCAGAGTGCCGGTGATCGATCCGAACAGACCGAAATAGTCGTTGAACCCCATATGGTTGATCCGCCATTCGACCAGCGTGTGCAGCGGATCGGCGGTATAGGTTCCGGCGGCGACCCGCGTCACATCCGGCTTGCCAGGCGCCTGCTTCGGCTCTGCCCAGACAGTGCCGGCCAGCACCAGGGCGAGCGGCAGGGCGGCAATGGCAATCGGACGCATCGGTATTCTCCCACAGGATTTGCCGTGCAGTCTGGCGCAAGCACCCCGCCGGTCAAGCGCTTTGCGCCCGCTCACTCTTGCCCTGCGGCGGGCATCGGCTAAGTCTTTGCCAAGGGGAGACCACATCGCATGACCGACTATGCCGAAATCGACATCGCCGCGGCCGGTGACGACGTCCAGCTGGGCCGCAGCCTGGAAAACCGCCATGTCACCATGATCACGCTGGGCGGGATCATCGGTGCGGGGCTGTTTGTCGGATCGAGCACCACGATCAGCCAGGTCGGCCCGGCGGCGGTGGTCTCGTTCGGGATCGCTGGCCTCGCGGTGATGCTGGTGATGCGGATGATCTCGGAAATGGCCAGCTCGCTCGACGGCGTGCAGGCCTTTCCCGATTTCGCCCGCGAAGGGATCGGCCACTGGGCCGGCTACCTGTCGGGCTGGCTCTACTGGTATTTCTGGGCGGTGGTGGTCGCGGTTGAGGCGGTCGCCGGGGCCAAGATCCTGCGCGAATGGTATCCGATGTTCGCCGAATGGCAGATCGGCGTTGCGCTAATGCTGGCGCTGACTGCGGTCAATCTGCTCTCGACCCGCGCCTATGGCGAGTTCGAATTCTGGTTCTCGCTGATCAAGGTCGGCGCGATCCTGGCCTTCATTGCGATCGCCGGGGCCTGGGTGCTGGGGATCACCAATCCGGCCGGGGCCAGCGTGGCCAACTGGACCCAGCACGGCGGTTTCGCCCCCAATGGCTGGGGGCTGGTGCTGGCGGCGGTGGCATCGACCATCTTCACCATGTGCGGCGCCGAAATTGCCACGATCGCGGCCGCCGAAAGCAAGGAAAGCGCCAAGGTGATCGCACGGCTTTCGCTGTCGGTCTCGGCCCGGATCCTGATCTTCTATGTCATCACCCTGGCGCTGATCGTTGCGATTTTGCCGTGGAACGGGGTGGTGGCGGGCTATTCACCCTTCGCCGCGACGCTGGAGGCGATCCATGTGCCGGGCGGCAAGTTCATCATGACCTGTCTGGTGCTGGTGGCGGTGCTGTCGTGCCTCAATTCGAGCCTCTACATCACCTCGCGCACGCTGTTTGGCCTGGCCAAGCACGGCGATGCGCCGCAGTGGCTGGTGCAGGTCAACCGCCGCAAGGTTCCGGCCCGCGCAATCATCGCCGCCAGCCTGTTCAGCTATGCCGCCTATGCCGCCGAGCGGCTTTCGCCCAACACGGTATTCAGCTTCCTGATCAACAGCTCGGGCGCGACCATGCTGCTGCTCTACATCCTGTGCGCGGTGGCGCAGCTCAGGATCCGCAGCCGGCTTGACCAGACCGCGCCGGACAAGATCCAGGTCCGGATGTGGCTGTTCCCCTGGCTGACCCTGGCCACGATCGCGGTGATGAGCGCAGTGCTGCTGTTCATGGCGCTGAACCCCGCGCGCCAGATCGAGCTGTGGACCAGCTTGCTGGTGGCCGGGCTGTTCCTGCTGGGTTTCGGATTAGTGAAAAAGGCCAGAGTGTAGTTCCTCTCCGGTACGGGGAGGGGGACCACGAAGTGGCGGAGGGGCACGGGCGAGTTTTCCTGATGTCTCAGGATCACCCGCGCGTGCCCCTCCACCATCCTTCGGATGGTCCCCCTCCCCTGAAGGGGAGGAATCGGCTCAGTTCTTTTCCTGATCGACCAGCTTGTTCTTGCCGATCCACGGCATCATCGCGCGCAGCTTGCTGCCGGTCTGTTCGATCGGGTGGGCTTCGGCGGCCTTGCGGGCAGCCTTCAACTCGGGCTGGCCGGCGCGGTTGTCGAGCACGAAGTTCTTCACGAACCGGCCCGACTGGATGTCGGCCAGCACGCGCTTCATTTCAGCCTTGGTTTCGGCGGTGATGATCCGCGGGCCGGTGGTGATGTCACCGTATTCGGCGGTGTTGCTGATCGAATAGCGCATGTTGGCGATCCCGCCTTCATAGAGCAGGTCGACGATCAGCTTGGTTTCGTGGAGGCATTCGAAATAGGCCATTTCCGGGGCGTAGCCGGCTTCGACCAGGGTTTCGAACCCGGCCTGGATCAGGTGGGTGATCCCGCCGCACAGCACGGCCTGCTCGCCGAACAGGTCGGTTTCGCACTCTTCCTTGAAATTGGTCTCGATGATGCCCGAACGGCCGCCGCCCACGCCCGAGGCATAGGCCAGGGCCACGTCATGGGCATTGCCCGAAGCGTCCTGGTGGACCGCGATCAGGCACGGCACGCCGCCGCCCTTCAGATATTCGCCGCGCACGGTGTGGCCGGGGCCCTTGGGTGCGATCATGATCACGTCGATATCGGCCGGGGCCTCGATCAGGCCGAAATGGATGTTGAGGCCGTGGGCGAAGGCCAGCGCGCTGCCGGGCTTCATGTTGCCCTTGAGGTCGTTTTCCCAGATCGCGGCCTGATGCTCGTCGGGGGCCAGGATCATCAGCACGTCGGCCCAGGCCGCGGCATCCTTGTTGCTCATCACCTTGAACCCGGCGGCCTCGGCCTTCTTGGCGCTGGCCGAGCCGGGGCGCAGTGCGATCGCCACGTCCTTGACCCCGCTGTCGCGCAGGTTCTGGGCATGGGCGTGGCCCTGGCTGCCATAGCCAAGCACGGCGATCTTGCGATCGGTGACCAGGTTCAGGTCGGCGTCGGCGTCGTAGTAAACCTTCATGTTGAGTTCCTGCTTCCTAACTTGGTGTCGTCAATTTCAAGAGATCCCGTTCGTGCTGAGGAGGGGACTGAGCTTGTCGAAGGCCCCGTCTCGAAGCACCGTGGTGCCAGGGTCCTTCGAGACGCCTTCGGCCTTCGACAAGCTCAGTCCTGCGGCTCCTCAGGACGAACGGGTTTGGGGTTAAGGGGACAGTTCATGCCGCTCCGGCTCCGCGCATCATGCCGACCACGCCGGTGCGGCCAACTTCGACCAGCCCCAGTTCGCGCATCAGGCCGACGAAGCGGTCGATCTTGTCCGGCGCGCCGGTCAGTTCAAACACAAAGCTGCTGGTGGTGGTGTCGATCACATTGGCGCGGAACACTTCGGCCAGCCGCAGTGCCTCGACCCGCGCGTCGCCGGTGCCGGCCACCTTGACTAGCGCCAGTTCGCGCTCAACGTGATCGCCCGCTTCGGTCAGGTCGGTGACCTTGTGGACCGGGACCAGCCGGTCAAGCTGGGCATGGATCTGGTCGATCACCGCCGGCGGACCGTGGGTGACGATGGTGATCCGGCTGACCGCGTGGTTTTCGGTGATGTCGGCCACGGTCAGGCTGTCGATGTTGTAACCGCGCGCGGTGAACAGCCCGGCGATCTTGGCCAGGATCCCGGCTTCGTTATCGACCGTGATGGTCAGGACGTGGCGTTCCGACGCCTCTTTGCGGATCTTCATCATCGCCTCTTACACCAGCGCCTTGGCTTCGTCGTCCATCGTTCCGGCCACCTGGTCGCCGTAGAGGATCATTTCGGTATGCGCCGCGCCCGATGGGATCATCGGATAGCAATTGGCTTCCTTGGCGACCAGGCAATCGACGATCACCGGGCCGGGATGATCGATCATCGCCTGGATCCCGGCGTCGAGATCAGCCTCGCTTTCTCTCCGGATGCCCTTCCAGCCATAGGCTTCTGCCAGCTTCACGAAGTCTGGCAGGGAATCGCTGTAACTCTCTGAATAACGGCTTTCATAGGTCAGTTCCTGCCATTGGCGGACCATCCCCATCCATTCGTTGTTGAGCACGAAGACCTTGACCGGCAGCCGGTACTGCGTGGCGGTGCCCAGTTCCTGGATGTTCATCTGGATCGAGGCGTCGCCGGCGATGTCGATCACCAGATTATCGGGATTGCCCAGCTGCGCGCCGATCGCGGCGGGCAGGCCATAACCCATGGTGCCAAGCCCGCCCGAGGTCAGCCACTTGCCCGGCTGGAACATCGGGAAATACTGCGCCGCCCACATCTGGTGCTGGCCCACTTCGGTGGCGATCACCGGATTGCGATCCTTGGTCAGTTCATACAGCCGCTCGATCGCGAGCTGCGGCATGATCGCTTCCTTGCGCAGCGGATAGGCCAGGCTCTTGCGCGAACGCCAGCCGTCGATCCGGGCCTTCCATTCGCTCAGGTCCTGCGGCTTGCGATTGTCCCAGGCCGCAATCAGCTGATCGAGCACAGCCGCGCAATCGCCCAGGATCGGCAGGTCAACCGGCACGGTCTTGTTGATCGAGGCACGATCGATATCGATGTGGATCTTGGTCGAATTGGGGGCGAAGGCGTCGAGCCGTCCGGTCACCCGGTCATCGAAACGCGCACCGACGCAGAGGATCAGATCGGCCCGGTTCATCGCCATATTGGCTTCGAAGGTGCCGTGCATCCCCAGCATGCCCAGCCAGTCGGCATGATCGGCCGGGAAGGCGCCCAGGCCCATCAGCGTCGAGGTGACGGGCGCGCCGGTCAGGCTCTGCAACTGGCGCAGCAGTTCGCTGGCGCGGGGGCCGGAATTGATCACGCCGCCGCCGGTGTAAAACACCGGGGCCTTGGCATTGGCCAGGAGCTCGATCGCCCGGGCAATGTCGCGTTCGCTGGCGGCATGGGGCGGATTGTAGCGCTGCTTGCGCTGCGGGCCGGCCTCGTCCCAGCGGGCCGAGGCGACCTGAACGTCCTTGGGAATGTCGATCACCACCGGGCCGGGGCGGCCGGTGGTGGCGATCTGAAACGCCTCGTCGATCACGGCGGCCAGATCGGCGGGGTCTTTTACCAGATAGTTGTGCTTGGTGCAGTGGCGGGTGATGCCGATCGTATCGGCTTCCTGGAACGCGTCGGACCCGATCAGGCCGGTGGCGACCTGTCCGGTGATCACCACCAGCGGGATCGAATCGAGAAAGGCATCGGCAATCCCTGTGACCGCATTGGTCGCGCCGGGGCCCGAGGTGACCAGCACCACGCCCGGCTTGCCGGTCGAGCGGGCATAGCCTTCGGCGGCATGCGCCGCGCCGGCCTCGTGACGGACCAGCACGTGGCGGATCCGCTCGTCACCGAACAGGGCATCGTAAATCGGCAGCACCGCGCCGCCCGGGTAGCCGAAGACGAACTCCACTCCCTGCCGCACCAGGCTTTCGACCAGGATGCTTGCGCCGCTGCGCTCCTCGCTCACGTCATTCACCTTTCACTTCTGCCCGGTCAGGTGCCGTTGGCGGGGAGGGGCCCCCTGAAAGGACCGACCCGGCACAGGGGCCTGTGCCGGGTCTCCTCTCCAACTCACGGCGCTCTGGCAAGAGCGGATCTGGTGGCGGCCTCTATGAGATGGAAAATGTCATGTCAAGCGCTAATCGCGCAATAAAGATACAAACAAAGCCTCTGGATCGAAATCTTTTGCCTCGATCCGGGGCCATGTGTCCGGCGGCTGGTTGCGCAGCCAGGTAAATTGGCGCTTGGCATAGTTGCGGGTTGCCTGGCTGGCCCGCGATTCCGCTTCGGACAGGGGCAATTCGCCCCGCAGGTGACCGGCCAGTTCGGGCACGCCGATCGCGCGCATCACCGGCAGGTCGGGATCGAGCCGGCGCGCCAGCAGCGCCGCGACCTCGTCCAGCGCCCCTTGCTCCAGCATCCGTGCAAAGCGCTGTTCGCAGCGGGCATAGAGCCAGTCGCGCGGCGGCAGCAGGATCACCGGATGGAGCGTGACCATGTCAGCAATCCCGCCGCTGCGTTCGGCTTGCCAGTGCGCCAGCGGCTGGCCGGTCGATCGCACCACCTCCAGCGCCCGGGCGATCCGGGTGGTGTCACCGGGGTCAAGCCGCGCCGCGCGTTCGGGGTCTTCGGCCCGCAATGCCGCATAGGCCTCGGCCAACGGCATGGCCCGCACCGCTGCACGGACCTGCGGATCGATCGGCGGCACCGGGGCGATCCCGTCCAGCAGCGTCTGGATATAGAGCCCCGTCCCGCCGACCAGGATCGGCACCGCGCCGCGGGCATGGACTTCGGCAATCTCCGTGCGCGCCGCTGCGGCCCAGTCGGCTGCCGAACAGCTATCCGCGCCGTCCCAGGTGCCGAACAGGCGGTGCTCGATCCCTTGCATCTCGGCGGGCGAGGGGCGGGCAGAGAGCACTGCCAGGTCGGCATAGACCTGCGCGCTGTCGGCATTGATCACCACGCCTTCGCGTCCGCGCGCTTTCAGTCCCAAAGCGAGGCGCACCGCCAGATCGCTCTTGCCGCTGGCAGTCGGCCCTGCAATGAGCGCGAGCGGCGGCCGACTGGCCGAGTCAGGGGAAGACGACGTGTTCATTGCGCGGGTGATAGCAGATCGAACGGCGCTGTCCGCCCACTTGGAGCGAGCTGTGCACGCAATCGAGGCCTCCGGCGCGAAAGTGCTGGGCGCCGATCCGCTGCCGCATGACGAAGGCGTGCTGCAATTTATCACCGATGGCGCCAATGCTGATGTGCTGCGCGGGGTGATCGATCGCCATTTCCAGCCCAGCGACCTGCTGATTGCCGATCACTTGCCCAATCTGCCGGGGGTGTTCGTGTCAGACATGGATTCGACCATGATCGGCCAGGAATGCATCGATGAGCTGGCCGATTTTGCCGGGCTGAAAGACCAGATCGCCGCGATCACCGAACGCGCGATGCAGGGCGAGCTCGACTTTGCCGAAGCATTGACCGAGCGGGTGCGGCTGCTGGGCGGGCTGGGCGAGGATGCGATCCAGCAATGCCTTGACCAGCGGATCCGCGACATGCCCGGTGCCGGGCGGCTGGTCGCAACGCTGCGGGCCCATAGCTGCGAGACGGTGCTGGTCACCGGGGGCTTCCACCAGTTTGCCGATCCGGTGGCTGAACGGCTGGGCTTTGAACGTGTGGTGGGCAACCGGCTGGCGGTCAGCCACGGCAAGCTGACCGGCGGGCTGCTAGGCGATATCGTTGACAGCGCGGTCAAGGAACGGGTGCTGCGTGAATGCGTCGCTGGTGCCGATGGCGCGCACAGCCTGGCGACCGGCGATGGCGCCAACGACATTCCGATGCTGGTCGCGGCCAGTTACGGCGTGGCCTATCACGCCAAGCCCAAGGCTCGTGCGGCCGCCAATGGCGCGATCGACCAGGGCGATCTGACCAGCGTGCTGCGCCTGCTGGGAATCGCCGAAGCGGACTGGGCCTAGGCCGATTTCCTGCCGCTGCGCCAAGCGGCCAGTCGCAGCCCCAGCGCCAGCAGGCACAGCGTTACACCATAGATCGCCTCTGGCCGGGTCAACGGATCGGCCAGGCGTTTGGCATAAGCCAGCGTGAAGATAAGCCAGATGTAGTGAATGCCGAAGCTGTGGAGCCGTTTCCAGTTGCGGCCCATGGCCCGCATTGCCGCGTCGTTTGACGTAAGTGCCATCAGGTACATGACCAGATAGGCCGTGCCGCCCGGGATCAGCGATCCGATCGTCCGCACCTCGCTGCTGGCCTGGACCGCCTGGACCAGTGCATAAAGGTGCACCGTGTGGCACGCGGCAAAACCCAGGCCCCACCAGCGCCGCGCCTGCCAGATGCTGCGCGTGAAAGCGCCGGGCCACAGCCTGCCGAGCGATGAGGCCAGATAGGTCAGCAGGAAGATCGGCAGGCCAATCCGTGCGGTCCAGCGTGCGGCGCGGCCCCACTGTGCGGCAGCATCGCCGCCGCCGGACAGGCCAAGATAGAGCGCGGCAAGGCCGGCGAGCAATCCGAATGCCAGGGGCCAGCGCCGAGCCATCATCCCGTTCTCCCAACTGTCTGTTCCCGATTAGGTAACGCAATTGCAACTTGATCGCCATCACAATTGGCTGTATTGACACTTCTGTAAGTAAGTCGCATTAACAGGCTCGCCATGAACATGATGACCGCCCCGCTCGACGCCAAGCCGGCCCATCCGCAGGCCCATGTGGATTTTGCTGCGCCCGACCTGCCGATGATGCTGCCGGGCCGTCCGCCTGCGCGCTACAATCTGCCCAAGGCCTGGCACCACTTCAAGGAACTGGTGAAGGACAAGGAAGATACCTCGCAGGTCGCGCCGATCTTTGAATCGCTGCCCTGGCGCGGGATCTATGACGCGGCGCTTGGCTTCCTGAAGACCGAGCGTGCGCAGGAAATCCGCCGCAAGGAACCTTCGCTGGTGGCGCTGCTCGACGATCATGATGCGCTGCGCAAGCTGCCCAAGGGCAGCCTGGCCCAGGTCTATTGCGACTTCATGGAGCGTGAAGGGCTCTCGGCGCAGGGGCTGGTCGATGAACTCGACAAGAACCGCCCCGCCGACATGTACTGGGACGATCAGGTTTCGTGGTACTTCAACCGCATGCGCGACACGCATGACCTGCTCCACATCCTCAGCGGGTTCGGCCGCGATGCGCTGGGCGAACAGTGCGTGCTGGCCTTCACCTACAGCCAGCAGCCCAGCCCGGCGCACCTGTTCCTGGGCTATGCCGGGGCGCTCGAAATTCGCAAGCACCCGGTCAAGGTGCCGGTCTTCCGCGCGGTGCGTGAAGCCCAGAACATGGGCAAGGCCTGCCCGCGGCTGGTCGAGATGTCGATCAGCGAACTGTTGCCGCTGCCGATCGAGGAAGTTCGCGCCAGGCTGAACATCAAGCCGCCGCGCTTCTACAACGAAGCCCATGCCACATGGCGTGCCGCAGGTATCGATCCGTACGACCTGATGGCGCCGGTCAAGCAGGCGGCCTAGCCCCCAAGTTCCTCTCCATTTTCCGCGAAGGCGGCAAATGGGGAGGTGGATCGGCCGTCAGGCCGAGACGGAGGGGTACAGACGCGAGGGCAGAGACCCCTCCGTCATTTGCTGGCGCAAATGCCACCTCCCCATTTGTGGCTTTCACCAAAAATGGAGAGGGACTGCTCAGCGCAGCTCCTTCCTGATCACCAGCTTCAGGCCTGACCAGACATCATCCACCGCGCAGACCTTGGTATCGACGAAGCCCAGCGGCAGACACAGTTCGCGGATAGTAGCCTCGGTGATGTCGGTCGGCACGTTCGATGCCTGCTTGGGCCAGCTGACCCACACCTGACCATCCGCGGCAATCTGCTGGCGCAGTGCCTTCAGCCGCGCCTCCAGCACCGCGCGTTCGGCGGTGAACACATGCGCGGCATCGATCCCTTCGGCCGGGTCGGCCACAAAGGTCAGTTCCAGCGCATATTCGGCAATCTCATCGAACACGTCCTCGGGCATGCCATCGAACCATACCCGCTGCCCGTCGCGCAGCGACAGTTTCTTGGCGAGCGGGGTGCCGGAATAGCCTGTGGTCATCTCACCAAACTCCCAAGATCAGCCGAACCTAACCTTATTCGTCGCCCCGGACTTGATCCGGGGGCCCGCTTTTCTTCTGAAACCTATCTGCCAAACGCAAGATTGGAGAAGGCAGCGGGACCCCGGGTCAAGCCCGGGGTGACGATGTGAGGGAAGGAAGGCTCAGCCTTCCATCCAGTCGCGGAAAAAGCTTTCGCTGGCCTCGCGCAGGGCGGAAAGCGCGATCGGCTTGCCGTTGACTTCCAGCGCATCACCGCCGGTCCGGCCGATCAGCATCAGCGGCAGGTCAAGCCCTTCGAGCGCACCGGCATCGGGCAGGGTGACGACATAGCGCGATTGCGCTTCGCCAAAAGCCAGTCCGGCGTTCATCCCGTCCAGCTCAGCCCCGATCGACCCCGCCAACGCCATTTCGGCGATCGCCACCAGCAGGCCGCCATCGCTGACGTCATGGACGGCGGTGACCGTGCCGGTATCGATCAGGCCGCGGATCGCCTCGCCCAGCGTGCGTTCCAGCTCAAGATCGACCACCGGCGGATCGCCATCCTCGCGCCCGTGGATTTCGCGCAGATATAGCGACTGGCCCAGCTGGTCATAATTATAGCCGATGACCACGATGTCCTGATCGGCCGCCTTGAAAGCGATCGTCGCCATCGCCTCATGATCGTCCATCAGCCCGACGCCGCCGATCGCGGGGGTGGGCAGGATCGCCGAGCCGCCGCCGGTCGCCTTGCTTTCGTTGTAGAGGCTGACATTGCCCGAAACGATCGGATAGTCGAGCGCGCGGCAGGCATCGCCCATGCCGCGCAGGGCCTCGACGATCTGGGCCATGATTTCGGGCCGCTGCGGGTTGGCGAAGTTGAGGCAATTGGTGATTGCCAGCGGCTTGGCACCAACAGCTGAGATATTGCGATAGGTTTCGGCCACCGCCTGCTTGCCGCCTTCGTAGGGGTCGGCATAGCAATAGCGCGGGGTGCAATCGGTGCTGATCGCCAGCGCCTTCTTGTGCCCGTGGACGCGCACCACTGCCGCATCGCCGCCGCTTTTCTGCAGCGTATCGGCGCCAACCTGGCTGTCGTACTGTTCCCAGATCCAGCGCCGGCTGGCGAGATCGGGGCAGGCCATCAGCTTGAGCAGATCGGCGGCCAGATCGGTGCTTTCGGGCAGATCGCCCAGCGGGGCAACCTTGGCCCAGGCCTTGTATTCCGCAAGGCTGAGGTGCGGGCGGTCATAGAGCGGGGCTTCATCCGCCAGCGGACCCAGCGGAATGTCGCAGACCACTTCGCCGTTCCATTCGAGCACCATGTGCCCGGTGTCGGTCACTTCGCCGATCACCGCGAAATCAAGCTCCCACTTGCGGAAGATCGCTTCGGCCATGGCTTCCTTGCCGGGCTTCAGCACCATCAGCATCCGCTCCTGGCTTTCGCTCAGCATCATTTCATAGGGCGTCATGCCCTCTTCGCGGCACGGCACCTGGTTCATGTTGAGCCGGATGCCGGCGCCGCCCTTGCTGGCCATTTCGACCGAGCTGGAGGTGAGGCCGGCTGCGCCCATGTCCTGGATCGCGACGATCGCGTCGGTCGCCATCAGTTCAAGGCAGGCCTCGATCAGCAGCTTTTCGGTGAAGGGATCGCCAACCTGCACAGTCGGGCGTTTTTCCTCCGAATCCTCGCCAAAATCGGCGCTGGCCATGGTTGCGCCGTGGATCCCGTCGCGGCCGGTCTTGGACCCGACATAGACGATCGGATTGCCCAGGCCGGTGGCCGCGCAGTAGAAGATCTTGTCGGTATCGGCGACGCCCACGGTCATCGCGTTGACCAGGATGTTGCCGTCATAGGCCGGGTGGAAGTTGGTTTCGCCGCCCACGGTCGGCACGCCCACGCAATTGCCGTAGCCACCGATGCCCGCGACAACGCCCTTGACCAGCGACTTCATCTTGGGATGGTCGGGCCGGCCAAAGCGCAGCGCGTTCATGTTGGCGACCGGGCGCGCGCCCATGGTGAAGACATCGCGCAGGATCCCGCCGACACCCGTTGCCGCGCCCTGGTAGGGCTCGATGTAGCTGGGGTGGTTGTGGCTCTCCATCTTGAAGATCGCCGCCTGGCCATCGCCGATGTCGATCACGCCGGCATTCTCGCCGGGGCCGCAGATCACCCAGGGGGCCTCGGTCGGCAGCTTCTTGAGGTGCAGGCGGCTCGACTTGTAGCTGCAATGCTCGGACCACATGACCGAGAAGATGCCCAGCTCGACCAGGTTCGGCTCGCGCCCCAGTGCGTGGAGCACATGCGCGTATTCTTCCTCGGACAGCCCGTGCTGGGCGACGACATCGGGAGTGATTTCGGACATGCGCGGCCCTTAGCCGCGCGCGCGCGATTGGGCTAGCCCGATCAGGTGGGTTGGCGCTCGCTTTTCCCCATCCACCATGCCGCCAGCGTGGCCAGGCCATAGGCGAAGAAGGCGAGATAGCTGGTACCGGGCGTCACCTGGGGCTCAACCGGGCCGAACCAGTTGATCGCCTGCAGCGCCAGCAGCACCCCGGCCAATATCAGGACCCGCGCCAGTGCAGGCCGGCGAACCCGGGCGTACCACCACAGCGCACCAAAGGTGATCCCCAGTTCCAGCGGCATTTCGGCGGCCGGATGGTTCCACAGGCCCAGGCCCAGTTTGGGCGGCGATCCGGCCAGCGTCAGGTCAGGAACGTGGACCAGCAAGTCAAGGAACCAGTGGCTCAGCACCACCGCACCGCCGATCAGTCCGCCCGCGACGTCACGCAGCACCAGTGACCGGCCCAGCCAGACCGCCCCGGCAAAGCCCAGCGCCCCCAGCAGGCTGTGGGTATAGGGCATGTGATAGAGGTCCATCGGGTTCATCGCGCTGATCCCGGGGGTGACGCGCATGCGTTCGGCCCCGGTCAACAGCAGCGCGAAAAACGCCCAGTCGATCAGCTGTGCGCCCACGAACAGCAGGGCAATCGGCGGTGCCTTGCGGCTGGCCGCCGATGCCGCCAGCGCGGGCGCCCAGTGGCCGATGAACACTTAGCCGAGGCCGGGCGAGAGGCGCGAGACCACGAAAGTGGCGAAACCGGCGGCAAACCCGCTGGCCACGGTGCCCCAGGCCAGGTCGATCAGCGTCACCTGCACCGGCCAGACCTTCAGCGTGGCCTGGTTGGTAAGATCATAGGTGGCATAGCAGACCAGCCCGATCAGCATGCCGTGCAGGATCGACAGCGGCACCCCGGCGAACATCGTCGAGGCGGTGGCGTTGGCGCTGAGCAGGCCGGGCAGCACCGCGAAATAGGTCAGCGCGGCGGTGAACAGCAGATAGAAGGCGATCGCCGGGCCCATCCGGAACTTGTCGGTCATCAGTTCGCCCAGCGCAGGGCGATAGAGCATCGGCACCGCATTGCGCAGCCAGACTGCATCGAGAACAGCAAAGGCCAGAGCGGTTACGGCATAGGCCATCAAAATCTTTACGAGCATAAATCTCCCCAGGCGGCAGGTGCCGCAGTGCCTTGCAACTTGACCCGTGCGGCGGCTGCGGTCAATGCTCTTGGCCATGAGCGAGACCGATCCAGACATTGCCGCCCTGTCGTTTGAAGAGGCGCTGCGCGCGCTTGAAGAGGTGGTGCGCAAGCTGGAAAGCGGGGAAGTGCCGCTCGACGCGACGATCGACCTCTATGAACGCGGTGAAAAGCTGCGCAAGCACTGCCAGGCCCGGCTTGATGCCGCCCAGGCGCGGATCGAACGCGTGGTGACCGGGGCCGGGGGCGCGGCCACCGGCACCCAGCCGTTCGACGCCTGACCATGGGTGTTCCCGATCCGCTGCTGGCCGAATCGCTGGCCAGGATCGCGCGCGATGTCGATTCGATGTTCGATGCGTTGCTGCCCAGCGCGACCGACAACCGTTCGGTGCTGGACCAGGCGATGCGCCATGCGGCGATCGGCGGCGGCAAGCGGCTGCGCCCGCTGCTGCTGACCGCGACTGCGGCGATGTACGGCGTCGATCACGCCCAGGCACTGCGCGCCGGCATCGCGATCGAGGCGGTCCATGCCTATTCGCTGGTTCACGACGACCTGCCGTGCATGGATGATGACGAGCTGCGCCACGGCAAGCCCACGGTCCACAAGGCCTTTGGCGAGGCGGTGGCGGTGCTGGTCGGCGATGCGCTGCAGGCCTTCGCGTTTGAAGTGCTGGCCGATCCCGCCACCAGCGGCGATCCGTTCGTGCGGGCCGAACTGGTCAAGGTTCTGGCCCAGGCGGCGGGCGCGGGCGGCATGGTCGGCGGGCAGATGCTCGACATCGCAGGGGAAGGGCAGGCGCTGGGCCTGCCCGAGATTACCCGGCTGCAACAGCTCAAGACCGGGGCGCTGCTGGGCGCGGCGGTGGAAATGGGCGCGGTGCTGGGCAAGGTCCCGGCGGAAGGGCGCACGCACCTGCGCGGCTATGCCCGCGACCTTGGGCTGGCCTTCCAGATTGCCGACGACCTGCTCGATCACGAGGGCGATGCCGCCAAGGCCGGCAAGGCGCTGCGCAAGGATGCCGGGGCCGGCAAGCAGACCTTCGTGGCCGTGCTGGGCGCAGACCGCGCGCGTGAACAGGCGCAGATGCTGGTCGATCAGGCCATTGCGCATCTGGGGCATCACGGGCAGGAAGCCGATGTTCTGCGCGCGCTGGCGCGCTATATTGTCGAGAGGGATCACTGATGAAGCGTATCGGCGTTTATCCCGGCACCTTCGACCCGATCACGCTGGGTCACATGGATATCATCGAACGCGGCGCCAAGCTGGTGGACGAGCTGATCATCGGCGTCACCACCAATATCGCCAAGAACCCGATGTTCGGCGATGACGAGCGGATCGCGATGGTCGAACGCGAAGTGGCGGGGATCGGCAATGCCAAGATCCGGGTGGTCGGGTTCAATTCGCTGCTGATGGATTTCGCCGATGCGATGGGCGCGCAGGTGGTAATCCGCGGGATCCGCGGCGTGACCGACTTCGAATACGAGTACCAGCTGACCGGCATGAACCGCCAGCTCAACCACGAGGTTGAGACGGTGTTCCTGATGGCCGACGTCTCGCTGCAGCCGATTGCCTCGCGGCTGGTCAAGGAAATCGCGATCTATGGCGGCGAGATTTCCAAATTCGTCACCCCGGCGGTGCGCGACGATGTAGTGGCCCGGATCGCCGCGCGCGGTTGATCCGGCTGTTCATTGCCTGAAACCGTTCATTGCCATGACAGGCGCGCGGCGCTATCCCGCGCTGCAATTGTAACCTGCGAGTACCCACAGCCCATGAATCGCCGCACCCTTGCCGTCCTGATCCTTCCCCTGGTGCTGTCCGCGTGCGGTGTGTTCGGGGGCAAGCCTGCGGCGCCGGTCACCGCCGCACCTGTGGCATTGAACACCTACGTCAATCCCGATCCGGCGTTCGAGCCCGACAATGTGCTGGCGCTGGACCTGTCGAACGGCGGGCGGGTGCTGATCCGGCTGATGCCGCAATGGGCGCCGGGTCATGTCGAGCGGATCAAGACGCTGACCAAGCAGGGTTTCTATAACGGCGTGATTTTTCACCGCGTGATCGAAGGCTTCATGGCCCAGGGTGGCGATCCGACCGGGACCGGCACCAGTGGTTCGTCGCTGCCCGATCTCAAGGCCGAATTCAATTCGATCCCGCATGTCCGCGGCTCGGTTTCGATGGCGCGCACCGATCAGCCGGATACCGCCAACAGCCAGTTCTTCATCGTCTTCTATCCGCGCTTCGCGCTCGATCGCCGCTATACCAATTTCGGACGGGTGATCGCCGGGATGGACGTGGTCGATGCAATTACCCGTGGTGAGCCGCCGGCCAACCCGACCAAGATCGTGCAGGCTTCGTTGCTGTCCGAAGGCAAGGCCCCGCCGGCTGCTCCGGTCGCTCCGACCCAGCCGGCGATCACGGCTGACATGCTGAGCAATTCGAAGTCGAACTGATCGGCAAACCCCGCTAGGGCGGCGCGATGCGCGTTGACCTGTTCGATTTTGAGCTTCCTTCAGACCTGATCGCCCTGCGCCCGGCGCGGCCGCGCGATGCAGCGCGGCTGTTGCTGGTGCCGGGTGCCGGTGACTTTGCCGATCTGACTGTGCGCGACCTGCCCACCTTGCTGCGCCGGGGCGATGTGCTGGTGTTCAACGATACCCGCGTGATCCCCGCCCAGCTGGAAGGCCGCCGGGGCGCGGCGCGGATCGGGGCGACCCTGCACAAGCGGATCGACCTGCGCCGCTGGCAGGCCTTCATCCGCAACGCCAAGCGGCTGCACGCAGGCGATACGATCGAATTCGCGAACCAGGTTTCGGCCCTGGCCGAACAGCGGCTCGACGATGGCAGCTGGGTGCTGGCCTTTGCCGGTGACGAGCCGGTTGAGGTCTTGCTGGAGCGCGCCGGGCAGATGCCGCTGCCACCCTACATCGCCGGCAAGCGCCCGACCGATGAGGCCGACCGGTCCGACTACCAGACGATGTTTGCCGCGCAGGACGGAGCGGTTGCCGCGCCCACCGCCGCGCTGCACTTCACGCCCGAACTGCTTGCGGCATTGGCCGAGGCGGGGATCGGCCACGAAGCGGTGACGCTGCATGTCGGTGCGGGCACCTTCCTGCCGGTCAAGGTTGACGATACCGCCGATCACCGGATGCACGCCGAATGGGGCACGATCGCGCCTGAGGTGGCAGAGCGGCTCAATCAGGCGCGCCGGGCCGGGGGCAGGGTGATCGCGGTTGGCACCACCAGCCTGCGCCTGCTGGAAAGCGCGGCGGCCGAAGACGGCACGATTCAGCCATTCAGCGGCGACACCGCGATCTTCATCACCCCCGGTTACCGCTTCAAGGGCATCGACGGACTGATGACCAATTTTCACTTGCCCAAATCGACCCTGTTCATGCTGGTAAGCGCGCTGATGGGGCGTGATCGAATGCAGGCGGCCTATGCCCATGCGATCGCGCAGGGCTATCGATTCTACAGCTACGGAGATTCTTCGCTGCTGCTGCCTTAAAATTTGAGGTCAGCCACCAGCGGCATATGGTCGCTAGCTGTCAACCAAAGCTCGGATCGACCGACCGCAAATGCGAAACCGGGCTCTTGAACCAGGCTCTGGTGCGCGAAAATGTAGTCAATGTGAAACGGACGATCAGGCTTTCGATAGAGGTAGAAAGTCGGAACGCTTTCTGCTCCCTGATCTTCCTCGAAAGCCTGATGATAGAGGCTGGTCAGTTCCAGCTGCGCCAACTTGGCAACGACATGGCTGTGGTTTCCCGTCCTGCGCGGCCTATCCCAGATCCGGTTGCTGTTGAAATCACCGCAGATGACAGCATTGGGGCCAAGCCTTGCGTGATTGGCCAGCAGGTAGCCCCACAGTTGGCCGATGTACGCTGCAGAGGCCGGTCTGGTTGACTGGGTCCAGACGCCCAGCAATTCGAACTTGTCGCCGATTCGGGCCGGAAGGAACAGTCTGAAATCCTCGCCGCACCAGTCCAGTGGCTCCAGACTGAGGTTGCTGCGGGCAAAGATTCCAAGCCCTTTTGAACGCAAGTCGCCGATCCACAAGTGGTTGCCGGCCCAATCCCGATATTCCGTCCCGTAGGCGGATGGATCCTCGCACTCTTGCACGACGAGGATGTCTGCATTCAGCGCGTCGAGAAGCTCGGTCTTGCGCCGAAGTCCGCCGTTGCAGTTCCAGGAGACTATCCGCACCAGCTAGCCCTTGAACAGCGTCCTGACGTCGATCACCTGGTCGATCAGGGCATCGTCGGCCGGCAGCTGGCCTTCGAGCATCAGCATGGCAAGGCCGTGAACCACGGCCCAGGCCTGGATCATGAAACGCTGGACCGCGGCTTCGTCCCTGGCGAAGCCTTCGGCATAGCCGCGCAGCAGCCGGGCCGCGTCGTTGTTGCCGAACACCGTCTGGCCGACTTCGCGGCATTGCCCGAAGACCAGCTTGAACAGCGCCGGGTTGGCCAGCGCCCAGCGGACATAGGCGCGCCCGGTGGCGGCAAAGGCATCGCCCGATTCGGCGGTCTGGGCGGCCTGCTGCTGCCAGGCGGCCATCTGTTCGATCCCGGCATTGGCCAGCGCGCTCAGCAAGGCATCCTTGTCGGGGAAGTGGCGATAGACGGCGGTGGGCGAAACACCCACCTCACGCGCCAACTGGCGCAGCGAAAGCTCGCCGATGTCCTGTTCCTCCAGCGCCTTGAGCCCCGCCGCCAGCAGGGCCGCGCGCAGATCGCCGTGGTGATACGATTTCGATGTTGACACTGTTACCATCGCGCTTATGTTTACAGCAGAAACATTAAGGGGAGATTCGCAAGATGGCAAGTGCAGTCGAAAATGCGATCCGCGGCGTGGTCACCAAGGGGCTGACCACCGTTGCCAAGGTCAACCGCGCGCTCAAGGATCAGGACCGCGCGCATCCGTTCCTCACCGGCATCCACGCGCCGCTGCATGATGAACGCACGATCACCGACCTCAAGGTGACCGGCACGATCCCGGCCGAACTCAATGGCCGCTATGTCCGCAACGGGCCGAACCCGTTCAATCCCGATCCGCGCGGCCACCACTGGTTCATCGGCGATGGCATGGTCCACGGCGTGCGGCTGCAGGACGGCAAGGCGCTGTGGTATCGCAACCGCTATATCCGTTCGATGGACCTGGAAGAGAAGGGCGGGCCCAAGGCCGCGCCGGGCCCGCGCCGTGGGCGCCGCGATCTGGTCAACACCAATGTCATCCAGCACAACGGCAAGACCCTGGCGATCGTCGAGGCGGGGTCCTTCCCGGCCGAACTGGACGAGAACCTGGAAACTGTCGCCTACACCGATTTCGGCGGCACGCTGACCGCACCGTTCAGCGCCCACCCGCACGAGGACCCGCTGACCGGGGAACTTCACGCGATCGTCTATGACGGGATGACGCAGGACACCGTCTGGCACGTGGTCGTTTCGAAGGATGGCAAGGTTGTCCGCGAAGAGCCGATTCCGGTGCAGGATGGCCCGTCGATCCACGAATGCACGATCACGAAGAACTATGTCGTAGTGTTCGACCTGCCGGTAACCTTCTCGATGAAGGCGCTGATTTCGGGCCAGCAGTTCCCCTATTCGTGGAACCCCGATCACAAGGCCCGGATCGGGCTGATGCCGCGCACCGGCACGGCTGAGCAGATCATCTGGTGCGATGTCGATCCCTGCTATGTCTTCCACGTCGCCAACAGCTTTGAGCGCGAGGACGGGGTGGTGATCATCGACAGCTCGGTCCACGAAACCATGTTCGCCGGCGGGCCCGACGGCCCCAATGGCAAGCCGCTGGGGATGGAGCGCTGGGAAGTCGATCCGGTCGCACGCAAGGTCAAGCGGATCACCGTGGACAGCGCGCCGCAGGAATTCCACCGCCCGGATGAACGCTATTTCGGCCAGCCCTATCGCTATGCCTGGTCGCTGGGACTGCCCGGTGCCGACAGCGCCTTCGTGGGCAATGCACCGATCTATCGCTATGACATGCAGACTGGTGAGCGTCAGGCGCACGACTTTGGCCCGGGCCGGGTCCCCGGCGAATTCGTCTTCGTGCCGCGCAGCAAGGATGCGCCTGAGGGCGATGGCTGGGTGATGGGCTATGTGATCGATACCCAGGCCGATACCACCGATCTGGTGATCCTTGACGCCAGCGACATGGCTGCGCCGCCGATCGCCAGCGTACATATTCCGCACCGGATCCCGCCGGGCTTCCACGGCAACTGGCTGGCGGACGCCTGAGGCGATGCGCTGCCTGATCCTGGACGGGCACCCGGACGGGGGCCGCCTGCTGACGCATCTGCTTGATGCCTATGCGGCGGCCCTGCCGGCCGGAACCGAAGTGGAGCGGATCGCGGTACGCGACCTGGCCTTCGATCCCAACCTGCGCCGCGGCTATGCCAAAGCCCAGCCGCTTGAGCCCGATCTCCAGCGCCTGATGACTGCGCTTGACGCCTGCGACCATCTGGTGATCGGCTTTCCGATGTGGTGGGGGGCAGAGCCGGGCATGCTCAAGGGCCTGATTGACCGGGTGCTGCTGCCCGGCTGGGCGTTCCAGTACCACCGCGACGATCCGATGTGGGACCGGCTGCTGGCCGGACGCTCGGCCGACTTGGTGGTCACCATGGATACTCCGCCGTGGTACCTGCGGCTGGCCTATGGCGATGCAGTGATCAAACGCTGGACCCGCCAGGTGCTGGGCTTCGTCGGCTTCAAGCCGGTGCGGGTGTTTCGCTTTGGCCCGACCCGCAAGGGCGGGGCAGAGAAGGGCCTGCCGGGCTGGACCGCCAGCCTGCACAAAGCTGCCGGCAGCGCCGCCGCACTTAATCGCGCCGCCAAGCTTCCCGCGCCTTTGACCTGAAACAAGGATCGCTTCCGCCCGCCCGGTCATGTAGGCTGAGATAAGCACGGAGGATGCGATGGACCGGCAGAAGCATGCGGCGATCGAGGCCGGGCTGGAACGTGCGGCGGAAGCACTGGGTGATGTGACCCAGCCGGTGATCGACCTGTTCTATCAGCGCTTCCCCGATGCCAAGGCCAGCTTTGCCCACCATTCGCCGGGCAAGCCCGAAAGCCTCGAAGCCGAAATGGTCGGCAATGCGCTCTACTACGTGATGTGCTGGTACGAAAATCCAGTCGAGGCGCGGATCGCCTTTGACTCATCGGTGCCGCACCACCGCGTTGCGCTGGGCGTGCCGCCAGACTGGTATCGCGGCTTTATCGAGACGTTCCTCGACGTGGTCGAACCGGCGGCCGCTCCGGTCGGTGAAGAGGCGCAGGCCTGGGCCGAACTGCGCGAGGCGCTGGTGGGGCTGGTCGAACGCAACCGTTTCCTCTAGCGGCAGGGGCATGAGTGCCCCGCGCTTCGAATTTTCCGTCCACGCCACCGATGGCAAGGCCCGCACCGGCTTGATCCGCATGCAGCGCGGAGAGATTCGCACGCCTGCCTTCATGCCGGTCGGCACCGCCGCCACGGTCAAGGCGATGAAGCCCGAAACTGTCCGCGCGACCGGCGCCGATATCCTGCTGGGCAACACCTATCACCTGATGCTGCGCCCCGGCGCAGAGCGGGTGGCGAAGCTGGGCGGGTTGCACCGGTTCATGAACTGGGATCGCCCGATCCTGACCGACAGCGGCGGTTATCAGGTGATGAGTCTGTCTGATCTGCGCAAGATCACCGAGGATGGGGTGACTTTCAAAAGTCATCTCGACGGCAGCCGCCACTTGCTGACCCCCGAACGCTCGATGGAAATCCAGCGCCTGCTGGGCAGCGATATCGTGATGGCGTTTGACGAATGCCCGCGCGCCGATGCCCCGCGCGAGGTGATCGAGAAGTCGATGCGGATGAGCATGCGCTGGGCCGCGCGCAGCCGCGCCGGGTTCGATAGCGGCGAAGAGCACGCCAGCCGCGCCGCGCTGTTCGGGATACAACAGGGCGCGCTTGATGAAGCGCTGCGCCGCGAAAGCGCCGAGGCGCTGCGCGAGATCGGCTTCGATGGCTATGCGATCGGCGGCCTGGCGGTGGGCGAGGGGCAGGAGGCGATGTTCGCCACGCTCGACTTCGCGCCCGACATGCTGCCGCCTGACCGTCCGCGCTACCTGATGGGGGTAGGCAAGCCCGACGACCTGGTCGGCGCGGTCGAGCGCGGGGTCGACATGTTCGATTGCGTGCTGCCCAGCCGCTCGGGCCGCAACGGGCAGGGCTTCACCTGGCACGGCCCGGTCAACCTGCGCAACGCCCGCCATGCCGAGGATCCGGCCCCGCTCGACGCGCGCTGCCCCTGCGATGCCTGCACCAAATACAGCCGCGCCTACCTTCACCACCTGATCAAGAGCGGCGAAATCCTGGGCGCGATGCTGCTGACCGAGCATAACCTGACCTTTTATCAGCAGTTGATGGCTTTTATTCGCGCGGCGATTGCCGATGAGCGGTATAGTAGCTTCGCGGCAGAATTCCGGCGCGAATATCTGGGGCGCTAGATTTAGCTTCAATTCGGGCCAAGTATTTCTTGAAATCATTGGGCAATGAGCCAGTATCGCCGCAAGGAGTTGCCCGATGCGAATGCTTGCCGCTGTTTCATTGCTTGCCCTGCTGTGTGCCTCTGCTGGTTCGGCACAGGGCCCTTCTATCCCGGCGACCCAATTGGCCGAACGGTTTGGGGCATTGCAGTCGATCCAGCAAATCAGCCTTTCACCTGACGGAACGAAACTGGCGTTCATTGCGCCGGCTGCGGAAATGCAGGTTCTGATGATCGCGGATCTGGCCAAGGGCGGGATGCCCAAGCCGATCCTGAAGGGTGACCGGCTGCAGGGCTATCTCAACTGGTGCGGCTGGGCCAGCGATACCCGCCTGATTTGCAACGTGCGGGCCATTCGCAAGGATGCTGATGGCTTGTCCAGCTGGTCGCGGCTCCAGGCGATCAACGCCGATGGTACGCAGATCGCCCAGTTGACCAAGGATACCACCAGCAAATCGATGGGCAGCATCTATTATGGTGGCGGTGTGATCGATTGGGACATTCCCGGAAAGCCGGGGCACGTCCTGATGACTCAGGCCTATGTCCCCGACAAGTCGATGGGAACCAATATCCATAGTGACAAGTTTGGCATTGGGGTTGATCTGGTCGATACCGCCTCGATGCGCCGCAGTCCGGTGGAAAGTCCGCGGCGTGACGCCGTTGCTTACATTTCGGATGGACACGGTACGGTACGGGTGTTCGGAACCCAGGGGGCCAGTGGAAACGGCTACCTGCGGGACAAGGCAAAGTACTTCTATCGCAAGCCCGGTTCGAGGGAGTGGCTACCACTTTCCACGGTCACAATGGATTCGCAGACCGCAAGCGGCTTTGACCCCTATGCAGTCGATTTCGCTTCAAATCGCGTGTTCGGTTTCGACGACAACAATGGCCGCAAGGCACTGTTCGGGATTGCGCTGGATGGGTCCAACCAGCGCAGCCTCGTGCTGGGTCGACCGGATGTCGATATTGATAGCCTGATCACGATCGGACGCGACAATCGCGTCGTCGGCGCGAGCTATGCGACAGATAGACGCCAGGCGGAGTATTTCGATCCTACGCTGAAAGCTCTTGTCGCGGCGTTAAGCAAGGTGCTGCCAGGCCGGCCTGCGGTCGATATCATTGATGCCAATGCAGGTGAAAGCAAGCTGCTCATCCTGGCATCCAGCGACACCAATCCAGGGGTGTTCTACCTCTATGACAAGACGACCAAGTCGCTTGAAGAGGTCCTGCCGATGCGCAATGAATTGATCGGGGTTGCGCTTGCGCCAATGAAACCGGTTACCTTCACCGCTGGCGACGGGACTCAGGTTCCAGCCTACCTGACCCTCCCGCCGGGAAGTTCGGGCAAGAATCTGCCGGCGATCGTGATGCCGCACGGAGGGCCCAGCGCCCGCGACGAATGGGGCTTCGACTGGCTCGTGCAGTATTTTGCCGCGCGCGGCTATGCGGTGCTGCAACCCAATTATCGCGGATCGGCAGGCTATGGCGCAGACTGGTATCGCGACAACGGTTTCAAGTCATGGCGGGTAGCCATTGGTGACATCAACGATGCCGGGCACTGGTTGGTCCAGCAAGGCATCGCCCAGCCTGGAAAGCTGGGTATCGTAGGGTGGTCATATGGTGGTTATGCCGCGTTGCAAAGCCAGGTGCTTGATCCAGAATTGTTTAAGGCGGTGATCGCGATCGCTCCGGTGACCGATCTGGAACGCCTGCGGCAGGACGCTGTTCAGTTCGCTGACTATACCCTTGAGAGCAAGTTTATCGGCACCGGCCCGCATATTCGTGAAGGTTCGCCGGCTCAGAATGTTGAACGCTTCAAATCACCGGTGCTGATTTTCCATGGTGACTATGACCAGAACGTCGCTGTCGGGCAATCTCGCCTGATGGTGGAAAAGCTCAAAGGCAAAGGCAAGTCGGTGACCTATGTCGAGTTTCCCGAGCTCAACCACCAATTGCCCAGTCCGGCTGCACGCAAGCGCTTGCTGACGGACTCCGACCAGTTCCTGCGCCGGGCCTTTGGATTGCCTGCAGATTGACAGGTGGTGAGGGCCCAAGTCAGCCAGCGTGACCCAGGCGGCGTTTTGCCTTCCGATTTCCCGATCAGGCAAAGGTTTGTTCAAGCTACTGGCCGGATGAGGCTCGGCAGGATTCCCCACAGCGACATTTGGTCTTGTCCCGCAACCCTGCTAGGGGCGCGGCGCGATGTTTACGATCAATTCAGTCACCGTGCGGCTTGGCGGACGGACCATCATCGATGGCGCTTCGGCCACCATCCCGCCCGGCGGCCGGGTTGGGCTGATCGGGCGCAATGGCGCCGGAAAATCGACACTGATGAAAGTGCTGGTCGGCCAGCTTGAGCCCGATGACGGATCGGTTGACATGCCCAGGCGCACCCGGCTGGGTTATATCGCGCAGGAAGCGCCAAGCGGACAGACTACCCCGTTCGAAGCCGTGCTGGCTGCCGATGCAGAGCGGACCGCGCTGCTTGAAGAGGCCGAGCATTGCGTCGATCCCGACCGGCTTGGCGATGTGCACGAACGCCTGCTGGCGATCGATGCCTATTCCGCGCCCTCGCGCGCGGCGATCATCCTGACCGGGCTGGGCTTTGACGAGGAGATGCAGGCCCGCCCGCTCGACAGTTTCTCGGGTGGGTGGAAGATGCGGGTGGCGCTGGCGGCGCTGCTGTTCTCGGCGCCGGACGTGCTGCTGCTCGACGAACCTTCGAACCACCTCGATCTTGAATCGACGCTGTGGCTGGAGAACTTCCTCAAGGCCTATCCCGGCACCTTGCTGGTGATCAGCCACGAGCGCGACCTGCTCAACAACGTGGTCGATTCGATCCTTCACCTGCAGGGCGGCAAGCTGGCGCTCTATCCCGGCAACTATGATTCCTTCGAAACCCAGCGCGCCGAACGCGCCGCCCAGCTGGCAGCGGCCAAGGCATCGCAGGATGCCCAGCGCGCCCGGCTGCAGGACTATGTCGCGCGCAATTCGGCCCGCGCCTCCACCGCCAAACAGGCCCAGTCGCGCGCCAAGATGCTGGCCAAGATGCAGCCGATCGCCGCGCTGATGGAGGATCCCAGCCTCAGCTTCGAATTCCCCAGCCCGAAGGAAATGCGGCCGCCACTGATCACGCTGGATCTGGCCGCGGTGGGCTATGACGAAACGCCGATCCTGCGGCGGCTCAACCTGCGGATTGATCCGGACGACCGGATCGCGCTGCTGGGCCGCAACGGCAATGGCAAGACCACGCTGGCCCGGCTGCTGGCGGCCCAGCTGCCGACGCTGGATGGCTCGATGCGGGCCTCGGGCCAGATGACGGTTGGCTATTTCACCCAGTACCAGGTGGAGGAACTGGCCGGCGGCGATACTCCGCTTGAGCACATGACCCGGGCCATGCCAGGGGCCGCGCCGGGCGCGGTGCGGGGGCAGCTGGGGCGGTTCGGCTTTTCCGGGAACCGGGCGACCACCAAGGTCGGATCGCTTTCGGGCGGTGAACGCGCGCGGCTGGCACTGGCGCTGATCACCCGCGATGCGCCCAACCTTCTGATCCTTGACGAACCGACCAACCACCTCGACGTCGATGCGCGTGAGGCGCTGGTCCAGGCGCTCAACGACTTCGACGGGGCGGTGATCCTGATCAGCCATGACCGCCACATGGTTGAACTGACTGCCGACCGGCTGGTGCTGGTCGATAACGGCACTGCCAGTGACTATGCCGGGTCGATGGAGGATTACATCGACTTCGTGCTGGGACGGAACCAGCCGAAGGGCGATGCGAGGGCCAAGCCCGAAAAGCAGGACCGCAAGGCTGCGGCCGAGGCCCGTGAACTGGCGCGCAAGACCGCCAGGGAAGTGGCCGATGCCGAGGCGGTCATGGCTCGCCTGCAAAAGCAGATATCAGCGATCGACCAGGCGATGTTCGCGCCTGACAGCGCCGCGAAGGAACTGCGCGACCTGACGATGGGCGAACTGTCCCGCCGTCGCGGCGCGATCGAGAAAGAGCTCGAAGCGGCCGAGCAGCAGTGGCTGGAGGCGAGCGAGCGGCTGGAAAGCCAGGCGGCCTAGAACCCGACGAACCGCGCCGCTTCATCCACGCCCTTGCGCTCGCTGACCACGGCGTTGGCGGGAAAGCTGTCATCGGGCCAGCCAAGCGCCACGGCCTTCATGATCACCTGATCATCCGGAATCCCGGCGTGTTCGCGCACCACCGGGCTTTGCATGATCCCCTGGCTGTTGATCACACAGCCAAGCCCGCGCGACCATGCGGCGTTGACGAGGGCTGTGGTTACCGCTCCGCAATCGAAGGCGGTATCGTCGCTGTCGGCCAGTTCCTTGTCATAGGTAATGATCACGCAGACCGGCGCGTCGAACTGGCGGAATCCGCGCAGCACCCAGTCGAGCCGGGCATCCTTGTCGTCGCGGGCGATGCCCATGGCAGAGAACAGCTGCTTGGCAACGCCGATCTGGCGCTCGCGGTGGACGCCTTCGAAGGCGTGCCCGGTGCGGAATTCGCGGCTGTGGGGAACGCCGGCCAGGTTGCGTTCGGTGTTGCCGGCGCGGATCCGGTCGAGCGGCTCGCCGGTGATGACATGGAAATGCCAGGGCTGGGTGTTCATCGAGCTGGGCGCGCGCATCGCCAGGGTCAGCACATCCTCGATCAGTTCGCGCGGCACCGGCTTGTCGAGGTAGCCGCGGATTGAGCGGCGGCCCATGATCACATCATCGAATTGCATGCATTCCCCCAGCTTGGTTGCGAGAATGACTAGCAAATTAAGCGGACGATTAAAGCCCCTTCTTGGATCGCTCAGCGGGTTTCCAGCCGGGTGCCCAGATAGGCCTGGAACAGGCCGGTGCGCCGTTCAAGGAACCCGGCCCCGATCCCGGCGGCCTGGCGCTGGGCCTGGCTGAGTTCGGGGTACCATTTGCCGCTGCGGTGCGGGGTTACAAACCGGAACTGGGGCATCGGCCACCTCCTGCCGGCAGGATCGCAGGCGCGGGTGAAGCGAAGGCAAAGGAACAGCACCAACGAAAAAGGGCGGCCCCATCCGGGAACCGCCCTAATTCGTGTGTAACGCCTGGCCGAAGCTTAGCGCGAGTAGAATTCGACCACCAGGTTCGGTTCCATCTTCACCGGGTAGGGCACTTCATCCAGCGTGGGCACGCGGACGAAGGTCGCCTTGTCGGTGCCGTCGGGCGACACGTAGTCGGGAATTTCACGCTCAGGCAGGCTCTGCGCTTCGGCGATCAGGGCCATTTCCTTGGCCTTCTTGCCGAGGCTGATCACGTCGCCCGGACGCACGCGGCGGCTGGCGATGTTGCACTTCACGCCGTTCACATAGATGTGACCGTGCGATACGACCTGACGGGCCGAGAAGATGGTCGGCGCGAACTTGCAGCGATAGACCACCATGTCGAGACGCTGTTCGAGCAGGCCGATCAGGTTCTGACCGGTATCGCCCTTCATCTTCGACGCTTCCTGGTAGGTGCGCTTGAACTGCTTTTCGGTGACGTCGCCGTAGTAGCCCTTGAGCTTCTGCTTGGCGCGCAGCTGGATACCGAAGTCCGACAGCTTGCCCTTGCGGCGCTGGCCGTGCTGACCGGGGCCATACGAGCGGCGGTTGACCGAGCTCTTGGGACGGCCCCAGATGTTTTCGCCCATGCGGCGATCGATTTTGTACTTCGACGAATTGCGCTTCGACATGGCGCGTTCGATCCTTCAATTTGCATGCCGCACCCAGTGTGCAGCTTCTGGTCCGGAACCGCACCATTCCGCCAGTTACGGAATGCGAGCCAGGCTTCACCGGAGTGCCCGCTCAATTGCGAAGGCGCGCCTATTGCTGCGGCGCGGCAAAATGTCAAGTCTTTCGCGGTCCTTTGCGCAGCGCGGAGAGCACCCCGCGCATGGTCCGTACCTCCAGGTGGTTCCAGCCTGGCTTGGTCAGCATGTTGCGCAGCGTCAGCCGGGTCGCGGCGGCGCGGGCCTGGGGGCGGTAATAGCCGGTCGGCTCCAGCATGGTTTCCAGCTGGGCGATCATCCCTTCCAGTTCTTCCTGCGGGGCCGGGGGCAGCAGTTCCTCGACGGTCGGTTGCGCCAGCGCGGCATGTTTGGACCATTCATAGGCCAGCAGGATCACCGCCTGGGCGAGGTTCAGCGAGCCGAATTCCGGATTGATCGGCACAGTCACGATCGCACGGGCGAGGGCGACATCCTCGGTCTCCAGCCCGGATCGTTCGGGCCCGAAGACATAGGCTGAGCGGCCCACTTCGCGGTGCACTGCCTGGGCGGCCTGTTCGGGCGTCAGCACCGGCTTGGACACCCCGCGCTTGCGCACCGTGGTGGCATAGACATGCGCGCAATCGGCCACCGCGTCGGCCAGCGTTTCGAACACCTGGGCGTGCTCCAGCACCACGTCAGCCCCGGCCGCCGCCGGCCCGGCGCTGGGATTGGGCCAGCCATCGCGCGGGGTCACCAGCCGCAATTCGGTCAGCCCGAAATTGAGCATCGCCCGCGCCGCCTTGCCGATGTTCTCGCCCAGTTGCGGGCGAACGAGGACTATGACGGGTTTGCGTCTGGATCCAATCAGCCGTTGCTTCGTGTCTTCCATCAATCCCCGTTCGTCCTGAGGAGGCGATGAGACTGAGCTTGTCGAAGGCTCATCGCCGTCTCGAAGGACATTGGCGCGGCTCGCGAGCTCGCTGACCCGATCCCAATCGCCGGCGATCAGCGCTTCTTTCTTCTTGCGTGACCACCCTTTGAGCTGCCGTTCAGCAGACAAGGCTTCGTAGCGCGACGGAAACGTATCGCTCCATACCAGCTCGACCGGCAGGCGCGTAGCCGTGTAGCCAGGGATCAACCCGGATTGGTGCTGCGGAATTCGGTTTTCCAGATCGTCGGTATGGCCGACATAATAGGTCCCGTCGGAGCAACGCAGCATGTAAGTGTAGAATGGCAAGCTCATGATGTGGCGCGGGGTCCTTCGAGACGCGAATTGGCCTTCGACAAGCTCAGTCCAATTCGCTCCTCAGACGAACCGGATTGGATGGACTGGTCAAGTGCATCAACCCTTGCCCGCATCACGCACCGTGCTGGCGAATTCCTCAAAGTCCCGGGCCTCGGTGAAATCGCGATAGACGCTGGCGAAGCGGATATAGGCGACGGTATCCAGCCCGCGCAGGCCTTCCATCACCATTTCTCCGATCGATTTCGCGGCCACCTCGCTGTCGCCCAGCGTTTCGATCTGGCGCTGCACGCCCGAAACCAGCTGGTCGAGCCGTTCCTGCGCCACCCCGCGCTTGCGGCAGGCGAGGGCGACTGACTGGTCGAGCTTGGTCCGGTCGAAGGCCTCGCGGGTGCCGTCGCTTTTCACCACGGTAACCTCGCGCAATTGCACGCGTTCGAAGGTGGTGAAGCGCGCGCCGCAGCTGTCGCACTGGCGGCGGCGGCGGATCGCGGTGTTGTCCTCGGTCGGCCGCGAATCCTTTACCTGGCTGTCATCGTGAGCACAGAAGGGGCAACGCACTTACGGGCGCAGCCTCTTGTAGAACATCGCACCAGCCCCGATTACCAAACCGGCCACCGGCGAAAGCAGCGGCAGCAGCACTCCGGCCACGGCCCCGGCTGCGGCCCCGACCAGCACCGGCTTGGTCGAAGGGTGGCGCATGCCCTGCTTGGCCATGCCGCTCAGTTCGGCCTTGGCGTCCTGCATGATGTCATTGCTCATCTTACAACTCCGGATAGATCGGGAACCGCGCGCACAGTTCCTCGACACGGGCGCGGACGCGTTCTTCAACCTGTCCATCGCCCTCTTCGCCATTGCGCGACAGGCCTTCTACCACTTCCGCGATCAGAGCGCCAACCTGGCGGAACTCGTCCTCGCCAAAGCCGCGGGTGGTGCCCGCCGGGGTGCCCAGGCGCACGCCCGAAGTGACGAAAGGCGAACGGGTATCATAGGGGATGCCGTTCTTGTTGCAGGTGAGATAGGCCCGGTCGAGGCCCTTTTCGGCGGCCTTGCCGGTGACGTTCTTGGCGGTCAGGTCAACCAGCATCAGGTGGTTGTCGGTTCCGCCCGAAACAATCCGCAGGCCGTTCTCGGTCAGGCTCGCGGCCAGCGCGCGGGCATTGGCGACGACCTGCGCGGCATAGGCCTTGAATTCGGGCTTGAGCGCTTCACCAAAGGCCACCGCCTTGGCCGCAACCACGTGCATCAGCGGGCCGCCCTGCAGGCCCGGAAAGACCGCCATGTTGAGCTTTTTGGCCAGATCCTCGTCGTTGGTCAGGATCACGCCAGAACGGGGGCCGCGCAGGCTCTTGTGGGTGGTGGTGGTGACCACATGGGCATGGGGGAAGGGCGAAGGGTGCGCGCCGCCGGCAACCAGGCCCGAGAAGTGGCTCATATCGACCAGCAGCCAGGCGCCCACTTCATCGGCAATCTCGCGGAACCGCTTGAAGTCCCAGACCCGCGAATAGGCGGTGCCGCCGGCGATGATCAGCTTGGGCTTGTGCTCATGGGCCAGGCGCGCAACCTCGTCCATGTCGAGAAGTTCGTCGTCCTGGCGCACGCCATAGGGGATCGGATTGAACCACTTGCCGCTCATGTTGACGGGGCTGCCGTGGGTCAGGTGCCCACCGGCGTTGAGGTTGAGACCCATGAAGCTGTCACCCGGCTGCAGCAGCGCCAGGAACACCGCCTGGTTCATTTGGCTGCCCGAATTGGGCTGGACGTTGGCGAACAGGCAGCCGAACAGCTGCTTTGCACGCTCGATCGCCAGGTTTTCGACCACGTCGGCATATTCGCAGCCGCCGTAATAGCGCTTGCCCGGATAGCCTTCGGCGTACTTGTTGGTGAAGACCGAGCCGGTGGCTTCGAGCACGGCCAGGCTGGTGATGTTTTCCGATGCGATCAGCTCGATCTTGCGCTGCTGGCGCGACAACTCGCTGCGGATCGCGGCGTGGATCTCGGGATCGACTTCGGGAAGGTGCGCGGTGAAGAAACCGGCGGAACGGACGGCCTGGGTCATCTGGGGCGATACTTTCAGCAGGGAGGGTGGGAAAGCTTGTCGACGCGGGGGCCATGGCGGCCGCCGCCGAATTCGGTCGAAAGGAAGGCGTCGAGGCAGGCTCTGGCCATGTCCTCGCCGGTCAGCCGTGCGCCCATGGCGATCACGTTGGCATCGTTGTGTTCACGCGCCAGTGCGGCCGACAGCGGTTCGGACACCAGCGCACAGCGGCAGGCGGGGTTGCGGTTGACCGCAATCGAAATGCCGATACCGGAACCGCACAGCGCCACGCCGCGCTCTGCCGTACCATCGGCGACCACTGCGGCCAGCTTGTAGCCATAGTCGGGATAGTCCACCCGGTCGGCGGTTTCCGGGCCAAGGTCGGCCACTTCGTGCCCCAGTTCGATCAGGTATTCGCGCAGTGCGGCCTTCAGATCGACGGCGGCATGGTCGGAAGCAATCGCGATGCGCATGGCTGGCGGCCTGTCCCCAGGGTGTGAATCGATGCGCTCCTTTAAGGGGCCAGGCCGGTCAAGACCAGCCCAAGCCCGGAATGGTCAGGGTTATTTTTGCTAATCCTGTGTGCAACCGCGCTTTCCGCGCCGATTTGACAATGGCGAGGCGAGCAAGCAGCCTGCACGCCGGACAAGCGGGAGGAAGCGATGCGAGCATGGTGGGGCACCTTGACGGCAGTGCTGGTGGCGATCGGACTGGCGATTTCGGCCACCAGCCCGCCAGCTCCCCGCGATCCGCAGCACAGCGAAGGCCTGTTCAACCTGCCGCGGGCGATGGGCGATGTGCACCGGATCGCCAGTGCCCCGCATCCGACCGGATCGGCCGAGAATGCCAGGGTGCGCGACTATATCCTGAGCCAGATGAAGGCGATCGGAATGCAGGTGGCCACGCGCGAAGGCCGGCTTGACGAGAAGGCGACCCGGCGGCTCAACAAATGGAGCGGGCGTGATGATCCGCCAGCCCGGCTGGTCAATCTGGTTGGGCTGCTGCCCGGCAAGGATCCCGCTGCTCCGGCGGTACTGCTGATGGCGCATCATGACAGCGTCTGGGGTTCGCCAGGTGCCTCGGATGATACCGCCGGGGTGGCCAGCGCGCTTGAGGTTGCGCGTCAGATCGGCGCTCGCGGCACGCCTCAGCGCAGCCTGATCCTGCTGATCACCGATGGCGAGGAATTGGGGCTGCAGGGCGCGGCCGAGTTCTTTTCCGATGATCCGCTGATTCCCCGGATCGGCGCGGTGATCAATATGGAGGCGCGCGGCGGCGGCGGGCGGACCAGCCTGTTCGAAACCTCACCCGGCAACGGTCAGGCGGTTGAGCTCTATCGCAAGGCAGCAACCTGGCCAGCCGGAAGCTCGCTGGCGACCTTCATCTATTCGGTCCTGCCCAATGATACCGACCTGTCCGAGGCGCTGCATGGCCCCTGGGTCAGCTACAACTTTGCCTTCATTGGCCGGCCCGGACTGTACCATTCGCCCAAGGCCACTCCGGCCAATCTGGATCAGGGGGCGCTGATGGATATGGGCTGGCAGGTTTCCGAACTGACCCAGGCACTGATCGCCGCGCCCGAACTGCCGCAAAAGGCACCCGACGTGACCTTCTTCGATCTGTTCGGGCTGGTGCTGGTGACCTATCCGTCAAGTCTGGGCTGGGCGATGCTGGCAATTGCCGCGCTTGCCCTGGGCCTCGCCGTCAGTCGCGAGCGGAACTTGCGGGCGCTGGGCAGCGGGGCCGGGCGCACAGTGGCGCTGATGGCAGCGGGGGCCTTGCTGCTCTATGCGCTGAACCGCCTTTCGGGTGCCGGGGCGGGGGCCAACTACTATGATCGGCTGGCGGCCATTCCCATGCTTGAAGCGATGGCCGCGCTGGTTGCGATCGCCAGTTTCCTGCTGGTGCTGGGCAAGGGCCTGGCCGGGCCGGCGCGGCAGGCCGGGGCAGTGCTGCCGCTGCTGGTGATTGGCCTCGCCATGCAGGTGCTTGCGCCGACCGCGGCCTTTGTAGCGGTGGTGCCGGTCACGCTGGCAGCCCTGGCGATTGCCGCGCGGGCCTATCTGCCGCCACTAGCCGGGATGCTCGTGGCGATCGGACTGGCTGCGCCGGTGCTGGGCTATCTGATCGCGCTGGGGCACCAGTTGATGTAGGGCGTTGGGCCAGACCTGCCATCGGTTGCGGCGCTCCCGCTGGCGCTGGGCGCGGCCATGCTGGTGCCGCTGTGGCCGGGCGTGAGCCATCGCCAGGCGCGCCAGTTCGGGATTGCCTTGCTGGTCTTGGCGTTGGGCGTGGCCATGTGGGTGCGCATGGACCCGATCGCAGATACGGTCGCGGTTTACAGTCTCAAGCCGCGATAAGTCCTTGCAGTCATGACTGTTTCAGCCAATCAGACAGATGCGTAAATCACCCGGGGAATGCCGTTGAAAATGTCTCGCCTGCCAGCAATGGCCATGCTTGTCCTTGCGGCCGTACTGGTCGTGTCACCAGCCGAAGCTGGCCGCGGCAAGAAAGCGCCCAGCGCTCAGGAAATGGGCGAAGTCTATGATGCCGGGGCTGCAGCTCACCAGGACGGGCGGTTCGAAGAGGCAAACAGCAAGTTCCAGATCGTTTGCGACAGCGGCTTTCAGGAAGGCTGCTATGCGCTGGCGTCGAACCTGCGCCACGGACGGGGCATCGCGCGCGATCCGGCGCGCGCCGCGCGGCTCTATGACGGGGCCTGTGCCAATGGCGGTCCGGGCGGCGTTGCCGATGCCTGCAACAACCTTGGCCTGCTCTACATGGACGGGGTGGGCGTGCCCAAGGACTATGCCCAGGCGATGGAGTTCTATCGCCTGGCCTGCGATGGCAAGGCCTACAATGGCTGCAACAACATCGGCCTGCTCTATCGCGAAGGTTGGGGCGTACCGGCGGATCAGGCCTTGGCGGTCAAGTTGTTCGGCCTGGCCTGCGACGAGGGGGTGGCCCTGGGTTGCCACAACCTTGGCGAGCAGTTCTTTGAGGGCCAGGGGGTGACCAAGACCGTGCCGCGTGCGCTCGAACTGTTTACCCTGGCCTGTGGCAAGGACGTGCCCGAATCCTGTTACGAACTGGGCCTGGCCTCGGCCGAAGGCACAGGAGTGCAGCAGGATTTCGCCAAGGCGCTCGATTATTATGATCGTTCCTGCAAGGGCGGCATCATCGCGGGCTGCAACAACCTTGGCGTGCTGTACCGCGACGGCAAAGGCGTGACGGTAGATTTCGTTCGCGCTGCCGCATTGTTCGAACAATCATGCGAAGGCGGCCTGGCGCTCAGCTGCTACAATCTGGGGGGTGCCTATCGTGAGGGCAAAGGCCGCGACGCCGACATCGTGCGGGCGATGCAGCTCTATCAGCAAGGCTGCGAGGGCAAGATTTCGGATGCCTGTTTCAACATGGGCACGATCTATCGCGGCGCACACGGTTATCCAAAGGACCTGGCGAAGTCGTACAGCTCTTATCTGCAAGCCTGCAATCAGGGCCTGTCGCTGGCGTGCTACAACGTCGGTATCTACTACCGCGACGGGATCGGCGTGACCCGTGATTTTCCGATGGCCGCCAGTTTCTTTGAGCGTGCGTGCAACGCGAGCGAAGCTTCGGGGTGCAACAACCTGGGCGTGATGCGGGCCAAGGGGCAGGGCGGGGCGGCCAATGTGGCCGAGGCGCGCCGCTGGTTCGCCAAGGCGCTGGCGATCGACCCCAAGCACGCCGAAGCCCGGCGCAACCTGGCCGGGCTGAAAGCGACGCGCTAACGAAAAGGCCCCGCCGAAGCGGGGCCTTTGGATTTACTGATCCAGGAACGAGCGCATCTTGCGTGACCGGCTGGGGTGCTTGAGTTTCCTCAGCGCCTTGGCTTCGATCTGGCGGATGCGTTCGCGGGTGACCGAGAACTGCTGGCCGACTTCTTCCAGCGTGTGATCGGTGTTCATCCCGATGCCAAAGCGCATGCGCAGCACGCGTTCTTCACGCGGGGTGAGGCTGGCCAGCACGCGGGTGACGGTTTCCTTGAGGTTGGCCTGGATCGCGGCATCGACCGGGATCACGGCGTTCTTGTCCTCGATGAAATCGCCCAGGTGGCTGTCTTCCTCGTCCCCGATCGGGGTTTCGAGAGAGATCGGCTCCTTGGCGATCTTCATCACCTTGCGAACCTTTTCGAGCGGCATGGAAAGCCGTTCGGCCATTTCCTCAGGCGTCGGCTCGCGGCCCTGTTCGTGCAGGAACTGGCGGCTGGTGCGCACCAGCTTGTTGATCGTTTCGATCATGTGCACCGGGATGCGGATCGTGCGTGCCTGATCGGCGATCGAGCGGGTGATCGCCTGGCGGATCCACCAGGTGGCATAGGTGCTGAACTTGTAGCCGCGGCGGTATTCGAACTTGTCGACCGCCTTCATCAGGCCAATGTTGCCTTCCTGGATCAGGTCAAGGACCTGCAGGCCGCGGTTGGTGTACTTCTTGGCGATCGAGATCACCAGGCGCAGGTTCGCCTCGACCATTTCCTTCTTGGCGATCCGCGCTTCGCGTTCGCCCTTCTGGACCATGTTGACGATCCGGCGGAATTCGGTGAGCGCCATGCCGGTCTGGCTGGCGATGTCCGACACTTCCGAACGGATCCGTTCGACCGCATCGACTTCGTTTTCGGCAAAGGCCGCCCACTTCTTGTCCTTCGAGGACTGGGCCTGCAGCCAGCCATCGTCGAGCTCGCGCCCGACATAGCTTTCCAGAAAGTCCTTGCGGTTGACCTTGTGGCGTTCGGCCAGACGCAGCATCTGCCCGCCCAGCGCGGTCAGGCGGCGGTTGAAGGCATAGAGGTTGTCGACCAGATATTCGATCTTGGTCGCGTGGAACTGCACCGATTCCACCTGCGCGGTCAGGTCTTCGCGCAGCTGCTGATAGTTCTTTTCCTTGGCCGGCGTGAAAGCCCCGCCGGCACCCATGACTTCAAGCCGTTCGGCCTGGATCTTCTCAAACTTCTTGAACAGCGCGGTGATCGTCGCGAACTTTTCCAGCGCTTCCGGCTTCAGCGCGGCTTCCATCTGCGCGAGGCTGAGGGTGTTGTCTTCCTCGTCATCGTCGCTCTGGCGCGGCATCCGGCGCTCGATCTGATCGTCGTCGTCCTCGTCGCCCTTGGATTCTTCTTCCTCCTCGTCTTCCTCTTCCTTGTAGGAAGGGCCGGCGGTGGCTTCGCTGATTTCGCCGTCGGCGTCATCTTCGCCGTCTTCGGACAGGCTTTCGGGCGCGGGCTCCTTCGACAGCATCGCGTCGAGATCGAGGATTTCGCGCAGCTGCATTTCGCCGGCGTTCAGCGCTTCGGACCACTGGATGATCGCGTGGAAGGTGATCGGGCTTTCGCACAGCCCGAGAATCATGGTGTCGCGACCGGCCTCGATCCGCTTGGCGATGGCGATTTCGCCTTCGCGGCTGAGCAGTTCGACCGCGCCCATTTCGCGCAGGTACATCCGCACCGGATCATCGGTGCGATCGACCGTTTCCTTCTTCTTTTCGACCACCGGGCGTTCGCCGCCCATCGAATCCGGCTCGTCGATCTCGTCAACGTCCTTTTCCTCGGGGTCGATCGCGTCTTCATCGCTTTCCACGATGTTGACGCCCATTTCCGAGATCGCGGACATGATGTCCTCGATCTGGTCCGTGGTCATCTGATCCTGCGGCAGCGCCTCGTTCAGCTCGTCCATGGTGATCACGCCGCGCCGCTTGGCCCGCGCGATCAGCTTCTTGATCGAGGCTTCGTTGAGGTCGATCAGCGGCGCATCGCCGCCTTCCTTTTCGCCACCCGAGATATCGTCTTCGTCCATCATTCCGCCATTGGTTTGGCAGGAGCATCCAATGCCGCCCCCGCTCGCGCGCTGGCCATTTGCCGCAAGCGCGCATCGAATTCCAGCTTTCTCTTCAACAGCCGCTGCTGTTCGGCATAAGCTCCGTCCGAAAGATCGCGCTCAAACCGCCGGGTCGCCTCGGCCAGCGCGGTTTCCAGCGCGGGACGTTCGACCAGCAGAGCCACCGCTTGGGCCAGATCGGCCCGGGCCTGTTCGGTGGGTGCGTCTTCGACCAGGAAGCCGAAACGCAGTGCGGCATATTCATCAGGAGCCGGAGCCGCCAGACCCCGGGCCGCCAATATGGTGGCAAGTTGCGCAGTTTCAAGCGCCTGGCCTTCATCAACCGCATCGACCAGCGCGGCAAAGCGTGGATCGCCCAGATCGGCCTGGGCCAGGGCATCGGCATGCCGGGCCAGTTCGCGCGGAAAGCGCAGCAGCCCGGCCAGCACTGCGGCGGCCAGCGCGTCGCGCGATCCGGCGTGCTTGCGCAGCCGCGCAACCTGTATGGGATCGCTGCGCCGGATCGGTGGCGCTCCCTGGCCGCGCTGGGCCGGGCGCCATTCGCGCTCTTCGCGGCGCGGAAAGGCGAAGGCAGAATAGCGTTCCGACAGCTCGCGGCGGTACAGCGCCTGGATGTCGCGGTCGGCAATCACCTCGACATGCGCCATCAGCCGCGCCTTGAGCCCGGCCTTGTCCTCAGGCGTGGTCAGCGGCTGCGCGTCACGCTCGTGCTCCCACAAGAGGTCGAGCAGCGACAGTGGCTGGGCCAGCAAGGCTTCCAGCGCCGCAACCCCGTCGCGCTTGATCAGGTCGTCGGGATCCATCCCGGCGGGCAGCTTCACGATCTTCAGGCTGTGCGCGGGGCGCAGCATCGGCAGGGCCCGCGCTGCCGCCCGCATTGCCGCGCGCTGCCCGGCGGCATCGCCATCGAAGCACAGGATCGGCATTTCGACCATCCGCCACAGCATCTCGAGCTGGCGTTCGGTCAAGGCCGTGCCCATCGGCGCGACCGCTTCGGCGATCCCGGCGGCGGCCAGCGCGATCACGTCCATCTGCCCTTCGACCACCACGATCCGCCCGCTGTGCCGCGCCGCAGGGGCAGCGCGGTGCAGGTTGAACAGCGTGCGGCCCTTGTCGAACAAGGGCGTATCGGGCGAATTGAGGTACTTGGGCGCGTCTTTCTTGTCGGCGTCCAGGATCCGCGCGGCAAAGCCAATCACCCGTCCGCGCGGATCGTGGATCGGCATGGTCAGCCGGTCGCGGAACCGGTCGTAGGGGTCCTTATCGTCAACCGCGATGCGCAGGCCGGCCTCGATCAGCATGGCCTCGGGGAATTGCTTGAGCGCGGCCTTCAGCTCCTGCCGCCCGGCCGGGGCATAGCCAAAGCCGAAGCGCTCCATCGTGTGCGCATCGAAACGGCGGGTGGCCAGATAGTCGCGCGCGCGGATCCCGCCGGGGGTATCCAGCTGCGCCCGGTACCAGTCCTGCGCGGCCTGCAGCACTTCGTGCAGGCCGGCCTGCTGCTCGGCCCTTTGTGCCGCGCGCGGATCGGGGGCGGGGATGTCCATCCCGGCTTCGCTGGCCAGTTCCTTGACCGCGTCCATGAACGACAGGCCACGCTGGTCGGTCATCCAGCGGATCACATCGCCATGCGCGCCGCAGCCGAAGCAATGGTAGAACCCCTTCTGGTCGTTGACCGTGAAGCTGGGGCTCTTCTCGTTGTGGAACGGGCAGCAGGCCTTGAACTCATGCCCCGCCTTGGTCAGCCGCGTGGTGCGCGAAATGACGCCCGAAAGCGTCACGCGCGCACGCAGTTCGTCAAGCCATTGCGGGGTGAGGGACATGGTTGTTCAGGTGTCTCGACTACGGGCTGCGCCCTCCGCTCGACACGAACGGAAGTGGGTAGATACCAAGTTTAAACCCCACCTCCGTTCGTGTCGAGCGAAGTCGAGACACTTTTGCCCGGCGGCGGTCCCTTGCGCTCACTCGGCGGGTTGGCGAAATAGGAAACTCGCTCCCAGCACTCGGCCGCCAAAGCTTCCTTCTTGGCGCGGGACCACTTCTTGACCTTCAACTCTGCGTCGAGAGCTTCGTATCGCGTTGGGAAATCAGCGCACCAGATCAGTTCGATCGGGCGGCGCTTCGAGGTGAACGTGCAAAAGCCGCCGGTGTGGTGCTCGGCAATGCGCCGGTCGAGGTCATCGGTGTGGCCGGTGTAATACTTTCCGTCAGCGCAACGCAGGATGTAGCACCAGAAGGCCATGTCACGCTTCGCGTGTCTCGACTTCGCTCGACACGAACGGACTTTGGGTAATGGGTATCAATGCAAGTTCCGTTCGTGTCGAGCGCAGGCCGCAGGCCGAAGTCGAGACACCTAAGTGCAGCCTCATCCCAAAGCCGCCTTCACCAGCCCGCTGGCCTTGCCCATATCCAGCTGCGAGCCATGCCTGGCCTTGAGCGCGGCGACCACCTTGCCCATGTCCTTCATGCCTTCAGCGCCCAGTTCGGCGATGATCGCGGCGATTGCGGCTTTCACATCGTCATCGCTCATCATCGCGGGCAGGAACTCCTCGATCACCGCCAGTTCGCTCTTTTCGACCTCGGCCAGTTCGTGGCGTCCGCCCTGTTCATAGAGGGTGATCGATTCGCGGCGCTGCTTGGCCATCTTCTGCAGCACATCGACCACCAGCACATCGTCATCGGGTACATTGCTGGCGGTGCGCAGTTCGATATCCTTGTCCTTGAGCTTGGCGAGAATGAGCCGGACGGCGGCCAGGCGCGGCTTGTCGCCGGCCTTCATTGCGCTGACCTGGGCGGCCTTGATCGTATCGCGGAGCATCGGAATCCTTCGAATAGGTTTGTGTTCTGGGGAAAGAAGCTGCCTAGCCGAAAGATTCTCCTTTTCATAGGTTGACGCTGGGGGGTTAGGGGTCTAGCCGCCGAGCCTTAGCAACATCGCTGGAAACCCCTGAACGGAGCGCCCCCCGAATGGCCGACGCCGCCTCTTTGCACGCACCCCAACCCGCGGGTGCGACGGGAGTCCTTGTGCTTGCCGACGGTCACGTCGCCTGGGGCAAGGGCTTTGGCGCGGAAGGCGCCGCGGTGGGCGAGGTGTGCTTCAACACCGCGATCACCGGCTATGAGGAAATCATGACCGATCCCAGCTATGCCGGGCAGGTGGTGACCTTCACGTTTCCGCACATCGGCAATGTCGGGGTGAACGAGGAAGACGTCGAAAGCGCGGTTGAAGGCGCGGTCGGCTGCGTTGTGCGCGAAGACGTGACCGCGCCCAGCAATTTCCGCGCGACCGGCAAGTTTGAAGACTGGCTGGCAGCCAAGGGCAAGATCGGCCTCGCCGGCCTCGATACCCGCGCGCTGACCCGCCGGATCCGCCTGTCTGGCGCGCCCAACGCGGTGATCGCGCACAGCAAGGACGGCAAGTTCAACCTGCCGGAGCTGCTGCGGCGCGCGCAGGAATGGCCCGGGCTGGAAGGGATGGACCTGGCCCGCGTGGTCAGCCGCAATGCCAGCCAGGAATGGGAAGGCGGCACCTGGGCGCTGGGCAAGGGCTATGCCCGCTCGCCCCACAGCCCGCGTCCCCACGTGGTGGCGATGGACTTCGGCGCGAAGGACAACATTTTCCGCAGCCTCGACCATGCCGGGGCGCACGTTACCGTGGTGCCGGGGGGCACTGCGCTGGAGGACGTGCTGGCGCTGAAGCCGGCCGGGGTGTTCCTGTCCAACGGACCGGGCGATCCGGCGGCGACCGGGCAATATGCCGTGCCGGTGATCCAGGGCCTGCTCGACCGCGATATTCCGGTGTTCGGGATCTGCCTGGGCCACCAGATGCTGGCGCTGGCGGCGGGCGCCAGGACGGTCAAGATGCACCAGGGCCACCGCGGCGCGAACCATCCGGTCAAGCGGCTGGAAGACGGCGTGGTCGAGATTACCTCGATGAACCACGGCTTTGCGGTCGATAACAGCTCGCTGCCCGACAACGTGGTCGAAACCCACGTCTCGCTGTTCGACGGCAGCAACTGCGGCATCGCAATCAAGGGCAAGAAGGCCTTCGGCGTACAATACCATCCCGAGGCGAGCCCGGGGCCGATGGACAGTTTCTATCTGTTTGAGCGGTTTGTGGGGATGTTGAAGTGAGGAGGCGATCGATCTTCGATTCAACGTCCCTTTCTGTAACTCCATATGGTGAGCCCAGAAAACAGCGCTGCCATCATGGTGACGGTGCCAACGACGAACAGAAACGCAAACGGTCGATCAGAGTAGTAGAGTTTGCCCCCGCTCTTGGCTGGAATATATCCGTCGTTGAGGATGAAATACCACGTCATTGCAGCAGGCAGGACGAACAGGGGTATCCGCATGATCACGTCGGACAGTTTCAACGGCGCACGTCGCCTTCGATTTATCTGTTCGGTATTCATGAGCGAATTACGGCCTCGAGAATTGTTGAAAAATTCAAATTAGATCAGATTGATGAATAATGACCAAACGCGCTGGTATCGCAACGCGCCACGTAAGTGCTTCTCCTCTCAAGGAAGTGGAACATTGCCATGTCTAGACTGATCCTTCGCCTTGCCCTGCTGCTGGCACCGCTTGGGCTGGGGCTGGCGGCGCAGCCGCTGGCCGCGCAGGTTTTTGCCGCGATCGCGGGCGAGGACCAGCAGGTCCAGGCGCTGGCCCTGCTGGCTACCGGCAGCGAAAGCGCCAAGCAGGCGTTCGAAGCCGCGGCCAAGGCCGAGGGGTACAAGACCGGGCGTTCGAAGAACGCCGCCGGGCAGGACGAAGTGATGATGATCGTCCCGGGCGATGGCGATCACGACAAGGTCTGGGCGTTTTACGATCAGGTGCGCGCGGGCCGCCATGGCGCGGTGACGCTGCAGATGATCGTGCTCCCGCTCGATACCGATACCACCAAGGAGGGCTACCTCGACAAGGCGCGGGTCTGGGGCCAGGATCACCTGTCCAAGCCGGCCGAAGTGGGCATCATGTCGCGGATCCGGGGGCAGAAGCGCCCGTCCTTCACGCTGGGGCTGATCGCCACCGGTGACGAGCCGCCGATGGCAAAGTTCGAAGCGGCTGCGAAGTCCGCCGGCTACACCACCGCCCGCAGCAAGGGTGACAAGGGTGAACCGGACGTGATGCTGCTGGTGCGCCGCACCGACGATGCCGCCAAGTTCTGGGCCTTCTACCGCCAGTCCGTGCGCGGCCAGCATGGCAAGCTGGCGATCGAGGTCATCACGATCCCGCTGCAGTACAGCATCGACAGCAAAGACTTCCTCGATCACGCCCGCGTGTTTTCATCCAGCCAGATAATCGAGCCTTGACCCCCAATGCCCAAACGCACTGACATCTCTTCGATCCTCGTCATTGGTGCCGGTCCGATCGTGATCGGCCAGGCTTGCGAATTCGACTATTCCGGAACCCAGGCGATCAAGGCGCTGAAGGAGGAGGGGTACCGGGTGGTCCTGGTCAACTCCAATCCCGCCACGATCATGACCGATCCGGACATGGCCGACGCCACCTATGTCGAGCCGATCACGCCCGATGTGGTCGCGGCGATCATCGAGAAGGAGCGGCCCGATGCCGTGCTGCCGACGATGGGCGGGCAGACTGCGCTGAACACCGCGCTGGCGCTGTTCAACGATGGCACGCTGGAGAAGTACGGGGTCAAGATGATCGGCGCCGATGCCGATGCGATCGACAAGGCCGAAGACCGGCTGCGGTTCCGCGATGCGATGGACAAGATCGGGCTGGAAAGCGCACGCTCGGGCGTGGCCCATACCGTCGATGAGGCCTTTGCGGTGCTGGAAACCACCGGGCTGCCGGCGATCATCCGCCCCAGCTTTACCCTGGGCGGGACCGGCGGCGGGGTGGCCTACAACAAGGCCGAGTTCGAGCTGATCGTGCGTTCGGGGCTCGATGCCTCGCCCACCACCGAAGTGTTGATCGAGGAATCGCTGCTGGGGTGGAAAGAGTACGAGATGGAAGTCGTCCGCGACCGGAACGACAATTGCATCATCATCTGCTCGATCGAGAATGTCGATCCGATGGGCGTCCACACCGGGGATTCGATCACCGTCGCCCCGGCGCTGACGCTGACCGACAAGGAATACCAGATCATGCGCAACGCCAGCATTGCCGTGCTGCGCGAGATCGGGGTCGAAACCGGCGGGTCGAACGTGCAGTTCGCGGTCAATCCCAAGGATGGCCGCCTGATCGTGATCGAAATGAACCCGCGCGTCTCGCGCAGCTCGGCGCTGGCATCGAAGGCCACCGGTTTCCCGATTGCCCGGGTCGCCGCCAAGCTGGCGGTCGGCTATACGCTGGACGAGATCACCAACGAGATCACCGGGGCGACCCCGGCTAGTTTCGAGCCGACGATCGACTATGTCGTCACCAAGATTCCGCGCTTTGCCTTTGAAAAGTTCAAGGGCTCCGAACCGCTGCTGACCACCGCGATGAAGTCGGTCGGCGAAGTGATGGCGATTGGCCGCAACTTCAAGGAATCGGTCCAGAAGGCGCTGCGGGGCCTCGAAACCGGGCTCGACGGGTTTAACCGCATGCTCCACCTGGAAGGTGCGGGGCGCGATGCGGTAACGGCGGCGCTGTCGCAGCAGACGCCTGACCGGTTGCTGGTGGTGGCCCAGGCCTTTCGCGAAGGCTTCACCATCGAAGAAGTTCAGGCGATCACCCATTTCGATCCCTGGTTCCTGCGCCACATCGCCGAAATCGTCGCCGAAGAGGCCGCGATCATGGAGAACGGCCTGCCGACCGATGCCGCCGGACTGCGCCGCCTGAAGGCGATGGGCTTTTCCGACAAGCGGCTGGCGATTCTGGCAGTGCGCGGGGTCGGGGTCGCGGGCGGGCTGGGCGAAACGCTTGCCGCGCGGCGCTCGGGCCTGCTCCACGATGCGCTGCGCGCGATGGCCGGGGCGACCACCGAGGAAGAAGTGCGCGCGCTGCGTGCGCGTCTGGGCGTCCATCCGGTGTTCAAGCGGATCGACAGCTGCGCCGCCGAATTCGAGGCGGTGACGCCCTATATGTATTCGACCTATGAAGGTCCGCTGTTTGGTGAGCCTGAATGCGAGGCTGCTCCCAGCGACCGCCAGAAGATCGTGATCCTGGGCGGCGGGCCGAACCGGATCGGGCAGGGGATCGAGTTCGATTACTGCTGCTGCCACGCCTGCTTCGCGCTGGATGAGGCGGGCTATGAAACGATCATGGTCAACTGCAACCCGGAAACGGTTTCGACCGACTATGACACCTCTGACCGGCTCTATTTCGAACCGCTGACTGGCGAAGACGTACTGGAAATCCTGCGGGTTGAGCAGATGAAGGGCACGCTCAAGGGCGTGATCGTCCAGTTCGGCGGGCAGACCCCGCTGAAGCTGGCGCAGACGCTGGAAGATGCCGGGATCCCGATCCTGGGCACTTCGCCCGACGCGATCGACCTGGCCGAGGACCGCGAGCGGTTTGCCAAGCTGGTCAACGACCTCAAGCTCAAGCAGCCGGCCAACGGCATCGCGCGCAGCCGCGACGAGGCGGTTGCGGTGGCCAACCGGATCGGCTTCCCGGTGCTGATGCGCCCCAGCTATGTGCTGGGCGGGCGGGCGATGGAAATCGTCGACAGCGTCGCGCAGCTTGATGACTACATCACCACGGCGGTTTCGGTTTCGGGCGATAGCCCGGTGCTGATCGACCAGTACCTGCGCGATGCGGTGGAGTGCGATGTCGATGCGCTGTGTGACGGCGATCAGGTGGTGGTCGCCGGGGTGATGCAGCACATTGAAGAGGCCGGGATTCACTCGGGCGACAGCGCCTGCACCCTGCCGCCCTACAGCCTGCCCGCCGAAGTGATCACCGAGATGGAGCGTCAGGCCGAAGCGCTGGCCATGGCGCTGGGCGTGAAAGGGCTGATGAACATCCAGTTCGCGGTCAAGGCCAACCGTCGCGAGGACGGCTCTGAACAGCTTGAGGTTTATCTGATCGAAGTGAACCCGCGCGCCAGCCGCACGGTGCCCTTCGTCGCCAAGGCGATCGGCCAGCCGGTCGCCAAGATTGCCGCGCGGGTGATGGCGGGCGAGAAGCTTTCCACCTTCCCGCCGTTCAAGCGCGATCTTGATTACATGGCGGTCAAGGAAGCCGTCTTCCCCTTCGCACGCTTCCCCGGGGTCGATCCGGTGCTGTCGCCAGAGATGAAGAGCACGGGCGAAGTGATGGGGATCGACGCCAACTTCCCGATCGCCTTCGCCAAGAGCCAGCTGGGTGCCGGTGCGCGCCTGCCCGAAGGCGGGGTGGCCTTCGTCTCGGTCAAGGACAGCGACAAGCCGGTGATCCTGCCGGCAGTGCGCCAGCTGATCGAAAACGGCTTCAGCGTGATCGCCACGGGCGGCACCCAGCGCTATCTGGCCGAGGCTGGCCTGCCGGTTGAGCGGGTCAACAAGGTGGCCGAAGGGCGGCCGCACATCGTTGACCGGATCATCGACGGCGATGTCAGCCTGATCTTCAACACCACCGAAGGCTGGCAGAGCCTCAAGGATTCGCAATCGATCCGCGGGTCGGCGCTGTCGGGCAAAGTTGCCTACTATACCACCGCAGCGGCGTCCGTGGCGGCGGCGGAGGCGATTGCTGCACTGCGGCAAACTAAGCTTGAAGTGCGTTCGTTGCAGGACTATTACAGCCACTGATCAATCGCGCTCTCCCTTCCATCGCGACTGGCCGAACCCGCAGCCCCGATGGCGCGGGGAAGGGAACTAGTCACTGCGGAGGGCGCGGCAGGAGGACGAGGAACGATGGCAAGTGTCGAAAAGCTGCCGATGCTGGCGGAAGGCTATGAACGCCTGATTGCCGAGCTGAAGGCGCTGCGCGAGGAACGCCCCAAGATCGTCGATGCGATCGAGGAAGCGCGCGCTCACGGTGACCTGTCGGAAAACGCCGAATACCATGCCGCCAAGGAACGCCAGGGCCAGGTCGAAGCGACGATCGCCGATCTGGAAGACAAGGTCAGCCGCGCGCAGATCGTCGATCCGGCAACGCTTTCGGGCGACAAGATCATCTTCGGTGCCACCGTCACCCTGCTGGATGACGATGACAAGCCGGTGAAGTACCAGATCGTCGGCCCGTATGAGGCGGACGCCAAGGTGGGGCGGATCAGCTATAATTCGCCGCTGGGCCGGGCGCTGATCGGGCGCCGGGTTGAGGACGAGATCGAGGTCTCGGTCCCGGCCGGGGATCGGTTCTACGTGGTCGAGAAGATCGAATTCATCTGATACGAAAAGGCCCCGGAAATCCGGGGCCTTTGTCTATCAGCGCTTCAGCATGTCGGGCTGGAGCAGGCGGTGCAGGTGCACCACCACATATTTCATTTCGGCATCGTCAACCGTGCGCTGGGCGGCGCCGCGCCAGGCTTCTTCAGCGCTGGCATAGTCGCCATAGACGCCGACGTAGTCCATTTCTTCAAGGTTGACGAAATCAAGGCCCTGAGGGTCCTTGACGCGTCCGCCGATAACCAGATGCAGTTTCTGTTCGCTCATGTCGCGTTCCCGGGGAAGGAGGATGCGCGCCCATAATAGCGAGAGGATGGTTAGGCAACCCTGACCAGCGGCTAGGTAGTTCTAGCGGCGCAGGCGGGCCGCAAGCCGGATCGCCTCGCCGGCCAGCCGCACGCCCTGGCTGCGCGCCGAATGCCCGGCGCGAGTGGCACGCTGGCGCAGCGGCTGGGTGCCTTCGTCAAGCCGGGCCAGCCCTTCGCGGCCGGCATGTTCGGCCTTGTCGCGGGCCTGCTTGCTGAGCGCCAGGCCCAGTTCGGCGGCAGCTGTGGCCACGGCCATCGCACGCCGGCCGGTCTTGCCGCCAGCGCCCTTCGGCACCAGCGCGCCGACCAGCAGGCCCAGGCCAACACCGGCCGCCAGCGTCAGCAGCGGGTATTCGGCGGCGAGGCTGCGATAGTCTTCGGGCGGATAGGCATCGGGCAGCGGATCGCGGCGCGGCACGGTGGGCAGGTTCTCGCTCTCGCGCTCAAGCCGTTCCTGCGAAGCGGCGATGCGCTGGCGGACCCGTTCGCGGCGTTGTTCGGCTTCACTCACTCTCAGAAGACTCCTCGGTTTCACCGCCGGTACTATCCGCCTGATCCTGAACCAGGTCTTGCTTGCTGGCGAACAACCCGCTGACAAAGGCCAGCAACGGCGCGCGGAAGAACCACAGCGCCAGCGCACCCACGGTCGCGGCGATGATGCCCTTGCTTTCCTTGGCCACGGCCACGCCGTGTTCGATCGCCTTGGCGGCCTCGTCGGTGGCCTTGGCCTTGATCCGGGCCGGCACACTGCGCGCGGCAAGGTCGGCGCGGACCTGGGCGATCCGCCGATCAAACAGCCCGCGCGCGGCCTTGCGGTTGGCGCGGTCTTCGGACAGGCGTTGTTCGTCCGGGCTCATCAGCCTGGCTCGCTATCGGACAATTGCCGCGACATGCGCTCCCAGCGCTTGCCCGCCGCCATCCCGGCGAGGCCCGCCGCGAGCAGCAGGCCCAGCACCACGATCACCATGGCCAGCCAGCCGCCGACTAGTTCGGACAGGGCCAGCAGCAGCCCCATCACCAGCGCCATCAGGGCAAAGAACACCAGCACCAGCGCCAGCGCGCCCCAGCCGACGATCCCCTTGGCACCTTGCCCGGCCACCAGCGCGCGGCTCTTCTGGTAGGCCAGCTCGGCCTCAACCAGCGTGCGCCCATCGTCGACCATCTGGCGCAGATCATCGACCAGCGAACGCTCTGCCGCGTCGTCGGCGTCGGGGGCAATCAGGGGCGGGGTTTCATCGGCCATTGGCGGCGACAAGAGGCAACGGCAGCGCCAGTGTCAACCGGTCGATCAGGCTTCGTCCGACGAACCGCCACGGAACAGGCGGGCCAGGAAGAACCCGGCAACCGCTGCAATGCCGATCGCCAGGCCCGGCTTCTTGCGGACGAATTCCTTGGCATCGTCGCCCAGTTCGCCAAGGTCCTTGGATTCGATCTTGGCGGCGGTTTCCTGCATCGAGCGCGCGGCGGTGCGGGCATAGTCGCCATAGCGGGTGCCCAGCTTTTCATCGATCGTGCCGGCGTTTTCAGAGACGATCTTGCCCAGGCTGGCGATCGCATCGCTGGTCTTGGCCTTGCCTTCCTTGGCCAGTTCGCCGGCGCGGTCCTTGGCCTGCGCAGCCAGATCCTTGGCATCGGCGGCCCAGTCTTCGCTCTTGGCGGCAAGCTGTTCCTTGTAGGCGCCAGCCTTGGCCTTGGCTTCGCTGCTCAGCGCGGTGGCGCCAGCCTTGGCTTCCTCGATCGCCTTGGTGAACTTGGCCTTGGCGGCAGTATCTGCGGCCGCCTTGGGAGCGGCGCTGCTGGCGGCCGGCTTCTTCGCGGCGGTCTTGGTGGCGGTCTTGACGGTTTTCACGGTCTGCTTGGTGGTCTTGGCCATGGTTTTACCTTTCGCTGCCCGCGAACCGGGCCTGAATCTGAATGTGGATACCTATTACTGCACCTTCAAGGGCCTGTCATGCTGCATTGCAACTTGCAGCCACGCGCGGGCCTGCCTAGGGAACGCTCCAACTGTCCGACAGGAGTTGAACTAGCCATGACCGCGATCATTGACATCCACGCCCGCGAAATCCTTGACAGCCGTGGCAATCCCACGGTCGAAGTCGACGTGTTGCTGGACGATGGCAGCTTTGGCCGCGCGGCGGTCCCCTCGGGCGCTTCGACCGGTGCGCACGAAGCGGTGGAACTGCGCGATGGCGACAAGGATCGCTATCTGGGCAAGGGCGTGCTCAAGGCGGTAACCGCCGTCAACACCGAGATTTCGGACGCGCTGCTGGGGCTCGACGGCGAAGACCAGCGCGATATCGACGCGATCATGATCGAGCTCGACGGGACCGAGAACAAGGCCCGCCTTGGTGCCAATGCAATCCTGGGCACTAGCCTGGCGGTGGCCAAGGCAGCCGCCAATGCGCGCGGCCTGCCGCTCTATTCCTATGTCGGCGGGGTTTCGGCGCATGTCCTGCCGGTGCCGATGATGAACATCATCAACGGCGGCGAACATGCCGACAACCCGATTGATTTCCAGGAATTCATGATCATGCCGGTCGGCGCCGACAGCCTGGCCGAAGCCGTGCGCTGGGGCGCAGAAGTGTTCCACACGCTGAAGAAGGGCCTGCACGACAAGGGCCTGGCCACCGCGGTGGGCGATGAAGGCGGCTTTGCGCCCAACCTGTCGAGCACCCGTGCGGCGCTGGACTTCATCATGGAATCGATCGCCAAGGCGGGCTTTAAGGCCGGCAGTGACATCAAGCTGGCGCTGGACTGCGCGGCGACCGAATTCTTCAAGAACGGCAAGTACGAGATCAGCGGCGAGGGCCTCTCGCTCAGCCCGGTCGAAATGGCCGACTACCTTGCCGCGCTGTGCAACGACTATCCGATCATTTCGATCGAGGATGGCATGGGCGAAGACGATTTCGAAGGCTGGAAGGCGCTGACCGACAAGATCGGCCATTCGGTCCAGCTGGTCGGTGACGATCTGTTCGTGACCAATCCCAAGCGCCTGCAGATGGGGATCAGCCAGGGGCTGGCCAATTCGCTGCTGGTCAAGGTCAACCAGATCGGCTCGCTGTCGGAAACGCTTGATGCGGTCTCGATCGCCAACCGCAATGGTTACACCGCAGTCATGTCGCACCGTTCGGGCGAGACCGAGGATGCGACCATTGCCGATCTGGCGGTGGCCACCAACTGCGGCCAGATCAAGACCGGCTCGCTCGCGCGGTCGGACCGGTTGGCCAAGTACAACCAGCTGATCCGGATCGAGGAAGAACTGGGCGACGCCGCGCACTATGCCGGCGCGGGTGCCTTCGGGCGCCTCGCCTAAGATCTCGGCAGGATCGGGCCGAACAGCCAGCGCAGCGCGGTGCCGATCAGGCGAACCGGCGGGCGGCAGATCCCGTCGGTCGCTTCGGCCAGGCGTCGGCCCAGGCTGGAGCCTTCTGGACGCCAGTCGCGCTGTGCGGGCGGCGGTTTGAAGCCATAGAGCGCGTTCCATTTGTGCTGCTGCCAACGCGGCCCGCGCGGCCCGGAATTGTCGGCCAGGCTGCCCAGCAGCCGATGGCCAAATTTACCGCCCAGCAGCCGTGAAGCCAGCGCCAGCAGCAGCGCAAAGATCCCGACCGTGATGATATGCAGGATCAGCACCAGGCTGGGCATGCGGGTTTCCAGCAGTGCGGTGATGTCATCCACCAGCTTGCGGGTAAAGCGCCCGCCCTTGGGCTCGTAGCTGCCCCAGCGCCAGCCAAAGCGCACCCAGGGCTGCTCGGGCAGCTCGGGTTCGTGCCAGGATGCCGAAAACAGCGAATAGTTGTCCGGATCCCCCAGGTTCCAGCTGCTGTGCTTTTCAAGCCGGTCAACCAGCGCCATCTCCAGACCGAAAAGCTTGATGTTGCGCCACAGGTAGAACAGCTTGCGTTCGTCGGCGTGGGCATAGGTGGCGTGGCCATAAAGCGAGGCGTAAAGCTGGATCCGCCCGTCAACATCGCGTTCCAGCGCGTCCATCGCCTCTTCGCCCATGATCGCATCGCCGCCCTGATGCTGCGACAGGAACACCGCGCGCGGGGTCAGGGTGTGGTGATCGATCCGGATCACCGCAAGTTCCCAGTCGGCTTCATGCATGCCGCCGGGCCACAGGCTGAGCAGGTGGTCGGCCCGCCGCGCAGCGAACGCGAACGGACGCAGCCGGACCAGACCGGGGCCGTCATAGGGATAGAACATCCAGAACTGCAGGTCGGTTGCGCCCAGCATCGGGTGATGGACCGCACGGACATAGGCCTTGGCCCCGGCCAGATCTCCGCGGCGCGGATCGTCGGGCGGGGACAGTTCAGGTTCCAGTGCAGGGCCGGCCAGATCCGGATCAAGCGTCAACCACATCGCCTCTGGCCGAGAGGGATCGGCCGGGCCTTCGGGCAGTTGTTCGGGCGTCGGATGCCTGACGATTACTTCCCCGGTGGCCTGATCGACCAGCAATGCTCGGGCCAGGTACCAGTCGATCGCTGCGGGAAAGTAAATTTCCTCAGGGTGAAAATGGATTACCGGCGCATGGCGTTCGATCACTTGTCTGAGCAATGCAACCGGCATCGGACGACGCGGGGACCAATTGCCCGTGTCATATTCCATCCATGCCGATTTTTTCATTTGGGTGCGATCCCTGATATTATTGTTTTGCCGTGGAATTATCGAATAGTGCGGGGAAAAAGTTGTAGAAATTCGCCAAATCGGTCCTGCGATTGCGGTTGCCTTTGCGCGCAAGGGCGGTTTAATCGTACGGTTAAGAGAGAGGACAAGGAGAAGGCATGGCCGATTTTCCGACGCATCCGGCGGATGTAACGCCCGAATGGTTGACTGCCCGGTTGCGACAGGGCGGTCTGCTCGACAGCGGCACGATCACGGCGGTGCGGTGGGAAGCGATCGGCACCGGCCAGGTTGGTGACAGCGCCCGCTTCCACCTGACCTATGATCGCGAAGGGGCCGGCCCGGCGACGCTGGCAGGCAAGTTCCCGGCGGCCGACCAGATGAGCCGCGGCACAGCGGCGGCTTTCGGGCTCTATGCCAAGGAGGTCGGGTTCTATCAGCAGCTCGCCCCGCAGCTCGATATTCGCGTTCCGCGCGCACTGGTGGCCGAGATTGCCGAGGACGGCGTTGAATTCGTGCTGATCTTCGAAGACCTTGGTCCGGCGCGCGGCGGCAACCAGCTGAATTCATGCAGACTGGCCGATGCCCGCGAGGCGATGCGGCAGGCGGCCGGGCTGCATGCCCCCAGCTGGGAAAATGCAGCGATCACCGGGCTCGACTGGCTGCAACCCAAGGAAGGTCAGGTCGATCAGATCAAGGCGCTTTACGGCAATGCCCAGGCGATCTTCCGCGAACGCTATGCCGATACGCTTGAGCCGGAATACATGGCGATCTGCGAGGAACTGAACGAGGGGCGTGAGGCCTGGTTCGGGCAGGAGCGCGGGGTCAAGTGCCTGATCCATGGCGACTTCCGGCTGGATAACATGCTGTTCGACGTTCAGGGCGGGGCGGAACCGATTGCGGTGCTGGATTGGCAGACCGTTGCAGTGGGCAATGCGCTGACCGACATCGGCTATTTCATGGGCACCGGGATCGGCAATGCGCTGCGTTCTGCGCATGAGGATGAGCTGCTCGATCTCTATTGTGCTGAAATGACCGCGCGCGGCGTGCCGCTCGATCGTTCCGCGATCTGGGACGACTATGTGGTCGGCGCGATTCACGGCATTTCGACCGCAGTGTTCAGCGCCGCCTATGTCGAACGGACCGAGCGCGGCGACGCCAATTTCTTGTCGATGGCGCGCGGCGGCTGCGCACTGGCGCTGCAGCATGGCAGCCTGCGGAAGCTGCGCGGTGACTGAACCGGTCGATCCCGCTCTGGCGCGCGGCCAGTCGGTGCTGGCGCAGCAGCCGTTCAGCGTGCTGCTGGGTGCAGAGCTGAGCGTCTTTGCGCCCGGCCAGGCGGAAATCCGCTTGCCGATCCGCCAGGAGCTGCGCCAGCAGCACGGCTTTGTTCATGGCGGAGTGCTGGCCTATCTGGCCGACAATGCGCTGACCTATGCCGGTGGGTCGAGCCTGTCAGGGCAGATCGTCACTGCCGAAATGAAGATCAATTACACCCGGCCGGCGATTGGCGAGCTGCTGATCGCCCGGGCCAGCGTGGTTTCGGCGGGGCGGACCCAGGCGGTCGCCCGCTGCGATGTCTTTGTGGTTGCTGGCGGCGTGGAAAAGCTTTGCGCCGCGGCCCAGGGCAAGATTGCCGCCAGCCCCGCACCAAACGATCCAAAGGAGTGAAACCATGGTCCTGACCAAAGGCGACGATTATCCGCTGCACCAGACGCCCGAGCCAATCGCCTATGCCGGGACCGATCGCAATTTCTACGATCGCTATTTCTTCAACGGCTATGCGCCGGACGGATCGGGTTTCTTCGCCGCCGCGCTGGGGGTCTATCCGCACCTTAACGTGATGGACGCGCATTTCTGCGCGATCCGCGACGGGGTGCAGTACAACCTCCATGCCAGCCGCGAGCTGGGGATGGAGCGGATGGATACCCAGGTCGGGCCGATCCGGATCGAAGTCCTTGAACCGCTCAACAAGCTGCGGGTGGTGGTCGATGGGGAAGGGCTCAAGGCCGATCTGGTGTTCACCGGCCGCGCCTTTCCGATCGAAGAGCCGCGCTTCATCCACCGGATCGGCCCGCGCACTTTCATGGACTATACCCGGTTGACCCAGAACGGCCACTATACCGGGTGGATCGAAGTCGATGGCGCCAGGCACGACTGCGCCCCCGGGACAGCCGGAACCCGCGACCGCAGCTGGGGCGTGCGCCCGGTCGGCACGCGCGACGAACAGCCGCACGGCAGCGGGGTCATTCCTGGCTTCTTCTGGCAATGGACCCCGCTCAATTTCGCGGATCGTTCGGTGTTCTTCCACGTCAATGCCGATGCCAAGGGCAACCGCTGGAACACCCGCGCGGTGATTGCGCCCGATGGCGCCAATGCCGAGGCATTGTTCGATACCGAGGGCGAAATGGCCTCGCCGCTGGCCGCGGGGACCCGCTGGCCGACCGATGGCAAGCTGGTGATCGAAGGGCCGGACGGGCCGGAAACCCTGACGCTGACTCCGGTCGGCCGGTTCCAGATGCGCGGGCTGGGCTATACCTCGCCAAAGTGGAACCACGGGCTCTACCACGGGCCGCTGACGGTTGAGCGCGAGGATTTCGGACTGATGCAGTGCGATCCCGGATCGATGGACAATTACCACGTCCAGCTGCCCTGCAAGGTTGTCAGCGATCGGCACGGCGAAGGTTTTGGTGTATTCGAGCAACTGATCATCGGGCCCTATGCGCCGATGGGGCTGAAGGAGTTCATGGACCTTGGCTGACCCGCGCTCACTCTCGCGCCGCGCCGCCGCCTCAACGGTTGCGCTTGGCCTCATTGCTGGCCTTGCCAGCGGCTGGTGGGCGATCACCGCAGGAATGGGCGGCGAAAGCTATTCGGGCTGGTATGGCAGCCGGGTGACCGGATCGCAGGATGCCGGGCCATGGCTGCGGGCCCGGGTAGCTGTGAGCGGGCTCCTCGCGCTGACCCGCGATCAGGCGATCTATTTTACTCGCAAGACCGATGCCGCTGGCGAGCGGCTGCGCGATGCGTGCCGCTATCAGGTTAGCGGTGGGCCGTTGCCGGGGCGCTGGTGGTCGGTCACGGTCTATGCCGACGACAACTACCTGCCGCTCAACGATGACGATGCGCTATCGTTCGACTCAACTGAAGTTAAGCTGGATAGTCAGGGCAACTGGACCGCGATACTTGGCAACGCCCGGCCTGAGGGGCAGGCCTGGGCCAGCACCCGCAACGCCGGCAACTATGACATCACCTTGCGGATCTATCAGCCCGACAAGTCGGCGCAGGACGATTATGCCAGCATTCGCATGCCGGTGGTGACCAAGCTCGATTGTGGAGACAAGCCATGAACCGCACGCTCAAGCTGGGGCTGATCTTCGCGGCTGCCGCCGCGGTCGGCCATGTCGGGTTGGTGATGGCCACCCCGCGCGTGATCATGGGGGCCGCGATCAAGCGGACTTCGAAGGATGGCAGCGTGGTCAACCAGTTCCAGTTCGGACCGCGCACCACAAAGGATTCGCGGGCGGTGGTCCGGCCGTCACCCGACCTGGCCTATTCCACCTGCGCCTATAACCTTTCGCAAGGCCCGATCCTGGTCCAGGCCGCGCCGACCCCGGGCGATGGCTATGTCTCGATCTCGGTGTTCGACGCACGGACTGACAATATCGCGGTGTTCGACACCCGGCAGTTCCCGCAGGGCATCCGCTTTGTGCTGGCCCGCGAGGGGCAGGCGGTGCCTGACGGTGAGAAGGTGGTGCGCAGCAACTTCGATCAGGGCCTGATCCTCGATCGGCGCCTGGCCCCGACAGCCGAGCAGTTCGCTCAGGCCGACGCGGCCCGCCGCACTGACAGCTGTGCTCCGCTTGACAGCAAGGGATCGACCTAGCCAGTTACGCTTTGGTGCCGGTGAAGTGCTGCTTATGTGCCGCTTCAGGCCATGCCGAGCAGCACAGCAGCACCCGCCGCGATTAGTCCGGCACCGATCAGCCGGGCCTTGCCGATCCGTTCCTTCAGGAACAGCCAGGCGATCAGCACGCCGAACAGGATCGAGGTTTCGCGCAAGGCTGCAAGCCGCGGCACATCGCCCAGCCGATAGGCGTATAGCGCCAGCCCATAGGTAACCAGCGACATGGCGCCGGCGAACAGCCCCGGCTTCCACTGCTCGCGGACTTCGGCCAAGAATCGTGGCCCCCGCCACAGCGCGAACATCGCGCCGATGCCGAAGCCAAGCAGGATGAACACCCAGACCATGTAGCTCAGCGCAGAAGGCGCAGCGCGCACCCCCTTGGCATCGATCACTGTATAGGCGGCGACGCAGAAGCCCGTCGCCAGTGCCCAGCCCAGTGCGCGCAGCGATGGGCGGTTCCACCAGGCCACCGCCAGTGTGCCCAGGCTGACCAGCACCGCGCCCAGCGCCACCGGCACGCTGATCGGATCGCGTAGCCACAGCACCGCCGCGGTGGCCGCGATCACCGGGGCAGAGCCGCGCATGATCGGATAGACCGCGCTCATGTCCGCACCCTCGAAGGCCTTGACCAGGCAGATCAGATAGACCGTATGGACCACGAACGAGCCGATCAGGAACGACAGCGCGGTGGCGGGGAAGGGCACCAGGAACGCCAAAGGCAAAACCAGCAGCGCGCTTGATCCATCGACCAGCGCGCGGCTCGACATCTTGTCGCCGCCTGATTTGACCACCGCGTTGACGACGGCATGGGCCGCGCCCGATGCCACCATCAACAGGCTGGCGGTAGCGATCACGCGGCGCTGATGGCCTTGGTCAGCAGGGTGTTCTGATCGGGCATCAGTTCGATATCGATGGCCTCGATCAGTTCGTCGAGCTGGTCGGCGGTAGTTGCGCTGGCGATCGGCGCGGCAATCCCGGGCTGATCGAGCAGCCAGGCCAAGGCGACCTGGGCCACGGTGGCCTCACAATCCTTGGCGATCTGATCCATCATGGTCAGCAGGGCAGGGCCCTGACCTTCGTGGTACTGCTTGACCCGGTCACCGCGCACAAAGCGCTTGAGATCGGCATCCTTGCGGTACTTGCCGGTCAGATAGCCGCTCGCCAGCCCGAAATAGGGCAGCATGGCCACATCGTTGGCGACGCAGAAGTTCTGGTAGTCGGCATCGAAATCGCCCCGTTCCAGCAGGTTGTACTGGTTCTGCAGCACGCTGAAGCCCGGAACGCCCTGGGCCTTGGCTGCGGCAATCGCGCTGCGCAGGCGGTCTTCGGTGAAGTTCGATGCGCCAAGCTCACGCACCTTACCGGCGCTGACCAAAGCCGCGAACCCCTGCGCCATTTCGTCCTGCGGGGTCGTGGGATCGTCGCGGTGGGCGTAGTAGAGATCGACATAGTCGGTCTGCAGCCGCTCCAACGAACCTTGCAGGCGCGCTTCCAGCGTGGCCGGATTGAGATCGCCGTGTTCCATACCCCAGCCGGTCTTGGTTGCAATCCGCATGTCCTTGCGGACGCCGCGATCCTTCATCCAGGCACCGATGACCGTTTCGCTCTCGCCGCCCTTGTGCCCGGGAACCCAGGCCGAATAGACCTCGGCCGTATCGACCATCCGTCCGCCTGCCTCATAGAAGGCGTCGAGGATCTCAAAGCTGGTGTCCTGATCGGCGGTCCAGCCGAAGACATTGCCGCCAAGCACCAGCTTGAGGCCCGAAAGCGCGGGGTGGCGGCTCATGCGAACTTCTCCTTGAGCGCGAGCAGCGCCAGCGCGGCCTTAGCCGCTTCGCCGCCCTTGTCCTTTTGTTTGGGATCGGCGCGGACCAGCGCCTGCTCTTCGTTTTCAACTGTCAGGATGCCGTTGCCGATCGCGATCCCGTCCATGGTCAGCGCCATGATCCCGCGCGCGCTTTCGCCGGCGACGATTTCGAAGTGATAGGTTTCACCCCGGATTACCACGCCGATCGCGACATAGCCTTCATAGTCGCCGCTCTGCTCGGCAAGCGAGATCGCGCCCGGGATTTCCAGTGCGCCGGGTACGGTGATGACATCAACCTGATGCCCCGCTGCCTTGAGCGCAGCCTTGGCGCCCGCGACCAGCATGTCGTTGAGGTGATCGTAGAAGCGCGCTTCGACGATAAGGAACTTGGCCATCATTTACTCCGGGATCGGGCGTTCGCCGACGATGTTGAGGCCGTAACCTTCGATCGCGACAATATTGCGGTGCGAATTGGTCAGCAGGACCATGTCATGGATGCCCAGGTCCGCCAGGATCTGCGCCCCGATGCCATAGGCGCGCAGGTCCATCTCGGGCAAGGGTGAACGCGACACTTCGGCGTTGAGCTGTTCGGGCGAGGTTGGCATCAGCAGCACAATCACGCCGGCACCCGCCCGGCCGATCTCGTCCATCGCGCGCTGCAGCACGCGTTTGCGCGGTCCGGGCTGGCCCAACACGTCGGAATAGATCGAGATCCCGTGCATCCGCACCAGGGTCGGCTCGTCAACGACGATGTGGCCCTTCTGCAGCACGATGTTGACCGTGCCGTCGGTCTTGTTGCGATAGCTCTTGGCGGTCCATTCGCCGCCATAGTCCGACGTGAAGGGCGCTTCGCTGACGCATTCGACCAGGTGATCGTGCTTGCGGCGATATTCGATCAGGTCGCGGATCGTGCCCATCTTCAGGCCATGCTTGCGCGCGAAGGGCACCAGATCGTCCATCCGGGCCATGGTCCCGTCCTCGTTCATGATCTCACAGATCACGCCCGAGGGGTTGAGGCCGGCGAGCCGCGAGATATCAACCGAGGCTTCGGTATGTCCCGCGCGGACCAGCGTACCGCCATCGCGGGCGATCAGCGGGAAGACGTGGCCAGGGGTGACCAGGTCCTGCTTGCCCTTGCTGGTATCGATCGCCACCGCGACAGTGCGGGCACGGTCACCGGCGGAAATCCCGGTGGTCACGCCTTCGCGCGCCTCGATCGAAACGGTGAAAGCCGTTTCGTGGCGGGTGCCGTTGTGGCGGCTCATCAGTTCCAGCCCCAGCGCCTCGGTGCGCTGGCGGGTCAGGGTCAGGCAGATCAGGCCGCGGCCGTGGGTTGCCATGAAGTTGATCGCATCGGGGGTGGCCATCTGCGCCGGGATCACCAGATCGCCCTCGTTCTCGCGGTCCTCGTCATCGACCAGGATGAACATCCGGCCGTTGCGCGCTTCGTCGATGATCTCCTCGATCCCGACCAGAACCGGCTCCTCCTCGCTGTCCCACAGAAAGCGTTCAAGCTTGCGCAGGGTTTCGGTGGTGGGGTTCCAGTCAGGCTCGGTGCAGTCACGCAGGGTGTTGGCATGAAGCCCCGCGGCCCGCGCCAGTCCGGCGCGCGACATCCCGCCATCGGCAACGAGGCGGCGGACACGATCGATGATGTTGTTGGTCATGATTCGCGGGGTATCACATTAAAATGTGATACCCAACCATCAATCACATTGCCTGTGGATCAGTCGCCCTTGAAGACCGGCTTGCGCTTTTCAAGGAAGGCGTTGACCGCTTCGGCATTGTCCCTGGTGGCATGCGCGACCGACTGCATTGCGGCCGACATTTCCAGCACCTGCCCGATCGACATTGACTGCGCGTCCCAGATAAGCCGCTTGGCCATTCGCACCGCGAAGGGCGGGTTGCAGGCGATCCGCTCGGCCATCTTGCGCGCGGCATCGAGCAGTTGGTCGTCGGGCACAACCTGCGAAACCAGCCCGATCTTGAGCGCTTCGGCGGCGTCGATCGTCTCGCCGGTCAGGGTCAGTTCGGCAGCCTTGGAGAAGCCGACGATCCGCTGCAACAGCCAGGCCCCGCCATCGCCCGGGATGATCCCCAGCTTGACGAAGCTTTCTGCGAATTTGGCGCTTTCGCCGGCCACGCGCAGGTCGCACATGCAGGCAAGATCAAGTCCTGCGCCGATCGCGGGGCCATTGACTGCGGCGATTACCGGCACTTCGAGCGCGGCAAAGGCCAGCGGCAGGCGCTGAATCCCGCTCTTGTAATTGCGCCGCGTGCGGGCCGGCAGGCTGGCGTTGAGGCCGCCCGCATCGGGCTTCATCATCTTGAGGTTGCCGCCCGCCGAAAAGGCGGGGCCGGCCCCGGTCAGGATCGCCACCCGGACATTGGGGTCATTCTCGATATCGCTCAGCCGATCGAGCAGCGTTTCGATCAGGTCGTGATCCGAAATCGGATTGCGGATTTCGGGCAGGTTGAGCGTGATCGTGGCGATGCCGCTATCGTCGAGGCTGTAGAGGACCGGTGCGTCCGACATGAAAATCTCCTGAGTGGTCAACCAACCATGCGTTCGATGAACCAGAAGCTGGCCGTTATCCCGATTGCATAGCTGGCCGCAAGCACTGCCGGGCGCAAGGCCACGGGTTTGAAACGGCGCAGCAAAGCGATCACCGCCAGGCACAGGCTGATGATCAGCAGTTGCCCGGCTTCAACCCCGATGTTGAATGTCAACAGGGCGGTGGGCACGTCGCCTTCGGGCAGGCCGATTTCGCGCAAGGCGCCGGCAAAGCCAAAGCCGTGGATCAGGCCGAACCCGAAGGCGACCACCCAGGGAATGCGTTCCGACAGACGCGGTTCGCCCGGCTTCTGTTTGATAATCTCGACCGCCAGAAACACGATCGAGAGTGCTACCAGTGCCTCAACCGGGGCTTGCGGCAGACCAAACAGCCCTAGTGTAGCCCCGCCCAGCGTGATGGTATGCGCCACCGTGAAGGCTGTTGCGGCCTTGATCACCGTCCAGGGGCGACTCAACAGCAGCACCAGCGCGATCACGAACAGCAGGTGGTCATAGCCTTCAAGGATGTGGATCACCCCCAGGCCAAGGTAACTGCGCGCCACTTCCCAGCGGTCGGGAACAGTCGCGACTTCGATCGTTGGTTCCTGCCGGGTGAGTCTGCTGGCCTGAACCGGCCGGCCCAAAGGCGCGATCCGCACCAGCGCATCGGTAAAGGCGCCGTCCATTCCGGCGATACCGACCTTGTGCCCGGCCAGGTCCTGGCGGCAGGTCAACATGCTGTCGGCCACCAGCGCCGCGTTCTCCAATCGGGCGACTGGCGGTGACTGGGTGCAGAAGTCAGGAAACAGCGGCTTGGTGCGGGTCGCCAGGCCGCCCAGCACCGGGGCCTTCCAGACCAGCTTCCAGTGCTGCGCGTCCTTTTGGGTCAGTTCGAGGTATCCGGGGCGCAATTCGTCAGCCTGCGCCGGCAGGGCCAGCGCCAGCATGACCACAGCAAGCACAAGATGCAGCAGGCGGATCACTTCGTAAGCTCGATCGCCACATCATAGCCCTTGAGGATCCGGGCGTAACTTTCGGACTGGGCCTTGGCCACGGCGGCGGCGCGCCAGTCATTCTCGACCCGCTGCCGCACGGTTGCCAGGCTGGGCTTGGCGGATGCTTCGCGGGCGGTAATCCTGACCAGGTGCAGCCCCAGTCCCGAAGCAATCGGGCCTTGCCACTGGCCCGGCTGCAAGCGCCGCAACGCCAGAGTGAACTCATCGCCGAACATGCCGGAAATGTCGTTCGCAGAGGCCTTGGTCAGCTGGCCGGGGAGGGGAGCCGGAACCCCGCTGGCCGGTTTTCCAGCCCGCAGCAGCGCCAGCTTGGCATCAGCCTGGATGCGGTTCTCCGGCGTGTCGGCCCCCAGATAGACCTGATCAAAGCTGGTGTGCGGATCCTCGGCATAGCGGGCCGGGTCTTTGTCGATCATCGCCTGAAGTTCACCATCGCCCGGGGTGGCTGCTTCGGCATCGGCAACGGCCAGCGATTCCATCTTGCGGCGCATCCGCCGAACCACGACTTCATCGTCCTGGTCCAGCCCCAGCCGCAGCGCTTCGCGATAATAGACCTGATCGGTCACATAGTCGCGGATCAGGCCGTCAAGCTCGTCCTGCGATGGCATGCGCCGGAAGCTGTCGTAAAACCGCTGGGCCAGCGCGCCGGCCACGGCTTCATTGACCACGATCCGGCGCTCACCCAGGTCGGGTGCGCGGCCCGAGAGCAGCCAGAAGACCATGGCCCCGGCGATCAGGAAATGGACCAGCGGCTCCTTCAGGAGCCGCCGGGCAGTCGCTTTGTAATCCATGTCAGGCGGGCCAGTCCATTATGCGGGCGAGTACCAGATTGCCGAGGTGTAGGCCCGTTCCTGATGCTTGAGCGGGATCTCGGCCGGCAGGGTCAGCTTGTACTTGACCATGTCGTAAGCCATCCAGGTTGGCGTCGGGATTTGCAGCACGCGCACATAATAGAACGCCCGCACGGTCGGATCGAATTCCGGGTCACTCCATACGGTGGTCAGCTCGGGTGCGCCGATCGTGTTGGCATAGGTTGCGGCAGCGACATCCACGGTATCGCCAACTGCGGGCACCTTACCGCCCGCCAGCTTGCGCTTGCCGTCCATCTCGCTCCAGACGACGTCAAAGACCTTCTCATGAACCTGGCCGGCTTTATCGACCCAGCCCTTGATAACCTGGACCCGGTCAAGGTTGCCATCGACCGGATCCTTGAGCGCCGAAACGATGAAGCTGGGTGCTCCCTTGCCGCCGGTCTTCAGGCTGCCGCCCATGGGTACGCCTTGCGCATAGCCGGCCTTGACCCAATCACCCTTCAGGTCGTCTGCCTTGAAATCCCAGCCGCCGAAGAACCGCACGGTCATGCGGGGGCCGGTGGTGGCATAGACTTCCTTGCGCTTCATCGCGTCAAAGATCGCCTCGCGGGTGTTGCTGGTTGCCCAGACCGCGGCATAACCGCTGGCCAGTGATTGCCAGTTCATCCGGCCAGACGGCACACCGGGTACGAACCCGGCTGTGGCCCGCTTGGCGCTGGGTTCGACGCCGGTATGCTTGCCGAAGAAGTTGTTCTCGTCAGGCGTCGAAAGCGAGGTGTGACTGTCGGTCGAGCCGATCACACCGAACTTGTAGGGGTTCACGCCGGTGCGCTGTTCGATCAGCATCCCGCGCTTGAGCGCTTCGCGCACGTAGGACCCGGGCAGGTCTTCCTGCTTGGTCGCGATGTTGCCCAACAGGTTGGCCTGATCCCAGCCACTGGTGCCATAACCCGCAAATTCGTCGTTGGGTGAGAGGAACGGATGGGCTTCGCTGTCGCCCTTGATCTGGGTAATTTCGGCGATCGGTTCGTGTTCGGAACGGCGGCGCGCGTATTCCGCGCTCATCGGGCCGCCGCTTGGATCGGTCAGCATCCACATCAACCCGTTCGAGACGTTCCCGTTATGCGGGATCGCCAGAACCTGGCCGCCGGTGCTCTTTTCGTAGGCCTCCATGTAGTCCCACAGGTGTTCGGGCCATTTGGCATCGCCCGGATCAAGCGGCTTGACCGTTGACACCTTGTCCACCCCGTCGCGGAAGATGACATTGCGATGCAGGTTGTTGCCGGTCTGCATCAGGGTGTATTCAAAGCCCATGAAGGCGGTGAACTTGCCGGGCTCGTTGTACCGCTCGACCGTGTCCATATGTTCGGTCCATAGCTTGGCAGTGCGCTTCTCGGCGGCTGCGGTGTCGCTCATCGCCGGGTTGGGCTTACCCGATGCGCGTACCGCCAGCATTTCACCCATGGCCTTGAGCGATTCTTCCGGGCTCGCGTGCATCATGTCATACCAGCGGAGCAGCTGCGGATCGGTGATCATCATCCGCGGTGCATCATAAAGCGCCTTGGTCGAACCTATCCCCTCGGCGTGGTCAGAGATGACCAGGAAGTCGAGCGGGCGGGCCAGCTTGGCCTTGCTGCCGGTGGTTGCTTCAACCTCTTCGCCGCGAGCGAAGCGCAGCGCCTCCTCCGGGCCAAGCCGGGTGCCAAACCCGAAAGCATCGACCGAATTCGACGTGTGCAGGTGGGTATCACCCCACAGCACCTTTTCGGGATAGGCGGTGTTCTTGACTTCAACCTTGCCGCCAACGGCCTGCTTGACCTTGTCGCAGCTGCTGGTGAGCGCCGTTGCGGCCAGCAGCAGGGCGACCGCGCCCAGAGACTTTTTCATTGCCATTCCTTTCGTCAGCCGGCCGGATTGTACCAGATTGCCGAGGTGTAGCCGCGTTCCTGCTGCTTGAGCGGGATCTTGGGATCGAGCGTCAACTTGTAGCGCACGGCATCGAAGGCGACCCAGCTGGGGGTCGGGATTTCGAGCACGCGGATGTAGTAGAAGGCACGAACCGAAGGGTCGAATTCGGGATCGCTCCATACTGTCGCCAGGTCGGGCGCGCCGATCGAGTTCTGATAGCTCGGCTTGGCCAGATCGACTGTATCGCCAACCGACGGCACCTTGCCGCCAGCCAGCTTGCGCTTGCCGTCCATGTCGCTCCAGACGACGTCGAAGACCTTTTCCTGTGCCTGGCCGTTCTTGTCGACCCAGCCCTTGACCACCTGGACCCGGTCAAGGTTCGCACCGATCGGATCTTTCAATGCGGAGATGATGAAGCTGGGCATGCCTTTTCCGCTCTTCAGGGTGCCGCCCATCGGCACCCCGCGGGCATAACCGGCCTTCACCCAGTCGCCCTTCATATCTTCGGCCTTGAAGTCCCAGCCGCCGAACACGCGCAGGGTCATGCGCGGGCCGGTGGTGCCAAAGACTTCCTTGCGCATCATCGCGTCAAACAGCGCTTCGCGGCTGTTGCTGGTGGCCCAGACGCCGGCATAGCCGCTGGCCAGGTAGTTCCAGCCGAACCGGCCTTCGCGCGTGCCCAGATTTTGCGCTTCGGTGGCGCGCTTGGGGTTGGGTTCGACTCCGGAATGCTTGCCGAAGTAGTTGTCTTCATCGGCAGTCGCGAGCGAGGTGTGCGAGTCGGTCGATCCGATCACCCCGAACTGATAGGGGTTCGCGCCCGTGCGCTGCTCGATCAGCAGTCCGCGCTTCAAAGCCTCGCGGACATAGCTGCCCGGCTGCATTTCAGGCGTGGTCTTTTCGACCATCATCAGGTCGCCGATCTCCCACCCGGCGGTGCCATAGCCGGCGAATTCATCGTTGGGCGACATGAACGGATGGGCTTCGCTGTCACCCTTGATCTGGGTGATTTCGACGATCGGCTCATGCGCGGCGCGGCGGCGGGCGTATTCGGCGCTCATCGGACCGCCCGACGGATCGGTCATCATGAACATCCGCCCGTTCGACATGTTCGAATTGTGCGGAATGGCCAGGACCTTGCCGCCGGTCTTGGCCTGATAGGAATCCATATAATCCCACAGCCCGTCGGGGACCGTGGTCCCGAACGAGGCCAGCGGCAAAACGGTTGCCGCGCGGTTGCCGCTGTCGCGGAAAATCACGTTGCGGTGCAGGTTCCGCCCTTCGTCCATCAGGGTGTATTCGAACCCGATGAAGGCGGTGAACTTGCCCGGTTCGTTATAGTCCTCGACCGCAGCGATGTGCGCCAGCCAGTTGTTGCGCAGCCGCTGTTCGGCGCCGGCAGGGTTGGTGATTGCGGCGGGAAGGCGGTTGTTGGCCTTGGCGTCGATCAGTTCAGCCGTGGCCCGCATCGAGCCTTCGGGGCCTTCGTGCAGCATGTCGTACCAGCGCAGCAGCATCGGCTCGGTGATCATCGCCCGGGGGGCTTCGTAAAGGTCCTTGATCGTCGCGAAACCGTCCGAGTGGTCACTGATCACCAGAAAGTCGAGCGGCCGGGCCAGCTTGGCCTTCTGTCCGGTTGACGAGGTAACCTCTTCGCCGCGTGCAAAGCGCAAGGCCTGGACCGGATCGAGCCTGGTGCCGAACCCGAAAGCATCGGGCGAGTTCGAAGTATGAAGGTGCGTATCGCCCCAATAGACCTTTTCCGGATAGGCGGTGTTGGCGATCTCGGTCTTGCCGGTAACCACCTGCTTCACCTTGTCGCAGCCCGACAGCAGTGCAGTCGAACCAAGCAGCACGACTGTCAGGGCAATAGCCTTGCGCATCCTCAACCCCCTCTTTTGGTTTTCATCCGCAACTTGCCATCTCGCGCGCGAAGGTCAAGCTGCCGCTTGCGCGTTTTAACCGTTCGGTTAAGGACGCAGCATGACCGAAAGCGAAGACATCGCCGAAATCCGCCGCGCCGTGCAGGCGCTGTGCGCGGAGTTTCCGGGGGACTACTGGCGCGAAAAGGACCGCGATCGCGCCTATCCGGGGGAATTCGTCGATGCGCTGACCAGGGCCGGATTTCTCGCCGCGCTGATTCCGGAAGAATTCGGTGGTTCGGGGCTCAAGCTTGATGCTGCGGCGGTGATCATGGAGGAAATCCAGGCCAGCGGCTGCAATGGCGCATCGGCGCATGCGCAGATGTACATCATGAACACGCTGCTGCGCTATGGTTCGGCCGAGCAGAAGGCGCAGTACCTGCCGGGCATCGCCAGCGGCGAACTGCGGCTGCAGGCCTTCGGGGTGAGCGAGCCGACCAGCGGCACCGACACGCTGAGCCTGCGCACCGTCGCGGTGCGCGACGGCGATGACTACGTGATCAACGGCCAGAAGATCTGGACCAGCCGGGCGGAATATTCGGATCTCATGCTGCTTCTGGCCCGGACCACTCCGCGCGACCAGGTGCAGAGCAAGACCGAGGGGCTGTCGATCTTTCTGGTCGATATGCGCGCGGCGCTGGGCAATGGGCTGACCATCAAGCCGATCCGCACGATGATGAACCATTCGACCACCGAGGTGTTCTTCGACGATCTGCGGATCCCTGCTTCCAGCCTGATCGGCGAGGAGGGGAAGGGCTTTCGCTATATCCTGTCAGGCATGAACGCCGAACGGATCCTGATCGCGGCGGAATGCGTCGGCGATGCCAAGTGGTTCATCACCAAGGCGACCGACTATGCCAAGGATCGCAGCGTTTTCGCCCGGCCGATTGGCCAGAACCAGGGCGTGCAGTTCCCGATTGCGCGCTGCTATGCCCAGATGCGTGCGGCGGAGCTGATGGTCCACCATGCGGCGCAGGTTTACGATCAGGGCGGCAATCCTGGCGAGGAAGCCAACATGGCCAAGCTGCTGGCCAGCGAAGCCAGCTGGGCGGCGGCCGATATGTGCGTGCAGACCCACGGCGGCTTCGGTTTTGCCGAGGAATACGACGTGGAACGCAAGTTCCGCGAAGCACGGCTCTATACCGTGGCGCCGATCAGCACCAACCTGATCCTGTCATACCTGGCCGAACACGTGCTCGGCCTGCCGCGTTCTTACTGACCGTAATCGATTGGATTGCTCATCGAGGTGTGCTTGCCGGGCGTGGGCAGCAGCACCATCCGGCCACGCTTGGCGCTCCAGCTGAACTCACCGGGGCAGGCGATGTTGCCGGTGCCGCCGCATTCGCTGCCGTGGAAATCGAACACGAAAACCGTTCGCGCCCCGCGCTGCTGGATATCCAGTTCGCGCATCTGGCGATCGAACACCAGCAGGGGCGCGGCCTTTCGCCGGCCCAGCCACAGCTGGTAACGGCAGCCGCCGGTGCCGCACCAGGCCGCGCCGAACGCATTCCAGTCAACCTGCCAGTCCTGCACTCCGTCCGAATTGATATCGACCGGCTTGATCGCGGCGCGGATCGTGGCCTGGCTGTGCTTGGTGAAATCGTCCCTGAGATCGACGGTGAGCCGCTTGGCAATCGCTGAGCGGGGATCAACGGGCGCCTTGGCATGCGAAGGCGCAAGCGCCAGGCAGGCGGCCAGGCCGGCAATTACCAATCGTGCGCGCATACCGGATTCTCCCATTCATCAGACAGCCGATCACCTAGGGCCAGGCACAGCCAAGCGCTTGCAAGAACACGACAGGATCTGACGATGGGGAGGGGAATGGTGGACGCACTAGGGCTCGAACCTAGGACCCGCTGATTAAGAGTCAGCTGCTCTACCAACTGAGCTATGCGTCCACACTCCGGCGTTTCCGCTGGCCGCCGATTCGGCGGGGAGCGCTCCCTATA
>NZ_JADZAT010000016.1 GCF_020852455.1 Novosphingobium sp.
ATGCGACCCCGCAGGGGCGGGCCGAATTTGGCCCAGCGCCGCGTTGCTCGTCGGTCACTATGCAACGGCATGGCTCCCTCCTCGCGCCTCACGCTGAGCCAAATTCGGCTCCGTGCCGACGCCTCCACCTAATCAGGACAGGCTCTAGGCCCCGCTGGCCTTGTAGCGTTCGCGCCCGTTTACCACGGTGCGCAGCACTTCGATCTTGCCGATCGTGCCCGGCTCGGCGCTGAGCGGGTTGTCGGCCAGTATCGCCAGATCGGCCAGCTTGCCCGGGCGCAGCGTGCCCAGGGTGCGTTCCTGAAAGCCTGAATAGGCGTTGGCGGCGGTGTAGGCGCGCAAGGCTTCCTCGGCGGTGATCCGCTGTTCGGGCACGAAGCCGCCGGGCTGCAGGCCATCGGTGGTCCGGCGCAGCACCGCCGCCTCGATCCCGCCCAGCGGATCAAGGTCGGCCACCGGCCAGTCCGATCCGAAGGTCACCGTCGCCCCGCTATCCAGCAGCGAGCGCGAGGCCCAGGATCCCTTGAGCGCTTCGGCGTCGATCGCCCTGGCCGCCCAGCGCCCGTCGTCGATCGCGTGGAACGGCTGGATCGAGGCGATCACGCCCTGCTTGGCGAAGCGCGGGATCGCATCAAGCGCGATGTGCTGGGCATGCTCGATCGTGAAGCGGCGATCGCGCGCGCCGTTCTTGCGCGCGGTCTCGGCGAAAATGTCGAGCACGTGGTCGATCGCGGCATCGCCGATCGCATGCGCGGAAACCTGCAGCCCGGCCTTGTCGGCTTGGCGGACCCATTCGGCGAACTGCTCCCATTTCTGCAGCGGAAAGCCGAAATTCTTCGGATCGTTCAGGAAATGCCGCCGCATATAGGCAGTGCGCGAGCCCAGCGCACCATCGGCCATGCCCTTCAGCCCGCCCCAGCGCACCCATCCATCGCCGCGTCCTTCGCGCCGGATCAGTGTGGCCAGCTTCTCCCAGTCGTTGAGCGGGGCCATGACATAGAACCGCAGGTCGGTCTCGCCCTTGGTCCGCAGCCGCCGCGCGGCATCGAAGGTCGCCCAGTCGGTGTCCATATTGTGAACCTGGGTGACCCCATGGGCCAGCGCGCGCTGGATTCCGATCCGGATCGCTGCTTCGGTTTCATCATCGGTTGCGGCGGGGATCGCGCGCTCGATCAGGGTCTGGGCATTGTCCTTGACCACCCCGGTCGGCTCGCCCCTGGCATCGCGCACCAGCAATCCGCCTTCGGGGTCGGGTGTGTCCTTGCTGATCCCGGCCAGCCTGAGCGCCAGCGAATTGGCCAGCGCGACATGGCCGTCGGTGCGGTTGATGAACACCGGATGGTCAGGCGTGGCCGCATCGATCAGCTGGCGGGTGGGCAGTTCGCCGCCCCAGCGTTCCGAATCCCAGCCCATCCCCAGGATCCAGCGCCCCTTGGGCTGTTTGGCGGCATAGCTGCCCAGCCGTTCGACCAGTTGCTGCGGGCTTTTCACGTCGAGCAGTTCGACTCGCACCAGACTGAACGAACCCATGGTGAAATGGGTGTGATTGTCGATGAAGCCGGGGCAGACAAAGCCGCCCTTGAGGTCCACCACCCGGGTCCGCTTGCCGATCCGCGCGCGGGTCTGCGCCGCACCGACCGTGGCAATCTGTTCGCCGGCCAGGCCAATCGCGCCGGCCAGCGGCACCCCGCGGTAACCGGTCCAGACCCGGGCGTTGACATAGGCCAGGTCGAGCGCGGGCGGCAGCGCCCGGTTGCCCAGCAGCAGCCCTGCCGATCCGGCGCCCAGCCCGGCCAGCACATGGCGGCGATGCAGGTTGAAAGTGCCCATCGTGATCCCCCTGGTCGTTTCGGGGGAGGATGCGTCAGACGCGCGACGCTGGCAATGGGTCTGTCAGTTGCCGTGCTTGCTCAGCTCGTCGCCCTGCAGGGTTACCACGTGCAGCAGGTTGGTCGATCCCGGCGTCCCGAACGGCACCCCGGCCAGCGCCACCAGCTTTGACCCCGCCTGGCCGAACCCGTGGCGCAGCGCCATCCGTTTGCCCTTGGCGATCATCTCTTCAAAGCTGCCGATGTCCTTGGTGTTGACCGCGTGGGTGCCCCACAGCAGCGCGAGGCGCCGGGCGATCCGCTGTGACGGGGTCAGCACCAGCATCGGCACCGAAGGCCGCTCGCGCGCGACGCGCCGCGCGGTACTGCCCGATCCGGTAAAGACGATGATCCCGGTGACGTTGACGGTCTCGGCGATCCGCGCCGAGGCCAGCGCCAGCGCGTCGGCGGTGGTCGCATCGGGGCGCACTTCGGTGAAGTGGACCCGCTCGCCATACATGTCGTCGCCTTCGACCTGCCCTGCGATCCGGTGCATGATCGTTACCGCCTCAACCGGCCAGGCGCCGCTGGCGGTTTCGGCCGAAAGCATCACCGCATCGGCCCCGTCGTAAACCGCATTGGCCACGTCGGACACTTCGGCGCGGGTCGGGGCCGGGCTTTCGATCATCGATTCCAGCATTTGCGTGGCGACCACTACCGGCTTGCCCGAACGCCGGGTGGTGGCAACGATCCGCTTTTGCAGCGGCGGCACTTCCTCGGGATTGAGCTCAACCCCCAGGTCGCCGCGCGCCACCATGATCCCGTCGGCCAGCTCGATAATCTCGTCGAGGCGGTGGATCGCGGCGGGCTTTTCGATCTTGGCCATCAGCGCGGTGCTTGATGCGCCCATCAGCTTGCGCGCTTCGGCCACGTCTTCGGGCCGCTGGACGAACGACAGCGCGATCCAGTCGGCCCCCTGTTCCAGCGCGAAGGCCAGGTCGCGGCGGTCCTTTTCGGTCAGCGCCGGGATCGGCACCACGGCATCGGGCACGTTGACGCCCTTGCGGTCCGAAATCACCCCGCCAACCTCGGCCGAACAGAGGATCCGGTCCGCGCCCGCCTCGATCACTTTCAGGCGCAGCTTGCCATCGTCGATCAGCAGCCGCTGGCCCTTTTCCAGCACCCCGAACAGCTCCGGGTGCGGCAGGCAGACGCGGGTGTCATCGCCCGGCGCGGGATCGCGATCGAAAGTGAAGTGGCCCGAATGGCGGATCACCGCCTTGCCGTCCTTGAACTGACCGACCCGCAGCTTGGGCCCTTGCAGATCGCACAGCACCGCCACCGGGCGGCCCACCGCCTTTTCGACCTCGCGGATCGCGGCAATCGTGGCGGCATGGGTTTCGTGGTCGCCGTGGCTCATGTTGACGCGGAAGGCGTCGGCCCCGGCGCGCAGCAGCTTTTCGATCATTTCGGGGCTGCGGCTGGCCGGGCCCAGGGTGGCGAGAATCTTGACCTTGCGGCCACGCGGATCGAATTTTGCCAAGGTATGCCTTCCTCTCTGTGCCATCCCTATGGCAAAGCGGCGCCGAAAACCCAAGGGAATGCCCATGAGCTGCTCTGAAAATACGAATGCGACCGCCGGTGATCCGCTCGAAAGCCTTGATGATGCAGTGGCCGCCGCCGCATTTCGCCGCCTTGTCCGCCATTTGCGTCACCGCCATGACGCCCAGAACATCGAACTGATGGTGCTGTCGGGCTTTTGCCGCAATTGCCTGGCCGACTGGATCCGCGATGCCGGCGCGCCCTATGACAAGGAAGGTGCGCGTGAAGTGATCCACGGCATGCCAAGCAGCGAGTGGAAAGCACGTTTCCACAGGGAAGCGACTCCGCAGCAGCTTGAAGCCATGGCCGAGAGCTTGAAGAAGAACGCGCCGGAAGGCTGATCCTCTCCATTTGTGCTCCGCGAAAATGGAGAGGGGCTGACTTTCCACAGCTTGCCCTTTGCTCGAATCTAAGGCCCCGGCTATCGGCGCAGATCAACCGATTCATTCCCGTGGAGTTTCCCCCAAATGGCCAATGCCACCGACGACCGCCTGCGCCTGCTGATCGAGCGCATCGAACGCCTCGAAGAGGAAAAGAAGGGCATCGCTGACGACGTCAAGGACGTCTATGCCGAAGCCAAGGCGGTGGGTTACGACGTCAAGATCATGCGCCAGATCGTCCGCCTGCGCAAAATGAAGCCCGACGACCGCGCCGAAATGGAAGCGATTCTCGACACTTATAAGGCAGCGCTCGGCCTGGGTTGATCGCGCCCGGCCGCTTCCTATCTCGGTGACACCATTCACCGCGGAAGGAAGCGCGCATGATCTCTACCACCATCGCCCTGCTCGAAGGCCGTCCGGTCCAGCGCTATGTCGGGATCGTCACCGGCGAGGTGATTGTTGGCGCGAACATCTTTCGCGACCTGTCGCCGGGATCCGCGATATCGTTGGCGGGCGTTCGGGTTCCTATGAAACGGTGCTGGCCGATGCGCGCCGCCAGGCGATTGCCGAAATGGAAAACGAGGCCGCGCGGCTGGGCGGCAATGCGGTGATCGGGGTCGATCTCGACTATGAAGTGATCGGTGCCAATGGCTCTATGCTGATGGTCAGCTGCTCGGGCACCGCCGTGGTTGTCTGAAAGCCAAGTCTGAGCTAGGGGCGGGCCAATTCCTAAACCCTAGCAACAGACGGCGATCATGGCAGGTCATTCCAAATTCAAGAACATCATGCACCGCAAGGGTGCGCAGGACAAAAAGCGTGCCGGCTTGTTTTCCAAGCTTTCCCGCGAAATCACCGTTGCGGCCAAGATGGGCATGCCCGATCCCGACTTTAACCCGCGCCTGCGTGCTGCAGTCAACGCGGCCAAGGCGCAGTCGGTTCCCAAGGACAATATCCAGCGCGCGATCGACAAGGCCAGCAAGGGCGACGCCGACAATTACGAGGAAGTGCGTTATGAGGGCTATGGTCCGGGCGGAGTGGCGCTGATCGTCGAGGCCTTGACCGACAACCGCAACCGCACCGCCACCAATGTCCGCACCGCCTTTGCCAAGAACGGCGGCAACCTGGGCGCATCGGGCGCGGTCAGCCACGGGTTCGAACGGCTGGGGCTGATCGAATACCCGGGCAGCGCCGGCGATGCCGACAAGGTGTTCGAAGCCGCGCTTGAGGCCGGCGCCGACGACGTTGAAAGCGACGAGGACGGTCACGCGATCTGGGTCGCGGTCGAAAACCTCCACCCCGTGGCGCGCGAGCTGGAAAAGGCACTGGGCGAAGCGGTCGGTGTCAAGCTGGCGTGGAAGCCCAGCCTCAAGGCCGAGGTTGGCGAAGGCGATGCGGCCACCCTGCTCAAGCTGATCGACGTGCTGGACGACGATGATGACGTCCAGACCGTGTGGGGCAATTACGAGATCTCCGACGAAGTGATGGCGAAGCTCGGCTGATGTGGCCGCTCGTCGCGAAAGCCCTGCTTTCCGGCGCGCTGATTGTCGCGATTGCAGAGATCGGCAAGCGGCTGCCGACTTTCGCCGCGCTGGTCGCTTCGCTGCCGCTGGTTTCGGTGCTGGGGATGGTGCTGCTGTGGCGGGCCCGCCCCGATGCAGAGAACATGGCGGTCCATGCCGAAGCGACCTTCTGGTACGTGCTGCCCAGCCTGCCGATGTTCCTGCTGATGCCGTGGCTGCTGCGCCACGGCCATGGCTTCTGGCTGGCGCTGCTGGCGGGCTGCGCGCTGACTGTCGTCCTCTACCTGCTGATGGCCCAGTTCGGCCCCCGGCTGGGGATCCGGATCTGACATGCTGATCCTGGGCCTCGATCCTTCGCTGACCTGCACCGGTTGGGGGATTGTCGCCAAGGCGGGCAACCGGCTGAGCCATATCGCCAATGGCCAGGTCAAGACCGACCCGAAACTGCCGCTGGCCGAACGGCTGGTGACGCTTGACCGCGAACTGGCCGATGTGATCCTGCGCCACCGGCCCGATCAGGCCGCGGTCGAGGAAGTGTTCGTCAACAAGAACCCGCAATCGACGCTGAAGCTGGGGCAGGCGCGCGGGGTCTGCCTGCTGGCCGCCGCGCGCGCGGGGCTGCCGGTGGCCGAATATGCCACGCGGCTGGTCAAGAAAGCGCTGGTCGGCACCGGCGGCGCTGAAAAGGCTCAGGTCCAGGCGATGCTGGGGGTCCTGCTGCCGGGGGTCAAACTGGCCGGGGCCGACGCCGCCGATGCGCTCGCCGTGGCCATCGCGCACGCGCACCTGGTTCGCTGAACAAGTGAGCCAGCCGGGGTTAAGCTGACTGCAGCCATAGCACCCTCTCGAATCTGAGGAGGTCGCCCCCGATGCCCCGTTTCAAACTGCTCGCGCTTGCCGCGCTCGCCGGCCTGACCCTGTCGGGCTGCATGGCCAGCCGCTACCAGATTTCCGATGCGCTGATGCGCTATGGCCTCAACCAGAACCAGGCGAGCTGCGCGGCGGAATTCCTGCGCGGGCACCTGACCACCGGGCAGGTCGATCGCCTCGCCCGGGCGGCGCGCGATTACGATACCGGCGGGCGGATGACCTTCGGCGATCTGGTTCGGGTTGCCGGGCGGGTCAATGACGGCGAGGTGCTGCTCCAGACCGGCGCCGCCGCACTGGCCTGCAAGGTGGGCGCGGATGTTCCCATCGGGCGGTTCTAGGCCGATCGGGCGGTTCTAGGGTCTGTTTCAGTCAAGCTGAAACAGGGCACCACCGGCCCGCTCCCCCTCCCGGCCACCCATAGGGTAACCTGGCGTTGGGTGGCTGGGAGGGGGAGCGGGCCGGTGGTGCTTCCAGGTCAGTGGAAATGACCCTGCCCAGATAATTCGCGCGGTGGATTGCCAGCCGCGCGGATTTCCGGCAGGAACAAACCATGATCGCAAAGCTGACCGGCACGCTCGACGATTTCGGCCCTGACTGGGCGGTGATCGACGTGGCGGGCGTGGGCTATCTGGTCCAGGCCAGCGCCAAGACGCTCGACGCGCTGGGCGTGCGGGGGGACCGGGTGACGGTCCACACCGAACTGCAGGTTTCCGAAAACGACATGCGCCTGATCGGCTTCGCCAGCGGAGAAGAACGCGCCTGGTTCCGCCTGCTCACCGGGGTGCAGGGCGTGGGCAGCAAGATGGCGCTGGCGGTGCTTTCGGCATTGTCGATCGACGACCTGCAACGCGCCTGCGCGGCGGGCGATGCCGCGATGGTGGCCCGCGCACAGGGCGTGGGGCCCAAGCTCGCCGGGCGGATCGTCAACGAATTGAAGGACAAGGCCGGCGCGCTGCCTGCGGGGCCGGGTGTGGCCGTGGCCGCAGTCCCGGCCGGCTCGGCCAGCGCGGACGCGGTCTCGGCGCTGCAGAACCTGGGGTTCAAGCCCAACGTCGCGACCATGGCGGTGGCCCGGGCGATCGAGGAACTGGGCGAGGGGGCCGGGCTCGATGCGCTGATCCGGGTGGGATTGAAGAGGGCGGCGGGGTGAGTTTGATGAAGCTTATTGATCTTATCTTCTAAAATGATAAGTTTCGAAAGATTGCTATGGATCCGGTGACGAACCCTTATGCGCCCGGCGCTGGCAGCCAACCGCCTGAGCTTGCGGGACGTGACGAAGTCCTTGAACGGACGAGGATAACTCTCGCCAGGATCAAGCAGGGGCGCCCGGCCAAGAGCTTCATGCTAGTCGGACTGCGCGGCGTCGGCAAGACTGTGCTGCTCAACAAGATCCAGACCATCGCAGAAGAGTCTGGCTATATTGCGGCCATGGTAGAAACGCCGGAAAGCAAGACCCTGCCCGAAGTCTTGCTGCCTTGCCTGCGTCGCATCCTGCTGCAACTTGACACCAAGGAGCGCGTTAATGAGGTCGTCAAGCGCTCGCTGATGATCCTCAAAGGGTTTGCCAACGCGCTTAAGGTTTCGGTCGGCGAAGTTGAGTTCGGACTGGCGATCGAACCGGCTCACGGCATCGCCGATAGCGGGGACCTGGATGCCGACCTTCCCGACCTATTTGAAGCCATAGGTCAGGCAGCGCGATCACGCGGCACTGCGGTGGCCCTGATCATCGACGAAGTTCAGTACATTCCCGAGGCCGAATTCAGCGCCCTGATCATGGCGGTGCACCGCCTGTCACAGCGTCAATTGCCGCTGGTGGTGATCGGCGCTGGGCTGCCGCAGCTGGTCGGACTGGCTGGAAAATCGAAGTCTTATGCAGAACGGCTGTTCGACTACCCACAAATCGGGGCACTGAACGAAGCGGATGCGCGCGCGGCCTTGCTCGAACCGGCAATTCGCGAGGGCGCAGGGTATGACGACGCGGCAATCGCCAGAGTTCTGGAGCTGACGAAGGGCTATCCGTACTTCATTCAGGAATGGGGCTATCACGGCTGGAACACTGCTGCCGCTTCGCCCATCACCGCAGAAGATATCGACCGCGCAACCAGAACTGCGGTCGCCAATCTCGATGAGAGCTTTTTCCGCGTCAGGTTTGATCGGCTGACCCCGCGCGAGAAGAGCTATATGTTCGCGATGGCGGCACTCGGTCCAGGACCGCATCGATCCGGAGACATTGCCGCAAAGCTCAATGTCGCAGTCGAAAGCGTCGCGCCTTTGCGCAGCTCGTTGATCAAGAAGGGGATGGTTTACAGCCCGGCTCATGGAGACACTGCCTTCACCGTGCCGATGTTCGATGAATTCCTTGGGCGGCAGCAGTCGCTGCAATGACCGATAACCCCCTCCTCTCTTCACACCGCCAGGCCGAGGATGCCGATGCAGCGCTGCGGCCCAAGAGCCTGGCCGAATTCGTCGGGCAGGCGGCGGCGAAGGATAATCTGCGGGTGTTCATTGAAAGCGCCAAAAGCCGGCGCGAGGCGATGGACCATGTGCTGTTCTATGGCCCGCCGGGGCTGGGCAAGACCACGCTGGCGCAGATCGTCGCCAAGGAACTGGGTGTCGGGTTCCGCGCCACTTCGGGTCCGGTGATCGCCAAGTCGGGCGATCTGGCGGCGCTGCTCACCAACCTTGAAGAAGGCGACGTCCTGTTCATCGACGAGATCCACCGGCTCAATCCGGTGGTCGAGGAAGTGCTCTACCCGGCGATGGAAGACCGCGCGCTTGACCTGATCATCGGCGAGGGGCCCTCGGCGCGGTCAGTGCGGATCGACCTGCCGCCCTTCACACTGGTCGGCGCGACCACCCGGCAGGGGCTGCTGACCACGCCGCTGCGCGACCGCTTCGGGATCCCGGTGCGGCTGAATTTCTACACGATCGAGGAGCTTGAGCGCGTGGTCAGCCGCGGCGCCGGGCTGCTGGGCATCGGGATCGAGGCCGAGGGTGCGCGCGAGATTGCGCGGCGCGCACGCGGCACTCCCCGCGTGGCCGGGCGGCTGCTGCGCCGGGTCCGTGACTTTGCCCATGTTGCGGGTGACGACATCATCACCCGCACGCTGGCCGATAATGCGCTGACCCGGCTCGAGGTGGATTCGCTGGGGCTCGATGCGATGGACCGGCGTTACCTGACGATGATCGCCGATATCTACAAGGGCGGCCCGGTGGGGGTCGAAACGCTCGCCGCCGGCCTCAGCGAACCGCGCGATACGGTTGAGGAAGTGATCGAACCCTATCTGATCCAGCTGGGGCTGGTGGCGCGCACCGCGCGCGGGCGCTGCCTTAACGATCGCGGGTGGAATCACCTGGGAATCACCCCGCCAACGGGCAGCCAGCAGGGGCTGTTCGACCCGGGCGATCCGGGCGCGAAATAGCCATTTTCGGTTAACCGCGTTCGCAATCGCGCTGGTTTCGGTTCCAGAATGGGACAGGTCCGCGCTGGCCTGCACGCAAAATGCATTTTTCCCGGATTGAGCCAGCCAAAACACGGTTAACACGATTGTCGCCTTAACTTTCCTGATGTCCTTTGCCGCTACTGGGGGCTGCAGTCGGCATTGGGCCGGACGGCAATTCAAGGCTTCCGCAGGTAAAGAGAGCGATCATATGTCGGCACGGATGGCACTTGTGAAACTGGCGGCACTGGCCGCAGGTGGCGCAGTAGTTGGCGGTGGAGCAGTCCACGTCGCCGAGGCTCCGGCCTCGCAGGTGCAGTACGTCAAGCAGGCCAAGCGCACTGCGGCGACCACCAAGCGCACCGTCAAGCGCAAGAAGGCGACCCGCATGGCTGCGGCCCAGCCGCGCAAGATGCGCAAGATCCGCCGCGTGGTGACCCGTTCCTATGCCTGCGCACCGCAGCCCCAGCCCCAGCAGATGGCCATGGTGCCGATGATGCCGCAGCTTCCCCCCCAGCCGATGCCCGAAGGCGGCAGCGGCGGGCAGACGGTGATCGTTGGCGGCAGCGGCGGCATGAGCTTTGGCGGCGGCTTCTTCGGCGGCTTCTTCGGCGGTTCGAGCGGCGGCGGCAGCGTTGTCGTGACTTCGACCACCACCGGCGGGATCACCAGCTCGACCTCGACCGGCGGCAGCTCGACCACCACCGGCGGCGTTTCAACCTCGACCGGCGGGGTCAGCACCAGCTCGACCACCTCGACCGGCGGCGTTTCCACTTCGACCGGCGGGGTCTCGACCTCGACTGGCGGCGTCTCGACCTCGACGGGCGGTGTTTCCACCTCCACCGGCGGCGTGACCAGCACCACTTCGACCACGTCGGGCAATGTCACCAGCTCGTCGAGCAGCTCTTCGTCCTCGTCCAGCTCCAGCTCGAGCAGCTCCTCGTCGAGCTCGTCGGGTTCGTCGTCCTCGTCGGGCGGCACCACCACCGGCGGTCATTCGTCGGGTGGGCATAGCTCGGGCGGGCACAGCTCAACTTCGGGCGGGCATTCGTCGGGCGGCCATTCCTCGACCTCGGGCGGTTCGTCGGGTTCGAGCGGTTCGAGCTCGTCTTCGTCGGGTTCGTCCTCGTCGAGCAGCTCGAGCAGCTCAGGCAGCTCCTCGTCCAGCTCGAGCGGCTCGTCGTCGAGCAGCAGCTCCAGCTCGACCAGCTCTTCGACCTCGACCTCGTCGAGCACCAGCACTTCGGGCGGCCACTCCTCGTCGGGTGGCAGCAATGGCGGCCACGATGTTCCGGCTCCGCCCATGCTGCTGCTGTTCGGCGCTGCGGCCGCTGCAACCTTTAGCCGTCGCCGGCTGGCCAAGCAGACCAGCTGAGCCAGGCAACGGATCCACCAGGGGTAAGGGGCGGCTCATGTAGCCGCCCTTTACTTAGGGTCAGGACCCCTTACTCGCGCCTTCGAGGCGCCGGAATGGCGAACAGATCGGGCGGATATTCGCGCGGGGAAGGCTGGTTGCCTTTCCAAGCGAATATCCGGTCGAGATGGAAGCCATTCCGGCGTCCTGCAGGGATTTGACCAAAATGGCCCAGCGCCGCGTTGGATAGTCTTGAAATAGCACCACTATTCCTTCGCCTATCCGCCTTGCGCTGAGCCATTTTGCCTCAAACCTCGAAGGCGCGAGTAAGGGGTCCTGACCCTATGTGCTGGGCAGGGAACCCTCTACCCAGTCGCTGCCCAGCCCCTTGGTGCTGACCAGCCCGGCCAGTTCCCAGACATTGCCGTAACCATAGCCGTGCAGGTTGACGAAGGTCGGGATGTTCAGCGCCATATCGACCCGCTTGGTCACCACCGGTGCCATATTGTCGGTGAAATTGTTGTTGCAATAGATATAGATCGGCCGGTTCGGGTTCTTGCCGATCACCTCGCGCAGCGCCGCATCGGTAAAGTCCGAAAAGGGCAGGTTGACCGCCCCCCTGATATGCCCCTGGGTATAGGCCCGCTCGGACCGGGCATCGAGCAGCAGCGCCCCTTCGGCGCGGGCCTTGGCAATGAACTGGTCCCACGGCAGGCGATGCGCCTCGCGCACCGGCGCAAGTTCCGCCGCGCGTTTGACGAAGCCGTCGTAGTCGATCTGCGGGTTGGCGGGCTGGAGCGACTGTGCGGTTGCAGGGGCGGACAGCGTCAGGGCAAGGGCCAGGGTCAGTGCAGGGGCAAACAGGCGGGGCATCGGCTTTCTCCCGTGGTTACGGCAAGAAACCTGCGCCCCGCCAAGTGAAAGCGCGATGAACGTATTCCTTCCCGGAACGGGGAGGGGGAGGTTCAGCTTGCCAGCTTGCGCAGCACGTAGTGCAGGATCCCGCCGTTCATGAAGTATTCGACTTCGTTGGCGGTATCGATCCGGCACAGCGCGGTGAAGCTGAACTTCGAGCCATCGGCGCGGGTCACTTCAACCTCGACATCCTGGCGCGGGGTCAGCCCGGCGACGCCGGTGATGGTGTAGGTGCAGTCACCGTCCAGCCCCAGCGAGGTGCGGCTGTCGCCGTCCTTGAACTGCAGCGGCAGCACGCCCATCCCGACCAGGTTCGACCGGTGGATGCGTTCGAAGCTTTCCACGATCACCGCGCGCACACCCAGCAGGTTAGTGCCCTTGGCGGCCCAGTCACGGCTCGATCCGGTGCCGTATTCCTTGCCGGCGATCACCACCATCGGCGTGCCATCGGCCTTGTGCTTCATCGCCGCGTCATAGACCGGCATGACTTCGCCGTTGTACTTGCTGAAGCCGCCTTCGGTGCCGGGGACCATTTCGTTCTTGATGCGGATGTTAGCAAAAGTGCCGCGCATCATCACTTCGTGGTGGCCGCGGCGCGCGCCGTAGCTGTTGAAATCGGCCTTGGCGACCTGGTGTTCCATCAGCCACTGGCCCGCCGGGCTATCGGCCTTGATGTTGCCGGCCGGGCTGATGTGATCGGTGGTGATCGAATCGCCCAGCACCAGCAGCGGCTTCGCCTCGACGATGTCGGTGACCGGGGCCGGGGTCATGGTCATGCCATCGAAATAGGGCGGGTTGGCAACATAGGTGCTGCCGGCGCGCCACTGGTAGGTTTCGCTGCCGGTGACATTGATCGCCTGCCAGTGGGCATCGCCCTTGTAGACGTCGGCATAGCGCGCCTGGAACATTTCGCGGGTGACGCAGGCGGCCATGGTGCTGGCCACTTCCTGGTTGCTGGGCCAGATGTCCTTGAGGAACACCTGCTGGCCGTCCTTGCCGGTCCCGATCGGGGTGGTGACGAAATCGTCGATCACCGTGCCTTTCAGCGCATAGGCCACCACCAGCGGCGGGCTGGCGAGGAAGTTGGCGCGCACGTCGGGCGAAACGCGGCCTTCGAAGTTGCGGTTGCCCGAGATCACCGCTGCGGCAACCAGGCCGTTTTCGTTGATCGCCTTGCTGATCGGTTCGGCCAGCGGACCCGAATTGCCGATGCAGGTGGTGCAGCCATAGCCGACCAGGTTGAAGCCGATATTGTCGAGGTGCGGCTGGAGCCCGGCCTTTTCGAGGTAGTCGGTAACCACCTGCGAGCCGGGGGCGAGCGAGGTCTTGACCCACGGCTTGGGCTTGAGGCCCAGTTCGTCGGCCTTCTTGGCGACGAGGCCAGCGGCAACCAGCACGCCGGGGTTCGACGTATTAGTGCAGCTGGTGATCGCGGCGATCATCACGTCGCCATCGCCGACGGTGAAGTCCTTGCCTTCAACCGGCACGCGGGTGGCGGTCTTCTTGTAGGTTTCGGCCATGTCCTTCGCGAAGACATCGTCAACCTCAGGCAGGTCCACGCGGTCCTGCGGGCGCTTGGGACCGGCGAGCGAGGGCACCACGGTGCCCATGTCGAGTTCCAGCGTCGAGGAGAACACCGGATCGGCGGCGCTGGGATCAAGCCAGAAGCCCTGCTGCTTGGCATAGGCTTCGACCAGCGCGATCTGGCTTTCCTCGCGGCCGGTCAGGCGCAGGTAATCGAGCGTCTTGTCGTCGATCCCGAAGAAGCCGCAGGTCGCGCCGTATTCGGGGGCCATGTTGGCCAGCGTCGCGCGGTCAGCCAGGCTCAGCGAGGCGAGGCCCGGACCATAGTATTCGACGAAGCGGCCGACCACGCCGTGTTTGCGCAGCATGTTGGTGGCGGTCAGCACCAGGTCGGTTGCGGTGACGCCTTCCTTCAGTGCGCCGGTCAGCTTGAAGCCGACCACTTCGGGGATCAGCATCGAGACCGGCTGGCCCAGCATCGCGGCCTCAGCCTCGATCCCGCCGACGCCCCAGCCCAGCACGCCCAGGCCGTTGATCATGGTGGTGTGGCTGTCGGTGCCGACGCAGGTGTCGGGATAGGCCACGGTCGCGCCCGACTGATCCTGGCTGGTCCAGACCGTCTTGGCGATGTTTTCCAGATTGACCTGGTGGCAGATCCCGGTGCCCGGGGGAACCGCGTAGAAGTTGTTGAGCGATTTCGAACCCCACTTCAGGAAGTCATAGCGTTCCATGTTGCGGTGGTATTCGATCTCGACATTTTCCTCGAAGGCCTTGGGGTGGCCGAATTCATCGACCATCACCGAGTGGTCGATCACCAGGTTGACCGGGACCAGCGGGTTGATCTTGCTGGTATCGCCGCCCAGCGTGGCGATCGCATCGCGCATCGCGGCCAGATCGACCACGCAGGGCACGCCGGTGAAATCCTGCAGCAGGACGCGGGCCGGACGGTACTGGATCTCGTTGGTCGATTCCTTGGGGTTCTTCTGCCAGTCGACCACCGCCTGCACATCCTGGGTCGAAACGGTGAAGCCGCCGTCTTCGAAACGCAGCAGGTTTTCCAGCAGGACCTTCATCGAGAACGGCAGCCGGCTGATGTCGCCCAGCTTTTCCGCGGCCTTGGCCAGCGAATAATAGGCGTAGTCCTTGCCGCCGACATTGAGTGTTGAGCGGGTGCCGAGCGTGTCCTGTCCGACCTGGGTCATGCGAAGTGCCTCCTGAATGTGGAAGCCTTACCGCGCGCGCCCTTTTCGCGGATGCAGCAAGGCCCTGTGTCGGCGCCGCCGATGCGCGCGAAATGGGTTCAGGTCAAGGGGCGCAAGCCACCAAAACCGAACTAAAGCGCGGTCTGTTCCGTGTGCGAAGGCTGCTTGCGCGCCGCGATCCAGCAGCCGATCACGATCAGCACGGCCCCGGCCACGGTCGGCATGGTCAGCGCTTCGTCGAATATCAGCCAGCCCAGCAGCGCGGCCCAGATGAAGGCGCTGTATTCAAGCGGCAGCAGCACCTGCGTTTCCTCGCGGCCATAGCCCCACGAAATCAGCATCAGCGAAACGGTGGCCAGCAGCGCCGAAGCGGTGATGTGGCCCATGATTTCCAGCGGCGGCAGCGTGGCCAGCCAGGGCGCGACCAAGGCCATGAACAGGCTGGTGAACACCGCCTGGAAAGTCGCCACCTCGATCGGCCCGGCCATCAGCGCCTGCCGGCGCTGCAGGATCAGGTTCCAGGCATAGAGCACCGCCGAAACCAGGATCGCGCCGATCCCCCAGACGGTATCGGTATCATAGCCGCCCTGGCCGAGCCTGGCCGCGGCGATCACCACCACCCCCGCAAGCCCCAGCAGCGAGGCGAGCATCGCCCGTTTGCCGATGCTCTCACCCAGCAGCACCGCAGCCAGGTAGAGCGCGATCAGTGGGGCGATGAACGAGATCGCCATGCCCTCCGCCAGCGGCAGGTACTTGAGTCCATAGAAGAAAGTCGTAGCCATGAAGGCGCTGGTCAGCCCGCGCTGGGCATGCAGCCACAGCGCTTCGCCGCGCGGCCAGATCCCGCCGCGCAGGTGCCAGTAGGGCAGCATCACCGCCACCCCCACCAGCGAGCGCCAGAACATCGCGTTGTAGGCGCCCACCGCCAGGCTGGCGCCCTTCATCAGCGCGTCCATCACGCTGAACGTGGCGATTCCCGCGCCCACCGCCAGGAACGGCATCATGTGATGGTGCTGGCTTGGCTGGCCGCTGGACACGCTGGTTCTCCCCTGGGCGAGCGGGGTAGGGGAGGGCGCGGCGGGGCGCAAGGCCGGGCGGACTGTAACCCGATCAGGATTTGCCGCGAATGGCATTCGGGACTAACCAGAAGGCCACATGGACAGCACACCGGCGTCACCCCAGCACACCGCACCGCCCCCCAAGGGCGGCGACACGGTGCTGCGCCACCGCTGGCCGGTGCGGATCTGGCACTGGACCAACGCGCTGGTCATGGCGGTGATGCTGATGAGCGGGCTGATGATCTTCAACGCCCACCCCCGGCTCTACTGGGGCCATTATGGCGCCAACCCCGATCCGGCCTGGCTCGACCTGGAGAAAGTCAATGGCGGGATCCCCTTCCCGGGCTGGATCACGCTGCCCTCGCACTACAGCCTGGCCGATGCGCGGCTGTGGCACCTGGCCTTCGCCTGGGCGCTGGTGCTGGCCTTCATCGGCTACCTCGGCTGGGCGCTGGCGAGCGAACACCTCAAGCGCAACCTTGCCCCGCAGCTGGCCGAACTGGCCCCGCGGCACCTGTGGCATGATATCCGCGAGCACGCGCGGCTGCGCTTTCCCACCGGCCTGGCGGCGCTCAGCTACAACGTGCTGCAGAAACTGGCCTATGGCGCGGTGCTGTTCGTGCTGCTGCCGGGGATCGTGCTGACCGGCCTCGCCATGTCGCCGGCGATCGACGCGGGCTTTCCCTGGCTGGTTGACCTGTTCGCCGGGCGGCAGAGCGCGCGCAGCCTGCACTTCCTGTGCGCCGCCGGGCTGGTCGCTTTCCTTCTGGTCCATTTGGCGATGGTGCTGCTGGCCGGCCCGGTCAACGAGCTGCGTTCGATGCTGACCGGATACTACCGCCTGCCGCCCGAGCGCGAGGAGCAGGCATGATCGTTTCGCGCCGCAGGTTGCTGGGCATGGGGGCTGCCGGGGCCGGGGGGCTGCTGCTCTCGGGCTGCGACCGGCTCAACCAGAGCGAGGCCGTGCGCCAGGGGCTGGCCGGGGCCGAAGGGCTGACCATGCGCGCCCAGCGGCTGCTGGTGGGCGATGCCCTGGCCCGCGAATTTACCGAGGCCGAAATGTCGCCCGACTTTCGGGTCAACGGATCGAGCCGGGTGGAAGACAGCCAGTATCGCCGCCTGCTGGCCAGCCAGTTTGCCGGCTGGGCGCTGCAGGTTGGCGGGCTGGTCCACCGCCCGCTGGCGCTGGGGCTCGATGCGCTGAAGGCGATGCCGCAACGCACGCAGATCACCCGCCACGACTGTGTCGAGGGGTGGAGCGCGATCGGCAAGTGGCAGGGCCCGCAGCTGGGTGCGATCCTCACCCAGGCCGGGCTGCTGCCCCAGGCCCGCTATGTGGTGTTCCACTGCGCCGATGTGCTCGATGGCAAGCCCTATTACGAATCGATCGACCTGATCGACGCATTTCACGCCCAGACGATCCTGGCCTGGCGGATGAACGACGCTCCGCTCAGCGAAGGCCACGGCGCGCCGGTGCGCCTCAGGGTTGAGCGGCAGCTGGGCTACAAGCAGGCCAAATACGTGATGCGGATCGAGGTTACCCAGACCCTCGCCGGCCTCTACGGCGGCAAGGGCGGTCACTGGGAAGACCTGCGCGGCTATCAGTGGTACGCGGGGATCTGATCCGACCTTCGGGCGCTACTGCGCCTCGATCGTGATCCGCTCCATCCCGCTCTTGCCGCCCATTTTCATGTTCTTGGTCATGACCGCCTTGCGGACCAGTCCGCTGCGCGCGTCGAGATCGACCACCATGGTTGAGGTAAGGTCCATGCTGCCCAGTTCGCGTTCCAGTGTGGCGCGATCGGCCTGGCCACTGGGCGCCGCCTTCATCATGCCTTCGATCAGCCCGGTCACCGCCTGCCTGAGCTGGACCGGATCGGGCACCGAAGTCACTTCGATGTGCAGCAGTCCGCTGCCCGGCGGGGCGGTCAGCCGCATGCTGACCTTGTAGGTCAGCGGCTGGGGAAACAGCGGAGACTGGGCGACCGAGCTGGTTTCGACACTTTCACCCGCGGGCGCGGAAACGCCCATCAGTTCCAGCAGGTCGGGCCAGCCCTTGAATACCAGCCTTGGCGCATCCTCGGCCGATGCGTTGAGGTATTTGCCGAAGAAATCGCGCATGAAGGCCTCGGCCTGGGGGCGCTTGGCCGGATCGGGTTCGGCCGAGGCCGCGATGACCGGGATCGAGGCATTGAGATCGCGCTTGTAACCTTCCCAGTTGTGCATCCGCACGATCGCCCCGTCGGCATCGAGTTCGAACGAAAGCGGGGCGAGCAGCGGCTTCAGGGTCGGCGGGACAGGCGCCTTGGGATCGGTCAGGTCGATGCTGCCCTTGGCATTGCCCATCCGCACCGGACGCACGGTCATCACCACGTGATCACCGCTGCGCGCATAGGTGATCTCCTGGTCCATGGTCGATTGCTCGACCGCGCCGTCACGGACCTTTTCCTGCGTCAGGCGATAGCGCAGCACCTTGTCCAGCGGTGGATCGAACCGGGTTGCCAGTTCGGCCGTCGCAGCCGCCGCCGGCGGAGCCGGCGGAGCCGGCGCCGGTGCCTGGGCGCCCAGCGCGGCCGGCAGCAGCAGGGCGCCCAGCGCCAGGAGCAGGCGCGGCCGGATCACATCAGCTTCCGGACTTCTTCGGCGCTGTAGAGCATCAGGCTGGCCCCTTCGCGCTGCACGCTGCCCATCGCCTTGTTGAAGGTGGCCATATGCGCGCTGGCCGAATGCGCGGCGAGCGCCTCCTGGCTGGCCCAGCGTTCGGAAATCCGGATCAGGTCGGGATCGGCGATGTCCTGCGCGAAGGAATAGTGCAGGCAGCCTTCCTCCTGGTTGGTCGCCTGGACCATCGCGATGCCCTGGTCGCGGACCTTTTCGAATTCGCCTGCCGCCAGCTTCAGCCAGCCTTCGATCAACAGCATCGCACACTCCTCGTTTCAGTTACTGCGCATAACACCACGGATTGCGCGATCCGTTCAAGTAGGGACGGGCCAGACCGGCCGCGACCATATCATCGGCCAGCGATTGCACCGAACCATCGGCGCGCGCGCGCAGCGCATGGCGCAGTTCGCGGCCATACTGGTCGTGGACCGGCGGATAGGGCCCGGCCAGCGTGAACGGCCCGGCGTTGACCAGATCGAGCAGCAGCGCCACCGCCGCCTCGCCCTTGGCCGCTTCCTCGCTGCAGCGCGCCGGGTGCATTTCGGGCGCGTCGATCCCGATGATCCGCACGGTGCGTGCACCCAGCTTGATCGTATCGCCATCGATCACGCAGTTTTCCGCCCGGCCCTTGCCGCAGCGGGTGAAGCGTGCGTCGATCCGCTCGCTGGGTCCGGCCGGCATTGTGCTGGGGCCGATCCGGGGCGGCCCGCCAAGCCACAGCCAGGTGGCACCAATCAGCAGCGCCGCGCCCAGCCACCAGCGCAGCGCGTTCCAGGCCCGGCGCGGGCGTGACAGGCCCTGCCACTGGTGGCTGGGCAGGACACGGCCATAGTCAGTGCGGCGGAACGGCCAGGGCATGGCACCGGGCTAGCGGCGCAGCGCGCCTCCGGCAAGCGCGGCGCACCAGTCGCTGCGTTTGCCTTTCCACGGTTCGGCCAGTCCTTCGCTGACCAGCTGCCCGCCCAGCGAACGCCCGCCGCGCCTGACCACCCTGAGCGCGCGGCCATAGCGGTCGGTCGCGCGGCCTTCGACCTCAAGCGTGAACTCTCCGGCGTTGAGCAACACTACCAGCCGGGCCTTGGCCCGTTCACCCAGCGCGCGTTCCGCCGGGCAGCCGGCCTGATGCGTTTCGGGCGCGTTGATGTCTGCGATCCGCACCTTCTCGCCATTGAGCCAGAAGGTGTCGCCATCGACGACGCAGGTGGTACGCGGAGCTTCGGCGCAGAGCGAGAAGGCAGCGGCGGCAAGGGTGGCAAGGGCAATGGGCATGCCCGCCCAATGCCGGTCCGGGGGGTGACAAACCTATCCGGGAAACCACGTGGTTTTACTCGGGTTCGGAGCAATAAGTCTAGGATTTCGGCGAGACTCGCAGCATCCGCTCTTCCAGCAGGACCCGGAAATCGCGCCGTGCATCGGCGATCAGCATGACAGTGGCGCAGGGGTCGGGGCGGTCCATATCGGGCCAGTAGATCACGCGAAAAGGCGCCAGTGACAGCTGGCGGTAGGTCCGGATTCCCAGCGCTTCCAGCTCTGGCGGGACAGGACCGCGCAGCGGATGCTCGGCCAGGCCCTCGATTGCGGCCACGATCCGGTCAAGCAGCGCCTCGGCTCCGTCCTGGCCTTCGCTGCCGCGCTGCCCCAGCCGCCGCCGATAGATGTCCAGCAGGTCGGCTTCGGCGCCGCGGGTCAGTTCGACCTTGGCCTTCACCGGGCCTTGGCACGGATGCGATCGGCCAGGCCTTTGACGGGCGCTGTTTCCCCGGCCGCCAGCTCATCACGGCCCAGCGCCAGCAGCTTGAGCAGGGCGAGCAGTTCCTGGGTCGCTTCGAAGCTGCCCAGATCCTGCAGCACGGCCTTGGCCTCGCCGTTCTGGGTGATCACCAGCGGCGGTGCGCCTTCGCCCAGTTCACGGATAATGTCTGCACTGTTGGCCTTGAGGTAGCTGATCGGCTTGACGCGTTCATGCAGGCCCACGATGACTCTCCGGACTGAATTTGATCCGAATATAGTCTGATTGGCCTTGGGTTACAAGCTCAGCACCAGTCCCGCCAGCGAAGCGCTCATCAGGTTGGCAAGGCTGCCGGCGGCCAGTGCCTTGAGTCCCAGCTTGGCGATGACCGGGCGCTGATTGGGCGCGAGGCCGCCGGTTACCGCCATCTGGATCGCGATCGAGCTGAAGTTCGAAAAGCCGCACAGCGCGATGGTGGTGACCGCCAGCGCGATCGGCGAGAAGGTGGCCTTGAGGTCCTTGAGCTCGCCAAAGGCGATGAATTCATTCAGCACCAGTTTGGTGCCGAACAGGCTGCCGGCCTGTCCGGCCTCGCTCCACGGCACGCCGACCAGGTTCATCACCGGGGCAAAGATCCAGCCCACGATCTGCTGGAACGACAGGTCGGGATGTCCGGCCAGCGATCCGATTCCGCCGATCAGGCCGTTGAGCAGCGCCATCAGCGCCACGAAGGCCAGCACCATTGCGCCAACCGCCACGGCCAGCTTGACCCCGGTCTGCGCGCCTTCGGCGGCGGCCATGATGATGTTGGCGGGCTTTTCCTCGCCGAACTGGATTTCGCCTTCAACCTCGGGTTCCTTGCCCAGGTCCTCGGGATTGTCGGGCTGCATCAGCTTGGCCATCAGGATCCCGCCCGGCGCCGACATGAAGCTGGCGGTGATCAGGTAGGGGAGCAGCGCCCGTGCGGCATCGTCGTTGCCCAGCGCGCTGACATAGCCGGCCAGGATCGTCCCGGCGACCCCGGCAAAGCCCACGGTCATGATCAGGAACAACTGCGAACGGGTCAGCCCGGCCAGGAACGGGCGGATCACCAGCGGGCTTTCGCTTTGCCCGACGAAGATGTTGGCCGCCGCGCCCAGCGATTCCACGCGTGACACCCCGGTGATTACCCGGATCCCGCCGCCGATCCATTTGATGATCAGCTGCATGATCCCCAGGTAATAGAGGATCGAGACCAGCGCCGCGAAGAAGATGATCGCAGGCAGCGCGCCGATCGCGAACGAATACTTGAACGGGGCTTCGGCCAGCGGACCGAACACGCCCTGGGTGCCGGCCTCGGAATAGCTGAGCAGCTTGAGGAAGCCCGATGACATGCCTTCCAGCACCATCCGCCCGGCCGGCACCTTGAGCGCCAGCACCGCGATCACCGCCTGCAGGGCAAAGGCCGCGGCCACCACGCGCAGGCGGATCGCCTTGCGGTTGGAAGAAAGCGCCACGCCCAGCAGGGCGATCAGGGCAATGCCCGCAAGACTGATGAGATTTGGCATAACGGACCCGTTCCCCCGGAATTGTGACGCCTTGGTAACCGCTTTGGCATGCGGGTCAATTCCTCACCCTCGGCATTCTGGGGAGGAATCGGCAGGCCACTTTCCCTCGCGCAAATCCCACGTTAAGCCCTGCCCATGCAGAACCAGACCATCGCGATGCCGCGTTCGCTTTTCATCTTTTCGCTGCTCTACGGCGGGCTGTGCGTGCTCGCCGGGGTGCTGGGAACCAAGCTGGCGGCGCTGGGCAACTGGCCCGTGCTGGGTGATCTGGCGGTGGAAAGCGGAATCTTCGCCTTCCTGCTGCTGGTGGTGATGAGCAGCGCGGTGGCCGAACTGTTCGGCCAGGATATGGCCAACAAGCTGGTGCGTTATGGCTTTGTGCCGCTGATCGTTTCGATGGTGCTGCTGACCGTGGTGATCTTTGCCGTTCCGCCGGCGCCGTTCTGGCACGATCAGGATGCCTTCGCCCGGCTGCTGGGCCAGGGCGCGCGGATGCAGTTTGCCGGGCTGATTTCCTATGGCACCTCGCAGACGCTTAACGTCTATCTGTTCTCGCGGCTGCTGGGCGGGCAGGGCAAGGCGCTGATCCTGCGGGCCTGGATTGCCAGCCTGCTTTCGCAGGTGGTTGATACGGTGATCTTCATCACCATCAGCTTCTACGGCCAAGACATGCCGATCATGCAGATCATGCAGGGCCAGATCGTGTCCAAGCTGGTGCTTTCGACGATCATGGTCCCGCCGGGGATCTGGCTGTTCGTGCAGCTGGGGCGCTGGCTTGATCGTAAGTAACCCTTCCCCCTCGATGGGGGAAGGTTACCAAGCCTTGGCGACGAAGGAGCCTAGGCGCGGTTGGATGAGCGTGATCGGACTGGCGGTGAAATCACCCCCATCCAACCCTCGCTAAGCGGCGAAGCCGCAAAGCTCCGGTATCCTTCCCCCATCAAGGGGGAAGGCGCCATGTTCAAAAACGCTTCAATTCTGCGCGGGGCGGGCTAAAGCGCCCCCACTATGTCCAATTCGCTCGATCCCGCACAGATGCAGGCGATGCTTGCCAAGGCTGAAACGCTGGTTGAGGCGCTGCCCTATCTGCAGCGCTATGCCGGGCGCACCTTCGTGGTCAAATACGGCGGCCACGCGATGGGCGATCCCGAGGCCGCACGCGATTTCGCCGAAGACGTGGTGCTGCTGAAGGCGATCGGGATCAATCCGGTGGTGGTCCATGGCGGCGGCCCGCAGATCGGTGCGATGCTGAAGAAGCTGGGGGTCGAGAGCCGGTTCGTCGATGGCCTGCGGGTGACCGACAAGGCCACCGCCGAAGTGGCCGAAATGGTCCTGTCGGGCGCGATCAACAAGGAACTGGTCGGCTGGATCTCGGCCGCCGGGGGCAAGGCACTGGGGATTTCGGGCAAGGACGGCGGGCTGGTTACCGCCAGCAAGGTTCAGCGCACCGCCAAGGATCCCGACAGCCAGATCGAACAGGCGGTCGATCTGGGCTTTGTGGGCGAGCCGACCGCGGTTGATACCAAGCTGATCGAAACTGCCTCGGCCGCCGGGATGATCCCGGTGATCGCGCCGATCGCGCCAGGGGCGGATGGCGCCACTTACAACATCAACGCCGATACCATGGCCGGGGCGATCGCCGCGGCGCTGGGCGCGGCGCGGCTGTTCCTGCTGACCGACGTGCCCGGCGTGCTTGACAAGGCCGGCGCGCTGATGACCGACCTGACCCCGGCCGATATCGCCCGGCTGCAACAGGATGGGACAATTTCGGGCGGGATGATCCCCAAGCTGGAAACCTGCATCCACGCGGTCGAGGCCGGGTGCGAGGCCGCGGTCGTGCTCGATGGCCGGGTGCCGCATGCCATGCTGCTCGAAGTGTTCACCGCGCGCGGGGCAGGCACGCTGATCCACGCCTGACCACCGGAAGATTTTCTTAAACCACCCGGCAGCTTTTTGCAGGGGATGCAACGGTTGCTCCCAGCCCCGGTGCTGGGCTAAGCGCTGCCATTCAAGAACCAGAGGATGGGTCCCGTGCTGTTTTACGCGCTTGTCGATATTGTCGGCTACCTGATCAACATCGTGGTGATGATGGTGATCATCCAGTTCGTGCTGAGCCTGCTGCTCAGCTTCAACGTGATCAACCCGAGCAACGATTTCGTCGCCGCGCTGTGGCGGTCGATCAACATGCTGCTTGAACCGATCCTCAAGCCGATCCGCCGGATCATGCCCGATACCGGCCCGATCGACTTTTCGCCGATGGTGCTGATCGTGCTGCTGACCGTGTTCCAGAAGATCCTGGTCACCCTTGCCGTGGCGAGCATGCAATGAGCGCCGCGGTAATCGACGGCAAGGCCTTTGCCGCCACCCTGCGCGCGCGGATTGCCGACTTTGCCGCCACCTTCGAGCAGAGCGCAGGCCGCAAGGCCGGTCTGGCGGTGGTGCTGGTGGGCGAGGATCCGGCCAGCCAGGTCTATGTCGCCTCGAAAGCCAAGCAGACCGTCGAATGCGGAATGGCCAGCTTTGAGCACCGGCTCCCGGCTGAAACCGGCCAGGCCGAGCTGATCGCGCTGGTCGATCAGCTCAACGCCGATCCCGCGGTTGACGGAATTCTGGTCCAGCTGCCGCTGCCGGCCCACCTCGACGAGCAGGCGGTGGTCGAACGGATCAGCCCCGACAAGGATGTGGACGGGCTGACCCCGATCAGCACCGGGCGTCTCGCGCTCGGTCTGCCGGGGCTGGTTCCCTGCACCCCGCTGGGCAGCCTGATGCTGCTGAAGGATCAGCTCGGCAGCCTTTCCGGGCTCAATGCGGTGGTGATCGGGCGTTCGATCCTGGTCGGCAAGCCGATGGCGCAGCTGCTGCTGGCCGAAAGCTGCACCGTGACGATCGCGCACAGCCGCACCAAAGACCTCGCCGATGTGGTGCGCCGCGCCGACATCGTGGTGGCGGCGGTCGGCCGTCCCGAAATGGTCAAGGGTGACTGGATCAAGCCCGGCGCGACCGTGATCGATGTTGGCATCAACCGCCTGCCGCCGGCCGAAGGCGCGGCCAAGGGGCGGCTGGTCGGCGATGTCGACTATGCCGAAGCCGCGCAGGTTGCGGGGGCGATCACCCCGGTTCCGGGCGGGGTCGGGCCGATGACCATCGCCGTGCTGCTGCGCAACGCGCTGGTCGCCGCGCACCGCAATGCCGGCGTGGCGCTGGCCGAAGGCGCGCTCTGACCGCGCTGGCGCTTGGCCCCGCACCACGCTAGCTTGCAGCGATGAGGAAACCGATTCTCTTTGTCGCAGCCGTGGCGCTGCTGGCCTCGCCCGCGTTTTCGCGCGAACGCAACGATCCGCGCGACGGGCTGGGCTATGCCAACCCCGGTGCGGTGGTGGCGGCCGAAGTGGCCTTTGCCAAGCTGGCCCAGGAAAAGGGCCAGTGGCCCGCGTTCCTTGCCACCGCGACCAAGGACGCGGTGATGTTCGCGCCGCAGCCGGTCTATGCGCAGGACTTCCTCAAGGGCAAACCCAACCCCGCGCTGGCGGTCAAGTGGCAGCCGCACCAGGTCTGGTCGAGCTGCGATGGCACGCTGGCGGTCACCCGCGGGGCCTGGCAGACGGGTGACAAGTCGGGCTATTTCACCACGGTCTGGCAGCGCCAGAAGAACGGCAGCTACAAGTGGCTGCTCGATCAGGGCGATGCCTTGCCGCTGCCGCTTGATGAGCCCGAGATGATCGTGTCCAAGGTGGCCGATTGCCCGGCCGGCTATCGCCCCGAACGCGCGCAGAAGCCCAAGGACTTCAAGGGCAAGCTGCCCCCGCTCGATCCTGCGCATCTGGCCGGGCGCTCGCTTGACGGGACGCTGAGCTGGGACGTGACGGTCAGCCCCGATGGCGCCCGGCGCTTCGTGGTGACCATGCTGGCCGATGGCAAGCCGGCCACGGTGCAGGACATCCAGGTGGAAGCGCCCGCCAAGTAATGCTCGACCTGTTCCTCTCGGCCTTTGTTACCCTGTTCGTGGTGATCGACCCGCCGGGCTGCGCGCCGATCTATGCCGGGCTGGTGCGCGATGCCAGTCGCAGCCAGTCGACCACCATGGCCTGGCGGGCCTGCCTGATCGCCACCGTGATCCTGGTGATCTTCGCCCTGTTTGGCGAGGACCTGCTGGGCGCGCTGCATATCGAGCTCAATTCGTTCCGCGTCGCGGGCGGGATCATGCTGTTCGTGATCGCGCTCGACATGGTCTTCGAAAAGCGCACCCAGCGGCGTGAGGAGCGCGCCGAAAAGGTTCGCGCCGAACATGCCGGAACCCCCGAGGTGGAGGACGTTTCGGTCTTCCCGATGGCCATGCCGATGATCGCCGGCCCCGGCTCGATCGCCACCATCATGCTGCTCACCGCCCGCGCGCAGGGGACCGAGCAGACCCTGGCGGTGCTGGGCGCGCTGGCCGCGGTGATGGTGCTGACCTTCCTTTCGCTCGCTGCCGCCGGGCCGCTGATGAAGCTGCTGGGCAAGCGGGTCGAGGCGGTGATCACCCGCCTGCTGGGCGTGCTGCTGGCGGCGCTCGCCGCGCAATATGTGATCGACGGGATCAAGGCGGTGCTGGGCGTGGCCCAGACTGCCGCCTGATCCGAAGCCTGATCCGTTCTACCGCAGGATGATGTTCACGATCGTGCGGGTCACCGCATCGACCACGAACACCCGGTCGTCACGATAGACATAGCGGTAGGCCGGATTGGCCTGATAACGCGAACGATAGAAGTCGGGCAGCGCGGCATAGGCCAGATACTGCGCGATCCAGCTGTCGGGCAGCTGGTCGCCCTTGCGCCATTGCCCCGGCGGCAGGCAGCCGGTGTGCTTCTTGGCCAGCCCCGGCGGGCACGGCCTGGCGCGCTTCAGCTTGACCTTGGCGGCTGGCGGCAGGGCATGGTGCGGCCTGGCGTGTTCGGCATGTTCGGCGTGATTGCCGTGCTGCGACCGGCCCTTGCCGGGTTCGGCAGCAGCGGCAGGCGACAGGGCGACCACCAGCACGGCGGCGCCCAGCGAAACGATCATTCGGGACATGGCTCGATCCTCCTGCGATCACTCACGAAGCCGCAGGTTAGGCCAATTTCACCCCGGGCAAAACCGGAAGAATCTTATTGCAGCGTGACCCGCCCCTCGTCGCTGTCGCGCCGGCCGAAGAACTGCATCAGCTGGACCAGCAGCTCGCAGCGCGCGGCGATCGTATCGGCTTCGAGCAGCGCCTGCTTGGCGGCGGCATCGAACGGGGCGATCTGGCTGACCCCGTCGATCAGTGACTGGTCGTCCAGCCGAGTCACCGCTTCCCAATCGACGGCATAGCCCTGGGCATCGGCAAAGCGCCGTGCCTCGCGCTCAAACCCGGCGCGCTCGATTGGCGACAGCGCGGGAAAGCTCTCCTCCGCGATCAGCTCGCCCTCGATCTGGCGGAACGGAGTGACCACTTCCAGTTCGCGCAGCAGGCGAAAGCGCGCCTCGCCTTCCAGCACCAGGTTGAAACGCCCGTCATCCAGCGCCTCGACCTCGCCGATCTTGCCCAGGCAGCCGATCGAATAGAGCGGGGCGCCCTCGCTTGCGCGTTGCGGCTGGATCATTCCGATCCGCCGGTCACGCGCCAGCGCATCCTTGACCAGCGCGCGATAGCGCGGCTCGAAGATGTGCAGCGGCAATTGCAGCCCCGGAAACAGGATCGCCCCGGGCAAGGGAAAGATCGAGATGCGCACCGCGCCGGACCGTCAGCCGAACAACAGCAGCGACAGCTTGCGGCGCTGGGCGGCGACCCAGGGGTCTTCCAGCCCGACCGCCTCGAAGATCTGCAGCAGCTTGGCCCGGGCCGCGCCGTCCTGCCATTCGCGGTCTTCTCCGATCATCGCCAGCAGCGCATCGCCGGCCGCGTCGCGTTCACCGGCGGCAAAGGCAGCTTCGGCATAGGCCAGCCGCGCTTCCATGTTGCCCGGCGCCTGCGCGGCGGCCTGCAATGCGGCCAGTTCCGAATTGTCGGGCTTGTTGCGGGCCAGTTCCAGCGCCGCGCGGGCCCGGGCGACATCGCCGTCCTGGGCCAGCTCGACCGGCAGCGCCGCCAGGATGCCATCGGCCTGCTCCAGCTCGCCCAGCAGGGCCAGGGCGCGCACCAGCCCGCCATAGGCCGCGCCGCTGGCCGGATCGATTTCGATGATCTGCGAAAAGATCGAACCGGCGCGGTCTCCATCGCCGTCCGCCAGCGCCTCTTCACCCATCGCCAGCAGCGGTGCCAGATCCTGCGCCGGGGCGCCGCCGGCCTTGATCGGCAGCTTGGCCAGCAACTGGTCGATCACCTGCTTGAGCTGCGATTCGCTGCGGGCATTGGTCAGGTCGGCCACCGGCTGGCCCTGGAACAGCGCATAGACCGTGGGGATCGAGCGCACCTGGAACTGCGCGGCGATGAACTGTTCCTCGTCAACATTGACCTTGGCCAGCACCACGCCCTTGTCAGCATAGTCGACCGCGATCTTTTCCAGCACCGGGGTCAGCGCCTTGCACGGGCCGCACCATTCGGCCCAGAAGTCGAGGATCACCAGGCTGGTCATCGATGGTTCGACCACCGTCTTGCGGAATCGATCGACCGCCTTCTGTTCGTCGAGGTTGAGGCCAAGGCTTGCCACGCGGGTACTCCAATCGCTTGAAAATGGTTCGCGCCCAATTTGGCCCTTCGTGGCCATTTGCCAAGGGATAATGCGCGTGAATGCAATTAACCCACTTTTCCCCTTGGCAAGGCCCAAAGCCGGTGCTAACCGCGCGCCTCACCCCGGCCCTGGGGCTTATGCAACACAGGGCGCAGGCGTTCGAGCGGGCGTAGCTCAGGGGTAGAGCACAACCTTGCCAAGGTTGGGGTCGAGGGTTCGAATCCCTTCGCCCGCTCCAGTTTTTCCCATTAAATTCAGTTAGTAATCGCCCCAAGTGGGCGGAGACTTACGCTTACAATGGGTCAGCACGCTTCCCCTGTAAGCACTCTGTAAGCACGACGGCCTGTGCATCAGATTCGATAAGATGTCAGAAGGCTGTCGATAGACTGGCTGGTTTTGGTCGATTGTAATTCCAGCTTTCCCAAGCATTCGCTTGGATCATATTCTGCAGCCTATCGTGGGACAGGCTCGAAGTGATTTGAGTTCTGGA
>NZ_JADZAT010000017.1 GCF_020852455.1 Novosphingobium sp.
GCACGACTGCCTTTGGCGTCGGCAACGAGCTCGATAACCAGCTGACCGGCAGCGCCAGCGGCAACTGGCTGCTGGGCGGGCTGGGTGCCGATACGATCAATGGCATGGCCGGCAACGACGTGCTGTTTGGCGAGGGCGGGGCGGATACCTTCGTGTTCGGCGCGGGCAGCGGCGCCGACGTGATCGGCGATTTCCTGCACGGGACCGACAAGATCCAGCTGAACGGGATCTATGCCGATTTCGCCAGCCTGCAATCGCACTTCATCCAGGTGGGCAATGATGGCGCGATCGATCTGGGCGGGGGTAACCTGATCGTGCTGCTGGGCACGACCATGTCCACGCTGACCGCCGGCGATTTCGTCTTCGCCCCGGCGGGCGAGGCTGCACCCAAGGGGCTGGCGGTGATGGAAGCCCCGGCGTGGCAGGACGAACCGCTGCTGGCCGATCCGGCGGCGCCGGGCCATGGCTATTGGGCTGAACCTTACCTCGGGCAGGACTGGGCGGTGCTCTAGACACCGTCAAAATTCGGGACAGGCCTGAAAGAGGCGCGCAATGGCCCGGCATTTCTGCTAACGCGCCTGCGCGGGCTCGGTGCGATGCGGGCCCGGTGTTGCTGGGAACGGGTCGCCAATGGTCGATGAAGGGCACGCTGTGGACGGTGCGCGCGATGACGCTGCGGACGTTCTGCTGGCTGACGATTTCGAGGCGCTGGAACGCGGGCTCAACCATCTGGTTGAGCGTGACAGCGCGCTTGCCGATCAGCCGGTGGCCATGCCCGCGCGGCCCGCGGTGATCTTTGCCGAGGCCTGGCTGACCTGCGGTTTCGATGCCGCGCGCGGCGAACTGGCGGATGACTGGGAACAGGCCTTCACCCCGGCCGAACGCGAGGAATTGCACGCCGGCCAGCTCGCCGCCGGGGCCGAGCCGCTGGTCCGCTTTCTCCATCCGGACGAGGGCAGCCCGGTGCTGGTGCTGGTGCTGCCGCTGCGCGAGTTCGCGCACTGGCCGATGGTCGCGCGCTGGCAGGCGGCAGGGGGCGGGGCGCGCGGGGTGAGCCACGCCGCGATCCGGCTGGCCGCGCTCGATCCCCGGCAGGACCGCTTCAACCGCGCCCGCTCGATCTTCCGGCTGACCGCCGCCGAGGAGCGGCTGTTGTGCCGCCTGGCCCAGGCCGGCACGCTGCGCGCGGCGGCGGCGCGCGAAGGGGTGACATACGAGACCGCGCGCTCGGTGCTGAAAGAGGCCCTGGGCAAGAGCGGCCACCCGCGCCAGCCCGCGCTGGTCGGCGCCGCGCTGCGGCTGGGCGCGCTCGACGAGGTGCTTGAGCTTGAGGCCGAAGCAGCGCTGCGCACGGTCTTCGGGCTGACCCGCCGGCAAGGCGCGGTCGCTTGCCTGTTCGCGCGTGGCTGCACCCGCGATGAAGTGGCGGGGCAGCTGGGCCTCAGCCTGGAGACGGTCAAGGTCGAGCTCAAGGTGGTTTACCTGGCGCTGGGGGTGGGTAATGCCACCGCGCTGGCCGCAATCGCCGCGCAGATCGGGCTGGCCGCGCGGATGCTCGCCGCGCAGGATCTTGGCGCGGTTGACCTGGCCGCCAGTTCCGAACCGGTGCGGATGATTCCGCGCCCGCATCAGGCCGGGCGGATCGCCTTTGCCGACTATGGCCCGGCCGACCGGATCCCGACCTTCCATTTCCACACCGCCACCACCAGCCGCTACCTGCCGCGCAGCTACATCGCCGCGCTGCAGGCGCATGGCCTGCGCCCGGTCTCGCTCGACAGCCCGGGCTTTGGCCTGACCGACATGGTCGAGGGCAGCTATTTCGATAAAAGCGCGCTCGATGTGATCGCCGCCGCCGACGCGCTGGGGGCCAAACGTTTCAACGTGATCTCGCGCGGGGCGCGGCAGGTTTCCTACCTGCTCAAGCATTGCCCCGAACGGCTGGGCCGGGTGGTGATCGTCAATCCCGAAAGCGATCCCGCGGCCGACCGCACGCTTGGCGGGATCCAGGGCGCCTACAAACGCGTGTTCTATTCGCTGCCCCGGCTGATCGTGCCGCTGGCCAACCAGCTGGCCAACCGGATCAGCGATCAGGCGATCGAAAAACTGATCGACAAGTTCATGGCCGGCAGCCCGGCCGATCAGGCGGTGCTGGCCGATCCCGAAGTCCGCCGCGCGCACGTCCATTCCAACCGGCTGGCGGCGCTGCAGGGGGGCAAGGGGCTGGCCGCGGTGGGCCTGGCGGGTGCCGATTTCCAGCTGGCCCGGGTGGCGGATGGCAGCCACATCACCGCGATCTGCGGGCTGCAGGACAAGATGTACCGCCCCGAAGACACGATCCCGCGGCTTCAGGCGGCCTGGCCGGGGTTGAAAGTACGGTTGGTGCCGGAAGCCGGGCGGCTGCTGCACCTGCAATGTCCCGGGATAGTTGCCGCCGGGCTGACCTGACGGGTCGCTCTTGCCAGGCGCCCAGCGGCAATCCAGTCACCGCGCAGTGGTGCGAGCAAGCTGCGCAGATGTCCGTTACCGGCAAACGGTTGCCCCCTGACCGGTACAACCACCGCAATAGCCGCCTGCCGCGCCGGTCATATCCCCGTTTGGGGGGTAGGGTGATTTTATTCGGGCAGATATTGCGGATCACCCTCGTCCTCCGCATCCTCCGCCACTTCGGCGGCCAGCAGCGCCTGGGTGGCAAGCTGGCGCTGGCGCATCTGCTCCAGCATCGCGTCCAGGGCGTCGAGCGCTTCCTGCTCGCTCACCTCCTCCTCGCCGTTCCAGCCATCGCGCCGCGCGCCGCCCGGGCCCAGCCCGTAACGCCACGATCGCCGCTGCTGCAGCACGAAGCGGATGTGCCCGAAATTGTGCTTGCGATAACTGCCCAGAAGCTTGCCCGCCGAAACGATCGGCAGTTCCTCGCCCTGGATCGCCAGCTCCAGCGCGCAGTCCTCCAGCCGGGCGATCCCGCGATCGATCGCCATTTCCCAGGCCCGCGCGAAATGCTCGGCCCCGGGCAGGTTGCGCAGCCGGTAAAGCGCCTCCAACGAAGCCCCGATATGCCGCGCCGCCTGCGTGACGATCCCGGTCGCCGCCAGCATGGCAATGAACGCGCGCTGCCGATCCGGCGTGATCGAATTGCGCCGCGGCGCCTTGTGCAGATAGGGGGTAAAGCCCAGCAGCGGATCGTCCGGATCGGGTGGCAGATCGGTGAATGCGGTGCGCGAAGTGCGCCGCGATGGCCGGGCGGAAGCGCACCGCAATTCCTCCCCGAAACGGGGGACTCGAAGAGGGCGCTCTGCGCCAGCGGGACCATGCAAGGCATGGTGGAGGGGTACGCGCCGCTGATCACAACCGCCGAAACAGTCAACGCCCGCGCAAGACCTCACCCGCAGCGATGAAGCCCCAAGGCAGGCAGCAAACGCCAGGCCGATCGGCGGCACGGCAGGCGGGGCAGGGGATCGACCGGGCGACCGGTCAGCAGACTGGCGGGAAGACATGACCCAAAAGGCTCCTCATGTAGGAAACGCCCCCCAGGTGGAGGGACAGCGCTACACGAGGCGGGGGTGTGTAGGAAAATGCTTTTGTGGGGTGCGAGGGAAGCTTTTGACGGAAATAGTCGCCAAATTTGCCACTCGCAGACGCAAAGCCGCTGATCTGTAGCTGCCTTGTATTTATCTGTCGTCCGACGCTCTTGCGATCCACTATGAAAAGTAGGCGTCTGTTCGCTGAGCGACAAAATTTGCATGCGCTGTGTGCAAAGGAGTTGATCACCTTGTATCAAAATTGATGATTCAGGCGGCCCAATCAGCAGGTCGAACTCTCTCTGATGCGCCGCCAGCGGGAATAGGCGCTGAGGCTGGAGAAGCCAAGCAACTGGGCAATTTCGGTCAGTGAATGACTGCCTTCGCTGCGATACTGCAGACACAGGGTGGCGCGGATCTGGTCCAGCAGCTGCGAGTAGCTCTGACCTTCAGCAGCGAGCCAGCGATGCAGCGTGCGGCGATCAATTCCGAACATGTCAGCAACCCGGGGGGCCGAGCAGAGGCCGGTCGGAAGCATCCGGCGGATGGCATCGCTGACCTGCTGACTGCGCGCCGCACCGCGCTGGCGAACGGCTTTTTCGACCAACCTTTCAAGCTGGCGGCCGAAGGCTGGGTCGGCGTGGGCGATCGGTCGGTCCAGGTCGGCCGAAAGCATGACAATTGAGTTCCGTTCCAGCCGGAACACCGGCATCAGTCCCAGAAGTCGGACATAGGGACCGGTATCGGCAGGACGGCGATGGCTGAAGGTTAGCATCTGTGGCGACCAGTCCGGCCCCAGGAAGTGACGCAGCAGCCGAACAATCGCGGCAATTGTCAGTTCGATGGTCTGGTTGGCCGGGTACGGCAGGCCAGGCGCCATGCTGAAGCTGAGGATCGCGGTTTCGCCATCATCTTCGAGCGCGGACTCCAGGGCTTCGGCCTGGGCCCAGCCTAGCCGGGTCAGGCTGGACAGTGCGCCACGCAAATCAGGCTGCTCGCGCATCAGCAGCGCAACCGGCCCCAGCACCGAAATCGCGCGGGCCTGCGCCATCAACAGTCCGAACGAGGGCGTGCCCGCTGCCGCGCTGGCCTGTTCGAGCAAGGTGATGACACTGGCGGTTGGGATCGGCAGGTCGGCATCGCGCAGGCTAGCATCGGGGATCCTGGCCGCGCGCAGCAAGCCTGCTGGGTCAAGCCCGAAGCTGCGCGCAGTGACCTCGAAACCATCAAGGACAGCGCTGCGAGCCATCGGGATGGAATCGTGCATCATGTCCCAAAATGTTCAAGATTTGTCCCAGAATGTCAAATGACATGTGGCATGCGCGATTAGAACGGCAGCATAAGCAAAACAGTCTGGAGAGAACAATGTCCAACGCCCTCGAAACCCGTGACTATTCGCAGTTCCGCATCGTGCCCCGGACTCCGGTGATCGGCGGCTGGATCGAAGGCTGCCATCTGTCCGAACTGAACGGGCAGGGGATGGCAGATCTGCGCGAGGCGCTGTGGACTTATGGCGCGCTGTTCGCCCGCAAGCAGAATCTGAGCTTCGACCAGATGAAGCAGGTCGCCCTGGGCTTTGGCGACCGGCTTGAAGAGCACACCTTTGCGCCGACAATGGCCGCGCAGGGGCACCCCGAAGTGATGCACATCCGCCGCCGTAACACGGCCGACACCACGTCCACCACCGACGTTTGGCACCACGATGTAACGGCGCGCAAACACCCCAACATCATGTCGGTGCTGCAAGCATCGGAAGTGCCGTTCGGCGCCGATACCCTGTGGTCCAGCATGACGGCGGCCTATCGCTGGTTGCCCGAGGAACTGAAGCGCTTCTATGCCAGCGTCGAGGTCGAGCATGACTCGCTCTATCTCGCCATGCGCCACAACTTTGGGACCCCGGAGATTCTCGATCGGATCGCCGCCAACCGTGAACACGCGATCCATCCGGCAGTCATCGCCCACCACGTCACGGGCGAGCCGTGCCTGTTCGTCGGCAATGCCTATGTCCAGCGGATCAAGGGCTATCCAACCGATGCCAGCGAAGCGCTGATCAAGATCGTCACCGATATGAGCAAGATGCCCGAATTTCAGGTCCGGCATCAGTGGGAGCCCGGCGACATCGCGATGTGGGACAATTTCGGCACCACGCACTACGGCGTTTCGGCGGTTATCGGCAACCACCCGCGTGAACTCCACCGGGTTGCTTCATGGTCGGAAAGCGTGACGCCGACAGCCTGGACCGGGAATGACACCCCGGCGCTCAAAGCCGTGGCGTGACGGCGACGCCGGACTGAATTCCGGTGAGGTTGGTTCCGTTCATCCCGCTGTTGCAACTCATCACCTAGGCTGCACGGCATTTGGTGCATCAGTGCGCGACCTATCGCGCAGGACAAGCGATCAATCAGCCTGGACGCAAACACTAGGTGCGAGGAAACTGATCCAATGCCATTAGCCACCGATCCGGCCAGCTTCGGTCATCACCTGCTTCAAGCCAATGGCATTCAGATCCACTACGTTGATGAGGGCAGCGGACCACTGGTCATTCTACTGCACGGCTTTCCTTACACGTGGTTCGAATGGCGCCATCAGATTGTTGCGCTGGCACACGCAGGTTACCGCGTGATCGCACCCGATATTCGCGGATTTGGTGAGAGCGGAAAACCAGCCAACACCGAAGACTATACGATCCTGCACTGTGCAGGCGATGTCGTCGCCTTGTTGGCGGCGCTGGGTGAGCGGCGAGCGGTGCTGGTCGGACACGATCTGGGCGCTTGGGTGGCAGCCGCAGCGACGCGGCTCAGGCCCGCCCTGTTCCCGGCGCTGGTGCTGGTCAGCACCGTTGTCCCTCCGCGTGAGGCGCAGCGGCCGTCGGAAGGCTGGGCCGAGATAGAGGCTCGCACCGGAGGGCGGTTCTATCACCACTACTTCCAGCAACCGGGCCTGGCCGATGTCCAGTTCGACCAGGATCCCGCAGTCAGCCTGCGCAGTATCTACAACGCCATTTCCGGCACGGCGAGCGAGGCGGAGCGCTGGCGGCTGATCGTGATGCCGGGCGAAACCGCGCTGGATACTCTGCCCGATCCCGGCCATGCCCCGGCCTGGCTGGGCGAGCATGCGCTTGCGGAATATGTCCGGCACTATGTGGCTGGGGGTTTCACCCCGCCGCTGGCGCATTACCGCTGCCGAGACCTCAACTGGAAGCTGACCGCCGCCTGGGCGGGCCAGGCGATCACCCAGCCGTCGCTGTTCGTCGGCGGGGCTGCCGACCCGGCGTTGACCGCGATGCAGTCGCTGTATGATCGGATGGAGGAAATCTATCCCGGGCTGGTTCGCAAGGCATTGTTGCCCGGTGTAGGGCATGGCGCACCCGAGGAAAGCCCGGAGCAGATTTCGCGCGAGCTTGTAACATTCCTGGATATGACACTGCCGGGACTGGTTTGAAGGACTTGGCCCTACAACTTGGCTAAGCGCCAAACCGCCCGCTTTCCCTTGACCAAATCCAACATCCCCGCTAACGGCGCGCACTTCCGGGGCCAAGGCTTAGGCCTTCCCGGTTGAGCTGAACATTGCCGGTGCGTGCCTTTTCAAGGTGTAATCCGTCAAAGTAACCCGGTCTTTTCAGGCGGGTGGAGCGTTTTCGGCTCGCGATTGATCGCTGGCGGGGCCTGCCCCGCGTTTTGCGCATTCGCGATTCGCTTGCTCTTCTCCTTCCGGTTTGGGCCATCAAACAAGGTGAAGAGTACTTCATGCCTACGATCAACCAGCTGATCCGCAAGGGTCGCGAGCCGCAGAAGGCCAAGAGCAAGGTTCCTGCGATGGAGCAGAACCCGCAGAAGCGCGGCGTTTGCACCCGTGTTTACACCACGACCCCGAAGAAGCCGAACTCGGCGCTGCGCAAGGTCGCCAAGATCCGTCTGACCAACAGCCGCGAAGTCATTTCGTACATCCCGGGTGAAGGCCACAACCTGCAGGAGCACTCGGTGGTGCTGATCCGCGGCGGCCGTGTGCGCGACCTTCCGGGCGTGCGCTATCACGTGCTGCGCGGCGTGCTGGATACCCAGGGCGTCAAGGATCGCAAGCAGAGCCGCTCGAAGTACGGCGCCAAGCGTCCGAAGTAAGGTTTAACGCGGCGGCGCAGGACCGCTCCCCCTCCCGGCCACCTTTGCGAAGGTAGCATCCGGGTGGCCGGGAGGGGGAGTGGGCCGGAGCCGCAAGGACGGGCCGGATGGCCTGGCCGCACTCCGAAGGAGTTAAACGAAATGTCACGTCGTCGTCGTCCCGAGAAGCGGGAAATCCTGCCTGATCCGAAGTTCAACGATCAGATCCTGTCGAAGTTCATGAACAACCTCATGCTCGACGGGAAGAAGTCGGTTGCCGAAAGCATCGTTTATGGTGCGCTCGAAACCATGGAAACCCGCGCCAAGGCCGATCCGGTCCAGCTGTTCCATGATGCGCTGAACAATGTGAAGCCGCAGATCGAAGTGCGCAGCCGCCGCGTGGGTGGTGCGACCTATCAGGTGCCGGTCGAGGTTCGCCCCGAACGCGCCCAGGCGCTCGCGATCCGCTGGCTGATCACCGCCGCGCGCAACCGCAGCGAAACCACCATGAGCGCGCGCCTTTCGGCCGAGCTGCTCGACGCTGCCAACAACCGCGGCAATGCGGTCAAGAAGCGCGAAGACACCCACCGCATGGCCGACGCCAACCGCGCGTTCAGCCACTACCGCTGGTAAAGGATACCCCCTATCATGGCACGCAGCCATCCTCTTGAAAAATACCGCAATTTCGGTATCATGGCGCATATCGACGCCGGCAAGACCACCACGACCGAGCGGATCCTCTACTACACCGGCAAGTCCTACAAGATCGGCGAAGTCCACGACGGCGCCGCGACCATGGACTGGATGGAACAGGAACAGGAACGCGGGATCACGATCACCTCGGCCGCGACGACCTGCATCTGGAACGACCACCGGCTGAACATCATCGACACCCCGGGCCACGTTGACTTCACCATCGAAGTCGAACGCTCGCTGCGCGTGCTCGACGGCGCGGTCGCCGCCTTTGACGGCGTCGCCGGCGTCGAACCCCAGTCGGAAACGGTGTGGCGCCAGGCGGACAAGTACAAAGTCCCCCGGATGTGCTTCATCAATAAATTGGACCGCACCGGCGCCAACTTCTACTACTGCGTCCAGACGATCATCGATCGCCTCGGTGCAACCCCGGCGGTGCTCTATCTGCCGATCGGCGCCGAAAGCGATTTCAAGGGTCTGGTCGATCTGGTCGAGAACCGGGCGATCATCTGGAAGGACGAAAGCCTTGGCGCTGAATTCTTCTACGAGGAAATCCCCGCCGACCTGGCTGACAAGGCTGCGGAATACCGCGAAAAGCTGATCGAACTCGCCGTCGAACAGGACGACGATGCGATGGAAGCCTATCTTGAAGGCAACGAGCCCGACGTGGCGACGCTCAAGGCGCTGATCCGCAAGGGCACGCTGGGCCAGGCCTTCGTTCCGGTGCTGTGCGGTTCGGCGTTCAAGAACAAGGGCGTTCAGCCGCTGCTCGACGCCGTGGTGGACTACCTGCCTTCGCCGCTCGACATCGAAGACGTCCAGGGCATCAATCCCGACACCGACGAACCCGACAGCCGCGCCACGGCTGACGATGCGCCGTTCTCGGCACTGGCGTTCAAGATCATGAACGACCCGTTCGTCGGCTCGCTGACCTTCACCCGGATCTATTCGGGCACGCTGACCAAGGGCAGCTACCTGAACTCGGTCAAGGGCAAGAAGGAAAAGGTTGGCCGCATGCTGCTGATGCATGCCAACAGCCGCGAAGACATCGAAGAAGCCCATGCGGGCGACATCGTTGCGCTGGCCGGCCTCAAGGAAACCACCACCGGGGATACGCTCTGCGCCGAACGGCAGCCGATCATCCTCGAGCGGATGGAATTCCCCGAGCCGGTTATCGAACTGTCGGTTGAACCCAAGACCAAGGCCGACCAGGAAAAGATGGGCATCGCGCTCAACCGCCTGGCCGCCGAAGATCCCTCGTTCCGCGTTTCGACCGATCATGAATCGGGCCAGACGATCATCAAGGGCATGGGCGAACTGCACCTCGAAATCCTGGTCGACCGCATGAAGCGCGAGTTCAAGGTCGAGGCCAACGTCGGTGCGCCGCAGGTGGCCTATCGCGAATACCTCGCGAAGCCGGTGGACATCGACTACACCCACAAGAAGCAGTCGGGTGGTACCGGTCAGTTCGGCCGCGTGAAGGTCAAGGTCACTCCGGGTGAGCGCGGTTCGGGCTTCGTCTTCAAGGACGAAATCAAGGGCGGCAACATTCCGAAGGAATACATCCCGGCGATCGAAAAGGGCTTCCGTGAAACGGCCGAAACCGGCTCGCTCATCGGCTTCCCGATCATCGACTTCGAAGTGCTGCTCTATGACGGTGCGTACCACGACGTCGACTCGTCGGCCCTGGCCTTCGAAATCGCCGCACGCGGTGCGATGCGCGAAGTTGCCCAGAAGTCGGGCATCAAGCTGCTTGAGCCGATCATGAAGGTCGAAGTGATCACGCCTGAGGAATACCTCGGCGACGTGATCGGCGACATCAACTCGCGGCGTGGCCAGATCCAGGGCACGGATTCGCGCGGAAACGCGCAGGCCGTGTCGGCGATGGTGCCGCTTGCGAACATGTTTGGTTACGTCAACCAGCTGCGCTCATTCACGCAGGGCCGGGCGAACTATTCGATGTTCTTCGACCACTATGACGAGGTCCCGGCGAATGTCGCGACCGAGATCAAGGAGAAGCTTGCCTAATCGGCGAGATGATATTAGGGGCGGCGCCTGATTCAGCGGGCGCCGTCCAAACCCCGCGAATTCATATTCAAGCGAAAGAAGGTTTGAGACAATGGCAAAGGCAAAATTCGAGCGGACCAAGCCGCACTGCAACATCGGCACCATCGGTCACGTTGACCATGGCAAGACCACGCTGACCGCCGCGATCACCAAGATCATGGCTGAAATCAACGGCGGTGAAGCGGTTGACTTCGCGAACATCGACAAGGCTCCCGAAGAGCGCGAGCGTGGCATCACCATCTCGACCGCTCACGTCGAGTACGAAACCGCTGCGCGTCACTATGCCCACGTCGACTGCCCGGGCCACGCCGACTATGTGAAGAACATGATCACCGGCGCGGCGCAGATGGACGGCGCCATCCTCGTGGTGAACGCCGCTGACGGCCCGATGCCGCAGACCCGCGAACACATCCTGCTCGCCCGTCAGGTCGGCGTGCCGGCGCTGGTCGTCTACATGAACAAGGTTGACCAGGTTGACGATCCGGAAATCCTGGAACTCGTCGAACTCGAAATCCGCGAACTGCTCAGCTCGTATGGCTTCGACGGCGACAGCATTCCGGTGGTCCCGGGTTCGGCTCTGGCCGCTCTCGAAGGCCGTGACGAAGAAATCGGCAAGAACTCGATCGTCGCTCTGATGAACGCCGTCGACACCGCGATCCCGCAGCCGCCGCGTCCGACCGACAAGCCGTTCCTGATGCCGGTCGAAGACGTGTTCTCGATCTCGGGTCGTGGTACGGTTGTGACCGGCCGCGTCGAAACCGGTATCGTCAAGGTTGGCGACGAAGTCGAAGTGATCGGCCTCAAGGACACCCAGAAGACCGTCGTGACCGGCGTTGAAATGTTCCGCAAGCTGCTCGATCAGGGTGAAGCCGGCGACAACATCGGCGCCCTGGTGCGCGGCCTGAAGCGTGAAGACGTTGAGCGCGGCCAGGTTCTGGCCAAGCCCGGCTCTGTCACCCCGCACACCGAATTCTCGGCCGAAGTTTACGTGCTGTCGAAGGACGAAGGTGGCCGTCACACGCCGTTCTTCGCCAACTATCGTCCGCAGTTCTACTTCCGCACCACCGACGTGACCGGCGAAGTGATCCTTCCCGAAGGCACCGAAATGGTGATGCCGGGCGACAACGTCGGCCTCGCCGTCAAGCTGATCGCTCCGATCGCGATGGACGAAGGCCTGCGCTTCGCCATCCGTGAAGGCGGCCGCACCGTTGGTTCGGGCGTGGTTGCCAAGATCACGAAGTAATTCGTCGATCCTCGGGAAACCGAATTGAAAGGCCCGGCTTCCGTGAGGAGGCCGGGCTTTTCGTTTTCAAGGGGGGGGCAAGATGGCACGCAAATATTCCAAACATGGTCCGCGTGAAGACCTGTGGCGCGACGACGAGGACGTTGCCGAAGCCCCGCCTCCGCCCGATTGCTGGTTGTGCGAGCGGCCCTGCGGCGAATCGGTGATCTGGCACCACCCCGTGCCCAAAAGCCGCGGTGGCCGCGATACCGTGCCGATGCACCCGATCTGCCAGAACATGCTGATCACCACCTTCAGCAATTCCGAACTGCAGCGCTATGGCATGGATGCCAGCCTGCTGCGGATCGAGCCCAGGGTCGAACGGTTCGTTGCCTGGGTTGCAAACAAGGATCCGGACTTCAACGCGGCGCTGGGCAAGAAGAAGCAGCGCTGAGGGCCGGGGTGCCGATCTGTTACGTAACTGCCAGCGATCGGGATATTATCTTGCGCCAGGGCAGGGGGCGGCGGCGGGCCTTCGAAAATGCCGAATTTGCGCGCTAAAAGGGGCTTGCGCGAATCCAACATGCGATGTAGGGGCGCGGCTCGAATTTGGTCGGGGTGTGACTCCCCGAGGCTCTTTCTCATCGGTAGGACACAATGGAAGCTCAGAATATTCGCATTCGCCTCAAGGCATTCGATCACCGCGTGCTTGATCAGGCGACCGGCGAAATCGCGGAAACCGCCCGCCGTACCGGCGCGCTTATCCGGGGCCCCATTCCTCTGCCGACGAGAATCGAAAAGTTCTGCGTCAACCGCGGGCCGCACATCGACAAGAAGTCGCGTGAGCAGTTCGAAGTGCGCACCTACAAGCGGCTGCTCGACATCGTGCAGCCCAACGCCGCCACCGTGGACGCGCTGATGAAGCTCGACCTGGCGGCCGGCGTGAACGTCGAGATTAAGCTGGCTTAATTGCCTGCTCGGCCCTATGGGCCACAACCTTAGCGGGCTTCGGCCCGGCTCCTAGCGGGAAATACCCGCGACGAGACAGAGCCCCGGCACAGGCCGGGGACATAAGGGATACCTCCGGTGCCAGCCTTTCGGGGCCGATCACCGGGCATGCGTCCCCCGTCTCGCCTCTGGCCTTCGGGCAAGTGGCACCCAGCCCGGACGGGGCTCGTATCACACATCGGGTTGGACACGCCCCTGGGGATGGTCCCCTTGGGCCTCTGTGAGGAGACTGATCATGCGTACCGGCGTGATCGCCAAGAAGGTGGGGATGACCCGCCTGTTCCAGGAAGACGGTCGGCACGTGCCGGTTACCGTTCTGGCCCTGGAAGATTGCCAGGTGGTCTCGGTTCGTACCGCTGATCGCGACGGTTATGTCGCGGTGCAGCTGGGCGCCGGGGTTGCCAAGCAGAAGAACGTTGCCAAGCCGCAGCGTGAACATTTCGCCAAGGCTGAAGTGCCGCTGAAGGCCCGTGTCGCGGAATTCCGCGTCGCCGACGATGCGACGCTGGAAGTCGGTTCGACGATCGCCGCATCGCACTTCGCGGTTGGCCAGATGGTCGATATCTCGGGTCACACCCAGGGTAAGGGCATGCAGGGCGCCATGAAGCGCTGGGGCTTCGGCGGTATGCGCGCCACCCACGGCGTTTCGATCAGCCACCGTGCCCACGGTTCGACCGGTAACCGCCAGGATCCGGGCAAGGTCTTCAAGAACAAGAAGATGGCCGGCCACATGGGCGATCGCCAGCGCACCCAGCAGAACCTGGAAGTCGTGCGCGTCGATGACGAACGCGGCCTGATCTTCGTCAAGGGCTCGGTCCCGGGTGCGAAGAACAGCTGGCTGACCGTCAAGGACGCGGTCAAGGTCAACCGTCACGCCGAAGCGCCGTATCCGGCCGGTCTCAAGCAGGCCGCCAACAGCAATGCCGCCGCTCCCGCTGAAACCCCCGCCGAGGTGGTTGAAGCTCCGGAAGCCGGCGAAGGTCAGGAGGGCTAAGTCGTGAAGGTCAAGGTCCTCAACCTCGATGGTTCGGCCGCCAAGGGCGAAGTCGAACTCAACGATGCGGTGTTCGGTCTCGAACCGCGCGCTGACATCCTCCACCGGGTCGTCACCTGGCAGCTCGAAAACCGCCGCGGCATCGCCCGTGCAACGCGTGAGCGTTCGGACGTGGCCCGCACCGGCAAGAAGTTCGGTCGCCAGAAGGGCGGCGGTACGGCTCGTCACGGCGATCGCAAGGCGCCGGTGTTCATCGGCGGCGGTAAGGCCCACGGTGCCCGCCTGCGTGAATTCGACGTGTCGCTGAACAAGAAGGTCCGTGCACTCGGCCTCAAGATGGCGCTCTCGGCCAAGGCCAAGCAGGGCCTGGTCGTGGTCGACAGCCTTGACGTCAAGGACGCCAAGACCAAGGCCGTTGCCGAACAGCTCGCCAAGGCGAACTGGGGCAAGAAGGTGCTGGTGATCGACGGTGACGCCGTGAACGCGGACTTTGCCCGCGCTTCGGCCAACCTGGTGGGCGTCAACGTCCTCCCCGCGATCGGCGCCAATGTCTACGACATCCTGAAGCATGATACGCTGGTGCTGACGCGCGCCGCGGTCGAAAAGCTGGAGGCACGTTTCAATGGCTAAGACAGCAATCGACACGCGTCACTATGACGTGATCGTGGCTCCCCACATCACCGAAAAGGCGACGCTGGCCAGCGAGCACAACGCCGTGGTCTTCAAGGTAACGGAAAGCGCAACCAAGCCGCAGATCAAGGCTGCGGTCGAAGCGCTGTTCGACGTGAAGGTCGTGAGCGTGAACACGCTGACCCAGAAGGGCAAGACCAAGCGGTGGAAGGGCAAACCCTATCGCCGTTCGGACGTGAAGAAGGCGGTCGTCCGTCTGGCTGAAGGCCAGTCGATCGACGTCACCAGCGGGATCTGAGGCGCACCATGGCACTCAAGAACTACAACCCGACCAGCCCGGCCCGTCGCGGCCTGATCCTGGTCGACAAGTCGGCGCTGTGGAAGGGCAAGCCTGTCAAGGCTCTGACCGAAGGCAAGCGCAAGACCGGTGGCCGTAACAACAAGGGCCACGTCACCTCGCGCGGGATCGCCGGCGGTCACAAGCAGAAGTACCGCTTCATCGATTTCAAGCGTCGCAAGTGGGATGCTCCCGCGACTGTCGAACGCCTGGAATACGATCCCAACCGCACCGCGTTCATCGCCCTCATCAAGTATGCGGACGGCGAACAGGCCTATATCATCGCGCCGCAGCGCCTCGCCGTTGGCGACAGCGTTGTTGCCGGTGAAAAGACCGACGTGAAGCCGGGCAACGCGATGCTGCTCAGCCAGATGCCGGTCGGCACCATCTGCCACAACGTGGAGATGAAGCCGGGCAAGGGCGGCCAGATCGCACGTTCGGCGGGCACCTATGTGCAGATCGTCGGCCGCGACCGCGGCATGGTGATCGTGCGCCTGAACTCGGGCGAGCAGCGCTACCTGCGCGGCGATTGCATGGGCACGGTTGGCGCGGTTTCGAACCCCGACAACCAGAACCAGAACTTCGGCAAGGCCGGGCGTACGCGCTGGCAGGGCCGTCGTCCGCTGACCCGCGGTGTCGCCAAGAACCCGGTCGACCACCCGCACGGCGGTGGTGAAGGCCGCACCTCGGGCGGCCGTCACCCGGTCACCCCGTGGGGCAAGCCGACCAAGGGCGCCCGGACCCGTAACAACAAGCAGACGGACAAGATGATTATCCGTTCGCGTCACGCCAAGAAGAAGAGGTAAGCCACCATGGCACGCTCCGTCTGGAAAGGCCCCTTCGTCGACCTGCACCTGCTGAAGAAGGCGGAAGCCATGCAGGATCAGGGCGCTCGCGCCGCACCGATCAAGACCTGGTCGCGTCGTTCGACGATCCTGCCGCAGTTCGTCGGCCTGACGTTCAACGTCTACAACGGCCACAAGTTCGTCCCCGTTTCGGTCAACGAAGAAATGGTCGGCCACAAGCTCGGTGAATTCGCGCCCACGCGCACGTTCCCCGGTCACGCTGCCGACAAGAAGGGTAAGCGCTAATGGGCAAGGCAAAAGCTCCGCGCCGGGTTGGCGATAAGGAAGCCCTGTCGGTCGGCACCACGATCCGTGGTTCGGCCCAGAAGCTCAACCTGGTTGCCGCGCTGATCCGCGGCAAGAAGGCCGAAGAAGCCATGAACATCCTCGCTTTCTCGAAGCGGGCGATGGCGGTTGATGCCCGCAAGGTGCTCGCCTCGGCGATCGCCAATGCGGAAAACAACCACAACCTCGATGTCGACGCTCTGGTCGTCAGCGAGGCTTCGGTCGGCAAGTCGATCACCATGAAGCGTTTCCACACGCGCGGCCGTGGCAAGTCCACGCGCATTCTCAAGCCGTTCAGCCGGCTGCGCATCGTGGTCCGCGAAGTCGAGGAGGCCTGATCCATGGGTCACAAGTCAAACCCCATCGGCCTGCGCCTCCAGATCAACCGGACCTGGGACAGCCGCTGGTACGCCGAAGGCAAGAACTACGGCAAGATGCTTGAGGAAGACCTCAAGATCCGCAAGTTCGTGGTTGAAACCGTGCCGCAGGCTGCGATCAGCAAGGTTGTGATCGAGCGTCCGGCCAAGGTCTGCCGCGTGTCGATCTATGCTGCCCGTCCCGGTGTGATCATCGGCAAGAAGGGCGCGGACATCGAAAAGCTGCGTTCGCAGATCGCCAAGATGACCGACAGCGACGTCAAGCTGAACATCGTTGAAATCCGCAAGCCGGAAATCGATGCCAAGCTGGTTGCCCAGGGCATTGCCGATCAGCTGATCCGCCGCGTGGCGTTCCGCCGGGCGATGAAGCGCGCGATGCAGTCGGCCATGCGCCTTGGTGCCGAAGGCATCAAGATCACCTGCTCGGGCCGTCTCGGCGGTGCGGAAATCGCCCGTATCGAGCAGTACCGCGAAGGCCGCGTTCCGCTGCACACGCTGCGCGCGAACATCGACTATGCCGAAGCGGAAGCGCTGACCACCTACGGCATCATCGGCATCAAGACCTGGGTCTTCAAGGGTGAGATCCTCGGTCACGATCCGATGGCGCAGGACCGCCTGATGCTGGAAGCCCAGACCTCGGGCGTGCGTCCGGCGCGTGAAGATCGCAGGAACTAATCATGCTGCAACCGAAGAAAACCAAGTTCCGCAAGGCCTTCAAGGGCCGGATCAAGGGCGACGCCAAGGGCGGCACCGATCTGAACTTCGGTTCCTACGGCCTCAAGGCCATGGAACCGGAACGCGTCACCGCGCGCCAGATCGAAGCAGCCCGCCGTGCTATCACCCGCCACATCAAGCGTCAGGGACGCCTGTGGATACGTATCTTCCCGGACGTGCCGGTTTCGAAGAAGCCTGCCGAAGTCCGTCAGGGTAAGGGCAAGGGTTCGGTCGAATACTGGGCTGCTCGGGTCAAGCCGGGCCGGATCCTGTTCGAGCTGGACGGCGTTGCCGGTCCGCTCGCCGCTGAAGCCTTCAGCCGCGCCGCGATGAAGCTGCCGATCAAGACCAAGGTCGTTGCCCGTCTGGGTGACACCAGCCACCTGGGAGGCGAATAATGGCCAAGACTGCTGACCTGCGCACCAAGAGCGACGACCAGCTGGCCGGTGACCTTGCCGACCTGAAGCGCGAGGCCTTCAACCTGCGCTTCCAGGCTGCCACCAACCAGCTCGAGCGTCCGGCGCGCATCAAGGAAGTGCGCCGCGATATCGCTCGGATCAAGACGCTGCAGGGCGAACGCGCCCGTAGCAGCAAGTAAGGAGCCCACGATGCCCAAGCGTATCCTGATCGGGACCGTGGTTTCCGACAAGACCGACAAGACCGTGGTCGTGAAGGTCGAACGCAAGGTGAAGCACCCGCTCTACGGGAAGATCATCCGTCGTTCGAAGAAGTATCACGCCCACGACGAAGACAACGCGTTCAAGACTGGCGAGACCGTTCGCATCGAGGAAACCCGCCCGATGTCGAAGCTCAAGACCTGGAAGGTCATCGAGCGCGTCACCGCCGGCAAGACCGCCGCTGTAGAGGCAGACGTTTGAGCGCCTTCGCGCTCAGGGCCGACGCCTAAGTTTTCTTGGAACTGCCGGACTGGTTTCGGCAAGCCATTAGGAAGGAACCGGATCAATGATCCAGATGCAATCCCAGCTTGATGTCGCTGACAACAGCGGCGCCAAGCGCGTCCAGTGCATCAAGGTGCTGGGCGGATCCAAGCGCCGCACGGCCGGTGTGGGCGACATCATTGTGGTGTCGGTCAAGGAAGCCCAGCCGCGCACCAAGGTGAAGAAGGGCGACGTGCACCGCGCGGTTATCGTCCGCACCCGCAAGGACGTCCGTCGTCCCGACGGTTCGGTGATCCGTTTCGACAGCAACGCTGCCGTGCTGATCAACAAGAACGCCGAACCCATCGGCACCCGTATCTTCGGCCCCGTGGTCCGCGAACTGCGCGGCAAGGGCTACATGAAGATCATTTCGCTCGCTCCGGAGGTGCTGTAATGGCCGCCGCGAAGATCAAGAAGGGCGACAGCGTCGTCGTCCGTTCGGGCAAGGACAAGGGCCGCACCGGCACCGTCCTGCAGGTCATGCCGAAAGAGGGCAAGGTCCTCGTTTCAGGCGTGAACGTGGCTGCCCGTCACCGCAAGCCGAGCCAGGTGAACCCGCAGGGCGGCATCGACCGCCGCGAGGCTCCGATGGCCATTTCGAAGGTCGGCCTGGCCGACCCCAAGACCGGCAAGGCCACCCGCGTGCGCTTCGAAACGTCGAAGGACGGCAAGAAGGTCCGCGTGGCCGCCAAGTCCGGGGAGAAGATCGATGGCTAAGTACACGCCCCGCATGAAGGCCAAGTACGACGCGGAAATCGCTAAGGCGATGACCGAGAAGTTTGGCTACAAGAATGCGATGGAAGTGCCCAAGATCGAAAAGATCACGCTCAACATGGGCGTGGGCGAAGGCAGCCAGGACAAGAAGAAGGTCCAGACCGCTGCCGAGGAAATGGCGCTGATTTCGGGCCAGAAGCCCGTGATCACCAAGGCGAAGAAGTCGATCGCGCAGTTCAAGCTGCGTGAAGGCATGCCGATCGGTTGCAAGGTCACCCTGCGCCGCGAACGCATGTTCGAATTCCTCGATCGCCTGATCACCGTCGCAATGCCCCGCATCCGCGACTTCCGTGGCCTCAATCCCAAGTCGTTCGACGGCCGCGGGAACTATGCCATGGGCCTGAAGGAGCAGATCATCTTCCCCGAGATCAGCTACGATCAGATCGAGAAGGTGCGTGGGATGGACATCATCGTCACCACCACTGCCAAGACCGACGAGGAAGCGCGCGAGCTGCTTCGCCTGTTCGGTTTCCCGTTCCCGGCGGAAGCCGAAGCCGCGCAAGCGGCCTGAGTTAGAGAGAGCTTAAGTCCATGGCGAAACTGAGTTCCGTGAACAAGAACGAGCGTCGCAAGAAGCTCGTCAAGAAGTATGCGGCCAAGTATGCGAAGCTGAAGGCTGTTGCCGACGACAAGTCGCTCGATGAAACCGAGCGCCTGATCGCCCGGCTGAAGCTGGCCGAAGTTCCCCGCAACGGGAACCCGACCCGCGTTCGCAACCGCTGCGTAACCACCGGCCGCCCGCGCGGCTACTATCGCAAGTTCGGCCTTTGCCGCGTTGAGCTGCGTGATCTTGCCAACAAGGGCATGATCCCGGGCGTGACCAAGTCGAGCTGGTAAGGATCAAGCGATGGCACTGACCGATCCCCTGGGTGATATGCTCACCCGCATCCGCAACGGCCAGCGTGCGAAGAAGGACTCTGTCCTTTCGCCGGCTTCGAAGCTGCGCGCTCGCGTGCTCGAAGTTCTGCAGCGCGAAGGCTATATCCGTGGTTATTCGGAGGACGCCACCGGCGCCCACCCGCAGCTGCGGATTGAACTGAAGTATTTCGAGGGCGAACCCGCGATCAAGCATGTCGCCCGCGTCTCCAAGCCTGGCCGCCGGGTCTACTCGGGTTCGAAGGAACTCCCGGTGATCCGCAATGGCCTGGGTATCACCATCGTCTCGACGCCGCGCGGCGTGCTTTCGGATGCCGAAGCGCGCGCCCACAACGTCGGTGGCGAAGTGCTGGCGGAGGTGTTCTGATGAGCCGCATCGGTAAAAGGCCGGTTGTTGTTCCCGGCGGCGTGACCGCCGCGATCGCCGACGGCACCCTCACCGTGAAGGGCCCCAAGGGCACCCTCACGCTGAGCCTCGCTGACGACGTGACCTACGCGGTCGAGGAAGGCAGCATCTCGGTGCAGCCCGCCAACGACACCAAGCGCGCCCGCTCGTTCTGGGGCATGCAGCGCACCCTGGTGCAGAACCTCGTGACCGGGGTGACCGAAGGGTACACCAAGGTCCTCGAGATCACCGGTGTCGGCTATCGTGCCAACGCTCAGGGCAAGAACCTGAAGCTGCAGCTCGGTTACAGCCACGACGTCGATTTCGCGGTGCCGGAAGGTATCGAGATCAAGACGCCCGACAACACCACGATCGAGATCTCGGGCATCGACAAGCAGAAGGTCGGCCAGGTTGCGGCCGAGATTCGCCGTTGGCGCAAGCCTGAACCCTACAAGGGCAAGGGCATCAAGTACCGCGGCGAGTACATCTTCCGCAAGGAAGGGAAGAAGAAGTAATGGCCAAGCTGAACCTTTTCGAGCGCCGCCGTCGGCGCGTTCGCACCGCGCTCAAGGCGCGCGCCGGTGGCCGTCCGCGGCTTTCGGTGCACCGTTCGGGCCGTCACATCTACGCCCAGATCATCGACGATGTCGCCGGGCGCACCGTGGCTGCTGCCAGCACGCTGGGCACCAAGGGTGGCTCGAATGTCGAAGCCGCTGCCAAGGTTGGTTCGGCTCTGGCCGAAGCCGCCAAGAAGGCTGGCGTGACCACCGTCGTGTTCGATCGCGGCGGCTTCCTGTTCCATGGCCGCGTCAAGGCGCTGGCTGACGCCGCGCGTGAAGGCGGGCTGGAGTTCTAAGATGGCTGACGAAACCAACATTGAAGCCGAAGTCGCCGTTGTCGAAGCGGCTCCCGAAGGCGAGCAGCGCGAAGCGCGCGGCCGTGGCCGTGGCCGCGGTGGTGATCGTGGCGGCGACCGCGGTGGCCGTGGTCGCGGACGTGACGATCGTCGCGGCCGTGGCGGCGACGAGGACGGCGGCGAAGAGCTGATCGAAAAGCTGGTCCACATCAACCGTGTCTCGAAGACCGTGAAGGGCGGCAAGCGCTTCGGTTTCGCGGCGCTGGTCGTGGTCGGCGACGGCAAGGGCCGCGTGGGCTTCGGTCATGGCAAGGCACGCGAAGTGCCGGAAGCCATCACCAAGGCAACCGCTTCGGCCAAGAAGAAGATGGTCCGCGTTCCGCTCAAGGAAGGCCGCACCCTGCACCATGACGGCAAGGGCCGTTTCGGCGCCGGCAAGGTCAACGTCCGCTCGGCTCCGGCCGGGACCGGGATCATCGCGGGCGGCCCGATGCGCGCCGTCTTCGAAAGCCTGGGTGTTGCCGACGTGGTGACCAAGTCGGTCGGCACTTCGAACCCCTACAACATGATCCGCGCCACCTTTGACGCGCTGGTGAGCCAGACTTCGCCGAAGTCGGTGGCTCAGCGCCGCGGCAAGAAGGTTGCCGACCTGCTGGGTCGCGGCGGTGCAAGCGCAGCGGAAGCTGAAGCTGCCGCCGGCGCCATTACGGAGTAACACGCGATGGCCAAGATCAAGATCAAGCAGATCGGTTCGCCGATCCGTCGCCCGGAAAGCCAGAAGAAGATCCTCATCGGTCTTGGCTTGGGCAAGATGCACCGCGTTGTCGAACTTGAAGACACCGCCGAAGTGCGTGGCGCGATCGCCAAGCTGCCGCATATGGTGGCTGTGGTCGATTGATGGTACATTGCCCTGCCGCTGCGGCAGGGTAGTTTGTCCGCCTGTCGGTAAAGAGGCGATCCGGTTAGTCCTGCGATCCTCCAGCGGCAGTATACACAAGAAGTCCCGGCGAAAGCCGGGACTTTTTGTTTGGACTGGGCTAGACCGCGCCTGGCACCAAAGGGGGCGCAATGGGACTGCTCAGGGTATTGCTGGCGCTAGCCGTGCTGTTCGAGCACACCGGCGGCCTTGGCGACGAGCGGGGCGGTTACTGGATGATCGGCGGGCCGCTGGCGGTGCAGGCCTTCTTCGTCATTTCGGGCTTCTACATGGGGCTGGTGCTGAACGAGCGGTACGATCGCCCCGCGCTCAACCGCGCCTTCTACCTCAACCGGGCGATCCGGATCTATTCGATCTATTTCCTGTTCCTGGCGCTCTATCTGGCGGTCTTTGCGCTGGCGCAGTGGCAGACCGGGCATTCGCCGCTCGATCCGTATTTCTCCAGCCTGGTCACATGGCCGGAAAAGCTGGGCCTGGCGCTGCTCAACCTGACGGTGATCGGGCAGGACCTGCCGCTGTGGCTGCGGATCGAGGACGGGCAGCTCGCCTGGACCACCCAGGCCTTTGGCACCGGGCCGCTTGACGTGTTCCACTTCATGGCGATCCCGGTTGCCTGGTCGCTCAGCCTTGAGCTGTGCTTCTACCTGATCGCGCCGTTCATCGCCCGGCGCAGCTGGCAGCAGATTGCCGCGCTGTTCGCCGCATCGGTCATGCTGCGACTGAGCGCGGCCGGGCTGGGCTTCACCGCCGATCCGTTCAGCTACCGCTTCTTCCCGTTCGAGCTGGCACTGTTCCTGGCCGGGGTGCTGGCCTACAAGGCCTGGGCGGCCAATCACCAGCGCTGGGACGGGGCCGGGGCGAGGGCGCTCGCACTGGCGGTTCCGGCCGCGACGCTGGCCTATCCGCTGCTGCTGGGGGACTGGCCCGAAACGGCGTTCTTTACCCCGCCGCGGATCCTCTATCTGCTGCTGATCGCCTGCGCCTTGCCCGCGGTCCATCAGTGGAGCCGCAATTCGGTGCTCGATCGCCAGATCGGTGAGCTGTCTTATCCGCTCTATCTCAATCAGTTGCTGGTTCTGGGCCTGCTGGCAGGCTGGCCGGCGCTGGGCGCGAATGCCTCCGTGCGGACCGTGGCGGTCGCGCTGGTCAGCCTGGCGCTCGCCTGGGTGGTGGTGCGCTTTGTCGATGCCCGGATCGAGGCCTGGCGCCGCCGTCTGGCGGCCCGGGCGGGGGCGCAGCAAATAGGGGGGTGACATCGCCCGCCGCTTCGCCTAAGGGCGCGCCTCCTATCAGCGCGACTAAAAGCGAAAGCGAGTGCAAATCATGAAACTGAACGATATCCGTGACAATCAGGGTGCCCGCAAGTCCCGCATGCGCGTCGGACGCGGCATCGGTTCGGGCAAGGGCAAGACTGCCGGCCGCGGCCAGAAGGGTGCCAAGGCACGTTCGGGCGTCAGCATCAACGGCTTTGAAGGCGGCCAGATGCCGCTGCACATGCGGATCCCGAAGCGCGGCTTCAACAACATCTTCGCCAAAGACTATGCCGAAGTGAACCTGGGCATGGTCCAGAAGGCGATCGACGCCGGCAAGCTTGATGCCAAGAAGGACATCGATCACGCCGCGCTGAAGGCCGCTGGCCTGGCCCGTGGCGGCAAGGACGGCGTCCGCCTGCTCGGCAAGGGCGAACTGAAGGCCAAGGCCAAGTTCGTGGTTGCCGGGGTTTCAGCCGGGGCCAAGGCCGCGGTCGAAAAGGCCGGCGGTTCGGTCGAAGTGCCTGCCGAAAAGGCCGCTGCCAGCGAATAAATCGACAGTCATGTTCGGGCGGGGGTTACCAATCTCCGCCCGAACCCTATATGGACGTCTGATTTACAGGGGACGCGGCAGTCCGGATCGCTCCGGACGCCCAGCATAGGCATTTTCAGAGCATGGCATCACGCGCCGACAATCTCGCGAGCAACCTGAGCCTCGCCAACTTCTCGAAGGCGACCGAGCTCAAGAAGCGCATCTGGTTCACAATCGGTGCACTGATCGTGTTCCGCTTCCTCAGCTTCGTGCCGCTGCCCGGGATCGACCCGCTGGCGCTGAAGGCGTTCATGGAACGCAGCTCGGGCGGGATCCTCGATTTCTTCAACATGTTCTCGGGCGGCGCGCTGGCCAACTACAGCCTGATCTCGCTTGGCGTGATGCCCTACATCACCGCCTCGATCGTGGTCCAGCTGGCCGCTTCGCTGCATCCATCGCTCGCCAGCCTCAAAAAGGAAGGCGAAAGCGGGCGGCGCAAGCTCAACCAGTACAGCCGCTATGGCGCGGTCTTCCTCAGCGTGCTGCAGGGCTACGCCGCGCTGCGCAACGCCGATATCCAGGGCTTCGCGATCGATCCCGGCCCGCTGTTCTATGCGGCCGGGCTGATCTCGCTGGTCGGCGGCACCATGTTCCTGCTGTGGCTGGGCGAACAGATCACCAGCCGTGGGATCGGTAACGGCACCTCGCTGATCATCATGGCGGGGATCGTGGCCGGCATGCCGACCTTCTTCTCCAACATGTTCACCCAGTACGGCACCGGGGCAATCAGCGGTTTCACCATCGCCGCGCTGATCGGGATGATCGTCGGCCTGGTGCTGATGATCTGCTTCATGGAACGCGCCACCCGCCGCCTGCTGATCCAGTATCCCAAGCGGGCCAGCCAGAACGGCATGATGCAGGCCGATCGCAGCCACCTGCCGCTGAAGATCAACACTGCCGGCGTGATCCCCCCGATCTTCGCCAGCTCGCTGTTGCTGCTGCCGCTGACGATCAGCCAGTTTGCCGGCAATTCGGTTTCGCCGGATTCGACGATGGGCAACGTGCTGGTGTCGATCAACCAGTACCTGGGCCACGGCAAGCCGCTCTACATGCTGCTCTATGCGCTGGGGATCATCTTCTTCTGCTTCTTCTACACCGCTGTGGTGTTCAATCCGGAAGAGACGGCGGACAACCTCAAGCGCAACGGTGGGTTCATTCCGGGCATCCGTCCCGGCAAGAACACCGCGACCTACCTTGATTACGTGCTGACCCGGATCACCGTGATTGGCGCGATCTACATCACCATCGTCTGCGTGCTGCCGGAATATGTCATCGCCCAGACCGGGATCGGATCGCTGTTCCTGGGCGGCACCAGCCTGTTGATCGTGGTCAACGTCACGGTCGATACAATCACGCAGATACAGTCGCACCTGCTGGCCCACCAGTATGGTGACCTGATCAAGAAGGCGAAGCTGAAGGGGCGCTTGCGCTAACCGGCGAACGGGGGTTTGAACGTGGACATCATCCTGCTTGGACCGCCCGGAGCGGGCAAGGGCACCCAGGCCCAGCGTCTGGTCGAAGCGCACGGCATGCGCCAGCTTTCGACCGGAGACATGCTGCGCGCGGCCGTCAAGGCCGGGACTGCGGTGGGTCTGCAAGCCAAGGCGGTGATGGACCGGGGCGAACTGGTTTCGGACGAGATCGTTTCCGCGCTGATCGGTGAAGAGCTGGACGCGATGGGCGCCGGGCAGGGCGCGATCTTCGATGGCTATCCGCGTACTGCCGCCCAGGCTGAAAGCCTTGATGCGATCCTGGCCGCGCGTGGCCGCAAGCTTGAACACGTGATCGAGCTTGAAGTCGATGAAGACGCACTGGTCGAACGGATCTGCGGTCGCTTCACCTGCGCCAATTGCGGCAAGGGCTATCACGACAAGTTCGAACAGCCCCGCCAGCCGGGCGTCTGCGACAAGTGCGGCAGCCATGAATTCAAGCGCCGGCCCGACGATAACGAGGATACCGTGCGCACCCGCATGGCCGAATATCGCGCCAAGACCGCGCCGATCCTGCCGATCTATGATGCGCGCGGGATTGTGACCCGGGTTAACGGCATGGCCGAAATCGACCATGTGACAGCGGCGATCGAACGCATTATCAAGGGCTGACACGCCGCCGACCGATCGCGCGGCGATTGGGGAGGCAGCCATGTTTCGAACCATTGTGGGCGCCGCGACCTGCGCACTGGCAATCGTCCAGGCGCCACCGGCCCGCGCCGAAGTCGTCCAGCAAGGCGATACCGGATTTGTCGTTCGCCACAGCGCCGAGGTTCCGGCCGATCAGATGGCGGTCTGGAAGGTGCTGATCGCTCCGGCCAGGTGGTGGTCAAGCGATCACACCTGGTCGAAGGACGCCGCCAACCTCTACATCGATGCCCAGGCCACCGGCTGCTTCTGCGAAAAGCTGCCCAAGCCCGCCGATGCCCCAGCCGACCAGCGCATGGGCAGCGTCGAGCACATGCACGTGATTTTCGCCGATCCCCAGCGCGGCCTGCTCCGCATGTCCGGCGCGCTGGGCCCGCTGCAGGGCGAGGCGCTCAACGGAACGCTGACGATCGCGCTCAAGAAGACCGATACCGGAACCCGGATCGAGCTCGAATACGTGGTCGGCGGCTACATGCGCTTCAAGGGCGAGGAAATCGCGCCCGCGGTTGACGGCATGTTGAGCGGGCAGCTGGCGGGGCTGGCGAAGGCGGCCGGGGGGTAGTGCGCCTCCCGGGCCTGTCCGGGACCTTTCCTACAGGCCGACGACCTGTCATCCTCACAGCCACCGCGTTCTTTGACATCGTCGATTGTTCGCCCGAAATCGCCCTAGCCTGGCCGCTTTATGCTGGTTGAAGGAAGCTCCGCGCATGGGTTTTATCAACTAGCTCGGAATTGTCGTTTGTTTTCAGAGAGGGCGTTTCCCCGATCATGCGCTTCACAGGCCTGAGTATGAACAAAAATGCCCCGGATGACCGCCCAATCCACTCCTGCTGTCGCTAATCGCTTTGACCACGAACCCGCGCCGCGATATGCATTGCCCCCTAGGCCGCGCCCGTGCCCGCCCATATCTGGTGCGGGCCGTTGACATGTATGGCGAATCGCCCTAAGCGCGCCGCTCAACCGAACAAAGGGGTCGTCCGGAAGGCGTAAGTCATTGCACTCGCCAGCCGGGCTTTTTGCCGTTTTGCCGGTTGAAGCGTTGAGATGGAAGGTTCGCACCCGCTGCCTTCCGTGGAGCATGGAGAATTAAGTGGCTCGAATTGCCGGGGTCAATATCCCCACCAACAAGCGCGTGATCATCGCGCTCACCTACATTCACGGCATTGGCTCGTTCAAGGCCCGCCAGATCGTTGACAAGCTTGGTATCGATCACACGCGCCGCGTGTCCGATCTGAGCGATCAGGAAGTGCTGCACATCCGCGAAGCGATCGACGCCGATCACACCGTTGAGGGTGACCTGCGCCGCGAAACCGCGATGAACATCAAGCGCCTGATGGACCTGGCCTGCTATCGCGGGCTGCGTCACCGCAAGGGCCTGCCGGTCCGCGGTCAACGCACCCACACCAACGCCCGCACCCGCAAGGGCAAGGCCAAGCCGATCGCCGGCAAGAAGAAGTAAGCCAGGGGTAACCCCTCAGGCTTTCCCTTCCCGAATTCGAGTAGGACGAGAAAAATGGCACGCGAACCCCAGCGCATCAAGCGCCGCGAGCGTAAGAACATCACCAGCGGCATCGCGCATGTGAATGCCAGCTTCAACAACACCATGATCACCATCACCGACGCCCAGGGCAATGCGATTTCCTGGTCGAGCGCCGGCATGATGGGCTTCAAGGGCAGCCGCAAGTCGACCCCCTATGCCGCCCAGGTGGCTGCGGACGACGCCGGCAAGAAGGCCGCCGAACACGGCGTGCGCACCCTTGAGGTTGAAGTGAAGGGCCCGGGCTCGGGCCGCGAAAGCGCACTGCGTGCGCTGCAGGCGGTCGGCTTCACCATCACTTCGATCCGCGACGTGACGCCGATCCCGCACAACGGGGTCCGTCCTTCAAAGCGTCGCCGCGTCTGATTTGCCGTTCGCGGGTGGGGCTTTCCCGCCCGCGCTTTCGGATCGGCTGCCCAGCCTGCAGGCAAAGCAGCCGTTCCCGCCAGAACAAAACCCCAAGGGGAACCATATGTCCGTCAATATCAAGAACTGGCAGGAACTGAAGAAGCCCAACAGCCTCGAAGTGAAGAGCGGCAGCGACGCCAAGCGCCGCGCGACCTTCGTGGCCGAACCGCTTGAGCGTGGTTTTGGTCTGACGCTGGGTAACGCGCTGCGCCGCGTTCTGCTCTCGTCGCTGCAGGGCGCCGCGATCACCTCGATCAAGATCGAGAACGTGCTGCACGAATTCAGCTCGCTGGCCGGTGTGCGCGAAGACGTGACCGACATCGTGCTCAACGTGAAGCAGATCGCGCTCAAGATGCAGGGCGAAGGCCCCAAGCGGCTCCAGCTCTCGGCCACCGGTCCGGGCGAAGTGACCGCCGGTGACATCGCCGTTTCGGGCGACATCGAGGTGATGAACAAGGATCTGGTGATCTGCCATCTCGACGAAGGCGCGACGCTGAACATGGAACTGACCGCTGACACCGGCAAGGGCTATGTCCCGGCCGTCGGCAACCGTCCGATTGATGCGCCGATCGGGCTGATCCCGGTCGACTCGCTCTATTCGCCGGTCCGCCAGGTCAGCTACAAGGTCGAGAACGCCCGCATCGGGCAGGAGCTTGACTATGACAAGCTCAGCCTCTCGGTCGAAACCGATGGCACCGTCACGCCGGAAGACGCCGTGGCCTATGCCGCGCGGATCCTGCAGGACCAGCTCTCGCTGTTCGTCCACTTCGAAGATGCAGTGCCGATGGGCTCCTCGCCGATGATCGGCATGGCCGCTCCGGCTGCCGAAGAAGGCGACACCAACCAGCTCAACCGCTACCTGCTCAAGAAGGTGGACGAGCTGGAACTGTCGGTGCGTTCGGCCAACTGCCTCAAGAACGACAACATCATCTACATCGGCGACCTGGTCCAGAAGACCGAGGCCGAGATGCTCCGCACCCCGAACTTCGGCCGCAAGAGCCTCAACGAGATCAAGGAAGTCCTGAGCTCGATGGGCCTGCGTCTGGGCATGGACATCCCCGGCTGGCCGCCTGAAAACATCGAGGAAATGGCCAAGAAGCTCGAACAGGAGCTGCTGGGCTAAGCAATCCGGGGCGCCTTCGGGCGCCCCGCCACGGTACCGGCGGCCACCGCAAGTGTTGCCAGGTCTGGGCTACCTCACACGGGCCCTTAACGAACGAAGGAAAGACAAATGCGTCACAAACTTGGCGGGCGTAAGCTCAACCGCACTTCCAGCCACCGCAAGGCCCTGTTCCGCAATATGGCCGCGGCGCTGATCAAGCACGAACAGATCACCACCACGCTGCCCAAGGCGCGCGAACTGCGTCCCTATGTCGAAAAGCTGATCACGCTGGCCAAGCATGGCGGCCTGTCGAACCGCCGTCTGGCGCATGCCCGCCTGCTCGACGATGCCCAGCTGGTGAAGCTGTTCGACGTCCTGGCCGCGCGTTACGCTGACCGTGCCGGTGGCTATACCCGCGTGATCAAGGCCGGTATCCGCGCTTCGGACGCTGCGCCGATGGCGGTGATCGAACTGGTCGATCGCGATGTGTCGGCCAAGGGTCAGGATTCGGGCCCGGTCTTCTCGGAGGACGACGGCGAATAATCGCTGACGTTCGTCGAACGACGAATTGCAAAGGCGGCGGCAGGCTCTACCCTGTCGCCGCCTTTTGCATTCTTGGGGGAGAACCATAAGTGACCCGTCGCGCCCGCGCCGCCCTTGGCGCCCTGCTTGGCCTGTGTGCCGTTTCCGTACTGGCTGAAGATATGAAGCTGACTTACCCCGCCACGCGCAAGGGCGATGTGGTTGAAGAGCAGTTTGGCGAAAAGGTCGCCGATCCTTATCGCTGGCTCGAAAACGACGTACGCACCGATCAGGACGTCGCTGGCTGGGTGGCGGAACAGAACCGCGTGACCCAAGGGTACTTCGCCACGCTGCCGCAGCGCGGCTGGTTTGCCCAGCGGATCCGGGCGCTGATGGACTATGAACGCTTTGGTCTGCCGCAGAAGGCCGGCAAGTTCTATTTCTACACCCGCAATTCGGGATTGCAGAACCAGTCGCAGCTGTTCGTGCGCAAGGGGCTCGACGGCACAGCCAGGCTGCTGATTGATCCCAACACCTGGGCCAAGGATGGCGCCACTGCGCTCGACGCGTGGGAACCTTCGAAGGGCGGCAAGCTGCTGGCCTATGCGGTGCAGGATGGTGGCAGCGACTGGCGCACGATAAAGGTGCTCGATGTAGCCAGCGGCAAGGTCCTGAAGGACGAGATCAAATGGGCCAAGTTCACCAACATCGCCTGGATCGGCGACACGGGATTCCTCTATTCACGCTTCCCCGCGCCGGTGGAGGGGCAGGCATTCCAGCAGCTCAACAAGAACCAGGAAGTACGCTTCCACCGCATCGGCACACCGCAGAGCGCCGATGAGTTGGTCTACTCCACACCGCAAAGCCCGGACTATGGCCACAGCGCCGAAGTGACACACGATGGCCGCTGGATGGTAATCACCACGGCCGAGGGGACCGACAGCAAATATGAAGTGCATCTGATACCTTTGGTGGGCCAGGTGCCACCTCCGCATCTGGCGGCGCCTGCAAACCTGCCGATATTCGATGCCCCAAAGCGCAGAAAGGTCACCCGCGACTGGATAGCGTACCGGTTGATTTCAGGGTTGGAGAATGATTGGCGGCTGATCGAAGGCGTGGGTGACACACTCTACTTCATGACCAACAAGGATGCGCCCAAGCTGAAGGTTGTGAAGTTTGACCTTTCGCCCAAGGCGCACGAGCCAACCCCGTGCACCGATCAGCAAGGCCAACCCTGCCTGATCTATCCCGCGATCTCAAAGACGATCGTCGCCGAGCGCGCCGAAACCCTCGAAAGCGCCAAGATCGTCGGTAACCGTTTGATCTTGTCCTACCTCAAGGACGCCAGTTCGACTGCGCAGGTCCTGTCGCTCGATGGCAAGCCGGTACGTGAGATCACACTGAATGCGATCGGCAAGGCCGCAGGCTTTTCGGGCAAGCCGGGCGATCCGGAAACCTTCTATGCCTTCACCAGCTTCAACCAGCCGGCGGCGATATATCGATTCGACAGCGAGACTGGCCAGAGCACGCCGTTTGCCAAACCCAAGCTCACTTTCAATCCCGACGACTACCTGGTCGAACAGCGCTTCTACACCTCGAAAGACGGCACCCGGGTGCCCATGTTCCTGGTTCGCAAGAAGAGCGTCGCCGCAGCCGGAACAGCCGTGCCGACGCTGCTCTATGGCTATGGCGGGTTCGATGTCGCGATGACCCCCAGCTTCTCCGCCACCCGGATGGCCTGGCTGGAAGCGGGCGGGGCCTTCGCCATGGCCAACCTGCGCGGCGGGGGCGAATACGGCAAGGCCTGGCACGACGCCGGACGCCTGCAAAACAAGCAGAACGTGTTCGACGATTTTATCGCGGCGGGGGAATACCTGATCGCCCAGGGGATCACGCCAAGGGATGGTCTGGCGATCCAGGGTGGGTCCAATGGCGGACTGCTAATTGGGGCAGTAGTCAACCAGCGGCCAGACCTGTTTGCCGCCGGCAACGCCGCCGTGGGCGTGATGGACATGCTGCGCTTCGATCGTTTCACCGCCGGACGCTATTGGGTGGATGACTATGGCTATCCCTCAAAGGAGGCCGACTGGAAGGTGCTGCGCGCCTATTCACCCTATCACAACATCCGCACCGGGGTGGCCTATCCGGCGATGCTGGTGACGACCGCTGATACCGATGACCGGGTGGTGCCTGGACACAGCTTCAAGTACACCGCCGCGCTGCAGGCCGCCGCAACCGGCAGCAAGCCGCACCTGATCCGGATCGAAACCCGGGCCGGGCACGGATCGGGCAAGCCGACCGACAAGGTGGTGGCCGAAGGCGCTGACGTGCTCAGCTTCCTGGCACAATGGACCGGCCTGACAGTGAAATAGGGACTGAGCGACTGTTCAGAAAACGCGCCTGTTAGCTGAACAGTTCCTGTCTGCACAGTTCAGGCTTGGGCCAAGGGCGAATCGGTAGACCATCCTCATACCCGGACATCCCCGTTCGGAACTGTGAAGGATGAAAGTCATGAAGACCCTCTCCAAAGCTCTGGCCAAGGGCACTATTGCCAGCATCGCGGCTGGCGCGATGGCGATCTCTTCGGCGACCCCTGCCTATGCCGGTCATCGTGACCGCGACGGGATCAGCGCGGGCGACGTCATTGCCGGCGCCTTGGTGATCGGCGGGATCGCCGCGATTGCCTCGGCTGCAAGCAAGAACGATCGCAACTATCGCGATTACCGCGGCTACCCCGGTGACTACGGCTATGACCGCGGCTACGACAATGATGCCCGCTGGCGCGGCAACCCCCGTCAGGCTGTGGAACAGTGCGTTCGTGCGGCTGAACAGTACGGCAGCCAGTACAGCTATGGCCGGGCCGATGTGGTCGATATCCGGCAGGTCAAGGACACCCGCTATGGCTTCGAAGTGAAGGGCCGGATCGCGGTCAACACCCGGGGTCGTGGCTGGAACCGTGGCGACAACGCCTACGGCCAGGGCTGGGGCGGTGACTACCGCGGCTGGAACCAGTCGATGCGCGGCTATGACAGCGGTTCGTTCAAGTGCAAGTATGAACGCGGCCGGGTGGTCGATGTCGATATCGATGGGATCCGCGGCTTCTAAGCCAAAGATCCAATGAAGACAGGCGGTTCAGGCCCCAGCAAGCCTGGACCGCCTAGTCTGTCGTGCAATGGGGCAATGCATGCGTCGGCACCGGGCCGGTGGGCTAGCCCGCTGGAGATATGGGACATGACCCGCAAGAGTTCACGCATCGCTGCGGCGCTGGCTTCAGTCGCCGCATTTTCAATGGCAGCAACGCCCGCCATGGCCCAGGGCTGGGGCTGGGGTGGCGGCTGGGGTGGCCATCATTATCGTCATCGCGACCGGGTTGACGCCGGCGACATCCTGACCGGGATCCTGATCATCGGCGGGATCGCAGCCATCGCCAGCGCGGCCAGCAATTCAAACAAGAACGATCGCCGCCGGGTTGAGGAACGCCGGTACCCCGATCAGGAATATCCGCGTCAGCGCTCGGCCGACTATGGCCAGGACAACCGCCCCGAATGGCGCGAGCGGTCGGGCACCGGTTCGGCATCGGGTGTGAACATCGACGATGCGGTCAACGCCTGCATTGATGAAGTCGCGCGCGGTTCGGCTCGGGTCGAAGCGGTGGATCAGGTCAATCGTGAAGGCCAGGGCTGGCGGGTGCAGGGCAAGACCATCAAGGGCGGAGACTTCGCCTGCGCGGTTGACGGTTCAGGCCGGGTTCGCGACGTGAGCGTCGACGGCAAGGCCTATTGAGCAAGCCAGGCTGAAACTGCGCCGAACAAGTCGCGGTAGAACATTTGCGCCGCGCGCGATTCAGCCACCAGCTGGAACGCGTGCGGCGCTCCTGTATAGACGTGGAGTTCAACCGGCACACCGGCTGCAGTCAGGCGCCGGGCGTAGTCGAGGTTCTCATCGACAAACAGGTCAAGTGCGCCAGTGCCGATCCACGTCGGGGGCAGACCATCCAGACTCTCGGCCAATGCCGGCGAGAACCAGCCCTTGCGGTGGTCATCGGGCGCATAGCTGCCCTGCAGGCTGGCCCAGCCGAACCGGTTGCTGTCCTTGGTCCAGACGAACTCGCCCGTGCAGGGATTGTTGTAACGGCACTGCGGCCCGCCGGTGCGATGATCGAGCATCGGGAAGACCAGGAACTGGGCTGCCAGTTGCGGCCCGCTCTGATCGCGCGCCATCAGCGCCACCGCCGCTGCCAGTCCGCCGCCAGCACTCTCGCCGATGATCCCGATCCGCAGGGGATCGACGCCCAGTTCATCCGCATGGGCCGCAAGCCAGCTGAGCCCGGCCAGGCAATCTTCCTGCGGGGCGGGGAAGGGGTGCTCCGGGGCCAGCCGATATTCGACCGAGGCGATCGGCAGGCCCAGCGCCTTGGCCATCGCCGCCGGGCCATGCTGCATCGACTTGGCCGAACCGATGATCATCCCGCCACCATGGATGTGGAGCAGCGCAGGGCGATCCCTGCCGCCCGGCGCGGGATCGTACCACAGCACCTCAAGCGGGCCTGCCGGGCCTTCGATCACCTTCACCTCGGGCCGCATCGCCGGCTCGCCCAGAATGTCGAACCGGCCTTCCGACATCTGCCGGATCAGCGGCAGGGTTTCGGCATTGAACGTGGCCGCCGGCATCATTTCGAGCAGCGGCAGCAGATCGGGCGCGATCAGGTGGCGGGTGGACATGGCAGCCTGTCTAGTGCGGAGGGCGTGCCCGTCAATGCAGCCGCGACTGCGGGAACATCCAGCGCTGTGACAGCCTGGGCTTGAACGGGGTCCATTCGCCTTCGGGCTGCTTCAGCCGATCGGCCAGCGCGACCATCACGCTGGGATTGACGCCAAGCCCGCAGTGGCTGGCATGAACCTCGATATTCTCGGTTTGCTGATTGCCGGCCTGCGGGTGCTGGACCGATCCACGCCAGTGGACGATCCCGTCGGTGCGGGTGAGGATCGAGGTGGTCGGCACCGGCGGTGCTTCGTCGAGCCCGGTGAACCGGCCGTGCTTGATCGGCTCGGGTTCCTTGCCGTTGAGCATTTCGAACAGGCGGCTGGCATTGGTGTGACGGCGATCGTCATGGATCGGGCTGCCAAGCGAGATCACCTGGCGCACCGCTTCGGGATGCAGCTTGGCCAGTTCGCGGGCAAAGACCCCGCCCAGGCTCCACCCGACGATCGAGACCTTGCGGCCGGTCTTGGCATGAATGTCTAGCAGCAGGCGCTCCATTTCATGCACGCGGGCCAGATCGACCCGGACGTTGCGACCCAGCTTCCAGCCATAGGCGTCATAGCCCAGCTGGTTCAGCAGCCGGCGCATCGGCTTGGTCGAACTGTCAGAGGCGAGGAACCCGGGTAGCACCAGCACCGGATGCCCATCGCCCTTGGGCAGCATGCCCAGCAGGTGCCGGGTGGCATAGAAGGCGGCCAGTTCGAACACGGCGCGGCCCTCGGTCAACGCCAGCAGAGGGTGCGGCGGGCGGGCTTCGATTTCCAGCGCTTCGCGCGCGGCGGTGGTTGCGGTCATTTCTTCTTGCTCTTCCCGGTTTTGGCGCCGCTCTTCCTGGCGGCTTTCTTGGATGGCTTTTCGGCAGCTTCGGCTGCCTTGGGTGCGGGAGCCGCCTTGGCAGCATCGCGCAATTCGGTGAAACTGTCTTCCATGCACTGCGCGTAGAAGTCCGGATCGGGCATCAGGTTGCGGCAGGCGGTGAAGGTGATCGTGGCTTCCTTGCAATAGCTTTGCACCACGTGGCCCAGGCCCAGCCCGTCGGTCAGGCACAGCAGGCCCATCATGCTTTCCAGCCGCGCGCCGCTGGAATAGATCGGCACCGGCGGACCGGGGACATTGGTCACCACGGTCGAGAAGGGCGGACCGACCCGGTTGGCGAGCCCCAGCCGGGTATAGAGCTGCGCACCCAGCGCCATGAACAGCGCAGGGGAAATCTTGCTGATCTCGGTCATGTTGCGCGCCCCGATCGCGTCGGTCATCGCCTTGGAATTGACCGTCTGGCCGTGGACATAGGCCAGCCGCTCCAGCGGGTCGGCGATATGCGTGCCCAGCGGCGCGATCATTGCGGCGACCTGGTTGCCCATGTCGCCCTTTTCGCCCGACGAGCGGACCGAAATCGGCGCCATCGCGGTCAGCGTCTTGTCGGGCAGGTCGCCATGCGCCGCAAGGTACTTGCGCAGTGCCCCGCCGATGATCGCGAGGAAGGCATCGTTGACCTTGGCGCCGGGCACCGCCTCGCGGATCGCCTTGATATCGGCCAGCGGGATCGAGCGTCCCTCAACCACCCGGTTGGGAGAGATCACCGCGTTGAACCGGGTGCGCGGGGCCAGCATCTCGCCGTGAAGCTTGAAGTCCTTGCTGACCAGTCCCTTGATCGCCTTGGCCACACCGGGCATCGCCTTGGCGGCAACGTCAAGCTGGCGCAGCGGGTTGGCGACGTTGTTGACCCAGCTCTTGGCCAGCAGCTCGGCGAAATTGGGAACCTCTTCACCCTTCCAGGTATCGGGCTCGTTCGGCGGCGGGGCATTGGGATCGAGCGTGTGGAGCGCCTCCATCAGGTCGATCCCGCTCATCCCGTCGATCGCGGCGTGGTGCACCTTGGTGACCATGGCGTAGCTGCCGGGTGCCACGCCAGGCACATTGTCGATCCCTTCGACAATCGTGAATTCCCACGGCGGACGCGACAGGTCGAGCGGGCGGGCAAAGATCCGCGCCGCCTGGATGCACAGCTGCCGCCAGTCCCCGGGCTTGGGCAGGGCAACGTGACGGACATGGTATTCGAGGTCGAAATCCTTGTCCTCGACCCAATAGGGATAGTCGAGGTCAAACGGCACCCGCACCAGCTTCTGCCGCATGGTCTTGGAAAGCTGCATCCGGCTTTCGAAAAAGCGCAGGATATCCTTGTAGCGGACAAAGCCGCCTGGCGCGGTTGCGGGGTTATAGATCAGGATCGAGCCGATGTGCATCGGCGAAGTGCGTGTTTCCAACGCAACGAACGATGCATCCATTCCCTGCAGCTGGCGCAAGCGATCTCTCTCCCCTCCTGCCGCCCGCTGTTACGGGTCTTGTGCGGTGCAGCGTAACACAGTGGGGATGGGCGTCAACAAGCACCTTTCGCACATGCGGGACGGTCTGTATTCGGGCAGGTGATGTCCAAGAGTGGCCGCCCCGACCAGCCCAATGCCGCCGAACGCTTCAACGAGGAGCGGGCGACCTATGCGGTCAAGGCCGGGCAGCCCGATCTGGGAGCCGGGGTGGCCGCGATCCGCGAGGTGCTGGCGACGCTCAAGCCCAAGCCGGGCGTGTACCGGATGCTCGATGCGCGCGGCGACGTGCTCTATGTCGGCAAGGCGCGGGTGCTCCGCAACCGGGTGGCCAATTACACCCAGGTCGAGCGGCTGCCGCTGCGGCTCAAGCGGATGGTGGCGCAGACCCGGTCGATGGTGATCGTCACCACCAACAGCGAGGCTGAGGCGCTGCTGCTGGAAGCGCAGCTGATCAAGCGGTTCCGCCCGGCCTTCAACGTGCTGCTGCGCGATGACAAGAGCTTTCCCTTCATCCTGCTGCGCGCCGATCATGCCTATCCCCGGATCACCAAGCATCGCGGCGCGCGCAAGGCCAAGGGCTATTACTATGGCCCCTTCGCCAGTGCCGGATCGGTCAACACCACGATTAACGCGCTGCAGAAACTGTTCCTGCTAAGAAGCTGCACAGACAGCTTTTTCAGCCGACGCGACCGGCCCTGTCTGCTCTATCAGATCAAGCGCTGTTCGGCGCCCTGCGTGGGCAGGATCGACGAACCCGGCTATGCCGAACTGGTGGGCGAGGCCAAGGACTTCCTTGGCGGACGCTCCAGCGCGGTCCAGAAGAAGATCGAGGCGCAGATGGCCGAGGCCGCCGAGGCACTCGATTTCGAACGCGCCGCGATGCTGCGTGACCGCCTCCGCGCCGCAACTTTCATCCAGGGCAGCCAGGCAGTGAACGCCGAAGGGGTAGGCAATGCCGATGTCTTCGCGATTGCCAGCCGCAATGGGCAGTTCGGGGTGCAGGCCTTCTTTATTCGCGGCGGGCAGAACTGGGGGCACCGCGCCTTCTTCCCCAGTCATACCGACGGGTTGGACGAAGCCGAAGTACTCACCGCTTTCCTTGCCCAGTTCTATGAGGAGGTGCCGCCGCCCCGGCTGGTGCTGGTCGATCGCGCACTGCCCGAAGGCGACCTTTTGGCCGAAGCGCTGGCCGGGCCGGCGGGCGGCAAGGTCGAGATTTCGGTGCCGCAGCGCGGCGACCGGCGACGGCTGATGGAGCAGGCTAGCCGCAACGCGATCGAAGCGCTCGAACGCCGCCAGGCCGAAAGCGGCGCCAAGGCGCGGATCTGGCGTGAGATGACCGAATTCTTCGAACTGGGTGAAGAGCCGCAGCGGGTCGAGGTCTATGACAACAGCCACGTCCAGGGCGCACATGCCCTGGGCGCAATGGTGGTGGCCGGGCCCGAAGGCTTCATCAAGGGCCAATACCGCAAGTGGAACATCAAGCAGGCCCAGAGCAACGACGATTTTGGTATGATGCGCGAAGTCTTCACCCGCCGCTTCGCCCGCGCGGCTGAAGAAGACCCCGATCGTGACGGCGGGATGTGGCCCGATCTGGTGCTGATCGACGGCGGCAAGGGCCAGATGAGCGCGGCGCGCGATACGCTGGAGGAAATGGGGATCGAGCACGTTCCCCTGATCGCCATCGCCAAGGGCCCACACCACGGGCGTGATGGACGCGAGGTGTTTCATTTCCCTGATGGGCGCGAGCGGATGCTGCCGATCAATTCCCCGCTGCTCTTCCACCTTCAGCGCCTGCGCGACGAAGTCCACCGCTTCGCGATCGGAGCCCACCGCGAAAAGCGCAGCCGCGCGATCTCGGCCAGTCCGCTGGACGAAATCCCCGGGATCGGGCCGGCGCGGAAACGCGCGCTGCTGCTGCATTTCGGCACCGCCAGCAAGGTGAGGGCGGCCGCGCTGGAGGATTTGCAGCGCGCTCCAGGCGTGTCAGCCGCGGTGGCGCAGGCGGTTTATGATTTCTACCATCCGGGTGGGTAAGATCGCCTGAGTATTCCTAGCCCAGAATTACCGGTTCCCGAACAAAGCCGAAGGGTCCATCTCCCGACCAGGCACGGCCATCGGGAAATTGGACTTCCAATCCTGCCAGATCGCTCGGCTCCGCCAGCCACATGTTGATCCCGAGCAAGGTATTGCCATGTCGTGCTGCCGCCGACGGAGTAAGGGTGAAATGCGTCGTGCAGCCGCAATCGGGGCAAAAATGAACTGCGGTTGCGGGATCGACCTTATCTGGACGCGTGAATGTCCTTGTCTCGCCAGTGACGTCGACCTCGTCGGGCCGGTAGTAACCCCAACGAGCGCCTGTCTTGCTGCACAGTGAGCAATTACACTCGAAGATGTAGTCGGGCTTGCGCTCGGCCTGAATTGCAATTGCTCCGCAAACGCACAACAGCTTGATCGATGTCACCCGTTCACCCACCCGCGTCGATCAGCCCCTGCACCTGCTTGTAGAACGCCTCGCGCCATTCGCCTTCGGGGCCCTCGGTCGCGCGGGTCCAGTCGGCATTGCTGGCGATTACCAGCTTGCGTTTGGGATCGATGAAGATGCCCTGGCCGAAGATGCCCTGTGCGGCGAAGCTGCCGTCGTCATAGGTCCACCACTGGAAGCCATAGCCGCGCCCGGGTTCGCCATAGTACTTCTGCTTGACCGTGGCCTGGCCGAACCAGCCATCAGGGACAATGCTGACCCCGTCCGGGCCCTTGGCACCGTTCAGCACGAACAGGCCGAAGCGGGCAAAGTCGCGGGTCGCGGCCTGGATGCAGCAGCCGGCGATTTCGTGCCCGGTCTGGCCCAGCAGCCAGGTGCCTTGCTGCTCCATCCCGGCCGGCGCCCAGATCTTTTCGGCCATGTAGTCTGACAAGGGACGCCCGACGGCGGAGGAAACCAGCACCCCGATCAGGTTGGTTTCGCCGGTGTTGTAGTGCCAGACTTCACCCGGCGGATGCGCGCGCGGCAGGTGGCGCAGGTAGCTGACCGTCGCGTCCATCCCGGCTTCGGGCTTGGCATTGTTGAACTTGGCAACGTCGGCCTGCGGGTCTTCGTAGTCTTCATTCCACTTGACGCCGGAACTCATCATCAACAGCTGCTGGACGGTTACATAATCATAGGCCGAACCGCGCAGGCCCGGCACGTACTGGCTGACCTTGTCCTCTAGGCTCTTGATCTTGCCATCCTTGATCGCCGCTCCGACCAGCGTCGAGGTAAAGCTCTTGGCGACCGAGAAGCTGGTCCAGCGGCCCTTGGCGTCGAAACCCAGGCCATAGTGTTCGAAGCGAACCTTACCGTCCTGCAGGATCACGATCCCGGCCAACCGCTGGTCCTTCGCGTATTTGTCGAACCCGGGAATGGAAAGCGGCTTGCCAGCCGGCAGCGGGGTCGGGGTCTTGGCGGCCGGGAAGGTCCGCGCTTCGGCCAGCACCGGCAGCCGGTCCATCGCCCGGAAGGCGGCGTCGCGCTGGTCCTGTTTCCACATCAGCACGTCGCGGTCGGTTGGCATCGCTGCCAGCAGCCCGCGCGTTTCCTTGTCGAGGCTGGCATACCAGCCGCCACCTGCCGCCAGCAGTGCTGCCGCCGCGCCCAATGCAATGGTCCGTTTGCGCATCCTGTGTCCCTCCCTGAAGAGGGCATTGAAGCACCCGGAACCGAAGATGTCGAGTGGTGCTAGACCTTGGGGGCGACCCTGCGGATCATGCCTTCCTGCGCGACGCTGGCCACCAGGCGGCCATCGCGGGTGAAGATCCGGCCGCGATTGAAGCCGCGCCCGCCACCGCTCCACGGGCTGTCGGTGGCATAAAGCAGCCATTCGTCGGCCCGGAACTCTTCATGGAACCACACCGCATGATCAAGGCTGGCGCTGACCACCTCGCCGCGCGCCCACGACAGGCCATGGGGTAGGGCGCAGGTGCCCAGCAGTGTCATGTCGCTGGTAAAGGCCAGTACGGCGCGGTGGATGCGGGGATCGTCGGGCAGGGGGGCCACGGTCTTGAACCACGAATGGCTGCGCGGCGGGGCCGGCTTGGGGTTCATCCAGTGCCGTCCTTCGACCGCGCGCATTTCCACCGGGCGTTCCGACAGGAAATGGTGGCGCGCTTCGGGCCGGGCCTGTTCGGCAAAACGGCGGCGCACTTCGACCTCGGGCTCAAGCTCTTCGGGTGGGGGCACATCGGGCATTTCGGCATCGACGTGATGCAGACCCGGCTGCTGCTTCTGGAAACTGGCGGTAAGGTTCAGGATCGGCCGATCCTGCTGGCTCGCCACGACCCGGCGGTTGGAGAACGAGCCACCATCAAAGTCGCGCATCACCTGGTAGTCGATCTCGAAATCCTCGCTCCCGCCGCGCAGGAAGTAGGCGTGGAGCGAATGCGCGGGGCGATCGGGATCGACAGTGCATTCGGCCGCCAGCAGCCCCTGGGCGATCACTTGCCCGCCGAACACGCGGCCCACCCCGCCGCGCTTCTTGCGGCCGGTGAAGTGATCGTCACCATTGGGCGTCGGTTCCAGCAGCTTGACCAGGCCGGCGACCATCTGTTCGGGGGTGCGTTGGTTGTCCATCGCGCCTGCCTTTGCGTTGCAAAAGCGAACGCGTCAACCGTGGCTAGATCCCGGCGGGATTGCGGCCCAGTTCGGCGCGAACGACCCGGGCGAACAGCGCGCGGCGCAGCTTGCCTCCGATCGCGACCGAGATGCGGCCCACGGCGCGCCGCTCGCGCCAGATGTGGTCGATCATCGGATGGTCGGCGGCGGCGCAGCTGTCACACCAGGCGATCTCGCTTCGGTCGAGCAGGGCGAGGTTCTCGCGCTGGACCAGCACACCGGGGGAAAAGCGGGCAAAGCGCTCGTCAAAGGCGGTCTTGTAGGAAAAGGCGCCGGGCGGGGTGAGGAAGTTGGCGAGCATCGCGATCGGCTCACCATCGAGGCTGAGCGTCAGGCGTTCAAGTTTTCCCTGGCTAGCGGCGCCAAACAGCGCTTCCTTGAACAATCGGGTGGTGGCCTGGTGCGAGGCGAGGGCCGAGCCCTGCGAGCCCTTCCAGCCGGAATGTTCCAGCGCGAGGAAGTCCTCGATCCAGCGGGCCAGCCGGTCATCATCCGTGCTGCGTTCGAACGTCAGCTCGCCCTGTTCGGACAACCGGGCGAACTGGCGGCGCAGTTCCTTGCGCTTCTTGCCCGAAAGGCTGGCTTCGAAATAGGCCTCGGCGGAAAGGTCAGAGGCGAGCATGGCCCGTTCCTCGCGGTGAACCAGCGCGGCCAGGCGGCCCTGTTCGGCCAGCACTGCCTGGAGTGCGGCATGGAGCGGCCCTTCGAGTGGAACCTGGGCCAGGTGTAGGAACAGCCCGCCGCCGGCATTGCGATCGGCCCAGTCGAGCATTGCGCGCCAGAACTCGCGCTCCAGCCCGCGGGCGACCAGCGGCGCTCCCAGGAAGCAGTTGCCGTGGATCCAGGTGCACAGCTGCCGGATTGGCCAGCGGTAATAGCGCTTCTCATGCCGCACCGGCAGCAGTCCGGCCAGTTCGCCGCCTGCTTCGAAGCGCAGTACCCTGACTTCACCCGCCGGATCGAGCGCGCGCAGCGCGGGCAGCAGGTACCAGCTTTCGTGGAACGGGTTGGGCTCGGCCGCACATTGCGCCAGCGCATCCCAGGCCAGTCGGCTCTCGGGCGCTTCAAAGGCCTGCCAGGAAACCGCCTGGATCCGCGCGGCGGGCACGGCAACAGGCGCGGCGGAATGCCGCGCTGCGCTGTTCCCGGGCAGTGCCTTGCTGGCCAAAGCTGAACCTTTCGAACCCGGCGGCACCTGGCCGCCGGGTGAAAGCTCTAGCCGCGAAAAGCCAAGGAATGGCTAACGCGCGGTATCAGCGCTTCGCTGCGCTGGCGCCGCTCTGGAACCGCGGGTCGATCGCCGGTTTGGTGGCATAGTCCACATCCGAGGGGATATAGGCCGGGTTGAACCGGTCCGACCATTTTTCGGCTTCGACCAGCCATTCGATATGGACGTCCTCGTAGGGCAGGTTGTGCGTGCCCTTGGGCTGGACGACATAGCGGAAGTCCTTGCCTTCGACCTTGCCCGAACCCTTGAGGCGCGAGACCAGCGTTTTCGACTGGCTCATCGGGATGCGGGCATCGCGTTCGGCCGCCAGGATCAGGATCGGCGACCAGGGGCCATCGGTGTTGCGGGCCGACGAGATCGCCACCAGGTTGTCCGAAGTTGCCTGATAGCTGGCTCCGAAGCTGCCGAACTGATCGGTATCGTAGGCCTTCATCATCGGGAAGTCATAGACCCCGGCGCCGGCGATCGCGCACTTCCACAGCTTGGGATCGCGCTGCGCACCGCGGGCCGTGGCATAGCCGCCGTAAGACCAGCCCATGATGCAGGCGCGGCTGGGATCGATCAGGCCCTTCTGCCCGAACCAGGTCAGCGCATCGTTGAGGTCGTCCTGCATCCGCAGGCCATAGCCATTCGACTTGCGGCCTTCCTTGACGAAATCACGGCCATATCCGCCCGAACCGCGATAGTTCGGCTGGATCACGACATAGCCCAGTTCGGCCATGGACTGGTGCCAGGGGAAGAACCCGAACTCTTCCTGATCACGCACCCCGAATGGACCGCCATGCGGCATGACGATCACCGGCAGATTCTTGCGGTGCGGACGGTGGCGCGGGTAAGTGATGATCGCTTCGATCTCAAGCCCGTCCGATGCCTTGTACCGGACCGTCTCGGTCGGGTTCATCTGTGCGTCCTTGAGCTCGGGGTGGTAATACCCCAGCACGGTCAGCTTGCCGCTTACCGTGTCGAATAGATAGTAGGCGCCCGGATCGGACGTCTTGCCGACATGCAGGGTCAGCTTGGTTTCATCCTCGCTGGTCGAGAGAATCTGCGCATCGCCGACGCCGAAGTCTTCATCGAAGAACTTCTGGATTTCAGCCAGGCGCGGATCGAACCATTTAGTGCGTTCCTTGTTCGAGGTGTAACGCACGCCGATCAGGCGGCTGCCATCCTTGCTGGCCACCAGATCGCCCACGTCATAACCGGGGACCTGGAAGACCGGATTGCCAACCACTTCCATCGTCTTGATATTGAAGCGGTAAACCCGGCGATAATTGTCGCGGTTGCTGGTCGCATAGACAATGTCGGGTTCCTTGGTGAAGATCTCCGGGACAATCTGGGCACCGGTATAGGTTGTGTCCTTCTCATTCGAGATGGTCTTGAACTGCTCGTTCTCATTCGAACGATACATCAGGCGCTGCTTCCCATCCTCACTGCTGCCCAGGCCGACCCGGATCACCCCGTTGCCGTCCGGAATCCAGTCATCGACCAACACATTCGGCCGGACCACGGTGGTGAACTTGCCGGTGCGCACATCGACCGAGACGACCTCGGGATCGAATTCCATCTGCTTGTTGCGCAGCGAGCGGCGCTGGAGGAGGATCGTTTCCTTCTTGTGGTCCCGGTGGATCACATCGCCGGCGTCGGTCGAGGCATCTTCCCAGGCCAGCGGGGTCAGCTTGCCGCTTTCGAGGTCATAGGCGACCAGCCGGCGCAAGTCGCGGAGCTGACCGAAGATATGTTCGCGCGATGCCAGCGTGAAGATAACCGTACGGTTGCCAACCCAATTCCACGAGCCAACGGTGCGATCGCCTGCCTCACGGAATTCTTCGGCGCGGACGAAGAACTTGGGCGGCGAACCCGGCTTGGTCAGGTCGATGATCCCCAGGTTGTCGACGCCGTTGCGGCTCATCATCACGGCGATCTTGGTGCCATCGGGCGAGATCTGCGGACTGCGCATGAACGGGCGTTTGCCGAACACTTCGGTCGGGACGCGGCCCTTGATCCCGGTCACCACCAAGTCAGTCTTGGCCTGCTGTGCGGGTGCAGCCGCGGCAAGCGCAAAGCTGAGCGTAATCGCGGCAAGGCCGCACGAAAAGATTTTGGTCTTCAACACGTTTTAGCCCCTTGGTTCAGGTATTCCTGACTGATCCCAAGTTCTAACGCATTGTCATTTCAGTGCAATGGTCAGTGTGGCTTGACCGCAAATGAAAACCCCGCCCGGAATGCTCCGGGCGGGGATTCGATTTCACCAAAGGCTGGCGCTTAGTGGGCGCTGGCCAGCGCGGCGAGCAGCAGCAGCGCCACGATGTTGGTGATCTTGATCATCGGGTTCACGGCCGGACCCGCGGTATCCTTGTAGGGATCGCCCACGGTGTCGCCGGTCACTGCGGCCTTGTGGGCTTCAGAACCCTTGCCGCCGTGGTTGCCGTCTTCGATGTACTTCTTGGCGTTGTCCCAGGCACCGCCGCCGGCCGTCATCGACAGCGCGACGAACAGACCGCCAACGATCACGCCCAGGAGCAGCGCACCCAGCGCGGCAAAGCCATTGGCTTCACCGGCGACCATGCTGACCAGGTAATAGACAGCAATCGGTGCCAGCACCGGCAGCAGCGACGGGATGATCATTTCCTTGATCGCGGCCTTGGTGACCAGGTCAACGGTGCGGGCATAGTTCGGCTTCGAAGTGCCGGCCATGATCCCCTTGTCGTTGGCGAACTGGTCGCGCACGTCGACCACCACGTCACCCGCGGCGCGGCCCACGGCGGTCATGCCCATCGCACCGAACAGGTACGGGAGCAGCGCGCCGAGCAGCAGGCCAACGATGACATAGGGGTTTTCCAGGCTGAAGCTGACTTCACCGTTGCTCAGGTCGCCATCCGACAGCAGCGGGAAGAATTCCCTGAGGTCGGTGGTGTAGGCAGCGAACAGCACCAGCGCGGCCAGACCGGCCGAACCGATGGCATAGCCCTTGGTCACAGCCTTGGTGGTATTGCCGACTGCGTCGAGCAGGTCGGTCTTTTCACGCACGCTGTCATCAAGGCCAGCCATTTCGGCAATGCCGCCGGCATTGTCGGTGACCGGACCGTAGGCGTCGAGCGCAACGACCATCCCGGCCAGTGCCAGCATGGCAGTGGCGGCATAGGCAATGCCCATCAGGCCCGCGATCTGGAACGCAACGATGATGCTGACCACGATTGCCAGGGTCGGCAGCGCGGTCGATTCAAGGCTGATTGCCAGGCCCTGGATCACGTTGGTGCCGTGGCCGGTTTCCGAAGCCTTGGCGATCGAGCGGACCGGACGATAGCTGGTGCCGGTGTAATACTCGGTGATCCAGATGATCAGGCCGGTCAGCGCCAGGCCCAGGAACGAGCAGTAGAACAGGTCACGACCGGTGATGTCGGTTCCCGCGATTGCCGTTTCCATACCGCCCAGCGCGTGGCCAGTGGCCCACCAGATGGCCGGAATGGCCAGCACGGCGGAAACCAGGAAGCCCTTGTACATTGCGCCCATGACGTTGTTCGACGAACCCAGCTTCACGAAGTAGGTGCCGACGATCGAGGTGACGATGCAGACGCCGCCGATCAGCAGCGGCAGCGCCATCAGGTTGGGCAGCAGGTCGCCCGCGCCCTTCAGCAGCAGCGCGGTCAGCACCATGGTGGCACCGACGGTGACGACATAGGTTTCGAACAGGTCGGCAGCCATGCCGGCGCAGTCACCCACGTTGTCGCCCACGTTATCGGCAATCACGGCCGGGTTGCGTGGATCGTCTTCGGGGATGCCCGCTTCGACCTTGCCGACCAGGTCGGCGCCGACGTCGGCAGCCTTGGTGAAGATCCCGCCGCCCAGACGCGCGAAGATCGAAATCAGCGAAGCGCCAAAGGCGAGGGCCACCAGGCCGTCAACCACGGTGCGGTCTTCGCCGCCGACGCTGTAGCCGGCTGGACCGGTAAGGTACCAGTAGAATACCGCGATGGCGAGCAGCGCAAGGCCGGCCACCAGCATGCCGGTGATCGCGCCGGCGCGGAACGCCAGGGTCAGGCCGGCCTGCAGGCCCTTCTGCGCCGCAGCAGCAGTACGCACGTTCGAGCGGACCGAGATGTTCATCCCGATGAAGCCCGCAACGCCCGAAAGCACCGCGCCGATCAGGAAGCCGGAAGCCGAAATCGGCCCCAGCGCCCAGGCGACAATCACCGCCACGACCACGCCGACACCGGCGATGGTGGTGTACTGGCGCTTCAGGTAGGCCTGTGCGCCTTCCTGAATTGCCGCAGCGATTTCCTGCATCTTTTCATTACCTGCCGGTGCGCCAAGCACCTGGCGGCTGGTGACGAAGCCATAGACGATGGCCAAAAGTCCCAGCAGAATTGCGATCGTGACAAGATTCACGGGACGCTCCCCCTCTTGTTGTTCCCATAGCGAAAGCCCCGCTCATCCGCGGGGCAGCCGGGCAGAGCTATAGGCAGGATTCGCGGCAATGCAACGCCGGAAAGCCACTTTTGCCGTGCAATCAGCCGTGTTCGTAGCCCAGGTGTCCCGCTGGCGGTACGCCGTCGAGCAGCAGCGGTTCCCCGCCGTCCGTCAGGACCGTGCCGATCGGCTCCGCAGGGACCGGAATCACGGCTTCTGCGGACGCGGTAAACAGCAGTTGATAGTCCTCGCCCCAGCGCAGTGCCGCGTCGCGGCGTGCCTCAGGAGCTGCGATCGGAACGGCAAGGCTGTCGAGCGCCAATGTCACGCCCGAAGCCACGGCAAGGCGGCTGGCATCGAGCAGCAGCCCGTCCGAAATGTCCATCATCGCGCTGACCACCGGTGCCAGCGCTTGTCCCTCGCGCAGCAAGGCCTGCGGGCGGCGATAGGCCAGACTATCTCCCGATCCGGCCTTCAGTGCTTCCAGGGCCAGCATCGCGCCGCCGACCGGCCCGGTGATCCACACCCGGTCGCCCGCCCGCGCACCGCTGCGCGACGGAACCGGACGATGCGTTGCCCGGCCCAGCGCAGTCAGGCCCAGCACCTGCGGGCCGCTGCGCCCGATCGTGTCGCCGCCCAGCAAAGGGACCTGGTAATGCTCCAGCACCTCGCGCAGTCCTTCGAGAAAGCGCAGGTCATCCTGTGCCAGCTGATAACCCAGCAGCACGCCCAATGGCTCGGCACCCTTGGCGGCCAGGTCTGAAAGGTTGGTGGCGACCAGCTTCCAGGCCACGTCAGCCGGATCCTGCCCGGGCAGGAAATGCAGCCCTTCGGCCATCGCATCGTGGGTCAGGACCAGTGTTTCACCGCCCAGATCCAGCACTGCGCAATCATCCTGCAGGCCACGGGCAGAGGGGTGGGTGGCGAGGGCTTGCAAGGCGTTGATGAAGGCATGTTCGATCATGACTCTTCTTCCCCCTCGATGGGGGAAGGATACGCAGACTTGGCGTTCGAAGAACGCCTAGTCGAAGTTGGAAGGGGGTGATCATGCGACACAAGCTGCCCTAGTCGGATCATACAGCCTTCACCGTTCGTAAGAACCTCGTTGTTCCAGAAGCGAACCACCCGATAGCCTTCTTTCTCAATCATGGCACTGCGCTGTGCATCTTTGTCGGCATCATGCTGACCGCCATCAACTTCAATTGCCAGCTTGTACCGATGGCTGATGAAATCGACGATGAAATGCCGGATGGGAACCTCTCTGCGCCATCGGGCATGAGGATAGAATTCGCGCAGAAGTTGCCACATTCGCTTGGCAGCATCTGTCGGGTTACGCCTTAAACTGCGTGCCCGAATGACAGATATCGCAGGTGGGTGCTTTTTCACGGGGGTTTGTCATAGCTGATGGATCACCCCCATCCAACTGCAACTAGGTCGCTTTGCGACCAAGTTTCCGTATCCTTCCCCCATCAAGGGGGAAGGAACAGATATCAGCACCTTCCCCCTTGATGGGGCCGATCTTACGACGATCGCACTTCCTTCGCCACGGCATCTAGCACGCCGTTGACGAACTTGGCCTCGCGCGCTTCGAAAAAGGCGTGGGCGACATCAACGTATTCGCTGATCGTGCTGGCGGTCGGCACGTCGGCACGGGCCATCAGTTCCCAGGCGCCGGCGCGCAGCACCTGGAGCATGGTCTTGTCGAGCCGCTCCAGCTTCCAGCCTTCGGCCAGCTTGGCATCGAGCAGCGCATCGATCTCGTCGCGGCGCGCGGCGACGCCCTTGACGGTGTCGTCGAAGAAGGCCTGTTCGGCCTCGGCGTACTGGTCGCCCTCGATCTCTGCGCCAAGCCGGTGGCGGTGGAACTCGTCAATCAGCTGGGCGAGGGCGGTGCCTTCCATCTCAAGCTGGTAGAGCGCCTGGACGGCGGCGAGCCGCGCGGCGGCGCGGGCCTGGCTTCTGGCCTTCATATTCCTAGTCTCACTTCGATCGAGCGGGCGTGGGCCTGCAGGCCTTCAGCTTCGGCCAGCTCGATCGCGGCCGGGCCGATGGCCTTCAGCGCCGCTTCGTCAAGCTGAATGAAGCTGGTGCGTTTCATGAAATCGAGTACCGACAGACCCGAAGAAAACCGCGCGCGGCGCCCCGTGGGCAGCACGTGGTTGGGCCCGGCGACATAGTCACCGACCGCTTCGGGGGTCATCCGGCCCAGGAAGACCGAGCCGGCGTGGCGGATCTGCTTGAACAGTGCCTCGGGCTTATCGGTGGCGATCTGGACATGTTCGGCGGCCAGCGCATTTGCCAGCGCCGGGGCTTCATCAAGGCTCGCCACCTCGATGATCGTGCCGTGGGTGTTCCAGCTTTCGTTCGCGACCCGCGCGGTTGGCAGCATGGCCAGCTCCACCCCGATCCGGTCGGCCACCACATCGGCGAACAGCGGATCGTCGGTGATCAGGATCGACTGGGCGGAGGGATCGTGTTCGGCCTGGCTCAGCAGGTCGGCCGCAGTCCACTCGGGATCGTTCTGGCCATCGGCGATCAGCAGGATCTCGCTGGGCCCGGCGACCATGTCGATTCCGACCACGCCGTAAAGCTGGCGCTTGGCCTCGGCGACCCAGGCATTGCCGGGGCCGACCACGACATCGACCGGGCTGATCCGCTGCGTGCCATAGGCCAGCGCCGCCACGGCCTGGGCCCCGCCGATCCGCCAGATTTCGTCCACGCCGGCCAGGTGCGCGGCGGCCATGACCAGCGGGTTGAGCGCGCCCTTGGGGGTGGGGGTGACCACCACCAGTCGCTCGACCCCGGCAACCTTGGCCGGGATAGCGTTCATCAACAGTGACGAAGGGTAGGCCGCGCGGCCGCCCGGGACATAGAGCCCGGCGGCATCGACCGGGCGCCATTTGGCCCCCATGCGGACGCCCAGTTCGTCGGTTTCGTCGCGGTTCTTGGGAACCTGCTTTTCGTGAAAGGCGCGGATCCGCTGGGCGGCCAGTTCCAGCGCGGCGCGCAGGTCGGGCTTGAGCGCGTCGAAGGCTTCGCGGCAGGCTTCCTTCGACACCTGCCAGTCACTGTCCTGCGCCAGCGCATACTGGTCCCAGCGCGAGGTCATTTCGACCAGCGCTGCATCGCCGCGGTTCTTGACGTCGCTCAGGATCACCTGGACGTCGCGGGCCAGGTTTTCATCGCTTTCGCGCCGGTCGGCGACCAGCCGGCGGAAGGCTTGCTCAAAGCCCGGATCACGGGTGTTGAGGCGCAGCATCAGGCTGCTTCCCGCTTTGCGACCAGCGCGCGGAACCGCTCGACCAGTGCGGCGACCCGTTCGTCGGTCTTGAGCGCGGCGCGGTTGACGATCAGCCGGGCCGAGATTTGCAGGATCGTTGCGGTCTCGACCAGGCCGTTGTCCTTGAGCGTCTGGCCCGAGGAAACCAGGTCAACGATCCGGCTGGCGAGGCCCAGCCCGGGGGCCAGTTCCATCGCGCCGTTGAGCTTTACGACCTCGGCCTGCACGCCCTGTGCCTCGAAGTGCCTGCGGGTGAGGTTTGGGTACTTGCTGGCCACCCGCAAGTGACTGTTGTGGGCCTGTTGTGTGACGCTGTCGTGTGGCTCTGCGACCGACAGACGGCAGTGGCCGATGTCCAGATCGACCGGTGCGTAGAGGTCGGGATAGCCGAATTCCTCGACCACATCGGACCCGACAATCCCCGCCTGCGCCGCACCGTGGGCCACGAAAGTCGCCACATCGAACGCCCGGACGCGGATGATCCGGATCTCCGATCCTTCGCAACCGAATGAAAGTGAACGGTTTTTCTTGTCGTGAAAGGCAGCCTCGGGAACCACTCCGGCGCGCGCCATCAGCGGCAGCGCCTCGTCGAGGATACGGCCCTTGGGCACGGCAAAGGTCAGCGGCTTGGCCATCGGCTGCGGCCCTTACGGCGCGGGGGCCAAAAGGGCAAGAAGCCAAGCGGATTTCTCTTGTGCAATGCAGCAAAGAGGCGCAGCCTGTTCGCATCTGCAACAATAAGCAGGAGAACACGCGATGGCGGAGAACTACCAGTTTATCGACATAAATGCGACCGGTCCGGGCATCATAGCCGCAGCCTTCGACAACCAGGTGGCCTATTGCACCGCATCCGGCGCCACGGTGACCGCACGAATTTGTGCTGCACTGCGGGATCTGATCGAAGCGGGTGAGGGCGGCGCGGTGCTCGACCGAGTGCGCAACTGGTCTGGTCCACCGCTTGCCGATGCCCTGCCGCTGCGCCTGGCAGGGGGGCTCCATGCGCTGCACCTCAAGGGCACTCAACCGTCACTTGGATGTATCTACAATGACACTCAAGGGGCGGACGACGCACAGATCGTCGCCAGTGCACTGCACACCCACGAGACCGAGCTGCTGCCCTGGCTTGATAGCCCGCCACAAACCAACGAAGCCGGGCGTTCGGCCAACTTCATTGCTGCAATGCTGTGGCTGGCCGACAAGGGACTGCCCGCCCGGTTCGAATGCCTTGAGATCGGATCGAGCGCCGGAATCAACCTGATGCTCGATCGCTATCACTACAATCTGGGCGGGACCGAGGTTGGGCCAGATCCCGGTGCGATGCGGTTCAAGCCCGAATGGCAGGGCGATGCCCCGCCGCGCCATGCGATCGAGCTCACCTCAACCAAAGGCTGCGATGTCGCTCCGGTCGATCTGACCGATCCGGACGAGGCCCTGCGGCTCAGGGCCTATATCTGGCCCGAACACACGGTGCGGTTCGAGCGGATGGAGGCCGCGATTGCCGAAGCGAAGAAACGCCCGCCCGATCTGGTGCAGATGAACGCCGCCGATTTCATCGAGGCCGAGCTAGCCAAGCCTCAAACACCCGGAACCACCCGAATGCTGATGCATTCGATCGTCTGGCAATATGTGCCGGAAGAACAGCAGGCGCGGGTGACTGCGGCGATGGAAGCGGCGGGGGCCAGGGCGACACCCGACCAGCCGCTTGCCTGGGTCGCGCTGGAAGCCAACCGGGTGCTGCACATCCACGAAATGGTGGTGCGCTACTGGCCCGGCGGCGAGGCGGGCGTGGTAGTCACCCGGGCGCATCCGCATGGCGCGTGGATCGGCTGGGGCGGCAGCGACCGAATGATCTAGCGCCCCTTGGCCACTTCGCGTGCCAGCCGCTTGTCGCGCCGCCGCTCCAGCTCGCGGCGCATCGCGCGGCCCAGCCACCAGTTGCGGCGCTCCATGCGTTCCAGCCAGCCGCCGTTGAAGCTGCCCCATTCCCACACCGCGATCACCGCAAAGATCGCCACCAGCGCAGCAAAGAAGATCAGGCCAGGCGGATGCGCCAGCCAGCCCCACAGGGCCAGCGGGACCAGTGCATAGAGGCCATAGGCATGGCTGGCCGGGAACCACGGGTTGCCGCTGGAAATCCGCTTGAAGCCGGCCAGTCCGCCCAGGAACAGTACAGTGCCGCCGATCACGATCGCCAGCAGGTCGAGGTGCAGGGGCTCATGCGGATGGGCCAGCACCAGTTCGTCGGCTACCGCCAGCACGATGATCCCGGCTACGATCGGGATGTGCCAATAGGTGAACGCCTGCCGCCCAACCAGGCCGGGCAGGCTGTGGCTCTCGATATGCCGGGCTCCGCGCTTGGCGCCCATGTCGAAATAGAGCCACCACATCATGAACGAGCTGACGAAGGCCATGACCAGCGCAGCATCAAGCCAGCTCTGCGACCGGGCCGCCGAATAGGTCGCTCCAGTGATCACCAGCCCTTCGCCCAGCGCGATGATGATGAACAGGCTGCAGCGTTCGGCCATGTGCGCGCCCGAAATGATCCAGTCTGCCGGACTTGAACGGCCCAGCCCCGGATAGCGCAGGAACACCATCGGCGCGGTATATTCGATTGCCAGCGCAGCCAGCCACAGTCCCAATTGCCAGCCAGGCTCGCCGATCAGCGCGCCGCCCAGCCAGAATGGCGCGGCGGTCAGGAACCAGGCAGCGGCCCGGATCATGTTGCGTCCGCGGCCCGGATCCTCGCGCTCCATCGCCCAGGCCACGAACAGGCAGCGGCCAACCTGCAAGGTCACATAGGCGGCCGCGAACAACAACGCACCGGCGCCGAACCCCTGCGGTATCGCCGCCGCCATGGCCAGGCTGAGCAGCATCAGCACCCCCAGCAGCAGGCGCACCTCGACCTTGTCAGGATCGATCCAGTTGGTGGCCCAGGTGGTCCACATCCAGGCCCACCAGACCGCACCGAACAGCACCGCAGTGCGCAGCGCCCCCAGCGGGGTCAGCTCGGCGATCAGGTAATGCGAAAGCTGAGTGATCGCGAAGACGAACACCAGGTCGAAGAACAGTTCAAGGTTGGTGACCGGGGCATGTCCGCCACCATGGTTGCGCAGCAACGAGCGGCGCTGGCGCGCTTCGGCGGCGGCCAGCGCCGCGCCGATCCCGCCGTGCGGTCGCCCGGGTTCACTCGGTCCGGCCAAGGAACTCGTCCAGCGCCGCGTTGACCGCGCCCGGTGCCTCCCACGGCACGAAGTGGCCGCAGTCCGGCACTTCAACCAGCGTCATGTTGGGCACCATGTCCGCCAGGCCATCAAGGTTTTCAGGCGGCAGGGCCAGGTCTTCCAGCGCCCAGATCACCAGTGTCGGGATGGTCAGCGGCGGCAGCACCGGGGGTGCCTTGTCGGCCGGCATTTCATAGGGTTCATCCATCGCCGGGACATAGAGCGGGCTGGCACGGTACCAGTTGATCATCGCGAAGGCGGCGTCGCGATTTTCCCACTCGCGGGTCAGCTGCTCCCGTTCGGCGGGCTCTATCTTGTCCTCGCCCATTTCGCGGCCTTCGAAGCCCTTCATCAGCATCCCGGCCAGACCGAAATCGCGGATCAGCTGGTCATTCGCCACATCGCGGAAAACGCGCATGTACTGGCTCGATTCGCGCTGGTGGCGGTTGGTCCAGACCAGCCGCGAAAAGCCGACCGGGTGCGGAGCATTGGCAATCACCGCCCGCGTCACCCGCCCGTTCAACTGGCCCATCAGGGCCGTGCCCCAGGCAATCGCGCCGCCCCAATCGTGCCCGACTATCGTGAACGTGCCCACACCCAGCGCATCGGCCAGCTGGAACACATCACCGATCAGCTTGTCCGGGGTATAGCTCGCGACATCCTGCGGCTTCGACGATCCGCGATAGCCGCGCTGGTCAGGCGCAATGCAGCGATAGCGGCCAGACAGGTGCGCGATCTGGTGGCGCCAGGTGCGGTGGCTTTCGGGAAAGCCGTGCAGGAAGATCAGCGCCGGAGCATCACGCGGCCCCGCATCGACCACGTCGAGTTCGATTCCACTGGCCAGCGTTATGCGGGTCTGCGCCATGCTCATTGCTCGCGGACCCCCATCTGGGCGGCATAGCCCGATTGGAACATCGCGATCATCTGGTCGATCAGCGCTTCGGGGGTGCGGCGGGCTTCGCCGATCATTTTTTCAGTCGGCGCATCGGCGATCATCACTTCTCGCTGGCCTTCATCGATCATCCCGATCATCCGCTGTGCGAAATCGTCGGGATCGATCCCGTTGTCGATCGCCTTGTCGCTTTCGCCGCGGCGGCCCCCATCGGCGGTGATCGCATTGCGCGAAACATCGGTGCGGATTGATCCCGGGGTGACCCCGATCACGGTGATGTTGTGCGGGCTCAATTCCAGCCGCAGCGCGTCGGCATAGCCGATCAGCCCGTGCTTGGCCGCGCAATAGGCGGTGCGCAGCGGCGAGCCGATCTTGCCCGCCAGGCTGGAGATCATGATGATCTGCCCGGTCTTGCGCCCGGCCATCCGCTTGACCAGCGCCTGGGTCAGGCAGATCGGACCCAGCAGGTCGATGTCGATCATCTTCTGGTAAACCGCGAAATCGGTGTCGATCGCCAGGCTGCGCTGGCTGATCCCGGCATTGTTGACCAGCACGTCGATCCCGCCGCTCCAGTCCCAGGCCTGGTCGGCGGCGGCTTGCGCAGCGGCAAAGTCGGCGGTGTCGAACGGCAGGATCAGGTGATCGACGCCGCAGGCCGCCGCCACCTCGTCCAGCGCCGCGTGGTTGCGGCCGGAAAGGATCAGTCGCGCCCCGCGTTTGGCATAGGCCCGCGCCAGCGCCGCGCCGATTCCCGATGAAGCGCCGGTAATCCAGACTGCCTTGCCTGCGTAATCCATGGTCATGCTCTCCACTTGTCTCGTCTAGTTGTCCGGATCGCCGGGAACCGGCGGAAACTTTCCGTCCTGCCAGTCACGGGTCCACTGGCGGATCCGCTCGGGCGAGGATGAAACGAAATTCCACCAGATGTAGCGCGGCGTGTAAAGCGGCTCTCCGCCCAGCAGCATCACCCGCCCGCCATGATCGGAGGTCAGTCGCAACTGGTCGCCCGCGTCCAGCAGGTTGAGGTCATAGGGGCGCAAGGGCTGGCCATCCAGGCTCGCCCCGCCGTTGACCAGCATCACCGCGCGTTCGGTGGCATCGGGGTTGATCGGGATTTCCCCGCCCGGCTCCAGCGCGATATCGGCATAGATCGTTGGCGCATGGCAGGTGGTTGCGGCGCGCATCCCCCACAGCGTTCCCATGATCACGGTGGCGCGGGCCCCGCGCTCCTCGATCACCGGCAGATCGGCAACCTGTTCGAAGGCCGGGTGCATGTCTTCCAGTTCGTCGGGCAAGGCCAGCCAGGTCTGTATGCCCCAGACCCGCTGGCGCTGGCCGTGCAGGTCTTCGGGGCTGCGTTCGGAATGGGTGATGCCCTTGCCGGCGGTCATCAGATTGACCTGCCCCGGGCGGATCAGCGCGCTGGTGCCCAGGCTGTCACGGTGGTGGATCGCGCCGTCGAACAGCCAGGTCACCGTGGACAGGCCGGCGTGCGGATGCGGGGTGATCGCCATGCCTGATCCGGCGATAAATTCGGCCGGGCCGAACTGGTCAACGAAGATAAACGGCCCGACCATGCCCACCCCCGGTGCGGGCAGGGCGCGGCGCACGTACATCCCGCCAAGGTCATGCTGGACTGGTGTGACCGTGCGCAGGATCGCGCCGCTCATTCGCCCGGGGCCCGCGCCTTGACCGCCAGGGCGTGGACCCGCTGGCCCGGGATGTCGCCCAGCGCGCGGTTGACCATGCGCTGGCGTTCCAGCCGCGAAACCCCGGTAAAGGCCGCGCTTTCGATCTCGACCGTGAAGTGGCTTTCGCCCGATCCGTCATCGCCGGCATGGCCGTGGTGGCGGGCACTGTCGTTGATCACGGCCAGGCTGGTTGGGGCGAAGGCGGCGCGAAGCAGCGCTTCGATTTCAGAGGCGATTGTTCCGGTCATGCCTTCCCTTCTAGCCGAACTGGCGGCATGGGGAAGCGGTGAAGCAGGATCGATTTCATGGCCGGGTGCGGGATGCGCGGCGCCCCTGCGAATGGCCGGGCTGCCCCGCGCCGGGGGAGTTTCGCGCGCCTGGTTCAAACGGCGCCAGTTTTGATGGGCCGGGCCAATACCGCTGGTTCTGCCTCGATCATGTCCGCGAATTCAACGCCGGCTACGACTGGTTCGAGGGGATGAGCGCCGAAGAGATCATGGCCGCGCAGAACCCGATCCACGGCTGGGACCGGCAGACGCGGGCCTTTTCGCCCACCGCCGGGATCGATGCCGCGCCGCGCTGGGCCGATTTCAAGGATCCCTTGGAAGCGATCAGCGGCCGGGCGCGGGCCCGGCGTCCGGTCAGCCGCGCCGATGGCAAGGTGTTCACCCCCGACGAACGCCGCGCGCTCGAAGTGCTGGGACTGGAGATTGAGGCCGACCGCAAGGCGCTGCGCAAGCGCTACAGCGAACTGGTCCACGCGCTGCATCCCGATCGCAACGGCGGTGACCGATCGAGCGAAAAGCGGCTGCAGGCGGTGGTCGAGGCCTACCAGCTGCTCAGGAAGGCCGCGGCGTTCGCCTGACCAGGTAGAAGATCGGCAGGCCAACGAAGAACACGTGCGGGAACAGGCCGAGCGCCAGCTTGACCCGGTCCGGGTTAGGGAAGGGCGCGCCGAAGCGCAGGTGGAGCACGATCCCGTACATCACCGCGTAGAGGATCAGGCCATAGAGCGTGCCGGCCTTCCACGGCGCGACTTCGCCCAGCATGGTCTGCCGCGCCAGCCAGATCCCCACTGCGATCATCACGGCCATGATTGCGAAGTGGACGGCAAGGCCGGTGAGGCTACCGGCCAGGCCCCAGCCATCGGCGCCTGCACCAAACGGCCCGGCAGCGACCCCGCGCCACATCGCGGCGACATCGCCGTTGCCGCGCAGCAGCGTCAGTGCGCTGGCGTAGAGTGCGTCAAGCGTGCCGCACAGCAGCCACAGCTGCATGAACAGCCGACGCAACATCTCAGCCTGCCTCGCACAGCGCCTTGAACTGGTCGGCCATGATCCCCCAGCCTTCGTCGAAACCCATTTCGCGATGGTGCGCCATCGTTTCGGGTGTCCAGTGTCGGGCGCGGCCCGTATAGCGCGTGCCGGTGCCTTCGGGTGCGATTTCCCAGATGCCCAGCATGAAGGGGCCTGCGGGCTGCAAATCGCCCTCGATCGCGTCCGTCACGGCGATCCGGCGGCCTTCGTCCCATGCCAGGATAAACCCGGGATGCTCGTTCTTTTCTCCGTTGGGGCCATGCATCGTGGTGTGGGTCTTGCCACCCGGCTTGCGCTCACCCCAGTTGACCTCGGCCCGCCACGGCTTCGGGCACCACCACTCGTTGGTGCGCTCGGTCATCACCTGCCAGACTTTGTCCGGTGCGGCATCGATCAGGCGGGTAACGGAAAGCTCGTACATTCTTGGTCCTCTCTCAATCCCGGTCTGGCGCGCCGAGCGGGAAGAATTGACGATAGGGCCTGGCATCTTCGACGCAACGCGAAACTGCCGGCAGCGCCAGCAGGTGCGCGCGCCAGGCCTTGAGGCGCGGGTAGTGATCGGGGATCGGACAGACCCAGTCGGCATAGAACAGGCTGGGCGCAGCGGCGCATTCGACCAGGCTGATCGCCTCCGGCTGGCCATAGCCGGCCAGCCAGTGATCGATCCAGGCATAAGACCGATCAAGCCGCATCTCGACATCGGTGCGGGTGGCGGCGGACAGCGTGCCGGTGCGGATCGCTTCGGCCACGCTTTCCTGCATGATCGCCATCACATAGTTGTCGAACACCCGGTCCCACATCCGCACCTGCACCGCCTCGGCGGGATCGGCGGGCAGCAGCGGGGCCGGGCCGGGGTGATGGAGATGGAGGTGTTCGACGATCGCGGTCGCCTCGAACACCACTGCCTCACCATCGACCAGCACCGGGAACTTGCCCTGCGGACTGGCAGCGGCGACGAACTTGGTGTGCACTTCGGCATCCGGGCCGAGTTCGGCAAATTCGAACGCGGTCCCATTGGCATAGAGCGCGATCAGTACCTTCCAGGTGTAGCTGGAAAAGGGGTGGCCATAGAGCCTGAGCATGACGTTAGCCCGCCATCGCTGCTTCGATCGCGGCAATGTCGATCTTCTTCATCGTCATCATCGCCTCGAACGCGCGCTTCTGTGCGGCAGGATCAGGGTGCGACATCCAGCGGGTCAGCGCGTGCGGGGTGATCTGCCAGCTGATCCCCCACCTGTCCTTGCACCAGCCGAACATGCTTTCCGCGCCGCCATCCGCGACGATCGCATTCCACAGCCGGTCGGTTTCGGCCTGGTCATCGGTGTGGACCTGAATCGAGAAGGCCTCGCTGTGCTTGAACATCGGCCCGCCGTTGAGCAGGATCGCGGGCATCCCCAGCAGCGTCATTTCAACCACCAGCACCGCGCCTTCACTGGTCGATGGGTTGCTGGCCGGAGCGCGATTGACCTTGCCGATCGCGGTTTCGGGAAAGGTCGCGGCATAAAAGGCGGCGGCCGCTTCTGCCGCCCCATCATACCACAGGCACAGGGTCGCCTTGCTCATTTCCGTTGCTCTTGGATCAGGGCGTTGTCGATGCTTTTGGCGGCCTTGTAGGCATCGCGTGCCTGCAGCCGTTCGGTATAGGCAACAAACGCCGGGCGCGGGGGAATTGATCCGAAAGTCAGCCCCCAGTCGATCTGGCTGCCGACATAGACGTCGGCCATGGTGAACCGCTCGCCGCAGGTGAAGGCATGGTCCGAGAAATGGCCTTCCAAAGCATCGAGGACCCGCTCGTAGCTGCCAAAGCCGACCATGCCCTGCCGGTCGGCGGGCACTTCCCAGCCCATCGAGCGGCCGACCACCGCTTGCTCGACCGGCCCGGCAGCGAAGAACAACCAGCGGTAATAGTCCGCAGCCTCGTCCTCCAGCGGGGCAAGGCCGGCCTCTGGGTGGACATGGCCAAGATAGGCGCAGATCGCCGCGCATTCGGTCACCACCCGTTCACCGCCGGGGGTGTGGTGGACGATTGTCGGTACCTTGCCCATCGGATTGGCCGCCAGCAGCGCTGCGGGCTTGTCGGCCCAGTCAACCAGCACCTGATCGTAATCGGCGCCCGCTTCGTGCAGGGCCCAGCGCGCGATCTGGCCGCGGCTCATCGGATTGGTGAAGAAGGTGTAGGCAGCCATGGATCAACTCCGCATGCAAAATGGAACAAATGTTGAACATGCGCTTTGCGTCAGGCCTGGTCAAGCCTTGCTAACGCGGGCCTACCAGACTGAACAAGGCGCCCTGCGGATCGACGCCCTGCACGACCCACAGTGGCCCCGGAACCTCATGCGGGCCGTTGACGATCTGACCGCCGGCAGCCTCGATCCGGCCTTTCGCGGCCTCGATCCCGTCAACCCAGAAATAGTGGCACCACAGCGGCGCGGGCACCGCTTCGGGCCTGGCCATGATCGCGCCGACCATCACCCCGTCATGGGCGATGAACTGGTATGTGCCCATCGGGCCCATGTCCATCGGATCGGGCAGGGTCCAGCCGAACTGGCCGGTGTAGAACCCGATCGCGTTCTGCTGGTTGCCGGCCAGCAGCTCGTTCCAGCCGCAATGGCCGGGGTTGGGCAGGGCGGCAAAGCTCGTGCTCTCGCCGCCGCCGGGGGTCGGGGTCGGGGTCATGACATAGAACGGCGCACCGCAGCAGTCGGCCATCATGGCGATGCGGCCGGCCATCTGCACGTCTCGGGCTGGCATCAGCACCTTGCCGCCCGACGCCTCGATCGCGGCAACGCTGGCATCGACATCATCGACCCCGACATAGCCCAGCCAGCAGGGCCGTGCGCCGTTGGCGGTCATGTCGCCGGTCAATTCCAGCACCCCGCCGATCATCGCGCCATCAGCGGCGGTGATGAAGCCGTAACCGTTGGTTTCGGGCGTGCCGGCGGCCATCGACCAGCCGACCACCGCGTCATAGAAGGCCTTTGCCCCCGCCACGTCGGGGGTCATCAGTTCATACCAGATCCAGCTGCCTTGCAGGGTGGCCATCGGTCTATCCTATTTCTCGAGGTGCACGACGGGACGGAACCCGCCGAAAATCATGCGCTTGCCGTTAAACGGGACCGGGTTCTTGTCCTGGTCCATCCGCGGGTCAGGATTGTCCGGCTCCATCATCCTGGCCATGGCCGCGTCGCGCGTTTCCTTGTCGGGCCATTCGACCCAGGCGAAAACCACGTCCTCATCGGGTTCTGCCTTTACCGCCATGCGAAAGTCGGTGACCGTGCCGTCCGGCACCTCATCGGCCCAGCACTCCAGAATGCGGGTCGCGCCGAGTTCGATGAACATCGAATCGGTGTAGTTGGCGAATTCGATGAAGCGCTGTTTGTTGCCCTTGGGAACGGGCAGGACAAACCCGTCAACATAACTCATTGTCTTCTCCCGATCACAACAGGCGCTCAAGCACACCCTTACGTTTGACGATATTCTTGTAATCCCACTGGATTTCGCGTGACTTTTGGAGCCAGCGGCGCAGGTCTTCGATCTCGATTTCTCCGGCATGCCCGAATCGCGCCTCGGCAGCCTTGAACTTGCCCTCTGGCTTGAGATCTGGCTCGGAAAAATCCTGCCCACTCCAGAACAAGAGGCGCACATCACCCTTCAGTTTCGAATACCCGACAATCGGATTCCCGGCCAGGAACCAGACAGGGTGGGCATGCCAGACTTTGCCTTCGGCATCGGGCAGCGCGGCTTCGATCTCGGCCCGCAGGGCTTCGCAGATTGCCTGATCTACAGTAGTCAGACTGCGATGGTAGGCGACGATCGGGTCGGTCACGGTCAGGCGCTCGCTTCCGAAATTTGCGCATCGCCCGCAGCCACCGCCGGATCCATCCAGAACGGTTCCCAGATGTGGCCGTCTGGATCGGCGATCGTGCGCTGGTACATGAAGCCGTGATCTTCAGGCGGATTGACATCGGCCCTGCCGCCAGCGGCCGCGCCAGCCTCGACCAGTCGGGTTACTTCAGCCCTGTCATCGCAGGCAAGCGCCAGCGAAACCTCGCTGGATCCCGGCGGGCAGATCGGCCGCGAGGTAAAGCTGCTCCACTTGGCGTGGGTCAACAGCATGACATAGATCGCATCAGACCAGACCATGCAGGCGCCGTTCTCGTCAGAGAACTTCGGATTGTTGGTGAAACCCAGCGCGGCATAGAACCGCATTGCCCGTGGCAGGTTCGCCACCGGCAGGTTCACGAATATCATGCGGCTCACGGCCATTCTCCCAATTTGTTTTAATTCAGTGGTTTAAGAAGAATTTCGAAATATCGGCGCAAGTGGCCAAGCTCTTCGCGGGCGGTCTCGGCTGCGCTTTCGCCACCTTCGGTCTTGGCCAGTATGAAGGTGCCCTGGAGAACCGCCTGAACATGCCGGGCCAGGCTGGCGGCTGTCACGCCCTTTGCGCCGCTGCGGGCAAGGGCTGCGGCCAGGTCCTGTTCCAGTGCGGCGGCGTTGCCCATAATGCTGGCCTGGCAGGCAGCGCGGATCGGATCGCTGGTCAGGAACGCTTCCTGCACCATGGTCCCGGCAACGCAGCTGAAGCTTTCGACCGGTCCCGCCAGCAGGGCGATTCTGAGGTCGATGTAGCCCAGCACCCGGTCGAGCGGATCGGGCAGGTGATGGAACGGCGCGCTGGCAAAAAATGCGCCGGTGCTGGCCGACCAGTACTGCGCCAGCGCCACACCCAGCGCCTCCTTCGACTCAAAGTGGTGAAAGAACGCCCCCTTGGTGACCCCGGCCCGGGCGCACAGCTGATCCACCGACGTAGCCGAAAATCCCTGTTTTCGAACCAGATAGACCCCGGCTTCGAGCAGCTTGTCACGCGCTGAAACCGGCGCCGGGCGGAAGGGCTGATTCGGGATCATGCCCAACAACATACCGACCGGTTGGTATGTTGACAAGATCGGCGCGCGTTAACGCCTAATTGTCCTTGGCGGACTATGATCGATCCATGGGGGCTCTCCGCAGGATCCTGATCAGGCTGTGCCTGGCGCTGTCACTCGCTTTCGTTGCGAGCGCACCGGCGCGGGCTGCGACGCCGGTCGAAACCTGTATTGCCCCGCTTTCCGAAAACCGCGCACTGTTGCCGCACTTTGACTGCGAGGGATCGCAGAGCCGCTACGGATCGGGCGATTTTGCTGTCCAGCTGCGGTTCGCGCCGCAGGTTTCGCAAGCCGCAGATCCGCTGATCCTGCGCACCACCAGCGTCTGGCAGCAGTCTCAACGGATCGTGTTTCGCTATGCTGATGGCACCACCGTGACCCATCGGTTCAGTTCGGCCCAAGCTGCACAATTTCTGAGTATCGGGGCGATCTTCGAATTTCCGGTCCCGGCCCGGCCTGCCGCGCTCGAAGGCGCCTACATCGAGGTTACTGGCAGCGCCAACTGGCGCGGAGTGGTGCTGGGCGCAGAATTGATGAAGCGCAGCGAGGCGGACCGGCTCGAGGATTGGCTGATTGCGCTTTATGCCGGGTTTGCCGGTCTTTCGTTTGCCTTGCTTGGCTATAACCTGGCGCTGTGGCGCGCGCTGCGCCATCGTTTCCAGCTGACCTATTGCGCAATGGTCGGTTCGCTGGCGGCCTACACTTTCACCTCCAGTGCGGTGGTGATGATGGTCTTTCCCTGGCTCGACAACAACGACCGCTTGCGGATCAACTATATCCTGCTGTCGCTGGCAGCGATTTGCGGACTTCGGTTCCTGCAGGACTTCTTCGGGCCGCGTGTGATCTCGGCGCGGCTGCGACGGCTGGTGGCAATTGCTTCGATTGCCAGCCTGCTGACCGCATTGGCCTTTGCCGTGCTGGCGCCGACCTACGGCCGCCTGCTCGACAAGCTCTATTTCGTTTCGGGCGGCGCCCTGCTGGTCTTGCTATTCCCGGTGATCTGGTCGGCCTGGCGGGCGCGGGTGCATTACTTCTGGCTGTTCATGCTTGCCTGGTCGGCACCGATCGGGGTGTCGATCTTGCGGTCGGCTCATGGCCTGGGTCTGATTGGCTACAGCTTCTGGCTCGACAATGGCAACATGATCGCGCTTTCGATCGAATCGGTGCTCTCGACAATGCTGATCGTTGGCCGCCTGCGCGATCTGGCGCGCGAACGCGATCAGGCCCGGGCGAGCGAGCAATCGGCACTGCGGCTGGCCAATTCCGATCCTTTGACAGGGCTGCTCAACCGGCGCGCGTTCATCCACAAGGCCGTCGGTCGGGCGGCGGCGCATCGCCTGTTTCTGGTCGATATCGATCACTTCAAGGCGATCAACGACCGGCTGGGCCACGATGCCGGTGACGATGTGCTGCGTGCGGTTGCCGAAGTGCTGCAGGACTGCCGCCCGCCCGAAAGCCTGGCCGTGCGATTGGGCGGAGAGGAATTCGCGCTGCTGGTGCCCTTGCAGCACCAGCGCGATTGTCCGCCCGAACGCATCCTTGCTGCGATCCGCGCCAAGGCCATGCCGCTTGATTGGAAGGTTACAGTCAGTCTGGGCTTTGCCGATGGCAAGGTTTCCAGCGAAGAGGACTGGAAACGGCTGTACCGACTGGCCGATGCCGCGCTCTACCGTGCCAAGGCCGATGGCCGCGACCGGGCCTGCCGTGCGACCGACTTTGCCGCTGTGGGCGCCGCCTGACCATTCTGGTCGCGAAATGCAACCAATCCATATTGCGCCGCCGCCTCGTGCCGTATAGGCGGGGCGGGTCATGACCGATATTCCGAACATCCAGCTCGATACCAGCGGCCACACGATCCTGCCCGCGCCCGACACCGAAGTCGATGTGCGCGAGATGTTCGGGATCGATATCGACATGAAGGTTCCGGCCTTCAGCCAGCCCGACGAACGCACGCCCGATGTGGACGAGGCCTATGTCTTCGATCCGGATACCACGCTGGCGATCCTGGCCGGCTTTGCCTTCAACCGGCGGGTGATCGTCCAGGGCTATCACGGCACCGGCAAATCGACCCATATCGAACAGGTTGCCGCGCGGCTGAACTGGCCTTGCGTGCGGATCAACCTGGACGCGCACATCAGCCGTATCGACCTGATCGGGCGCGATGCGATCGTGCTGCGCGATGGGCTGCAGGTCACCGAATTCCGCGAAGGGCTGCTGCCCTGGGCGTTGCAGCACCCGGTGGCGCTGGTGTTCGACGAATACGACGCGGGCCGGCCCGACGTGATGTTCGTGATCCAGCGCGTGCTGGAAACCGAAGGAAAGCTGACCCTGCTTGACCAGAACCGGGTGATCCGCCCGAACAAGTTCTTCCGCCTGTTCGCCACCGCCAACACGGTGGGGCTGGGCGATACCTCGGGCCTGTACCACGGCACCCAGGCGATCAACCAGGCACAGATGGACCGCTGGAACATCGTCGTCGCGCTCAATTATCTGCCTGCCCAGGTGGAGAGCGAGATCGTGCTCAAGAAGGTGACGGACACGGCACCCGAACTGGTTGCCAATATGGTCAAGGTCGCGGACCTTACCCGCCACGGCTTTATCAACGGCGATATCTCGACCGTGATGAGCCCGCGCACCGTGATCACCTGGGCGCAGAACACCGCGATCTTCAAGGATCCCGGTTTCGCCTTCCGGCTCTCGTTCCTCAACAAGTGTGACGAGACCGAGCGGATGCTGGTGGCTGAATACTACCAGCGGGTGTTCGGCACCGACCTGCCCGAGAGCGTGGTGGCCAAGGGGTGAAGACGCGCCTGGCGCTGATCGCCCTGGCGCTCGCTCTGCCGACCGCGCGGCCCGCGCTGGCGCAGGATCCGGCCGCTTCGCCGGCCAAGCCTGCGCCGCTACCCGCACCGCCCAGGATTACCCGGCCCAAAACGCTTGAAACGCCGAAGTTCGTGTTCCCGGAAGAGGCACTGGCGCAGGGCCATCATGGGACGCCGGTTCATGCGGTCACGCTCAACCCTGACGGTTCGATCCGCGAGATCAAGCTGATTACCTCCTCGCGCTCCGCCGTGCTCGACAAGGCGGCGGGCGATCTGCTGGCCGGAACGAAATTTTCGCCCGCACTCGATGCGGCGGGCAAGCCGATCGAATACACTTTCCGCGCCCCGGTCGAATTTGAGCGGTGGACAGACGATGGCAAGGGCGGCAACCTGCTGACTTATCGCTGCGCCGATTTCGTTCGTGAGAACCAGTGGTGGGAAACCGCCTATGCGGATACGCCCAAGGCCAAGCCTTCCCTGCGCGAAGTGCTGGTCGGCCTGAGGTTCGTCACCAACCCCGCCGCCCGCACTGCCGATGGCCTCAAGAACCTGATCGCGCAGTCGGACAAGGAATGGAACAAGGCGATTTCGAAATGCCGTGCCAAGCCGGACCAGCTGGTGATCGACCAGTTCGAGCAGAAGGAAGTTCTGAAGCGACTGGCACAGACGAAGTGAGCAGAGCCATGACCCAATCGGCAAAAATCGTTACAGCAATTGTTGCCGGCCTGATGGCGTCTGGCCAGACCGCGCCCAAGCCGGCCGCCGCTCCTGAGCCGGCGGCCAAACCGGCGCCTGCCATCACCGTCGCGCCGGCTGCGTCCGCGCCGCAGATCATGACCAATTACTATCGCCGCGATGCCAATGCCGCTGCGCAGGTTGAAGGCGCGGTGGCCGAGGCCAAGGCTGGCGGGCGCCAGGCAATCCTGGTGTTCGGGGCAGACTGGTGCAGTGACAGCACCGCGCTGGCTGCAGTGCTGACTTCCGACATGTTCAAGGGCTACCTTGGCAATCGCTACAGCGTGACCTTCATCGACGTGAACCGCCCGACCAAGGGCGATGGACGCAACCAGGACCTGATAGCTCGCTACGGGATCGAGAAGATGACCGGGACTCCCGAAGTGCTGGTGATCGGCAAGGATGGCAAACCGATCAATTCGATCGAGGATGCCCACAGTTGGCGCAATGCCGGGGATCGCCCAATCCTGTCGATCATGCGGTATTTCTACGATCTCAAACCCGCCGCGAGCGCGCCCGCAAAGGCCAATTAGGACAGGTACTTGCAATTGCTGTCTTGGCCGAAGTAGTGCTGGCGGCAATTCAGGGATCAATCGGGGCGCGCTATGAAATTCTTTTGTCGGACCAGAACGCTTGTCGCCGTCGCGGTGAGCGCATCTTTGCTTGCACCGTCCAGTTCGGCAATAGCTGCGGCGGGGGATCCGCAAAAGTTTGACGTCACCCTGACCGGACTGGTGGTTGAACCCGACGGTAAATCGCTCCCGGTCGGCGAAGAGCGCGAGGTCAAGGAGCACGACGTGATCGCGCAGGGCAAGCTCAGCTGGTTTGCCACAGCCAAGCTGGAAGCACCGGCAACAGTGCACGCGGTTGACACCGATTTCCCGGTTGCCAAGGAGACCACGCTGCGCCTGGCGGCCAGTGCAACCGGCGGAGATCTGGCCACACTGGGGCGCGGTGCGATCACCTATTGCGACGAATTGCGGACTGACCGGCTGAAGGCGCTCGGCCAGCTGGCCACGCTGGGGCTGTCGGCATTGGGATCCCGGCTGGCCAAGGAGATGCAGGTCTGTCTGGTTGACGGCGATGCCAACGGCGACTTCGAAAAGGGGTTCATCGTCGGCACGAAGAAGGCGCCCGATCGGCACATGGTCGATGTGACGCCGGTCAAGTACACCGTGACTCGGTTCGATCCGGTGGCGGGCGACAGCTATCTGCAGGTCCGCTTCTATGATGGCGGCGTGCTGTCTGGGCCCAGCCTGGGCCTGGTGCTGCGGATCAATGGCGGCAACGTGGGTTTCGCCGCGCTCCACATGTTTGAACTGAATCGCTTCGGCCTGGCCGGGCGGATGCGCGTCCTGCCGTATCAGGGCTTCAAGGAAAAGAAACTGCCCCAGCTGCTTGGCTTTGGCCCAACCCGGATCAGGGTTCTGGCCTTCGACAAGGCCCGCAAGGTCGGCACGGTCAAGCTTGAGCGGGACTGGACCCGCTCAGGCTTCGTGATCCAGTACCCGCCGCAGGTGGTCTACATCTATTACTAATCCGGACTAGCCCGCCTAGAGGATGAAATGATCGCCCGCAGCGCGGACCGTGATCTCACCCAGCGACACCCCCCAGGGCTGGTTGATTGCGTACACGACCGCGTCAGCGATGTGCTCGGGCGCCAGGCTGGCATAGTCGATATTTTCGGGATCAAGCCGTGCAGGGGGGAAGGTCCCGGCCTGCAACTCGGCCACCATCGCCATGAAATCCGGCGCGTTCTGGCCCAGAATGCCGACACTGGCCGCCGGATTGACCACGCTGGCTGACAGGCCGGTGGCGGGAACGCCGGTGGGCTTGATCGTGGTGACCTTGATCTTGCCGCGCGATTCAAGCCGGAGGCTTTCGCCCAGCGTGTTCACCGCGGCCTTGCTGGCGCCATAGACCGCCGCACCCACCACCGGGAAGTTGCCATAGATCGAACTGATGTTGATCACCTGGCCGCGGCCTTGCGCGATCATCGGATCATAGGCCGCGACCATGCCGTTGAGCACGCCCTTGATGTTGATGTCGATGCAGCGAAGCCAGGCCGGATGGGCGGCTTCGTGATCGGCAAAGAAGGCCAGTGGCATGATCCCGGCATTGTTGACCATCACGTCGATCCGGCCGAACCGGTCAACCGCTGCCTTGACCAGCGCCTTGCACTGATCGGGCTGGGTCACGTCGGTTGCGAGCGCCTGGGCCTGGCCACCGCCGTCACGAATGGCCGCAGCGGCAGCCTCGGCAGCAGCCCCGTCGATATCACCAAGGGTGATCGCCGCGCCCAGCCGGGCGCACCTTTCGGCCACCAGTTTCCCAAACCCGCCGCCACCGCCGGTGATGACGATCGACTTGCCTTCCACGTGATTGCTCATCCTGTCCTCCGTTCAGCCATCGTCCTGATCGGCATGGGCGGTGATGCCGCCGCCGGTCGGTCCGGTATAGCCTGATGTTCCGTCCTTGCCCTCCCACCAATAGGCGGGGCGCTTGCGGGTGCCGGTCAGTTCCTCGTTGAGCGTCGCGGCGTCATAGAGCCGGCCGTTGATCATCACCTTCGAGATCTTGTCCGAATTGCGGATGTCCTTGGTCGGATCGGCATCTAGTACCACCAGGTCGGCCAGCTTGCCCGGTTCGAGCGAGCCAATATCGGCATCATAGCCCAGCGAACGCGCGGATTCGATCGTACCCGCCCGCAGCGCTTCGACCGGGCTCATCCCGCCGCGCACGAACGACCACAGTTCCCAATGGGCGGCGATACCGGGTTCCTGCCCGTGCGCACCGATCGCGACCGGCACCCCGCGCCGGGCCAGCTTGGCGGCTTCGCGCGCGCTTTCGCCGTCACGATAGTCTTCCTCGGGCGCGATTTCGCGGCGGGCGCTGCCGGCGGTCAGCGCGGCGGCGGGTTCGTGCTTCTGCAACAGCGGGTGCTTCCACACTTCGGTATGCGAACGCCAATAGGGATCGCCGGCCGGCCCGCCATAGGTCACCACCAGGGTCGGGGTGTAGCCGGTCTTCGATTGGCTGAAGAACTGCAGCACATCTTCATAGAACACGCCCAGCGGCAGATTGTGTTCGACCGTGGTGTTGCCATCGGCGATCAGCGTCATGTCAAAGCCATAGAGCGATCCGCCCTCGGCCACCGAACGCATGCCCTCGGCCAACGCGGCCCGGGTCACCTGCTGGCGCTGTTCGCGGCGCGGCTGGTTGTAGTTCTTGATCGAATGCGCGCCCTGCGCCTTGAGCCTGCGCACATGCGCCAGCGCATCGTCATAGCTGTCGATCTGGGCATAGACGTCGGGCGCCTTGGCGCCATAGACGATCTCGGCAGTCGAAAAGCTGCGCGGACCGATCAGCTTGCCGGCGCGGACCATTTCCAGCGCGGGGAACACGGTGGTTGCGCTGGATGACGGATCATGCCGGGTGGTGACGCCCAGCGCCAGGTTGACCATTTCGGCCCAGTTGGCCTGCGGGGTCAGTTCATCGACGCCATAGGGGCCGTGGGCATGGGCATCGACCAGCCCGGGGATGATCGTCTTGCCGGCGGCGTCCAGCGTCGGCACACCGGCCGGCAGCGCTACTTCGCCGCGCTTGCCCACGGCCTTGATCCGGTTGCCCTCGATCAGGATCACGCCGTCATCGATCGCGCCGCCATCGGTGCCCTTCATCGTCACGATCCGCGCACCGACGATCGCTATGCTGCCAGCAGGCTTATCGGCGGTTACGCGCATCGACAGCGAGACGCCGGTCTTGGGCGGTTCGAATTTGGCCGGCTTGCCATCCTTTGCCAGCGGTGCATCGGCAAACATCGCCGCCCTGTTCGCGCTGAACAGCGTCGGGCCAAGCGACCAGTGCAGCTGCTGGCCATTGCCGCTCCAGTGGATCCATTCCGCGCCGTCGCCGCTGGCCTTGGTCACTGGCAGAGCGCCGCCCCGCGGGGAAACCGAGACTTCCTGCGTGCCGGGCAACAAGGGCATCACGAATGCCTGATAGTTCTGGCGAAAAGCTAGATATTGCCCATCGGGCGAAACGCGAAAATCGGTTACCAGTTCGCCCTTGGCATGAACCCGGCGTGCTTCGCCGTTCAGATCCATGCTGACCAGCTGGGTTTCCTTGCCATTGCCCTCGACCACGAACAGGCGGTCGTTCGATCCGGCGAATTGTGGAACCGCGCCGCTATCGGCCACCTGAACCGCCGCACCGCCGGCGGCCGGCACGCGGTAAATCCCGGTATCGCCGCCGCCACGCGGACTGGTCAGCCCGCCGCCGCCCAGGCGTTCGAACACGATGGTCTTGCCATCGGGCGAAAAGCGCGGGCGGGCATAGTGACCGGGCGCCGCAGTGACCGTGCTGGCCTTGCCGCCAGCGGGTGCGATCGTGCGGATCTCGCCCAGCCCGGCGTCGGTCCAGCGCACAAAGGCAATCCGCTTGCCGTCTGCCGACCACGATGGATAGGCTTCCATCGCGGCATCGTCAGCGGTCAGACGGCGCGGTTCGCCGCCGGCCATCGACTTGACCCACAGCTTGCCTAATGTTTCGAACACCACCTGACGGCCATCGGGCGAAACCGCCGCGCCGCGCGGCATCCTGGTTTCAAAGCTGTCCGGCGCCACAGCAATCGCCGGACGCGGTGGATCGATCACCGCGCGGCTGTCGCTGACGCGGAACGGGATCACCTGGCTCTTGCCCGATGTCACATCCACGCGGTTGAGCTTGCCGCCAGCCCAGACCACCACGCTGGCCGAATCCGGCGACCAGGCCATGTTCGGATAGACCCCGGTCACCGCCCAGGTTTCCTGTACGTCCTGATCCAGCATATCGAAGACCTTGCGATCCTCGCCGCTCGCCAAATCGCGCACGTAGAGCTTCGAGCGGGTCCGCTCGCGCCGGACATAGGCAATCTTCTTGCCATCGGGTGACGGGGTGGGGCGCACCGCGCCGCCTTCGCCGCCGATCACCCGTTCGGTCTTGCCGGTCTCAAGATCATAGCGATCGATCGCAAAGATCTGGCCGTTCGAATCCTGTGCGTACTGGAAAATCGGTCCGGGAGTGGTGTTGCGGGTGAAATAGACATGCTTGCCATCGGGGGCAAAGATCGGTTCGCCCAGTTCCTTCTGGTGCTGCTCGCTGGGCTTCTTGACCAGCTGGACCCCGTCGCCGCCTGAAACGTGGTAGAGCCAGACCTCACCGGTGCCCAGCGAGCGCTGGGTGGTGAAGTGCTTCTTGGCAACGATGAAGCGGCCGTCCGGGCTCCAGCTTGGCTGGTTGAGCAGGCGGAAGTCTTCCTTGGTCAGCTGCCGCTTGTCGCTGCCATCGCGGTTCATGATCCAGATGTTGTCGCCGCCGCCGCGATCAGAGGTGAAGGCGATCCGCCTGCCATCGGGCGAGAAGCGCGGCTGCGTTTCATAGGGCAGCCCTTCCGCGATCCGGGCCGGGGTGCCGCCGGTGATCGGCATGGTGTAGATATCGCCCAGCAGGTCAAACACGATCGTCTGCCCATCGGGGCTGACATCGAGATTCATCCAGGTGCCTTCATCGACATTGATCGGGACCTGGCGCTGGGTCATTCCCGGAGGATTGGCGACATCCCACTTTGCGGCATCTTCGGCCTGCGCCGTGGCGGGCAGGGCGGCCAGGCTCAGTGCCAGAGCCAGGCGTGAGGCGGTGCGTGCAGGTGACTTCATCGCAAAATTCTCCCCCAAGGATCGTGGCGCGACCATCGAGGGAGAAGCCGCGCTGTCAATCAATCGTTCGGTGAACGACTTTACGGCTGGACGAAGCGTTAGTCGTGTGGCGTCACCAGGTACTTCTCGCCGGTGCGGCGGGCGTTGTACATGCTGACCGCGTCCTTGGTTAGCATGTCCTCAAGGTTGCCCTTCCTGGCATAGTGGCTGGCAAAGGTGGTGGTCAGGTCCTTCATCACCCGCGCGCGCATCCGCCCGACCACTTCCATCCCGGCCTTCATCATGAACGGGGTCAGCAGCCAGCCGGAGAGATCCCAGGTCAGGCCGAAGGCGCGGTTGAGGATCGTCGGGCCAAGATCGAGTGCACCATAGATGCAGACCTTTTTGGGTTCGGACGAGCCATAGCGGCTGAAGGCCGCGCCGCGGCTGGCGGCGGCTTCCATCGCGGTCAGCATCTGGCTTGCCACCGTGCCACCGCCAATCGGATCGAACCCGATCATCGCCTTGGTTTCAGCGATCGCGTCGATCAGCCTGGGCATGTAATCGGCGTCGGTCATGTTGAGCACATGGGTAGCGCCAAGATCCTTGAGCAGCTGTACCTGGGCTTCACTGCGGACCACGTTGACCAGCGGGATACCGTCCTCAAGGCAGATCTTGACCAGCATCTGGCCCAGGTTCGATGCAGCCGCCGCGTGGACGATGCCGCTGTAGCCTTCCATCTTCATGGTTTCGACAAAACCCAGTGCGGTCATGGGGTTGACGAACGAACTTGCGGCCTGTTCGGCAGTCACGCTGTCATCCACCGCAAAGCCCATGTTGGCATCGCCATAGGCATAGCTGGCATAGGCCGTGCCGGGTACACAGGCATAGCGCTTGCCCAGCAGCGCTTGCGCCGCCGGGGCCTCACCCGCGGCAACCACGATCCCGGCGCACTCGTTGCCGGCGGGCATGGCCATGCCGTGACGCGCCTTGAACGCGCGGGTCGCGGCTTCGGGCATCTGTGCCACCACCTTGCCTGGCGAATACTGCGCATTGTCGGTATCGGCGCTGGCGAACAGCAGGCCCAGGTCTGACGGGTTGATCGGGGTTGCTTCGACCTTGACCAGCACCTGCGTGCCCGTGGGCGCTTCCCAGGTCTTGTCGTTGAGCTGAACGGTCAGCGTGCCGTCCGCATCGAGCTGGGTGGTGAGCTGCTTGCCGGTGAAGGTCATTGGTCGTCTCCCGAATCTATCGTTTCGGAATGCAACCTAGTCACTCATTCGCCGGGGTAAAGCGCTCGAACGAAATAGAGCCCTTCGCTGGGGGCATTGAGGCCGAGCGCCTGCCGGTCACGCGCGGCCAGGGCCTCACCCACCTGCTCCTCGCGCCAGCGGCCCATGCCGACCAGTGCCAGGCAGCCGACCATCGAACGGACCTGATGGTGCAGGAACGAGCGCGCCGCGGCCCGGATCCGCACCTCATCGCCCAGCCGCTCAACGCTGAGCAGGTCGAGCGTCTTTTCCGGGCTCTGCGCCTGGCAATGGACCGAGCGGAAGGTGGTGAAATCGTGCCGCCCGACCAAAGCCTGCGCTGCGCGGTGCATGGCCTCTGCATCAAGCGGCTGCGGCACTTGCCACAGGTGATTGGCATCCAGCGTCAGCGGTGCACGGCGGTTGGCGATCCGGTAGAGATATTCGCGGCCGATGCAGCTGAACCGGGCGTGCCAGTCATCCGGCACGACAACGCAGTCCAGCACCGCGATCGGATCGGGGCGGAGGTGGTGGTTGAGCGCTTCCATCAGCCGGAACGCATCGATGTCCTTCGCAACATCGACATGCACCCGCATGCCAAGCGCATGGACCCCGGCATCGGTGCGCCCGGCGGCATGCAGCGTCACCGTCTCGCCGGTGGTGGCATGGACGGCTTCCTCGACCGCCTGCTGGACGCTGGGTCCATGGGCCTGGCGTTGCAGGCCGAAGAACGGGGTACCGTCGAATTCAAGGGTGAGGGCGAAGCGGGTCAAGCCAGCACGGCTCCTGCCGCCATCGCCCAGCCGCGCAGCATGTCGCGGGCCGCCATCGCCGGACGCCCGGCGCGCTGGACCAGCGTGGGGCGCAGCGCGCCGCTACCGCAGGCGATGGTCAGGTTGTCGTCCAGCACCTCGCCCGGCACCCCTTCGTCCTCGGCCAATTCCGCCGCCAGAACCTTGCAGCGCTCACTGTCGTATTCGAACCATGCGCCGGGTGCCGGGGCGAAGGCGCGGACCTGACGTTCGATCTCTGCGGCACTCAGGCCCCAATCGATCCGCGTCTCGACCTTGTCGATCTTGTGGGCATAGGTGACGCCGTCGTCCGGCTGGACCACCGCCGCGTAGTTAGGCAGGTCGGCCAGTACCTCGACCATCAGATTGCCGCCCAGTTCGGCCAGTTCCTCGGTCAGTTCGCCGGTGGTCTTGCTATCCACCGGTGTCCTCACCGTTGCCAGCATCGGCCCGGTATCGAGCCCGGCCTCCATCTGCATGATGGTGACGCCGGTCTGTTCGTCCCCGGCCAGGATTGCGCGATGGATCGGCGCCGCGCCGCGCCAGCGAGGCAGCAGCGAAGCGTGGATGTTGAGGCAGCCATGCTTGGGCGCATCGAGCACCGCTTGCGGCAGGATCAGGCCATAGGCAGCGACTATCGCGACGTCGGCCTGCAGCGCGGCGAAGGCGGCCTGTTCGTCCGTGCCCTTCAGGCTTGTCGGATGGCGCACCGCGATCCCCAGTTCCTGCGCCGCCTTGTGGACCGGAGTGGGGGTCAGCTCCTTGCCGCGCCGGCCGCCGGGGCGGGGCGGTTGGGTATAGGCGCAGACCACATCATGCCCCGCCGCGACCAGCGCCTTGAGCGCCGGGACAGCGAAATCCGGGGTTCCCATGAAAATCACGCGCATGGTGGCTTTGCCTTTCCTGAAACCGCGCCCTATCTGTCGCGTCATGGCATCGCAAGAGATCGAAGCACTCGCCACCGCGCTCAGCCGCCTGCCCGGCCTTGGCCCGCGTTCGGCACGGCGTGCGGTGCTGTGGCTGATCAAGCGGCGCGAGACTTCGCTGGTCGCGCTGCTCGATGCGCTGGGCGCGGTGCGCGAAAGCCTGGTCGAATGCGCCACCTGCGGCAATGTCGATACCGCAAACCCTTGCGGGATCTGCGCCGATCCGCGCCGCGATGCCCGCGCGCTGTGCGTGGTGGAGGACGTGGCCGATCTCTGGGCGCTTGACCGGGCCAAGCTGTTTGCCGGCAAGTATCACGTCCTGGGCGGGCGGCTTTCCGCGCTGGAAGGCGTGCGGCCCGAAGACCTGACGATCGGCCGCCTGATCGAACGCGTTTCGCAAGGCGGGATCGACGAAGTGGTACTGGCGATGAACGCCACCCTCGAAGGCCAGACCACTGCGCACTACATAGCCGAACGGCTGGAAAACTATCCGGTACGGATCACCCAGCTGGCCCACGGCCTGCCCGTGGGGGGAGAGTTGGACTACCTCGACGAAGGGACTTTGGCGCAGGCTTTGCGCGCCCGGCGGCCGGTGGGTTGAGAATCGCCGACATCGCGACTATCTGCCCCTCCATGGCTATCCTCGAAATCCTTGAAGTTCCCGATCCCGTGCTCAAGCAGGTCTCGGCCCCCGTCACCGAGTTCAACGCTGAACTGCGCACGCTGGTCGAGGATATGTTCGAGACCATGTACGATGCGCCCGGCATAGGCCTGGCTGCGATCCAGGTTGGCGTGCCATTGCGGGTGCTGGTGATCGACCTCCAGCCCGAGGACGAGGACGCCGAGCCCGAGCCGTGCAACCATGACGGCCATCACCACCACCACCAGCCGACCAAGAAGGAACCCCGGGTGTTCATCAACCCGGTGCTCTCCGATCCTTCGGACGAACACACCGTCTATCAGGAAGGCTGCCTCTCGGTGCCGGAGATCTACGCCGACGTGGAGCGCCCTTCGCGGATCCGCGCGCAGTGGCAGGATCTTGACGGCAAGCACTTTGATGAGGTGATCGAAGGCCTGCTGGCAACCTGCCTGCAGCACGAGATGGACCACCTCCAAGGGATCCTGTTTATCGACCACCTCAGCCGGCTCAAGCGCGGCATGGCGCTCAAGAAGCTGGAAAAGCTGCGCAAGGCAGCTTGATAGGGCTGGTGTTCCTGCTCCGTTCCGGTTAGCGTGTCCGAATGGACGGACAGATTCTCGCGATTGTATTGCTCTTGCTGGGCTTGGCGCTGGGCGCCTTGGGCGGCTGGTTTGCGGGCTCGCGTCCTGCAGAGGAACTGCGGGCACGGCTGAGCGATGCCGAGACGGAGGCGAAGGAGCTTGATGCGCGCTTTCGCCAGGCGGTGAAGGATCTGGGCGAAGCCTCGATCCGGGTGGCCACGCTGGAAGCGAACGAAAGCCATTTCGAAGAACAGAAGGCTGCGCTGATCGCTGCGCAGGAGAGTTTGAAGAAGGAGTTCGAGAACGCCGGGGCGAAAGTGCTGGCACAGGCGCAGGAGCAGTTCCTGGCCCAGGCGCAGCAGCGCTTTTCGCATTCCGAGGAGAAAAGCGAGGCGCGGATCAAGGCGCTGCTCGATCCGGTGGGCCAGCGGCTCGCCAGCTATGAAGCGCAGGTCAGCAAGCTGGAGAAGGAACGCGTCGATGCCTTTGGCCAGCTGGGCGGGTTGATCCAGTCGCTGCGCGAAGGGCAGGAACAGGTCCGGGCCGAAGCGGCGCGACTGGGAAATTCGCTGACCAATGCGCCCAAGGCGCGCGGCCGCTGGGGTGAACGGGCGCTGCAGAACGTGCTCGAGCAGTGCGGCCTTAGCGAGCATACAGACTTCAATCTCGAACATTCGCTTGAAACCGAAGAGGGGCGATTGCGGCCCGACGCCGTGGTCCACGTTCCGGGCCAGAAAAAGCTGGTGATCGACGCCAAGGTCTCGCTCAACGCCTATCAGGCGGCGTTTGAAAGCAGCGACGATGCCGAACGCAAGCGCCATCTCGATCTGCATGCGCGATCAATGCGCAACCATGTGCAGACGCTTGGGGCGAAGAGTTATCAAAGCCAGTTCGATGAAGCGCCCGACTATGTGGTGATGTTCGTTCCGGGCGAGCACTTCGTTGCCGCTGCGCTGGAACACGATCCCGAACTGTGGGATTTCGCGTTTCACAACAAGGTTCTGCTCGCAACACCGACCAATCTGGTGGCGATTGCCCGGACCGTGGCAATGGTCTGGAAGCAGGATCAGCTGGCACGTGAAGCGGTCGAGATCGGCAAGTCCGGTGCCGAATTGTACGACCGGTTGGCGGTTGCTGCTGATCACCTCAAGGGGATGGGCGCCGGGCTTGATCGGGCAGTGCGCAAGTACAATGATTTCGTCGGCAGTTTTGAACGCAATGTGCTGACTTCGGGACGGCGGCTGCGCGACAAGGGGATCGAGATCGGCAAGCGTGAGATCGAAGACGTCCCCCTGGTCGAATCCCTGCCGCGCCATGCCGAGGGCGGGGCGCTGGCGATCGAGAGTTCGGACGAAACGGCCGAGGGCTAGTCCCGCTTTTTCACCAGCAGGGCGCTGTGCTGGTCGGACTTGATCCCCAGCCGGTCACCCTCGATGAAGAAGGTCGGCGAGGCTTCGAGCAGTTCGACCACCGCGCGTTCCTGTTCCATCAGTCCGTCGCAGTACATCATGGTCGAAAAGATCCCGCTGGTCACCAGCCGGCCCGGTTCGAACTTGAGGTCGCCGCCCATGCCGTTGCAGCCGACGTTTGCGCCGATCCGCGTTTCGCTGAGTGTCAGCGAAGTCTTCGAGGACACCGGCGGCTTGCCGTCGATGGCAACGAAGGTCCAACTGCTGCTGCCCGGTTCGGCCGCGATCGGCGTGGTGGCTGAACAGGCGGCCAGGAGGACCAGCAGGGGTAAGGAAAGACGGTTGATCATGACGAACTGATGGCAATTCGCATCTGATCGCAGGCTGAACGAATCAGTCGAGCGCGGCGAGCACTTCGTATGCCAGCACGGCGCCCGCCACAGCGGCGTTGAGGCTGTCGGCGCGGCCTTTCATCGGCATGGTGACGCGCAGGTCACAGGCCCGTTCGTAGTCCTCGGGCAGGCCGCGGCTTTCGTTGCCGACCAGCACGAAGCACGGCGCTTGATACGGAGCGCCGCGGTAGTCCACCGCATCGCGCAATGATGCGGCGACCAGTTGTCCTGCGCCCAAGCGCAGCCAGGGCAGGAATTCTTCCCAGCGCGCCTGGGCAATCGCCTGGGTGAAGACTGCGCCCATGCTGGCGCGGACGGCTTCGACGCTGAACGGATCGGCGCAGTCGTCGATCAGGATCAGCCCGCCAGCACCCACCGCGTCGCCGGTGCGCAGCATGGTGCCCAGATTGCCCGGATCGCGCAGCGCCTGGGCGACCAGCCAGATCTTCGCGCCGGACCGATCGAGTGCGGCCAGGCAGGTATCGAATTCGGCGAAGACCCCGCAGACCGCCTGCGGGTTGTCCTTGCCGGTGACCTTGGCGAGCAGGTCGGGCGCCATTTCGATCACTTCGCCGCCGGCCCGCGCAACCTCGGCCTCCAGCGCATCGAGCAGCGGATGGCTCTCGCGCCCGCTGGCCATCACCAGCAGTTCGGGCAGGCGGCCGCATTCGCGGGCATCGGTCAGCAGGCGCAGCCCTTCGGCCAGGAACTTTCCGGCGGCCTTGCGGTGCTTCTTTTCGCGCAGGCTGCGCAGGAACTTGACGGTGGGGTTGGAAAACCCGGTGATCAGGCGGCGCTCAGCCACGGCTCAATCCTCGCCGAACCCGTCCTTGACGAGGCCCACCAGCTTGAGCAGCGCCAGATCCGCGCCTTCGCCCGAGACCACGATATCAACGCTGTCACCCTTGGCCGCGCCCAGCATCATCAGCCCAAGGATCGAAGCGCCGGCGGCTTCGTTGCCGTCCTTCAGCACCTTGACCTGCACGGCATCGCCCAGCTTGGTGACGGCGTTGACGAACTTGGCGCTGGCACGCGCGTGGAGTCCGCGGTTGTTGACGATCTCTACGCTGGCGCTCTGCTCGGTCATGCTGCTCCCTGGTCCCCTGATGGTTATGCGTCCTGGCCAAGGAACTCCGAGGCGACGGTGATATAGTTGCGGCCCGCATCGCGCGCGGCGGTCACGGCCTTTTCCAGATCCATGCAGCCGCGGGCCTTGGCAAGGCGGATCAGCATCGGCAGGTTGATCCCGGCGATCACTTCGACCTTGCCCTTCTTCATCAGCGAGATCGCCAGGTTCGAAGGGGTGCCGCCGAACAGGTCGGTCAGGATGATCGCGCCCGCGCCGCTATCGACCGCAGCCACCGCCGCGCCGATTTCGGCCCGGCGGGCTTCCATATCGTCGTTGGGGCCGATGCAGACGGTGGCGACGTTGTCCTGCCGGCCGACGACATGCGTCATCGCGCTGACGAATTCCTCGGCCAGCTTGCCGTGCGTTACCAGGATCATGCCGATCATGAGGGGGGTGCGCTCCGAATCCCTGTTGCCGCGATTCGCGCGGGACAATGGCGGAGCGCCATGACGCCATGCGTCCTCACGGTCAATGCTTTCCTTCGACCATGTCCGCCGCCCGCGCGGACAGGTTGCGGTGGAGCACGCTGGGGGCATAGCCCGCCGCGCGCAGCGCTTCGGCCAGCTGCTCGGCCGTGAAGACCGAACGGTGCCGCCCGCCGGTGCAGCCGAAGGCCACATTGACGTAGGCCTTGCCCTGCGCCTTGTAGCGCGGCAGCAGCAGCAGCACGAGATCGCGGATCCGGGCAAAGGCCTCGTCCCAGGCGGGATCCTGGCGGATATGCGCGGCCACCGCCGGGTCCTTGCCGGTTTGCTCGCGCAGTTCAGGGTCCCAGTGCGGGTTGTCGAGGAACCGCATGTCGAACACCAGATCGGCGATCGGCGGCATGCCGCGGGCAAAGCCAAAGCTGGTGACGCTGACCGTGGTATCGGCCGGCGCCTCGCTGCCAAACCGCTCACGGATCGCCTGCTGCAGGTCGTTGCTGGTGAAGTCGGTGGTCGAAATCACCATGTCGGCCCAGCGCCGCAGCGGTTCCATCAGCTCGCGCTCGGCGGCGATCCCGCTGGCCACCGGCAGGTCCTGGGCCAGGGCATGGCGGCGGCGGGTCTCGTTATAGCGGCGTTCCAGCTCGCGCCCGGCGCAGTCGAGGAACAGGGTGGTCACTTCCAAGTCGGCACGCTGGTTGAGCAGTTTGACCCGCTGGATCACCTTGTTCGGATCGAATTCGCGGGTGCGGCTGTCAAACCCGATCGCCAGCGGGGTGCGCATGTCGCTGGCCGGGGCATCGGCCTTGTCGATCAGCCGGTCGAGCAGGCGGATCGGGAAATTGTCGATCACTTCCCAGCCCAGGTCTTCCAGCACATTGAGCGCGGTGGATTTGCCCGCGCCAAGCAGGCCGGTGACCAGCAGCAGGCGTTGGCGAGGAGGGGCGGCAGATTCGGTCATCGCTTCACCGGCATAGATGGGGTGAGATGGCCGGAATGTGAAGCGCCGGGGCCGGGGTGTCCACCGCCGGGACGGATGCGGCTGGCCGGGTTAGTTGATGAAACACATCCTGCGGGCTTGTTGAAAGAGCCATACAGGCGGTCCCCGGATGCGCCAAGGCCGCGCACTGGGCGCGGCCTTGCAGGGGCGGGAAGGGGGCAGGCGCGGATCATCGCGCGCGGGCTTTTCGGGTCATCCCGGCACGATGACAGATCGCGCAAGTGTAGGAAAGCGGGCCGAAGCGACCCCGCCCACTTGCCAGCGGCCATGGCCCGCGCCAAGCAGGCCCGATGCGGATTGCCCTGTTCGAACCCGAAATCGCCGGAAACGTCGGCGCCGTGCTGCGGCTGGGGGCCTGCCTGGGGGTGGGCGTGGACCTGATCGAGCCGCTGGGCTTCACCTGGGATGACAAGCGGGTGCGCCGCGCGGCGATGGACTATATCGACCATGTCGAGGTGACCCGCCACGCCAGCTTCGCCGCCTTTCAGGCCGGCCTGGGCCAGCGCCGGCTGGTGCTGTTCACCACCAAGGCCAGCCACTCGGCCTATGACTTTGCCTTCCGCGCCGACGACGTTCTGCTGTTCGGCAAGGAAAGCGCCGGGGTGCCGGGCGAAGTGGCCGCCGCCTGCAGCGAGCAGATCCGCCTGCCGATCCGGGCCGAGGTCCGCTCGATGAACCTCGCCATGGCAGCCGGACTGGCGCTGGGTGAGGCGCTGCGGCAGACCGGGAGTTTGCCGGGTCAGCCCAGTCCGTAGCGCTGCAGCGCCAGTTCGGCCTTCAGCACCGCTTCGCTGCCGCCCGGCCAGATCCGGATCAGCGGCAGCGTTACGCCGGCCAGTTCGGTCTGTTCGGCGGCGTCGATGAAGCGTTCGGCGTCGGGATCGAGCCGCAGCACGAGGCCGACCGGGACTTCGCCCGAAACCGGGAATTCGATCAGCCCCAGGTTGCGGACTTCAAGCAGGCCGGTGATCCGGGGCGGGGGGCTGGCGTAGAGGCGGCTGCTGCGTGCCGCCAGAGCCACGCCATCATCGCCGACCAGCACGGCCCCGCGATCGATCAGCGCCAGCGCCAGCGTGCTCTTGCCGCTGCCCGGCGCGCCTTCGATCAGCAGCGCCCGCCCGCCGATCGCAACGCAGCTGGCCTGATGGAGCAACGCAGCGGTCATCCGATCCCCGTCATTCCAAATTCGTCACCCTGAACGTGTTTCAGGGTCCATTTCCCGGCTTGGCCCGGCGCATCGGGCACCGGAGCGACTATTCGGTTCGGCCCGGCAAAGGGCAGAGCGGGCGGCACGATGGACCCTGAAACAGGTTCAGGGTGACGGGGGTCGGAGAGAGCTTGAGTCAGCAAGTCCGGCCTCACTCTTCCTCTTCCCCGTCATCGGGCAGCGGCAGTTCCAGCACCAGGCAGGCGCCGGGCTTGCCATCGGGGCGGTCTTCGGCGGTCAGCGTGCCGTCGTGCGCTTCGGCAATGGTCCGGGCAATCGCCAGGCCCAGCCCCGAATGGCTGCCGAACTGTTCGCCTTCGGGTCGCAGCGAGTGGAAGCGGTCGAAGATCTTTTCGCGTTCTTCCACCGGGATACCGGGCCCTTCGTCGCTGACCGACAGCGCGATCCGATCGCCGCTGCGTTCGATCGCCACGGTCACCGCGCCGCCCGGCGGTGAGAACGTGCAGGCGTTGTCGAGCAGGTTGACCAGCACCCGCTCCAGCCGCGCCGCATCGCCACGTACGCTCCACGGGCCGGCATCGTGCGGTTCCACCCTGACCTTGCAGCCCAGGTTGTCGCCGCGTTCGCTGCGGGCGGCGACCAGCGTCTGGGCCAGCGTCATCAGATCCAGTTCGTCAAACTGGGTGCGGCTCAGCTCGGCGTCAATCCGGCTGGCTTCGGCGATCTCGGTCACCAGCCGGTCGATCCGCTTGACGTCATGCGCGGCGATCGCGGTCAATTCCTTGCGCAGGTCGTCGTCCTTGACCTTTTCCAGGCTTTCCAGCGCGCTGCGCAGGCTGGCCAGCGGGTTCTTGATTTCATGCGCGACATCGGCAGCGAAGTGCTCGACCGCGTCGATCCGCTGGCGCAGCGCGCCGCTCATGTCGGACAGCGCGCGGGCCAGCAGGCCGATTTCGTCGCGGCGTTCGGGCAGGCGCGGAACCTCAACCGCGCGGTCGCGGCCCAGTCGCACCCGCACCGCCGCGCGGACCAGCGCGCGCAGCGGCTGGACGATCGTGCGGGCCAGGAACAGGCTGAGCTGGATCGAGATCAGGAAGGTCACCGCCAGCACGATCGCCAGCGTCTGGCGTGCATCGCGCACCGCCTGGGTAATGTCGGGTGCGTTGCGGGTCAGCAGCAGCACTTCGCCGGTATTGCCCACCCGGGTGGCGGCGTTGATCACCGGGGTTTCATCGGGCGCAGCGCGCTGGACGATGATCGTCTCGTCGCTTTGTACCGACCGCGCCAGCTCGGGCCAGGCCTGCGAGTTGTCGATCGCCGGATCGCGGTAGGGCGGGATCGCCGCGCTGCCCAGGATCCAGTTCATCGTGTGATCCAGCGTGCGCGCGGCCTTGATCAGCCGGGGATCGGCATTGGGATCGGCCAGGATGAACGAGGGCCCGGTCACCTTGAAGCTGTCGATCAGCAGCTTGCCGGTGGGATCGTAAAGCCGCAGCCGCAGGTTCTGGTCCAGCCCGATCCGCCCGGCGAGCGGCGCGCGCTGGCGCGGCGCGGCGGCGGCCATCGCCTCGGCGGCGATCTCGGCTTCGGCCCGGGCCAGCTGGAACCGTTCGGCCAGCAGGCCCTTGCGATAGCTGTCGATGTAGAACAGGCTGCCCGCCATCAGCCCCAGCGCGATCACGTTGACCGCCAGGATCCGGACCGTCAGCGAGGTCCGCCGGGTCCATTGGCGGCGCGCGCTGCCGGTGGCGTGCGGATCAGCCATCGGTGAAGGAATAGCCGGCGCCGTAAAGCGTCTCGATCCCGGCGAACTGCGGATCGACCGCGCGGAACTTGCGGCGCAGGCGCTTGATGTGGCTGTCGATGGTGCGATCGTCGACGAAGACGTCGTCCGAATAGGCCGCGTCCATCAGCTGGTTGCGGTTCTTGATCACCCCGGGGCGCTGGGCCAGCGCTTCCAGGATCAGGAATTCGGTGACGGTCAGCGAAACCGGCTCGCCGGCCCAGCTCACCACATGGCGCGCCGGGTCCATGCTCAGCCGCCCGCGTTGCAGCACTTCGCCGGCGGGCATGCTGTCCTGCGCCTCGGCCTCGCCCTTCACCAGTTCGCTGCGGCGCAGGATCGCCCTGATCCGCGCGACCAGCAGGCGCTGGCTGAACGGCTTGGTGATATAGTCGTCAGCGCCCATCGCCAGGCCCAGCGCCTCGTCCGGTTCCTCGTCCTTGCTGGTCAGGAAGATCACCGGCAGCACGCTTTTGGCGCGCAGTTTCTGGAGCAGTTCGAGCCCGTCCATCCGCGGCATCTTGATATCGCAGACCGCCAGATCCGGCGGATTTTCGAGCAGCGCCTTCAGTGCGGTTGCGCCGTCCGAATAGACCCGCGTTGCAAAGCCTTCGGCCTGCAGCCCGATCGAAACCGTGGTCAGGATGTTGCGATCATCGTCAACCAGCGCGATCACTTGCTGCGCGGGCGGAGCGGGGGTGGCGGGATCGATCATGGCGCGACTTGCGGCTTTTTCCGGGCTGCCTGGCGGGAATATGGGGTTAGCCGGTTACGCGCAGCGGTGCAATCGTGCCAGAACAGGCGTTTAATGGTATGATAATACGCCGGATTTATCCGCAATCGGGCCGATTTGACGGAATCGGCTGCAACCTCTATGCGCGCCGGGCGATTCCTCCGCATTCGTATGCGGAACAAACTCAACGGCCCCCGCGCTGATACGGAGAAAACCTTGACCGCTTCGCTTTCCTACCCGCTCGACAAGCAGGGTTTCGCCACCAATGCGACGATTTTTGCCAACCTCGGCACCGCGCCGCTGGTGGAGCATGCGCTGCAGCGCGGTGAAGGGCAGCTGACCAAGCACGGCGCGCTGCTGGTCGATACCGGCAAGTTCACCGGGCGCAGCGTCAAGGACAAGTTCGTGGTGCGCGATGCCATCACCGAAGACCAGATCAACTGGGGCGCGATCAACCAGCCGATGACCGGTGAGCACTGGGCCAACCTCAAGGCCGATTTCCTGGCCGCGCTGAAGGACAAGGACGAGCTGTTCGTGGCCGACCTGTTCGGCGGCAGCCAGCCGGAATACCGCGTCAACGTGCGCGTGGTCACGCAGATGGCCTGGCACAGCCTGTTCGTGCGTACCCTGCTGGTGCGCCCCTCGGCCGAAGAGCTGGCCGGCTTCGTGCCCGAATACACCATCATCAACCTGCCCAGCTTCAAGGCGAACCCGGAACGCCACGGCTGCCGCAGCGATACGGTGATCGCGGTCAACTTCACCGAAAAGCTGATCCTGATCGGCAACACCGAATATTCGGGCGAAATGAAGAAGGGCGTGTTCGGCCTGCTCAACTTCCTGCTGCCCGCGCAGGGCGTGATGCCGATGCACTGCAGCGCCAATATCGGCGCCGATGGCAAGAGTGCGATCTTCTTCGGCCTGTCGGGCACCGGCAAGACCACGCTGTCGGCCGATGCCAGCCGCACGCTGATCGGCGATGACGAGCATGGCTGGTCGGACCAGGCGGTGTTCAACTTCGAAGGCGGCTGCTACGCCAAGATGATCAACCTTTCGGCCGAGGGTGAGCCCGAAATCTACGCGACGACGCAGATGTTCGGCACGATCCTGGAAAACGTGGCGATGGACGAAGCGACGCGTGAACTGGACTTCACCGACGCCAGCAAGACCGAGAACACCCGCGGCGCCTATCCGATCGAGTTCATCCCCAACACCAGCGAGAAGAACCTCGGCCCGCCGCCCTCGAACATCATCCTGCTGACCGCCGATGCCTTTGGCGTGCTGCCGCCGATCGCGCGGCTGACCCCGGACCAGGCGATGTACCACTTCCTGTCGGGCTATACCGCCAAGGTCGCCGGTACCGAAATCGGCGTGACCCATCCCGAAGCGACCTTCAGCACCTGCTTCGGCGCGGCCTTCATGCCGCGTCACCCCAGCGTCTATGGCAACCTGCTCAAGAAGCGGATCGCCGATGGCGGGGCGCAGTGCTGGCTGGTCAACACCGGCTGGAGCGGCGGCAAGGCCACCGATGAGGGGATCAGCCGCATGCCGATCAAGGCCACCCGCGCGCTGCTCAACGCCGCGCTGGATGGCAGCCTGAACAATGCCGAATTCGTCCGCGATCCCAACTTCGGCTTCGAAGTGCCGGTGGCGGTGCCGGGCGTGGACAGCAAGCTGCTCGATCCGCGCAGCGCCTGGGCCGATCCGCAGGCCTACGATGCGACCGCGCAGGAACTGGTCGGCAAGTTCGTCGCCAACTTCGCCCAGTTCGTCGACTACGTCGATCAGGGCGTGCTCGAATCGGCCCCCAAGGCCGCCTGACCTGACCCGGAAACCCCGGGTCGCCATTGACCCGGGAGTTTCCGATCATGACCGACCATCCGATCCGCTTGTTTGCTTCTGAAGAGGCCATTCGCCACGTCGGCGAAGGGCTGCTGGCCCGCACCCTGCCCAAGGCTGAATGGACCCACGAGGCGCATCTGGCCGCCTGTGCCTGGCTGGTGCTGGAACGTCCGCAGATCGCGCTGGAGCGCGAACTGCCCGGGATCATTTCGAGCTATAATATCGCGGCCGGCGGTGAGAACACCGATACGGCCGGCTATCATGAAACGCTGACCCAGCTCTACATCATCGGCGTGCGGCGCTTCCTTGATGGCTGCGCCGAGGCCGGGCTGCTGTCCAAGGTCAACGCCCTGCTGGCCAGCGACATGGCCCCGCGCGACTGGCCGTTCAGGTTCTACTCACGCGCAGTGCTGTTTTCGCTCGCCGCGCGGCGGGGCTGGGTTGAACCGGACCTTGCGGCGATTTGACTTGGTGGAGGGCAGGGCAGGGTCCATGTTCTCTGCTTCGCAGTTAGGAGTCGCTACTATGGGAATGCTTGACGGAATCATGAGCCAGCTGGGCGGAGCCGATATCGGCGGTCTGGCGGAAAAGTTCGGCCTGCCGCCGGAAATGGCTGAAAAGGCCGTGGCCGCGCTGGGGCAGAGCCATGCCGAACCGGGTGACACGATCGAAGGGGCGGCGGCCAAGACCGGGCTCGACGCTTCGACGCTGAGCCAGATGGCCCAGCAGCTGGGCGGCGAAGGCGGCCTGGGCAAGCTGTCGGAAATGCTCCAGGGCAATTCGGCGCTGTCGGGGCTGACCGGCATGCTTGACCGTGACGGTGACGGCAATCCGCTCGACGATATTGCCGGGATGGCATCGGGCCTGTTCGGCAAGAAGTAAGCCCGCAAGGGCAAGACAAAACGGGGCTCCGGGCCGGATGGCGCGGAGCCCCGTTGCTTTAGCGGGTGGCCTTGGCTCAGCGGGCCTTGGTCTCGGCGATATAGCGCGAGACGTTGTCGCCCAGCACATCCAGCGGCACGTTGCCGCCGCCCACCACCGCATCGTCAAAATCGCGCAGGTCGTACTTCGCGCCCAGTTCGGCCCTGGCCCGCGCCCGCTGGGCCAGGATTTCGCTGTGACCCATCTTGTAGCCGCAGGCCTGGCCCGGCCATGAGCAATAGCGATCGACCTCTGGTGTGACCTCGGACAGTCCCGAACCGTTGGTCTCGGCAAACCACTTGATCGCCTGCTCGCGGGTCCAGCGCTTGGCGTGGAGGCCGGTATCGACCACCAGCCGGCAGGCGCGGAACGCGATCGACTGGAGATAGCCGAGCCGCCCGACCGGATCGCCTTCATAGGCACCCAGTTCATCGCCCAGCGTCTCGGCATAAAGCGCCCAGCCTTCGCTATAGGCGTTGAAGGCCAGCAAGGTGCGGATCATCGGCAGGGCATTGGCATATTCGCCCTGCCAGACGTGGCCGGGAATGCCTTCGTGGAAGCCCAGCGTGGCCAGCGAATAGCGGCTGTGGCGGTTCACATCGCCCAGGTTCAGCCAGATCTTGCCGGGGATCTTGCCATCCTTCGATCCCGCGCCGCCATAGGCACCGGGCGCGCCGTCTTCCTCGGCAATCGGCAGCCGGCGGATTTCAAGGTTGCCCGGCATCTGGGTGCGGAACGCCTGGGGCAGCTTGGTGCGGATGAAGTCGATCTTGCCCTGCATGGTGGCGATCACTTCGGCGCGGCCCTTGTCATCGTTGCTGAACAGGAAACGCGGATCGTTGCCCAGCGCGGTCATCCGTTCGCCCACCGTGCCCTGGGTGAAGCCCAGACTGCGCAGGATCGGGTCCATCTGACCTTGCAGGTCCTTCAGTGCTTCCAGCCCGATCTGGTGGATTTCCTCGGGCGTGCGGCGGGTGGTGGTGCTGGCGCGCAGGCCCCAGGCATACCATTCATCGCCGTGCGGACGCGCCCACAGCCCGGCGTCCATGGTCGCCACCTGGCGCTGGGTCTTCAGTTCGCGCAGCTGGCGTGCCAGCGCGGCGGCGACCGGCCCGGTGGCCAGCACCTTGGCGCGGGCGCCCCAGTTGCCGGGGATCGCCTTGGTCCGGCCGACCAGCGATGACACCAGCCCGCCGCCCGCGCTCGCATCCTTGAGCGTCAGTTCAAGCTGCCGGATCGCCTTGTCGAGCAGGAAGGCCGGCGGCACCAGACCCTTGCCCCGCGCCGCACGGATCCGCGCGGTTTCCCCATCGAGCAGCGCGGGGAACCTGGCCAGCCGCGCCAGATAGGCCTCGGCATCGGCGCGGTTCCGAACCGGATGCTCGCTGTCAAGGAAGCGCGGAATGTCGAGATAGCCGCCGACATTCTGGATCACCACATAGGGCGTGTTGCGCCAGCCCCCCACCGCGATGTCGCCATAGGGCAGGGCAAAGCCATCCAGCGCGGTCGAAAAGGCGCTCTTGACCACTGCCAGGCTGGTGCGGGTGGCGGGATCGAGCTTGTCCACCGGGAACCGGCCCAGCTGCCCCAGCGTCGTGCGCAGCAGCGCGGCCACGCGGTCCTGCCCGGCCTGCGAACGATCGCCCAGCTTGTAACGCAGCGCCGCCCGCGCGCCGGTATCAACCCCCAGCGAAGTCGCGCTTTCGGGGGAAAGACCCAGCATCTGCCAGGCAACCTCATCAAGAAACAGCTCGGCACTTTTCAGGCGTTTGGCCGCAGCCAGCGCGGGCTGGGCGTCAAGCGCGAAGGTGGTGGCAGCGCCGCCCAGCAGGGCCAGCGCCTGGCGGCGGGTGGGAGAGGTCAGATCGAACATGGGCCAAGTGATGCGGTGTGGCGCGCGGCAAGTCAAACGCCCAAATTATTGGTCTGTTCGCCGCGTTGGCATGGGGCTAGACCCGTGCGGTTCGCGGCCAGTCCCGGCCGCTGGAGGGTCAAAGTCGATGTCAGCCGATCTGATGGGCATGCTGCAACAAAGCGGCGGAATTTCCGCCATCGCCGAACAACTGGGCATCTCGCCCGAACAGGCCCAGGCCGGCGCCGGGGCGCTGCTGCCGGCGGTGGTCGGCGGGTTCAACAAGAAGGCCAAGGCCCAGGTTGAGGGCGAAGCCGGGCTGGGCGGGCTGATGGATATCCTGGGCTCGCTGGGCGGCGGCGGCCTGGCCGGCAATGTGCTGGGCCCGGAACCGACCGACGTCAGCAAGGGCAATGACGTGCTGGGGCAGATTTTCGGATCGAAGGACGTCAGCCGCACGGTGGCGGGTCACGCCGCCAGCCAGACCGGGATCGATCCGTCGATCCTCAAGAAGATGCTGCCGATCCTGGCCATGCTGGTGGGTGGTTACCTCTCGCATCAGGGCGGCGGTCAGCAGGGCGGTGCCGGCGGCATGCTCGGTTCGGTACTCGGTTCGGTCCTGGGCGGCGGTCAGCAAGGCGGTGCCGGCGGAATACTGGGCTCGGTGCTGGGTTCGGTGCTGGGCGGCGGCGGCCAGCAGGCTGCTCCGGCTGGCGGCGGCGGGCTGGGCGGCCTGGGCTCGCTGCTCGACATGGACGGCGACGGCAACCCGCTTGACGATATCCTGGGCATGGCCGGCAAGCTGGCGCGCTGATGACGCTCGACACCGTCCTGTCGATCATGGTGCTGGGCTGCCTGGCCATGGTGCTGGGCGCCTTTGCGCTGTGGCGCAGGCGCGGCGCCACGCGCCAGGTCTGGCTGATGCTGGTCCTGGCGCTGGTGCTGGCGGGCAATGTCGCGATCTGGCTGGTGCCGGATGGCGGCGGTCAGGCCCCGGTCAAGCAGGAGCTGAAGTAGGTCCTCCCCCAAGGGGGAGGATTTACCTGATCGGGCAGTCCGGTGAGAGCCGCATGTCGAGGTAATTATCGACCGAGCGCATCAGATCGCCCATTTCACTTTCGAAGAAATGGTTGGCCCGGGGGATTTCCTCGTGGTGGATCGTGATGTGCTTCTGCGTGCGCAGCTTGTCGACCAGCTTCTGCACCGAATTGGGCGTCACCACCGTATCGCTGGCGCCCTGGATCAGGATGCCAGAGGCCGGGCACGGGGCCAGGAAGCTGAAATCGTACATGTTGGCCGGCGGAGCGACCGAGATGAAGCCGCGAATTTCCGGACGGCGCATCAGCAGCTGCATGCCGATCAGCGCGCCAAAGCTGAAGCCCGCGACCCAGGTGGTGCTGGCTTCGGGGTGGATCGACTGGACCCAGTCGAGCGCGGCGGCGGCATCGGACAGTTCGCCGATCCCGTTGTCAAAGCTGCCCTGGCTGCGGCCAACCCCGCGGAAATTGAAGCGCAGCGTGGCAAAGCCGCGGTTCGCAAAGGTCTTGTAGAGCGACTGGGTGATCCGCTCGTTCATCGTGCCCCCGGCCTGCGGGTGCGGATGAAGGATCATCGCCACCGGCGCGCGCGGACGCGAAGCGGGCTGGAACCGGCCTTCGAGGCGGCCTTCGGGGCCGGGAAAGATCACTGCGGGCATTGTCTTGGCACCTGGCTCTGCGCCCGTTGCGCGGCGCCGCGAGATTTTCGCGGATGCCGGGCCGCTTAGGGCTAGGATCGGGAGAGAGGCGCTATATAGAAACGCTGGTCCGAAAAGCAACTTTTGTGAACAATGCCCGCCGATTCCATCTATCTTGACCATCAGGCCACCACACCGCTCGCTCCCGAAGCGCGCGATGCGATGCTGCCGTGGCTGTCCGGGCCGGAAAGTCTGGGCTTTGCCAACCCGCATTCGATGCACCGCGCGGGCCGCGCGGCGGCCGCCGCGGTAGAGGTAGCGCGCGAACAGGTTGCCGCGCTGCTGCCCAAGGGCGGGCGGGTGATCTTTACCAGCGGCGCGACCGAAGCGCTCAACCAGGCGATTCGCTCGGTCCCGCGCGGACCAATCGCCTATTCGGCGATCGAACATTCGGCGGTGGTCAATCCGGCGATCGCAACCGGCGCGCCGGTGCAGGTGCTGCCGGTCAGCGCGGAAGGACTGGTCGATCCCGAGGTCGCGTTCGCCGAAGGGACCGGGCTGGTCGCGGTGATGCAGGTCAACAACGAGATCGGCACGATCCAGCCGGTCGATCGGCTGGCGGAACGCGCGCATGCGGTGGGCGCGCTGTTCCTGTGCGATGCGGTGCAGGGCGCGGGCAAGCTGGCCCCGCCGGAAGGGGCCGACCTGATCGCGGTGACCGCGCACAAGCTCTATGGTCCCAAGGGGATCGGCGCGCTGTGGGTGCGCGACGGGGTGAAGATCGGCGAACTGATCCACGGCGGCGGCCAGGAAGGCGGGCTGCGTTCGGGCACGCTCAGCCCCGCGCTCTGTGCCGGGTTCGGCGCGGCGGCCAGGCTGGCGCAGGAACGGATGGGGCTCGATTTCCAGCACCTTGCGGGGCTGGCGGCGCTGGCCCGTTCGGTCCTGCAGCGCTGGACCGTCAACGGCAGCGAACAGTCGCGCTGGCCGGGCAATCTCAACCTGCGGCTCGATGGACTCAATTTTCCGCGCCTGCTCAGCGATTGCCGCAATCTGGCGTTCTCGGCCGGATCGGCCTGCGGCAGCGGCACCGGCGCGCCGAGCCGGGTGCTGAGCGCGATCGGGCTGGAGGCCAGGCAGGCGCGCAATTCGATCCGGCTGGGCTTCGGGCGTTATACCACGGCCGAGGAAGTCGAAACGGCCTGCCGTGCGATTGAGGCGGCAGCAGAGGCACAGGGGGTCTGATGGTCAAGGTTGCATTCGTCACCGCCGAAGGGCAGCGCGTCGAGGCCGAGGGCCGCGCGGGTGACCGGCTGCTCGAGGTGGCGCAGGCCGCCGGCATGCCGCTGGAGGGCACCTGTGAAGGGCAGATGGCCTGCTCGACCTGCCACGTCATCGTCCTGCGCGAATGGTTTGACCGGCTGGACCCCGCCAGCGAGGACGAGGAAGACATGCTCGATCTGGCCGCCGGGGTCCGCCCGACCAGCCGGCTGGCCTGCCAGATCGTGCTGGGCGAGGCGCTGGACGGACTGGAAGTGCGGATCCCCGGCGAAAGCCGCGACATGCAGCGGCGCTGATCAGCCCTCGGCCACGGCCACCGGCGCAGGACGATAGCGCAGCCACAGCTTGCGACCGCCCCAGACGACCAGGCCGACCGGGACCAGAACTGTCGCCAGCACGATCGCCATGGCCAGCATGGTGCCCAGGATCGAACCAAGCGAGCCAAGCGTGCTGCGCACCGGCGCGGCGAACCCGCCCTCGCTGGGGACTGTGGCGGAATAGGCGATCGTCAGCCGGCTGAATTCGACCCGGCCCTGCATCTCTGTCAGCCAGCTGCGGGCTTCGTCGATCTCCTCGTTGACCTGGGCAACGCCGCGCTCGGCCTCGACCAGTTCGGCAACCGTGCCGCGCCGGGTGGCCAGCACTTCCATCAGCCGGTCGCGCAGCAGCGTGCGGGCGCGCAGTCGGGCCTGGGTATCGACGATCTGCTTCGACAGGTCTTCGCCGCTGATCGAAGCGCCCACTTCCTTGCCGCCCGCCGCTTCGACGCTGCGCGCCAGTTCGCTGCCAAAACCGCGCGCCCGATCGGATGCGACCGCCAGCACCAAGGTGCCGCGCGCATAGTCGCCTTCATCGCCGCCCTGTTCGAGCGCCAGAATCCGGCAGACCCGCGGCCCCTGCCGTTCGCACAGATCGGCATGGCGGCGCTGGACCCCGGAAATCTCGTCGGTGCCGAGGCGGTAGGCATAGTTGTAGGTGTAGGCGATCCTGGGCAGTCCGCTCACGAGGGAACCCGGTTCGATCCCCTTGGGGATGTCGCTCTTGGGAATATCGAGCGCCGCCGCGGCTTCCTCTGCTGCAGCAGTGGCATCGGCTGCCGCTGCCTGCGCGGCCACGGCCGGGGGGGCAGAGACGGGGTTCATTGCCTCGGCAAAGCCGAACTTGTTCTGCGGCGCGGCAACGTCCATCGTGGCCGCGCGCATCATCTGCGGGGCTTCTGCCGGGCGAAAGCTGCTCGAAAAGGCCAGCGCGATTGCCGAAACCGCACCCAGCGCCACCAATCCTCCAATCAATTTGGCTCTCATCGCATCCCTCCTGTAGTTATGTAATGAGATACTATTACATTAGTTGAGATTGTGATGCAAGCAGGCCGGTGCCACCAATTCCCTATGGAAAAGGGCCAAGTCCCGCTTGGGCCGGGAATCCGCTCCTGCTAGGGGCCTTGGCCAATGACTGCCGACACCCCCTCCGATTCAGATCCGATCGAACCCGTCTCCTTCGACAAGGCGCTGTCCGAGCGCTACCTGGTCTATGCGCTTTCGACGATCACCGCGCGCTCGCTGCCCGATCTGCGCGACGGGCTGAAGCCGGTGCACCGCCGCCTGCTGTGGGCGATGCGGCAGCTCAAGCTCAACCCCAACGATGCCTTCAAGAAGTCGGCCCGCGTGGTTGGCGACGTGATCGGCAAGTACCACCCGCACGGCGATGCCTCGGTCTATGACGCGATGGTCCGGCTCGCCCAGGATTTCAGCCTGCGCTATCCGCTGGTCGAGGGGCAGGGCAACTTCGGCAACATCGACGGCGATAACGCTGCCGCCTATCGCTATACCGAAGCGCGGCTGACCAAGACCGCGATCCAGCTGATGGCCGGGCTGGATGAAGGCACGGTCAATTTCATCCCGACCTACAACGGCGAGGAGGAAGAGCCCGAGATCTTCCCCGGGCTGTTCCCCAATCTGCTCGCCAACGGATCGAGCGGGATCGCGGTGGGCATGGCCACCAACATCCCCAGCCACAACGTGGCCGAGATCATCGACACCACGCTGCTGCTGATCGACAACCCCAGCGCCGAACACGAAGAGCTGATGCAGCACTTCAAGGGGCCGGATTTCGCCACCGGCGGGCTGGTGGTGGAAAGCGCTGCGGCGATTTCGAAGGCCTACGAAACCGGCAAGGGCGCGCTGCGCGTGCGCGGGCGCTTCTCGACCGGGCGCAATCCCGATGGCAGCTGGGAAGAGACCGGGATCGAGCGGCTGGGCGGCGGCCAGTGGCAGCTGGTGATCTCCGAAATCCCCTATCAGCTGGCCAAGGGCAAGCTGATCGAGCAGGTCGCCCAGCTGATTGCGGACAAGAAGCTGCCGATCCTGGAAGACGTGCGCGACGAAAGCGACGAGCAGATCCGCATCGTCTTCGTCCCCAAAAGCCGCAACGTCGATCCCGAACTGCTCAAGGAATCGCTGTTCAAGCTGACCGACCTTGAAAGCCGCTTCGGGCTCAACCTCAACGTGCTGGATGATACCCGTACCCCCGGCGTGCTTTCGCTGCGGCTGCTGCTGCTCGAATGGATCAAGAGCCAGATCGACATCCTGATCCGTCGCAGCCAGCACCGGCTGGACAAGATCGCCGCGCGGCTCGAACTGCTTGACGGCTATATCATCGCCTACCTCAACCTTGACCGGATCATCGAGATCATCCGCACCGAGGATGAGCCCAAGCCGGTGATGATGGCCGAATTCATGCTGACCGATCGCCAGGCCGAAGCGATCCTCAACATGCGGCTGCGCAGCTTGCGCAAGCTTGAGGAAATGGAACTGCGGCGCGAACACAGCGAACTGCTGGCCGAACAGGAAGAGCTGCAGAAGCTGCTCGACAGCCCGGCCCGCCAGCGCACCCGGCTGAAGCGCGACCTGGCGACGCTGCGCAAGGACTATGCCGAGGATACCGCGCTGGGCCGCCGCCGCACCACCATTGCCGAAGCCGCGCCGACGGTCGAATTCAGCATGGACGCGATGATCGAAAAGGCGCCGGTCACGGTGATCCTTTCGGCCAAGGGCTGGATCCGCGGCGCTTCGGGGCACGAAGCGCTCGACAAGGAATTCAAGTTCAAGGAAGGCGATGGCCCGGCCTATGCGCTGCACGCGCAGACCACCGACAAGCTGCTGGTCGCCTGCGACAACGGCCGGTTCTATACCTTGGGCTGCGACAAGCTGCCCTCGGCACGCGGCTTTGGCGAGCCGATCCGGACCATGCTTGATATCGATGCCGGCGCGGAAATCGTCGCGCTGCTGGTCTATCGGCCCAAGGCGCAGCTGCTGCTGGCCAGCAACATGGGCCGCGGCTTTGCCGCCGAGGCGGATGAATTGCTGGCCGAAACCCGCAAGGGCCGGGGGGTGATGACCACCAAGCCGGGGGTCAAGCTGGCGGTGGTGCGCGAAGTCCCCGCCGAGCACGATCACGTCGCCGTGGTGGGCGACAACCGCAAGCTGGTGATCTTCAGCCTTGAGGAGCTGCCGGTGCTGGCCAAGGGGCAGGGCGTCACGCTCCAGCGTTACCGCGACGGCGGACTGGCCGATGCGACCACGCTCAAGCTGGAAGACGGGCTCAGCTGGAAGATGGGCGGCGACAGCGGCCGGACCCGCACCGAAAGCGACATGCGGTTGTGGAAGGTCGCCCGCGGCGCAGCGGGACGCCTGCCGCCGACCGGCTTCCCGCGGGATAACAAGTTCGGCTAGGCAAGCCTAGCGCTTGGGGGTCAGCACCAGCCGGTCGTTCTCGACCCGCCAGGTGGATAGCTGCGAGAGCAGGTTCATCCCCACCACTGCCAGCGTGCTGTTGGTATCCGGCATGATCGCCACATCAAGATTGCGCGCCTTGATCGAGCCGAGCTGGAAGTCCTGCGCCAGACCAAAACGGGCAAAAACCGTGCCGTTGGCGGTTTCCATCTGACTGGGCAGCCGCCCGGGATTGGGAGCCAGGCCCAGCTGCGCGGCCTGACTTTCCTCAAGGCTGGTGAAGGTCGCACCGGTATCGATCATCACTGCAATGTCGTGGCCGTTGATCCGGGCGATGGCGCGGTAATGCCCGTCCGGTCCCAGCGGGATCACGGTTTCCTGGCCCACCACCTGCACCTCGCTGGCCGGGGTCAGCTGCAGGGCAAAGTCCGAACCCCTGGTGCTGCGCGCGGCGTCGATCACGATCAGCGCCACGGCCAGCCCCAGCGCGCCAAAGCCCAGTGTGCGCAGGTGATCGCCCAGCCGGCTCTGCCGCGCCTCAAGCCGCCAGCCGAGCGCGGCCATGACCAGTCCGGCCAGTGCCAGCAGCACCAGCGGCTGGCCCAGCAGCCATTCGTGGAGCGGTGGTTCGCCCTTCATTTTCGGCCTTCCAGTTCGGCATCGAGCAACGCGGCGATGCGGGTGTCATCGGGGAAGCCTTCGGCCACCCAGCGCGCTTCGACCGCCTGGAGGACGCGGGCCACTTCGGGTCCGGCCTTGACCCCGCGCGCGACGATCGCGCCGCCCTTCAGGGAGAAGGCGGGAATTTGCCAGTCTTTCAGCGCGGCCACGCTGGCGCCCGCGAGCAGCAGCCGGTCAAGCGCGGCGTCGCGGCCCAGGCGATAGGCCAGGGCGCGGGGATCGATCGATCCTCCCCCTGTGGGGGAGGTGGCAGGCCGCAGGCCTGACGGAGTGGGAGTGTTGCCCGGCTTGCCCCCTCCGTCATCGCTGCGCGATGCCACCTCCCCCACAGGGGGAGGATCTGAGTTTCGCCCTGCCGCCAGGGCCAGACGCTTTTTCTGCGCGCCGGACAGGCGAAAGCGGCTGGCGACGGCCTCGGCCAGCGGCGCCTCGGGCGGCAACAGCGCGGCCAGGCGGCGCAGCGCATCGGGCGCGATCTCCTGCTTGCGTTCTTCGGCGGTCAGCGCGGCCAGTGCGGCAACATCAGCTTCGGGCAGGACCACATCCAGCACCCCCAGCTGCGCCATCCGCGCCACGGTGGGGGCCGGATCGGGCAGGCCGAGCAGGTTCATCATCTCCATGCCCACGCGCTCGCGCGACAGGCCCTTGAGCGTGGCCTTGAGGTTTGAAATCGCCAATTCCGCTTCTGCATCGGCAGGTTGCGAGCCAAACCTCGCCTGGAACCGGAAGTAGCGCAGGATCCGCAAGTGATCCTCGCGGATCCGCTGATGGGCATCGCCGATGAAGCGCACCCGGCGTGCTTCAAGATCGGCGAGACCGCCGAACCAGTCAAACAGCTCGCCGCTGGCGGGATCGGCATAGAGCGCGTTGATGGTAAAATCGCGCCGGGCGGCGTCGTCCTGCCAGTCCTGCGCGAAGGCCACCGTGGCGCGGCGGCCATCGGTTGAAACGTCATGGCGCAGCGTGGTGATCTCGACATTGCCCTCAGGCAGTACCGCGGTGACGGTGCCGTGTTCGATCCCGGTGGGGATCGCCTGGATCGCATGCGCCTTGAGCCGCCGCATAACCTCTTTGGGTTCCAGCGGGGTCGCGACGTCGATGTCCTTCACCGGCTGGCCCAGCAGGGTATCGCGCACCGCCCCGCCAACATAGCGCGCCTGGCCCGGGCCCAATGCAGCGATCAGCGCGGCCAGATCCTTGCGTTCGCGCCAGGGGGCGGGGGGGAGGATGGTCATGGGCGGGTTCACGCGGAGGCGCGGAGGCGCGGAGGGTTTGGGGCTGGCCGCAGGCCTCTACCCGAATGGACTGGTTGATCAGGCGACGTCAGATGAATTTCAAGCGGCTCCGCCGCGACAAGGAAGCCTCCGCGTCTCCGCGTCTCCGCGTGCACTAATTCCATCACCACGCGATCCTTTTCGCCAGGTTGGCGATGATCCCCGCGGTCACGCCCCAGATCCGGTGTTCCTGCCATAGGATCTCGATATAGCTTCTTGTTCGACCCTGCCAAAATCCCGAATGATGCGTGTGGTTGGCGGGATCGAACACGAAATCGACCGGGGCCTCGAACCAGGCCGCCACTTCGGTCGGGCTGGGGTGCAGTTCGATATCGGGCGGGACCACCGCCAGTACCGGAGTGATCGCATAGCCCGATCCGGTGCGATAGGTATCGCTGGTGCCGATCACGGTCACGTCGCGCTCCCGGATGCCCAGTTCCTCATAGGCTTCGCGCAGCGCGGCCTCCTCCGGGCTTTCACCGGGATCGATCTTGCCGCCGGGAAAGGCGACCTGGCCGGGGTGCGAGCGCATGTTGGACGGACGGTGGATCAGCAGGAAGCCAGGGCGATCGTCGCGTTCGGTCATCGCTGCCAGCACGGCGGCGGGGCGCAGCGTTTCGGCGGCAAACTCCACCTCGTCGCGGTGCTCGATCGGCGCGGCATGGCCTTCGGCGTGGAGCCGGGTGAGGCGTTCGATCAGGCTCATGCCGGAACCAGTGAAAAGGTTGCGCCCTGGCTGGTGACTGCCAGATCGGCATCGGCCAGTTCGACCAGTTGCAGCCAGGTGCTGCGGTTGATCCGGGCATCGGTGCCGTGGCGCACGCTCAGGTAAAGCGCCGGCAGCTCGGGATCGCCGCGCGCCACCAGCGGGTGGTCGGGCCCGGCCAGCACCAGATCGTCGGTGTTGAGCCGAAAGGCCAGCGCATCACCCTGGCGCATCACATCGGTGGCCATGAAGGCCGCGTCCTCGACCGCGATCGCCTGTTTTTCGTGCGGGGTGACCAGCCAGTGCTGCCCCTCCGGGTCGCGCCACAGCAGGCTGGCGAAAGCGCGAACCATCGCCGCGCGCCTGATCTCGCCGCCATCATGAAACCAGCGCCCATCGGCGCGGATCGTCATCAGGCTGTCCGAGACATTCGTGGGCCGCCACTGCTCGACCGGCGGCAGCTTGCGCTGCGCCTGCAGCGCGGCAATTTCCTCCAGCGAAAGCGAGGCAAGTTCGGGCGGCGGTTCATAGGGCACGAAAGGGCGATGCCAGATCGTTGCGCTGGGGACAATGATACTCGCACAAAGACACAAAGACACAAAGGCACAAAGGCGATCCGGCGAAGCCGGTTTCCAATCCATTGCTGGCCTTTAGCAGATGCTGACGGCAACCTTCGGTCGCGGCAGTCTTCTTTGTGCCTTTGTGTCTTTGTGCGAGTATTCTCTAACCCACCCAGGGCCCCAGCGCGCCTTCGCGCGGCAGCACCGCCGGATTGTCGCAGCGCACCAGCAGGCGGCGCGGCTCCCACGGACCGGGGAGCTGCCAGCCGCCGGTATGTTCGGCAGTAAAGCCCCAGAAGCGGCCATAGTATTCGGGATCGCCGATCATCACCTGCGGCAAGGGCGCGCGCGGATCGAGCGCGGCAAGGCTCGCGCTCATCAACGCCTTGCCATAGCCCGCGCCCTGCGCCGCCGGATCGACCGCGACCGGACCGACCAGGATCAGCGGATGCCGGCGCCCTTCGGGATCGGTCAGCGCCACCGGCCAGCACTGGATCGTGCCGACCAGGTGTTCGCTCGCATCGATCGCGGCGAATGACAGGCCGGGCAGCCAGTCCACCCCGTCGCGCAGCTTGTAGGCGGTGCGCTGGCGGCGCTCCGGCTCGAACGCACGGTCGAGCAGCGCTTCGATCAGCGCGGGATCGACATTGTCGAGCGGGATGAGCGTGGCCTGGGACATTGGCCGCGCGCGTTAGGGGCACGGGGGGGCTTTGTCGATGCTATTTGCGCGAAAGCCGCAGCAGGCGGCCGCCCTTGCCGTCTTCCAGCACGTAGAGCGAGCCATCGGGCGCCTCGCGAATTTCGCGGATCCGGTTGCCCAGCGGATAGCGCGCCTGCTCGCTGGCCTTCTCGCCATCGATCCGCACCCGGACCAGACCGCCGCTGCCCAGGCCCGCGATCAGAGCCTGGCCTTGCCATTCGGGCCACATCTTGCCCGAATAGAAGATGAAATCGCCCGGTGCGATCACCGGGTTCCAGCTGATCCCCGGCTGGGCCAGATCGGGGCGGGTGGCATTGCGCGGGATCGGCTTGCCGTCATAATGATCACCGTCCGAAACCAGCGGCCAGCCATAGTTCTGCCCGGGCTTGACCAGATTGAGCTCGTCCCCGCCCGCCGGACCATGTTCAAGATCCCACAGGCGGCCTTGGGCATCGAACTGCAGGCCCAGCACGTTGCGGTGGCCATAGGACCAGATCTCAGCCGAAACCCCGCCCTTGTCGGCAAAGGGATTGCCGGGGGCAGGCGTGCCGTCGAGATTGAGGCGGACGATCTTGCCCAGGTTGACCGAGAGATCCTGGGCAGGCGTGAACTTCTGCCGATCGCCCGAGGAGACGAACAGGTATTTGCCATCGGGCGAAAAGGCGATGCGGTGCGAATAGTGGCCTTTGCCGGTAACCTTGGGAGTCTGGCGCCAGATGATCCTGGGCGGCTGGAGCCAGGCCAGCCGATCCTTGTCCAGCTGGGCCAGCGCAACAACGGCGCCGCGCGTATTGTCCGGCCCGGCTTCGACCCAGCTGAGGTAAATCAGGCCGCTGCGTTCGAAATCCGGAGCAAGGGCAACGTCGCCCAGTCCGCCCTGGCCGCCATAGTCGATGCCGGGAAGTTCCAGCGTGGTCGCTACGCGGCTTCCGTCCCAGTGCTTTAGTCTGCCGGCCTTTTCGGTGACCAGGATATTCGTCCCACGCGGCAGAACCGCCATGGCCCATGGCTCATCGAAAGTGCCCAGCACCTCAACCTTGAAGGCGTCTTCCTCAACGCGCACCACGGGCGGGCTATCCCCGGCGGCGCTTTGGCCGCAACTTGCGGCGAAGAGGGCGAGGGGGGATAGGGCGGTCAGGAGTTTGCTGCGCATGGCTGCCAATCTGGGTCACATTCAATCGCTTGCCAAGGGGGCATATGTGATCGGCGTCGATGAGGCCGGGCGCGGGCCGCTGGCGGGGCCGGTGGTGGCGGCTGCCTGTCTGCTCGGTCCCGATGCGCCCGCCGGGCTCGACGATTCCAAGAAGCTGTCGGCCAAAAAGCGCGCGCGGCTTGAGCCGCTGATCCAGCAGAGCTGCCGCTGGGCGCTGGGGGTGATCGAGGCGGACGAGATCGACCGGATCAACATCTTCGCCGCGACCATGCTGGCGATGACCCGCGCGGTCGGCGCGCTGGTGGCCGAGCTGGGGGATGAACCCGGCGAAGTGCTGATCGACGGCAACAAGACCCCCGCCGGGCGGGTGCCCGAATGGCGCTGGCAAGCCCGCGCGATCGTTGGCGGGGATGCGCTGGAGCCGTGCATTTCCGCCGCCTCGATCCTGGCCAAGGAGCACCGCGACCGGGTGATGCAGGCCGCCGCGCTGGCGCATCCGCACTACGGCTGGGAGCGCAACATGGGCTATGGCACCGCCGAACACCTGGCGGCGCTTCGCCGGCATGGGCCGACGCCGCTTCACCGCAAGAGCTTTGCCCCGGTGGCGCAACTGGTGATGTTCTAAGTCTCCTTCCCCCTTGATGGGGGAAGGATGGCGCAGCTTGCGGGCTTGCCCGCTAGCGTAGCCTGGATGGGGGTGATTTCGCCGACAGGCCCTGCGCTCGTTCGCCAAATCACCCCCACCCAACCTGCGCTAGGCAGCAAGCTGCCAAGCTATGGTATCCCTCCCCCATCAAGGGGGAGGTGAAGAAAAATGCAGATCGAGTCCGCAAAGCCACACCACCACATCTAGAGTCCCGCGCGAATCCAGAGACTCCACATCCTGTGCCGGTCCCGTTCCGTTCCGCCCCTTGTTAACCTTTTGGTGACCATGAATCCCTAGGATTCCAGCGAGTTTCCGCTTGACGCGGGACTCCCGAGGACTCACCCTGTGGATAACTTTTGGGGAATTGCAGAGTACTATGGGACAGCTTTTGGTCGGTGAGAAGGCGCGCCTGCGCGCCGCGAAAGAGGTGGTGCGGCCCGATCTGCCGGTCGGCCGGATCCTCGATGGCGACTGCGTGGAGGCGATGCGCTCACTGCCGACCGACAGCGTTGACATGATCTTTGCCGATCCGCCCTACAACCTGCAGCTGGGCGGCGATCTTTCGCGTCCGGATGGCAGCCATGTCGATGCCGTGACCGATCACTGGGACCAGTTCGACAGCTTTGCCGCCTATGACAAGTTCAGCCGCGAATGGCTGACCGAAGCGCGCCGGGTGCTGAAGCCCAATGGCTCGATCTGGGTGATCGGCAGCTATCACAACATCTTCCGCCTGGGCGCGATGATGCAGGACATGGGGTTCTGGATCCTCAACGACATCGTCTGGCGCAAGTCCAACCCGATGCCCAATTTCAAGGGTACCCGCTTCACCAACGCGCATGAAACGCTGATCTGGTGCTCGATGGGGGAAAAGGCCAAGTACACTTTCAACTACCGCGCGATGAAGACGCTCAATGACGAGCTGCAGATGCGCTCGGACTGGGTGCTGCCGATCTGCTCGGGCCAGGAACGGCTCAAGAAGGGCGGCTCCAAGGTCCACCCGACCCAAAAGCCTGAGGCGCTGCTCTACCGGGTGATGCTGGCCACCACCAACAAGGGCGATGTGGTGCTCGATCCGTTCTTTGGCACCGGCACCACCGGCGCGGTGGCCAAGCGGCTGGGCCGCGAATGGATCGGCTGCGAGCGTGAGAGCAATTACCGCGAAGCCGCACTGGAACGGATCGAACTGGCGCTGCCGCTCGACGAAAGCGCGCTGACCACCATGCAAAGCCCCAAGGCCGCGCCCAAGGTGGCCTTCGGCACGCTGATCGAAACCGGCTGGATCGCTGCCGGCACGATCATCACCGACAAGAAGCGGCGGATGAAAGCGACCGTGCGGGCCGATGGCTCGCTGGTCAGCGGTACCGACAGCGGCTCAATCCACGGGCTTGGCGCCAAGCTGCAAGGCGCGCCCAGCTGCAACGGCTGGACCTTCTGGCACATCGAGCACGAGGGCGAGCTCAAGCCGATCGACGCGATCCGGCAGCTCTATCTGCTGGCGACCGAGGATTGAGGTCATTTTCACCTCTGAAAGTCATCGTCACCCTGAACTTGTTTCAGGGTCCATGGTTCAGCATCGTTCAAAGCCCGGTGTAAGGATGCTATCCTCACGGTTTGCTGTCTCTCTTGGCCAAGGAGCTGGCCTCACGATGGACCCTGAAACAAGTTCAGGGTGACGAGATTGGTTGGTAAGGCAGGCACATGACTATTACCCACTACCTCCGCCCCATCGCGCTGGCTGAATCGCCGCAGTCCGAAGAGGGCGAGGCGCTGCGGCTGGCGGGCGGGCTGGTCTATGCCAGCCGGTTCGCGCTGATCGAACGCAGCGGCGGCAAGGTTGCCGCGCGCACGCGCTATTCGCTGGGCGAACTGCGCGCCGCGCTGCCGGGCCTGCCCGATGCGGTGCAGCAACAATTTGAAGACCTCCAGCACAGCCATGCCCCGCTGCAATGCGGGGAACGCACGATCCGGCTCGACCAGCCGCAAGTGATGGGGATCCTCAACGTCACGCCCGACAGTTTTTCGGACGGCGGGCAGTTCATGGACGATCCCGAAGTTGCCAATACCCATGCCGCCGCCATGCTTGAGGCTGGCGCGGCCTTGATCGACGTTGGCGGCGAAAGCACCCGGCCGGGCGCGGCCGCAGTGTGGGAAGGTGACGAGCTGAAGCGCGTGATCCCGGCGATCGAGCGGCTGGCTGCTGCCGGCGCGGCGATCAGCATCGATACGCGCCGCCCGGGGGTGATGGAGGCCGCGCTCAAGGCCGGAGCCCATGTGATCAATGACGTTTCGGCGCTGCGCCACGATCCGCGCAGCCTGGAATTTGCCGCGCGCAGCGGCGCGCCGGTGGTGCTGATGCACGCGCCGGGCGAGGGTGAGGACCTGCATGCCAACGCGGCCTATGCCGATGTGGCGCTCGACGTGTTCGACTGGCTGGCCGCGCGGCGCGATGCCGCGCTGGCGGCGGGGATCGCGCGCGAGAAGATCGTGCTCGATCCCGGCATCGGCTTCGGCAAATCGGTGGCAGACAATCTGGCCCTGCTCAATGCCCTGCCGTTGTTCCATGCGCTGGGCCAGCCGATCCTGCTGGGCGCCAGCCGCAAGCGGATGATCGGCGCGCTGTCGAACGAGGCCCCCGCGCACCAGCGGCTGGGGGGCAGTGTCGCGCTGGCGGTCAAGGGGATGGACGCCGGGGTGCAATTGCTGCGCGTCCACGACGTGCCCGAAACCGTGCAGGCCGTGCGGATCTGGCGCGGCCTGAAGGATGCCGCGCTGACCGATTTCAGCCAGCTCGCAGGCTAGAGCCTGTCCTGATTAGGTGGAGGCATCGTCATCGCATCAGGAAGGCCGCTGGATAGGAGCGGCGTGCAGCAGGGGCTGGTTGCCCCTGCAAGCGACGCGACGCCGCCAGCGGCCTTCCTGATGC
>NZ_JADZAT010000018.1 GCF_020852455.1 Novosphingobium sp.
ACGCCAAGGAAGAAGAACTCCTTTTTCCAGCGCTCGTCGCGCATGGGGTTCCCCTTCACGGTTGCCCGCTGGATGCCCTGCTCCACGAGCACAAGAAAGGCCGACTCCTCGCAGGTCAACTCAGCGATGCCATCGATGCCTATCACGCTGGCGAGCGCGATGGGGGCGACAAGATCACAACAGCAATCGAAGCGATCGAGCGTCTCTATCCCGATCACATCTGGAAAGAAGATGACATGGTGTTTCCCATGGCCGCCCGTTTGATTCCCGCGAAGGATCGCGAACGGCTTTTCGTCCAGTTCACCGAAGTTGAAGCGCGCAATCCGCCCGGCACCCACGAACGATTCCACGATTTCGCGAGGCGCCTGGCATTGGCCAGTTCCCATTGATCGCGCGCGTTCCTCGTGGCGGAGTATCTCTCCTGCCGGCGTTGACCGGCCCCCTTCTGAGTGGTCTAAAATCTGTTTTAGATTTGACCACGATGAAGCGGGGATAGGCGGTGGCCCGATCACCGGGTTGCAGAGGGGGATGAGAACGTCGAGCAGGCGCTCCTTCTGCGCCACCTTGCGCGGCGGCCTTGCCGCCTCTGTTACGCTCGACGATGATCGTTGCCTTTCAATGGAACTGCAGGCGATGGTCACGCACTGATCAGTTCAGGTCACTGCGAGTTCCTAGCCCACACATTGGAAAAATGTTTGGCAGAGACGAATAATTTCATTGTTAAATTGGTATGTAAGATGCCTTTTTTCTGCTAACCCGCTCATGGTCTAACGACATGGAGGCAATTCGTGGTTTCTGCACTCACGACCAGCGAGCGAACCGGCGCACTTGCCATTTTGTTTGCCTTGCTGGGTGCTGGTGTCGTCATGGCGGCGTCGACAGCCACGCGCAGCGATCCGATGGGCTTCCATGGCTATCTCGTGATGCTGTATGCCTTGGGTGTAATGGTCGCCTTGCTGCGCGGATACTTCGACGCCGAGCCACCCTCTTCCCGCCTGGAACACTATTACGACGATCCAACCAAAGCCGGAATCATCCTCGCCATGGGCTGGGCGGTGGTCGGCATGTTCGTAGGCGACTGGGTGGCCTGGCTGCTCGCCTATCCAGACCTGACCTTCAATTCCGCCTGGGCCAGTTTCGGACGCCTGCGGCCGGTCCACACCACCGGCGTCATCTTCGGCTTTGGCGGCAATGCGCTGATCGCCACATCGTTCCATGTCATGCAGCGCACCTCGCGCGCGCGCTTGCCCGACCAGTTGAGCCCGTGGTTCGTGCTGCTGGGCTACAACCTGTTCTGCCTGATCGCGGTCAGCGGCTATCTTCTCGGCATCACCCAGTCGAAGGAATATGCGGAACCCGAATGGTACGCAGATGTCTGGCTGGTCGTGGTCTGGGTGACTTATCTGGTGCTGTACCTGCGCACGCTGGCGCGGCGCAAGGAACCGCACATTTACGTTGCCAACTGGTATTACCTGGCCTTCATCCTCGTCGTCGCGATCCTCCACATTGTCAACAACCTGGCAGTGCCCGCGTCGTTTGCTGGAGCCAAGAGCTATTCGCTGTTTTCCGGCGTGCAGGACGCGATGACCCAGTGGTGGTACGGGCACAACGCCGTTGCCTTCTTCCTGACCGCCGGCTTCCTTGGCATGTTGTATTACTTCCTGCCCAAGCGCGCCGAGCGGCCGATCTATTCCTACCGGATGTCGATCGTCGGCTTCTGGGGGATCACCTTTTTCTACATGTGGGCGGGATCGCACCACCTGCATTACACCGCCCTGCCGCAATGGGTACAAACGCTGGGCATGACGTTCTCGCTGATGCTGCTAATCCCCTCGTGGATCGCGGCGGCCAACGCCCTGCTCACCCTCAACGGCGCCTGGGACCGGGTGCGCAGCGATGCCACACTGCGCTTCATGATGATGGCGGCGGTATTCTACGGCCTGTCGACCTTCGAGGGATCGTTCATGGCAATCCGCTCGGTCAACTCGCTGTCGCACTATACCGACTGGACGATTGGCCATGTCCACGCCGGCGCGCTGGGCTGGGTTGCGCTGATCACTTTCGGCTCGATCTATGCGCTGGTGCCGTGGCTGTGGAAGCGCGATGCCATGCATTCCCCCGCGCTGGTGGAGTGGCACTTCTGGCTCGCGATGGCCGGTACGCTGATCTACGTCTTCTCGATGTGGAACTCGGGCATCATCCAGGGCCTGATGTGGCGCACCTACAATGACGGCGGGACGCTCAGCTATTCCTTCCTCGACACGGTGGAGGCGATGCACCCCTATTACATCGCGCGGGCGATCGGTGGCCTGCTGTTCCTGATCGGCGCGGTGATCGCCTGCTGGAACATCTGGAAGACCATAGTCACGCCATCGCCCGGTGCCGTTAGCGTGGCAGACGGCCAGCCCCTCCCCAGCTTGCTACCGGCGGAATAGGCAGCCATGTTCCAGACCCACTACCGCCTCGAACGCAAATCCCTCCGCCTTGTGCTGGCGATCATCGTTGTGGCCAGCATCGGGGGCCTGATCGAGATCGCCCCGCTGTTCACAATCGATGAAACCGTCGAAACCGATCCGCAGATGCGGGTCTATGCCCCGCTCGAACTGGCCGGGCGCAACATCTACATCCGTGAGGGCTGCTATGCTTGCCATTCGCAGATGATCCGAACCCTGCAGGACGAGGTGGAGCGCTACGGCCCCTACTCGCTCGCGGTGGAATCGAAATACGATCATCCGATGCTATGGGGCTCGAAGCGCACCGGTCCAGACCTCGCCCGCATCGGCGACAAGTACTCCGACCAGTGGCACGTCATGCACCTTGCCAACCCGCGCGGGGTGGTGCCGCAATCGATCATGCCGCGCTATCCCTGGCTTACCACCACGCAGTTGTCAGTCGAACACCTAGGCGACGACTTGCGTGCCATGCGCACTGTCGGTGTGCCCTATACCGACGCGATGATTGCCAACGCGAGCGCCGACGCGGTGGCCCAGGCCTCGCCCGATGGCGACACTGCCGGACTGCTCAAGCGCTACGGCGAGGCAACGCAGGTCCGCGCATTCGACGGACAGCAGCAGACGGTGACCGAGATGGACGCACTGGTCGCCTATCTCCAGATCCTGGGCAAGCTGAGCGATGCGGCCAAGGCGCCGCAGAACGCGAAGGCAAGCGGGAGATAGCGCATGGACGTCTCCCACCATCTTGTCGTCGTCTTCGCCAAGTCGTTCGGGCTGTTTTACCTGCTCGTCATGGCGCTGGCCGTGCTTGCCTATGCCTTCTGGCCAGCCAACCGGGATCGCTTCGACCAGGCCGCGCGGGACGTCGTTGAGGACGAGGACGAGCCATGGGCGTGAGCGAACGTGATCCCCACAGCGGGCACCAGACCACCGGGCACGAGTGGAACGGCATCAAGGAACTCAACACGCCCGTGCCCTGGCCGGTCTGGTTCTTCCTGATCGCCACCGGCTTGTTTGCGGTCGTCTACTGGGTGCTAATGCCCGCGTGGCCGCTTGGACGGACCTACACGCAAGGCCTGCTCGGTACCGACCAGCGCGCCATCGTTACGCGGCAGGTGACCAGGGCCAACGAGGACCGAGCCAGTGGGACAAGCCGCATCGCCGCGCTCGACGTCAAGCAGATCCGGGCTGATCCGACCCTGATGAAGGCGGTGCGCGACGACGGGCACCGGTTGTTCGGGGACAATTGCGCAGCCTGCCACGGAAGCGACGCAGGCGGGAACAAGGGTTTTCCCAATCTGATCGATGGCGATTGGCTCTGGGGCGGATCACCCAACCAGATCGCCGAGACCATCGCCGTCGGAATCAACAGCCCCGCCGCCACGAACAGCCGCGCGAGCCAGATGCTGGCATTCGGGCGCGACGGGATACTGGATAACGATGCCGTCATCGCGGTGACCGATTACGTGCGATCTCTGACCGATCCGGGGGTGGCGCGCGGTGCAGGCGCGAAATCGGTGGCAGCGGGACGCGCCGTCTTCGCTGCCAACTGCGTAGCCTGCCACGGCCCCGATGCGCGCGGCAACCAGTCGCTTGGCGCTCCGGACCTCGCCGACCGGACCTGGCTTTATGGCGGCGATGCCCAGTCGGTCTATACCTCCATCCATGATGGCCGGCGCGGCGAGATGCCGGCCTGGGGCGAGCGGCTGAGCGCGGTAGATCGCAAGCTTTTGCTGGTCTGGCTTCTGGACAAGGGGAGCGCACCATGAGGCTGCCCCGCTCCCGTTTCTTCTATGCCGGACTGGCGCTGCTGGCGCTCTTCGTGGTCGCGCTGGCCAACGTGCATCTGGTGATGGTGGCCGGATCCTCGCAACCCGCCTGCGTCGCGCATGTCCGGTCGGGTGAAACCGCAATCGCACCGAGCGGGTTCAGCGCCGCCCGATCGTCGTGCTGACGTGGGAAGGGAATAATCATGCCGATCATCCCGCCAGTCGTCCCCCCGCTGCCCCGCACCAGTCCCTACTGCCGTGACCTGCCACTTGGCAGCGCGTTCGATTGGCTGGGCGCAGGCTGGCGGGATTTGCGGACCGATCCTGCGGCCAGCCTTGCCTATGGCCTCGTCGTTTTTGCCTTGTCGCTGGGCATCGTGCTGGGCCTGATCCTGTTCGGATGGGACTATGCCTTGTTCCCGGCGACCGCCGGTTTCCTGATCCTCGCGCCGATTCTCGCCATCGGGCTTTACGCGAAGAGCAGGGCATTGGAGGAAGGCCGGCACGTCACCCTGCGCCAGATGGTCCTGCCCGAAGCACCATCGCGCGGGCAATTGCTGTTCACCGGCGCCCTGCTTAGCGTGCTGATGCTGCTGTGGATGCGCGCCGCGGTCATCATTTACGCGCTGTTCTTCGGGGTACGGCCCTTCCCAGGGCTCGATCACGTGGCGCAGATGCTGTTCTCGACCGGGCACGGTCTAGCAATGTTGGCGGTGGGCACGGCAGTTGGCGGGCTGTTCGCCGCCTTTGCTTTCGCGGTATCGGCCTTTTCGATCCCGATGATGCTTGATCGGCGGGTCGATGCCCTGACCGCGATGGGCACAAGCTGGGCGCTGGTGTGGAATAATCTGCCGGCGCTGCTGGTCTGGGGTGCTGCCGTCCTCGCATTGTTCCTCCTCTCGCTCGCCACGGGGATGCTGGGGCTGATCATCGTCTTTCCGTGGCTAGGCCACGCCAGTTGGCATGCCTGGAGGGCGGTCCGATGAACGCGCTCGAATTCCTCGTCCCCATTTCCATCGCGCTGGGCGCGCTTGGCTTGGGCCTGTTCTTCTGGGCAATCAACAACGGACAGTACGAGGACGTGGTCGGGGCGGCGCAGCGCATCTTCATCGACGATGACGACAAGCCCCTTTGATCAAAGGAGCCGGCGGGAGGATAATTCATGGTTGATTTCATCTATGCCCGCATCGTTCACATCCTGTCGATCCTGCTGTGGATCGGCGGCGTCGCCTTCGTGACGATGGTGGTCATGCCCGCGATCCGGCGCGATTCCCCGCCGGGCGAACGGCTTGCCGCCTTTGGGCGGATCGAGGGCGGGTTCGCCCCGCAGGCGCGCGTCTGGGTGCTGCTCGCCGGCGCCAGCGGCTTCTGGATGGCCTGGCGGGCGGACCTGTGGAGCCGATTTTCCGAACCGACGTACTGGTGGATGGCCGCCATGATCGCGATTTGGGCCATTTTCAGCCTAATGCTGTTCGTGCTGGAGCCGCTGGTCATTCACCGGCGCATGCAAAATTCGGCCGACCCGGCAGCGGACTTCGCGCGCATGGAACGGATGCATCGCATCCTTCTGGCAGCCTCGCTCGTCACCTTCGGCGGCGCGGTCGGCGGGAGCCACGGCCTGTGGTAGCACGCGCGCCACTGTTTGCCGCACCGCACCGGCTCCTCTTTCTGACCGGGGCCTTCCAGCTTGCGGCGGTGCTCGCCTGGTGGAGCGCGACGCTGCTCGACCTGCAGGGAATCGGACTGAATCTGCCCCAGGCGGTCCCCGCCATACTGTTGCACGCGCCCATCCTGCTGTTTCTTGTCCTGCCGCCGTTCTTCTTTGGCTTCCTGTTGACGACTTTCCCCCGATGGCTCGGCTTCCCGGACTCGACGGGGCCAGTCTATCTGCCCGTCGGCACCGCGTTCGCGGGCGCCGCAATCGCCCTGTGGCTCGGCCTGTTCGACATTGCACCGCACGGCATTTCCGTCGCCTTCATTCTTGGCGGCGCAGGCTGGATATGGGCGCTGGCCTGGATGCTGCGCCTTGCCATTCTCGAATTGAGCGCAGGCCGCCCCGCCACCTGGCATGCATGGTCGATCCTCGCCGCACTGACGTTTGGACTTGGCTGCATGACCCTCGCAGGCATCGGTCTGGCCACCCTCGACCCGCTATCCGTCCACATCGCCAACCTTGTTGCTCTGGACCTGTGCGTCGTTCCCGTGTTCGTGACCGTCTGCCACCGGATGGTCCCCTTCTTCGCTGGTAACGTCGTGGACGCCTATGCGCGGTGGCGGCCATTCTGGGTCTTGTGGGCATTCTGGGCGTCGGCGGTGTTGGCCACGCTGGGATTTGCCCTGGCGTTTCCGGCCCTGGCCGCCGGGGGCAAGATTGCTGGCGCCGGCCTCTTAGCATTGATGTTGTGGAAGTGGTGGCCGCGCAGTCGGGCGCCCGGCCTCCTGTGGGTCCTGCTGATCGGGTTCGCCTGGGCTCCGGCTGCATTTGCCCTGGCCGCATGGACTGGAATGTTCGAACCTGCTCTAGGCCGGGCGCCGATCCATCTTGTCACCATCGGCTTTGTCCTGAGCCTGGTCATCGCGATGGTGACCCGAGTCACCCAGGGTCATTCCGGCCAGCAACTCGTCATGCTGCCAATCGCTTGGCTGGCCTTTGCCACCGTGCAGGCTTCGACCGCACTGCGACTCCTTGCTGCGGCAAGGGATGAACATCTCGCCTTGCTGACATCGTCCACGCTGATCCTCACGACCGGCGTCCTCCCATGGATCGTGCGAGCGATGTGGATATATCTCCGGCCGCGGATTGATGGAAAAACAGGCTGACCTCACCCAGTTGCTTCAGTCCAGACCTCAGGATTGCCCTTGCATCTTCAGATACCTGCATTGCCTATATCCCCGGGCCATACGCAGCATCATTGGGCTAGGTAACTCCCTAGGTAGCAGGCCCTCTACCAACCCATTAGCCCCCGATCTCTTAAGCAATCTGGGTGAAGCTACCGGGAACATGCAGACAGGTGTCGTATTGCCCGAACGTGGAAAACCTGCGTTCCAGCCGTAGACGAAAAGCGGCTCCTCCCGGTACCGGCCCGTCGATGAGTATCATTGCCACCATCATGAATTCGGCCACCGGACAACCGATCCAGAAGATGACGTTCGGACGGATGCCCAAGCCATGGGCCTCGTTCAATCTTGCATCCGGGGAGCTTGTCACGGCTGACCGCGTCCATGTCGGCAAGCCGGCAGCGGGGAAATTCATGGCACAAGTCGAGGTATGGGTTACACCCAAGAGCTGAAAGCGTGAGCTGAGCTTGCAGGCTCGGTAATTGAAGGGAGACACTTTGGCCGGAATTTGACCCTATTCCAGAGCCGGCCTCCTTACCGATCAGCCGGAGCATGCAAAAACGAAACGACAGATACTGCAAATTTCTTGTGTTAAACGCAGAATAAAAATCATTTGCCTGATGGGATGGTCGCGTCCGTCAACGTGGTGTAATTTTGGCGGTGGCCTTGGGTCATCGTCATGCGGCCTTGGCGGTTATGTGTAGCGGCTGATTTTCCTCCTCGATCATTGGTTGATTGAGTTCGGCCATGCCTTCGATCTGCATGTAGCGGTGCTGGAGCTGCCACTCGTCGTTCTGCTCGAGCAGCACTGCGCCGACGAGGCGAACGATGCTGTCTTCGTTCGGGAAGATGCCGACGACGTCGGCGCGGCGCTTGACCTCCTTGTTCAGCCGTTCGAGCGGATTGGTCGAGTGTAATTTCGTGCGATGCTGGGTGGGGAAGCCGGTGTAGGCGAGCACGTCGGTTTCGGCCTCGTCCATGCAGGCGCCGAGCTTGGGCCAGCGGGTGCGCAGCTGATCTGCGACCTGCCGCCAGACCTGGGTGGCCGTTTTCTGGTCGGGCTGAAGGAAGACCTGCCGGATCGCCGCGGCAACCACGGTGTTCTGGCCCTTGGGCACATAGGACAGGGCGTTCCTCATGAAGTGGACGCGGCAACGCTGCCAGGTGGCGCCCATGACGCGAGTGATCGCACCCTTGAGGCCCTCGTGGGCATCGGAGATGACCAGCTTCACGCCGGTCAGGCCGCG
>NZ_JADZAT010000019.1 GCF_020852455.1 Novosphingobium sp.
AGCGCGCGCAATCGGCAATGGGCGGATGGTTGAGCTTCAGATCGACCACGACGTCGAGCGAGCGAACCGGCGGCGGCTCGCGTCGCCGCGACAGGATGTTGAGGATCACCTCGTCGCTGGCGGCACCCGCCTCCAGCGCTTCGCGGATCGCGCCTTCGACCGCATCCAGCCCGTCGGTCAGCACTGCCGCCAGCACACGCACGAACCGCCGGTCGGCCTCGTCGCCGGTGCCGAGCTTGCGACGCAGCCGGGCAAGCGCCGGTGGCAGGTTCCAGCCCTGGAGCGGCGCGCCGTTGCGCACTGGCGAGTTGCCGCGCGGACTTGATCCGCCGCGATTCCAGTGCAGCCCGCTGGGCTGACGAAGAATGCCGGACCAACTGGCAGAAAGTCATGGCAAGCGGTCCTGCCGCCGACATGCTGTTGGCGGTCCTGCCCGGTGCAGGGAGTGGCAAGCCCTCGCTAACGATGACGAAGCAACGGGCATCGGGAGTCCGCTGGGCTGGAAGAGCAAATCCTCCTGCGCTGGCGACCGGAACACTGGGGCAGCTGGAAGTCGCGATAGGGGGAAGCAGCGCGCCCGCCACTGTCTCTGTAAACTGGGCAAAGGTGGGCGGAGAAATCCCCTACGACATCGCCGGAGCCCTGCGCCTGCGCCAGATCGCCATCACCGAAATGTCCTGCGAAAAGATCGGGGCTGGTGCGGGATCGCGCACTTATGCCGGGACATCGCCGGAAGGAGTGCCGTTCACCCTGACCGTCGACCAGCAGACCGCACCACTGGGGCACATGCAAAGCTATTACACCGCCACTATCCACCTGGAAGAAGGACATCCGCCGCGCGGTTCGACGGCAGGCTGCGATTTCTGACGATTGCGCGAATAGCAGTGGATTTTGCCGGTCAAAGCATGACCACACGATCAGCCGAGCATCGCATGGCAGCGCGCCCGCCAGGACGCCGATAGCTGAGGCAGCCCGGCAAGTTCAGCGATATCATCGCGCCGCGTCGGCGCCTTGCCGATCAGGATGCGGAAGGTCCGCGCGACGGTCCAGTCAGGATGACAGCGTTCCACCAACCTGATGATGTCGCCCGCAGCGACCATTCCCGGCTCGATCACCCGGTAGTACCAACCGCAGCGTCCGGTTTTGACCACGCGATCGACCATCGCCGGATCGCCGAAACGGTGGCCCAGTTTCCAGCAGGGCTGGCGACCCTGACTGATTTCGACCAGAGCCGTGCCCATACGGAAGCGGTCGCCGATACAGACAGTTTCCTCGCGCCACCCCAGCGTCGATATGTTTTCCCCGAATGCGCCCGGCTCGCTGAAGGCCGCCGTCAGTCCCGGCCGTTCGGCGATCCATGCCGGGTAATGATCGATGGCATAGTGATGGACCGCCTTGTCCACGCCGCCATGGTGGACAAGGTCGGCCTGCTCGTCCCCCTCGAGGCCAAGCAAGGTGACTTCCACCCGGTCGGTGCGGATCGCTTTGGCATAACCGCTCGGCTCGCCCATGGGGCCAAATGGCGCGACTCGCCCCGACAGCACCCCCCTGATCCTTGTTTCCATGCTGCCTTGTCCTTTCCCGGCACCGCTTAGACGAAGCGGAACGTAAGCACGAGCACGTCCCGGTGTGCCTCGCGCCCGGGGAGCAGGCTGGAAATCGGCGTCACCCCATGCCGCACCCGCCGATCATCGATGAACACCGCATCCAGCGGATTGGTGAGCGTGAATTCGGTCATATCCTTTTCGCCATCAATCGCGATACGGGTCGATCCGGCTTCCACATTGTAGCGCTCGATCAGGAATACACCGACCCGATCGACACCGTCCCGGTGCATGCCTTCGGGCGTGGGGTACCCGGGAGTCTCTCCCGCCTCGATCCGGAACTGATGAACCTCGATCTCGCAAGGTACGTCCGCCAGCGCAAAAACGTCGCGGCACAACGCAAGCAAGGTACGAAAGGTTTCGCTGCCGAGCACCTCGGGCTGCACTTGCGCGAACCAGCGCTCGATCCCGCCGTTGAGCGAGTTGTAGTCGCGGCTCTGGTAATGCGGACGTGGCGGCAAGGTGCGAACTTCACCATCGGTCAGCGCCAGAACGGCATGACGCCTGCGCCGGTAACGCCCGCCATCTGCCATGTAGCGATCATCACCCAGCGCGGACCAGCTTCTGCCGAAAGCATCCCATTCGGGCCCGCGCACGATCCCGGTCAGCGCACGCACCTGCCTCCCTGAAAGCGCGGCCCAGCCCTGGCTGGCGATCATGGCGCCAATGCGTGCGGGTTCCTCATTCGCCATGTCCTGTCAGCTGCAATCGCCTCCTGCCCGGCAGGTCTCGCCATACGGCTGCTGCCCATCGCTGCTGGCCACAACCTCTGCGCCCTCGGCCAGCAGCATCGCGATCAGCGCGCCAAGTGCAAGATCCGGCTCGTGCCCGAAACTGCTGTGCCGCAGGCGTCCCTGCCGGTCGATCAGGACCAGCGACGGCGTGCCGCGCAAGTTGTAGCGCTGCATGGTGATCGGCATCCCAGCCGGATCGTCATGGGCATCGAACCCGACAGGAAACCCGATCCGGTATTCGTGGAGGAACGCTTCGAGCGCTACCGGCATCATCGCCGCGTGATGCTCGAACACCGTGTGCAGGGCGACGACCGCGACATCCTCTCGGGCGAAAGTCTGTTCCACCCGCTGCAATTGCGGCAGGCCATTCGCGACGCAGCCCGGGCACAGCATCTGGAACGTGCCCAGCACGACAATCCGGCCGCGCAAGTCCGCAAGCGTCAGCGGCGGGCTGTTGAACCACTGGCTGGTCACCCATTCGGGGGCGAGTTGATCGAGCA
>NZ_JADZAT010000020.1 GCF_020852455.1 Novosphingobium sp.
AGGTTGCCGACGACGAGGTTCGCATCATGGGATCGAAGTCGGAACTGCTGCGAACGTTGGTCGCCGCTTCAAGCGTAGAAACGGCGGCGTTCGGCGTTCATAGTTCTGTACTGAAATGGCGCGCCCGGAACGATTCGAACGTCCGACCCTCAGATTCGTAGTCTGATGCTCTATCCAGCTGAGCTACGGGCGCGCATTGGAGTGGCGCACATAGGGGCGAGTTTCCGGCTTGGCAAGCGGCTATTTCGCCTTTTCGAGCACTAGTTTCACTGCCCGGGCCAGCGGCACGTCAAGCGGCGGCATCGCCAGCCCCGGCAGGGCATCGGCGGTGAACCATTCCAGCGCTTCGGCATCAAGGCAGGCCGGATCGCCCTGCCAGTGGCGGCACGTGTAAAGCGATATGACAATCCCCGCTGCGGGATCGGCAGCCTCGGTCAGATAGACGATGCGGGCCGGATCAAGTTCAAGGGCAAGTTCCTCGCGAATCTCGCGGATCAGCGCCAAGGCCTTGGTTTCCGCGGCTTCCACCTTGCCACCCGGAAATTCCCATAGTCCGCCGTGCTGACGGTCAGCCCGCCGGCGCTGCATCAGCACCCGCCCCAGTTCGTCGATCAGGGCCACGGCGACCACGTCGATCATTGTCGGAATTTTTTTCAAAGCGGCTCGGTCCATAAACCAATTCTTAGGGATAGCCACCGTAACCCCCGCTGATCTGCACCCATTTTGCGGAGACGGAGACCAATGAAGACATTCGTCAAGAGGCTGCTGCGCGACAAGCGGGGCACGTCCGCGATCGAAATGGGGCTGATCTGCTCGCTCATCATCCTGGCGATGATGACCGCGCTCGAAAACTTTGCCGGAGAGAGCCAGCTCACCTGGAACACCATCTCCAGCAAGGCTCACGAAGCCATGAATAACTAGGGTTCGGAGTTAAACATTTCGCAAGACTTTACCCCTAGTTCAGTGATTGCTCGATCCGGGGTGACTGGGAAAGAGCCGGGTAATCTAGACTGCCAACAGGAGACTGACCATGAAGTTCATCAACAAGCTGTTCCGTGACGAAGCTGGTGCGACCGCTATCGAATATGGCCTGATCGCTGCTCTGATCGCCGTTGCCGCCATCACTGCCATGCAGGGTCTGGGCAACGAACTGCAGACCACCTTCAACACCACCTCGTCGGCCATGCAGACCGCCAACAGCTCGGCGTCGTAAGCATAAGCCAACTAGGCTGAAACACGAGGGGCGGCTGGGAAACCAGCCGCCCCTTTCGTTTGGGCCGCCTGGCGCTGGATCGGCAGCGCCTGGTCCGATCAATACGTAACGATCTTGACCTTCTGCCCCACCGTCAGCGCCGTCTGGCTGGCCGGCAGTCCGTTAAGCACCCGGAAACGGTCAAGCGGCGCATCGCTGTAGGCCATGCGCGACGCCAGCGATTGCACGGTGTCGCCCTTCTTGACGGTCACCACCAGCAGCTTGCGCGGCTTGAGCGCTGCGACTTCGGCGGCGCTGAGGCGCTTCATCGATGCGAACATCGGCTGGAACGGGTTCGAACCGGCCTGGGTGATCGTCACGAAGTGATAGGCATGGGTCGCATCCCACTGATAGGCGAACACCGTCACATCAACCTGGCCGCTGCCCGAAGCGACCCGGGTCACCGCCGTGGCGGCCTGGATCCCGTTCACAGTGGTGCGGCTGATATTGCCCGGTGCAAGCTGGGCCTGATTCGCCTGGCCGAATTCGTTGAACACCGCGCGCACATAGGCATCGAGATCGCCGTTGAACTGGGCGGTGGTGAACTGTCCCTTGCCGCCCTGGCCGCCAATCGCCACGGCCTGGGTGCCGTTGACCAGGAAGAACCCGGCCGGCGCTTCAAAGGCCATCTTTTCAACCGGATGCTTGAAACTGCGGCCTTCGACATAGCCCTGTTCGGGCGAATCGCCATAGATCATCCCGCTGATCTTCGTCAGGAACAGGTCGCGATTCGTTGTTCCCTTCGCGGCAGTGCCCGCAAGGGCCTGGGTCGTTCGCACACGCGCCGCCGGATCGGGGTGAGTCGAGGCCCATTCGGGCACCTGATCGCTGGTCCCCATCATCCGCGCATCGAGTGCATTCTGATTGGCCAGGCTTTGCAGCACGGTTGACATCGCGCGCGGATCGTAACCGGCTTTCCTGAGGTACTGGATGCCCAGCGCGTCAGCTTCGTTTTCCTGCTTGCGCGAGTATTTGAGCGTCAGCAGCTGCGAGCCTTGCAGGAAGCCCTTCTGCAGAATCTGCCCGACCTGGCTGTTGTTGCCCAGCAGCACCCCGGCCAGAATCGCCCCGCCGATCCCGATTACCGAATTCTTGGTCGCCGCGCTTTGCCGCTTGGCACTGTGCCGGGCCGCAACGTGGCCCACTTCGTGCCCCATCACCCCGGCCAGTTCCGCCTCGTTGTTCATCAGCGCGACCAGCTGGCGGGTGGTGTAAACGAAGCCCCCGGGGATCGCGAAGGCGTTGTTGACCGAACTGTTGAGCATGGTGACGGTGAAATCGTTGGTGCTGTTCGACAGCCCCGATTGCACTGAAATCTTCTTGCCCACGCCGATCACGTAGTCGGCCTGCGGACCTGTCATCGCCCCGCCGAACTGCGCGGTCAGCTGCGGATGGGCCTTGGCGCCTTCGTCCTTGTCCTTCTGGCTAATCGCCTGGACGGTCTGCACCGCCTGGGCCACCAGCCCTTGCGGAACAAGCGCGAGCACCACGGCGGCACCCAGGGTATATTTGGAAAGGCGGGAGAATTGCATGGGGGGCTCCTCAGCATGGAGTTAACCATGCAAGGCTAGGCCCAGATCAAGCACTTGAAAAGCCCCGTAATCGCGTTTCCGAAACGGATCAGCCCTCGCCAATCCGCAGGAACCGCTCCTCGCGCTTGGCGCGCAATTGCTCGGCCGAGAGCTTGCCCAGCGCGGCCAGTTCCTCGTCAAGCGCCGCCGACAGTGCCCTGGCCATCAGATCGGGTTCGCGGTGCGCGCCGCCGACCGGTTCCTTGACGATCCGGTCGATCACGCCCAGGCCCAGCAGATCCTGCGCGGTCACCTTCATCGCTTCGGCCGCGTCGGCCGCCTTTTCGGCAGTGCGCCACAGGATCGAAGCGCAGCCTTCCGGGCTGATCACCGAATAGACCGCATGTTCCAGCATCAGCACCCGTTCGGCACTGGCCAGCGCCACCGCGCCGCCCGATCCGCCCTCACCCACGATCACTGCCACCATCGGCACCGGCAAGGCCAGGCAGGCCTCGGTCGAACGGGCGATCGCTTCGGCCTGGCCGCGCTCTTCCGCCTCAACCCCCGGGAAAGCGCCCGAGGTGTCGACCAGCGTCACCACCGGCAGGCCGAACCGCCCGGCCAGGTCCATCAGGCGGATCGCCTTGCGATAACCTTCGGGCTTGCCCATGCCAAAATTGTGCCGGATCCGGCTTTGCGTATCGTTGCCCTTTTCGTGCCCGATCAGCATCACCCGCCGGTTCCCGAGCCGGGCAAACCCGCCGATGATCGCCTGGTCATCGCCGAAATAGCGATCACCGCCCAGGGGCATGAAATCGCTAAACATATTGCCGACATAGTCGCAGAAATGCGGGCGCATCGGATGCCGGGCAACCTGCGTCTTCTGCCAGGGGGTCAGCGCGGCATAGGTGCTGGCCAAGAGGTCCGCGCTCTTCATTTCAAGCCGGCGGATCTCTGCGGCCAGATCGACATCGCCTTCGCTGGCGGTCTGGCGCAGTTCGGAAATGCGCGCTTCGAGCGCCGCCACCGGCTTTTCGAACTCAAGGTAGGAAATCATCCTGCTGCGCTAGCCCGATGTGCCGCCTACGGCAAGGGCCAGCCGGTCACCTGTTGGACAAGGCCAGCCGGTGGGCATGGCCCAGCCGGTCACCTCTTGGACAAGGGATGCCGCGCATTGACCAGCGCGACCAGCCGCGCCGCATCGACGTGGGTGTAGATTTGGGTAGTGGCGATATCGGCATGGCCCAGCAGGGTCTGCAACACGCGCAGGTCAGCCCCGCCTTCAAGCAGGTGCGTGGCAAAGGCATGGCGCAGCACATGCGGGCTGACCTTTTCGGGATCGATCCCGGCCCGCGCCGACAGCGCGCGCAGCAGCTGGAACAGGCGGATCCGCGTCAGATGCCCACTCCGCCCGGTGGACGGGAACAGCAGCTTGCCGCCCTCGCCGCGCAGGGCCAGCCAGCGTGACAGTGCCTGCCGGGCGCGGGTGCTGACCGGCACCATCCGCTGCTGCCCGCCCTTGCCGGTGACGTTGAGGAACGGCGCGTCGCGCGGCACGGCGTTGAGCGGCAGCGAAACCAGTTCGGTCGCGCGCAGGCCCGAACCGTACAGCAGCTCAAGCAAGGTCAGTAGCCGGACCGCCTCGGGCTTGTCGCCCGCGGCTTCCTCTTCCGCCCGGGCAAACAGCGCATCGACTTCACCGTGGCCCAGCAGCCGCGGCAACGGACGGCGCGTGCGCGGGCGCGGCAGCGCGGGCGACGGATCATCCGTGCGCCAGCCTTCATCGACCAGGAACCCGCAGAACTGCCGCAGCGCCGAACACTTGCGCGCCAGGCTGGACGGCGCGAGTCCGGCCCAGGCCCCACCCAGCGAGGCAATGGCGTCGCGATCAGCCTGGGTCAGATCGCCGATCGCTTCCTCGGCGCCTTCAAGATCGCGGCGATAGGCCATCAGCGTATTCGCCGCCGCGCCGCGTTCTGCGGCGAGCATGGTCAGGAAAGACTCAATCGCGGCGGAAATCGATCACCCCCGGGCGACCGCTTCAGCCGCAATCATCCGTGCCTCGGCCGACAGGCCAACCCGGTTGAGCGCGGAAACGATGTGGTAGAGGTTGACGCTGGTCATCTTGTCCCAGCCATCGCCCTGCATGCCCAGCCCGGCCAGCAGGATCACCAGCTGCCGGTTGTTGACGTCGGCCGCGCGCTGGATCAACCGGGTCCACTTGGTCTGCCGTTCAAGGCTGATCCCCAGCTTGGCGGCAAAGTCCCGGGCCGCGTCGGGCTCAACCCGGCCCAGTCCGGCGAGGCCAGCCAGCAGGAACCGCGATTTGCGGTAACCATCGCTGGCATCGATGCCATAGAACGAATCCAGCGCCGAACCGTTGACCGGCGCGGTGCGGTTGGGCGCGGCCAGCGCCAGCTGCCCCCAGGCGAGCGAGCCGATATCGGCCAGCTGCCCCCAGCGCAGCGCATTCTGATCAAGCCCGGCTGCCAGCATCGATGCGATCAGATCGGGCGCGTCCTTGGCATAGTCACCCGAAGGCTCCAGCCGCGCGGCCGCATAGGCAGTCAGCACCTGGCGCGAATAGCGTGCCTGCGGATCCGCCCCGCCATCCCACAGCGCGACGATCGCGGCATGGCGATCGCTTGCCTTTTCCGCGACATAGGCCTTGCGCAGGGTCTGTGCGGTATCGGCCCAGGGACCATTGATTTCGTCAGCGGCATAGATCTGGCTGTAGAGATCGACCATCGCCGCGCTGGACAGGATTCCGGCCCCTGCGGCGCGATCGGCACCCTTGGCGCGCAGTTCCAGCTTGGCCATCGGCGCGGTTGCGGCCACGAAATCATAGCGCAGCGGCAGGTTCCCGGTCAGCCCTTCGGGCGGTTCAAGCCCGACCGCCAGGGTCAGCGCATAGCGCCAGGGGTTCATGTCCTTGACCCCATCCCATTCGATCTTGACCGTGCGCCGCGCCTTGCCCGCGGCCCCGGCATAGCGCTGGGCCAGCAGGATATCGATCTGCGGCCAGCCGCCTTCACCAACCAGCTGGTCAAGCTGCGAAAGCCCGGCCGCGCCATCACCCTGGAACGAGGCACAGATTGCGCGCAGCACCCGCCAGTCGGCATCCTTGCGCCCGCCGCCAATCACCGAAGTGACCGGGCAGATCCCGGTGATATCGGCGGTAAAGGCATAGGCATCCATCGCCGCCTGGGTCAGCGCGGGGGTATAGTTACCGGCATCGACATCCTGCACCAGCTGGCGCGCGGCCTCACCCTCACCCATCCGCACCAGCAGCGCGGCGCGGCTGGCAGCGAAATCGGCCGGGTTCATCCCCGCCGGCGCATCAAGCCGCGAAGCCAGCGCGCGGCGCAGCAGGATGTGCCCCCAGCGCGAGACCATCCGCCCCTTGTTGCCATCCAGCGTTGCCTTGACCAGCTGGGCGCTCTGCTTGCCCAGCGACCAGGCCGGCATGCCGCCTTCGTCTTCGGCCAGGATCCCGACCTGCTTCATCGAGCGCCGCGCGGCCGAAGGCATATCGAACTTGGGCTTGAGCCCCAGCAGCTCATCGAGCTGGTCCGGGCTCATCGATTCGAGCTCCTTGAGCGTCGGGATCTTGTGTCCTGACGGCAAGGTGGCCGGGCGCGCGGCAGGGCTGGCCGAGCCTCCGCCCGAACCCGGGATGGGCTGGACAACCGGTGTCGAACCGGCCGAGGGGACCGCCGGAGCAGCCGGCTTTGCCCCGCCCGCCTTGGGCCTTTCAAACCCTGGCGGCAGCAGCGATTCGGGTGAGCTCTGGGCCATGGCCCAGGCCGAAGTCAGCGCCAGGGCGATCCCGCCCGAAAACAGCAGCGCGCGCTTCATGGGCCAACCTTGGGCAGCATCGCCGGCGCGCTCATCGGGGTGAGCGGGCGTTCGCCGCCGTCATGCCAGGCCCAGCCCAGCAGTGCGGCCAGCAGGGCCAGTCCCAGCCCGCCGAGCATCCAGCCCTTGCGCATTTCAACCGCCACCCAGTGCCTCTTCCGCCTAAATCTTGCCCGGAACTTGCAACCCCGGTTAGCCTATCTATAGGCGGGGCCGCAATGGACCATGAACTTTCCCCCGACGAAATCGCCGCACTGGCGCGGCGGATCGACCAGCCGATCGTGCTGGTGGGGATGATGGGCGTGGGCAAGACCAGCGTGGGCAAGCGGCTTTCGGCGCTGCTGCACATGCCGTTTGTGGATGCCGATGAGGAAATCGAGCGCGCCGCGCAGATGTCGATCCCGGAAATCTTTGCGCAGTTCGGCGAAGACTATTTCCGCGATGGCGAACGCCGGGTGATCGCCCGGCTGCTCGATGGCCCCGAAGCCACCCGGCGCAAGGTGATTGCCACAGGTGGCGGCGCTTTCGTCAACGCCGAAACCCGCGCGCTGGTGCTGCAGCAGGGCATCGCGGTCTGGCTCGACAGCGATATCGACGTGCTGCTGGAGCGCGTTTCGCGCAAGGACAACCGCCCCTTGCTGAAGCAGGGTGACCCGCGCGAGATCCTGACCCGCCTCAAGGCTGAGCGTGAAAGCGCCTATGCCGAGGCGCCGATCCATGTGAAAAGCGGCAATGGCCCGCACGGGCGGACCGTGACGAAGATCCTGAAGGGCATCGACCAATGGCTGTGATCCCCGTCGACGTGGCCGGGCGGCCTTACGAAGTGCGGGTCGGTACCGGACTGCTCGCCAATCTGGTTGGCGAATGCAGCGGCCGGTTGCGCAAGCGCCGCGTGCCGGTGGTGACCGACGCCAATGTCCATGCGCGCTGGGGCGCCGCGGTTGAAGCAGCGCTGCACCAGGGCGGGCACGAAGCCGCCTGGCGGGTGCTGCCGGCCGGCGAGGCGAGCAAGAGCTGGGATCAGCTGGCCGCAACGGTCGACTGGCTGCTGGCCGAAGAGGTTGAGCGCGGTGACCATGTGCTGGCGCTGGGCGGCGGGGTGATCGGCGACCTGACCGGTTTTGCCGCTGCGATCCTGAAGCGCGGCTGCCAGTTCATCCAGCTGCCCACCACCCTGCTGGCCCAGGTCGATTCGAGCGTCGGCGGCAAGACCGCGATCAACACCCCGGCCGGCAAGAATCTGGTCGGCGCGTTCCACCAGCCCGCGCTGGTGCTGGCCGATCTGGCCACGCTGGACACCCTGCCGCTGCGCGAACTGCAGGCCGGCTATGCCGAAGTGGTCAAGTACGGCCTGCTGGGCGATGCCGATTTCTTCCACTGGTGCCAGGCCCACGGCGCAGCGCTGCTGGCGGGCGATGCCGCCGCGCGCGAATATGCCGTGGCCCATTCGGTCGCCGCCAAGGCCCGGATCGTCGCCGCTGATGAACGCGAAACGCTGGGGCTGCGCGCGCTGCTCAACCTGGGCCACACGTTTGGCCACGCACTGGAAGCGCAGACCGGCTTTTCCGATCGCCTGCTCCACGGCGAGGGCGTGGCGCTGGGGATGGTGCTGGCGGCGCGCTTTTCAGCGGCACGCGAACTGATGCCGCGCGCCAGTGCCGAACTGGTGGCGAGCCATTTTGCCGAAGTGGGCATGCCCAGCGAAGTCGCGACGCTGGGCCTGAACTGCGATGGCCGGGCGCTGGTCCAGCACATGCTCCATGACAAGAAGATGGACGCCGGCGTGCTGCCTTTCGTGCTGATGAAGGCGATCGGCGAAGCGTTCCTGGCCCGGGACGTGGCACTGGATGACGTCGCGGCGTTTCTTGATCGAGAATTGGCGGGCTAACACCCTAGCCCGTCGAACTCGCCCGCGAAACGCGGCGCTTGGGGCGAGATCGGACCGGAGCTAGGACGAACGCGAAACTCACCAGTGTTTGGCGATCTCCATTGCGCGGCTGGCTGACCAATTCGCTCAATCGCTCTAGCAGTCCGTTGACTTCGGCCAATTCCGCGGGGCTGAGCCAGCCCTTGTTGCGCGAAGCCCAGAGGGTCCGTTCGGGGCCTTCGGTTATTGCCGCATCGTCCGTTATCGCGTTCTCGAAGTCGGAACCGGCAACTTGCAGCATTGCTTTGGCAAAGCGAAGCAATTCGGGACCATTCCCCTGCGGCCCAAGATCATAGCCCAGTCGCAGTGGAAAGCCGCCCGGCTCTGCAAGGCGGAACCGCTGCTTGTGACCTGCCGTGCCGGGCACTTCCCGGACAAGGCCGGCCACATCCAGCATGCGCATATGGTAATATAATCCATCGGCCGGACGCCCAAGGTGCTCAGCCAACTGGGCAATTTCCGCCTCTCCGCCAAGCGCTGAGAGCGTGTCGACCAATTCCTGGCGAACCGACGAACTCAACAGGCGAATCTGGGCCGGGTCGCTGACCAGCGGGCGTTTGCGGGGATCGGAATTGGTTCTGGACATGTGTTGAAATTGAATACATCGTTTTCAACGACTCGCAACAACCATTCCCACTACTCTCGCCTTGGTGGAGCGCAGATCCTTGTCCAGGATTCACAAACGACTAGTCCAATTTTCCGCCTTGATCGCCTTGGCCGGCCCCTCGCCAGCCATCGGTTCCGGTCAGATCTCGCCAGAGCACATCAAGGCTGATCTGGAACTCGCGGTGAAAACGATCCTGCTGCGCCACCCGGACCTGTCTCATTCCACCAGTCGCAAAGCGATCGAAGGCCAGGCCAGAAGGATCGCTCGACAGATCAAGGGACCAACGGATCAAGCCGGGGCCTGGTCATTGCTTGCTCAGCTCAATCCGGTGCTGGCCGACGGTCATCTGTTCATCGGCTTTCCGGCCTGGCGCGATCGAGACCGGGTTCCGATTGCGGCCGAGGGCGGCTTCTTTCCTTTCGAAATAGCTCTTGATTCCAATGGTTCTCCGACGATTCTGGCCGAACTGGGGGGCGCGCAGTCAACCCTGGCTGGCAAGCGCATCCAATCGATCAACGGTGTTGACGCAGGCAGTGTGGCGCATGCCTTGATGGCCCGTGCGCACGGCGATTCCACAGCCTTCAGGCGGGCATTGACCGGCGAAAGATGGTGGCTCTTCTACGCGCTTCGATTTGGCCAGCCGCGGGTGTTCAGTCTGAAATTGCGCGGCGAACACAGACCCAGAACAGTTCTTCCCAGCAGCTCCGCCGCCGCAAACCTGCAGCGGGAGAGTCAGTTTGAACAAGCCTATTCATGCCAACAGACAAAGCCCGGCACTGTGCTGCTGAAACTGGGCTCGTTCGCCTGGGACGACAAGGCCCGCTACCTGGCTTTCACACGGGAATGCTTCTCCAGGATAAGAACCTGGGGCAGCAAACGCCTTGTGATTGATATCAGCAGCAATGGTGGCGGAGATGACGAATTCTGGAAGGAAGGCGTTCTGCGATATCTTGCCAAGGCGCCCTATCGGCATGGCTCGACGTACCGCAAGCGCCAACCCGATGGTTCAATTGCCCACGGCGAAATCGATATCCCTGCTACGAGCGAAGAAACCGAACCTCTGCGTTTCCCGGGTTGCGTTACTGTGAAGATCGGATTGCAAACCTATTCGTCAGCGGTGCTCTTTGCGAATGTGATCCGCGCCGAAAAGCTCGGCTCGGTAACCGGGCTCGGCGGCGCAGTCCGTACCCGTCAATCGGGCGGCGTCCAAAGCATGACCTTGCCGCATACTGGCCTTGTGCTGTTCTATCCGCGGTTTGTTGTCGATACGCCGGACAAGGGGACAGCTCCCAGTTGGCTAAGGTCAAGCTTTCAGCCATGTAAACCAACCAACGATCAGGCGTCAGTAAGGCGTCCTGGATGAAATGCTCTAACCGGATCGACAGTTGCAGGGATAGGCCATTGCCGCTAGCCCCCCGTTTCAAGTGAAACCAGACAGGGGCGCATCATGACAGCAGCCGAAGCCACGCCGAAACTTGAGGACCTGCACGACCGGGCCTTTCTGGGGCATCCGAAGGGTCTGGGCTATCTTGCGTTTGTCGAGGGGTGCGAGCGGTTCTCGTACTATTCGATGCAGACACTGCTGGTGCTTTACATGGTCAAGTACCTGCTGCTGCCCGAGAATTTCGGCAATGTGGTGGGGCTCGGCTGGCTGCAGGGCGCCGCCTATGACGGCAAGGAAGGCCAGCCGCTCGCCTCGGCAATCTTTGGCGATTACACCAGCCTGGTCTATCTGACCCCGATCGCCGGCGGGTTGATCGCCGATCGCTGGCTAGGCCGCCGGGCGACCTTGCTGGCCGGGGCCGTGATCATGGCGCTGGGCCATTTCCTGATGGCTTTCGAAGGGCTGTTCCTGTTCGCGCTGCTGGCGCTGATCATCGGCGTCGGGCTGTTCAAGGGCAATATCGCCACCCAGGTGGGCGAGCTTTACGGCCCCAATGACCTGCGCCGGGCCATGGCCTTCCAGATCTTCTACATCGCGATCAACGTCAGCGTGATCGCGGCACCGCTGATCGCGGGGACACTGGGCGAAAAGGTGGGCTGGCACTATGGCTTCGGCACCGCCGGGGTGGTGATGGTGGCCGGGCTGCTGCTCTACATCAAGGCTGGCCCGTGGCTGCCCAAGGATTCGCGCAGCGCCGAGCCGGGCTCCGGCCCCAGTGGGATCAGCTATCCGGTGATGCTGGGCGCAGCTGCGGTGATCGTGGCTGTGCTGCGCATGCTGGCTCCGTCCGTTCCGGCTATCGCGGCAGCCGGGATCTCTGGCCAGCTGGGTTTCGCGCTGGCGCTGGGCCTGCTTGCCGGAGTTAACGCTGCCGACCGGCCGCGCCTGCTGGCGCTGTTGCTGCTGATCCCGATCCTGGCCCTGGCCATGCTGACCAACCAGGAGATCTTTAACGCCTATCTGGTCTGGGCCGACGAGCAGTTCCAACTGACCTTCTTTGGCTGGACCGTTCCCACCAGTTACATGATCACGATCGACGCCGCGCTCAGCTTTTCGATGCTGGCGGCGGTGGCGCTGTTCTGGAAATGGCGCAGCGATCGCGGCGGCTGGGAGCCGGACGAGATCGGCAAGATGATCCTTGGCAGCGTGTTCGTGATCGCGGGCGGGCTGTGCCTCTACATCGCGGCACTGACGCAGGGCACCGGCAAGATCGGACTGTTCTGGCCGGTCATGTTCCACCTGTTCAATTCGATCGGCTTTTCGCACATCATGCCGGTCAGCCTGGCGCTGTTCACCAAGGTTGCACCGCGCGCGATCACCGCAACGGTAGTGGGGATCTATTACCTGACCTTCTTTGCCGCCAACAAGACGGTGGGGATCATCGGCGGCTGGTATTCGACGATGGACACGCCCAGCTTCTGGCTGGTCCACGTTGGCACCGCGGTGGCGGGTCTGGTCGGTTTCGTGCTGTTCCGCGCGGTGATCGGCAAGCGGCTGGCCGAAACCAAGACTGCCTAGCCGAAGATCGCGATCGACTGCATCCCCACCGCCACGGCCTCGCCGCGGGTATTCCAGATCGCCATGTCCTGGCTGGAGCAGCCCTTTTCGGCATAGTTGCCCGCCGCGCGCAGCAGGAACCAGCCGCCGTCGGTTTCGGGCAGCGGGGTCAGCAGGTTGATCAGCCAGGTCATCGAAGAGATCGGGGCCGGCCCGGTCAGCGGCATCACGCCCGGCGGCAAGGCATCGGCCAGCAGGATCAGCGCGACCATCGGATCGAGCCCTTCGGCATCCTTGATCCGTTCCCACCAGCAGATTTCCGGCACCTTTTCGCCGCTCTGCGGCAGGGCGAAGCGGCGGTCGAGATTGGGGGCAAAGCTGGGCCCGGCGCGTTCGGGCAGCGGCACGGCCTGATCGAGCGGTATCACGTTGGCCGGCATCGGCACTTCGTGGAGGTGCAGCGAACTGGCCTCGACCGCGCCCATGAAGACAAAGGTTGCGGTCAGCCCGACCCCGCCCTCACCGGTCACCTCGGCGCTGATCCAGCTGGCGTTGCGGCCCTGACGCAGCAGCTTAGCCCGCACTTCGACCTCGCCCGCCAGCGGCCCGACGAAATTGACCGTGGCCGAGCGCAGCGGCGGCAGGCCATCGACCAGCCGCTGCGCCGCGACCAGCGCCAGCGCGGCCGAGAATCCGCCATAGCTGGTGCGGCCCTGCATCCAGTTTTCGGGCACAGTGGCGGCGAAACCACCGTCGATCGGCCGCGCGGCGGCAAGGACTTGGGGCAAGCTCATCCACTTTCCATTGACGTAAACGGAAAGCGGGTCAATCCTTGGTCCATGACAAAGTTCATCGACCTTTCGATCCCGATCACCACCAAGGTGGTTTCAGACCCGCCGGTGATGCTGCCGCAGATCGAGTATGTCAGCCACGAGAACACCTGGGCGCAGATCGCGCTGTTCTTTCCCGGGCTGACCAAGGACGACCTGCCCGATGGCGAAGGCTGGGCGGTGGAAACGCTGACGCTGTCCACCCACAACGGCACCCATATGGACGCCCCGTGGCATTACCATTCGACCACCGGCGCCGGCGATTCCGGGGGCACCCGCCCCGCCCCGACCATCGACGAGGCCCCGCTCGACCGGTTCTTCCGTCCCGGGGTGAAGCTCGATTTCAGCGCGCTGCCGCACGGCACCGTGGTCAGCGCCGCGCAGGTCGAGGCCGAGCTGGCGCGGATCGGGCATGACCTGCAGCCGCTCGACATCGTGCTGGTCCAGTCGGGTGCGGTCTATGGCACCGACAATTTCACCGATCAGGGCGTGGGCCTGGGCGCCGAAGCCACGCTGTGGCTGACGGAGCGCGGGGTCGAAGTGGTCGGCACCGATGCCTGGTCGTGGGATGCGCCGTTCAGCCACACCGCGCGGCGCTGGGCGGAGAACCGCGACCCGGCGATCATCTGGGAAGGCCACAAGGCGGGGCGCATCCGCCCCTACTGGCAGATCGAGAAGCTGGCGAACCTGGCCGCGCTGCCACCGCACGGCTTCACCGTCAGCTGCTTTCCGGTGAAGATCGAGGGCGCCAGCGCCGGGTGGATCCGCGCCGTGGCGCTGATCGACTAGACCTTCACCACCCCGCTATCGACCAGGCTGCGCGCGCAGTCGGCCACGGTGTCTTCGGGCGGACGCGGGCGCCAGCCCAGCACTTGCTGCGCATGGGCAGAACTGGTGGCGCGGGTGCGGCCCAGCTCGCCCAGCAGCTGGCGCAGCGGCGGCATGAACCTGGCCATCAGCCGCACCAGCCAGTTGGGCATCACCCAGGTGGGCACCTTGCGGGCATCGGGGCCCAGCCGCTCGCGCAGCACGCGGGCAACGTCGATGATCTTGAAGAACGGACCCGAGCTGGCGATGAACCGCTCACCCCGGATCGTATCGGCCGGCGCCTCGAGCGCCAGCACGTGCAGCGCCGCGCAGTCGCGGGTATCGACCAGGCAGAACCCGACATCCGGGCAGGCCGGCACCTTGCCCGAGAGCAGCTGCACGAAGGTTTCGACCGATGCGGCAAAGTCATTGCTGGCAACGGGCCCCAGCACTGCAACCGGATTGATCGTGCAGAAGGCCATGTCGCCGCCCTCGGCCGCGACCCATTCGCGCGCCTTGCGTTCGGCGATGGTCTTGCTCTTGATATAGGGCTGGACGCCCGGCGCGTTCTCGTTGGTCCAGTCGGCTTCGGTGTACTGGGTTTTCTCGGGCGGATGGCCATAGGCCACGGCGGCGGCCGAACTGGTCAGCACCACGTGCTTCACCCCCGCCGCCTTGGCAAAGCGCAGCGCACGCAGCGCGCCTTCGCGCGCGGGAACGATCAGCTCATCCTCGTCCTTGGGGACATCGGGCGGGAACGGCGAGGCCATGTGGCAAAGGTGGCTGCACCCGGCCATCGCCTCTGCCCAGCCCTTGTCATCCACCAGATCGGCAGCGAAGAACTTCAGCGTTTCGGGCGTTCCGCCCAGCAGGGGCCGCAGCTCCGCCTCGCGCGCCAGGTTGCGCACCGTGGTGTGGACCGTCCAGCCTTTCGCCAAGAGCTGCCGGATCGTCTCACCGGCGATGTAGCCGCTGCCACCGGTGACCAGTACCGTACCTGCCATTTCGCTTCTCCCCATCAGAACCGCAGCATGATCGAACGCGCCAGCGCGGGCGAGATCGAGTGGACCAGTTGCAGCACCTTGACCATGCCGACGTTGATGGTCTCGCGCCCGCTTTCCATGCCCGCGACGATCTGGCGCGCGCATTCCTGCGGCGACATCTTGTTCTGGCCCCGCCCGGCAGTCATCTGCGTATCGACCAGCGGCGGCAGGGCCTCGATCACCTTGACCCCGGTTCCCTTCAGCTGCGCCCGGATTGCCTGGGTGTAGGACCTGAGCCCCGCCTTGCTGGCGCAATAGACCGCCGCCATGCTGGGGGCCACCGCCAGGCCGGAAGTGACATTGACCACCATGGCCTCACCCCGCGCTTTCAGCCGCGGCATCAGCCGGGCGATCAGCTGGGTCGGGGCCTGGAGGTTGAGGTAATAGGTCCGCTCGGCTCCATCCAGATCCAGCTCACCCGAACGGAAGTCATAGTTCGTCCCGGCACCGGCATTGTTGACCAGCACGTCAATCGGACGATCCCCCAGCCCGGCCAGCAAGGCATCAACCCCCGCCGCCGTGGACAGATCGGCCTCGATCATTTCAAACCCCAGCGCGCGGGTTACGGCGACCTTTTCAGGGCTGCGGCCCGATCCGATCACCACGGCCCCGCGATCGCGCAACTGCTGGATCAACTGCGCCCCGATCCCGTCGGTCGCGCCAGTGACCAGCACGGTCTTGCCGCTGAGCTGCATCGCATTCTCCCCTTTGTTCTTGCGGAGAGACTAGAGGATTGGTTTCAATTCGCAACGCGTATTTGTTCTTAACGCCAGCATCCCAGGTCCGTTCGTCCTGAGGAACCCGCAGGGCTGAGCTTGTCGAAGACCGAAGGGTGTCTCGAAGGACGCTGGCGCCGCGGTGCTTCGAGACGGGGCGTTGGCCTGCGGCCGCCTTCGGCCCGACAAGCTCAGTCCCCTCCTCAGCACGAACGGTCAGGGAATACATTTTATATCAGCGCATTAGAACGAGTTCCTCAGCCATCGAGGGGTGCAGCGCCACGGTTTCATCGAACTGCGCCTTGGTGAGGCCAGCCTTCACCGCAATCGCCGCAGCCTGGAGGATTTCGGGCGAATCCGGGCCAATCATGTGCACGCCCAGCACCTTGTCGCTCTGGGGATCGACCACCAGCTTGTAATAGCCGCGCTCCATCACCTCGCTGAACATGTTCTTCATCGGCCGGAAGTCGCTGGTGAAGACCTTCACGTGGCCATGCACCTCGCGCGCCTGCGCCTCGGTCAGCCCGACCGAGGCGATCGGCGGCTGGCTGAACACCGCGCTGGGGATGTGGTCATAGGCAGTGGTGCGCGGCCTATTGCCGAACACGGTATCGGCAAAGGCATGCCCCTCGCGGATCGCCACCGGGGTCAGCTGGACCCGGTCGGTCACGTCGCCCACGGCATAGATGCTGGGGCAGGCGGTCTGGTTGTATTCATCGACCGGAATTTCGCCGTTCGAGCCGAGCGTGATCCCGGCATTTTCCAGTCCCAGCCCGTCGGTCTTGGGGCGGCGACCGGTGGCGACCATGACGACATCGGCAGCAATCGGCTCACCCTCACCCGCATGGACCAGCAGCGATCCATCAGCCGCCTTTTCAACCTTGCGGATAGGACGGTTGAAACCGAACGAAATCCCGCGTGCCTGCATGATCGGCAGCAGCCGGTCGGTCAGGTCGTGATCGTAACCGCGCAGGATCTTGTCGCTGCGGTTGACCACAGTCACCTGGCTGCCCAGCGCATTGAAGATCCCGGCGAATTCGAGCGCGATATAGCCCGCCCCCTGGATCACCACCCGCTGCGGCAGTTCGGGCAGGTGGAACACCTCGTTCGAGGTGATGCAGTGCTCTGCCCCATCGATCTTAGGCATCACCGGCCAGGCGCCGACCGCGATCAGGATCACTTTCGCGCTGATCTCGCGCCCGCTGGCCAGCCGCACCATGTTAGGTCCGGCCACGGCGGCGCGTTCGTGGAAGTGCTCGACCTTGTTGGTGTCGAGCGTCGAGGTGTAGGCGCGCTCGAGCCGGTCAACATCGCTGGCCACGAAATCGCGCAGCTTCGCCCAGTCGAAGCGCGACTCGCCCAGCGTCCAGCCATACTTGGGGGCATCATGCAATTCGTGGGCGAAGTGGCTGGCATAGACCAGCAGCTTCTTGGGCACGCAGCCGCGGATCACGCAGGTTCCGCCGATCCGGAACTCCTCGGCCACCGCCACCCGGGCCCCGTGCGAAGCCGCAATCCGGCTGGCCCGCACCCCGCCCGAACCGGCGCCGATCACGAACAGGTCATAGTCAAATTGGCTCACGGTTTGCTCCTGCAGGACGGGTTCGGAACTTCACAAAGCTCACAGGGTTCAAGAAATCAAAAAACTGCCAGTTTTCCGCCTTGCAGCGGATCATGGCAGCGCCACCGGATGTAGGAAAGACTCTCAATGTCCAGGATATGGAGCCCGCTTGCTGCAAATGCCAAACGGTTTTGCTGATGACAGTGATAGGCAGTGTTTATCGCAGTTCACGCAGAGGCGCAGAGAAGAAAGGAGAGGCGCGGAGAGGGTTTTTCCTCCGGCGAAGCCGGGCTGACAATCCAACATGGCGGCTATCAAGAGGTTGCGAAAAACAAGCGCCTGCGGCGCAATATGCTACTCCTCTGCGCCTCCCCGTTCTTCTCTGCGCCTCTGCGTGAACTATTGAATCCCAGCCTCCCTGAGCAGCGCCTCGGTGCTCGCATCGAAGCTCGCCCCGCCGGCATCGATCGCTTTCGCGATCTCCTTGCCCAGTTCCACCCCGAACTGGTCGAAGGCGTTGATTTCCATCAGCACCGCGTTTGCAAAGGTGCGGTGTTCGTGGAACGCGATCAGCGCGCCCAGGGTGGCCGGGTTGAGTTCCTCGCACAGGATCGTCGCGCTGGGCCGGTCGCCGGGATAGGCGCGCGCCGGATCCTTCGCTTCCTTGCCCGCCATCAGCGCCGCGCCCTGCGCAAAGCAATTGGCCAGCAGGCTCTTGTGGTGCGCCGGATCAAGATCGTCGCCCGGCGCGATCGCGGCGATGAAATCGACCGGGACCAGATGCGTGCCCTGATGCAGCAGCTGGAACACCGCATGCTGGGCATCGGTGCCCACCCCGCCCCAGGTGATCGGCGCGGTCGGCCCGTCCACCGGGCGGCCATCGGCCTTCACACGCTTGCCGTTGCTCTCCATCTCCAGCTGCTGGAGATAGCTGGGCAGCAGCCGCAGCCGCTCGTCATAGGCAAAGCAAGCCCGGGTCTGGCAGCCCAGCAGGCGGGCGTAATAGAGATCGGCAAAGGCCGCGCGCAGCGGCAGGTTGTCCAGCCCCTGCGCTGCCAGGAAATGCCGGTCCATTTCCGCCGCGCCGTCGAGGAACTGGGCGAATTCATCCCAACCCAGCGCCAGCGCGACCGGAAAGCCGATCGAAGACCACAGCGAATAGCGCCCGCCGACACTTTCCGAAAACGGCAGCACGCGGGTTTCGTCCACCCCCCATTCGACCGCCTTGTCGGGATAGGCGGTCAGCGCCACCACCCGGCCATAAGGGTCGGCCACGCCGTTGGCCTGCAGCCAATCGAGCGCCGAGCGGGCGTTGGTCATCGTTTCGGTAGTGGTGAAGGTCTTGCTGGCCACCGCGATCAGCGTACTCGCGGGATCGCAGGCCGCGCAGGCCGCTTCAAGCGCGCAGCCATCGATGTTCGCGACCACGTGGACATCGACCATGGCCCCGTCGCGGGTCAACGCATCGATCGCCAAGGCCGGGCCCAGCGCCGATCCGCCAATGCCGATGTGGATCAGGTGCTTCACCTCGCCCAGCGCGCCCTGATGGATCGCCTCGACCAGGCTTTTCATCCGCAGGTGCAGTGCAAAGGCCTCTTCGGTGCTGCTTTCACGCCCCACCCCGCGCAGCGCGGTATGTTCCACCGCGCGGCCCTCGGTCACGTTGATCGGCTCGCCCGCGAACATCGCGCCGCGCTGCTGCGCAAAGCCGGCCGCCTCGGCAAGCTTGAGGAACGCCTCGCCGTGCGCCGCATCGAGATGGGTTTTCGACCAGTCGAACCGCACCGCCCCGCCCGGCAACTCCAGCCGGCTCGACCAGCTGTCCAACCGGCCCTGATCGGCGAACAGGTCTGCCAGCTTGGCTTTGGGCAGCGCCTTCAGGGCTTGCCAGCATGCATCAACCGCGTCGCTCATCGCCAATCTCCAGTCCTTGGTCGAAAGCGCCTATGCCCGCGCCTTGCGCTTTGGCCAAGCAGGGAAAACGTATGCGAAAGGCCGTTAGCGTTGTATTCATGTAATACACCGTAGGGCTTGACCTTCGCTTCAAGGGCCTAGATGGACGATGCCAATGACTGACACCCCCGCACCCACCGCAGCTGATAGCCCGGCCGCAGACACCGCCACTCCCGCCAAGAAGGCGAAGAAGGAGGATTCGTTCCCCGTCTTCGTCCTCAAACTGGCAATTGTCGTGGTCTTGTTCCGCAGCTTTGTCTTCGCGCCGTTCTACATTCCCAGCGAATCAATGGTCCCGCGGCTGGTCAACGGTGACTATCTGCTGCTGGCGAAGTGGCCTTACGGCTATTCCTATCGTTCGCTGCCGTTCTCGGTTCCGCTGCTGCCCGATAGTCGGATCCTGGCCTCGATGCCCGAACGCGGCGATGTGGTGGTGTTCAAGGCGCCGGCCCACGGCGACGAGGACTGGATCAAGCGCGTGATCGGGCTGCCGGGCGATACCGTGCAGATGAAGGGCGGGCAGCTGTGGCTTAACAACCAGCCGGTGCCCAAGGTGGCGATCACCCCGTTCGAAGTGAAGGTCAGCCCCAACACCCGCTGCTATTCCAGCCAGTTCCTGGCCAAGAATGACGCAAACGAGGATGTCTGCCGCTATCCGCGCTTCACCGAAACGCTGCCCGGCGGGGAAAGCTATGAAGTGCTCGATCTGGTCACCAATGGCCTGAAGGACGATACCGATCCGGTGATCGTGCCCGAAGGCCACGTGTTCCTGATGGGCGACAACCGCGACAATTCGCAGGACAGCCGCTATCCGGCCGATCCGGGCGGCGGGATCGGGATTGTCCCGGTTGATAACCTGATCGGCCGCGCCACGGTGATGATGTGGTCAACCGATGGCAGCGCCGAATGGCTCAAGCCGTGGACCTGGTTCAGCGCCGCGCGCTGGAACCGCATCGGCGGCACCTTCTAGGACCGTGCTGGGCGACGAAACCCATGCCTTCCTGACCGCGCTGGCGGGCCATGCGCCCGCTGACGAGGCGCTGTGGCTGGAAGCGCTGACCCATGGCAGCACCGGCCACCCGCGTGATTACCAGCGGCTGGAATTCCTGGGCGACCGGGTGCTGGGCATGGTCATCGCCGAATGGCTCTACAAGCTTGATACCGGCGATGAAGGCAAGCTCTCGCAGCGGCTCAACGCGCTGGTCAGCCGCAGCAGCTGCGCCGCAGTGGCGCGCCAGATCGGGCTGGGCCAGCACATCCAGCTGGGCAAGCAGGCCCGCGACGATGGCGGGCAGGACAGCGACAACATCCTGGGCGATGTGATGGAAGCGCTGATCGGCGCCAGCTTTGTCACGCAAGGCTTTGACGCCACCGCGCAGACGGTACGCCGGCTGTGGGCCGATATGGTTGCGGGCAAGGCCGGCAAGGCCAAGCACCCCAAATCGGCGCTGCAGGAATGGGCCGCCGGCAACCGCCGCAAGGTGCCCGAATACCGCCTGATCGAACGCTCCGGCCCCGATCACGCCGCGCGCTTCACCGTCGCGGTTACAGTCAAGGGCGTGGGCGAGGCAGAGGCTACCGGATCCAGTATGCGCGAGGCAGAGACGCTGGCGGCGGAAGAATTCATGAAGAGGTTTGGATGACCCAACACTGCGGTCTTGTCGCCGTGCTCGGCGCGCCCAATGCGGGCAAGAGCACTCTGGTCAACGCGCTGGTCGGCCAGAAGGTCGCGATCGTCAGCGCCAAGGCGCAGACCACCCGCGCCCGCCTGCTGGGGATCGCGCTGGATGGCGAAACGCAGATCATCCTGGCTGACACCCCCGGCCTGTTCGAACCCCGCCGGCGGCTTGACCGGGCGATGGTCAGCGCGGCCTGGGACGGCGCGGCCGAGGCCGATGCGATCCTGCTGGTGGTCGATGGCCGCAAGAAGAAGCGTGACTATCTCCAGCCGATCCTCGACAGCCTGAAAGACCGGCCCGAGCGCAAGATCCTGGTGCTCAACAAGGTCGATGAAACCGCCAAGGAACCGCTGCTGGTCGCCGCGCAGGACCTGGCCGGTGACGGGCAGTTCTCGGAAGTGTTCTTCATCTCCGCGCTGACTGGCGACGGCGTGCCCGAACTCAAGTCGCGGCTGGCCGAACTGATGCCCGAAGGCCCCTGGCACTACCCCGAAGACCAGGTTTCCGACGCCAGCGAACGGCTGCTCGCCGCCGAGATCACCCGCGAGCAGCTCTACCGCCAGCTCCACGACGAACTGCCCTATGACAGCACCGTCCGCCCCGAAAGCTACAGCACCCGCAAGGACGGCTCGGTCGAGATCCACCAGCAGATCGTCATCGCCAAGGACAGCCAGAAAGGCATCGTACTGGGCAAGGGCGGCTCAAAGCTGAAAGCGATCGGCGAAGCCGCACGCAAGGAACTGAGCGAACTGCTGGGGGTGAAAGTCCACCTGTTCCTCCACGTCAAGGTCGACGAACGCTGGGGTGAGGACAAGGAGATCTACGAGGAACTGGGGCTGGAGTGGGTGCGGTAATCACCGCAGCTTCGCAATCCCGATCCCGTCGATCTTCGCGCGGTCCTTGGTCGATTCCTCGCTGCGGTTCAGTGCCTTGGCGATTTCCTTGAGGCCCTTGCCCTTGGCGGCAAGGGTGCGCAGCTTGGCGACCTCGTCGGCTTTCCAGGGCTGGCGGTGTTTGGTGAATTGTTCGGCCATGGGACTGCCCTAGTGCATTCGCTGCAAATCCCCAACCTCCGTTCGTCCTGAGGAGCCGGAGGGCTGAGCTTGTCGAAGACCGCAGGCGTCTCGAAGGACCACAGCGCTGCTGTGCTTCGAGACGGGGTGTTGGCCTGCGGCCGCCTTCGGCCCGACAGGCTCAGCCCCCTCCTCAGCACGAACGGATCTGGAGGCAAGCTGCAGGCGGGCTACTTCTTCTTCGCCGGAGCCTTCTTCGCCGGGGCCTTTTTCCTGGGCGCGGCCTTCTTGCGGCCCTTGCCCTTGGCCGGGCCCTTGGCGGCCTTTTCGGTAATCAGCGTCACCGCTTCCTCGGCGGTCAGGTCTTCGGGCTGCTTGTCGCGCGGCAGGGTGGCGTTGGTGGTGCCATCGGTGACGTAGGGGCCATAGCGGCCGGCCATCAGCTTCATCTCGCCGCCGCTTTCGGGGTGCGGGCCGAAGGTCTTGAGCGGTTCGGCGGGCGTGCGCTGCCCCCTGCCCCCGCCATTCGCGGCTTCGGCCAGTTTGGAGACCGCAGAGTTCATCCCGGTTTCGAACACTTCGGCGGTGCTGCGCAGCTTGGCGTACTTGCCATTGTGCGCAAGGTACGGGCCGTAACGCCCGATCGATGCAGTGATTTCCTCACCGGTTTCGGGGTGCGTGCCGATACTGCGCGGCAGGCTGAGCAGCTTTACGGCCCAGTCCAGATCAAGCTCGGGAATGTCCTTGGGGATCGAGCTGCGCGCCGCCTCCTTGCCGCTGCCCATCTCGATATAGGGGCCAAACCGACCGACCTTGCGGGTAATCGGCTCGCCGCTCTCGGGATGCTTGCCAATCTCGCCTTCCTCGCCCGCCGCTGCGCCGCCCGGCTGGGCGAACTTGCGGGTGAACTTGCACTCGGGATAGTTCGAGCAGGCAACGAAGGCGCCAAACCGCCCGCCCCTCAGCGAAAGCCGCCCGGCCTCGCATTGCGGACATTTGCGCGGGTCTGACCCGTCTTCGCGGGGCGGGAACAGGTAGTCGGACAGGAACTCATCCAGCGCCTCGGTGACCTCGCTGGGCTTGCGCTCCATCACCTCGTCGCTCTTGGGCTTGAAGTCCTTCCAGAACTTGGCGAGCAGGTCTTTCCAGGCCTCACGCCCGTCCGACACGGTATCAAGCTCTTCTTCCATGCCTGCGGTGAAATCGTAGGCGACATAACGCGGGAAGAAGCGTTCGAGGAACGCGGTCAGCAGCCGGCCCGATTCCTCGGCGAAGAAGCGGTTCTTTTCAGTGCGAACGTAGCTCCGGTCCTTCAGCACCTGGATCGTCGCGGCATAGGTGGAAGGCCGGCCGATGCCCAGCTCCTCCAGCCGCTTGACCAGCGTCGCTTCGGAAAAGCGCGGCGGCGGCTGGGTGAAGTGCTGGTTGGCGTCCACGCCCTTCTTGGCCGGCGCATCGCCCGCGTTGAGCACCGGCAGCATGCCGCTCTCATCCTCGTCATCGCCCGGCTTCTGGTCGAGCGTTTCGTCATAGACCGCCAGGAACCCGGGGAACTTGACCACCTGGCCCGAGGCGCGCAGCTCGTGGCTGCCGGTGCCATCCTTCAGCGTCACGCTGGTCCGTTCGATCACGGCCGAGGCCATCTGGCTGGCAATCGCGCGCTTCCAGATCAGTTCATAGAGCCGTGCCTCATCGCCGTGGCCGTAATGATCCTTGCCGAAATCGGTCGGCCGGATCGCTTCGTGGGCTTCCTGGGCATTCTTGGCCTTGGTTTCGTAATGCCGCGGCTTTTCAGGCAGGTAGTGGCCATTGTTGTAGCGATTGCTGATCGCCAGCCGCGCGGCCGAAATCGCGCTGGAATCCATCTGCACCCCGTCGGTACGCATATAGGTGATCGCGCCGGCCTCATACAGCGTCTGCGCCACCCGCATGGTGTGGCTGGCCGAGAAGCCCAGCTTGCGCGCAGCCTCCATCTGCAGGGTCGAGGTGGTGAACGGCGGCCAGGGATTGCGCCGCGTCGGCTTGGTCTCAACTTCGGCAACCTTGAAATTGCCCGCCTCGACCGCGGCCTTGGCCCGTTCGGCCGCGCCGGCATCGCCCAGGGTCAGCTTGTCGAGCTTTTGCCCTTCGAACTTGACCAGCCGGGCCGGAAATTCGGTCCCCAGATGCTCAAGCCGGGCCAGCACCGACCAGTATGCCTGCGGGCGGAACGCCTCGATCTCGCGCTCGCGCTCGACAATCAGGCGCAGCGCCACCGATTGCACGCGCCCCGCGCTCTTGGCGCCGGGCAGCTTGCGCCACAGCACCGGCGAAAGCGTGAAGCCGAACAGGTAATCGAGCGCGCGGCGGGCCAGGTAGGCGTCGATCAGGTCCTGATCGAGCTCACGCGGGGCCTTCATCGCGGCCAGGATCACGTCCTTGGTGATCGCATTGAAGGTAACCCGCTCAACCTCCTTGGGCAGCGCCTTCTTCTTGGCCAGCAGTTCGCGCACGTGCCAGCTGATCGCCTCACCCTCGCGGTCAGGGTCGGTGGCGAGGATCAGGCGGTCGGCCTGCTTGGCCAGATCGGTGATTGCCTTCACCTGGCGGGCCTTGTCTCCATAGAGCTCCCAGTCCATCGCGAAGTCCTCGTCCGGACGGACCGAGCCGTCCTTGGGCGGCAGGTCGCGGACGTGGCCGTAGGAGGCCAGGACCTTGTAGTCCTTGCCCAGGTATTTCTCGATGGTCTTGGCCTTGGCCGGGGATTCTACGATGACGAGTTGCATGTGCTGGGATCGACCCTCTTACGCGTATGTGTACACGCGCGAGGGTGGAAGGCTTGCCTGCCCCCCGTCAAGAGGGGGCACCAGGCCCCCTCCCGATTAGGGTCAACGCATCCCTTCCATCTGGCGAATGAACAGGTCGCTGCCGCGCGAGGTGACCAACAGGGTCTTGGCAGCATAGGAGGCCGGATCGGTCACCCTGTAATCGAACTTGGTGTTCATCGTGCCGTGCTTGCCGCCGAAAACCCCGGCGCCCAGAATGTTGGCAACGTGCATGCCCTTCTGCAGACCCGAGGTGGTTTCGGTGATCGTGGCGAAATCGCCGCCTTCCTCGATCGGGGTCTGCAGCAGCATCCGGGTCAGCTTGCCATCGATGCCCATCAGCGCGAACTGCGATCCGAACTGCGACAGCGCCAGGCCCGAGGTGACCTTGACACTTTGCAGCAGCCCGCCGCCCGAGGTTGACGCCGGCTTGGCGAAATCGATGTAATATACCACGTTCAGCACCGGCACCTTGGCGGTCTTCGCATAGTTGTATTCGCCGGTGTAGGCATTGACCATGTTGCGATCCATGATCCGGAAGTTCAGCAGCGCATTGGTGTTGCGGCCAAGCTGGCTGGGCCAGTAGGTCAGCCCATCGCCGTGATCGTTCTTCTTGAGCTGGATGTCGGCCTTCTCACCCGATTTTTCAGGCTTCACCTTGGCGAAATAGGGATCGGCCTCCATCCCGGCATCGTCGAGCACCGCCACCCCGTGGTCCTTCATCTGGGTCAGGAAATCGGCGTAAACCGCATCGGTGATCTTCTGGTAGTCGGCTTCCGACAGCCCGGTGAGATAACCGGTGGCCTTGGCCTTGTCGCTGGTCGACAGGAAACCGCCGCCATCGTAATCGACCTTCTTGGTCATGAACACGACCGAGAACTGGCCGATCACCACCTGGTTGACACCCTGCCAGGCCTGCGGCTTTTCGATCTTCACCGGCACCGGATCGCTCTTGGCGGCAAGCTCGGTCGTACCAAGCGCGACCGCGCCAAGTGCAAGCGCGGCGACCATGCCGCAGACAGTTCTGCGCAATTCCATTGGAACCCCCCAAAGTCTTCAAGATTGCGAGCGACTTGGGGGGGATTTACCGCTCCGTTTCAATCAGACCTTGGAATTTCGCGCCATGCCAGGAAGAAGCCCAGCCCCAGCAGCAGGTCAATCGCGGCGAACCCCGCAACCGGGGGCGGCACCGGATAGCCCTGCGCGTAGAGGGCGACTGCCGGCACGCCGAAGACCAGCTTTTCGGCGATCGCAAAGGGCACCAGCGGACGGTACTTCACCGGATCACCGCCGATGGTCCAGAACACCCCCTGGAACACCAGCGCCAGGCCGACGAAGCCCAGGAAGGTTTCGCCCATCACCGGTGGCAGCGGCGTCAGGTACAGCGGCAGCAGCACGATCACGCCATAGATCGCTGCCCAGCGGAACATCCGGGCCGGAAACTTGCTGATCACCCCAACCTCCCCCTTGCGTTGCCCTTGTCGATGCGAGGCGGAGATTAGGTTGCTATATTGCTACTGATCTTGCAAGCCCCCGGGCGGGATGATGCAGCGGCCGTGATCGTACTTGCCGACGGTGCGGATCACTTCCTGATCGTCGGGCTCGATCCGGCGGCCTGAGATCTGGCTGTCGATCACCCGGCGCAGCAGATCGCTGAGGCGGGTGACGAGATAGCAGTCGATCGCCGGGGCGGCGTGGGCATTGCCGATCCCGCTATCGTCGGTCAGGAAGGTGTAGCGGCTCTGGGTCAGGGCCGCCATTGCCCGCATCACGTATTCGGCCTTGTCGGCCACGCCCGACGCTGCGACCGGCACGATCTGCACCCGGTTGTGGCGCAGCGTCTCGCTTGCCTGCCAGGCGAGCCCCATCTTGTCATCGTGCGGCGGGGCATCGGCGACCAGCAGCATGGTCTTGACCGCATCGCCGCGCCAGTCCTGCCCGGCGGCGCGAATCAGCGCCTGATCCATCGCTTCGGGATAGTCTCCACCGCCTCCGGCATAGCGCTGCGCCAGGTCATTCTGGGCCTGGGTGAAATCGCGGGTCAGTGGGATGGTGTTGGTGACATAGTCGTCGCCAAGATCGCGGTAGAAGACGAACCCGACGCGGACATCGAGCCCGGGGTGACTGCGGCGCAGATCGGCCAGGATCTTGCCGAGTTCGGCCTGGAGATAGCTGATCTCGTCGCTCATCGAACCGGTGGTGTCGATCACCAGCATCAGGTCGAGCTTGTTGACCTTGGGCGCAGCGCCGCCAAGCGTGAACTGCACCTGCTGCCCGCCGCTGCCCGAAGCCAGCGCAACCTCGCGCCAGTCCTGCCGGCCGGCCCGCAGCCAGACCTTCTGGCCCAGCCGGTCAAGTTCGGGGAAGAAGCTGACAGTGCCATCGGCGGTGGTCGCCAGCCGCAACCGCCCGCCATCGGCGCAGGCCAGCTCGACCGGGGCGAAGGGCACAGGGCGCCCGGCATCATCCTTGACCGCCACGGTCAGCACCCGCGCGGTATCGAGCCGGGGCAGCACCGGCAGTTCCTGTCCCAGGTTCGAACGGCGCAGGTAGGCCGAATAGAGTTCGGGGTTGAGCAGATCGTCATGTTCGCCAGCGGTCAGCAATCCGGCGCGCGGGTAAGGATGGGGACGCGGCGGCATCCGATCGGGGCGGCCGGCAATCTCACCGGGCATCACCTTGGCCGGCGGCGCGGGGGAGCTATCGACGGCCTCGCGGAACTCGGCTTCGGCTGACACGGCAGGGGCATCGCCGGCAATCGCCGGTTCGGCAATGGGTGCTTCGCCGTCCACGGCTACTGGCGGGGTCGGGGCTGTGGCGGTGACGCGCTCAGCCGAGCGGGACGATTTGGCGACAGGCACCGGATGCGGGCGCCGGGGCCGCTGCTGGTTCCAGCTTTCGGCCCCCAATTGCGGGAGCGGCGCGGGCTTGTAGCACAGCCCCTGGCGGCCCTGCTGGGCCGCGCGTTCGGGCGGAACCGCCATGGCTGGCCCTTGCGCGAGCATGGCAATGATCGCGGCGACTGAAATTCCCTGGCGCATGAATGCCCTCCTGCCTATGACAGGCATGGGCTGGACTTCAGGCGCTGAACGCTGGCTGAATGATACTTTGTATCAAGAAAGACTGACACGCCCGGCGGCATGGCGGACCAGTTTGCCCGCCAGCTCCAGCTCCAGCAGCGCCAGCTGCACCGCTGCGGCGCTTTCCCCGCTCTGGCGGATCAGCTCATCCACCGCGACCGGCGCGGTGGTCAGCAGCGCGGCGATATCGGCCGGGGCGTCGCCCAGTTCATCGGGCAGCGCTTCAAAGCTGGCGGCGGCTTCGCGAAACGTGCTGCGCGGGCTGCCGGTAAAGCCGGTCACCAGCTCGATCACGTCGGCGGCGCCCTGGACCAGCACCGCCCCGTCACGGATCAGCTGGTTGCAGCCCTGCGCGCGCGGATCGAGCGGCGATCCGGGCACCGCCATCACTTCACGCCCGGCCTCCCCCGCCAGCCGCGCGGTGATCAGCGATCCGCTCTTGGGCGCGGCCTCAACCACCACGGTGCCCGCGCAGAGCCCGGCGATGATCCGGTTGCGCGAGGGGAAATGACGCGCCAGTGGCTCGGTTCCGGGCGATTGCTCGGCCAGCAGCAAGCCCTGCCGGGCGACCTCTTCCTGCAGATCGGCATGTTCGGGCGGATAGGCAATGTCGATCCCGCTGGCGATAACCCCGATCGTCCCGCCGTGCAGCGCGGCCCGGTGCGCCGCCCCGTCAATCCCGCGCGCCAGGCCCGAAACCACCACAAAGCCCGCCTCGGCCAGTTCACCCGCAAACTGGCGCGCCAGCTTGACCGCAGCGGCCGAGGCATTGCGCGCGCCGACGATTGCGACGCAGGGCCGCAGCGCCAGCGCGGCATCGCCGCGACAGGTCAGGATCGGCGGGGCGCTGTCAAGCTCACCCAGCAAGGCCGGGTATTCAGGGGAATCGTGGAATAGATAGCGTGCGCCTGCGGCGCGAACCGCTGCCACCTCCTTGGCCACCCGCCCCTCATCCGCGACGCGGTAGGCACCGCCCCTGCCCGCCAGATCGGGCAAGGCCACCAGCGCGGCCTGCGCATCGCCAAACCGGCGCAGCAACTGGCGGTAGGAAACCGGCCCGACATTGGGCGAACGCAGCAGGCGGATCCGGGCAAAGGCTTCGTCCTGCCCGAGCATGGATTATGCCTTCTGCCCGACCTTGGGTTCGGTCCCGGCACGCAGGCGGGCGATGTTTGCGCGGTGCAGCCAGATCACCAGCACCGCGATTGCCGCCAGCGGGAGGACGTGCGGATCGAACCCCAGCGCCCAGGCCGCGACCGGCGCGGTCACCGCAGCGGTCATCCCCGCTACCGAGGAAATCCGCGTCAGCGCCAGCATGATCAGCCAGGCCAGCGCATAGGCCAGCCCGATTGCCCAGGACAGGCCGAGCGAGACGCCCAGCGTGGTCGCCACGCCCTTGCCGCCCTTGAACCCCAGCCAGACCGGGAAGCAATGCCCCAGCACCGCCCCGAACGCGGCGAACGCGGCAGCGGCGGGAAACAGCCGCCAGGCCAGCCACACCGCCAGAAAGCCCTTGGCCCCATCGAGCAGCAGCGTGGCCGCGGCCAGCCCCTTGTTGCCGGTGCGCAGCACGTTGGTGGCGCCGATATTGCCCGAACCGATCTGGCGCAGGTTGCCCTCACCGAACAGGTTGGTGAGGATCAGCCCGAACGGGACCGAGCCCAGCAGGTAGCCAAGTGCGAGCGCGTAGAGACTTTCCATCGGTGCCACCTTTTCATTCCCCGCCACTGGTAGCTAAAAGCAGGCAGACAAGACAAGCGTACTGTGGAGTAAAGCACCGCAAATGGATGCATCGGCCCCGATCTTGCTGTTCGATTCCGGCGTTGGCGGGCTGTCGGTGCTGGCCGCGCTGCGCCGCGCGCTGCCCCAGGCGCCGGTGATCTATGCCGCCGACAACGGCGGGCTGCCCTATGGCACCAAGACCGAAGCCGAAGTCGCCGCGCGGGTCTGCGGGCTGCTGGGGCGGATGAGCGAGCGCTTTCACCCGCGGCTGATCTGCATCGCCTGCAACACCGCCAGCACGATCGCGCTGGCGATGGTGCGCGATGTCCTCAATGTCCCGATTGTCGGCACGGTCCCGGCGATCAAGCCGGCGGCCGAGCTGACCCGCAGCGGAACGATCGGCCTGCTGGGCACGGCGGCAACGATCCGCCAGCCCTATGTCGATCGCCTTGCCGCCGAATTTGCAAATGACAAACGCCTGCTGCGCTTTGCGGCGGGCGAACTGGTCGGCGCAGCCGAAGCCAAATTGCGCGGCGAGGCGGTCGATCCGGCAGTCTATGCCCGCGCGGCGGCAGGACTGCGCGAGCAGCCGGGCGGTGCCGAGATCGATACCGTGGTCCTAGCCTGTACCCACTTTCCGCTGCTGAGCGACGAACTGGCCGCAGCCTTCGACCCCGGCGTGCAATTCGTCGATGGCGCGGCCGGAATCGCCAGGCGGATCGTTCACCTGATCCAGGGCCAGACGTTCGAACGCAGGCAGGACGACTTCGCGCTGTTCACCAAGGCCGAACCGTCGCTGGCCGCGCTGGCCCCGACGCTTGCCCGCTATGGCCTGATGCGGCAGGACGTGCTGCAATGACCAAGCGGTTCAACCTGTTCCTTGTAATTGCGGCGCTGCTGATCGCCCTGCCCTATTACTGGTTCCTGCTGGACAACAGCGGATCGCAGGTGCCCGCCAAGCCGGTCAGCATGGCGCAGCTGCGCGCACTTGCCCAGTCCATGCCCGGAGCCAGACCCCACGCCATCGAGATCGAGGTCCCGGCTTTTCAGCGCTTGCCGGGCAACCTGCTGGTCGCCGGATCGGGGATCAAGCGCAAGCTGGTGGCCTATATGGCCTTCCGCCTGCCGGTGGCGGGCGGCAAGCCGATCATGATGGAAAGCGGGCTGGCCGCCAGCGATGCGCAGGCGATCGGCGCAGAGCAGTTCAAGCCCGATGTCGCAGCGCGGGTCAATCGGGCGCTTGGCCAGGCCGGGCTGATCCTGGTCACCCATGAGCATCCGGACCATCTTGGCGCGCTGGTGGCACATGGCGGTACAGCGCTGATGCAAGCGGCCCGGCTCAACCCCAACCAGCTGCCGCCATCACTCTGGGCCGCAAGGCTGCCCTGGCGCAGCGGCGAAGTTCCCCCGCCCCGGCTTGGCATTTCGGCACCCCAGGCGGTCGCGCCCGGGGTGGTCGTGATCCCCGCGCCCGGCAGCCACACGCCGGGATCGCAGATGATCTACGTCCAGCTCGCCAATGGCCGCGAGTACCTGTTTGCCGGCGATATCGCGAGTTTTGCCCAGAACTGGCAGGACCTGCGCGGACGTTCGCGGCTGATCGAAACCTGGTTCGCACCGCAGAACCGGGCAGAGGTTTTCGCCTGGCTGCACATGGTCCGCGCACTCAAAGCTGACACACCAGGGTTAACGATTGTGCCCGGTCACGATTACGAATGGTTGCAAGACCCCTTTAACCACACCGGTGTCACAATCGGATTCAAGCTTACAGAACCTTGACACAGCGCAACGAAAATTCGTTGGCAAGGCGGCAAGGCAGGCGTAGAGCGCGGCTCGCAGGGGGAAGACTCGTGCCCCCGTCCCGGGCGTCCGGAGGATAGTGCAAAAGTGAACTACGATCACATCTTCGATTCTGCGATCGAACGACTGCATTCAGAAGGCCGCTACCGCGTCTTCATCGACATTCTCCGCAACAAGGGCGCCTATCCCAACGCGCGCTGCTTTGCCGGGCACAATGGACCCAAGCCGATCACCGTGTGGTGTTCGAACGACTATCTTGCAATGGGGCAGCACCCCAAGGTGATCGCCGCCATGGAAGAAGCACTGCACGATGTCGGCGCCGGCTCTGGCGGCACCCGCAACATCGGCGGCAACACGCACTACCACGTCGATCTTGAGCGCGAACTGGCCGACCTTCACGGCAAGCAGGGCGCACTGCTGTTCACGTCGGGCTATGTCTCGAACGATGCGACGCTCTCGACGCTCGCCAAGATCCTGCCCGGCTGCGTGATCTTTTCGGACGAGCTCAACCACGCCAGCATGATCGCGGGGATTCGCAATTCGGGCGCCGAAAAGCGCGTGTTCCGCCACAACGATCTGGACCATCTGGAAGAGCTGCTGGCCGCCGAGGCGCCGGATACGCCCAAGCTGATCGCGTTCGAAAGCGTCTATTCGATGGAGGGCGATGTCGCCCCAATCCATGCGATCTGCGACCTGGCCGAAAAGTACAACGCGCTGACCTATATCGACGAGGTTCACGCGGTGGGCATGTACGGCCCGCGCGGCGGCGGGATCACCGATCGCGATGAGGCTGCACACCGGATCGACATCATCGAAGGCACGCTGGGCAAGGCCTTCGGCGTGATGGGCGGCTACATCGCGGCTGACAGCCGGATCATCGACGTGATCCGCAGCTATGCCCCGGGCTTCATCTTCACCACTTCGCTTTCGCCGGTGCTGGTTGCCGGCGTGCTCGCCTCGGTCCGCCACCTCAAGTCCAGCTCGGTTGAGCGTGAGGGCCAGCAGGCCGCCGCCGCGATGCTGAAGGCGATGCTGCGCGAAGCCGGACTGCCGGTGATGGATTCAACCACCCACATCGTGCCGCTGATGGTCGGCGATCCGGTCAAGGCCAAGGCGATCAGCGATGTGCTGCTGGCCGAATACGGCGTCTATGTGCAGCCGATCAACTATCCCACCGTGCCGCGCGGCACCGAACGCCTTCGCTTCACCCCCGGCCCTGCGCATACCGAAGCGATGATGCGTGAATTGACCCAGGCTCTGGTCGAAATCTGGGAACGCATGGACCTCAAGCTCGCCGCCTGAATATTATTGAGCGTCGGTTAGCTTTGATTCCGGCTGGACCGGGCCGAAGAATCCGTTACGACTCCGCGCCGTGCCACGTGGCACGGGGTTTTGAGGCGACCATGCGGTTGCCGAGGTCGTAGGGAGTGGGACTATGGCAACCGATTGGGCTGCAGACGTCAAGAAATATGCCGCCAAGGCCGATGATGCCGTCATCGCCGGGATCGTGAAGTACTGCGGGATTGCGCTGCGCAATCGCGATTCATCTCTGGTCGCCTTCTCGGACAAGAAGGAACTCGATCGGGTTCGCAACAACTTCCTCAAGAAGAAGCTGGGCCGGACCGAGGACGACGCCACGCTCGACAAGGCGATTGCCAAGGTCGGCACCAAGATGAAGGATGACCGGACCAAGAACCGCGTCACGGTCTATTACCTGCTCGCTGCCGAGTTCAAGGCGCTTGACCTGTTCGCGCCCAAGGCCAAGGCGGCTGCGCCTGCCAAGACGGCTTCGGCGAAGGCTCCGGCCAAGGCGGCACCTGCAAAGGCTGCTGCGGCGAAGGCTACTCCGGCGAAGACGGCCGCCAAGGTTGCCGGTGCCGCCGCTGTGGCTGGCGCCGCAGCAAAGGCCGCGCCCAAGAAGGCTGCCACCACCAAGAAGGCAGCTGAAGCCAAACCGGCGGCCAAGGCTGCCGCAGCTCCGAAAAAGGCTGCCCCGGCCAAGGCCGCTCCGACACCTGCCAAGAAAGCAGCGCCGGCCAAGAAGGCAGCTGCCCCCAAGAAGGCTGCTGCCAAGCCGCAGGGCCTGATGGACAAGGCGGCCGATGCCGCCAGCGATGCGGGCAAGGCCGGTGCGGCTGCTGTCGCCGGAACCGTTGCGGCGGTTGGCGCGGCCAGAGCCGCCGTGGCGGCCGTTGCCGGTGGCGCCGCCGAAGCGGCCAAGGATACCGCCGTCAAGGCAGTTGACGCAGCCGGCGATGCCGCGGGTGCTGCGGTTGGCGCAGTGACCGGTGCGGCGGGTGCGGCAGCAGACAAGGCCGGCGCGCTGTTCAGCGGCGGCGGTCAGGCGGCCAGCACGGATGACGATGGTGCGGGCCTCGGCTGGCTGTGGTGGCTGCTGGGGCTGGCCCTGGTCGCACTGGCAATCTGGTGGCTGATGAGCGGACGCAGCGCGAGTGACAGCGCGGCGGGTGCTGCGCCCACCGAAGCTGCTGCTGGCGCTGATGCCGGCGCGGCAGCCTCTGACGGTGCGGCCGATCTGGCTTCGGCTCCGGCCGAAGGTAGCGTGGCGATCCCGGCCGGTGCCGGCGTCACCAGCGAACTGCGCGATGGCAAGCCGGTGGTGAAGGTCTATTTCGACAGCGGCAAGGTTGATGTCGCTCCGGCCTTTGGCGCGGCAGCGGGCGGGCTCAAGAGCTGGCTCGACAGCCATTCGGGCACCAAGCTTGCGGTGTCGGGCTATGCCGATCCCAGCGGCAATGCCGCGCTCAACGCCGATCTGGCCAAGCAGCGCGCCCAGGCTGTGCAGGCAGCGCTGGTCGCTGCGGGTATTCCCGAAGCTGCGGCAGAACTGGTCAAGCCTGACAGCGTGACCGACGCCAATGTCGCCAAGGATGCGGCCCGCCGCGTCGAAGTGGTAGTCAAGTAAACACGGCATCGGGCGGGCCCGGACTGGTGCCCGCCCCTTTGCTGTCTCGGAATCGAGACAGTTCGTGCCTCACCTCCTGCATTCCTGCTTGTGCCCGGCCGTGCCCTGATGGAGAATGGCCGGAGCAATGTCGCTAGCCTGACCCAGAGCAGGCAGCGGCCGAGAGGAGAGCGCGAATGGCGGGCTCAAGGGAAAATCACAGCGATCGCGTGCTCGCGACGGTGCAATCGGGCAATGCTGCGGCAACTTCGTCGGTTGCCGCCTCGTGGTGTCGCTCGGCCCTCCACCATGGACTCGATCCCGCCGCCCCGGCGCGCGGCACCCGGATCGGCGGCTCGACGCTCGATCAACTGCGCGAGGCGAACGGCGAACTGCTCGCTGCGGCAACCCCGGTCCTCGATACCCTTTACGGCAGCGTCGGGCGCACCGGCTGTGCGGTGGTGCTGTCGGACACCGATGGGGTAATCCTCGAATCGCGTTCGCAGCAGGGCGACCATGCGCTGTTCGACGCGATCGGGCTGGTTTCGGGCGCGGAATGGAGCGAGGCCGCCGAGGGTACCAACGGGATCGGCACCTGCCTGGTCGAGGCGCGCCCGGTCACCATCCTGCGTCAGGAGCACTTCGCCAGCCGCAATGTCGGCGTCTCGTGCATGGATGCTCCGGTCTTCGATCCCGAAGGGCAGCTGGTTGCCGCGCTCGACGTTTCAACCTGCCGGGCCGATCATGGCGAGGCGCTGGCGGCGCTGATCGCCGCGCTGGTGCAAGACGCCGCGCGCCAGATCGAACGCGATTTCTTCTGCCGCCGCTATGCCGATGCGCGGATCGTCTATGCCCCCGAAGGCCCGGCCCGCGGCAGCGCGCTGCTGGCGGTTGACCGCGATGACCTGGTGATCGGCGCCACCCGTGCCGCGCGGCGCCAGTTCCACCTTGGCAACGGCCAGCTATCCAGCCCGCGCCCACTGGCCGACGTGCTGGGCACCGGCGAGCAGGCCGGGTTCGAGGATAGCGAGCGCGCGATCCTGCGCCAGGCGCTGGCCCGCTCGGGCGGCAATGTCACCGCTGCGGCGCGCCTGCTCGGCATCGGCCGCGCGACCATGTACCGGCGGATGGAACGTGCCGGTATGGGCGGGATGCACTGAGCGCATCTGTCTCACGCGCGATACACATCGCCCCCGGCCACCTTGCCGCCCCCCTATCGCCCTGCAGCTTGACCTGACACCCCTTGTGCCAAGGCCGGAACCCAAAACCGGCCCGCAACGAGAGGAGCCAAGGCCATGAACGTAATGACTGCCGACGCCGCCGCAAAACTGGTGGCCCCCTTTGCCAAGAGCTATGACAACTTCATCGGCGGCAAATGGGTTGCCCCGGTCAACGGGCGCTATTTTGACAACATGGGTATACGGATTTAATGGTTGATGGGGCACCTTTACCCCACCAACCTGATACCATTATCAGATGGTTGATAGATCGACTCCGTAGTTGAGTTCCTCTGCGAAGTCCGGCAGTCCGTAACCGATGG
>NZ_JADZAT010000021.1 GCF_020852455.1 Novosphingobium sp.
GCGGTGGGAACGCGGTTGTTGTTTTCGCCGAAGCCCTGGCTGGTGATCGCACCACCCGGGACACCATGCGAGGTCAGGTACGAAGTGACCGACGCGTTGCGGCGTTCCGACAGGCCCTGGTTGTAGGTGGGCTTGCCCGAACGGTCAGCATAGCCGGCGAGCATGATCGGCACGTTGGCGCAGTTGCCATAGGCGGCGACAGCGCTGTCGAGGATCGAAGCGGCTTCCGGCGTGATGTCCGACTTATCCCAGTCGAAGAACACGATGTACGGGCCCTTGTTGCACGGCGGCGGCGGCGGCGGCGGAGCCGGTTCCGGCGGCGGCGGCGGCGGGGGAGGCGGCGGCGGCGGCGGCGGAGGCGGCGGCGGCGGAGCCGAGCCGAAGTTGTAACCCAGCGTCAGCATCAGCGAGTGCGAGCGGAAGCGGGTGTCGAGCGGCAGCCGCTGCACGACGTTCAGGTTCACATTGTCCTGGTTGAAGAAGCGATACTTCAGACCCAGGTCGATGTTGTCGGTCACCGGATAACGGATGCCGGCCAGCGCCTGCCAGGCGAAGCCGCTGTCCGAATCGTTGATCGTCAGCGCGTTCGAAAGATACTTGGCACGACCAACGCCGACACCACCGCCGACAAAGCCCTGCAGGCCGTCGTCAGCGCCGAAATCAAGCAGGCCGTTGAGCATGAAGCTCAGGTCGCTGGCGTGACCGTCGAGGCCGCTGGCGCTGGTATAGGTGGTCGAACCCGAAACGAGCGAGTCGATCCCTGCGCGGCGATAGCTGGCTTCGCCTTCGAGGCGGAAGCCGCCGAAGTCGTAACCAACGATGGCGCCGACATCATAGCCGGTCTTCCAGTTGGCGACAGCGACGTTGGTGCCGCCGGTCGAGAATTGCGAGTCTTCGACAATGGTGCCACCGAAGTCGCCTTCGATGTACCAGGTGTCGTCACGAGCCAGGGCTGGCGTCGCGAGGGCCGTAGAGGCCAGCGCCATCCCAATGACGAGTTTGCGCATTAGTGTTTTCCCCTTTTTGATAGGATTGAGCCACCGAGTGGGGAAACGTCTAACTCCAACGATTTGAGCGCGCAAGCGCCCAAAGCTCTCAACTGTTGCAATAATGTCGCGATTTCGTGCGCCAATCGCACGAAACGACATGAATTCGCGGTGACCGGCGCAGCGAATCCTTTGGGCGGCGGTTGGTTCACTCAATTTGGGTCAACCTGGTGCGAGGATGCCTGCGGTGGTAAGCGACGCGATCACTGCGTTGATCGCGGCGCGCGCTTCGGCGTCGACAGTCGATCCCCCGCTTGGTTCCGATGGCCGCGGCGCAGCCAGCCAGGAGCCATTGAAGCGGATTTCCTGGCCTGTCGCGCGGTTCAGCAGGCGCATGCCGTCACAGGGCGTGATAAACAGCCAATTGCCGGCCTGGCGTGCGGCGATCTGGCCCGATTTTCCGCTCCATTCTCCGCTCGCGCTGGCGCCAACCAGCCAACACTGACCGTCACCGGGCGTGGCTGGTGGGCTCGTCAGTTCATCTTCGATCGCACCATGCAGGATGGCGTCGATTCGGGCGGATACTTCGTTGACGTAGCCCTCCTTCTGGGCCTGCCCCGCAAACAGCAGGGGCAGATCGAATCGGGGTGTGCGACTGTCGAACAAGGGGTCGGTCATGGCATGGGGTCTCCGGATCGGATCAGGGCAGGGCCAGGGTCAGCGCGTAAGAAGTGCCGCGGTCACCGCGCTGCCTGATGGTGAACTCGCCAGCCGGCACCAAGCTGACCAGCGATGCGAATTCGGCGGCTGTCAGGGTAAGGTGGGGGCTGGCCAGATCCCAACTGGCGATCACGCTCGCGCCGTCCCCATAGGTCACGAAATAGGCTTCGACCTGTTCGTTGAGCGGGACTTCGGCAAGGTCCTGCCATTGCCAGGCGCCGCGTGCTCGTCGGGTCCAGGTGAGTTGGAGCGAGCCGTCCTGGCCGTAAGCGGCCTGACCGTGGACCGGGGCAAGTGGGCGTGTGCCGATCCCGCGCAAGGCGATGGTGCTGGTGACCGGGGCGGTGTCACCCAGGCCGATCGCAGCGATCTGCGTTGCGGGTGCATCGCCGACTGTCTGTGGATCTAGCGCTATCCCGGTCCCATCAAGCAGCACGAAGTCTTCGCCGGTCTGGTGCAGTCCTACGGCAAGTTCGGTGCCGCCCCGTCCGCGCCACAAGCCGGACAGCTTCCAGCGCCGGTTTCCGAGCGGCAAAGCGCTGGCGAACTGAATGATCTCCTGACCCAACAAGGCGCGATTGGCGCCCATCGCCAGCTGGCGCTGAGTCGCGTCGGTCAGGATCAGATCCTCGCCCGCGAGCTCGATCGTGACACTGCGCTGGCGATCAAACAGCAGCGGCGAGGCTGCGCCCAGCACATCATGCGCCGTCCCGATAGTAGCCCGGGTCCGCCCGGTCGGGCCAAGCAGTTGCAGCGCGCCATCACCCTGATCGACAAACAGTGCCGCACCCGACCAGCCGGCATTGGCCGAAGATACTGCGGCCAGCAGCAGGGGGACCGAAGTGCCGGGATTGCCGTCCCAGGGCAGTTCGCAGGCGGTCAGCAGCGTAGGCGGTGCGAGGAGATCTGGTGCGGAGTTGGCGCGCCCCGGATCAGCCGCGAAGGGCACTGCGGCGAGCGGGGACAGCCGCGTCAGGGTCAGGTCGATGCCCTGGTCGTGCCACTCCCAACCGGCCACGCGCCACAGGCCGGGATGCCCGGGGACGCTGACCTTCGCGCCCGGACGGACTGCCGGATCAAGTTCGGTTACGCGCCAGGCCAGCGACTGGCGAGCCCATTGCGCGCGCTTGGCCGCCTCGCCGATCAGCCGCCGGGCCGCAGCGGCAGTCATCGCTGCCGGCAGGTCGACCGAGCGCGGCTGGCCCGGCAGTGGCCGGCCGATCGCGCGCTGGGCACCGGGCTGGTAATCGCGGTCGATGTCGTAATAGCGCAGCACCTCGACCGGCTGTTCGCTCTCGCCCGTCCGCTTGCGGGCAAAGCCTTCATTGCCGCCGAAATCCTCGCGCTTGGTCGATGTCGCGGCGGGGGGCAGCGCGATGGTGGCCGTCTGCAGCCGGTCAGGCCGCAGGATAAGCCGGTCGTCGCAGGCATCACAATCGAGCGGAAACAGCGGATCAAGCGTCCCCAGCAATTCGTTGAGCGAACTCTCGGCCGAAATTCCCCCAATTCCAGTCAGTTCGAGCTGGGCATCGAGATCGTCGAGCGTTCCTTCAAGCAAGGTGGCGAGCGACAGCGCGCCATTGTCGGCAATGACTTCGAACGACAGCGTCGGGATGCGGTTGCCGTATTCGGACAGTTGCAGGTCTTCGAACACGGCGTAGGCCAGCCCGCGATAGGCCGGACAGCGGCTGGCACCTTCGGCGGCGGCGATCAGCGCGTCCTGTGGCTGGTCGCCCTCGCCGGTGTGAAGGCGAAAGGTGCCGCCAACCTTGAGGTCGCCGCTGGCCCCGCGCAGCAGCTTGCCGTCGGCCCAGATCCGCCCGACCGACCGGATCGGTCGGCTCGACAGTGCGACCGCGAAGCTGGCCGAATAGGTGTAGGTGATGACCGAGGGGCCATGCTTGCCGCTGCTCTGCTTGTCCTTGTGCTCGACCAGGTCGGTGGACCAGATGATCTGACCGGGCGCGCGCATCCGCCCGAATTGCCGGGCGACCGGCATGCCATAGCTGGACGAAGTGATCTTGAGCTCGGTCAGCCGCGGCCCTTCCTGGGCCGGCGGCTTGAAGATCATGTAGTCGATCTCGCGGCCGATGATCGCACCGATCGTGCCGCCGATCGGCCCGCCAAAGATCGAACCGACCGCCGAGAGAATGATGGTTGCCATTGTTGCGATTCCTATCGGGCGCGCAGCAGGCGCCAGTGATGGACCAGTGTGCCCGCGGGTATCTCCGCATCGCGAACCACCCGGCGCAGGCCGGCATGGGCGTGGATCCAGCCCAGTGTGCGGTCGGCGATCGCCAGGTGGAACTGCGCGGGGCCCGCCTGCAGCATGACGACATCGCCCGGGGCATAGGGCAACTGCGCCGGGCCAAACCCGCAACTGGCCGCGTCCGGAAGCCAGCGATCAAGGTCACTCAGGCGCAGCGGATAGCCGGTTGGCACTGCAACCGGACAGCCGCCGCGCGCCATCGCCAACGCGAACAGGCCGATGCAGTCGACCCCGCCCTTGAGGTCGCGGCCATGCAGGCGAAAGGGCCGGCCGACCAGGCGTTCGGCCTCGCGGGCCAGGCGCCGCGGGGTCATTGGACGGGCGAGGGATAGCGGGTGATCTGGTCGTTCCCGGGCAGGAACGGCTCACCCTGGAAATTGATCGCGTTGGCAAAACGGCTGACGCAGGTTTCAAGCGTGCGGTCGCAGCCCTCGCGCAGCAGCACCCGGCTGCCCGGCGGTGGTGCCTGATCCAGCGGCACTTCGAGCAGCAAGGCGCTGCCCTGGGTACCGGCAATTCCGCTCGACAACCCGGCATAGGGGCCATCGAGCCAGCGCAGCTGCCCGCCGACAAAGTGCGACAGGCTGCCGATCGACGAGAAGGTCGCAGCATTGCTGCCGGCATCGAACGCGCTCAGCGTAGCGGCATGGCTGAAGCGCACGGCCGACAGCGTGCAGCCCGGGCCGCAGAACGCGGCGCGGCAACCGGGGCTGGTGCGCGGCACCGGATCGCGTTTGAACTCTGCCTTGCGTGAGACGAGATCGGCCGAAAAGGTTCCGGCCTCCTCGGCGACGGTGCCGATCGTGCCGCGATAGACCACATGGGTTTCATGGCTTTCCCAGTCGACCAGGCCGATCAGCACCCGCGCGCCGTCGAACCGGCCGATCGCCAGATCGAAGGCGCTGATCGAATTGTGGCTGAGCGCACCCTGGACTTCGGCGCTGTCGGCCTCGAAGCCAGCGCTGCGGCGGATTGCCGATGGCACCATGCCCGGCGCGGCGCGGTGGATGATGTGATCGAACCACAGGTCGCGGTCATGCGTGGTGAACCCCAGCGTCACCCCGTCGCGGCGCATCACGCGCCAGAAGGTTGCCACGGTTTCCAGCGGCTGGCTGAACCACACGCGGGTCACGCGTCAGCCTCGCGCACTTCGATCACCGGCACGCTGGGGGCTTCCCCGGCGGCAAAGACCGCGCCGGACACCTCAAGCTTGTCTTCGGCAAAGCGGACCGGGACATCGAACAGGAAACCCGCGCGCACCACCTTGCCGGCGGCCGGCGGCGTGGCAAAACGGATCACGCCCTTGTCCGCCAAGGTCCAGGCGCTGCTGGCCACCCCGTCAAGACTGACCGCGATGCTGGCAGTCACCGGCCGGGTGATCCGCCGCAATTGCAGTGCCGCACCTTCACCATAGGCCTTGATCAGCGCAAAGTCGGTGCGGATGCCATCGCCGGTGCCCAGCACTTGATCGCTGGCGCCGGGGGTGCCGGTCATCCCGTTGGAGCTGAAATCGGTCGGATCGCGCAGGCGAAACCCGCGCGCCGCACCGCGCCGGGCGCGGAAGAAAGCCAGCAGCTCGCCCAGTTCCTGTTCAGACCGGATCCCGGGACCGACATCGAAACGCAGCCGCGCATTCGACCACAGCGAATTGCGCCGCTCAAACCCCGAGGCGGTTACCGCCACGCTGGTCGAGAATTCGGGCACGACCATGGCATCGCGGCCCAGCGCGAGCGGGTAGGGCAAGTCATCGAAAGGCAGCATGTCATCCTCGTCACTGGCGGGGGGCAGGCGGACAAATCCGTCACGGCAAACCTGGGGCAGTGCCCAGACGAAGCGCTCATGCGCCTGGCGTTCGGCAGCCTCGTCGAGCCCGACATCGATCTGCCGCCAGCGGGCCTTGTCGGCGGGATCGCGCACGAAGCCGGCCAGATAATCCTGCGCCGCCGGCGGATAGCCAAGCCGTGCGTCCAGCGCGGAATAGGCCGCGCGGCGCTGCGCATCGGCGCCAGCGGTCAGCCAGTCATAATCTTCCGCCTGCAACCGGTCATAGGCCGGGTTGGTCCAGCCGGTCGGCAGGTTCATCCGCCGCGCTTCGGGGCGGTCGGGATCGAGCACGCCGGGCAGGAAGACCAGCAGCAGGACCTCAGCCGTGGCGGGTGTGGCAGCCGCGCGCACGGCATCGCGCAGGGCAGCGGTGGATTGCGCCAGCAATGCGCCGGCTGCGTCAAGCAAGGCTGTTTGCGGTGCGGTCAGGCTGGCGCCCAGATCTGCGATCGCTGGCGGACTGCCGCCGAAGGCTGCCTTGGCGGCATCGTCATAGATGCAGGGGCGGCCATCGGCCATGACCCACCACCACGGCTCGCCAATCTGGAAGCGTACCGGCAGGCCGGCTTCCTTCATCAGGCCCGCAAAGCCGGTAGCCGCGGCTTGCAGCCAGGCTATCGCCGCGCTGTTGGCCGGAGAGAGCAGTGCCGAGGGCGGGTCCCAGCCGGTACGGGCCGGATCGCCATTTTCGGCGCGCTGCTGCCAGGCATCGGGGCAATGCTGGGCCAGCAGCTCATAAGACAGCGACAGGATCGGCGCGAACCCGGCGGCCTTGGCTTCGGCCAGGAAGCTGCGATGCCAGGCCTTGGCCGGGGTGCATAGCGGATCGCCGCTGGCGGGAACCAGGAACTGGCCTCCGCTGACGGCCAGCCGCATGAAATGGCTCATCCCGACATAGTGCAGCAGGCTGCCGCGATAGCCCAGTTGCAGGGCGTTGCGGATCAGCCGCGCGGGGGCCTGGTTGGTGGCATCGTCATAGGCGGTTGCCATGGCCAGGCCATGCGGCGGGACCACCACGTCGCCAATTTCCAGCATCGCGCGGTGCCCTTCACAGGCAATCCCGCTTAGCTCGGCCCAGCCTTCGGCGGGTGTGGCCAGCGGCGCGGTGCTGCCCGCGACATAGCCAGGGGCGACAATCGAAATGAACATCCGGTCGATATCGGCCGGGTGAACCGGATCGGCCTCGGCCGGGAGCAGGAACCCGCCCTTGAGCGCCGAAAAGTCGATCGTCACCTGCGCATCGGTGGCGGAGCCCTGGGCATAGTTCCACAGCCTGACATACCAGGTGCGCGGCTGCCCGGCGGAATCGCGCCCCTCGATCGTCAGGGTCGGCCCGTTGACCGCGTTCAGCGCCACGATCCCGCCCGATTTCCAGCGAAATTTCAGCCGGGTGCGCGAATAGTCGCGGCTGGTCCGGTAGGCCAGCAAAGAGTGGTCGAAATGGTCGACACTGTCCCAGATGATCCCGGCCAGATCGCCTTCGCGCAGGAACACGGCATCAACCCGCAGTGCGTCTGGCGCCGTAGTGGTCAGCGCAGCCATCATCGGGCGCGGAAAATTGATCGTCCAGAAGCGCGGATCGAACCGTTGGATCCAGTCGCTGTCCTGCCCTTCGCGTTTGCTCGCCAGCCAGAAGGCCATCTGTCTTGGGTTCCTAGAATTCCGACAGGGCCCGGCGCACCGCGCTGGCCACCTGGCGACTTGAGCGTTGCAGCGCCTGCGGGGCGCTGGTGCCTTGCGGCGCGGCAATGGTGATCGATACCTTCACATCGCGCCCGCGGCCGGGCAGCATGGCTTCGATCCGGCCGGCGCTGGTCGGCACGAACAGTTCGGGGCCGCGTTCGCCAACCATGTAGCCGCGTCCCGGCGAAACCGGCCCGCCGGTCGCCCGGCCCGGCAGGCCGAACAACGATGCGACCATGTTGCCGATGTTCATGATCGAACCCAGCAATCCGCCGCCGCCATTGCCGCCGCCCTGCCCGCCAAGGCCAATCGAACTGAACAGGTTGTTGAGCGAGCGCGAGGCGATCTGGTCGATCACGTTGAGCGCGATCCGGCGCAGATCCTCGAACCCGATCGAACCCTTGCGCAGCGCGGTCAGCAGCCCGCGTTCAAGGATATTTCCGGCCTGGGCAAAGCCATCGACCAGGGTGCCGTCGAACGCGCCGCGCATGGTGGCGACATCGGCGGCAAAGGCCTGGGTATTGGCCCTGACTTCAAGCATCAGGCTGTCGACCGGATCGGTCATTGTCGCGCTCCATCATGCGGTTGAGTTCGTGGCGGTCGAGCGGCTGGCCCTCGGCCGCATAGGGGGACAGCACTGCGGCCAGTTCGGCCGGGGTGGCCTGCCAGAAGTGGTCGGGGCGCCAGCCCAGCAGACGCGCGGTCAGCCCGGCGAGCCGTGCGGCGCCCGGGCCAAAGCTGCGGGTCATTGCGGATCGTCGCCCAGTTCGCCTTGCAGGATCTGGCCCAGCAGCATGCGCAGCGGCTGGCTGCTCTGGGCCAGGCCCTGGCGCATGACTGCCTCGCCCACCTGATCGCGGTCCAGTCCGTCGCGGCTGGCCAGGCAGTGCCAGAACAGCGCGGCCATTTCGGCCAGCCGAAGCTGCCCCGCCCCAGCGCGCTCAACCAGCGCGAAGAGTGGGCCCAGTTCTTCCTCGGCCGCGACCAGCGCGGCGAAACTGGGGCGGAGCAGACGCGGCGAACCGGCCACGACCAGCGTGGCTTCGCCGCGAAACCGGTTGGCGGCACGGGTGGGTTCGGCACTCATGCCGAAACCACCGCGCCCGAGCTTTCGAGCTGCAGCGTGTAGTTGCGCTCGCCGTTGAAATCGCCCGAGTAATCGAGCTTCTGGACCAGAAACCGGCCGCGCAGCTTTTCGCCATCCTCAAAGCTCAGTTCGTAATCGTCGAGCGTGCCGTTCATGGCATTGGCGCGGACTTGCGCTTCGGCAGCGCTGCCGAGGAAGATGCCCGCCGCGCTGACCGAAACCGAGCGTACCCCGGCGCCGGACAGCATCTCGCGCCAGCCGCCGCTTTCCTTGGTGGTGATCACCACCGGATCGCCGGCGATCGACATCTGGGTGGTGCGCAGGCCGGCGACGGTGCGGTACACGGCGGGTACGGCGCCATCGGAAATCTTGAGCAGGAAGGCACTGCCTTTCTGGGCGGTCATTCTGGTTCTCCTTGAAGTCCCCCTCCCGCTTGCGGGAGGGGTTAGGGGTGGGCTGGTCGGGCGGCAGGACAGACCCACCCCCAGCCCCTCCCGCAAGCGGGAGGGGTGCAGGATGTCCGGGTCAGGCCGCGAGCAGGCGGAAGCGGTATTCGATCAGCACGGCGCGGGTGTTGGCGCCGCGCTGTTCGGCGCGGGCGCGCAGGAAGCTGGTGCTGACCACGCGAAAGGTGCCCTGGGCGGCAGGCAGGCTTGCCACCCGCGCCTCGATTGCCGCGACCAGCGCGGCGGCACTGCCCGGCTGGTCACCGCGGCAATGCAGTTCGAGCGCGACGCGGACTTCGCGGCCACTGACATCCTTGGCGCTCCAGTCGGCACTGGCCGAGGCGGCCACTGCCAGCCATGGCAGCGCGGTGCGCGAAGGCGCTTCCTCGACAATGGCATTGAGCTGGCCGGACAGCGCCGGATCGGCTGCCAGCCAGGCCAGCAGCGCGGCGCGCAGGGGCACTTCCATCGGCACTATCCTTTGGTGAAATTGGGCCAGAGCAGGCTGGCCTTGCGCCAGCGCTGCGCCGGATCGGTGCGGGCCAGGCGAAGCTGTTCGGTCCGTGCGGTTGCCGCCCCTTGCGCCGCTGCAAGCAGCCGCTGGGCGAAGCTTTCGAAGCTGCCGCTCATGCCAGGTGCAGCCGCCGCCAGGGCCGCCACAGCGCGGCGACGGCGGCGGGCGGGGTGGTGCCGGCTGCGCCTTCGTCCTCGCGGTGGCGATACTGGAACGCGGCCATCCGCAGCACCCCGTGGCGCAGGCCATCGGGCAGGCTGGCCCAGTCGGTGGCGAGCCCGGCGGTGAAGCGCACCGCGACCCGGCCCGCGCTGCCGGGATTGCTGACCCGCACCAGACCGCCGCCAGCGGCGTCGAGGTCGATCGCATAGTTCGCCACCGGCAGGGCAAAGCGCGCACCTTCGGCGGGCAAGCCGTCGATCGCGGTGATCGCCTGGACCGGGCGGGTGGCCAGCACCTGCCATTCGCAGGTCGCGGGCAGCACTTCCTCGCAGACCTGCTGCAGGGGCATCAGACCGGTGAACTGTTCGCACAGCTCCAGCCCGGCCTGGATCAGCGCGGATAGTTGCGCGTCGTCCTGCGCGGTGGTGATGCCCAGCCAGTCTTTCAGTTCGGCGAGCGCGGCTGGCGCAAGCGTGGCAGGCGTGACGATAACCCGCTTCATCGCGGTCTCCAATCTGGTTGGCTGGGTAAAGGGGGGCGCCCGCGCCGGGGGAAGGCGGCGGCGCGGGCGCGGGACCGGGCAGGGAGGGGGTGCCCGGTCCGGTCAGGCTCAGGTCGAGATCTTCAGCAGCTTGATCGCATCGCTATCCAGCACCTGCCCGCCGACGCGCTTGGTGGCGTAGAAGTTGACGTAGGGCTTGTTGGTGTAGGGATCGCGCAGGATCGAAGTGGTCCGGCGCTCGGCGATGATGTAGCCGTTCTTGAAGTTGCCGAAGGCGATCGGGAAGGTGCCGGCGGCCACATCGGGCATGTCTTCGGCCTCGATCACCGGATAGCCCAGCAGGCGGGCCGGCGAGCCTTCGTAGATCCCCGGCTGCCACAGGAACGATCCGTCGGCGGCCTTGAACTTGCGCACGGCGGCCAGCGTCTTCGAATTCATCACGAAGACCGCGCCCTGGCGGTGGCCCGAGCGCAGCGAGTGCACGAGGTCGATCAGCTTGAGCTCCGGCGCGGTGTCGAACCCGGTGGCGTTGCCCGTCGCGGTGAACTGCAGCGTGCCGAACGGGCGGGTCGCATCGGCGGTCAGCGCGGTCGGCTGCTGCAGGAACCCCTTGGGCTGGTTGGTGCCGCTGCCGTTGACGAAGGCGGCGCCTTCGGCCCGGGCAAATTCGACCGCGATTTCGTTCGCCAGCCATTCCTCCAGGTTGAAGGCTGCATCATCAAGCATCGCCTGGCTGGCCGAGGGGTTGGCATAGAGCTCGCCCGAAGGGGGGACGATCTCGTTGAACTTCGAAGTGACCGTTTCCGGCCGGGCACCGGTTTCGCTGACCCAGCCCGAAGCGGCGGTGCTGTTGGTGATCAGCTTGCGATAGCCCGCAGTGCTGGTCTGGACGATCTGCGAAATCGCGCGGATCGGGCTGACATTCTTGAGCTGTGCGGCGATCAGCGCATCGATCTCGCGCGGCACCGCATAGCCCCCATCGGCCGCGACCGCGCCGGTCACTGACTTGAGTTCGGCGGTGCGGCCCAGCCGCAGGTAGCCATCGACGAAGCCCTTGAGCTCGGCACTGGCCGGCATGGCGCCGTCAAGCGCCGGACGCGGCGAGCGGCCGATCCGCTCGATCCGCGACTTCACTTCCTCGACATCGCTGCGCAGCGCGCCCAGCGCCTGTTCAGCCGCATCCTGGCGGGCAACCAGATCGAACGAGGCGTCAAGCGCCTCTTCGGGCAGTTCATTATCCATGGGGGGCCTTTCAAATGTTGTTCCGCCACAAGGCCGGAACGCTTCGGATCCCCCTCCCGCTTGCGGGAGGGGGGATTGCGGTGTCGCCGTCAGGCGGCGACAGGTTGGATCAGATGCACCCGCGCGCCGTGCTGCATCGGGTGGGAGACCAGGCTGATCTCGAACAGGTCGAGCTCGGTCAGCTCGCGGCCATCGGCATCGCGGCTGAACTGGCGGGCGCGGTAACCGAACGACAGCCCGGTCACCTGCCCGCGTTTGAGCGCGGCGGCGGCTCCGCCGGCGGGATTGTCGAGGCTGGCGACAACGCGCAGCCCGCGCTCGTCTTCCTTGACCTCCTCGATCCAGCCGATCCGCTGGTCGGCCCGGTGCTGCCAGTAGAGCGGCAAGGGCTCGCGCCGGCCGGCCAAGGTGCGGGCAAAGGCCCCGCGCCGGATCGTGTCGCGCCCGGCGTCGCGCTTGTCGAACAGGGCGGCATAGCCCGCAAACTTCAACGTCACTTGAGCAGACCCACGGTGCCGGTACGAAAGGCGATGCCGACCAGCAGCAGCGCCAGCGCGCCGCGCACCACCCAGGCAACCGCCGCCTTCCAGGCCGAGGCCTTGGCATCGCGCCAGGCCTGCAGCAGCTGGCGCAGTTCGGACAGATCGGCATGGGCGGTGGGATCATCCAGCCCCATCCGCGTCAGCACCCGTTCGGCGCCCAGCTCGCTGGCTTCCTCGACCATTGCGCGCAGGGTCACCAGGTCCGCGCCTTCACTGGCCGCCTGGGCCACCAGCCGCGCAACCATCTCGTCTCTGTTCATGAAATGTTCCTTCAAGCAGCGGGCGCCAGGCCCAGCATGGCGCGCTTCTCGGCATCGCTCAGGAAAGTGGCGGCGCCGATCTGCGCCCACAGCTTCTCGCGGTCCTCGGCCAGCGCCGGAACCCGGTCGAGGTCGATCGCCAGCCGTTCGTCGGGAAACCAGGTGGTCAGGCCTTCGCCCAGCGCGCCCAGCAGCTTGGCGGCTAGCGGCAGCAGGGTCAGCCGCCACAGCGCGCGGTTGGCCTCGCGGTAATTGGCATAGGTGGCATCGCCCGGCAGCCCCAGCAGCATCGGCGGCACGCCAAAAGCCAGCGCGATGTCCCGCGCGGCGGCGGCCTTCAGCGCGGCAAAGTCCATGTCGGACGGGGTCAGGCTCAGCGCCTGCCACTTGAGCCCGCCTTCCAGCAGCATTGGCCGCCCGGCATTGGCATGGCCCGAATAGGCTTCGGCCAGTTCGGCCTTGAGCCGTTCGAACTGGTCGGCCGCCAGCACCCCGCCATCGCCCGGATCATAGACCAGCGCGCCCGAAGGCCGCGCCGCGTTTTCCAGCAGCATCCGGTTCCACAGCGCCGCGGCATTGTGCGTCGCCACTGCCTCGTCAGCGGCGGCCAGGCAGCCCGCGCCATAGTGATCGTCGGCCGGGTGGAAATGGCGCACATGGATCACGTTGGGCGCGGCGCTCTCATCGCTCAGCGGGATCGACAGCGTGCGCTCACCCACCTTGTAGGCCAGGGCCTCGGGCCAGCCATCGCCGCCCGCCAGCACCGAAACCCGCTCGGGCCGCAGGGCATAGAGCTCGACCGGGCGGCCCGCGCCGTCCTTGATCAGCTGGACATAGGCATTGCCGTGCAGCAGCAGCTGGCTGGTCAGTGTTTCAAGCAGGCTCTGCCCGGCGCTGGTTGCGCTTACCAGCGCGGCCAGTTCGGGATCGCACGGCGCCAGCGGCGCCCCGCCGATCCCCTCGGCCACCAGCCGCACAGAACGCTGGGCCACCGGGTTTTCAAGGTAGGCCCGCCGCACCGCGCGGCCATAGTCGAACGGCGCCCTGGGATTGCCCAGATCGCCATAGAGCCAGGGCGAAACAAATGTGCGCGCCAACGGCACGCGCGGCCCCCCGCCCTTGAAGGCGGCGGCCAGCGATTGGAGGAAGGACATGGGGGGCCTTTCGGAGATTTCAGAAAGTTATTCTGATTTTTGAATTGTTGACTCTGGACAAGCAGAGTGGAACGCGATCAAATTAGCATGATGGCGAGAGATCTAATTAGGACCAGGCGAAAAGCGTTCCGCGTCGGTCCGCTCCCGGCAGATCTGATAAATCGCGTCTTGGGCACTGAGTTAGAGATTGCGGATGTGTGGGTTAGCAAGGCTTGTCATGCCCATATCGCTGACGACCATCCCGACGACTATCCTGTTATTATGGCGAATTTGATCGATATTCTCCGATCACCAACATACGCCGGACAAGACGCTCACAATGGAGGCGGCTTCTATCTCGTCAAAAAGATAGACGTGGACGTAGACGGGCGTGAATTCGCGCTCGTTGCGATCGCCTTGGAGCTGAGTCAGCATGGGACTTACAACGTCAAGAGTGCCTATACCATCAAGCAGCAGGACGTTGATTCTCGCCGCCTCAAGGGCGCATTGAAAGTGCTCTTCTGACTACCAAATAATTGGGGGAGCGCGGTGGCTCCCCCAAGGTCTCTGCAATGCTAGCGCGTTGCCAACCGCGATCTCTCGACTCAAGGCCTCTACTCTGGTTTCCCAAAGTGCGTGGGGTGGCGGTTCCCACCTCTATGCATTGCAAATCACATACTGTATCGAATAGGTAAACTTTGCGTCACCATGTCGTCTCAGTTTCCGATCTCCAAATGCGAGTTTTATGAGTAGACTTCAAGTCCAACATCAGGTATGTGACATGTCACATACCTGATGTTGGACTTGATGGCTAAACACTGAGTCTCGGTGTGAAAATCGACCAAAATCGCAAAATATAGGAAAAATCCTATTTAGGTTGCGCGAACTCTCGGCACCCCCCGCCTACCCAGCACCAGTTCCGTAACCGCCCAGACCAGCGCATCGGCGCGGTCCGGCGATCGGCCTGGCCCCTGATAGGCCCCGCCGGCCATCAGCCCGCAGAGCTGGTCTTCCAGCTTGGGGAATGTCCCTAGGTGGCGCACCCGGCCGACTTCGTAGAGTGCGGCGACGGGCTCGGCGCGGGCGGTTTTGCCATGCCGAGCGTGGACCAGCTTGAGCGGCAGCGCCACATCCGCGGCGCGCAGCACGGCGGCGACCATATCGCCGCCCTGGTTGGCTTCGGCCACCACGCGTTCGGCTTCCCAGCTCTGGGCTGCCTGCGCGACGCGGCGGGCCCAGCTTTCCGGGCTGGGCCGCTCGATCGAGCAATCGGCCAGTACCCGGACCAGGCCGTCTTCATACAGCGCGCAGACCACGATCCCGCAGGCATCGCCCGCCGCCGAAGCCGGCGGATCGACCCCGATCACGGTGCGGATCGGGGTGCCGGGGCCAGCCGCATCGCGGCAATGCTCCAGCAAGGCGCGGGTCCACAGCGCGCCTTCGATATCGTCCAGCAGTTCGCCATAAAGCTCTTGCCGGCCCAGCGCGGTCCGGCCGAATTCGCGCTTCATCGCCCTGATGAAGCGCGGCGGCAGGTTGGCGCCGTTGTCGATGGTCCGGCCGCGGGTTTGCTCCGCTTCGGGGTGATCGATCAGCCGCGTCAGCAGCGGCACCGCGCGCGGCGTGGTGGTGGCCACCACCTGCGGGCGTTCGCCCAGCCGCAGGCCCAGCAGCAGGTTGTCCCAGGCGCTCAGCGCCTTGCCGCCCGCACCATCCCATTTGGCGATTTCGTCGCACCAGGCATGGCTGTGCTGCGGGCCGCGCAGCGATTCCGGTTCGCCCGCCGAATAGAGCGTGGCGCGCGCGCCATTGGGCCATTGCAGCTGGCGCTTCGACGGCTCGTACTTGGGGCGCTTGCCGCGCGGGGCAATCGCCAGCAGGCCGCTTTCGCCTTCGACCATCACCGCGCGGGCCTCGCCCAGCGAAGCGCCGACCAGCGCAATGCGGACCTGCGGATCGCTTTCGGCCAGCGCGCGGACCCATTCGGCCCCGGCCCGGGTCTTGCCAAAGCCGCGACCGGCCAGGATCAGCCAGATCAGCCAGTCACCTTCGGGCGCAAGCTGACCGTCGTGGGCGAACAGCTGCCAGCTGTGCCGCAAGGGCCGGCGCTGGGATTCGCTCAGGCGTTCGAACATTTCCCGGCGCTCGACCGGTTCAAGGGCGAGCAGCGCCTTGAGGCGCTTCCTGGTCCGTTCGTTCATCGGCCTGCTTCACCCGCGTCGTCATCTTCGAGGGCATTGGCCGCCGCGCGCTGGCGCATCTGCTCAAGCATCGAATCCAGCGCTTCAAGCGCTTCCTGCTCGCTGCATTCCTCGTCGCGGGCCAGATCCTGCGCCCGGGCCTGACGGTGCAGGGTCAGCAGGCGGATGGCGCTGGCCACGTCCATCTTGTGTTCGGGGCTGGGGTTCCTGAGGTAGGCCAGCACATCCATCTCAAGGTTCTTGTACCCTTCGATCAGCGCCGCATCCCACGCTGCAGCAAACAGCGGGTCGTGCTTGCGGGTGCGATAGGCCCGGCTGGGAATGGTCCCGGCGTGCCGCGCCGAAGCCGAGATATTCGACGTTTCGATCAGGTGTTCCAGGAAATAGACCCGCCAATGGCCGGTGCCGGGATTGTCTCCTTCCTCACGGGCGCGCTTGACCATGCGCACCTTGGGCTTCTGCCTGGCGGTGCGCGTCTTGCGGGCACGCGGCGATGGGTTCGGCGCCTTGGGCTCCGTGGTCATGGGCATGCTCCTGCAGGGTGGTTCGCAAGCCGGTGCGCCGGGGGCGGCGAATCGGTCTATCGCGATGTTCCTGATTTGTGCCATAATAGCGTGACGATGTCAAGCACAAAGAACCAATATGGTTCATAGCGCCTGCACGGTTTGCGCACTTGCGGTGCCCAAGGCGGCTCTCTAAGCAGGCCGCAGCCGGAATTGTGAGGCAAAGGGACGCGAATGCTGCGCAAATTGTACGATTGGACCATGGCGAAGGCAGTGCATCCGCATGCCGAATGGTGGCTGGCGCTGTTTGCCTTTGTCGAGGCCAGCTTCTTTCCGATCCCGCCGCACCCCTTGCTGGGGATCATGTGCCTGGCCGAACCGAAGAAGGCGATCCGCTTTGCGATGATCGCTACCTTGGGCTCGGTCGCGGGCGGGCTCCTGGGCTATGCGATCGGCTGGGGGCTTTACGATACGCTGGGTACGCAGATCCTGGCCTGGCTGGGGCTGACCGAAAGTTTCCCCAAGGCGGCCTGCTATCTCAACGAATACGGCTTCTGGATCTTCGTTGCCAAGGGCGCGACGCCGATCCCGTTCAAGCTGCTGACCATCACCGCCGGGTTCATCGGCATGGACATGGTGCGCTTCATCCTGGGCTCGATCGTTTCGCGTTCGATCAGCTTCCTGATCGTGGGGATCCTGTTCCGCCTGTTTGGCGCCCCGATCAAGGCCTTCATCGACAAGTACCTGGGTCTGGCGACTGCCGGGTTCGTGGCGTTCGTGCTGGCCGGGTTCGCGGCGATCAGCCTGCTGGGCGGCGGATCGGGTGCAGCCGGGCACAAGTGCGATGCGGTGACCAGCGTCGAGGCACTGCGGTGAGCGCGGCGGTCAAGCTTTACCATTGCCGCGATGCCCGCTCGTTCCGGGTGCTCTGGGCGCTGGAGGAACTGGGCCTGCCCTATGACCTGGAAGTGATGCCCTTTCCGCCGCGCTTCAGGGTTGATGGCTACAAAGGGCTCAACCCCTTGGGGACCGTGCCGGCCTGTCTGGTCGATGGCGTGCTGATGACCGAAAGCGCGGCGATCCCGCATGTCCTGGCGACCCGGTTTGGCCCCAGCGATCTGGCGGTGGCGCCGGATGAACCGGGCTATATGGCCTATATGAACTTCCTGCTGATGGGCGAGGCGACGCTGACCTTCCCGCAGACCATCCATCTGCGCTACACCCGCTTCGAGCCGCCAGAGCGCCGCAACGAGCAGGCGGCGGCTGACTATGCCTATTGGTTCGGATCGCGGCTGCGCGGGGCGGAAAGCCTGATCGAGGGACCCTATGCCTGCGCCGGACGGTTCACCATGGCCGATATCTCGCTGGGTTATGCGGTGATGCTGGCCCAGGCGATCGGGCTGGAGGAACAGCTGACCCCGGGGATGGTCGCCTATTTCGACGCGCTCAGCGCCCGCGACGGGTTCCGGCGCGCCAAGGCGGCGCAGGGCGCGGGCAGTTTTACCGACTGACCGGCACCGTATAGTTCAGCCCCAGCCGCCCGCCATCGGGGTAGATTGTCTGCCCGGTGATGTAGGAGCTTTCACCGCTGGCCAGAAACACCGCAACCGCTGCCACCTCTTCCGGTTCACCGCAGCGACCGAGCGGGGTGCGGCTGAGGATCCGCTCCTCCGCCTCGCGGTTGTTCATGATGCCTTGCAGCATCTCGGTCATGATCGAACCGGGGCCGATCGCGTTGACGCGGATGCCTTTTGCGGCAAGTGCCAATGCGGTTACATTGGTCAGCTGCTTGAGTGCGCCTTTGGATACCGCGTAGGGGATCTGGTTGGGGATCGCGAGCAGCGCGTTGACACTGCTCATGTTGATAACCGCGCTGCCCGGACCCATCAGCCTTGCCGCCGCCTGCGTTCCCCACAGCGCGGCCTTCAGATTGATCGCCATCACCCGGTCAAAGTCGTCCTCCGCCAGCTGATCCAGTTCGGCCGCATGGGTGATCCCGGCGTTGTTGACCAGCACGTCAAGGCCCTGCCAACGCTCGGCCACCCGGGCGAAAATCCGCTCGATCTCGGCCTTTTTGGCCAGATCGGCAACCAGTCCCTCCTGGCCCAGCGCCGCCGCGGTTTCGGCCAGCTTGCCCGCCTCGCAATCGACCAGCAGCACCTCCGCACCCTCGGCCACGAAGGCTGCGGCAATCGCCTTGCCGATCCCTTGCGCCGCGCCGGTCACCACCGCGCGCTTGCCCGGCAGGCGCAGGCTCATTTGTGCTTGCCAGCCCGCGCTTCGGCCTCTGCCACGGCCCGTTCGGCAATCGGGCGCATCACCGCATAACCGGCCTTGTTGGGATGAACGCCATCGGGGGCATACTGCTGCGGAAGCGCGCCGCCCGGGCCGACCAGCGCGGCATAATAGTTGGCATAGACCAGGCCTTCGGTCTCGGCATAGTCACGCAGCCAGGCATTGAGGGTCGCCACCCACGGAGCCGGCCGGTGCTGCGGCGCCCAATTGAAGTGGTCGGTTGGCAGGATCGACCCGATCACCACTTCAATGCCATTGGCCCGCGCCAGGGCGACCATCGCGCGGATCGCGTTGCGATAGGCCTCGGGCGTCGTTGGCCCGGTGTTGCCTGCCACATCGTTGGTGCCGACCATGATGTGCACCACTTTCGGCCGCAGCGCCACCACGTCCTGCCAGAAGCGGACCAGCAGCTGCGGCGAGGTCTGCCCCGAAAGTCCGCGATCCAGGAACCCGTGGGCAAACATGTCCGGATCAGCGGCAAGCCAGCCTTCTGTGATCGAATCCCCGATGAACACCGCGCGCGGCGGATTGGCGCGATCGACCTTGGCGTTCTCGGCCTGATAGCGGCACAACCAGGCCCAGTCGTTCTGCAGCACCTTGGGGTCAAGCGCCCACAACCCGTCGCGGCTGGCCGGACAGGCATTGTCCATCATTCCGGCCGGAGGATAGGCGTTGGCGGGCGGCGCTATGGGTTCGTCAGCCATGGCGGGAACCGCTGATCCAGCCAGAACAAGCGCGGCGAGCGGCCACCTAGCCAAGGATCCCGGCCTTCGCGCCAGCTCGCTTGAACATGCCGATAATCGTCTGGACCTGTTCGGCGGTATGCTCGGCGCAGAGCGAACAACGCAGCAGCGTCATGTTGGCAGGCGTTGCCGGCGGGCGGGCCAGGTTGACGTAGAGCCCTTCGTGCAGCAGCGCTTCCCACATCGCCGCACCGCGTTCCAGATCGGGCATGATCACCGAGATGATCGCCGATTGCGGCTCGTCGGTGCCAAGCTGGAAGCCCGCGTCCTTCAGCCCCTTGTGCAGCACCCGGCTGTTTTCCCACAGGTGCGCGCGCTTGTTGCCGGCGTGCATCAGCTTGCGGATCGAGGTGGCGGCGGTGTGGACCACGCTGGGCGGCAGGCTGGCAGTGAAGACATAGGGACGGCAGACCAGCCGCATGATCTCGAACTTGGGATGGTTCGAAACGCAGAAACCGCCAACCGTACCGACGCTCTTGGAGAAGGTGCCGATCACGAAATCGACCTGATCGAGCACGCCCTGTTCTTCGGCCACGCCGCGCCCGTTGGGGCCGATGAAGCCCATCGAATGCGCCTCATCGACCAGCACCATCGCGCCGTTTTCCTTGGCCACGCGGATCATTTCCTTGAGCGGGGCGATATCGCCCAGCATCGAATAGACGCCTTCGAGCACTACCAGCTTGCCCGCGCCTTCGGGGATCCGCTTGAGGCGCTTTTCCATTGCCTCGATATCGTTGTGCTTGAAGGGCACCACTTCGGCATCGCCCATCTTGCAGCCATCCCAGATCGAGGCGTGGCTGTCGATGTCGAGCACGATGTAATCGCCCTTGCCGGCGATCGTCGAGATGATCCCCAGGTTCGCCTGGTAGCCGGTGGAAAAGACCATCGCGTGGTCCATTCCGTAGAATTCCTTGAGCGCATCTTCGACTGCGCGGTGACCGGCATAGGTGCCGTTAAGCACGCGGCTGCCGGTGGTGCCCGATCCGAACTCGTCCAGCGCCTGCTTGCCCGCCGCGATCACATCGGGATCGAAGGTCATTCCCATGTAGTTGTAGGTGCCCAAGAGGATCGTCTCACGCCCGTTGCACACCGCAACGGTGGGTGAGAGCACCTTTTCCATCACCAGCCCAAAGGGATCCTCGACCCCTGAAGCCAGCAGGTTGGCGCGCATTTCGATCAGCGGATCAAACTTGGAAAACAGGTCGGTCATGGTGTCTTTCAGTTCCTCTGCTAGCCGCAACCGGGGATTACCCCTGCAGCTTCACCACGGCGTCGATCAGCTGGCCGTAATTCTCGATTTCGGCCTGCTGGTTCATGCTGATGATGATGTCGAATTCGTCTTCAATCGCGGCGACGAAATCCATCACCGTCAGGCTGTCGAATTCCAGGTCTCCAGCAAAGGTGGTGGCATCGCTGATTGCCACACCCTTCTTGTTGAACGGTTCGATCAGCGCGGCGATTTTTTCGGCAGTAGCGGCGCGGTCCATGGTTTGTAGTGCTCCGATAAGTGGTTTGGCGGCGCTTTGGCCGATGAATGGGGCGGAAAAGGGGCGGGTGGTCAGGGACGATTATGGCCTGGCCCGTCCAGATAGTCGATAACTGCTGCAGTGACCTTGCGGCCGAATTCGGCGTTGAGCTTGTGGGGCATGTCAGCAATCCTGACTACTCGCACGTTTGCCGCAGGGGGCAAGGCTTCGATAACCCCGGTTCCGACAACATTGTCCGCCGATCCGTAGACTAGCAGTATCGGCACGTTACCCGCCTTTTTCAGGCGCTCACCCAGATCCTTGGACCGTTGTTCGGCCGGGAAGAACGATGTGAAAAGGTCGGTAGAGTAGACTTTCCGATATCCCGCAGTGCCGTTCGGCGCCGTGGGCATGATCCGCATCGTCTTTTGCCGGTCGTTGCGGTAACGCTCGCCGCGCTGCGCCGTGAAATTCCGGTCCGCCGCATCGGGCGTAAATGCCAACGGGGCAAGCAGCACTATTCGATCGGCACCGCCCGCCCCCGCCAGGCGATTTGCTTCCAGCGCCAAGGGACCACCCAGGCTTTCGCCGATCAGGACGACCTCGCTTTGCGGATTGCGACGGCGCAATTCGCGCAGCCACGCGGCGATTCGGGTCGTGCTGGCGGTAAAATTCTCGTTCGGGTAGAATGTGCCGTGTACTGTCCCTTCGTATGCCGGGGTCACCAGTACGTCGCCTGGCCGGATCAGGTCCAGAACATGGCCATCGCTCTGATCCGGACCAATGCTTGCCCCGGGTCCGCCGATTATCCGCAGGAAGATCCGCGAGTGTGCAGCAAAGTCCGGCTTGCCCTTTGCGCTGACAACGATCACCTGCTGTGGAGCCGGGGCGAGCCCGGAACGGCTCAACCACACGGTAAAGCCTGGCGCGACATCATCCCAGACCCAGCAACGCTCCTTAGGATCGTTCAAATAGAGCAGTGAAGCCTTGAAGGAGGTGAGACGGTTCTGAAATGTCGGTGCGCAGAGCGACACACCGGTTTGCAGTTCAGCCACGGATTGGGCAGAGGTCGAGGCCGGGGTGGGCGCAGCGCCCAGCACCGCCGCAAGTCCGGCAAGACCCAACTTTCCCAGCCGTCCGGGTGTACGCTGCTGTTTCATGCAGCGGCCTTCTCCACCAACCCTTTCACGGCCGCCATGAACGGGCCAATCGAGACCGGCTTGGCCAGATACCCTTCGGCCCCCGCATCCCTGATCCGCTCTTCGTCGCCCTTGCCCGCGTAGGCGGTGACCGCAAGCACCGGAATCTGGCGCAAGGTGGCATCCTTCTTAGCCGCCTCGATCAGGTCGAGCCCCGAGATGTTGGGCAGCTGGATGTCCATGATGATCAGATTGGGCACGAAGCTGCGCGCCTTGTCGAGCGCCTCGAGGCCATCGGCGCAAGGCTCCACCGCATAGCCCTGGCTCTTCAGCACGTCGCAGAACAGCTTGCGGTTGAGGTCGTTGTCCTCGACAACCAGGATGCGCTTTGCCATGAGCGCTGCCCTACGCCCTCCTGCGGAGACTGACAATTCTGCGCGATCCCCAATCCCCGGCCCACGATCCTGCCATGCTGGCGCTGGGTGCGCTGGGCTGGGTGCTGGGCGATGGCCCGCGTGCCGAACGGTTCCTGGCGCTAACCGGGCTTTCCCCCGATGATCTGCGTGAGCGGCTGGCCGATCCGGCGCTGCAGGCGGCCGTGCTCGATTTTCTGTGCGCGCATGAGCCCGACCTGCTTGCCGCCGCCGACAGCCTGGGCGTAGAAGCCGCCGATCTGGCCGCAGCGCGTGAGACCCTGATCCGATGAGTAAACCCCTGATCATCAGCGACTGCGACGAAGTGCTGCTGCACATGATCGTGCCGTTCGGCCAATGGCTGGAAGAGACGCAGCCGGTCTCGTTCAAGCTGATCGGCAACGATTTCGGCAAGGCGATCCGCGACAAGGTGAGCGGCGAGCCGGTGCCGCCCGAGGAAATCTGGCGACTGCTGGGGCTGTTCTTCGATAACGAGATGCACCGCCAGACCCCGATCGCCGGGGCGGTTGAGGCGATCAACGCACTCAAGGATCATGCCGATGTGGTGATCCTGACCAACCTGACCGACCGCCATAACGAGCCGCGCCGCCAGCAATTGCTGGCCCACGGGATCGATTTCCCGGTCTTTACCAACCAGGGCCCAAAGGGCCCGGCGCTGCAGGCAATCCTGGACCGGTACCAGCCTTCGCATGCGGTGTTCATCGACGATCTGGCCCAGCACCACGGTTCGGCGATGGAACACGTACCCCATATTGACCGGCTGCACCTGTGCGGCGAACCGACGCTGGCTCCGCACATCACCTGCGGATTCGAGGCTGGCCATGCCCATGCCCGGATCGACACCTGGGAGCACGCCTTGCCGTGGCTGCTGTCCCGTCTTGAGGAGAAAGCATGAGCATCGAAGCCAGACTTGCCGAACTGGGGATCGTCCTGCCCGAAGCCGCCGCGCCGGTCGCGGCCTATGTTCCGGTAGTGGTGGCGGGCGGCCTGGCCCACGTTTCGGGGCAGGTCTCGTTCGTCGATGGCGCGCTGTTCAAGGGGCGGCTGGGTGAAGACGTTTCGCTGGAGCAGGGGATCGCGGCCGCGCGCGGCTGCGGACTGATGATCCTGGCCCAATTGAAGGCCGCGCTGGGTTCGCTCGACCGGGTCGAACGGGTGGTCAAACTGGGCTGCTTCGTCAATTCGAGCGCGCACTTCACCGACCAACCCAAGGTTGCCAATGGCGCTTCGGAACTGATGGTCGCGGTTTTCGGCGATGCCGGCAAGCATGCCCGGGCCGCAGTTGGCGTACCCAGCCTGCCGCTGGGCGTCGCGGTTGAAGTGGATGCAATCGTTGCTGTTCGCGCTGATTGATCGCTGGCGCGTTCCGCCGCCCGATCCGGCCCGGATCGCCTGGCTGGGACAGCAGGCCTATGCCCACCGCGGGCTGCATGAGCCCGGTGTTCCGGAAAATTCGCTCTCGGCTTTCCATGCGGCGATTGCCCGGGGGATGGGGATCGAATGCGATGTCCAGCGGTCAAGCGATGGCCAGGCGATGGTCTTCCACGATTTCGACCTCGATCGGCTGACTGCCGAAAATGGACCCTTGGGCGATCGCAGCGAGGCCGCGCTGGCCACGATCGCCCTGACCGGGAGCGATGACACCATTCCATCGCTGCGCACCATGCTGGCCGAAGTGGCTGGCAAGGCCCCGATCCTGATCGAGATAAAGTCGCGCCGGGGCAGTTTTCGCCATGCCGGGGCGCTGTGCATGGCGGTGCGGCGCACGCTGGAAGGCTATCAGGGGCAGGTTGCAGTGATGAGTTTTGACCCCAGGGTCAGCGACTGGTTTGCGCGGCGCTCACCGCTGACGCTGCGCGGCCTGGTGGTGACCGAAGAGAATGCCAAGACCCTGCCCGGCAGGATCAGGCGCAGGCTGAGCCTGTGGAAGGCCCGGCCGCAGTTTCTGGCCTATGACATCCGCGATCTGCCCAGCCGGTTCGCGGCGCGGCAGCGCAAGCGCGGACTGCCGGTGCTGACCTGGACGGTGCGCAGCGCCGAACATCGTGAGCGTGCCGCCGAACATGCCGACGCGCCGATTGCCGAAGGCGCCGGGGTGGCGTGATCGAGGCCCGCGTTGGCACTTCGGTGGGCGAGCTTCCTGCGGATCAGTGGGACGCGCTGGCCCAGGGTAATCCCTTCGTCAGCCACGCCTTTCTGACCGCGCTGGAACTCTCGGGGTCGGTCGGGCCCGGCACCGGCTGGTCACCCGCGCCGATCACCATTGCCGATGCCGCAGGGCAACTGGTCGGGGCCTTGCCAGCCTATCTCAAGGCGCACAGCCAGGGCGAATATGTCTTCGACCATGCCTGGGCTAATGCCTGGCACCGCGCTGGTGGAAGCTATTACCCCAAGCTGCAGATTGCAGCGCCTTTTACCCCCGCGAGCGGACCGCGACTGTTGCTGGCCGATCCTGCGCTGGCCATGCCGTTGCTGCGTGCAGCAGAGCAAGTCTGCGCGGACAACAACCTCTCCTCCGCCCATGCCACTTTCATCGCGGCTGATCAGGTACCGCTGTTCGAACGCGCCGGGTGGTTGCTGCGCAGTGATATCCAGTTCCACTGGGAAAACCGGGGCTATGGTTCGTTCGACGACTTCCTTGGTGCTCTATCGTCGCGCAAGCGCAAGGAAATCCGCAAGGAACGCGCCGCGGCCCAGCATGGCGTGGAAATCCGCTCGTTGAGCGGGGCTGAGTTGCGAGAAGATCACTGGGATGCCTTCTGGGCCTTCTACCAGGATACCGGATCGCGCAAATGGGGCCAGCCCTACCTGACCCGCAAGGCTTTCAGCCTGTTCGGTGAGCGGATGGCGGATCAGGTGCTGCTGGTTCTGGCTCTTATCGAGGGCAGTCCAGTTGCCGGTGCGCTCAACTTCATTGGGCCGGATGCGCTATACGGCCGCTATTGGGGGGCCGTGATCGACAAGCCCTTCCTGCATTTCGAACTGTGCTATTATCAGGCGATCGATGCGGCGATCCGGCTGGGGCTGAAGCGGGTTGAAGCCGGTGCGCAGGGTGGGCACAAGCTGGCGCGGGGCTATGAACCGGTGGAAACCCTGTCCGCTCACTGGATTGCCCACCCCGGTTTCCGTGAGGCGGTGGCGGACTTTCTTGAGCGCGAGCGGGCCGGCGTTGCCGCTGACCGACTTTATCTGGGTGAACGGTCGCCTTTTCGAAAATAGGGGAGCGAGGCGATGGGTGAGCAGGTCTTCGTGACGGGCGGCAGCGGCTACATCGGTCGCAACCTGATCCGGCGATTGGTGGCCGATGGCCACAAGGTAGTGGCTCTGGCCCGCAGCTCGGCTTCGGCGGCCAAGGTGGAAAGCCTGGGTGCGCAGTCGGTGATTGGCGATATCATGGACGCTGCCAGCCTCGAGCACGGCATGCAGGGCTGCACCTGGCTGGTTCACGCAGCCGCCGATACCGGACATGGCGCCTTCGAGGCGAGCCAGCATCACACAAACCTGAAGGGCACGACCAATGTCTTCACCGCGGCGCGGGCGGCAGGGGTGGGCCGCGGAGTCCACATCAGCACCGAAGCCGTGCTGCTGAGCGGCGCGCCGCTGGTCAATGCCGATGAGAAGACCCCGATTCCGCGCCGCCATGCCGGGTCTTATTCGGCCAGCAAGGCTGCTGCCGAAGCAGCGGCATTGGCGCTCAATTGCGCGCAATGCCAGATCGTGGTGGTACGCCCGCGCTTTGTCTGGGGGCGCGACGATACTACGGCGTTGCCACAACTGGCGGCGGCGGCCGGCAGCGGCAAGCTGGTCTGGATCGGTGGCGGTCACTATCGCACCTCGACCGCGCATATCGACAATGTGGTAGAGGGGGTGGTGCTGGCGTTACGCAAGGGGCGCGGCGGAGAGGTCTACTTCATCACCGACGGCGAACCGTTGGAATTCCGTGCCTTCGTTTCGGCATTGCTGGGCAAGGCCGGTGTGGCCATGCCCGAGAAGTCGGTCCCGCGCTGGCTGGTCGCGGCCATGGCGCGGCTTGGCGACGCGCTGGCGCAGCTGAGTGGCGGGAAGCTGCACGGTCCGATCGGAGGCCAGGAATATGGCACGGTCGGGGTTGAGGTTACTCTCGACATTGCCAAGGCGCAGCAAGAGCTAGGCTATGCGCCGGTCATTGACCAGGTGGCCGGGCTGGCAACTGTCCAGCCCTGGAACGGCTGAGTTCAGGCCGCCTTGCGAACCGAGGCGGCGATCCATTCACGGGCGCGGCGCTGGGCTTCGGCGATCTCGCGGGCGGTCATTTCCTCGGAAATGTCGGCGCGGCACATCTGGGCTTCGGCATGGCCGTTGACGGCAGCCAGGTTGAACCACTTGTGCGCCTCGATCAGGTCGCAATCGACACCGTGGCTGCCGGTCGAATAGGCGACCCCCAGGTCGTAATAGGCACTGACATCGCCCTGCGCGGCAGCGGCCAGGCAGCTGGCAACCAGCAGGTCTTCGGCGTTTACATCGGCAATGGTAACCTTGCCGGTATCGATCCAGACAGCGTTCATCTCTCTAACCCCCTGTTTTGGCGAGGCTTGTGTCCCGCCGACAGGCTGAAATTTCCCGAACATGGTCAACAAAAGGTTAACGCGAGGCGTAAAAAATTCCTGATTGCAGTCAGGCAGTCTGCCGCACCCTTGTTTCAGTGACATGAAATCGCCGTTCATCTCGGCCTAATGTGGATCAAACTAGTGCGCCCGGCGATTGGCGCTTGTGCGGGATTCTACGGGAGCCTATAGGCCCGCTCGACCGGCGCCGATGGCTATCGGGAATACCCGAGGCCGGCAGGAATCGCTGTCCGGCTGGTTTAGTTTGGAGAGTATATGGCGACGGTTCTCGGTGATGAGATTGACGTCCTGGCCAAGGCCAAGCGGGCGATCGCGGGTGACTATGCCCCCAGCGATTCCGAACCCTATATGAGCGAACCGCAGCTGGACTATTATCGCCGGTTGCTGCTTGAATGGAAGAAGCTGATCCTTTCGGCAGCGCAGGATACGCTGCAGTCGTTGCAGGACGGCCCGATCCGCGAACCCGACCTTAACGATCGCGCCTCGAGCGAGACCGACTGGGGGATCGAACTGCGCACCCGCGATCGTCAGCGCAAGCTGATTGCCAAGATCGATTCCGCGCTGCGCCGGATCGAGGAAGGCGAATACGGCTATTGCGAGGTGACCGGCGAACCGATCGGGCTGGGGCGGCTTTCGGCCCGCCCGATTGCTACAATGACGGTCGAAGCGCAGGAAGCGCATGAGCGCCGCGAAAAGATTTCTCGCGACGATTGAGCCGCTTAGCTGCGTTAACCGGTTTTTTGCCGTTACGGTTTAGCTTTCGGCCACGCTGGACTCGGTAAATCCGGGCTCCAAGCAGTTCGCGGGAGTTAAACGAGCAGCAATGACTGGCACCGAGCATCGGCAGATCGCGCGCGACAGCCTGTTCGTCATGGCTGATTTGCGGATCGATGGAATCGAAGGCGAACATCGGATTCGCGTTCGCAATCTTTCCTCTGGCGGAATGATGGCCGAGGGCGTGTTCAACGTCCAGCGCGGTCAGGTTGCCTGGATCAACCTGCGCAACATCGGCTGGGTCGAAGGCTCGATCGCCTGGGTTGAAGGCACGCGGTTCGGCATTGCCTTCCGCGAAGACATTGATCCGCGCGTAGCCCGGGCCCCACTTCCTGGCGGCGAGAATACTCCGCGCTATGTCCGTCCGCCGCTGGGCGCGGTCGAACCGGGCGCGCTGCGGAAGATCTGACGGCGGGCATTGGCACCCACGGCCCAATTCCGTTAGGGTGATCGGCACAATGTTGCCGCGCCGCCTTGCCTCGCTTGCGATTGCACCCCTAGCATTGATGCTATCCGGCTGCCTGGGCGATGATGATCGTCCGGTGCGGGTGCTGGTGATCGGCGATCCGGGCTCGACCTTTGTCGGTGGAGCGCGATTGCCGCTGGCGGCCCAGACTTTGCGCGCGGCAGCGGTCGAAGGGCTGGTCGGGTTCGATCAGCAGGGCCGGGTGGCTCCGGCCCTGGCCGACCGCTGGATCATTACCGACGACGGCCTCAGTTTCATCTTTCGCCTGCGTGATGGCACCTGGCCGGGTGGAAGGCCGATTACCGCAGAAAGCGCGCGGGCTGCGCTGGTGGATGCTCTGGTCCAACAGCGCGGTCAGCCCTTGGGGGCAGATCTGGCCGTGATCGAAGAGGTCCGGGCCATGGCCGGGCGGGTGATCGAGATCCGACTCAAGCGGCAGATGCCCGATTTGTTGCAACTGCTGGCCCAGCCAGAGCTGGGCCTTTCGGTGGGTGGTCGCGGGGCCGGGCCGATGAAAAGCAAGCGCGCCAACGACAAGGACCTGGGACTGTCGGGGGTAATGCTGAGCCCGATCGCTCCGGAAGATCGCGGCCTTCCCCCCGAAGAGGACTGGAACGAACGGGCCCAGCGGGTCGAACTGGCAGCCTTGCCCGCGGCGAAGGCGATCAAGCTGTTCAATGCGGGTGAAGCCGAACTGGTCCTGGGCGGCTCGTTCGTCGACTATCCGCGACTGGGCGAGGCTGGCGTTTCGGGCGGGGCGATCCGGTTTGACCAGGTCGCCGGGCTGTTCGGACTGGCGGTGGTTCACGGCGACGGTTTTCTGGCCAAGGAAGAGAACCGCGAGGCAATCGCGATGGCGATCGACCGCGATGCGTTGATCGCCGCAGTCAACCTGAGCGGCTGGGTGGCGACCACCCGGGTGATCAATCCCGGGCTTGAAGGCGATAGTGGCGCAATCGGCGAGCGCTGGATCGGGCGCGGGATCGAGGATCGACGAACCACCGCCGCAGGTCGGGTGTCTCGCTACAAGTCGGGCAGAAGCGGGGCGGTGACGCTGCGCATCGCCTTGCCCTCCGGCCCGGGCTCGGACTTGCTGTTCAAGCGGCTGGGCGAGGATCTGAAAGCGATCGGGCTGGAAGTGCGCCGGGTTCCCATGGCCGCCGATGCCGATCTGCGGCTGGTGGACAGCGTTGCCCGCTATGCCCAGCCGGCCTGGTTCTTCAACCAGCTCAGCTGCGCCAACGCCCGCGCGCTGTGCAGTGCCAGCGCCGATACACTGTTCGCCAAGGCCCAGGCCGAACTCGATCCGGCCAAGCGGGTCGATCTGCTGGGCGATGCGGAAGCGCAGCTGACCGTCGCCAACAGCTATATTCCCTTCGGCGTACCGATCCGCTGGTCGCTGGTCAGCGGCGGGGTGACCGCCTTTGCGGTGAACCGCTGGGGGGTTCATCCCTTGATGCCGCTCGCCATGCTTCCCAAATAGGAGGTGCGGGCATCTTGTCCCGCGCTGGTTTGGGGTTGCAATGAACCAACAGGACAAGCCGCGGCGGATGCCGGCAGAGTTGCCGCTAGGCACCGATCCGCAATCGGTCCGCCGCCGGATCGAAGCCTTGGAGCGTCTGCTTGAGCGGCTGGTCGAAGTTCCGCTGGTCGGTCGCAAGGTCGGGCTCGATGCATTGCTGGGCCTGCTGCCGGTGGGCGGTGATGTGATTTCGGGTGCCATGGGCCTCTATCTGGTCTGGGAAGCGCGCAACCTTGGCCTGCCGCGCTGGCAGCTCTGGCGCATGGCCGGCAATGTCGGGATCGACACTCTGCTGGGGGCCGTGCCGGTGGCGGGCGATCTGTTCGACTTCGTCTATCGCTCGAACACCAGGAACCTGAAGATCCTGCGCAGGCACCTCGACAAGCACCATCCCGGCACCAAGGTGATCGAGGGATAAGCACGGTTCCAGGCGTCCAGTGGCCAGGGCGGCGGGCCTGCGGGTTCCGTTGCCTGCTCGATCGCGAGCAAATGCAACACAAAGCGACTCGCCGGATTCCCTGTGTTTACGAGAAATTAACCTTTCATCTTCATTGGTCATATGGTTAATGGCGGGCAATGACCCTTTCGGAAGGGTTATCGTCCAGGGAAACGGGGCAAAAGGGGACTACCCATGCGCGTGTTGCTGATCGAAGACGAGCCGACCACGGCCCGGGCTATCGAACTGATGCTTACTACCGAGGGCTTCAATGTCTATTCGACCGACCTCGGCGAAGAAGGCTTGGATCTCGGCAAGCTCTACGATTACGACATTATCCTGCTCGATCTCAATCTGCCCGATATGCACGGGTACGACGTGCTGAAGAAGCTGCGCGTCGCCAAGGTGCAGACCCCGGTGCTGATCCTTTCGGGTATTTCGGAAATGGATTCGAAGGTCCGCAGCTTCGGCTTCGGCGCTGACGACTATGTGACCAAGCCGTTCCACCGTGAAGAGCTGGTCGCCCGCATCCACGCCGTGGTGCGCCGTTCCAAGGGCCATTCGCAGTCGGTCATCCGCACCGGCAAGCTGGCGGTCAACCTTGATGCCAAGACCGTCGAGGTCGATGGCGCCCGGGTTCACCTGACCGGCAAGGAATACGCGATGCTTGAGCTGCTTTCGCTGCGCAAGGGCACCACCTTGACCAAGGAAATGTTCCTCAACCACCTCTATGGCGGGATGGACGAACCCGAACTCAAGATCATCGACGTGTTCATCTGCAAGCTGCGCAAGAAACTGGCGCATGCCTGCGGCGGTGAAAACTACATCGAAACCGTCTGGGGCCGCGGCTATGTGCTGCGCGATCCGGGCGAGGAAATGCAGGCCGCCTGAGCCCGAATATCCGAATTCGTCACCAACCTGACGGCCCGCCCATTCCGGCGGGCCGTTTTGGTTTGGGCGCTGGACACAAATGCCCGTTCGAGAAATTGTGACCTTTGGCGATCTCCGCAGTCAACCTGTTGAAGCGGCAGTACTTTTGCCCGGCCCGATCAGCCCCTGTGTGACCTTTCGGTTTCACCGCGTCGCCCGCGGTTCAACTCACTCTGAGAAAGAACGGGCTGAACATAGCGCGCGGTGGCCATGTAGGAAAACTGCGCTCAGTTGATCCGGCGGTAATGGGTGGTCTCCAGCTTGGGAATGTTCTGGCCTGCCCAGACAATCGTTTCGGTCATCGTTTGCTGGTCCTTCGACACGGCATAGACCCGGGTCGAAACCGGTGCGCCGTTCTTGCCCAGGGTCATCACCAGCGTATTGGGCGCCGGCTGGCGCAACGAGGCGCTGTCGATGAAGGGCATGTTGCCCGAGATCGGCACCGGCACACCGTCCAGTGCGGCGGTCGATTCGGCGGACATGACCTTTCCATCAGGACCGACCATTTCGACGCGGGTGGTCCACTTCTGGTCCGGCGAAACGCGGAACGAAATAGTCATCTTGCTGGGCCGTTCGTCGGCGGGGATCTTCATGATGTCGAGCGACCAGCTGCCGACCAGCGGCGATAGCCTGGCCTGCGCGGTAGGCGCGTTTTGCGGGGCGGCCGCCGGTGGGGGCGGATTTCCGGACCAGGCCAGCAGTCCAGCTGCGGCGACGGCGGGGATTGCGAGAAGCATGATTGTCGTTCCTTTCAACCGCGTGCGCCCCGTACCAGGGGGCTGCTGCACGCTGTTGACCGGACCATCCCCGATCGAAAGGTCGATATTTTTGTCCCAGATTTTCTGGGCGTCCAGCAGTCGCGCCAGTTCGCGGCTGCTGCCAACGCCAGTCTTGCGGCGGGCATCGCGCAAGCGTTCATTGATCGAGGCCTCGGTGCGATCAAGCTGGGCGGCGATCGATTTGACCGTGTGCCCCGCTGCCAGCAGGCGCAGAACCTCAAGCTCCCGATCGGACAGCGCGGTGTAGGTGGAGGGGGGACGTTCCATCATCGACATGCCCTTTTGCTCATCACAAGCCCTGTCAGGCGTCCATCACAATTTTCTTGTGAAGCGGTGCTGCCTGCGGTTCCGCGCACAAGCTTGACCCGTGCTGGTCCGGCTGCCAGACGCTCCGCCCATGACCGCGCACAAATCCGGTGACCCGACCACACTAAACCGGCTCTATGGCCGCGCCAAGGGCAAGCCTTTGCGCCAGGGCCAGCAGGAACTGGTGGATCAGCTGCTGCCGCAGATCGCGGTTCCGGCCGAGGGGCCAGTGACCGCGCTGGGCCTGTTTGGGCAGGATTGCCCGCTCCATTTCGAAATCGGCTTTGGCGGCGGTGAGCATATGGCGGCACGGGCCGACATGCTGCCAAGCCACGGCTTCATCGGGGCCGAACCGTTCCTCAACGGGGTGGCGCAGGCGCTGGTTCACGTCTCGGGCGATCACGGCGCGCACCCGCCGCTGGGCAATGTTCGGATCCACCACGGCGATGCCCTCGATGTGCTTCAACGCATACCAGACGGTCACCTGAGCATGCTTTACCTGCTCCACCCCGACCCCTGGCCCAAGGCCCGCCATGCCAAGCGGCGGATGATGAACGACGGGCCGGTCGATCTGTTCGCGGCCAAGCTGAAGCCCGGCGGCGAATTCCGTTTCGGCACCGATCATGCAGTCTATGTCCGCCATGCCTTGATGGTGATGCGGCGTCACCGTCACCAGTTCGAGTGGCTGATCGACCAGCCGCAGGACTTTCAGCAGCGCCCCGGCGGCTGGCCCGAAACCCGCTATGAACACAAGGCGCGCACGGTCTACGGGCACGAGGTCTGGTATTTTCGCTGGAGGCGTATTTAAGGGTACCTCTAGCGTAGAATTACCGCGTTATTACAACAGGTTATCTACTCTACAGTTTTCGTCCCTTGGCGGCAATTTCCGCCCCGGTGATTACCCGGTGATTGCTGGGTGATTGCTGGACGCCGGGTCTGGAGGCGAAAAAATGGCGAGTGGAAAGATA
>NZ_JADZAT010000022.1 GCF_020852455.1 Novosphingobium sp.
TGTATAGGGCGGTGACAAACCAGGCCAATGGAACGCCAGCGATTTGCTGAGCGTGGCGGTTTAAAAACCAGCCATTGGATAGGTTGCTCCTTTTAAAGGGGGTGGCCGGGGATGTTTGCCGTGGAGAGCTACGCCGCCGTTCGGCACTTTGTTTTTGTTGAAGGTAACAGCCAGCGCGAGGCCGCGAAGGTCTTTGGACTGAGTCGCGAGACGATATCGAAGATGTGCCGGTTTTCTCTGCCGCCGGGCTACACGCGGACCAAGCCTGTGGCGAAGCCGAAGTTGGGGCCGCTGCTGCCAGTGATTGACGCGATCCTGGCAGCGGATCGCATTGCGCCTGTGAAGCAGCGGCACAGCGCCAAACGGATTTTTGAACGTCTGCGCGATGAGCATGGCTTTGGCGGGGGCTACACCGTCGTAAAAGATTATGTCCGGCTGTGCCGGGCGCGTGGACGCGAGACGTTCGTGCCGCTGGCGCACCCGCCAGGACATGCACAGGTGGATTTTGGCGAAGCGGTGGGCGTGATCGATGGTGTCCGCCGGAAGATGCACTTCTTCTGCATGGACCTGCCGCAATCGGATGCCTGCTTTGTGAAGGCCTATCCAGCAGAGACGACCGAGGCCTTTCTGGACGGGCATGTATCGGCGTTCGCCTTCTTCGGCGGCGTGCCGCTGTCGATCCTTTATGATAACACGAAGATCGCGGTTTCCAGGATCTGCGGCGATGGGAAGCGCGAGCGAACACGCGCGTTCACCGGGCTCGTCAGCCATTACCTTTTTACCGATCGCTTTGGTCGGCCTGGAAAGGGGAACGACAAGGGGAAGGTCGAAGGACTGGTCAAGCACGCCCGATCGCACTTCATGGTGCCGATCCCGCATGCGCCCAGCTTCGATGACTTCAATGATGAGCTGTTGGACCGCTGCCGGGTCCGGCAGGAAGATCGGGCTGGCCGACATAGCGAGACGATCGGCACACGGCTCCTCGCCGATCTGGCGGTGATGCGGGCATTGCCAGCAGGGCAGTTCGAACCGTGCGAGACCAGGGCCGCTCGCGTATCGTCGACCGCCCTGGTGCGCTACCGGACCAACGACTACTCGGTGCCGACCCGGTATGGCTTCCAGGATGTCATGGTGAAGGGCTTCGTCGACACGGTGGTCATCCTATGTGGCAATGAGGAGATCGCCAGACATCCGCGCTGTTATGGTGAGGCCATGTTCGTGGCGAACCCGCTGCATTATCTGGCGCTGATCGAGACCAAGCCCAATGCGCTCGATCAGGCCGCCGCGTTGCAGGACTGGGCCCTTCCGCAAGCGTTCCAGCATATGCGTCACCTCCTTGAGGCGCGTATGGGCAACAAGGGCAAGCGCGAGTTCATCCAGATCCTGCGCCTGTTGGAGGCGATACCGATGGAGATCGTCACCTTCGCGGTGAACGAGGCGATCTGTATCGGTGCAATCGGCTTCGATGCGGTCAAGCAGATCGCGCTGGCGCGCATCGAACGGCGGCCCGCCCGCCTGGACCTGGCAGCCTATCCCCACCTGCCGAAAATGGACGTGAAGACGACGCGTGCCGCCGACTATGCCGCGCTCGTGCCCCAAACATCTCAGGAGTTGGCGGCATGAACCGGGGCACAGAGGACAAGATGCCCACCGGCACTATGGCGGGGACGCCGCAGGTTCTGCTCGCGCATCATCTCAAGCAGCTCAAACTGCCTACGGTGCTACGGGAATATGAGAAGCTGGCGCGTGAATGTGCACGCGACGGGGTCGATCATAGCCGATACCTGCTTCGCCTCATCGAACTTGAGCTGATCGATCGTGAGCGCCGCACCGTGGAGCGCCGGATCCGGGCTGCGCGGTTCCCGGCGGTGAAAAGCTTCGACACGTTCGACTTTACGGCCATTCCAGGCCTCAACAAAATGCTCGTGCTGGAGCTGGCACGCTGCGAATACATCCTGCGGCGGGAAAATATCATCGCGCTGGGCAATAGCGGCACCGGCAAGACACATGTAGCGCTCGCGCTGGGACTGGCGGCTTGCCAGAAAGGCTTCAAGGTCGCGTTCACGACCGCCGCTGCCCTGGTCAACCAGCTGATGGAGGCGAGGGACGAAAAGCGACTGCTCAAAATGCAGCGCGATCTTGCGGCGGTGAAGCTGCTGATCGTCGATGAACTGGGCTATGTTCCTCTCTCGCCCACAGGCGCTGAGCTGCTGTTCGAAACCTTCTCGCAGCGCTATGAGCGGGGATCAACGATCGTCACATCCAACCTGCCGTTCGAGGACTGGACGCAGGTCCTGGGATCCGAGCGGCTCACCGGCGCGCTGCTCGATCGGCTCACGCACCACGTCAGCATCCTGGCCATGAACGGCGATAGCTACCGCCTCAAGCAGTCCGCCCGCCACCGTGCTGCCGGTGCGGAGCAAAACCAGGCCACCCAGGTTGTCGACCCGGACACTGGCGAGATCACCGCCACCTGATCAATGATGACAACGATATGAAGAGGGCCCCGATCGGGGCCCTCTTCATATCGTCAGGCCCGCATCAACAGTGGCCTGCTTTTACTCCGCCCCGCTGGCCTAAAATCTGACCGCCGTTGACA
>NZ_JADZAT010000023.1 GCF_020852455.1 Novosphingobium sp.
AACGCTCAACGCGCGGCGCAGAGATTACCGAGAACGGTCGCCCTTTCATTGAGCAGGCCCGTCGCATCATCACCGATGTCGACAATTTGCGAACGACTGCCCGCAATGTCAGCTACGGCCTGCAAGGCCGGATCGCAGTTGGCTAAGCGAACCCGGTATCATCGCCCGGGCAGGGCCGGGATGGGCCATGTGGAACCGGTACACCAAAAGTCTTGCCTGGTGCGGCAACCTGCCCATTGGATTCGTGCAGATTCGAAACCGCTGCGGCGCAATCGTCGCTGCCCGGCAAATGCGGACGTCAGGTGGCTGCGCGGACCCGCTACTGCGCTTCCAGATCCTTGCGGGAGCGCGCGCCGGTCAATTGGAGTAGCTTCGAGACGTGATTGCGCACGGTGAAGTGGGACAGGCCAAGCCTCCGGCCAATTTCCTTGTTGGACAGGCCCTGGTGCAGGAACGGCAGAATCTGGCGTTGCCGACCCGTCAGCTGCGGCTGCGGTGTGCCGGTGTGGTCCGGCGCGCCCGCGGATCGAATTCTGCGGATGGCAAGGTCGTCCGCTTCGAAAAAGACAGTCTCGGGCAGGATCTCGCGCAGCCGGGCAATCGCGGCCTGATCATCGCAATTCATCAAGGCCAGAAAGACCGGTCGGCCTGCATCACCCTGGCCGAAAATCTCCTGGTCCAGCAAGATCGGCGTGCATTTGGATGATTTGCACGCCAAAGACGCTGCTGAAGAAGGTCGGCCTTTCATGACGGGCAAGGCTAGGGTGCTGCGCTGGAAAATCCATCATGCGCAGGCGGACGGCTCGGTTGGCCCGATCGGCGGCACTGGAATTCTACGAATGGCTGGAATGTCATGACGAACGCAGCACATGCCGACACCGTTTCGCCGGTTTCCCGGCCCTGGGCGCCACTGCTCGGCAAAGATTTCAAGGATGGTCTGGGCGAGACAACGCTCAGGCTTGGGGCCCTGTTCTGGGGTCTGGTCCTGATCGTCGATAGCGTCATGTGGGGCATTGCCGGGGTCGATCCTGCCGATTCCTTCGTTGGCAAAGTGATCCTGAACAGCTTCGGCGTGCTGCTGTCGGTCGTGCAGACAGCAATCCTGTACCGCTTTCACCATGTCAGCGTGCTGGCCAAGACAGTGCTGGCGTTCGTGCTTTCGGCAATTGCGGCACCGATCTATGGCCTGTTCGATCTCGCGATCTATCGCTGGTGCGTCTGGCCCAGGGTGCCTGCATTCGATCTCGGCGCGTTCGGCGTTACCATGGTTTCCTCCACGGCCATGTTCTTTGGCTGGTGCTGCCTTTACGTGGCGCTGGCCTACAGTTTCGATGTGCGGGACCGCGAGCGCAAGCTGGCCGCTGCCCGCGAAGAGGCGATCGGCGCGCAAGTGCGCGCGCTGCATTACCAGATCAACCCGCACTTCCTGTTCAACACGCTGAATTCGATTGCCGGACTGGTCGAGGAAGGCGCCAACAGCCGCGCCGAACGCATGGTGCTGTCGCTATCCACCTTCCTGCGCACCACGCTTGAGCTCGATCCGCACCAGGATGTGCCGCTGGGTGATGAGCTGGCGCTGCAGCAGGACTACCTCGAGATCGAGCGTGAGCGTTTTTGCGATCGGATGGGCTATTCGATCGAGGCCGATCCAGCGGTACGCCAGGCGCTGGTCCCCAGCCTGATCCTGCAGCCGCTGGTTGAAAATGCGATCAAGCATGGCGTCGGCCGTTCGGCCTTGCCGGTCTGCATCCGGATTCTGGCCCGCAGGACGAGCGACCGGCTGTGGATCGCGGTCGAGAACGACCTGGGCCAGCAAAGTCCGCCGCTGCCGGGCTTTGGCATTGGCCTGCGCAATGTTTCCGAACGGATTGCCTCGCGCTTCGGCCAGAACGGCAGCTTTCGCGCCGGCATTGTCGATGGGGTGACCTACCGGGTGGAGCTCGATCTGCCCTGGAGGACTTGATGAGCGGATTGCAGGTCCTGATCGTCGATGATGAACCGCTGGCCCGCCGGCGCCTGGCGCGGCAATTGCGGACAATTGCCTGGATCGCCGAGGTCCATGAGGCCGGCAATGTCGAAGATGCGCTCGCCGCCATTCCTGAGGTGACGCCGGATATCCTGCTGGTGGACATCCAGATGCCGGACGGGACCGGCTTTGATCTGGTTCGAAGGCTCAACAATCCAAGCCTGGCGGTCATTTTCGTCACTGCCTTCGATGATCAGGCGCTGAAGGCCTTTGATGCCAATGCCATCGACTATGTGACCAAGCCGATCGAGCCCGGGCGGCTGCGCATGGCGCTGGAACGGGCGCGCCACGCGGCGATGCTCAGTTCGAGCATGGACCGGATCAGCGAACTTGAAGAAGTGGTTGCCGCGCTGCGCCAGCGCGATTTCTCGGCGGCACGCGGCAAGCCTGAATTGTGGGTCCGTTCGCAGGGCGACTATGTTCGCATCCTGCCCTCTGCGATCACCCACGCCCAGGCTGAGCGGGATTATGTGCGGATCCACGCCGACGGGCACGAATATCTCTATCACGAGAACCTCGGCACCCTGGAAAGGATGCTTGCACCCGAACAGTTCCTGCGCATCCACCGCAGCACGATCGTGCGCATCGATGCGGTGGAACGGGTCAAGGCCGGCAGCTTCTCGTCGCTGGCGCTGGTGCTTGCGAACGGTGTCGAGCTGCGCGTGGGACGGACCTATACCGCGGGCATCCGCAACCAGTTGATGGCGCGCCAATAGCGCGCGGACATCTGGCGGGTTCGCGCGGGATTTCCTTCTGCCTGGCCAGCCAGACTTCGGGCCGCTTTGCAAAATTGTTGCAGCTTGTGCTTGACGGCGCAGCGCGCTTGGCGGCAGCACCAGCCCATGGCCGGGTTCCTCTTTGCACTGCTTGCCAGCATGGTCGTCAGCCTGGGCGCACGCGATCAGGCGATTGTGGCCAGCCTCAGCGCGCGGCAGGGCGCAAGAGGCGCGGTGCTGGCGATTGCGGTGCTCTGCGCGGTGCTGAGCGCTGCGGCAGCCGGCTGGGCCGGGGCGCAGGCCGCGCCGTTGCTGGCGCCGCGCGCGCGGGCCATGCTGGTGGCGATGGTGCTGGGCCTCGCCGCGCTCGAATTGCTGGTGGTGCGGCCCTTGCGCAAGCCGGCCGAGCCGACCCATTCGCTGTTCGCCTTCGCGGCGGTGCTGCTGGCCCAGCAGCTGACCGATGCGACCCGGTTCGTGGTCTTTGCGCTGGCCGCCGCATCGGTGCTGCCATGGGGTGCAGCACTGGGCGGGGCGCTGGGCAGCGCGGCGATGTTGCTGGCGGCCTGGAGCGCGGGGGAAGAGCTGGAAAGCTGGCCCTTGCTGGCGGTGCGGCGGGGCATCGGCCTGCTGCTGGCGGCAATCGCGCTCTATCTGGCTTTTTGATCGCCGTAAACGATCATAGTCTGCATTTTAAGCGGTTGGACCGATTAATAGCCGTGGCCTAACGCTTCCCCATTGCTTCTGCAAAGGGGATCGACATGACCAATACCGACAATGCCCAAACCGCGCTGACCGAAAGCCTCAACGCGCTGCTGGCCGATCTGTTCGCGCTCTACCTCAAGACCAAGAACTTCCACTGGCACGTGCGCGGGCCGCAGTTCCGCGACCTGCACCTGCTGTTTGACGAGCAGGCGGCCGAGATCTTCGCGCTGACCGATCTGGTCGCCGAACGCGTGCGCAAGAACGGCGCCGCGACGCTGACCTCGATCGGGGCGATCGCCGCGCGCAGCCGGATCGCCGACCAGGACGCCGCCGATCTTGACGCGGCCGCGATGGTGGCCGAACTGGCGGCGGACAACCGCACCTTGCTCGCCGCGATCCGCGAGGCCAAGGCCGCAGCCGGGGCCGCTGGCGACAATGCCACCGAAGGCGCGGCTGATGACTGGACCGACCAGGCGCAGCAGCGGATCTGGTTCCTGACCTCGCTGCTTGGCTGATCGGCCACGCATAGCATTGCAGCCGCGTTCACGGCGCGCGGCTGCGGTGCTATCGCCCGGATCATGAGCAAGGCCACCATCCACCCGGACGCCACCGATCGCCAGATTGCCGAGTGGCTCGAACGCCGGTTGAACCGCGCGCTGTCCGCGCACCCGCACGGGATCGCGATCACCATTCCGGGCGGCTCCACCCCGTTCCCGATCCTGGCCTTGCTGGGCGAAGGCGGGCTCGACTGGTCGCGGATCACGGTCTGGCCCGGCGATGACCGGATCGTGGCGGAGGATCACCCGGCCAGCAATGTCGGGCGGATCCGCCGGGCGCTTGCGCCGCTTGGCGCGCGGGTGGTGGCACTGACCGAAGACGCCCGACCGCCGCATTTTGCCCTCACCTGGCTGGGCATGGGCGAGGACGGACACCTGGCCTCATTGTTTCCCAACACCGATCCCCGGGTGGATGATCCGCTGCCGATCCGCCGGCTGACCCCCGATCCACTGCCACCCGAAGCCCCATTCGACCGGCTCAGCCTGACGATCCCGGCCCTGCTGGACAGCGACGCCCTGGTGTTCGTGATCCGCGGCGCCAGCAAGCGCGCGCTGTTCGAAGCGGCGCTGCGCGGCGCCAACGACTTGCCGGTTGCACGACTGCTGGGCGCGGCGCATCAACCGGTGGCATGCTTCACCTGATTCCCGCACCGCTCCACCGCCTGGGCCTGCGCCTGGCGCATGCCGTGCGGCGGCGCTGGTGGCGGCTGGCACAGGTCCGGCTGCAGGGCTGCCGGGTCTTAGCCTTTGATGCCGAGGGGCGGGTGCTGCTGATCCGCCATTCCTATGGCAGCGGCAACTGGATGCTGCCCGGCGGCGGGCTGGGCCGGCGCGAGGATCCGCTGGCGGCGGCGCTGCGCGAACTGGCCGAGGAAACCGGGCTGGCGCTGGATGATGCGCGGGCCTTCCTGACAGTGGATGAGCCGCTTTATGGCACCACCAACCGGGTCCACCTGGTTGCCGGGCAGGCGGCGGGCGCACTGGCGATCGATGGCCGCGAAGTGATCGAGGCGCACTTCTTTGCGTCCGATGCCCTGCCGCCCGATCTCTCGCCCGCCTTGGCCGCGCACTTCACGGCCTGGCTGGCGGCGGCACGGCAGTAACGGAAAAGGCCCGGACAGCGTTTCCGCTGCCGGGCCCTTCTGTCGGTGCGATCGGGTTTACTTGGTGTTCTTGGCCAGCGCCTCGGCCGCCACTTCACCCAGCATGTTGCAGTTCTTGGTGTTGTCCTCGATCAGCTTGTTCACCTTGTTGGTGTCGTTGATCATGTCCCACATTACCTGCTTGCGGGCCTTGACGTCGTTGACCACGACTTCGGCTTCCTTCTTGCTGAGTGCCACCCCGGCAACCATCAGCGCGACGGCCTGGTTCTTGAACTTTTCCGACTTGTCCTTGGTCTTCTCGGGTTCGGTGCCGCCCGCATAGATATCCGAAGCGAACAGGTTGAAGGCGGCGCAGTGGGCCACTTCTTCATAGGTCAGCGCGTCTTCGGCCATGGCCAGGCCCGGTGCAACGAACAGCGCCAGGGCGCCAGCGGCGGTAACAAGCAGTTTCTTCATGGTGTGTGTTCCTTTTGGTATGGCGAGCCGCAGCCGCTTACTTGTCCTTCAGCGCCTGGACAGCAGCTTCGCCCAATTCGTTGCAAGTCTTGGCATTGGTTTCGATCAGCTTCGACATATAGGCCTGATCGTCGATCTTGGCGTACATTGCCTGGTTGCGGGTGGTGATATCGTCCATCACCACCTTGCTGTCCTTCTTGGCGATCGCGACCGCGACAACCGACAGCGCAACCGCCTGGCTCTTGTACTTCTCGACCTTGTCCTTGTTCTTCTCGGGCTCGCCACCTTGCGAAAAGATCCGCATGGTCAGGATATTGAACGCGGCGCAATTGGCCACTTCTTCATAGCTGAGCTCGCCAGCCGCAGTGGCCTGGCCCGGAAGTGCGACCAGCCCGATCGCGGCAGCAATAAGCAGTTTCTTCGACATGGTACCCCCAAAATTTTCCGATTGGTCAAGGTGCATGCGCTGCGGCACTGGCCCTGAACGTCGGTCAGCAGATGACATACTTGTGATGAACTAGGTAGTCGATCGCTGCGGCTTCGACTTGTTAACATGCGACAGCGACAAAAAAGTCACAAGGACGCTCAGAACGGCAGCTGGCCCTGGCTGGGCCCGCCGACCGGGGGCAGCGCGGGGGCATCGTCCTCCAGCGCGGAGAGCGTCAGCCCGACCAGCCGGACCGGCTGGGCCAGCGGCAGCACTTCATCCAGCAGGGCGTGGCCAATTGCCGCGAACTCGGCCTCGCTGGCCACTGGCCGGGCCAGCGACCGGGCGCGCGTCAGCTGGCTGAAATCGGCATGTTTGAGCTTGAGCGTGACCGTGCGTCCTTCGCTTTTCGAACTTTCGATCCGCTTCCAGGTGATCGCGATGATCCGTTCCAGCACCTCGCGCAGCGCCGAGCCCGAGGATATGTCCTTGTCGAGCGTGCGTTCGGCCCCGACCGACTTGCGCGGCCGGTTGGCCTTCACCCGCCTGAGGTCAATCCCGCGCGCGGCGCGATAGAGATAATCCGCCTGACTGCCGAAATGGCGGCGCAGGAACGCGATGTCGCACAGCGCCAGATCGGCCCCGGTCTCGATCCCCAGCGCGGCCATCTTCTCCGCGCCCTTGGGGCCGATCCCGAAAAACCGCCGCACCGGCAGTTTGGCGACGAATTCCGCGCCTTCGCCCGGGCGGATCACGCACAGGCCGTCGGGCTTGTTCTGGTCGCTCGCCAACTTGGCCAGGAACTTGTTGTAGGACACCCCGGCGCTGGCGGTGAGGCCGGTTTCGGCCTTGATCCTGGCGCGGATCAGTTCGGCGATGCGGATGGCCGATCCGATCCCCTTGAGGTCCTCGGTCACATCAAGGAACGCCTCGTCCAGGCTCAGCGGCTCGACGTGCGGAGTGTAATCCAGAAAGATGTCGCGGACCTGGCGCGAGACCTCGTTGTACACGGCGAAGCGCGGGGGCCGGAAGATCAGCTGCGGGCAGAGCCGCTTGGCAGTGATCGACGGCATCGCGCTGCGGCAGCCGAACTTGCGTGCTTCATAGGAACAGGTGGTCAGCACCCCGCGCGGCCCATCACCGCCGACCGCCACCGGCAGCCCGCGCAGCGATGGATCATCGCGCTGTTCGACGCTGGCATAGAAGGCATCCATATCGACATGGATCACCTTGCGCAGGCCCTGTGCCTCTTCATGCGTATCGTCGGATTCGCTCACGGGATCGCTCATCGCCTATTGATAGCGCGCATGCGGGCGAAACGAAAAGTCACTGGCCACGGCGGCACAATCCGGCCATTGGCGGCCCATGTCCGCCGCCACGCCCGAAGATCATCTCCCTATTCGCGTTATCGGTGAACGCGAATTCGTGATCATGATGGCGTCGTTGATGGCGCTCGTGGCGCTTTCGATCGATTCGATGCTGCCCGCGCTGGACGAGATTGCCCAGGCGCTGCAGGCCGGCGATCCCAATCGGCGGCAGCTGGTGGTTGGCGTCTATCTGGTCGGGGCCGCGCTTGGCGCCTTGCTGCCGGGGGCGTTGGCGGATCGCTATGGTCGCCGGCCGGTGCTGTTCGGGGCGCTGGCCTGCTATGGAGGACTGGCGCTGGTCTGCGCGTTGTCCACCTCGTTCGAAATGCTGCTGGCCGCGCGCGGGCTTCAGGCGCTGAGCAGCGCGGGACTCTCGGTCCTGCCCAGTGCGATCGTGCGCGATCGGTTCTCCGGTGATCGGATGGCGCGGGTCCTGTCCACCATCACGCTGGTCTTCATGGCCGTCCCGATGATTGCACCGTCGTTTGGCCAGCTGGTCCTGCTGTTTGCGGACTGGCGTTGGATCTTCGGCGGGACAACGATCATGGCGCTGGTGGTGGGAACGTGGGTCTGGCTGCGTCTGCCCGAAACGCTGGAGCCGGCAAACCGTCAGGATATCCACCTGGCGACCATCGCCCGGAACATGGTGGGCGGCCTGAGCGAACGGTCGGCGAACGGATATGTGCTTGGCGGCGGGATCGTCTGGTCAGGGCTGTTTGGCTATCTCAATTCCTCGCAGCAGCTGGTCGCCGAACATTTCGGCGCCGGCGAGAGCTTTGCGCTGATTTTTGCGCTGATGGCGGGCGGCATGGCCGTGGCCAATCTCACCAATGCAACAATCGTGATGCGTTTCGGGGCGCGGCGGGTTTCCCACGCGGCGCTGTTCGCCTTCATTGTCGTTGCCATGCTGCAGGTTTGGCGGGCGTTTGCCGGGGGCGAAACGCTTTGGGAATTCGTTGGGCTGATGGGCGCGCAGATGTGTCTGATCGCCTTCATGGGCGCCAATTTCACCTCGATCGCGCTGCAGCCTTTCGCCCGGACTGCAGGGGCAGCGGCATCGGCGCAGATGTTCGTGCGCTCGTCCCTGTCTTCGCTGCTGGGAATTGCGATTGGTCAGGCCTTCGACGGGACCGCCCGGCCGATCGCGCTGGCGCTGTTGCTGGGGGGCGTGGGGGCGCTGATGCTGGTGCTCTACAGCGAGCGCGGACAGCTTTTCCGGCGGCCCAATCCACCCTACAGGCCGGTTCCATGAACGATATTTTCGACCTTGCGGTGATCGGCGGCGGCGTCAACGGCGCGGGGATTGCGCGCGATGCGGCCGGGCGCGGGGCCAGGGTGCTGCTGCTGGAGGCGGGCGATCTGGCGCAGGGGACCAGCTCGGCCTCGACCAAGCTGATCCACGGCGGGCTGCGCTATCTGGAACACTACGAGTTCGCCCTGGTGCGCGAATCGCTGAAAGAGCGCGAGGCGCTGTGGGCGATCGCCCCGCACATCATTCACCCGCTGCGCTTTGTGCTGCCCTATGTCGAGGGACTGCGCCCGCGCTGGCTGTTGCGGCTGGGGCTGTTCCTTTACGATCATATCGGCGGGCGCAAGAAACTGCCGGCCACCCGCACGGTTGACCTGCGCCGCCATGCCGCGGGTGCACCGCTCAAGGGCGGGTTCGGCACGGCTTTTGAATATTCGGACGGCTGGGTTGATGATGCGCGGCTGGTGGTGCTCAACGCGCTGGACGCGGCCGGTCACGGTGCCACGGTGCGCACCCGCACCCGGGTCAAGGGTGCCACCAGGGTACCCGAAGGCTGGCGGATCGAGACCACCGAAGGCACCTACCACGCCCGCGCGCTGGTCAACGCCGCCGGGCCCAATGTGCTGGCGGTCGAAGGCTCGCTGGGCGAGGCGCCCGACTATGCGATGCGGCTGGTGCGCGGCAGCCATATCGTGGTGCCCAGCCTGTTCGATCATCCCTATGCCTATTTCTTCCAGCTGCCCGACGGGCGGATTTTCTTTGCGATTCCCTATCAGCGCCAGTTCACGCTGATCGGCACCACTGACCGGGATCAGGCGCCCGGCGATCCGGTCAAGGCCAGCGATGAAGAGATCGCCTATCTGTGTGAAGGCGCCAGCCGCTATTTCGCGAAGCAGATCACACCTGACCAGGTGGTCTGGACCTATTCCGGGGTCCGCCCGCTGATCGACGATGGCTCGGGCAAGCCCGAGGCGGCGACGCGCGGCTACCGGCTGGAGCTGTCGGAGCCGGGCGAGGGCGCGCCCCTGCTCAGCGTCTATGGCGGCAAGATCACCACCTATCGCCACCTGTCCGAAGAGGCGGTGGACAAGCTGGCGACGCGGCTGCCCGCGCTGAGCGGCCGGCCGTGGACCACCCGCGCGCCGCTGCCCGGCGGCGATTTTCCGGTCGAGGGGCTGGACGATCTCAAGGCCGGGCTGGCCCGCGACTATTCCTTCCTGGGCGCAGCGGATATCGACCGGATCACCCGCGCCTATGGCACCCGCGCGCGGCTGTGGCTGGGCCAGGCCCAGGGCTGGCAGGCGCTGGGCAGGCTGTTCGGGGCCGGGCTGACCCAGGCCGAGGTTGATTACCTGCGCGAGCAGGAATGGGCGGTCAGCGCCGAAGACGTGCTGTGGCGGCGCACCAAACTGGGGCTGCTGCTGGGCGCGGACGAACAGGCGGCGCTGGCGCAGTACCTGGGCGGTTAGCTCACCCCCAGGCCCTTCCAGGCCAGCCCGGCGAATTCGCACAGCAGCGGCCGGGTATCGCGCGGGTCGATGATGTCCTCGATCCCGAAGATCTCGGCGGTGCGGAACGGGCTGCGGACCTTGTTGAGCCGTTCGCGGATCGCCGCCAGGTGCGCGGCCGGGTCTTCCGCGGCCTCGATCTCGGCCTTGTAGGCCACTTCGATCCCGCCTTCGATCGGCAGGCTGCCCCAATCGCCCGAAGGCCAGGCAAAGCGGTACTGGAACTTGTCGGCATTGCTCATCGCCGATCCGGCAATGCCATAGGCCTTGCGCACCACCACCGAACAGAGCGGCACCGTGGCCTTGTAGATCGCGTTCATCGCCTGGACGCCATAGCGGATCGTGCCCGCGGCTTCGGCGGCGCTGCCGATCATGAAGCCGGGGTTGTCGACCAAGTGGACCACCGGCAGGCGGAACTGGTCGGCCAGCTTGATGAACCGTTCGGCCTTTTCGCTGGTCCGGGCTTCCCACGATCCGCCCAGGAAACTGGGATCGCTGGCCAGCACCGCCACCGGCCAGCCATCCAGCCGGGCAAAGGCAGTGATCACCGCGCGGCCCCACATCCGGCCCATTTCGAACACCGAACCCTGGTCGAACACCGCGTCGAGCACCTTGCGCATCGAATAGGCCTGGCGCGAATCGCGCGGCACGGTGCTGATCAGCGCTTCCTCGCGCCGGTCGGCCGGGTCGCTGCACGGCGTGCGCGCGGCGAACTGGCCGACGCAGGACGGCAGATAGGACAGGAACCGGCGCGCGCGGGCAAAGGCTTCGTATTCGCTGCCCACTTCCTCATCGACCACGCCGTTGCGGGTGTGGATCACCGAACCGCCCAGGCTTTCCTTGTCGCCACCCTCCTTGTCGAGCTTCTCGCCGATCGCCTCGACCACGGCGGGCCCCGCCGCGAACAGCTGCGACAGACCCTTGACCATCACCGAATAATGGCTGGCCACCACCCGCGCCGCACCCAGGCCGGCCGTAGGCCCCAGCGAAAGCGCCACCACCGGCACGGTTTCCAGGTTGGCGATCACGTCGCTCCAGCCCGGCACGGCCGGCACATAGGTTGCCCCGATCATCTCCAGCGTCTTGACCGATCCGCCTCCGCCGGTCCCGTCGATCATCCGGATCAGCGGGATTTTCAGCGTGTGGGCCATCGCCTCGCACTGTTCGAACTTGCGCCGGATCGCTGCATCGGCCGCGCCGCCGCGCACGGTGAAATCGTCTGCACTGGCCACCACCGGGCGGCCCTCGATCGTGGCCTTGCCGAAGATCAGGTTGCTGGGAGCCAGCCCGGTCAGCTCGCCATCGGCGTCATAGCTGCCCTTGCCGGCGATCTTGCCCACTTCGCGGAACGATCCGGCATCGACCAGCCCGGCGATCCGGGCCCGCGCATCCAGCTTGCCGCGGCTGTGCTGGCGGGCGACTTTTTCTGCTCCGCCCATCGCTTCGGCCAGCCTTTCGCGCTGGCGCAGCTCGTCGATTTCCTTCTCCCAGCTCAACGCGGCATCCCTTCGGCGTGGATAATTCGCGCCAAGGGCTAGAGTGCATTGCCCAACACCGCAATGCCCCTTGCACTTGGCCCGCTGCACCACTAGAGCGCCTGCCAAACCAAGGCGCTTTTTCCCACGGGGCAAACAGGATGGCAGACCGTTTCAATACCATCGCAGGCTGGACGCTGTTTTCGGGCGTTGTCGCGCTCGGTCTTTCGAGCATCAGCGCGCACTACTTTCAGGCGGGCAAGGTAGAGCACGCCAAGGAAGAAGCCGGCGGCGAAGGCGCGAAGGACGAAAAGCCGTTCGAAGCCTATCTCGCCTCGGCCGATGCGGCGAAGGGTGAAGCCACCTTCAAGAAATGCACCAGCTGCCACACGGTTGATCAGGGCGGTGCCAACGGTCTGGGACCGAACCTTTACGGCATCCTGGGCAGCGCGATGGCCAGCGGTCGTGGCGGCTTTGCCTATTCCGATGGCCTCAAGGCCAAGGGCGGCAAGTGGGACTGGGCCAGCATGAACCAGTGGCTGACCAGCCCCAGCGCGTTCGTGACCGGCACCAAGATGAGCTTCGCCGGGATCACCGATCCGCAGGAACGCGCCAATCTGATGGTCTTCCTCAATTCCAAGGGTTCGAACCTGCCGCTGCCGCCGGTTCCCGAAGTCAAGGAAGGCGCCGCTCCCGAAGCTGCTGCCGTGGTTGGCGATGCCGCCAAGGGTCAGAAGAGCTTTGCCAAGTGCGCTTCGTGCCACACGGTCACCCCGGGTGCTCCGGCTGGCCTGGGTCCGAACCTGGCCGGCGTGTTCGGCGCCAAGGTTGCGGGTGGCAGCTTTGCCTATTCGGATGGTCTCAAGGCCAAGGGTGGCAATTGGGATGAAGCCAGCCTCGATGCCTGGCTGACCAGCCCGAGCGCCTATGCTTCTGGCACCAAGATGAGCTTTGCCGGCCTGCCCGATGCGCAGGAACGCGCCAACGTGATCGCCTACCTCAAGGAAGCGAAGTAAGCTTCGCCGCCTGAAGGCAAGCAAGGGGTGGGGCCGCAAGGCTCCGCCCTTTTGCTATCCTCGCAAGCGGCTAACCCTTGAACCCCTGCGCGATCACATACCATTCCGACGAATCCTTGCGGCTGGCGGGCGGCTTGGCGTGTTTGACTGCGGTGAAATGCTGCTTGAGCAGCGCCAGCAGATCGGTGTCGGTGCCGCCGGCCAGCACCTTGGCCACGAAAGCCCCGCCCGGCGTCAGATTCTCGATCGCGAAATGCGCGGCGGTTTCGACCAGGCCCATGGTCCGCAGGTGATCGGTCTGTTTGTGGCCGACTGTGTTGGCGGCCATGTCGGAAATGACCAGGTCGGGCGGCCCGTCCAGCGCCTCGGTCAGCGCCGCGGGTGCCTCGTCGGCCATGAAGTCCATCTGGAAGATCGTTACGCCTTCGATCGGGTCGGTCGGCAACAGGTCGATCCCCACCACCGCCGCCTTGGGGCTACGCTTGCGGACCACCTGCGCCCAGCCGCCCGGGGCAATACCCAGATCAACCACGCGGCGCGAGCCCTTGAGCAGGTCGTACTTCTCGTCAAGTTCGATCAGCTTGAACGCGGCCCGGCTGCGCCAGCCTTCGGCCTTGGCCTTCTGGACATAGGGATCGGCCAGCTGCCGCTGCAACCACCGCGCCGAGCTGGCGGTGCGCTTGCGCGCGGTCTTGAGCCGCTCCGGCTCCTTGCCCTTACCCCTCATCCCCGGTTCCTTCGCGCCTGCCGCACGGCCTGGCGGCTCAGCTCTGCCGCACTGCTCGAAGCCATCAGGCTGCGCAGGATGCCTTCGCGGATTCCGCGATCGGCCACGCCCAGCCGGTTGGCTGGCCACAGTTCGAAAATCGTTTGCAGGATCGCGCAGCCGGCCACCACCAGATCGGCCCGTTCGCGCCCGATGCAGGGCTGGGCGCGGCGCTGTTCGGGTGACATCAGCGCCAGCCGTTCGCACAGCAGGGCCATGTCCTGCGCCGATACCACCAGTCCATCGACCGCGCGGCGATCGTATTGCGGCAGTTCCAGATGCAGACTGGCCAGCGTGGTCACCGTGCCGCTGGTGCCCAGCAGCCGCAGTGCATGGCCGCCCGGGGCAGCGGCGATTGCGCCGCCGATCCGTTCGGCAAAGGGGGCCAGACTCTCGCGCACCATGCGCCGCATCTCGTCATAGCGCAGTGCCCGGCCAACCGCGTCCGCCGGTTCGGCCATGCAGCTTTCGGTCAGGCTGACCACGCCCCAGGGCACCGATTGCCAGTCATGGATCCGGGGGGGCTGGCCGGGGTGGCTTTCGACCAGCACCAGTTCGGTCGATCCGCCGCCGATATCGAAGATCATCGCCGGGCCTTCGCCGGCCTCAAGCAGCAGGTGGCAGCCCATTACCGCCAGTCGGGCCTCTTCCTGGGCGCTGATGATATCCAGCAGGATCCCGGTTTCCTGGCCGACCCGGTCGATGAATTCGGCGCCGTTTTCGGCCCGGCGGCAGGCCTCGGTCGCCACCGAGCGCGCCAGGTGGACGCTGCGCCGGCGCAGCTTGTCGGCGCAGACGTGCAGCGCGCCCAGCGCGCGGTCCATCGCCGCATCGCTCAGCCGGCCGGTCTGGGCCAGCCCTTCGCCCAGCCGCACCACCCGGCTGAAGGCATCGATCACGGTGAAGTGCTCGCCATCCGGGCGCGCGATCAGCAGGCGGCAGTTGTTGGTGCCCAGATCGATCGCGGCAAAGGCCTGGCGGTGAAAGGGGGATTGGCGGTGGACGCTCGCATGCCAGCGCTCCGCCGGGTCGGACGGTGCGGATTCCTGGTTACGGCCACCGGGCCGGCGCGTGGTGTCGCATGGAAGCGGACTGGCTGCGGCCCCCTGGCCCGGCCGGTCTTGTCCTTCGCTTCCTGCCACCTCCTTGTCGCGCATGGCCGGCGGAAGATCGTCCGCCATTGCAAGTACACTCTTATCGTTTTCCCGCCAGCGTGACGGGTACCTGATGCCTTGGTAGCCCCATGCCGCAGCCGGAGCAAGCTCTGTCGCGGTGTGGCTTGACGAGCGAGCGCCGCCGCCCTAGAGGGGCGCCCCTGATTGCCCGATCCTCTAATGGTAAGAGAGCGGACTCTGACTCCGTCAATCAAGGTTCGAATCCTTGTCGGGCATCCATTCCCCTTCCTTTGTTGAGTGCGGACAGGCCATCCGGCCTGCCCTTTGCAACGCCGGCCCGCTCCCCCTCCCGGCCACCCATTAGGGTATCCCTATGGTATGGGTGGCCGGGAGGGGGAGCGGGCCGGCGTTGCAAGCTGATCGCGGAGGCGATCAGCGCACTCGACAAAAGTGCCTAAGCAGGCGACAAGGCGCTAATGACTGAAGAAGAAGAAAAGCGCCTGCACCGCAGGCGTTTCTACAAGGCCGAGCAGGAAGCCGGTTTTGTCGAATCGCACGTAACCTCCACGCCGCAGACCCGCGATCCGGCCTATCGACTGGCCTTCCGCGACACCGATTTCCTGCTGCGCGAGGAATTGCGCCCGGTGCGCTTCCAGCTGGAACTGCTGAAGTGCGAAATGCTGCTGGACGAAGCGAAGATCGGTTCAACGCTGGTCTGCTATGGCTCGGCCCGGATTCCCGCGCCCGAAATGGCCGAGGAAGCGCTGGCGGCGGCCACCACGCCTGAAAAGAAGGCGGTGATCGAGCGGCTGGTCGCCAAGGCGAAGTATTACGAGGAAGCCCGCAAGCTGGCGCACATTGCCTCAAGCTGCGGGATCGTCGAAAAGGGCATGCGCCAGTTCGTAGTCTGCTCAGGCGGTGGGCCCTCGATCATGGAAGCGGCCAATCGCGGCGCGGTTGAGGCCGGGGCCGAAACGATCGGGCTCAACATCGTGCTGCCGCACGAACAGGCGCCCAACCAGTATGTTACCCCGCATCTGGCGTTCCAGTTCCACTACTTCGCGCTTCGCAAGATGCACTTCCTGCTGCGCGCCAAGGCGGTGGCGGTGTTCCCGGGCGGCTTTGGCACGCTCGACGAATTCATGGAGCTGCTGACCCTGATCCAGACCGGCAAGATGCGCCCGATCCCGATCCTGCTGTTCGGCAAGGAGTTCTGGAACCGGGTGATCAACTTCGAGGCGCTGGCCGAGGAAGGGGTGATCAACTTCGAGGATCTTAACCTGTTCCACTGGGTCGAAACCGCCGAGGACGCCTGGGCCAAGGTGGTGGAGTTTTACGACCTGAGCTAACCGCGCGCCTCGGCGTGGCCCAGCGGTCCGCTGCCCTGGCCGAAACCGGGCGCGGCGCGCAGGGCGGAGCGGACGAACAGCCGCGCGCGGTCAACCGCTTCGGGCAGGGCCATGCCCTTGCCCAGGTAGGTTGCGATCGCGCTGGACAGCGTGCAGCCGGTGCCGTGGGTGTGGCGGGTGTGGATGCGGGTTGCGGCCATCACGTGCGGTTCCTCGCCGGGCAGGACCAGCACGTCTTCCACCCGCTCACCCTCGGCATCGCCGCCCTTGGCAAGGTAGGCCACCCCGCGCGCCTGCATCGCTTCGTGGCCGCCCAGGGCTTCCAGCTCGGGCACATTGGGCGTGGTCAATGTGGCGAGCTGCATCAGCCGTTCGAACCCGGCGATTGTTGCCGCGTCGGCCAAAGCTGCGCCGCTGGTGGCGATCATCACCGGATCGAACACCACCGGGACGGCCAGCGCTGCAAGCCGGTCGGCCACCACGGCGGCGATCTCGGGCGAGCCGAGCATGCCGATCTTGACCGCGTCCACGCCGATATCGCTGGTGCAGGCGTCGATCTGCGCCGCGACCATCGCGGGCGAAAGCGCCTCGACCATGGTCACCCCCAGCGTGTTCTGCGCGGTGATCGCCGTGATCGCGCTCATCGCATAGCCGCCCAGCACGGTGATCGTCTTGAGATCGGCCTGGATCCCCGCGCCGCCCGAAGAATCGGAGCCGGCAATGGTCAGGATGCGGGGCGGGGCGGTCATCCCTTGAACTTGCGCACCGTGCTGGGCGGGTGCTTGGCGTGATGTTGCTGTGCCCGCGTCGGCCGGTCCATCAGCTCACCCCCGCAATTGGGGCAGCGCTCGTCCAGCGCGTCGGCGCACTGGGTGCAAAAGGTGCATTCGAAGCTGCAGATGAAGGCGCCGGGCAGTTCGGCCGGCAGGTCAGTCCCGCACTTTTCGCAATTGGGGCGCATTTCAAGCATCGGCGGCCTCCTTCACGGCAGCGCAGATCGCATCGACCACGCTTTCGACCTGCCCGGCATCGTCGCCTTCGGCCATCACCCGGATCACCGGTTCGGTGCCCGAGGCGCGGATCACCAGGCGGCCCTTGCCGGCCAGCTGGGCTTCGGCTTCGGCAATCACCGCCTTGACGCGCGCCTCCTCCAGCGGCTTGCCGCCCGCGAAGCGCACGTTCTTGAGCAGCTGCGGAACCGGATCGAACAGGTGCAGCAGCTCGCTCGCCCGCTTGCCCGACTGGACCAGCGCGGCCAGCACCTGCAGCGCGGCGACCGTGCCATCGCCGGTGGTGGCGTGATCGAGCAGGATCATGTGCCCGCTCTGCTCACCGCCCACGTTGTAGCCCGCCGCCTTCATCTTCTCGAGCACATGGCGGTCACCCACCTTGGTGCGTTCCAGCGTCAGCCCCTGCCCCTGGAGGTAGCGTTCAAGCCCCAGGTTGGACATGACTGTCGCCACCACGCCGCCGCCGCGCAGCTCGCCGCGCGCGGCCAGCTGGGAGCCGATCAGCGCCATGATCTGGTCACCATCGACGGTCTGGCCATGTTCATCGACCACGATCAGCCGGTCGGCATCGCCATCAAGCGCAATCCCGATATCGGCGCCGCTGGCCACAACGGTTTCCTTGACCAGCGCCAGATGGGTAGAACCGCAGCGCTCGTTGATGTTGGTGCCGTTGGGATTGACCCCAACCGCAATCACTTCCGCACCCAGTTCCCAGATCGCGCTGGGCGCTACCTGATAGGCCGCGCCATTGGCGCAATCGACTACGATCTTCAGCCCGTCGAGCCGCACATCGTCGGGCAGCGCGCCCTTGACCGCGTGGATATAGCGCCCGCGCGAGTCTTCGATCCGGCGGGCCCGGCCGATATGGTCCGACGGGGCCAGCGGCAGATCCTGCGCCAGCTTCGCCTCGATCGCCAGCTCGTCCTCGTCCGACAGCTTGAACCCGTCGGGGCCGAACAGCTTGATGCCGTTGTCCTCATAAGGGTTGTGGCTGGCCGAGATCATCACGCCAACATCGGCGCGCAGTTCGCGGGTCAGCATCGCGATTGCCGGGGTGGGCAGCGGGCCGGTCAGCACCACGTCCATCCCCACGCTGGTAAAGCCCGCAACCAGCGCGTTTTCCAGCATGTAGCCCGACAGGCGGGTGTCCTTGCCGATTACCACCCGGTGCTTGTGCGATCCGCGCAGGAAATGCGTGCCGGCCGCCTGGCCCACCTTCATCGCGGTGGCGGCAGTCATCACCCCGGCGTTGGTCTTGCCGCGGATCCCGTCGGTGCCAAAATAGTTGCGTCCCATAAGCTGCCCATAGCCCGAAAAGTGTTCAGGAATTGCTATGTCGCAGCGCGCCGCTAAAGTCACGCGCACAAGATCGAGAACCCAGGGGAGCCAGTTTGATGTCAGCACCGGTCGAGGCCGCCAAATTCCCTGAAATCAAGGTGCCTGCCGGGCTGACCTTTGCCGGACTGGTGCTGGGATTTGCGCTGGGTGTGCTGCTGCAAGGCACCCCGGCACTGGCGGCGCTGATGGAATTTGCCGAACCGGCCGGCAAGCTGTGGCTGCGCGCGCTGCAACTGACGATCCTGCCGCTGGTGGTCGGGCTGGTCTATACCGGAATCTCGCAGACCCTGGCCGCAGCGGGCGGCGGGCGGCTGGCGCGGCGCGCGGTCGGGCTGTTCTTCATCTGCCTGCTGGCGGCCGGAACCATGTCGGCCTTGCTGATCCCTGCGCTGCTCGAACTGTTCCCGATCCCCGAACGGGCGATTGCCGCGCTCAGCGGCGGGGCGGCCGAAGCGGGCAAGGTGCCGGGCTTCTCCGAAATCCTGCTGGCGATGATGCCCGAAAACATCTTCGCCGCTGCGGCAGCGGGGGCAATGCTGCCGATCGTGCTGTTCGTATCGGTGCTGGCCGTGGCCGCGACCCGGATCGCCGATGCGCCGCGCCGTCACCTGGCCACGCTGTTCGAAGGGCTGGCGGCGGCGATGATGGTGGTGATCGGCTGGGTCCTGGCGATTGCCCCGATCGGCGTGTTCGGCCTGTCGCTGGCGGTAGCGGCCAACAGCGGGACCGACGCGATCGGTGCGCTGGCGCACTATATCCTGGTGGTCAGCGCCGCAGGCCTGGTGGTGATGCTGGCCGGCTATGGCATTGCGCTGGTTCTGGCGCGCAAGGGGCTGGGCCAGTTTGCCCGGGCGATGCTGCCGGTCCAGGCGGTGGCGCTATCGACCCAGAGCTCGCTGGCCTGCCTGCCCGCCATGCTGGGCGCCACCCGCAAGCTGGGCGTGCGCGAGGCGACCGCCGATTTCGTGCTGCCGCTGGCGGTGGCGATCTTTCGCGGCACCAGCCCGGCGATGAACATGGGGGTGGCGATCTATGCCGCCTATCTCACCGGAACGCCGCTTTCGCCCTTCGTGCTGGCGGTGGGGGTGCTGGTTGCCTTCCTGGTTTCGCTCAGCTCGGTCTCGCTGCCCGGTACGCTCAGCTTCGTGATTTCGGTCGGCCCGATCGCCAATGCGATGGGCGTGCCGATCGCGCCGCTGGCGCTGCTGGTCGCGGTCGAAATCCTGCCTGACCTGATGCGCACGCTGGGCAATGTGACGATGGACGTGGCGGTGACCGCCGCTGTGGATGAGGGGCGCGAGTAGGAGCGGGCCGGTGGTGCAAGGACAGGCGGATGCCTGTCCGCAGCGGCGTCAGCCGAAAGCCTAAAGCCCCTTCTCGTAGATCGTGTATTCCTTGTTGATCGTGCTCTCGATCGCATCGGCGATCGCGACCATCCCCTGATTGTCATCCAGGATCCAGCCGATCTCGCCGCGCGTTGAGCCATAGTGCGCATTGGCATTGCGGCGGATGTATTCGATCATCATGAAGGCCAGCTGGCTGGCCAGCCGCGATGACTGGTATTCCTTGAGCACGCCCATCAGCGGCACCCGCATAGTCTCGCCCTTGGGCTTGCGCAGCCACCACAGCAGCCGTGCCCAGCCGAACGGGAACAGCTTGCCGCCGATCGCCTTCAGCGGCTCGTTGAGGTTGGGAAGGGTCATCATGAAAGCCACCGGGCGGCCATCGTATTCGGCGATCATGATCAGGTCTTCACGCACCAGCGGCTTCAGCTTCTTGCCGGTGTGGGCGATCTCGGCCTCGGTAAAGGGGACGAAGCCCCAATTGTCTGACCAGGCATCGTTGAGGATTTCGCAGATGATCCGCGCCTCGCGGTCGAAATGCTTCACTTCGACCTGGCGGATCCGGATCCGTTCGTTGCGTTCGCCCGACTGGACGATCCGCTTGATCAGCGGCGGGAATTCCTGCGTGATGTCCAGCGCATAGGTCGCGAGCTTCTTGGCCGGGGTATAGCCGTCGCCTTCGATCCAGCCCTGATAGGCGGGATTATCGTGACCCATCATCACGGTTGGCGGATGATCATGGCCCTTGGTCAGGAGCCCCGGTTCTTCCCAGACCGACAGGCTGAGCGGGGCAAGCACCCGCGTCATGCCCTGGCCGCGCAGCCATTGCTCGGCCGCATCGATCAGCGCGCGGCCAACCGCTTCGTCGCTGGCTTCGAACAGGCCCCAGTTGCCAGTGCCCGGACCCATCCCCTGTTCGGCCGGCTGGGTCAGCGCGAGTTCGTCGATATGGGCCGAAATCCGCCCCACCACTTCGCCGCCGCGATGGGCCAGGAACAGCTGCATCCTGGCATGGTCATGAAAGGGGTTCTTGCCCGGGGTCAGCATTTCCACCACTTCGCTGCGCAGCGGCGGGACCCAGTTGGGATCCGATCGGTTCAACCGATAACCCAGATCGATAAATGCGTTGAGCCCGGCCTTGTCGGTCACCGGGGTGACGGTTATTTCTGCATTTGCCACGATGCTGCCTTTGTTCAAGGTCAATGAGACCCGCCTCTGGTGGCGGCACTACGCCAAGCCGCGCCGCAATGGAATGACTTGATGACGCTTCAGGAAAAGATCGATCCGCCTGTGCCCAATTCGCAGATTCCCGATGATATGGAAATGCTGCGCGCGGCGGTGGAACTGACCCGCGATATCGCGGCCGCGCGGCCCGAAATCTATTGGCCCGATATGCTGGTTTCGGCCGCGATCGGCTATGCCGGGATCGCCGGGGCGATCCTGCTGCCGGGCTGGCAGGCCTGGGCCAGCGCAGTGCTGGCAGTGTTCTTCCTCTATCGCGCGCTGCTGTTCATTCACGAGCTGACCCATATCCATCGCAATGCCTTGCCCGGGTTCCGGTTCGTCTGGAACGTGCTGGTGGGGATCCCGATGCTGACGCCCTCGTTCATGTACGAAGGGGTGCATACACTGCATCATGCCCGGACCAAATACGGCACGATCGAGGATCCCGAATACCTGCCGCTGGCCTTGATGAAGCCGTGGTCGCTGCCGGCCTTCATCCTGATCGCGGTGCTGCTGCCCATCGGCCTGCTGATCCGCTGTGCGGTGCTGGTGCCGCTGGGCGCGCTGATCCCGCCGCTGCGCAAGCTGGTCTGGGAACGCGCTTCGGCGCTGTCGATCAACCCCGATTTCCGCCGCCGTCCGCCCGAAGGCGATTTTGCACGGATGGTGTTCTGGCAGGAACTGGGCGCGGCAGTGTGGGCCTGGTGTCTGCTGGCCAGCACGCTGTGGCTGGGCTGGCGGCCGCTGCTGATTGCGCTGGCGGTGGTTTCGGCGACTGCGGTGTTCAACCAGATTCGCACGCTGGTGGCGCACCTGTGGCAGAACGATGGCGAGGCGATGACGGTCACCGCGCAGTACCTTGATTCAGTCAACGTGCCGCCGCCCGAACTGTTTGCCCCGCTGTGGGCGCCGGTCGGCCTGCGCTATCACGCGCTGCACCACCTGCTGCCAAGCATGCCCTATCACTCGCTGGGTGAAGCGCACCGGCGCCTGAGCCAGCACCTGGGGGCGCAATCGACTTATGAAAAGGCCAGCTATCCGGGTCTGCTGCCGCTGGTCGGCCGGATCGCCCGCAGCACGATGGTAAGGCGTTAGCGCCGGCCCCAGGCCGCGTGCCCGGCGCGATAGGCCGCTGCCAGCGCATCGGCGCGTTCGCGGGTTGAAGGACTGCCCGCCAGCCGGTCAAGAGGGGCAAAGATCGTATCGACCAGAGCATCACCCTTGGGCGGGTTGAAGCGACCGCTTCGCGCGTCTTCGTAGCCCTTCTGGTAGGCCCGGTTCAGTTCCTGCTCGCTGGGTTTGTAGGCCATCGGAACGCTCACTCCTCGGTCTTGACCAGTACCGTCTCACCCACCAGCAGGAACAACATGAACGGCGCCCAGGCCGCGATCAGCGGCGGGTAGCCGCCGAAATTGCCCATCGCCAGCGCCGCGTTATCGACCACGAAATAGGCAAAGCCCAGCGCCATGCCGATCACCGCGCGGATCCACAGGTTGCCCGAACGCGCCAGGCCAAAGGCCGCGACCGATCCCAGCAGGGGCATAAGCAGCGCCGATAGCGGCCCGGAAAACTTGTGCCACCACTTGCCCTCAAGCTCGGTCACCCGGCGGCCCGAGGCCTTGAGCGCCTTGATCGAGCGGCTGAGCGCGACGAAGTTCTGCCCATCGGGATCGACCCGTCCGATCGCCAGCTGCGCCGGGGTAACGCCGGTGGCGATCACCTGGCTGGGCATCGCGGTCTGCTGGGTCGAAGCGACTTCGAACTTCATCGGACTTTCGATCCGCCAGCCCGGATTGGCGAAGCTGGCGCGCGGGCTGCGCCATTGCTCGGTCACCATCCCGGCGGCGTCGCGGCGGTACCAGGTTACGCCTTCCAGCCGGGTCGCCTGGCCTTCGCCGCTGACGGTCTGCGCGGTCAGCACATTGGCGCCGTCGGGAACATAGACGTTGGTCCTGATTCCGGTGTCCTTGGGCAGCGGCTTGTAGCGGGCCTTGTTCCAGGCCTTCAGCGTGCCGCCGCGTTCCACCACAACGGTTTCGTTGAAAGTGAAGCTGACCAGCGAGATCACCCCCGCGGTCAGCAGCAAGGGCGCCAGGATCTGGTGCGCGGACAGCCCGGCGGCGCGCATCGCGATCACCTCGCTGTTCTGGTTGAGCGGCCAGAAGGTGAACAGCGTGGCCAGCAGCACCGAATAGGGCAGGAACCGCGCGATCAGTTGCGGCGTGCGCAACGAGACATAGTACCACAGCTGCGCCTCGCCATTGCCGGGCACCGCCAGGATATCGCCGCTTTCGCTGAGCAGGTCGAGCATCTGCAGCACCAGCACCAGCATCACCAGGATCCCCAGGATCCGGGATATGAACAGCCGCGCCAGATAGAGCGTGATGGTGCGCGAAGGGAACAGATCGCCCAGCATCAGGCCGCCTCCGCCTTCTTGCCGCGATTGAACAGCTTCATCACCCGTTTGCCCAGGTTGCCGACGAACTTCTCAAGCGCGCCGATCGGCTGGCCGCCGGGGACAAAGGCGATCCGCCAGAACATCCAGACGATCAGCAGCGCGAACAGCACGAACGGTCCCCACAGGATCAGCATCGGATCGAACCGCCCCTGCGCCGCCGCCGCCTGGCCGTATTCGTTGACCTTGTGATAGGCCACCACCATCACGATCGACAGGAACATCCCCAGTGACGAGGTTGAGCGCTTGGGCGGCACCGCCAGCGATACCGCCAGCAGAGGCAGCAACAGCATCATCACCACTTCGACCATCCGGTAGTTGAAACTGGCCCGGGTCTGGTTGCGGGTGGCCTGTGAAACCTGCTCGTTCCAGCCGATCCGCAGCAGTTCGGGCAGGATGTATTCACGTTCCTTGCCGCCGCGCTGGCGGAACTTCTCGATCGCCGGCAGGTCAATCGGCAGGTCGTGGCGCGAAAAGCTGAGCACGCGGGGGGCGTGGCCGGGTTCGTCCTGCACGATCTGGCCCTGCGTCAGGCGCAGCACGATCGTGTCGGGGCTGTCCTTCAGTGCCAGGAAGGTGCCTTCCCGGGCCGAGATCGTTGCCACCTGCCCGCTGGGCGAGGTGAAGCGCGCGAAGATCCCGATCAGGTGACGGCCGTTGTCCTCGCTCTTGTCGATCCGAAGCGCCATCTTGTCTTCGAGCGTGGTGAATTCACCGACCTTGATCGAAGCCCCCAATGCGCCCGAACGCAGTTCGAAATCGAGCTGTTCGTACCAGTAGCGTGCATAGGGCTGGAGATAGCCGACAATCCCGAAATTGACCGCCGCCAGCACCAGCGTGATCGCATAGGGCACGCGCAGCAAACGGGTGTAGCTGAGCCCCACTGCGCGCATCACGTCGAGCTCGCTGGTGGTCGAAAGCTTGCGGAAGGCGAACAGGATACCCAGCATCAGCCCCAGCGGAATCGCCAGGCTGGCATATTCGGGCAGCAGGTTGGCCAGCATCCGGAACACCACCGAAATCGGCCCGCCTTCGTTGCCGACAAACTCGAACAGCTTGAGCATCTTGTCGAGCACCAGCAGCGAGGCGGCGATGATGAACACCGCCAGCATCGGCATCAGCACCAGCCGGAAAATGTAACGATCGATGGCGGGGATGAATTTCACGTGGGGCTTTGCGCTCGGGATCCTGAAACTGTTCCCTTAACCGCCCGCGCGCCACGGCGAAAGCGCTAATGGCCTTGCGCTGTGTCATGGTGCACCGCGCCGATTTGTGCTCTTGTCGGAAAAGTCGCCAGAACAGGAGCATGCCGATGCCGCCAATCCCCGGAAAGCCCGCCGAAACCCATGCGGTTGAGCGGATCGGCTGGCTGCGCGCCGCGGTGCTGGGCGCCAACGACGGGATCGTTTCGACCGCCAGCCTGATCGTCGGCGTGGCGGCTGCGGCTGCGGGCAAGCAGGAAGTGCTGGTGGCCGGGGTGGCGGGACTGGTGGCCGGTGCGCTGTCGATGGCCGCGGGGGAATATGTCTCGGTCTCCAGCCAGGCCGATACCGAGGCGGCCGATCTGGCGCGTGAGCGCAAGGAACTGGCCGAACAGCCCGAATTCGAACTGCAGGAACTGACCAATATCTACCGCCAGCGCGGGCTGGACGAAGACCTGGCCAGGCAGGTGGCTGCGGCGCTGACCGCGCACGATGCGCTCTCGACCCACGCCCGGGATGAGCTGGGCCTCGCCGAAATGCACCGCGCCCGCCCTATGCAGGCCGCGCTCGCTTCGGCTGCGACCTTCGCAGTCGGTGCCGCGCTGCCGCTGGTCATAGCGCTGCTACTGCCGTTGGGGTCGCTGGCGGTGGGTGTGTCGCTCGCCGCGCTGCTGTTCCTGATGCTGCTTGGCGCGGTCGGCGCGCAGGCTGGCGGCGCCCCGATCGGCAAGGGTGTGCTGCGGGTAACCTTCTGGGGCGCCATCGCGATGGCCGCGACCTACGCGATCGGGAGCCTGTTCGGGACGAGCGTGGCCTAGCGGCTCACGCCTTCTCCAGCGTGCACTGCAGCGGGTGCTGGTTCTGGCGGGCGAAGTCCATCACCTGGTTCACCTTGGTTTCGGCGATTTCATAAGGGAAGATCCCGCAGACGCCGACGCCGCGCTGGTGGACGTGGAGCATCACCCGGGTCGCCTGTTCCATGTCCATCTGGAAGAACCGCTTGAGTACGATCACCACGAATTCCATCGGGGTGTAATCGTCGTTCAGCATCAGCACCTTGAACTGGCTTGGCTTCTTGGGCTTGGCGCGGGTCTTGGTGGCGACGCCGACCTGCCCCTGTCCACCGGAATCGCCCTCGCCGTCTTCGGCAGCGCGGATTGGCAGGTCGGTCAGGGCGAAAGGTTCGTGCATCGGATCAAAATATCGCATCGCAAGGGTAAAGAACAAGTGCCCTTGTCCCAAAAACCGAACGGGCCGGACAGCGGGGAGCTGTCCGGCCCGGATTGGGCTCGCGGGTAGCGGCGGGGAGAGGGAGCGCCGACCCGCGAGGAACGGCAGCCCTTAGGCGGCCTGCTTGACCTTTTCGACGGCCAGGCTGACGCGGGTCGAGATCGGCGCGAAAGCGTCGTTCGCCAGCTTCACGGCCTTTTCCGAGTGCTTCGAACCCGAAGCGACGGCGGCGTCGAAGTTGCGGCGCAGGATTTCACCCTGCAGCTTGAAGAAGTCGGCCGGCGACTTGACCTGGGCCAGTTCCTTGACGTCGGCGGTCAGGGTTTCGAGCGCGGTCTTGCCTTCGGCGAGGTAGTCCTTGCCCATGTCCTGCAGGCCAGCGGCCAGGACCTTGCCCGATTCGACCAGCGCTTCGACGTTGCCCTTGGCGAATTCGCCGTATTCGGCGGCATAGGTCTGGCCCTTTTCGAAGGCGTCCTTGGCGCGCGCCTGTGCGTCGGCGGCGGCTTCCTTGACCTTGGCGGTGAAATCTTCGGCGGCGGTCTGGGTCTTGCTCATGATGGTGTCCTTGAACTGGGCGACGGTGGTCGGCTTGATGGCGGTCGGCTTGGCAGGCGCCTTGGTGGCAGCCTTCTTGACGGTCTTCTTCGGCGCGGCGGCCTTCTTGGCCACGGGAGCCTTCTTCGCCACAACCTTGGCAGCAGCCTGCTTGGCCGGCGCCTTCTTGGCGACCGGCTTGGCTTCGGCCTTGGGCGCGGCCTTCACTTCAACCTTGGCGGCTGCTTCGGCATAGGCCTTTTCGGCAGCGGCATCGATCTTGGCTTCGGGTGCACTAGCCATTGTCACAAATCCTTCTGACAGAACCGGCACAGTCCGGCTCATGTTGCAGTGCACAAAATAGTTATTACACTTGCGAAGTCAAGGGATTTTTGTGCAGTGCAGCATAAACTGCACTTCTGGCTATATTTCAGTGATTTACCGCGATTTCACATAGCGCCCAGGGGCATCCTCGATCACCGGATCGCCGCTGCCGCCGGGTACGCGCTTGCCCTTGGCCGGCACTTCGGCCTGGTCGCGGGCGCGGATCCACCCGATCCAGTGCGGCCACCAGCTGCCGGGGGTTTCGCTTGCTCCGGCGATGAACTCGGCCAGGCTTCCCGCCGCTTCGGGGTTGGTCCAGTACTGGTACTTCTTCGCGCTGGGCGGATTGACCACCCCGGCGATGTGGCCCGATCCCGCCAGCAGGAAGGTCTTGTCACCGCCAAGGTGCTCCATGATCTTCCACACGCTGCTGACCGGGGCGATGTGGTCCTCGCGCCCGGCCTGGATATAGGCCGGGGTCTTGATTCGGGTCAGGTCGATCGGCGTGCCATCGGCGCTCAGCGCATCGGGCGTGACCAGCTTGTTGTCGCGGTACAGGTCCTTGAGGTAGTCCATGTGCCAGCGCGCCGGCAGGTTGGTGACATCGCCGTTCCAGTGCAGCAGGTCGAAGGCCGGATAGTCTTCACCCAGCAGGTAGTTCTTGACCACATAGTTCCAGATCAGGTCGTTCCCGCGCAGCAGGTTGAACGTGAAGGCCATGTAGCGCCCGTCGAGATAGCCGGTCTGGGCCGAGAGCTTTTCCAGCGCATCGAGCTGCTGGTCGTCGATGAACACCTTGAGCTCGCCCGCTTCGCTGAAATCGACCTGCGCGGTGAAGAAGGTCGCGCTCTTGACCTTGTCGGCCTCGCCGCGCCGCGCCAGCACGGCCAGCGTCGCGGCCAGCGTGGTCCCGGCCACGCAATAGCCGATCGTATGGACTGACTTTACCCCCAACCGGTTGCGGACCTGGTCGATCGCGTCGATCTGGGCGCGGATGTAATCGTCCCAGACCAGGTCCTTCATGCTTTCGTCGGCCGATTTCCAGCTGACCACGAAGACGGTCAGCCCCTGTTCCACCGCCCAGCGGATGAAGCTTTTTTCGGGCGAAAGGTCGAGGATGTAGAACCGGTTGATCCACGGCGGGAAGATCACCAGCGGCACTTCCAGCACAGATTCGGTGGTCGGGCTGTACTGCACCAATTGATACAGCGGCGTTTCATGCACGACCTTGCCGGGTGTGGTGGCGATATTCTCGCCCACCTTGAAGGCTTGCGGATCGACGTGGGTCAGCTGTCCGCCCTTGAGGTCGGCCAGCAGGTGCTCCATGCCCTTGACCAGGTTCTCGCCGCGGCTGGCCAGGGTCTTTTCCACCACCAGCGGATTGGTCAGCGGGAAGTGGGCCGGGCTGAGCATATCGACCAGCGTGCGCGCGGCGAACTTCAGCTGTTCGCGCTGGGCGAGATCGCCGGTTTCGACCGTATCGGCCATGGCCAGCACCTGTTCGGCCAGCAGCAGGTAGGTCTGGTGGACCAGCGCATAGAACGGCTGCGAACGCCATTTGGGATCGGCGAAGCGGCGGTCCTTGCGCGGCAGCTTCGGGCCATCGCTGCCGGCCTCGCCCGCCTTGGGGCCGATCCCGTACTGGCCCAGCACACCCTGCCACAGCTCAAGGCTTTCCTCCCAGAACCGCTTCTGGGCTTCGGGCTGGGTCAGCGGCAGCGCCTTGAGCCAGCCCTGCATGATCCCGGCAAAATTGCCCGGATCGGCGAACAGCATCGGCAACTTGCCCTGCGCCGCAGCAGCCTGTTCGCGCTGGAATTCCTGCCACAGCGCCTGCATCCGCTGCGCCACCTGGCCCCATTGCGCCAGATCGCCCACTGCCGGCCCATTGGCCTCGCCGCCCGGCATGAACTGCGAGAACAGCTGCTGCGGGGCCGCCATCATCGCCGCCAGGATATCGTCGGGGTGCTCGCCGTCGGCCGAACGATCGCTCATCGAAAAGGCTCCTTCAGAGCCCTCCATAGCCCGATGCGGTGACATTCGCGAGACTTTGTGCGCCTGCACACAAAACCCACTGGCGCAAATTGCACCTTTCCCCGATAAGGCCCGCGCGCCCAAGCCTGGCGCGATCACAACCGGAAAGGTCCAATGTCCGAGGAATTCTACCGCATCAAGCGACTGCCGCCCTATGTCATCGCCGAAGTCAATGGCATGCGGGCAGCGGCGCGCGCCGCGGGCCAGGACATTATCGACCTGGGGATGGGCAATCCCGATCTGCCCCCGCCGCAGCACGTGATCGACAAGCTGTGCGAAGTGGCCCAGAAGCCCAGCGCGCACGGCTATTCGGCCAGCTCGGGCATCCCCGGGGTGCGCAAGGCGCAGGCCAATTACTATGCCCGCCGGTTCGGGGTGGAGCTTGATCCCGAGAGCGAAGTGGTGATGACCATGGGCTCGAAAGAGGGTCTGGCAAGCCTGGCCACCGCGATCACCGGGCCGGGCGATGTGGTGCTGGCACCCAACCCCAGCTACCCGATCCATACCTTCGGTTTCATCATCGCCGGGGCGACGATCCGCTCGGTCCCGACCACGCCGGACGAGAATTACTGGCGCGCGCTTGACCGGGCGATGGCCTTTACCGTGCCGCGCCCCTCGATCCTGATCGTCAACTACCCCTCGAACCCCACCGCCGAAACGGTCGATCTGGCCTTTTATGAACGGCTGGTCGCCTGGGCGAAGGAGAACAAGGTCTGGGTGCTGTCGGACCTGGCCTATTCCGAGCTCTATTACGATGGCAAGCCGACCCCTTCGATCCTGCAGGTGCCGGGTGCCAAGGATGTCGCGGTTGAATTCACCTCGATGTCGAAGACCTTTTCGATGGCCGGCTGGCGGGTTGGCTTCGCGGTTGGCAACCAGCGGCTGATTGCCGCGCTGAAGCGGGTGAAGAGCTACCTCGATTACGGCGCCTTTACCCCGATTCAGGCGGCAACCGTCGCCGCGCTCAACGGCCCGCAGGATATCGTCGATGCCAACCGCGCACTTTACCAGAAGCGCCGCGATGTGCTGATCGAAAGCTTCGGGCGCGCGGGGTGGGATATTCCCGCTCCTGCGGCATCGATGTTTGCCTGGGCGCCCTTGCCCCCCGCGCTAAAGGAAATGGGCAGTCTTGAATTCGCCAAGCAGCTGTTGACCCATGCCGAAGTCGCGGTCGCCCCGGGCGTCGGTTACGGCGAAGAGGGCGAAGGTTTTGTGCGTATCGCATTGGTAGAAAACGAACAAAGACTGCGCCAGGCGGCGCGCAATGTGCGCCGCTACCTCCAATCGATGGGCATCAACGCCTCGGCCGCCTGAAAAGGGTCCCAAAATCGGCCAATTCCTGCGGTTCTCCCCTATTGCGTGGGCCGCGGGAATTGTGCAGCCATGCCGCGGGGAAAGATTTCGGGCACTGGCCTTGAGAGGGCAACTTGCGGCTGTTTCGCTGGTTTTCGGCAGGGCCTATCCCTGCCGCCTATGACTTGCGCCGGGTCGGCTGGCAGCTGTTGGGCGATTCGCATTCGTCCGGCCCGGCTGAGGCGCATGTCGTGCTGGGCCGCCCGCACGATCTGCCGCTTGTCCAGTGGCTGAGCCTGGCCGGTGCCAACCCGGCGCAGCGCAAGTGGATGATGATGCTTGAGGTCGAGGAATCGAGCGAGCGTGCACGGATGCTGCGGTTGGGCTTTGGCGATGCCCTGGCGCGCGGCCCGACGCTTGAAGAGATCGAGGCGCGCGTCCTGCGGCTTGAACAGCTGGCCCAGTCGCTGCCGCGTTACCGGATCCATGGCCCGATCAAGCTCGACCTGCTGGCGCGCGAGGCCTATGTGGCGGGCCGCGCGGTCGGGCTGCATCCGCGCGAATTCGCGCTGCTGTGGCGGCTGGCGGAAACCCCGGGCGAGGCGGTCAGCGCCAGCGAACTGCTCTACGATGTGTGGCGGCTGTCGTTCCGTCCAGAAACCAACAGCCTGGCAGTCCACGTCAGCCGCCTGCGCACCAAGCTGCGGACTTCGGGCGTCGATGGCATGGTCGAAACGCTGGTCGATGGATCATACTGCCTGGTTGCCCGGATGCAGCGTCCGGCGTTGGCCACTGGCAGTGAATTGTCGCTGGACGGCTTGCTGCGAATGGGCAAGGAACAGGCCTTACCCTGAATGTCTGGAGGAACTGAGCGACCATGGACCTGACCGTAAACCCGCAAGGCCGCATTGCGATCAATATCGAGCAGGATGGCGTGGCCCAGGTCAGGCTGATCCGCGCCGACAAGATGAACGCGCTCGATCCCGACATGTTTGCCGCGCTGATCGATGCGGCGCGGGTGCTTTATGACCTGAAAGGGCTGCGCTGCGTGGTGCTGTCGGGCGAAGGGCGCAGCTTCTGCGCCGGGCTGGACCTGACCAGCATGGCCCAGACCGGCCGGCATGACCGCGTGCCCCTGACCGAGCGGACCTATGGCAATGCCAACCATGCCCAGCAGGTGGCGCTGCAATGGCGCAAGCTGCCGGTGCCGGTGATCGCGGCGGTGCACGGGGTCTGTTTCGGTGGCGGGCTGCAGATTGCCAGCGGCGCCGATATCCGTGTGGTCGCGCCCGACGCGCGCATGGCGGTGATGGAAATGAAGTGGGGGCTGGTGCCCGATATGGCGGGCTATGCGCTGTGGCGCGGGATGGTCCGCGACGATGTGCTGCGCGAACTGACCTATACCAACCGCGAATTCTCGGGCGCCGATGCCCAGACGCTGGGCTTTGCGACGGTGGTCGATGCCAATCCGCTGGCCCGAGCCAATGCCATCGCCGCCGAAATCGCCAACCGCAACCCGCACGCCCAGCGCGCGGCCAAGCGCTTGTTCGGCGATTACCTTCACGCCAGCGAGGCTGAAATCCTGATGGCCGAAAGCGTTGAACAACAGGCGCTGATCGGCAGCAAGAACCAGATCGAAGCGGTGATGAGCCAGATGGAAAAACGCAAGGGCGCGTTCGTCGATCCCTAAGCCTTCAATCGCTCGGCATGCCACTGCACGTGGTCGGCCATGAAGCTGGAGATGAAATAGTACGAGTGGTCGTACCCCGGCTGCATCCGGATTGTCGCCGGGATCCCGGCCTTGCGGCAGGCCAGCACCAAGAGCCCGGTCTTGAGCTGTTCGTGCAGGAAATTGTCGGCCTCACCCTGATCAACCAGCAGGTCGGGCAGGCGCGCGCCGTCCTCGATCAGCGCGCAGGCATCGTATTCGCGCCAAGCCGCCTTGTCGGCGCCGATATAGCCGGTCAGCGCCTTATCGCCCCAGGGGCAGTTGAGCGGGCTCACGATCGGCGCAAAGGCGCTGACTGACTTGAACCGACCGGGATTGCGCAGGGCAATGGTCAAAGCGCCGTGGCCGCCCATCGAATGCCCGGTGATCCCCTGGCGGGCCAGGTCGGCCGCGGGGAATTCCGCCGCGATCAGTGCGGGCAGTTCCTGTTCGATGTAGCTGCGCATGCGGAAATTGGCCGCCCATGGTTCCTGGGTGGCATCGACATAGAAGCCCGCGCCCTTGCCGAAGTCATAGCCCTCATCGTCCGGCACGTCATCGCCGCGCGGACTGGTGTCGGGAGCGATCAGGATCACCCCGTGCCGCGCGCAGGCAGCGCGGAATTCGCCTTTCTCGGTGACATTGGCGTGGGTGCAGGTCAGCCCTGACAGGTACCACAGCACCGGCAGCTTCGCGCCTTCGGCATGATCGGGCACGAAGACCGAAAAGGTCATCGGCGTGCCGGTTGCGCTCGACTGGTGGGTATAGACCCCTTGCGTGCCGCCATGGCTACGGTTGGCCGAAAGCTGTTCCATCATTTCACCCGGTGAAAGCCGCACAGCTTGTTGCCCGAAGGATCGCGCAGATAGGCCAGATAGAGCACCCGGCCATCGGGTGGGCAGCGTTCACCCGGCGGATCCTCGATCGCAGTGCCGCCGTGCGCCAGCCCCGCGGCATGCCAGGCATTGACCTCGGCCGGAGAGGCGGCCAGGAACCCCAGCGTATGGCCGTTGCCGCCGTGGGTCGGCTCGCCATTGATCGGCCTGGTGATCAGCAGCCGCCCGCCAGCATGGACATAGATCAGCCGGCCGCGCACATCGATTTCACCTTCGGGCACGCCCAGCGCGCCGAGGGCGGCATCGTAGAACCGCTTGGCCGCTTCGATATCGTTCGCGCCGATGGTGACGTGGCTGAACATCGGATCAGAACACCACGACCGAACGGATCGACTTGCCGGCATGCATCAGGTCGAAGGCGGTGTTGATTTCTTCCAGCCCCATCACGTGGGTGATCATCGGGTCGATCTCGATCTTGCCGGCCATGTACATGTCAACGATCTTGGGCACGTCGGTGCGGCCCTTGGCCCCGCCGAACGCGGTTCCGCGCCAGTTGCGGCCCGTCACCAGCTGGAACGGGCGGGTGGCGATTTCCTTGCCGGCTTCGGCCACGCCGATGATGATCGAAGTGCCCCATCCGCGGTGGCAGGCTTCCAGCGCGGTGCGCATCACATCGGTGTTGCCGGTGGCGTCAAAGGTATAGTCTGCGCCGCCATCGGTCATCGCCACGATCTTGGCGACCACATCCTCGCGGCTCATGCCCTTCGAATTGAGGAAGTCGGTCATCCCGAACTTGCGGCCCCATTCCTCGCGGGTTTCGTTGATGTCGACGCCGATGATCTTGTTCGCGCCGGCCAGCCGCGCGCCCTGGATCACGTTGAGCCCGATCCCGCCAAGCCCGAAGACCACCACGTTGTCACCCACCTGGACCTTGGCGGTGTTGATCACCGCGCCCACGCCCGTGGTCACCCCGCAGCCGATGTAGCAACTGGTCTGGAACGGCGCGTCCTCGCGGATCTTGGCGACCGCGATCTCGGGCAGCACGGTGAAGTTCGAGAAAGTCGAACAGCCCATGTAGTGATAGATCGTCTGGCCCTTGTAGCTGAAGCGCGAGGTGCCATCGGGCATCAGCCCCTGACCCTGGGTGGCGCGGATCGCGGTGCACAGGTTGGTCTTGCCCGAGAGGCACGACTTACACTGGCGGCATTCCGGGGTGTAGAGCGGGATCACGTGATCGCCCGGCTTGACCGAGGTCACGCCCGCGCCCACTTCGCGAACGATTCCAGCGCCTTCGTGACCCAGCACCGAGGGGAAGATCCCCTCGCTGTCGAACCCGTCGAGCGTGTAGGCATCGGTATGGCAGATCCCCGTCGCCATGATCTCGACCAGCACTTCGCCCGCCTTGGGACCTTCAAGGTCAAGCTCGACAATCTCAAGCGGCTGCTTGGGCGCAAAGGCGACTGCGGCGCGGGTCTTCATGGGCTGGATCCTCTTCCTTTTCCGGTCCGGTTCGGCGCTTACCTTGCGGCCAATTCCGGCGTCAATCTCTCGGCCAGCGCCATGCGCAAAAGGCATCGGCTTGGCAAGCATGATGCGCCGCGCTAGCCAAGTCTTATGAAATCCTTGCACGATCCTGATTGCCTGCTCGCCGAAGGCCTCGCCGCGATCCGGGCGCAGTTCAAGGTGCCCGCCACCTTTCCCGATGCGGTCGAAAGCGCTGCCCGGGAGGCGGCACAACAGGCACCTGACAGTCACACCGACCGCACACAAATGCCCTTCGTCACGCTTGACCCGGCCAGCTCGACCGATCTGGACCAGGCCTTCGCAATCGAACCGGCGGGCGGCGACCTGTTGCTGCACTATGCGATTGCCGACGTGCCGTGGTTTGTCCGTTCGGGCGATCCGCTGGATCAGGAGGCATGGCAGCGCGGGCTGACCACCTATCTGCCCGATGGCAAGGCCGGGCTCTATCCCAGGGCCCTGTCGGAAGCGGCGGCCAGCCTGCTGCCCGATGGGGATCGCCCGGCAATCCTGTTCACCACCCGCGTCGCGCCCGATGGCGCGGTGAAGCTGCAGGGGGTGGAACGCGCCCTGATCCGCAGCCGCGCCAAGCTGGGCTATGAGACGGTGCGTGCGGACCAGTTGCCCGGTCAGTTCGCCGAACTGGCCCGCCGGATCGCGGCGGCCGATGACCAGCGCGGCGCCGCGCGGGTCGATCCGCCCGAACAGGAGGTTGAGCGCGACCAGCAGGGCCATTTCACCCTGCGGCTGCGCCCGCTGGCCATGGCCGAACGCCGCAATGCCGCGCTCTCGCTGGCGACCAACCTGGCAGTGGCCGATGCGCTCTATGCCGCGGGCACTGGGCTGTTCCGGGTCATGGCCGGGCCCGACGAGCGCGCGATTGCCCGGCTGCGCCACACCGCCCGGGCCTTCGGGCTCGACTGGCCGCACGAGGCAAGCCTCGCACAGTTCGAAAAGACGCTCGATCCGCAGGAACCTGCCGCCGCCGCCTTCATGCTGGCGATCCGCCGCGCCGGCAACGGCGCCAGCTATGTGCCCTACCAGCCGGGGGTGAAGCCGTGGCACGCCGCAATGGCCGCGACCTATTGCCACATGACCGCGCCCTTGCGGCGGCTGGCCGACCGCTATGTGCTGCGTGCCGCGCTGAGCGTCGCCAATGGTCAGCCGGTCGAGGCCGAGGTCGAGGCCGCGTTCCAGCAGCTTGGTTCGGTGATGGGCAAGGCCGATGGCCGCAGCAATCAGGTTGAACGTGCGGTGGTCGATCTGGCCGAAGCTGCGATCCTGGCCGGGCGCGAGGGCGAGCACTTCAGCGCGGTGGTGACCGATCTTGATCCGGCCGGCACCCGCATCCAGCTGTGCGACCTGCCGGTGGTGGCGCGCACATCGACCCACGGCGTGCGCCCGGGCGATCCGATTACCGTGCGGCTCGATACCGCCGATCCGGCACGGCGGCTGGTGGGCTTCAGCCGAATCGCCTGATGGCCCTTGCGCACCCGCCGCGCCTCGGCTAGTGGCCCGGCCTTGCAGTGAGGCCCGATGGCGGAGTGGCTACGCACCGGACTGCAAATCCGTTTACGCCGGTTCGATTCCGGCTCGGGCCTCCACCATGCGCTGACGCAGCGCCCATTCCCGGATTTGGCATTTCAGACCCCGCAGGGGCTTATTCACCTTGCGGCAAGACCCGTTGGGCTAGCGCGGCTTGACCGGTCCGTCAGGGCTGGCAGGGGTCTTTCCGGATGATGGCGCGCGCAATCATTGCAACTGGACTGGTGGCGCTGGGGCTTGGCCCGGCGGGGACCCTTGCACCTGCCACTGCGGCGCGGCCGGCAATCGACTTCCACTGTACCGTAACCGGCCAGATCAAAGGCTCACCCCAGCTGACCCGCGAGGCAATCTGCGCGCGGCTGGCAGCGGCGATCGAGCCTGCGATCAAGGCCAGATTGGTTCGCGTTGCCAGTCCGCCGCAGGGGGCTGCGCGCCGCTGGGTGCGCATCGCCGTGCGCCTTTCACCGCCCGCGCAGGCTGAAGCCGCGTTTACCTCGCGCCTTGGCAAGGCGGTAAGAAATCATCCGCCAATCTCGATCGATGTCATGGACAAGCGGCTGGATATGCGCGAAATCGACATGCTTTCCCGCGCAGTAGCCGAACGGCTGCACAGCGCCGGCTGAATTGGAGAATTGTTACGATGCGTCTGTTCGGGCTCAATGCCGATCTTGGCTTTGGCGATAGCTGGATGTTTGATGGTGGGGTATCGTATGCGGCCCCGCAGCTTGCCGCACGTTCGCGATTCAACCTGACCGCTGCTGAGGGCGATCATGCGCCGGGTGGCTGGGTGCTGGGTGCGCCCGATATTGTGCCGGGCGATACCAGCACCACCGCGACAGTTGCGGTTGGCGGCTATGTTGAAGGTGCGATTGACACGGCCGGCGATCATGACTGGTACGTCGTGACGCTGACTGCCGGGCAGACCTATACCTTTTCGACGATGTTCTCGACGGAGCTGGGCGACAGCATTCTGACGCTGCGCAGCTCGACCGGGGCGCTGATCGTGCAAAACGACGACGCCAACACCAGCAATGGCCTCTATCTGTCCGAGATAACCTACACGCCGACCTCGTCGGGCAACTTCTATCTCGACGTTTCGGGCTATCAGTCCGACACGGGCACCTACTATCTTTCGGTCACCCGGCCGATGGCGGATTCGGTCGCCGGGTCAACCGCAACCACCGGGACGGTCGCTATCGGAGGCAGCGTCAACGGCACGCTGGAAAACACCGGCGACCATGACTGGTATGCCGTCACGCTGACCGCCGGGCAGACCTATCTGTTTACCACCTCTGCAACCGGGGCGGCGGGTGACATCGATACCGCGCTGTTCCTGCGCGACGCAGTCGGCAGCCTGCTGGCCTATAACGACGACAGCAACGGAACCTATTCGCGGATCCGCTTCACCGCCACCACCAGCGGCACCTATTATATCGATCTGGGCGGCTGGGGCGATGACGCAAGCGGGGGCTATCGGCTCCAGGCGGAGATCGCCCCGCCGCTTTCGCTCTATACCAACGATCAGATCGCCACGCAGCTGACCCACACCTATTGGGGCGGTTCGTCGCGGCACTTCAACGTGCAGCCCGGCGGCACGATCACCGTCAATCTGACCCAGTTGACCGCAGATGGCCAGTTCCTGGCCCGCGAGGCGCTCAACCTGTGGAGCGACGTGCTGGGCGTAACCTTCAACGAGGTTGCCAGCGGCGGGCAGATGCAGTTCGACGACAACCAGGACGGGGCCTTCACCTCCAGCTCGACTTCGGGCGGGATCATCACCTCGGCCACGGTCAATGTCTCGACCGCCTGGCTGACCCAGTCGGGTACCACACTGCGGTCCTATTCGTTCCAGACTTATGTCCACGAAATCGGCCATGCACTGGGGCTGGGGCATGGCGGCCCCTACAATACCACCGCCAATTACGGCCAGGATGCGACCTATCTCAACGATGCCTGGGCGACCACGATCATGTCGTACTTCGACCAGACCGAGAACACCTATTTCGGCGGGCTGGGCTTCAGCCGGGTCTATGCCCAGACGCCGATGGTGGCGGACATCATTGCAGCGCGCAATCTGTATGGCGGCGGGGCCAGCAACACGCGTACCGGCAATACGACCTATGGCTTCAACAACAATTCAGGTCGAGAGATCTATTCGGCTGCCGTCGGGCAGACCTCGATCGCGGTGACCATCGTTGACAACGGCGGTACCGACACGCTCAACTATTCGGGCTTTGCCTCGAACCAGCGGATCGACCTCAACCAGGAAAGCTTCTCGAATATCGGCGGCGGGGTCGGCAACCTGTCGATCGCGCGCGGCACGATCATCGAGAATGCCATGGGCGGTAGCGGCAACGATGTGCTGATCGGCAATGCGGCCAGCAACCGCCTCGACGGCGGGGCCGGCGTGGATTCGATGTATGGTGGAGCTGGCGATGATACTTTTGTCGTTAACCAGCAAACCGAACTGGTGTTCGAGAATGCCGGGGAGGGGAACGACAGGGTTGAATCGTCTTCCAGCTTCTACCTCTATGCCAACGTCGAGAACCTGACGCTGACCGGTGCGGGCGACTTTTTCGGGGTCGGCAACGATCTGGACAACATGATCTATGGCAACGATGGCCAGAACCTGCTGATCGGCGGGCTGGGCAATGACACCTTCTATGGTGGCGGAGCCAGGGATTCGATTTTCGGCGAGTCCGGAAATGATTGGCTCTCTGGCGATGCGGGAATCGATTACCTGGTTGGCGGTGATGGCCACGACGTCATTCTGGGCGGTGATGGTGCCGACGAAATGTATGGTCAGGATGGCAGTGACACGCTGAATGGCGGCAACACCTTCGACACCGATATCATGGTTGGTGGGGCCGGCAGCGACTACTTGTACGGAAACAGCGGATTGGGTGACTATGACCTGATGTACGGCAATGAGGATGATGACCTCTACTATGTCGATACTCCGGCAGATCTGGTCTTCGAGCAGGCGGGCGAGGGTATCGACTGGGTCATCGCCGACATCGATGGTGCCGGATATTACCTCTATGCCAACATCGAGAAGCTGACGCTGCAGGGCACCACGCCGTTCGGGGTGGGCAACGATTTGGACAACATCATGACCGGCAGCGATTCGGCCAACTGGCTGCTGGGTGGCCTGGGCGACGACACGCTCAACGGGATGCTGGGCGACGACGTGCTGTTTGGTGAAGCTGGGGGCGACACCTTCATCTTCGAACAGGGTACCGGCTCCGACATCGTCGGCGACTTCACTCGCGGCCAGGACAAGATTGACCTGTCATCCTATGGCCTGACCTTCACCCAGTTGCAGGGCCTGTTCGTGCAGAACGGCAATGTCGGGGCGATCCAGATGACCAACGGCGATGTGATCGTGCTGCACAACGTGACGATGAGCCAGCTTGAAGCCAGCGACTTCATTCTGGGCGCCACCGCTGAACCGGCAAAGGCTGCGCCCACCATGGAGCCGCAGCCGTTCGTCAGCGCAAATCCGCTGGCGGCTGATACGCCTTATGGCGTTGAAGGGATCGTTGGCGGAGGTCTGGCCCACTGGGACAGCGCGCCAAACCAGGGCTGGCTGCTGGGCTAACCCGCCAGCCGCACCAGGTTGCGTTCCAGCACGTCGAGCCCTTCGCCCACCAGTTCGTCGCTGGCGGTCAGCGGCACCAGGAAGCGGATCACATTGCTGCGGATCCCGCAGGCCAGCAGGATCAGGCCATCCTTGGCGCAATCGACCACCAGTGCCTTGGTCAGGTCGGGGTCGGGCCGGTCGGCATCGCCCTGCTGGACCAGTTCGAGCGCAACCATCGCGCCGGGCCCGCGGACATCGCCGATGCAGGCCAGCGAATTGGTGCGCTTCAGGTCCAGCAGGCGGGTCTTGATCAGCTGGCCGATTTCGTCGGCGCGTTCGCACAGCCGTTCCTCGGCAATCACGTCCAGCACCGCCAGCCCGGCTGCGCAGGCCATCGGCGGCCCGCCATAGGTGCCGCCCAGCCCGCCGGGGCCAGGCGCGTCCATGATCTCGGCCTTGCCGATCACGCCCGAAATCGCAAAGCCGCCGGCCATCGACTTGGCAATGGTCATCAGATCGGGCTGAACGCCCGAATGCTCGATCCCGAACATCCGCCCGGTGCGGGCGAAGCCGGTCTGGATTTCGTCGGCGATCAGCAGGATGCCGTTGGCATCGCAGATCGCGCGCAGGCGTTGCAGCAGTTCGGTGGGGGCCTGGTAGAACCCGCCTTCACCCTGGACCGGCTCGATGATGATCGCTGCCACTTCGGCGGGATCGACATCGGCCTTGAACAGGCTGTCAAGCGCGGCGAGGCTCTGATCGACCGAGACCCCGTGGTAGTCGATCGGGAAGGGGACGTGCCAGACATCGCCGGGGAAGGGGCCGAACCCGGCCTTGTAGGGCTGGACCTTGCCGGTCAGCGCCATGCCCATCATGGTCCGGCCGTGGAACCCGCCCTTGAAGGCCACCACCGCCTTGCGCCCGGTGTGGGCGCGGGCGATCTTGATCGCGTTTTCAACCGCTTCGGCCCCGGTGGTCAGGAAGATCGTCTTCGACGGCTGGCCGGTGGGCGAGATCGCGTTGAGCCGTTCGGCCAGCGCGACATAGCCTTCATAGGGATTCACCTGGAACGAGGTGTGGGTGAAGGCATCAAGCTGCTGCTTCACCGCCGCCACCACCTTCGGGTGGTTGTGCCCGGTGTTGAGCACGGCGATGCCGCTGGCGAAATCGATGTAGCGGTTGCCCTCGACATCCCACAGCTCGGCATTGGCCGCGCGGGTCACGAAGCGCGGGTGCATGGTCGAAATGCCGCGCGGGACAGCGGCCTCGCGGCGGGCCTGGAGTTCGGCGTTGGTGACCATGCGGGGGATGCTCCTATTCGATGGTGGCAAGCACTTCGGCCAGCTTGCCGAAGATTTCGTCGATGTGGTTCTTTTCAAGGATCAGCGGCGGTGACAGCGCGATGATATCGCCGGTCACGCGGACCAGCAGGCCCTGGTCGAAGGCGCGGTGGAACACTTCCATCGCGCGCTTGGTCGGTGCGCCGGGGCGCGGTTCCAGCTCGATCCCGCCGATCAGGCCGATATTGCGGCAATCGATCACGTGGCGGGCATCCTTCAGCGAATGGACCGCGTCTTCCCAGTAGCTTTCCAGCTCGATCGCCTTTTCGAACAGCCCTTCCTCGGCATAGGTTTCCAGGCTGGCGATCGCGGCGGCGGCGGCCAGCGGGTGGCCCGAATAGGTATAGCCGTGGAACAGTTCGATCCCCGGGCCGGCATTGCCGACCACGGTGTCATAGATCTCGCGCCGCACCGCCACCGCGCCCATCGGCACCGCGGCGTTGGTCAGCCCCTTGGCCATGGTGATCAGGTCGGGCGTCACGCCGAAACGCTCGGCGGCGGTAGCCTTGCCGACGCGGCCATAGGCGGTGATCACTTCGTCGAAGATCAGCAGGATATCGTGGCGGTCGCAGATTTCGCGCAGCCGCTGGAGATAGCCCTGCGGCGGGATCAGCACGCCGGTTGAGCCGGCCACCGGTTCGACGATCACGGCGGCAATGGTATCCGCCCCGTGCAGCGCGACGATCCGCTCAAGATCATCGGCCAGTTCCGCGCCGTGCTGCGGCAGCCCGCGCGAGAAGGCGTTGCGCGCCAGGTCGTGGGTGTGGCGCATGTGATCAACCCCGGCCAGCAGGGTGCCGAACTGGCGGCGGTTGTTGACGATCCCGCCCACCGAGATTCCGCCGAAGCCAACCCCGTGATACCCGCGTTCGCGCCCGATCAGGCGGGTGCGGCTGCCCTGGCCGCGCGCGCGCTGATAGGCGAGCGCGATCTTCAGCGCGGTATCGACGCTTTCCGAACCCGAATTGGTGAAGAAGATCCGGTCGAGCCCTTCGGGCATGATCATCGCCACGCGCGATGCGGCTTCGAACACCAGCGGGTGGGCCAGCTGGAAGGTCGGCGCGAAATCGAGCGTGCCGGCGCATTTGCGGATTGCCTCGACGATCCGCGGGCGGTTGTGCCCGGCGTTGACGCACCACAGCCCGCCGGTAGCATCCAGCACCTTGTGCCCGGCCTGGGCAGTGTAATGCATCCCTTCGGAGGCCACGAGCATCCGGGGATCGGCCTTGTAACCGCGGTTGTCGGTGAACGGCATCCAGAAGGCGGAAAGATCGTTGGGTTCGGACATGCTGGCTCCACTGCGCGGCGATTATGGTGATAGGGATCAACTACCGGGGATGCCATTCGGATCGCAAGGAATTCCCCTATCGGAAAAGTCGATAGCCATAGCTCCAATAAATCCCATTGGCTTTCTTGTCTTATTGCGGCCAAGGTGATGGTCTGGAAGGGGATCTGCCGGGGCAGCTACGGGTCGCAAGTTGCCGATTTTTCCAGGATCGGTTTCGGTTGCCGGGCAGGCCCCCGTCGCAGATGCAGATAGAACATGAGGGTAACAACATGAAGTTCAAAAGCTTTCTGGCCGCAGCGGCCATGGCGGCACCGCTCGCCGCAATGCCGGGCGTGGCCTATGCGCAGGATGGCGAAGCCGAAGAAGCTTCGGGTCCGATCGATATTTCCGCCGAAGTTGCGGTGCTCAGCGACTATCGCTTCCGCGGCCTGTCGCTGTCGGCTGGTGAGCCTGAATTGACCGCGTCGATCTCGGTCGAGCACGAATCCGGCCTTTATGCCAGCGTCTGGGCGTCGAACGTCAGCCTGGGCCTGGGCAGCTCTGACGACCTGGAAATGGATTGGACCGCCGGCTTCTCGAAGGATGTCGGCAGCGTCAATGTCGATGTTGGTGCGATCTACTATTCGTACCTTGGTCACCGCGACTTCAACTACATCGAAGGCTTCGGTTCGGTCGGCACCACGGTTGGCGGCGCCGAAGTGCGCGTGGGCGTGGCCTATGCCCCCAAGCAGGACAACCTGGGCGGGCAGGACAACACCTACGTCTACATCTCGGGCGATATGCCGATCGGCAAGTCGCCGTTCTCGGTCCACGGCACCTTCGGTTATGAGCATGGCGCCTTCGCCCAGCACAAGAAGGACTGGATCCTGGGTGCCAGCGTCGATCTGGGCGGCGGGCTGAGCGCCTCGCTCGACTATGTCGATACCGCACATGACTTCACCGGCCTGGGCGGCCCGACCGCAGTCGCCTCGCTCAAGTTCGGCTTCTGACACCATACAGGTCCGGCCGGGGCGAATGGTTTGCCCTGGCCGGTTCCTGACCCGAGACAGACAATGACCACCGATATTGCCAGCTGGATCAAGGAACGCGGCATTGCCGAGGTGGAGTGCATCGTTCCGGACATCAACGGAATCCAGCGCGGCAAGGTGCTGCCCGCCGGCAAGTTCCTGAAATCGCTTCAGGACCGCACCCTGCGGATTCCCGGCAGCGTCTTTATCGTCACCGTGACCGGCGGCTATCCCGAAGACGTCGAGCACATCGTGCCCGATTTCGACCCCGACCTGATCCTGGTGCCCGATCCCACCACGATCCGCGAGGCTCCCGGCTTCAAGACCCCGACCGCTTATGTGATCTGCGATGGCTATCATGCCTCGGGCAAGGCGGTGGAGATCGCCCCGCGCCAGATCCTGAAGAAGGTGCTGTCGCTGTACGAGGCCAAGGGCTGGCAGCCGGTGATCGCGCCCGAGGCCGAATTCTATCTGGTGTCCAAGAACCTCGACGCCGATTTCCCGCTCACGCCGCCGCCGGGCCGTTCGGGCCGCGCCGAAACCGCCAGCGAGGCCTTCGGGCTGGAGGCGCTGGGCGAATACGAAGAGATCATCGAGCAGATCTATGACTGGTGCGAAAAAGCCGAGCTGAACATCGATACGATGATCCACGAGGCCGGGGCCGCACAGCTGGAAGTGAACTTCATCCACGGCGATCCGATGGCGCTGGCCGACCAGGTGCTGCTGTTCAAGCGGATCGTGCGGCAGGTCGCGCTGGAACACGGCGTCTATGCCACTTTCATGGCCAAGCCGATGGCCGACCAGCCCGGCAGCGCAATGCACATCCACCAGTCGGTGCTCAACATGGAAACCGGGCGCAACGTCTTCTCGACGGGCAATGGCAAGGAAACCGCTTTGTTCCGCAGCCACATCGCGGGCCTCGTCCGGCTGATGCCGCAGGTGCTGCCGCTGGTCGCGCCCAACGTCAATTCGTTCCGCCGGATGCGGCCCGATACCGCCGCGCCGATCAACGTCCACTGGGGCAGCGACAACCGTTCGTGCGGGTTCCGCGTGCCGGTCTCGGAAAGCAAGGACCGCCGGGTCGAAAACCGCCTGGCCGGGGCCGATGCCAATCCCTACCTGGCGATCGCCGCCTCGCTGATCTGCGGCTATATCGGCATGGTTGAGCGGATGATCCCGCCCAAGATGCTGGAAGGCAACGCCTACAACCGTGCGCGCACCCTGCCGCGCACGCTCGAGGCTTCGCTTGACCGGTTCTATCAGTGCAAGCCGGTCAAGAACCTGCTGGGCGAAGAGTTCTTCGAGATCTTCTGGGCGATCAAGGACGCCGAGCTTTACGCCTACCAGTCGGTGATCTCGTCGTGGGAACGCGAACACCTGTTGCTCAAGGTGTAGAGGTGGAGCCTCACGCGCCGTCCTATTACGCGGCCACCGCCAATCCTTGGCCTTCGCGGCCGGCGCTTGCCGGATCGCTGAACGTCGATGTGGTGGTGATCGGCGGTGGATTTACCGGGCTGTCGGCAGCGCTCCATGCGGCCGAGGCCGGCTTTTCGGTGGTCCTGCTCGAAGCGCACCGGATTGGCTGGGGCGCTTCGGGGCGCAACGGCGGGCAGATGATCGCCGGCATGCGCTGGGCCGCACCCGATCTGGTGGCCGAGTTCGGCCGCGACCGCGCCGCGCGGCTGATCGGCCTGGCCAACACCGCCGGGTACATGGTGCGCAAGCGGATCGAGCGGCACGGGATTGCCTGCGATTTGCGCAGCGGGCACTTCCAGGCTGCGGCCCGGCCCGGGCATCTGGACGCCATGCGCCGCGAACTGGATCTGCTGCAGGATCTGCTGGCCTATGAAGGCGCGGAAATCGTTGCGCCCGGCGATGTTGGCCGGGTGGTCGCCAGCCCGATCTACCATGGCGGACTGCTTGATACCAATGGCGGCCATCTCCACCCGCTCAACTATGCGCTGGGGCTGGCGCAAGCTGCCGAGGCGGCCGGGGTGCGGATCTGCGAAGGCAGCGCCGCAACGGCGATCGACCACACCGGCCCGGTGCGGGTGACCACGGCGCAGGGGCTGGTTACCGCCAGCCATGCGGTGCTGGCCTGCGATGCCTTCATGGGCGATCTGGTGCCCGATCTGGCGGCGATGACCATGCCGGTCGCCAATTACAATGTCGCCACCGCGCCGCTGGGCGATGCGGCAGCGCGGTCCCTGATCCCGTCGGGCGCGGCGGTGGCAGACAGCAAATTCGTGCTCAACTACTACCGGCTGAGCGCCGACAACCGGCTGATCTTCGGTGGCGGTGAAAAGTACAGTCCGCGTCCGCCAGCCGATGTCGCGGGCTTCGTCCGGCCTTATCTGGAACAGGTCTTCCCGCAGCTGCAAGGCGTCGCGATCGACCATGCCTGGGGCGGGCTGGTGGGCGTCACGCTCAACCGGCTGCCGCAGTTCGGGCGGATCGGGAACAGCTTCTATGCCCACGGCTGGTCGGGGCACGGCGTGCTGATGACCACCCTGGCGGGCGATCTGATCGCCCAGGCGATGCGCGGCCATGCCGAACGCTTTGACCTGTTCGCCAGCCTGCCGCGCCGGGCCTTTCCGGGCGGGCGCTGGCTGCGCCATCCGCTCTACGTGGCGGGCATGCTCTATTACGCACTGAAGGACCGGCTGTGATTACCGACCAGGCCATCGCTGCGATGATCGCGGCCGAACAGGATCGCTACGTTACCGCCAATCCGGGCTCTGCCGCCTTGGCCAGGGACGCCGCGCGGCATTGGCATCGCGGGGTGCCGTTCCACTGGATGCTCGATTGGGGCACGCCATTCCCGCTGTTCGCCGAAAAGGCCGAAGGCGCCCGGCTGTGGGACGTCGACGGGCATTGCTATGACGATTTCTGCCTGGGCGATACTGGATCGATGTTCGGCCATTCGCCCGCCCCGGTGGCTGCGGCGCTTGCCCGCCAGGCCAGCCGGGGGCTGACCTACATGTTGCCGACCGAGGATGCGGTGGTGGTCGCCGATGAACTCGCCCGGCGCTTCAAGCTGCCCTACTGGCAGGTCACCTCTTCGGCCAGCGAAGCCAACCGCGCGGTGATCCGCTGGTGCCGGGGGATCACCGGGCGCGACAAGGTGCTGGTCTTCAACGGCTGCTACCACGGCGCGGTCGATGACGTGTTCGTCGATCTGCGCGGCGGGGTGCCCGAACTGCGCAAGAGCCTGGTCGGCCAGGTTTACGATGTGCGCGAACACACCGTGGTGATCGAATTCAACGACCTGCCCGCGCTTGAGGCGGCGCTGGCCCGGGGCGATGTCGCCTGCGTGCTGGCCGAACCGGCGATGACCAATGTTGGCATGGTCATGCCGCAGCCCGGCTATCTTGAGGCGCTGCGCGCGGCTTGCACGCGCCACGGCACGCTGCTGGTCTGGGACGAAACCCACACGATCTCCACCGGCTATGGCGGCCACACCGCCACCTTCGGACCGCTGCCCGATCTGTTCGTGCTGGGCAAACCGGTGGCCGGCGGGGTGCCCTGCGCGGTCTATGGCTTTACCGCCGAAGTGGCGCAGCGGATGGAGCACTGCCGCGAGGAGGGCGAAAAGGGCCATTCCGGGATCGGCACCACGCTTTCGGCCAATGCCCTGGCGCTCGCCGCGATGCGCGCCTGCCTGACCGAGGTGATGACGCCGACCGCCTATGCCCACATGCTGCCACTCGCCGAGGAACTGGCCGCCAAGACCGGCGACGTGATCGAACAGCGCGGGCTCAATTGGCATGTCACCCATGTCGGCAGCCGCGGCGAATTCATCTGCGATCCCGTTCCGGCCCGCAACGGCAGCGAAGCCCGCGCCAAGATGCACGGGCCGCTTGAACACGCCCTGCACCTGTTCCTCATCAACCGCGGCGTGCTGATCGCGCCGTTCCACAACATGACCCTGGTCAGTCCCGCGACCACATCGGCCCAGGTTGATCGCTTGGCCGAAGTGCTCGATGACTGCCTCAAGACGCTGATTGGATGATTGCCATGATGACACCTGCCCAAAGCTCGAACCGCCGCGCGCTTGCGCAAGAGGCCGAAGACTTCTTCCGCGCCAACCCGGACATCGACGCGATCGACATCATCTTCACCAACATGTGCGGCGTGCCGCGCGGCAAGCGGCTGCGCAAGCACGAGGTGATCGCGGTTTACGAAAGCGGGCGGTTCCTGCCCGGTTCGGTGCTGGTGGTCGATATCACCGGGCGCGACTGTGAGGAAACCGGGCTGGTCTGGGAAGATGGCGATGCCGATCGCTATGTCTATCCGGTCCCCGGCACGCTGGTCCGCGCGCCCTGGCTGGGGGAACACTATGCCCAGTTCCTGACCAGCTTTTATGAACTGGACGGCACCCCCAACGATCTCGATCCGCGCCACGTGCTGGGCAAGGTGATCGATGGGTTGGCGGACGAAGGGCTGACCCCGGTGGTCGCGGTCGAGCTCGAATTCTACCTCTGCGATCTTGAGGGCGGCAGGCCGGTCCCGGCGCGCGGCATGGTCACCGGGCATCGCTCAAACGACATCCAGGTCTATGGCCTGCGCGAAATGGAAGACCTCCAGCCGTTCTTCGATGATCTTTACGAAGCCTGCGATGCACAGGGCTTGCCGCTGGAAAGCGGAATTTCGGAATATGCCCCCGGACAGTTCGAATTCACCCTGCGCCACAAGGCCGATGCGCTGCGCGCCACCGACGATGCGATCATGTACAAGCGGCTGGTCAAGGGCGTCGCGGTCGCCCACGGGCTGGAAGCGACCTTCATGGCCAAGCCTTTTGCCGAGAGCGCCGGCAGCGGCATGCACCTGCACATCTCGATGAACGACACCGATGGCAAGAACGCCTTCGCCAGCGACAATCCCGAAGGCACGCCGCTGCTGCGCCATGCGATCGGCGGCATGAAGGCCTTGCTGGCTGAATCGATGGCGATCTTCGCGCCCAATGCGAACTCGTTCCGCCGCTTCAAGGCCAACAGCTATGCCCCGGTCGCCGCGACCTGGGGGGTCAACAACCGCACCGTCAGCTTGCGCATTCCGGCCGGATCGCCCGCCTCACGCCACGTCGAACACCGCATCTGCGGGGCCGATGCCAATCCCTATCTGGCCATGGCGGCAGTGCTCGCCGCGCAGCTCCACGGGATCAAGCACCAGATCGATCCGGGCCCGGCAGTGGTCGGCAACGGCTATGAAGCCGAAGGCGCCGACATCCGCCTGCCCAACCACTGGGCCGCCGCGATCGAGGCCTTCGAGACGTCGGAACTGATGAAGCAATATCTGGGCGAGCGCTTCGTGAAGCACTATTCGACCGTGAAGGGCGTCGAAATGGCGCGCTTCATGGCCGAAGTGACCGAGCTGGACTATAGCTGGTACCTCAGGAACGCATAATTCCTCCCCTCCCCCAAGGGGGAGGATCTCACTTCCTGAGCTGGTGCACGGTTTCCATGAACAGGTTGGCGGCTTCGGAATGCCGGGTCAACCGCCGCCAGGCCATGCCGATATCGACCGTGGGCAGGCTTTCGCGGGTGCGTTTGGCGACGATGCGGTCGCCGTCGAGGCTCCACGGGCGATAGACCAGGTCGGGCAGCAGGGTGATCCCCGCGCCGGTGCCGACCAGGCTGCGCACGCCTTCCATGCTGCTGGTCCGCCAGGCGACGCGTGGGGGGTGGTCGAATTTGCCCCAGATCCCGTCGATCAGCCCTTCGAGCTCATCGAGCAGCAGCGCGACAACCGGTTCGTTTTCCAGATCGGCCAGCGCCAGCCCATCGACGTCGGACAATGGGTGGCTGGGGGCCAGCCAGGCGCGGCACTCGCTGCGCAGCAGCACTTCGTGGTCGATCGCGCTGCGTTCCTCGAGGTTCGAGACGATCAACAGCGCGAGGTCGAGCTCGCCGTTGACCAGCAGATGCTCGATATAGCTGCGCTTGTCCTCGACCAGCTGGATCTCGATCTTGGGGAACAGCTTGCGGAAGCGCGAAAGCAGGTCAGACAGGAAATAGCCGGTCACCACCGGGGTCACGCCGATCCGGATGTGGCCTTCGGTCTGGTCCTGATCGCGCCCGACGCCGCCGGCCATGTCGGCGATCGCGCCGATGATCGAGCGCGCGTGGCGCAGGAACTGGTGCCCTTCGCGGGTCAGCGTCACGCCCTTGGCATGGCGGTGAAACAGGGTGACCCCGGTTTCCAGCTCAAGCGTGCGGATCGCATCGGTGACCGCGCTTTGCGAGATCCCGACCGCGCTTGACCCGCCCGAAACCGAGCGCGCCTCGGCCACGGCGATGAAATAGCGGATCTGGCGGAAAGTGATGTTCATCGGTTTTGTCGATAGCTCTCGGATTGCATAATCGACTAGTCAGCCGGGCGATAGCGGTATTTGTTGCATCAGCCTGCTTGCAGCGCGCGCAAACCCGGTTAGCATCGGGTCAGAATACAACCACGGGGCAAAAGGGGTGACAGCATGAGCAATTCGATCATCGGGCAGGGCAGGCTGGGGCGCCGCTCGCTGCTGCAGGGGCTGGGTGTGGCTGCGATCGGGATCAGCTTCGGCGGACTGGCGGGCTGTTCGAAGAGCGACAGCGGCGCCAAGCTCGACCCCGGCAGCAAGGAAGAGCCGAGCCTCAACTTCTACAACTGGGATACCTACATCGGCGAAACCACGCTGGAAGATTTCCAGGCGTCGAGCGGGATCGCGGTCAAGATGGACCTGTTCGATTCGAACGACGTGCTGTTCGCCAAGTTCAAGGCCGGCAACCCCGGCTATGACGTGATCGTGCCATCGAATGATTTCGTTGAGCGGATGTCCGAAGCCGGGATGCTGATGGAACTGGATCATTCGCTGATCCCGAATTTCAAGAACGTCGATCCGGCCTTTATCGACGTCGCCTTCGACAAGGGGCGCAAGTATTCGATGCCCTACACCTGGCTGACGCTGGGGATCGGCTATCGCAAGAGCAAGGTGAAGGCCAAGCCCGACAGCTGGAAGGTGCTGTTCGACAGCGACGAATATTCGCAGCGCATCGCCCTGTTGAGCGAGGCGGGCGACCTGTTCCGGCTCTATGGCAAGTACCTGGGCAAGTCGGTCAACGCACTGACCCCCGAAGACCTCAAGACCATCGAAGCGATGATGATGAAGCAGAAGCCGCACGTCAAAAAGTTCCACACTGACGATGGCCAGGACCTGCTGCTCAAGGGCGATGTCGATCTGGTGCTCGAATACAATGGCGATATCGCCCAGGCGATGGTCGAGGATCCGGACATCGATTTCGTGATCCCCAAGGAAGGCAGCCAGCTCAATTCGGATACGCTGTGCATCCCCAAGGGCGCCAAGCACCCCAAGAATGCGCATGCCTTCATCAACAACCTGCTGGATGGCGAAGTGGGCAAGAAGATCACCGAAACGATCCTCTATCCCACCCCGAATGCGGCGGCCAAGGCGCTGATGCCCGACAGCTACAAGAACAACCCGGTGATCTTCCCGCCGGCTGACGTCCTGGCCAAGTGCGAATATGCCACCTTCAATCCCAAGCTCCAGCCGCTTTACGAAGAGGCCTTTACCCGCGTGAACGCGGACTAAGCCGAAGGCGGCGCGGCGATGGCCGAACAGAACTGGAAAGAGAACCGGTCCAGCTTCTTCGCGTCCGCGTTGGGACCATTGCTGTGGACCCTGGTGTTCTTCATCGTGCCGATGGGGATCGTCTGGGCCTACAGCTTTGGCCGCAATGCCGGGCTGACCGAAATCGACCTGGTCGGCACGCTCGACAATTACAAGCGCGCCACCGAATGGCTCTATCTCTCGATCTTCGCCAAGAGCTTTGGCGTGGCCGCGATGGTTACGCTGATCTGCCTGATCGTGGGTTTTCCGGTGGCCATGGCGATCACCTTCGCTTCGGAAAAATGGCGTCCCTGGCTCTTGCTGGGAATCATGCTGCCGTTCTGGACCAACCTCTTGGTGCGCACCTATGCGCTGATGATGCTGATGGGCAGCCAGGGCTATGCCAACAAGGCGCTGGGCGGGCTGTGGGGCGGGGCGAGCTGGCTCAAGACGCTGATCGGGCTTGAACCGCTGCCGACCTGGGAACCGGTGCAACTGCTGTTCAACAATTTCGCGGTGGTGTTCGGGCTGGTCTATGTCCACCTGCCCTTCATGGTCCTGCCGCTCTATTCGGCGCTCGACCGGCTCGATCGCAGCCTGATCGAGGCGAGCCTTGATCTGGGGGCCGGGCATTTCCGCACGATCATGAAGATTGTGGTACCGCTGGCCATGCCGGGAATCTTTGCCGGGGTGATGATCACGCTGATCCCGGCGCTGGGCGCCTACCTGACGCCTGATCTGATGGGCGGAACCGACAGCCAGATGATCGCCAACGTGATCGAACGCCAGTTCAAGCGCGCCAACGACTGGCCGTTTGGCGCGGCGCTGTCGTTCATGCTGATCTATGCGATGTTCATCCTGATCGCGCTGCAGGGCCTGCGCAAGAAGCCGGCGGAGACGCACTGATGGCGCTGTTCAATCGCACGCCGCGTGCGCCGCTGGAATATTCGCGCACGCTGTGGCTGCGCGGCTGGGTCACCGCCGTGATGGTGTTCCTCTATGCCCCGCTGATCGTGCTGATGGTGTTCAGCTTCAATGATTCGAAGCGCAACGTCGTCTGGCGCGGGTTCTCGACCAAGTATTACGTCAAGGCCTGGAACGATTCGACGCTGGTCGAAGCGCTGGTCAATTCGCTGACCATCGCCGCCCTGGCCACGCTGTTCAGCCTGGTGCTGGGCACGTTCGCGGCGATCATGCTGTGGCGCTTCCGCTTTCCCTTCAAGGGTGCGGTCGATGGGGTGATGAGCCTGCCGATCATCGTCCCGGAAATCTGTCTGGGGGTGGCCTTCCTGATCTTCTTCGCGGCGATCGACTGGCCCAGCGGACTGATCTGGCCGTTCAACCTGTCGGCGATCACGATTGCGCACATCACCTTCTGTTTTCCCTTCGTGACCATGGTGGTCCGATCGCGCCTGGCCAGTTTCAACAAGGAACAGGAAGAGGCGGCCAAGGACCTGGGCGCCAGCGAATGGCAGGCATTCCGCGATGTGCTGCTGCCGCATATCCGCCCGGCGCTGGTCGCCGGGGCATTGCTGGCCTTCACGCTCAGCCTTGATGACTTTGTCATCACCTTCTTCACCGCCGGGCCGGATACGATCACTTTCCCGGTGAAGGTCTATTCGATGGTGCGCTTCTCGGTCACTCCGGTGGTCAATGCCGCCTCGACCGTGCTCATCATCCTGACGGTGGTGCTCACCGCCCTCGCGCTCAAATACCAGGGCGTCAAATCGATCGCCGAAAGCCATTGACCATGACCGAAGCCAAGCTGCCGATCATCTCGATCCAGAACATCACCAAACGCTATCCAGGGGCGCCGGTGGCGGCGGTTGACAATGTCAGCCTGGATATCATGCCGGGTGAATTCTTCGTGCTGCTGGGCCCGTCGGGCTGCGGCAAGACCACGCTGCTCAGGATGATCGCCGGGTTCGAAATCCCCACGTCGGGCACGATCCTGATCGACGGGCAGGATATGGCCGCGGTGCCGCCCAACAAGCGGCCGGTCAACATGGTGTTCCAGTCCTATGCGGTGTTCCCGCACATGTCGGTCGAACAGAACGTCGGCTATGGCCTGCGGATCGCGGGCGTTGGCGGCGACGAGATTTCCAGCCGCGTGCGCGAAGCGCTGGAACTGGTCAAGCTTGACGGTCTGGAAAAGCGCAAGCCCGATCAGCTTTCGGGCGGCCAGCGCCAGCGCGTCGCATTGGCCCGCAGCCTGGTGATGCGGCCCAAGGTGCTGCTGCTCGACGAACCGCTCAGTGCGCTCGATGCCAAGCTGCGCGCGCAGATGCAGTTCGAACTCAGCGACCTGCAGGACGAAGTCGGGATCACCTTCGTCACCGTCACCCATGACCAGGACGAGGCGCTGTCGATGGCGGGCCGGATCGCGGTGATGAACAAGGGCGAAGTGGCCCAGCTGGCCACCCCGTCGGATCTCTACGAATATCCCGCCAACCGCTTCGTCGCCGATTTCGTCGGTTCGGTGAACCTGTTCGAAGGCAAGCTGACGCTCGACGAGCCCGACCGGGCCGCGGTCGATTGCCCGGGGCTGGGCAAGGTCTATCTCAACCATGGCGTCACCGGCTCGCACGGATCGGACGTCTGGGTCGCGCTGCGGCCCGAGAAGATCTACCTGCACGTGCCGGGCGAGGGCAAGGCGATCCGCGCCGCCGCGCAGGATGCCCCGGAAGACCACAACCTGGCGCGCGGCCACATCAAGGGCATGAGCTATCTGGGCGATATCACGCTGTTCGAGATCAAGCTCGATTCGGGTGCGATGATCCGCGTGTCACGGCCCAACCTGTCGCGGCATGATCAGGAAGACTTCACCTGGGACGACCGCGTATCGATGCACTGGCGCGCCGATAGCCCGGTGGTGTTGCTGAGCTGAGCCCTATCGGTTCTTCCGATAGCCATCGCTTCTGTTTTCGTATTTCACCCCGCTTGCGGCGGGGTCTAGGTTCGCCTTCCAACCAGAAAGGCAGGAATTCACAATGTTCGAACCCCGCGGCCAGTTCATCGCCGGTCGGCCCCTCGATGGCGATGAAGCTCCCGAACCGGTCTTCAACCCGGCCACGGGCGAGCAGATCGCGCTGATTTCCAGCGCCAGCCGCGCGCAGGTCGATGGCGCGGTGGCTGCGGCCGAAGCGGGTTTCGCAGTCTGGTCGCGGATGTCGCCCAAGGAACGCTCGCTGCGGATGCTGCAGATCGCCGACCGGATCGAGGCCCTGGCTGACGAGTTCGCGCAGATCGAGACCACCAATTGCGGCAAGCCGATCGGTACCGCCAAGGCGGTCGATGTTGGCAATACGGTCGATGTGTTCCGCTTCTTCGCCGGTGCCGCGCGCACCGTGCCGGGCATTCCGGCAGGCGAGTACCGCCCCGGCTTCACCTCGATGCTGCGGCGCGATCCGCTGGGCATCTGCGTGGGCATCGCGCCGTGGAACTATCCGCTGATGATGGCTAGCTGGAAGATCGCCCCAGTGATTGCGGCCGGCAATTCGGTGGTGCTCAAGCCCAGCGAACACACCCCGCTTTCGGCGCTGCGACTGGCCGAAGTCTGCGCCGAATTCCTGCCCGAAGGGGTGGTCAACGTGGTGACCGGCAACGGCGCCAGTGTTGGCGCACGGCTGGTCGCCCACCCCCGGGTGCGGATGGTTTCGCTGACCGGCGATGTCGCCACCGGGCGCAAGATCCTTGAAGCCGTGGCGCCGACGATCAAGCGGACCCATTTTGAACTGGGCGGCAAGGCCCCGGTGATCGTCCTGTCCGACGCCGATATCCCCGCCGCAGTCGAAGCGATTGCCGAAGGCGGCTATTACAACGCCGGGCAGGATTGCACCGCAGCCTGCCGGGTCTATGCCCATGCGGCGATCCACGACCGGCTGGTCGCCGACCTGCAAGGAGCGATCGCGGCGATCACGATGGGCGATCCGATGGCGCCGGGCACGGCGCTTGGCCCGCTGATCACTGCCCGCCAGCGCGACCGGGTCGATGGCTTCGTCGCCCGCGCGCAGGCCGATACCCCGGCCGAAGTGGTGACCGGCGGCTTCGCCCCCGAAGGTCCGGGCTTCTTCTATGCCCCCACGCTGATCGCCGGCGCGCGCCACACCGACGAGATCGTCCAGAAGGAAGTGTTCGGGCCGGTGGTTTCGGTCACCCGCTTTGACGAGGATGAGCAGGCGCTGGCCTGGGCCAACGACTGCGAATATGGCCTCGCCAGTTCGGTTTGGACCCGCGACGTCGGCAAGGCTGCGGCCTTTGCCGCGCGGCTTGAATACGGGGTCACCTGGATCAACACCCATTCGGTCAATGTCACCGAAATGCCGCACGGCGGGGTCAAGAGCTCGGGCTATGGTTCGGACCTGTCGATCTATTGCCTTGAGCATTACATGACCACGCGCCACGTGATGATGAAGCATTGACCGGGATGAGCAGCCGTCCCGTCCTTGGCATCATCGCCTGCCAGCGCACTGTCGGGGTTGAACCCGCGCAGGCGGTGATGGAGCGCTATGTTCGTGCGGCGATGCACCACGGCGATGTGGCGGCGCTGCTGATCCCCTCGCTGCCCGATCTGATGAGCGCGGCCGAAGTCGCCCCGCGGCTCGACGGCGTGCTACTGACCGGCAGCCCGTCGAACCTGGAAAGCCATCGCTACCAGGACGAGGGCGGCGCCAAAGAAATGGGGGAGGGCCCGTTCGATCCGGGCCGCGACGAGATTGCGCTGGCGATGGTCGAACGGATGATCGGCCGGCAGCGCCCGGTGTTCGGGATCTGCAGAGGTTTTCAGGAAATCAATGTCGCGCTGGGCGGATCGCTGCGCCGCGATACCAGCGCCAGTGCAGAGCTGATCGCGCATCACGCGCCTGACGATGCCAGCTTTGCCGGGATGTTCGATCATCTCCACCCGGTCACGCTGGCGCAGGACGGTTTGCTGGCCAAGGCCTTTGGCAAGACCGAGCTGACGGTCAATTCGGTCCATTTCCAGGGGATTGGCCGGCTGGCCGATGCCCTGACCGTGGAAGCGCAGGCGCCCGACGGGCTGGTCGAAGGCTATTCGGCGCGGATCGAGGGCGCCCCGGTGGTCGCGGTGCAGTGGCACCCCGAATGGGATGCCGACCGCAATACCGACAGCGCGGCCTTCTTCCACCTGCTGGGCCGTGCTATGCGGGGCGAAGCATGAACACCCGCGTGACCCGTACCAATCGCTTCCTGGCCCGGACCGGCTTTTCTCCCTGAGGCCGGCGGACCCTTCCGCCTGTCACAAACACCGGATTCATTGGGAGAGCCAAGATGCCCCGCAATTACGATATCGCCGAACTCAAGCGCCTCGACGTCAAGCACCACCTGCCGGCGCAGCAGGACTACAAGCTGATCGAAGACATGGGCGGCAGCCGCATCGTCACCCACGCCGAAGGCTGCTACATCCACGATGGCGATGGCAACCGCATCCTCGATGGCATGGCCGGGCTGTGGTGCGTCAACGTCGGCTATGGCCGCAAGGAACTGGCCGACGTCGCTTACGAGCAGATGCTCGAGCTGCCGTTCTACAACACCTTCTTCAAGACGGTGACCCCGCCCACCGTAAAGCTGGCCGCCAAGATCGCCAGCCTGACCGGCGGCAAGCTGCAGCATGTGTTCTTCAATGCCTCGGGCAGCGAGGCGAACGACACCGTGTTCCGGATGGTCCGCCATTACTGGAAGCTCAAGGGTGAGCCCAAGCGCAAGGTGTTCATCAGCCGCTGGAACGCTTACCACGGCTCGACCGTGGCCGGGGTCAGCCTGGGCGGGATGAAGTTCATGCACGAACAGGGTGATCTGCCGATCCCCGGCGTGGAACACGTCCGCCAGCCCTACTGGTTCGGCGAGGGCTTCGGCACCGATCCGGTGCAGTTCGGCAAGGACTGCGCCAAGGCGATCGAGGACCGGATCCTTGAAGTCGGCCCCGAAAACGTCGCCGCCTTCATCGGCGAGCCGGTGCAGGGCGCGGGCGGGGTGGTGATCCCGCCGCCGGGCTACTGGCAGGAAGTCGAGGCGATCTGCCGCAAGTACGGCATCCTGATCGTGGCGGACGAGGTGATCTGCGGCTTCGGACGGACCGGCGAATGGTTCGGCCACCAGACCTATGGCTTCACCCCCGATATCGTGCCGATGGCCAAGGGGCTCAGCTCGGGCTATCTGCCGATCAGCGCCAATGCGGTGTCCAGCGATATCGTCGAAGTGCTCAAGACCGGTGGCGATTTCATCCACGGCTTTACCTATTCGGGGCATCCGGTGGCGGCCGCCGTGGCTTTGCGCAATATCGAGATCATCGAGCGCGAGGGGCTGATCGCCCGGACCCGCGATGATACCGGTCCCTATCTGGCCAAGGCGCTGGCGACGCTGAACGACCACCCGCTGGTCGGCGAAGCGCGCTCGGTCGGGCTGATCGGCGCGGTCGAGATCGTCTCCGAAAAGGGCACCAACCAGCGCTGGGGCGGGGCCGAAGGCAATGCCGGGCCGGTGGTGCGTGATCGCTGCATTGAAAACGGCCTGATGGTGCGCGGGATCCGCGATACCATCGTGATGTGCCCGCCGCTGACCGTCAGCCATGGTGAGATCGACGAGCTGGTGGGGATCATCCGCAAATCGCTGGATGAAGCACTGCCGCTGCTCCAGGCGCTGTAAGGGATCCGGCCATGACTGTTTCTCCGCTGCTTCGCCAGCAATGCTACATCGATGGCGCCTGGGTGGGTGCCGATAGCGGCAAGGTGATCGAGGTCACCAACCCGGCGACCGGTGAGGTGCTGGGCACGGTGCCTGATTGCGGCGCGGCCGAAACCCGCCGGGCGATCGAAGCGGCGGAGGCGGCCTGGCCGGCCTGGCGCGCCAGGACCGGCAAGGAACGCGCCGCGATCCTGCGCAAGTGGTTCGATCTGATGATGGCGAACCAGGAAGAACTGGCCCGGATCCTGACCATGGAACAGGGCAAGAGCCTGGCCGAGGCGCGCGGCGAAATCGCCTATGGCGCCAGCTTCATCGAATGGTTCGCCGAAGAGGCCAAGCGGCTCTACGGCGATGTCATCCCCGGGCACCTGGCCGACAAGCGGATCGTGGTGCTCAAGCAACCGATCGGGGTGACTGCGGCGATCACGCCGTGGAACTTCCCCAACGCAATGATCACCCGCAAGGCCGGCCCCGCGCTGGCTGCTGGCTGCCCGATGGTGATCAAGCCGGCGGCACAGACACCGTTTTCGGCGCTGGCAATTGCCGGTCTTGCTGAACAGGCCGGGGTGCCCAGGGGGATCCTGTCGGTGGTTACCGGCAGCGCCCGCGAGATCGGCGGGGAAATGACTTCGAACCCCAAGATCCGCAAGCTCAGCTTCACCGGATCGACCGAGATCGGCAAGCTGCTGATGCGGCAGAGCGCCGATACGATCAAGAAGCTCAGCCTCGAACTGGGCGGCAATGCCCCCTTTATCGTCTTCGACGATGCCGATCTGGATGCCGCGGTGGCGGGGGCAATCGCCTCGAAGTACCGCAATTCGGGCCAGACCTGCGTGTGCACCAACCGGCTCTATGTCCAGGCCGGGGTCTATGACCAATTCGTCGAAAAGCTGGCCCAGGCCGCCGGCGCGCTCAAGGTCGGCAACGGGCTCGATGCCGGGACCGAGCAGGGGCCATTGATCGACACCAATGCCATTGCCAAGGTTGAAGAACATGTCGCCGATGCGCTGGCCAAGGGCGGCACCCTGCTGACCGGCGGCAAGCGCCATGCCCTGGGCGGCACCTTCTTCGAGCCGACCGTGATTGCCAATGTCACCCAGGACATGCTGGTCGCCAGCGAGGAAACCTTCGGTCCGTTGGCCCCGGTGGTGCGCTTCGAGACCGAGGAAGAGGCGATTGCCATGGCCAACGATACCGAATTTGGCCTCGCCAGCTATTTCTTCTCGAACAATCTCAGCCGGGTCTGGCGGGTCGCCGAAGCGATCGAAAGCGGCATGGTTTGCGTCAATTCCGGGCTTCTTTCGACCGAGGTCGCGCCGTTCGGCGGGGTCAAGCAATCGGGTCTGGGCCGCGAAGGATCGAAGTACGGGATCGATGAATATGTCGAGATCAAGTATCTCTGCCTGACGATCTAGGGGTCTTGCACCGCTGCTGAAGCGCTGGTGAGGCACCTGAAGTACCTCAACGCCTTGCGCGTTAACCATGCAAGTCACTGAAATTGGAGTAAATTCACCGGTAGAGAATCACCTGCATTTATGGTCTAATCGCCTGTTGGAATTTCGGGGGACGATTCTTGCAGACCTTGCAGCTCACATATTCGGACACGGCAGGTGGACAGCACCTGCACTTCAAGCCGACTCTGCTGGCTGCACTGCTGGCCAGCGGGGTTGGCACCTACCTGTATTCTGATCTTTCCGCAGGCGGAATGATCCAGCAGGCGCAGCTTGGCCAGGCGCGTGGGGCTGCCGGTTTCGAGGTCGGCTTTTCCAGCTCGGCCCGGGCTGCAGAGCCGCAGCTGCGGGCAGGGGCTGTTGCTGCCGTCCCGCCAACCTTGCCGCCGGTATTGACCGCTGCGACCCATTCTGGGGGGCAACCGCTGGCACTGCCGCGGACTTCGGCCCCTGCGCCAAGCGTCAAGCAACCCGGCAAAGCGGACTTTGCTGCGGTGTTCGCTGCGCCTCTGCCGATCCCGGCCGGGTCCGCCGCTTTGCAGGCGCAATCACAGCTTCCCGCCCGGCATGACGAGACTGGGACGGGAACCAGTCTGGCAATCGCCAAGCCCGATGAGGCGGCACAGACCCAGGCCCTTGCTCCGGTCGCTGCTGCTGCCGCGCCAGTCGGTTTGAAGCATCAGGAGTTGGCGGCTGAGCCTGCGGCAACCCCGGCACCCGCGCTGGCCGCTGCCAGCCCGCCGGTAGTCACTGCGCCGGTAGGACCCGCTGCAATCGCGATTGCGCCGGCGCCGGTCGTGCCTTCTGCAAAGCTGGCCGAGGCGAACCTGGCAAGCAAGACCGCCGATAATGCCGCTGCCAGCCTGTCCGCCCCGCAAATGGCCGCGCAAGCGGTGAAGCCCATTGCTCCGCCAAAGGCTGAGTTCGCATCTGCCAAGGCACCGTTGCCTCAGGCTGCACCGCGCGTCAGCACTCCGCCGGCGGCGCAACCCGCCGCCAATTCGGCTCCGCCGTCCCGGATCGAGCCTGCACCGCTCAGGCTTGTGCCGATCGACTTCCAGCTTGCGCCGTCGGCCAGGCGCCTGCCGTCTTCGGCAAGCCTTGCCCCGGCCAAGCGACCCGAGCGCACCAGCCCGCTGGTCAAGCCGCCCCTCAGCGGCACCGCGGCCCGCAAGTCAACGCGCTTGCCCGACCGGCTGGTCGGGGAGTACATCTTCCACCAGGTCTCGGTTCAGCTGAACGACCACTCCGTTGGCGCAATCGATGTCCGGATCGGGGGCGATGCCAGCCTGTCGATCCGGGTCGGATCCTTGCTTTCGATCGTGCAGGGCGAACTTGATCCCAGCCTGTTCGCGGCCATGAACGGATCGGCCGGGGCGGATCAATACGTCAGTTTCAACCAGCTGCGCGCCGCCGGAATCGATGTGCGATACGAGCCTGCGGGCAACACCATCGTGCTCACCGCCAACTGATTCCGCCGCCTGCGAAGGACGTTGCCTAACCCTCTGTCGGGGGCAGGCATCGCCATTTGCGGCCGAGCGGGGCAGGGCCGAAAATGCCCTGGATCCGTCGATCCCGGCGCTTCCTGCGATCCGGATATCCGGCCCGGTCACCGGCCAATCTTGCCCCGGATCGTTCGCACGGCGTTAACCAGTTCACTACACGCAACCTTGATGACGCGCCCAATAAATGGGCCGCATGTTTCGCAGGTCCCTCATCTCCGGCATGGCTCTGGCTAGCGCTGCGCTGCTCGCGCAGCCGGCTCAGGCCGGGATCGGCACGCTTGCCCTGCCGATGGCAGTGACTTCGGCCTTTGCCGGGTTCGATGCCTGCCAGGTGGGGGCTGCGCCTGCGATCGCACTTGCGGCCCCGGTTCCGGCAGCGCCTTCCTACAGCAAGACTTCGGCCTTGCTGGGCGGCAAGGTCAGCCAGCTTGACCTGATCCGCCAGCAGCAGGCTGGCCTGGCGCCGGTGGCCGAACCCCAGATTGCCGCCATTGCCACCACTGCCCGGCTTGAACCCGGGGCCGGGATCAGCAATCCGGGCGTGGCCCGCGAGCCAAGCTGCCAGCCCGCGCTGGGCTTTGCCATGCACCTCGACAAGCCTGCGCCGCAGCTGGGCACAACCGTGCTGCTGCCGCCGGTTTCATCGTCACCTGATGACTATCTGGCCAGCAAGCGGTTGATAGTGAAGCGAACGAGCTTTGACCGTGACTGGAACCGGGTGCGGTCGAGCGGGATTGGCCGCAAGGCCCTGGCCGGAATCTCGCGCTCACCCGATGGCGTGCACAAGTCCGAACTGGATGCGATCAACGCCTGGGCCAACGGTTCAATCCGTTATGTCGAGGATCGGGAACTCTACGGTGAAGCCGATCACTGGGCGACCGCGAATGAAACCCTGCGCCGCCGCGCCGGGGACTGCGAAGATATCGCCATCGTCAAGATGCAGATGCTGGCAGCCCATGGCGTCAGGCGCGAGGACATGCACCTGGTGATCGCGCGCGATCTGGTGCGTTCGGCGGACCATGCGATGCTGGTGGTCAAGGTCGATGGCCAGTACTGGCTGCTCGACAACAACACGGATACGGCGCTCGATGCCCGGCAGGGCTACGACTATCGCCCGATCCTGTCGTTCAGTCAGAACACCAAGTGGATCCACGGGTACTGAAACCCGCGAGGGCCGGCTATCGTTCGGTCATCGCCTCGCCAAGCGCCTTCAGCACCGGCTTGAACAAGTAGCTGAGGATCGACTTGCTGCCGGTAATGATCTCCACATCGCAGACCATGCCGGGCATGATCGGCAGTTTCTGACCGTTCTTCTCGATGAAGGCGCGGTCGGTTTCGACCATGACGATGTAATAGGCCTGCCGCTCGGTCTCGTCGTAGATTGAATCCGCGCTGATATTGGTGACCTTGCCGTCCAGCCCGCCATAGATCGAGAAATCGTAGGCGGTCACCTTGACCACAGCCGGGTCGCCAATCTTCAGGAAGGCGATGTCCTTGGGGGTGACGCGGGTTTCTACCAGCAATTTGTCGCCTTGCGGCACGATCTGCATGACCTTTTCGCCGGCGTTCACGAAGCCGCCCACCGTGTTGGCGCGGACATCGTTGACGAAGCCGGTGACCGGGGCCCGCAAATCCATGGCCGAGCCCTTGATCGTCTCTTCGTTGACCGCCAGGCGGGTCGCCACCTCGCTGCGCTCGTTCAGCGCTTGCTGGCGGAAATCGTTGCGCGCCTCGCTCAGTTGGGCCTGGGCTTCGGCAATGCCGGCCTGGGCGCGGGCCACACCCTGCCGGGCGGCGGCCAGGCGGCCCTGGATGTCAACCAGTTCGCGCTGCGCGGCCAGCAGTTCGGTTTGCGGGACGATCTTCTTCGCCACCATCGGCGCCAGCGTATCGACCTGCTGCTGCGCCAGGCGCACGCTGCCTTCCAGGCTGTTGACGGTCGCCACGCCTTCTGACAGGTCGCGGCGGCGCTGTTCGACCGCAGCCGCCAGCGCGCTTTGCCGGCTGGAGGCGGTCGCCTGCCGCGCAGCGGCCAGCTGGGCTTCTTCGGCGCAGGCCGTCCCGGCGCTGCATCCGCCGCCAGCACTGCCGCCTTCGTTCGAAAGCCGGTTGGCGCGGGCGCTCAGCCGTTCGTTTTCGGCCTGGAGCTGTCCGCGTTGTGACTGTGATTGAGCGCTTTCCAGCCGCCCCAGCAACTGGCCTTTCTGGACCAGCTGCCCTGATCGGACCGAGATCGCCCCAACCACGCTGGGTTCCACCGCCTGGACCAGCTGGACCTTGCTGGAAGGGATGACCTTGCCAACCCCGCGGGTCACTTCGTCAACCCGGGCCAGCCCGGCCCACAGGGCCAACACGACAAGGCCACCGGCGCAGACCGCAATCAGCCGACGGCTGGAATCCCAGCCGTGCCATCCGTCCTTCATTCGCGAAATCATGCCGCCCTGACTCATTGCGCGGTCCCGCCAGCAGGTGCCGGTTCGGCCACCTGGCCGCCTTCGCTGCGCAGCGCGACATTGCTGCTGCTCTGTGGGGTCTGGGTGGTTGCCACCACCTGCTTGAGGTGGCTGTTGCCCGAAACCGGATCAGGGATCGACGGACGCCAGGTCTTGGTCATGTCGATCCGGCCACCGACATCGGCTTCGGCGTGGCGATCGGTCACATCCGGGGTCACGGTCAGCCCCGGGACGAAAGCCGGAGCCGCTTCCTCAAGCTGCATCCCGTCTTCCAGCGCGCGTTCACGCAGCGCTGCAAGGTCCAGCGCGGGGATCGCCTCGATCCCGGCATAACGACCGTTGAAGGTTGCCGCGTTACCCCACGAACCGTTGAAGCGGTAGAACAGGTGGCGGCCGATCTGGGTGATTTTGCCCAGCTTGTAGGCCCAGCTCGGCAGGACATAGTCGGCATGATAGAAAGTCGCGGTGCCGACACTGGGTTCGACATAGCCGGCCAGTGCGGCGCGGGCCACTTCGCGGGCTTCGCGCCACGGGCCGGCAGCCGGAGCGCGCAGCAGCGCCCCGTCGCAGGTAAAGCTGAACTGGCAGCCGGTGCGGCGCTGCGAACCCTGATAGACCACGCCGCAGACGCTCTTGGGGTAGGCGGGGTGGCGAACCCGGTTGAGCACCACCTGGGCCACTGCGCGGCGGCCCTGCAGCGGCTCGACCGCAGCTTCGTAATAGACCGCCTGGGTCAGGCACTGCAGTGCGGTGGCATAGGTTTCGGCCTTGGCCGCCTGAAGACCAAACGCCTGGACCTGATCGAGCGGTGAGGTGAGGAAGGGGATCGCGGCATTCCCGGCCTGGGCATCCGCACCTTCGACCATGATCTGCGCCTTGTCATCGACCGAAATCGCATCGATCGGGCCCATCTGGGCAAGATCGGCCTGACCGTTGTCACCCGCCGTCTGCCCGCCCGCAGCAGCATCGGTGAGCCGCGGCACGATGAACGACAGGGCCAGCGCAGCGATCATCGCGGCAATGGCGATCATCAGCCAGCGTTCCAGCTTTGAGCGTTGTCGGTTGGCGCCCCGCGCGTCGGCGGCAAGATCCAGCAATGTCAATTCAGAGGTGCTCATGACCGAAGTCCCATTCCTGCTGATTTGATGATCTCATCCCTCGGGCCATCCGCGACTATCTGCCCCTTGTCGAGGACGATCAGGCGGTCGCAGATGCTAAAAAGTGCCGGTCGGTGGGTGGAAATAACCATTGTCCGATCGGGTGTCAGCGAATGGGACAACCGCTCGACAAAGAGTTTCTCTGACTGGATGTCCATGGCCCCGGTCGGCTCGTCGAGGAACAGCAGCCTGGACGGACGAACCAGCGCGCGGGCCAGCGACAGGAAGCTGCGCTGTCCGCCCGAAAGCTGACTGCCGGATTCGCCCACGCCGCGATCGAAGCCGCCCGAATCCTGCGAGAGGAACTGATCGGCACCGACTTCGCGCAAGGCCTCGATCAGGCGTTCATCGTCCACCTGGCCGGCGCCGAGCGAGAGGTTGTCCTTGATCGAGCCCGAAAACAGGCTGGCATCCTGCCCCACGAACCGGAAGGCATCGCGCAGGTCTTGCGGGCGGTACTGGCGGCTGTCGATCCCGTCGATCAGCATGGCACCCCCGCTGGGCTGGTAGAGCCCGCACAGGACCCGGCCCAGGGTTGACTTGCCCGATGCAACCCGGCCGATGATCGCCACCCGTTCGCCGGGGCGGATCGTCAGGTTGATGTCCTTGAGCGAAGGGACCGACGCGCCCGGATAGGAAAAATCGAGCCCTTCGAGTTTGATCTGGGCCGAACGCACGGTGGGTGTCATCGACGCGCTGCCCATCCGGCGCTCGTCGCCAGTCTCCCACAGCTTCTGGATCGAATCGAGCGTCTGCTGGGCCTGCTGGCCGCGGGTCAGCAGGAAGGCCAGCTGGGCGGCCGGCTGCAATGACCGGGAGGACAGCATGACGATGGCGATGATCGCCCCCATGGTGATCTGGCCGGCATCGAACAGGTAATAGCCGCCGACGATCAGCGCGATGTTCGACACCTGCTGAAAGGTGGAGGCCATGCCGATCGCCGTGGTGCTGATTTCCTTGAGGCGTTGCTGCGAATGGCTGCCCAGTTCGAACAGCCGCCGCCAGCGGCCCAGCATCGCGCCTTCGCCCGAAATGCTCTTGAGCGTTTCCAGCCCGGTGATCGATTCAACCAGCAGGGTTTGTTGCAGGCCATGGTCGGCCTGGGATTCGCGTGCCGCCCCGATGATCTGGCTGCGCAGTCGCAGCCCGATCAGCGCCATGATCGCCATGGCGATCACCGGAACCAGCGCGAGCCAGCCGGCGATCCAGGCGATCAGTGCTACGAACAGCACCAGGAAGACCATATCGACCACGAGCATGATCGTGGTGGAGCCATAGAATTCGCGCACGATGGCGTATTCGGATACTCGCGCCACCAGATTGCCGGTGTGCCCTTTGCGATCAGCCAGCGGCGCGGACAGGATTTTGGAATAGATCTTCTGCGACAGCTTGAGATCAAGTTCGCGGCCCAGATCATCAAGCACGGCCGAACGCGCCCGGCGCAATGCATAATCGAGCGCAAAGGCCACCATCACGCCGACTGCCAGCACCCACAATGTTGCCTGGGTGCGGTTGGGGATCACCCGGTCATAGACGTTCATCGAAAACAACGGCAGCGCCAGCGCCAGCACATTGATCAGCAGGGTCGAGACCCAGATCCAGCGGAACCGGTGCCGGAACTTGACGATCTCGCTCCAGAACCAGTGCGTCCGGGCGCCTACTTCCCACGGCTGTCCCGCCTCGCGGATCGCGGTGGGATCGCCGTGCACGGTGGCGATCCAGCCATTGAATTCGCTGTCCAGCGCAGACAGATCTTCCCAGCGGTTGTCGGTCGATCCCGGGCGCCAGGTCAGGGCATCCTTGCCGTTGAGCTCGTGGATCACTGCCACCGAGCCATCGGCCAGTGCGATCACCGCCGGATAGCTGGTGGCCCGGCGCGGCAGGCGCTTGCTCTGTCCCGGAAAGCAGTTGAGCCCCAGCACTTCGAGCGCCGGTTCGAGCTGATGCAGCGGAAGCCGCCCCTGGCTATCCAGCGCGAGCCCCGACAGCATGCCAGTGGCAAACGGAACACCAAAGTGTTCCGCGAGCCGGGCGACAGTCGCAATCAGCGGGTCGCCCGGCATTGTGGTCGTTTGAGGCCCAGTGGCCATAGAGTCGTATTCCCGTCGTATTTACCCTGGCCCGAACGGGCCCCGCATGACGCCCTAGTTGGGCATCTTGCGGTATTCCAGTTCGGCCGGCTTGGGCGGGCCATAATTGAAGCGTTCGCGCTCCTTCTCGCCCGCGCCGGCTGCCGGTGCCACGCCCACAGCGTTGAGGAACCGGTTGGTGCTGGCCAGCACCTGGTAACGGGCAAACATCGCCGAATAGCGCGCCGTTTCCAGCCGGACCTGGGTGTTGTAACGCGAATTCTGGGCGTCGAGCACGTCGAGCAGCGAGCGCCGGCCGACGTTGAACTGGCTGCGATAGGACAGCAGCAGATCATCGCTGACCCGGCTCTGCGTTTCCAGTTCGCCGGTCACCTTGGTCTGCGTCCGCAGCTGCGACCAGGCCAGCGAGGTATCTTCCTCGGCCCGGCGAACCGTATCGTAAAGCCGATAGCGGGCTTCACTCGCGCGGCGGACCATCTCCTGATAGTTGGCCTTGTTGATGCCGCCATCGAAGATGTTCCACTTCAGGAACACGCGGGCCTGGATGTCGCGGGTGCCGTGGTTCACCGCATCGATATCGTGACCGGCGCGGCCGACCAGATCGACGCCGATCTTGGGCAGCTGATCGGCCTTGACGCTGTTGGCCAGGGCATGTGCCGCATCGACATCGGCTTCGGCTTCGCGGACCAGCGGGTTCTGGGTCCGGGCCAGGCCGATCGCCTCGGCCTCGTTGCCGGGCATGGCTTCGGCCAGCGTCGGCGGTTCAAGCACGAAATCGATATTGAGCCCGGTCAGCCGGCGCAGCGCGATCTTGGCGTCCTCAAGGCTCTGTTCGGCTTCGACCAGCCGCACGCGCGATGCCTGCAGCCGTTCTTCGGCCTGCTGCTGGTCCGCGATCGAGATCGACCCCTGGGCAACGCCGGTGCTGAGATCCTTCACCAGAGCTTCGTGGAAAGCCACATTATCCTTGCTGGCGGCAACCACGCGCTGCTGTAGCAGCACGTTGAGGTATTCGCGCGCAACCTGCAGCCCGACGAATTCCGAGCGTTCGAGCACCCTGAGCGAAGCTCCGTCGACGCGGGCAGCCTGGCGATGCAGCTCACCCTTGCGGCGGCCGAAGTCGATCACGGTCCATTCGGCGCGCAGTTCGCCGCCGACCGGGTAAAGCTCGTCGTGCTCCAGCCCGGCAATCCGGCGGGCCGGGTTGTTCAGCTGGCGAATGCCGGCCGAGGCTTCAAGATCGACCCGCGGCGCATAGAGCCCCTGGGCCTGCTTGCGTTCGAACTGGATCGCTTCCTTGTTGTACTGCGCCTGCGCGATTTCGGGGTTTGAACTGACGGCAATGCCGATCGCATCCTTCATCGAAATCGGAGTGGCCGGGGTTGACTGGATAACGCCCGGCATCGGCACGCCGGAAGCGTCCTGGGCCAGGGCCAGATGGGCCGTGCTGGCCAGCACTATGGCGGTTCCGGCGGAGAGAATGGTTCGAATGGTCATTGTTCTGTCCCCCAGGTCAATTCTTCACACTGATTTCGACACGGCGGTTCTGCGGCGTGCGTTCGCCATCCGCAGTCGGGACCTTCGGTTCCCGTTCGCCATAGCTCGAAACCTCGAGGCTGTTGCTGGAAGCGCCCTGCGCCACAAGGAGTTGGGCAACGGCTTCAGCCCGGCGGCGTGCCAGGGCATCGTTGTAGCCATCCGAGCCCGAGCGGTCGGTATGACCGGCAACCGAGATCGTCTTGCCGCAGGTGGCAATGCTTTGCGCTGCCGACTGGATGGTCGCCATCGCGCTTTCGGGCACTTCGGCGCTGTCCCATTCGAAGAAGATGATACCTGCGATGGTATCCGGGCACACCGCCGGAGGCGCGACCACGACCTGCGCTTCGGGCGCGGCCAGGCTCGCGTTCATCCGTGCTGCTGCGTCAACGCACTTGCCGATGCTGACCGGATCCTTGGTGTTGCTCTTCAGGAAGCCCAGCGCAATGCCGCACTGGGCCTTGGCCTGCAGCGCCCAGACATAGCGCGGATCATCAGCCGAAACCGTGCCGTTGTCCGTGCTCAACGCCAGAGCGGCATTGTAGCGCTGTCCAATCTCTCCGTTCAACTCGTTGACCGACATGGCCATCAAGTCGTTTGCGCTGGTCTGCGCCGCGGCCGCTACCGGTATGGCGGCGGTTACGGCCACAAGCGTGGCGGCTAGCATTTTCGTTTTGAGTAGCATTGTTTGGTCCCCAGGTTGTCCAAGCAATTTGCGGTTGATCAGGTCTAAGTCATTGCATTTGCGACATCGTGATCGAGTTCAGGCAGCATTGCGATGTGCGGCATCATGCTGTCGCCGCCGCCATTGATGGTGATGCTGAGCAGGCCCTGCAGGTCGACGCTGCCGGCATTGCCGGCGAAGTCGGTCGCTCCGGCCGAATTCGGCGCGAAGTGTTCGACGATGCTGTCCACTTCAGCGGCACCGGCGCCATCGGCCAGAGCTGCCAGCAGAGCCGGATGGGCCTCAACTGCCGCACCGGCGCCGGGCGCAGCGCCCAGGACCAGCGAGGCGTCGAGCGATGAGGGCGCCTGGTCGGTGCCGAACAGCGCGCTTCGGCTGCCATCGTTGCCGGCAACCTCGTGCAGATCGGCGAACCGATCGGTCGGTTGGCCAAGCCCATCGTGCATCGCCGGACTGTCGGTATGATCGAGCGCATTGGCCGATTCAGCCGCTGCCTTGGCTGGCGCTTCCTGCACCAGCACCTCAGGGTTGCTGCCCTTGTCCTGCGCCTGTTCGGGCAAGGTGTCGAACAGGGCATCGTTGGCGGCGATGTAGGTATCAGCGCTGTGCCGGGCCAACCCGTCATCGGCGGCGGCACTGGCATGTTCCATTGCCATCGCTGCCAGCAGGCCCGTCGCGGCGGCAGAGCTGGCCGCAACCAGTTCCGCGGATCGGGCCGCACGGCGTTCGCCATCCAGAGCAAAGCTGGCATCGGCCACTATACCGGTGCTGCCGTCAGCCATGGTGTAGCTCGATTCCCCGGCCACCTGCACGGTGCCATCTGCGGCAGCATAGGCCCGGCCATCGCTGGTCAGATCGATGCTGGTGATGCCCATCTCGTTCAGCGAACGGTATTCGCCAACCTGCGCGACACCGTCGGAATTGGCGTCCTGCCAGACCCCGAACTGGCCGAAAGCCGCATCATTGGCATCGAGCAGACCGTCTTCATTGCTGTCAAAGTTGGCAGCAAGGCCCTGCAGGTCGGTCTGACCGCCACCGCCAAAGACGATTTCCGAACCGTCGTTGACCATGCCATCGCCATTGCGGTCGATCGCCAGGATCCCGTCGTTCGCGGCGACCCAGGCAGTGCCTTCGCCCACACCATCGCCGTCGTAATCGAACGCGACCCCGTGCGACGTCGAGAGGAACTGCACACCGTTGCCGTCCAGGTCGAGTGCGATCGGAGGCGCCACCGGCGTCAACGTGATCGCGAGATTGGTTGCCGGCGAAACGTCGCCGTCGTTGTCGATCACTTCGACCGGCACGGTAAAGCTGACCGGGTTGGTGGTGACTGCAACCGCGCCGAAATTGCCGAGCTTGAAGGGATCGCCGCTGACATGCGCGAATTCAAGGCTGGAATAGCCGTTGAGTGTGTAGGCCGCGATTTGCGTCCCGATCGCGCCAGCGCCTGACGTGCCCTCGACCCCGGCCACATTGACCGAGCCATCGCTGTTCAGCGTGACCGTATAGATTTTGCCGTTGACAGTGTAATCGGTCGGCGTGGTGGTCGGGATGATGAAGGCCGAGGCCACGCCGTCGTAAGCGATCACGATCTTGGTGATCGGATCGATCGTGCCATCGCCCACAATATTGTCGGCATCGAAATCGTCGCGAGCGGTGATCCTGACGGTTGATCCCGCGCTGGCGATCAACAGCGCGCTCGCGCCATTGGCGGTGTAATGCGAATCGAAGGTGTGATCGCGATTGCCGGCCACGCCATAGCCGCCCGGACCCGACGTGTTGCCAACCAGATCGACCACGAAATCGATCCGAACCATCTCGTTCGGGCCAACGTCATTTCCGCTGCCCACGCCCAGCGCAACCGAGCTGCCGTTGATCGTGCCGCTGTTGGCGCCGCTGATCGATGGTGTGATCAGCAGATCCCGGCTATTGTCGTTGACTGCGGCTGACGTTGTATCCTGATCGTTGGGCACAAAGCCCACCCAGGCGGTGTTGCCTCCGATGAACTCGTACACGCCGTCTTCGAAGCTGATGGTGGTCAGCGAATCGACCACGCCGTCCAAATCGACCGAGTACTGGTTGGTGCCCGGGACCAGTGTGATCGTGAAGATCGTGCTGGATCCGGCGACACCGGTCAGCGTCAGGCCATCGGGCGAAACGTGATAGATGATCGGCACGAAGCTGGAGCTGAGCCCGCTGTTGGTCCCTTCAAGCGTTGGCGAGAACCGCACCGTACCGCCATCTGCGCCATAATTGTTGAGCAGGCTCGGGTCGAGTGACTGGAAGACTGCCGCCCCCGCCGTGTTGGGGACCGAGATCGCAGTCGGCACAACCTGGATCGGGCTGTCGTCGTTGACCTGGATCGCCAGACTGCCGGTCGCGCTGTCACCGTCGCTATCGGTAACGGAGTAGTTCAGCGTAAAGGCCTGGGTGTTCTCGTTGCCGCCGGCGGCGTGCATTACCGGAGCCACCTGGGTAACCGAATAGGCTCCGGTCGCGGTGTTGAGCGTAAGCACCAGCACCTTGGTGGCACCCTGGAACACATCGATCCCGGTGCCGTTGGCGACATAAGTGAAGCCGACCGGCGCACCCGTGGTCTGGTAGGCCCAGGTCAGCGACCCGTCGCCGCCCGAACCCGCCAGCGTGCCCGAGGTGTTCAGCGTATCGGGCGAAACGTCGCCGGTGCCGCCGGCAATGCCGTTCGCCAGCGCATCGTCGTCAAGCAGCACGGTGAGGTTGGGGGCCGTGACCGGCGTTGCATCCTGGATCGTGATGGTCAGCGTGGCGGTTGCGGTATCGCCGTCACCGTCGGTCACCGTGTAGGTGAACGTGTCGGTGACATTGCCCGGCGTTCCGGCATTGCGGGTGTAGCTGTACGAACCGTCGGAGTTCAGCGTCAGGACGCCGTACTGTCCGTTGGTGGTCCCACCAATGGTGCCCGCACCGCCGAAGCCGGTGATCGCGGTGACCGAGCCGCCATCGGCGCCGACGCTGTCAGCACCGGTATCGCTGTCGCCAGCATCGCCGGCCGAAGCGTCAGTGAGGACGTTGCCGGTTGCCGGGGCGTTCGAACCGCCCGGGATCGTATCGGTATCGTTGGCGAGTACCGGGGTGTCGTCATCGACATCGATCGTGAGCGTACCCGGAGCGCTGTCGCCATCCTGATCGGTGACGGTGTAGCTCAGCGTGAACAGCTGGTTGTTCTCATTGCTGCCCGCAGCATGCTGGATCGGCGCAACCTGGCTGACCGTATAGGCGCCGGTCGCGGTGTTGAGCGTAACCTGCATCACCAGGGTCGCACCCTGGAACACGTTGATCCCGGTGCCGTTGGCAACATAGGAGAACCCAGCCGGTGCGCCTGCGGTCGACAGCGCCCAGGTCAGCGGCCCGTCGCCGCCCGAGGCGGCCAGCGTGCCGGTGAGGTTCGCCGCATCGGCGTCGTCGCCGGTGCCGCCGGCATTGCCGCCAGCCTGGGTATCGTCGTCGA
>NZ_JADZAT010000024.1 GCF_020852455.1 Novosphingobium sp.
CAACGAAGCGATTCTCTTCGCCCACCCCGAAGGGGTCAAAAAGTGATGGTTATCAGCATATTAAGGAACAATTCGGGCGTCGAATCGAGGAAATGTCCGAAAATGGGACTTGTCAGATTTTTGTAACCATTTCAGAAGCTTACACAAAGCTTACAAAAACATTGGTTTGCGATTCATTCCTATCTGACCGATTCGCCTCGAGTCGCGGAACGCGAACAGGCCCGTGCGCGGCAGGCTCGCGTCCGGTTATCGCGCGGCGAAGGCGGCTTCGGATTGCGCAAGCAATTCGGCGATGATTTCCGCAACCGGTTGCTCGCTGGTCACCATGCCGACCGATTGGCCGGCCATCAGCGAGCCGTTTTCGACATCGCCTTCGATCACCGCGCGGCGCAGCGCACCGGCCCAGAACTTTTCGATCTCCAGCTGGGCCTCGTCCATCTCGACCTTGCCCTCGTCAAGCAGCTGGGCAACTTCGCGTTGGCGCTGGGTGAACAATTCGGTGCCCTTGTTCTTGAGCGCGCGGACCGGGATCACCGGCAGCCTCGGATCGACCTGAACCGATGCTTCGGCATCGCGGGCGTTGGCGCGGAAGAAGGCCTGCTTGAACGCAGGATGCGCGATCGATTCCGTGGCGCAGGCGAACCGCGTGCCCAGCTGCACGCCCGATGCCCCCATTTCCAGGTAAGCCGCGATCATATCGCCCCGGCCGATCCCCCCGGCCACGAAGACCACATGGTCTTCTGCCAGTTCGGGCAGGAATTCCTGCGCCAGAACCGAGGTTGCGACCGGACCGATATGGCCGCCCGCCTCGCTGCCTTCGATCACCAGTGCATCGGCGCCGCTGCGCAGCAACCGCTTGGCCAGCGCCAGCGTCGGCGCGAAGACCAGCACCTTGGCACCGAACTGCTTGATCGCCTCGACCGAGCCCTTGGGCGGAATCCCGCCAGCCAGCACCACGTGGCCAACCTGGTGCCGCGCGCAGACCGCGATCAGATCGGTCAGGTCCGGGTGCATGGTGATCAGGTTTACGCCGAACGGCTTCGACGTCAGCGCCTTCGTCGCGGCGATCTCGGCATCGAGCAGTTCCGCAGTCATCGCCCCGCAGGCGATCACCCCGAACCCGCCGGCATTGCTGATCGCGGCCACCAGGTTGCGTTCGCTGACCCAGCTCATCGCACCGCACAAGATCGCGTGCTCGCTGCCAAGGAATTCGATGCCGCGCTGCATCAGCGCGTGGGTCTTGCTTTTGGTCATGGAGGCCCTTGGGGATGAGACTGATATTGCGCGCCTATAGGCGGGGTGCACGGCGGATTCCAGACCTGCCGTAGCGTAATTTGTCGGCCCGTCGTCTTGAGCGCCGCAATCCGGTCGCGAGCAACGGCACCTGGCTGTTCGGCTAACGCCGCCGCGCCAGCACCTGCAGCCCGTTCAGTGAACGGGTTGCCGTGCGCAGCAGCAGGCGTGGCTGGTGACCGGTCGGCAGGAATTCGAACTGCGCCAGCAGCCGCGCCAGCACAACCGCGATCTCGGCCTGGGCGAACTGCGCGGCGATGCACATCCGGGGGCCGGTGCCGAACGGCATCCAGGCCGGGTTCAATCCCCGGTCCGGCAGGAACCGGTCGGGATCGAACCGATCGGGATCGTCCCACAGCCGCAGATGTCGGTGCATGGCATAGACCGCAACGATCACGGTCTGGCCGCGCCGCACCCGGTGTCCGCCAATCACCTGATCCACCGCCGCGCTGCGGGCCAGCAGCGGCGCAGGAGCATAGAGCCGCAACACCTCCTGCACCACGCGCCGGGTCAGCGGCAATTGATCGAGCGTGGGCAGTGGCCCGGCGGCCTGGGCTTCGCCGGCCAGGCGCGTTTGCCAATCGGGGCGCAGCGCCAGGGTGTTGAGCGCCCAGGACAGGCCGTGGACGGTGGTGTCCATCGCCGCCGGGATCAGCCCGCCGATGTTGTCGCGCGCGGGGCCGACCCCTTCAAGCAGGGCGATCATGTCCACGCGCCGCAGCCCATCGCCGCGTGCTTTGGCCAGTCGATCAGCCGCGGCGCGGACCCGCCGGGCCTGCGGATCGCGGTTCACGCCGTTCAGCCAGTCCAGCAGGCGCTCGGGCAAGGGCAGCAGGTCTGCTGGCCCAAAGTCGACAATACGCGCGATATAGCCCGGGACATCACGCGATACCGCTTCGGGATCGACCGCCCCGCGCGCATCGACCAGCACTGAAAAGACAATCCGCGAGACGATCCGCAAGGCCAGCGCGTTAAGCTCCACCGCCGCATCGGTGGGCAATTCAGCAGCCACCGCATTGCTTTCGCGGGCAAAGGCGGCCAGCTGCCCGGCCACCGCCTTGGGGCGGAAAAACGGTGCCGCCGCTTTGCGCTGGCGTTCCCATGCCGGACCTTCGGCACCGGCCAGCCCCTGCCCCCAGGCGCGGCGAAACAGCCGGCGGATAAATTTGTCGCGCGCAAACAGGTCGGCCCGGTCGTTGAGCACTTCGCGGGCCAGTTCGGGCGATGAAACGATCAGCGGTGCGCCTGGTCCGGGCAGCTGGACGCTGAACTGGTCAAGGATCTCAGCGGGGATGCAGCTGCCAACGTCGCCAACCCCGACGCGCAGCAACCGCCACAGGCTGGGCTGGTGCGGCAGGAAGCTGAAGGCAGGTAGCGGCAGTTCCCCGGGCATCGGCGGTTCCCCCGATTTTGCCGGGAGCTAGCTGGTTCGCGTCACGCTCGCCATTGCAAACAGGCAATGGCGCTTGCGCCTTACGCAGCCTCGCCCTCGGCATCCATGCCATAAGCGGTGTGCAGCACGCGCACCGCCAGTTCGGTCTCGTCCTCGTCGATCAGCACCGAGATCTTGATTTCCGAAGTCGAGATCGCCTGGATATTGATCCCGCGATCGGCCAGCGCGCGGAACATGGTGCTGGCGACACCGGCATGGCTGCGCATCCCCACGCCCACCACCGAAACCTTGGCCACCTTGCTGTCGGTGATGATCCGGTTGAAGCCGATCGCTTCCTTCTGCGCTTCAAGCAGGGTCTGCGCGCGCAGCAGGTCGGCGGCGGGGACGGTGAAGGTCACGTCGGTCTCGCCCTTGTCGCGCCCGACGTTCTGGATGATCATATCGACGTTGATGTTGGCTGCCGAAAGCGGGGCAAAGATCGTTGCCACCGCGCCGGGCCGGTCGGGCACGCGGGTCAGGATGATCTTGGCTTCGTTCTTGTCGGCAGCGATGCCGGTGATCAGCTGGCGTTCCATCTCGTGTCCTTCAAGTTCCTCGTCGCTGACGATCATGGTGCCGGGAATTTCATCGGCCGGGGTGGCATCATCGTCGATGAAGCTGGACAGCACCTGCACCCGCACGCCTTCCTTCATCGCCAGGCTGACCGAGCGGGTCTGCAATACCTTCGAGCCGACCGAGGCCAGCTCGAGCATTTCCTCGTACGTGACGTACTTCAGCTTGCGCGCCTTGGCGACGATCCGGGGATCGGTGGTATAGACCCCATCGACGTCGGTGTAGATATCACAGCGATCCGCGCCGATCGCCGCCGCCACCGCCACCGCCGAGGTATCCGATCCGCCGCGACCCAGCGTGGTCACCCGGCCGGCCGGCGAAAGCCCCTGGAAGCCCGGGATCACCGCGATCTCGCCCCCGGCCATGCTGGCCAGCAGCGCTGCGCTGTCGATATCCTCGATCCGGGCCTTGGCATGGGCATCGTCAGTGTGAACCGGCAATTGCCAGCCCAGCCACGATCGCGCCTGGCAGCCCAGCGCCTGCAAGGTCAGCGCCAGCAACCCCGAGGTCACCTGCTCGCCCGCGGCGACCACCACGTCGTATTCGGCCGGATCATAAAGCGGATTGGCTTCGCGGCAGAAGTTCACCAGCCGGTCGGTTTCGCCGGCCATGGCCGACACGACCACCGCCACTTCGTGCCCGGCTGCCTGCTGGCGGCGCACGATATTGGCGACGCGGCGAATCCGTTCCGATCCCGCCATCGAGGTGCCGCCGAATTTCATCACGATGCGGGCCAAGTGCTGCGCTCCGTTTGCTGTTACCGAACCCTCGCGTCCGGGCGGGCGTCCTGTTAGGGAGGGTGCATGGCTAATGCAACCAAGACTCGCACCGCCGGGGCGACCATCCGCGCCGAAGAAGCCGCGCATTTCGGCGCACTGGCGGCTGACTGGTGGGATCCCAAGGGTTCATCGGCGATGCTCCACCGGCTGAACCCGGTGCGTTTGGGGTTCGTCCGCGAAGCGATTGATGCCCATTTCGGCGCGGATTCGCGCGCTGTGCGCCCGCTGGCGGGCAAACGCGCGCTCGATGTGGGTTGCGGGGCCGGCCTGCTGTGCGAACCGCTCGCCCGGCTGGGCGCGGCGGTAACCGGAGTTGATGCGGCAGAAGAAAACATTGCCGTGGCCAGTGCTCATGCGGCAGGCGCGGGGCTGGATATCGCCTATCACTGCGGCGATGTCGCCGCGCTGGGTCTCACAGGATTCGATCTGGTCACCTCGCTCGAAGTGATCGAGCATGTTGCCGACAAGGGCGCATTCATCGCCGCTCTGAAGGCCGCGCTGCCCCCGGGCGGATTGATGATCCTGTCCACCCCCAATCGCACCGCCAGGTCCAGATTGCTGATGGTCGAAGCGGCCGAGCGGCTGGGAATGGTTCCGCGCGGCACGCACCACTGGGACGATTTCGTCACGCCTGAAGAGCTGCGCGACTTGCTGGCCGGGGCCGGTCTGGAAATGGGTGAGCCGCGCGGCATTGCCTGGTCACCACTGCAAGGGCTGCACCTGTCGGGCGATCTGTCGCTCAACTACATCGTAACCGCTGTTATTTCGGCGTGATGATATAGAGCATCCAGGCCAGGCCCGTCGCGATGGCAAACATCACCCACGACCAGTAGAACCGGTGGTCCTGCACATAATAAGGCTGGATATTGAGCCAGCCGCCTTTGCTGTGTCCTGCGCCAAGCACAGCACAGACCACGAATGTCAGGATCGAACCGGGCACCAGCGCCTTGATGAAATCCATCCCCGCCTCCTGCTGAACCCGCTCAGGAAATGCCGAAAAGCGCCGCGGGTCAAGCCCCGGCATTATGCGTAAGTTCGGCAATCACCGCGCGTACCTGTTGTTCACGTTCGCACCAGCTGCCGGTAATCCGTCGCCAGGGGACCCCGGCCCTGACCAGCATGTCTTCCGCCAACGCGGCAAACCGGGCGCGCAAGGGGCTCTTGCCGAAGAACCGGGTGCCATCATCAACCCACGGCACATCGGCCGAAAACAGCAGGTAGAGATCGGCCTTGGGATAGCCCATCAGCGCTGCGGGCACTTCGCCGAACAGCATTTCGGCCCAGGCCGCGGTCATCAGCTGATCGGTATCGAGCAGCAGCAGCCGGGGCTGCCCGGCCAGTGCCGCCCTGACCGCCATGTCCTGCCCCTCGGCGATTGCCAGCAGGTCGGCCATCGCCAGGTCGGTACCGCGCTCCTCGCAATAGGTCCGGCCATATTCGGGCACCCAGGTCGCGCCCAGTTCACGGCTGAGCTTGTCGGCCATCACCGATTTGCCGGTGCTTTCCGCCCCGTGGAAGCAGATCCGGATCACGCAGCCAGTCGCTCGCGCCGTTCGGCCTCGATCCATTCACGCAGGCCCAGAAGGCTCAACACCAGGAACCCGCCATAAAGCCCGGCGGTCGGCTCAAGATCGCGGTAGATATAGAGGCCGATCGAAACCAGATCGATCGCGATCCACAGCACCCAGTTCTCGATCCGGCGGAAGGCCAGCAGGATCTGCGCCCCGACCGAGAAGACCGCGATCGGCGTATCGACATAGGGCGCCGAGGCGGTGGTGTACTTGGCCATGACCCAGCTGAGGTTGATGCTGATCGCCGCCATAACCAGCAGCCAGACCCAGCGGCTGCGCCAGTCGAGCCAGCGCACGCGGACCTGATTGTCATCGCCCCCGACCTTGAGCCACAGCCACCAGCCCCAACCCTGCGCGGCGAAGAAAAACACCTGCAGCACGGATTCGGCGTAGAGTCGGCGTTCCCAGAACACGAAGAAATACAGCGCCACCATCACCAGCCCGAACAGGTAGTTCCAGTGGCTGCGGAAGATCAGCAGCGCGATGTTGGCAACGCCGAAACCGGCCGCCACCCATTCCAGGTTCGCGAGCAGATCAGGGTCGAGGTTCATCCCAGCACGGTCCATTCATCGGGCTTGAAACCCACCAGTAGTCCGCCGGGATGCTCGACGATCGGCCGCTTGATGCAGCTGGGATTGGCCGCCATCAGCGCGACGGCCTTCGCTTGATCCAGATCGGCCCGGTCGGCATCGAGCAGCTTCCTGAAGGTGGTCCCGGCGCGGTTGAGCACCTTTTCCCAGCCCGCCGCCTGGCACCACTGCGCCAGCCGGACCGGATCGGCCCCGGCCTTCTTGTAGTCGTGGAACGCATAGGCAATGCCCTGCGCATCAAGCCAGGCGCGGGCTTTCTTGACCGTGTCGCAATTGGGAATGCCGTAAAGGGTGATGGTCACGCGTCGGGGCTTTCGAAACGATGGGTGCGCGGGTTGTCGCAGGTGTAGAGTGTGTAGCTGGCGTAATATTCGGCGCGGCCCTTGGCCTGGACCACGGCGTGATCGGGTTGGCTGCCCCAGGCCCGTGCGGCCTCGGCATCGGCCCATTCGCTGAGCGCGATCACCTCGCCATCATCGGCGGTATAGCTCTTGAACGAGAGGAACCCGGGCTGGGCGCGGGCCATCTCCTCCATGCGGTTCGCATCGGCCGAATAGGCACCAGCGTCCAGATCGGCGCGCTTGCGGTTGCGGAAGACGACGAGGAACATGGTGCAGGCTTAGCGGGGCAAAGCTTGCGCCCGCAACCGTTTTTGGCCAAAGCCACGCCATGTCCGTCAACACATTCGGCCGTCTGCTGCGTTTCACCACCTGGGGCGAAAGCCACGGGCCGGCGCTGGGCGCCGTTGTCGATGGCTGCCCGCCGGGGCTGGAACTGGATGAAGGCAAGATCCAGCCATACCTCGATGCGCGGCGCCCCGGGCAGTCCAAATACACCACCCAGCGGCAGGAACCGGATGCGGTCAAGGTCCTTTCAGGGGTGTTCGAAGGCCGCACCACCGGCACCCCGATCAGCCTGATGATCGAGAATGTCGATCAGCGCTCGAAAGACTATTCGGAGGTGGCCAAGGCCTATCGCCCCGGCCATGCCGACTATGCCTATGACGCCAAGTACGGTTTTCGCGACTATCGCGGCGGCGGGCGCAGTTCGGCGCGCGAGACGGCAGCGCGGGTTGCGGCGGGCGCGGTGGCGCGGCTGGTGATCCCGGAAGTGGTGGTGCTGGCCTGGGTCAGCGAGATCGGCGGCGATGCAATCGAGCCGGCCAATTTCGACGCCAACGAAATCGGCAACAACCCGTTCTTCTGCCCCGATCCGGTTGCGGCACAGCGCTGGGAAAAGATCGTTGACGAAGCGCGGCTGGCGGGCAGCTCGGTCGGCGCGGTGGTCGAATGCGTGGCGCAGGGCGTGCCCGCCGGTTGGGGCGCGCCGCTCTATGGCAAGCTTGATGCCGATCTCGCGGCAGCGATGATGGGGATCAACGCGGTCAAGGGCGTGGAGATCGGCGATGGCTTTGCCGCCGCCCGGCTGACCGGCGAACAGAACGCCGATCCGATGCGGCCCGGACCGGGCGCTCCGCTGTTCACCGCCAACCACGCCGGCGGGATCGCGGGCGGGATCAGCACCGGCCAGCCGGTCAAGGTGCGGGTTGCCTTCAAGCCGACCAGCTCGATCCTGACCCCGGTGGAAACGATCGACCGTGAGGGCCAGGCCGCCGAAATCCGCACCAAGGGCCGGCACGATCCATGCGTCGGCATTCGCGGGGTGCCGGTGGTCGAAGCGATGATGGCGCTGGTCCTGGCCGACCACAAGCTGCTCCACCGCGGGCAGTGCGGCTGAAATGAGGGGCGGCTGAGATGGGCATCTACGGCGTCCTGATCCTGGGCTTCATCGGCGCGCTGTGGTTCTACAACTATCAGCGCCAGAAGCGGCTCGACGCCGATCCGGGGCAGCACCATCTCTCCTCGCTGCTGGTTGCCGCCGCACTGGGCCGCGACGGGGTCAACACCGCGCAGGTGCGTGACCAGCTGGCCCGGATATCAAGCGGCGGGGCCGATCGCCGGGTGCGGCTGACCCACGCGGTGATGCTGATCCGCAGCGAAGCCGCGCCAGACCTTTACGCCAAGGTGCTGGACCTCTCGCGCAAGGTTTAGCCGCGCAGCACTGCGCCCAGCTTGGCCGCCGCCGCGGTTACCCGTTCGGCGATCGCCTTAAGCTCGGCCTCGTCATAGCTCTTGTCGCCCGGTTGCAGCGTCACTTCGATGGCCAGGCTCTTCTGGCCTTCGGGCACGCCTTGGCCGCGGAAATCGTCGAACAGGCGCGCGGCCACCACATTGGCCTTGTCGCAGCCACGGATCGCGCGGACCAGATCGCCGGCGGGCAGCGCCCCATCCACCAGGAAGGCGAAATCGCGCCGCACCGCCTGCAGCGCCGGCGGGGCATAGTGCGGGCGGGCAAAGTCTGCTGCCTTGCGCGAAGGGATCGCATCGAGGAACAGCTCAACCGCGGCTACGGCCACGTCGATGTCGAACTGCTTCAGCAGTGCGGGATGCAGCATGCCGAACCGCGCCAGCACGGTCTTGGGACCCAGCCGCAGCGTGCCCGACTGCCCCGGGTGGAACTGCGGCCCCGCCTCGCCCATCACCTGCAGGTTATCGACCGGCGCGCCGGCCTCGGCCAGCAGTGCCATGGCCTCACCCTTGGCATCAAAGGCATCGAACATTGCAGCCTTGCCGCTGGCCCAGCCGCGCGCGGTCTTTTCGCCCGCCAGCACCAGGCCCAGCGTCAGCCGCTCATCGCTGGCCCCGGCAGCGCCACGCAGGTAGCGCCGGCCCAGTTCGAACAAGCGCAGGCCCGCCGCGCCGCGATCGAGATTGCGCCGCACCGCCGCCAGCAGCCCCGGCAGCAGCGAGGGACGCATGGCTTTCATGTCCTCGCTGATCGGGTTCTGCAGCACCCACAGCCCGCCATTTCCATCGGCGAACAGGTCGGCCTCGGGTTCGGGCAGGAAGCTCCAGGTCACGGCTTCATTGTTGCCGCGCGCGGCCGCAGCCCGGCGCAGCTTGCGCTCCAGCTTCTGGGCCGCAGTGGCAGTCGGCCGGGCCACCCCGTCGAGCCGCGGCAGCGGCGCGCTGACAATGTTGTCGAGCCCGTGGATCCGCACCACTTCCTCGACCAGATCGGGCGCGCCATCCACATCGGGGCGCCAGCTGGGGACGGTCACGTTCCAGGCGGCATCGCTGGCGAAACCAAGCGCCGAAAGCGTGGCGCGCTGCTGGGCTTCGGGGATCGCCACGCCGCCCAGGCGCTCAGCCATGGCGGGATCGTATTTGATGAGCTTCGGTGCAACCGGCGGCTGCCCGGCAAACACCGGTTCGCTCGGCTCGCCGCCGCAGATCCCGACGATCAGGTCGGTCAGCAAGGCCAACCCCATATCGAGGAAGGCCGGATCGACCCCGCGCTCAAACCGCTGGCGCGCGTCCGAGGTGAGGTTGAGCGCGCGGCCAGTATCGCCGATCCGCACCGGATCGAAATAGGCGACTTCCAGCAGCACGTCGGTGGTTTCGTCCGAGCAGCCCGAATGCTCACCGCCCATGATCCCGGCGATATCGTGGACGCCGTTATCGTCGGCAATCACGGTCATCGCGCTGGTCAGCGTGTATTCCTTGCCGTTGAGCGCCAGGCAGCTTTCGCCATCCTGCGCGCGGCGGGCAAAGATCGCACCTGACAGCTTGGCGAGGTCATAGGCATGCGCCGGGCGGCCATAGGCCAGCATGACATAGTTGGTGATGTCAACCAGCGCCGAAATCGGGCGCTGGCCCGCGCTCTTCAACCGGTCTTGCAGCCACTTGGGGCTGGGGCCGTTCTTCACCCCCCGGATGACGCGGCCATAGAAGGCCGGGCAGCCTTCCGCATCGTCGGTACGGATCGGCAGCGGGCAGGCGAAGCTGCCCGGCACCGCCTGCGCAGCGATCGGGTGCAAAGTGCCCAGCCCGGCGGCGGCCAGATCGCGGGCAATGCCATAGACGCCCATGCAATCGGGCCGATTGGGAGTGATCGCAACGTCGATCACCGGATCGGCACCGTGATAGGCAGCGAAATCGGTTCCGACCGGAGCATCGCCGGGCAGTTCGATGATCCCGTCGTGATCATCGCCCAGATCGAGTTCGGCAACCGAACACATCATGCCGTTCGATTCGACCCCGCGGATCGCGCTCTTCTTGAGCTCGAACCCACCGTTCGGCACGATCGCGCCCGCCAGGCCCAGCACGCCCACCATGCCCGCGCGGGCATTGGGCGCGCCGCAGACCACCTGCAGCGGCTCCCCGGCACCCACATCGACGCTCAGCACCTGCAGCTTGTCGGCATTGGGGTGACGTTGGGCGGTGAGCACCTTGGCGACCTTGAAACCGGCAAGCTTGTCGGCCGGGTTCTCGATCCCTTCAACTTCAAGCCCGACGGCGTTGAGCTTGGCAGAAATTTCCTCGACCGAAGCTTCGGTATCGAGGTGGTCCTTGAGCCAGGTCAGCGAGAACTTCATGGCCGCACTCCCACACCGGCGGAAAGTGTCGGCACGTCGAGCGGCGAAAAGCCGTAGTGCTGCAACCAGCGCACATCGCCATCGAAGAAGGCGCGCAGGTCGTCCATTCCGTATTTGAGCATGGCGAGCCGGTCGACGCCGACACCAAAGGCGAAGCCCTGCCACTGATCGGGATCGAGCCCGCCGGCTTCGATCACCTTGCGATTGACCATGCCAGAGCCGAGCAGTTCCATCCAGCCATGCCCCGGCGCATCACCGCTGCCGCCCAGCACGCGCTTGCCGTTGACGATAGCGAAGCCGACATCGACCTCCACCGACGGTTCGGTGAAGGGGAAGTAGCTGGGGCGCAGGCGCAGCACGATATCCTCACGCTCGAAGAAGGCTTTGAGGAAGGTCTCGAGCGTCCACTTGAGGTGGCCCAGCGTGATCCCCTTGTCGATCACCAGCCCTTCGACCTGGTGGAACATCGGGGTGTGGGTGGCATCGCTGTCAGAGCGATAGACCCGCCCCGGGGCAATGATCCGGATCGGCGCGCCCTGCTGCAGCATAGCGCGGATCTGCACCGGGCTGGTATGGGTGCGCAGCAGCATCGCACGGCCTTCGGCGTCTTTGTCGGGGAAATAGAAGGTATCGTGCATCGCCCGCGCCGGATGGCTTTCGGGAATGTTGAGCGCGGTGAAATTGTGCCAGTCGTCCTCGATCTCGGGACCGGTGGCGACGGCGAAGCCCAGATCGGCGAAGATTTCGGCCAGTTCGTCCATCACCTGGCTGACCGGGTGGATCGTGCCGCGCGGCATATCGGGTGCGGGCAGCGACAGGTCGATCGTCTCGCGCGCCAGCTGGGCATCGAGCGCCGCGCCTTCCAGCGCTTCCTTGCGCGCGGCCAGCGCATCGCTGACCGCTTCGCGCAGCGCGTGGATCTGCGGCCCCGTCGATTGGCGTTCTTCGGGCGACATGCCGCCCAGCGTCTTCAGCAGGCCCGAGATCGAACCCTGCTTGCCCAGAAACTCGACCCGCAGCTTCTCCAGCGCGTCGAGATCCTGCGCCTGCGCGATACGCGCCAGCGCCTCTTCACGGGATGCGGCATAGTCCACTGTAGCAAGTCCATCCGGGCAGTTGAATTGAACTGGCGCCTTTAGCCAGCACGGCCCGCGATGCCAAATGGCAAATTGCGCGGCCGCTTCAGGCGGCGGGATCACCCACGCCGCTTGGCCGGTCAAGCGTCTGGACCGCGGCCCCGGCTACGCGGTTGCGTTCCTGAGTGAAGCGTTCCAGCACCGGGTGCGGCTGGCTGGAATATTCACGCGGGCTCAGCCCCATGAATTCGCGGAAATCGCGCACGAACTGGGCCTGATCGTGATAGTGGCTGTCCATCGCCCCGATCCACTTCAGCGAAGGATCGACCATAAACTGGGCCAAGCTGCGCATGAAGCGCTGGCGGCGCAGCAGCAGCTTGGGCGAAAAGCCGAAATGCTTGTGGCTGATCCGCTCAACCGTTCGCTGGCTGGCGGCAACCCGATCGACCAGCTCCTGCACGGTGGCCAGCTGCGGATCGACCAGTGCGGTGTGGATCGCCAGGATCCGCTTCTCATCCACCGGCTCGCGCGATTTGAATTCGCGGAAGAAGGCGATGATCCGGGCCAGTTCCAGCTGCTCGTCGCCATCCGGGTCAAACAGGTTGGTGGCCAGTGGACGGAACGGCTCGCACTCCGGGTGGGTGAACCCGTTGCAAATCTGGTTGGCAAATTCGGCGGCGGGAAGCTGGATGAACTTGGCCCAGCCCAGCGGCAGGAATCCGATTCCCCACATCCGGGTCCTGGGCATGCTGAAATGGATCGGATGCGAGCTGGGCCCCTGGGTTACAAAGAGTGCCCCCTCGAGCCGCTGGCCGCCATCGGTCCAGGAATCTGGTCCAACGGGCGTGAAGAAACGCATTCCACCCCATTCGGGATGCAGGCTGTCACGCAATGTCCCGTTGCTGCCCGGATCGATCTCGGCCGAATAGAACGTGGTAAAATACCGGCGCAGGTCCTCTGGCGGCGGATGAAACCGCAAATCTATGCGATAATCTGGCGACACCAAAGGTTCCTTGCTGCGATCGTGTTATTGGTTTCGATCGTGATGTTGATAATTTTTCGCATGAAGCCGGCGGACTGACAAGCCCGCAGGCGGTTAATTTACGGGCGGTGCAGTGCTTGGACCGCTGCCCCGGCTGAAGCTGTGCGGGCCTGCGCGGCGGCGCGCAGCACCGGATGTTCCGCAGCGGCATAGCGGCTCGGGCTCATCACCATGAAGCGCTTGAAGTCGCGGACGAAGTGCGCCTGGTCAACATAGTGGAAATCCAGCGTGTTGATCCATTTGAGCGAAGGGTCGAGCATGAATTGCGCCAGGCTGCGCAGGAAGCGTTGCCGGCGCAGCAACAGCTTGGGCGAAAACCCGAAAGCCTTGAGGCACAGCCGTTCAAGCGAGCGGGCCGATATGCCCAGCTGCGCGGCAAGTTCGCTGACCGCAGCCATGTCATCATCGATCAGCGCAGCATGCGCTGCCCGGATACGCGCCTCATCCTCACCCGCTGGGCGCGCCGCGAGCAGTGCGGACAGGTAAGCATCGATCCGTCCGACCTCGGCCACCGGATCGCGTTCGGCACCAAACACCGCTTCGGCGATCCCGGCGAAATGGGCGCTGGCAGCTTCATCATGCGGGCTGACCACCCGATCGACATACTCGTGGGCCGACTTGCCCATCAGCCGGGCCCAGCCGAGCGGCAGGATCCCCACCCCCCAGATCCGCGCGGTCCCGTCGATCCGGAAATGCGCGGCCAGGCTGGTGGGGCCGGTCAGGATCACGTTGGGCAAGGCTTCCAGCGGGCCATCGCCCAGCGCCGAGCTGTAGCGGGCATTGCTGGTGAAGCGCAGGTTGGCCCATTCCGGATGGAGCCAGTCCTCGACCACGCCGCCTGCCTCGAGGTTCACCTCGGTCAGGTAATAGGTGGATATGTATGGTGCCAGCTCTGGCGAGGGGCGATAGAAATGCACCGCCACCGCCCTTTCGAGCACAGTCTTCAACATCGCGCGAAACCCCTAACGAAGTCCAGCGACCGAAAATGTCTCGCTCGCGGCGCAAGAATGCCACGGCTTGCACCTTCAGGGCAAGCCAAAAGGCGTCAGGAATCGGAAAGGGCGCAGCCGGAGGTCCGGCCACGCCCTTTCGAATGTGCGATCGATCGCAGCTTAGGCCGGCAGCGCGGCCTTGGCCTGGGCGATCACGGCAGCGAAGACGCCGCCTTCGTTCATCGCCAGATCGGCCATCGCCTTGCGGTCAAGCTCGATACCCGCCAGCTTGGCTCCGTGGATGAACTGCGAATAGCTGAGGCCTTCGGCGCGGACCGCAGCGTTGATGCGCTGGATCCACAGGGCGCGGAAGGTCCGCTTCTTAACCTTGCGGTCGCGGTACGCATACTGGCCGGCCTTTTCGACGGCCTGGCGCGCAACGCGGATGGTGTTCTTGCGGCGACCACGATAGCCCTTGGCCTGATCGAGAATCCGCTTGTGCTTGGCGCGGGTGGTAACACCCCGTTTGATACGGCTCATTGGTCAGTACTCCTCAGTTGAGCCCGTAGGGCGCCCACTTCTTGATCGTCTTCGCATCGGCGTCTGAAATGACGTCGGTGCCGCGATTCTGGCGGATGTACTTGCCGTTATGGCTGATGAGCCGGTGGCGCTTGCCGGCAACGCCGTGCTTCACCTTGCCGGTGGCGGTGAGCTTGAAGCGCTTCTTGACGCCGCTCTTGGTCTTGAGCTTGGGCATTTTCGTCTCCTTCTAGAGACACGAAAGATCAGCCGTGGCAGCCCTTGATGGCCAGGCCGATCCCAGAATCATTCACGAAGAATGACTCATCCGTGTCGGTGAAGCGCGCGCCCCTAATGGGGAATCGGCGCAAAAGCAAGCCCGCGCTTTCCTTCCAGCGATGTCAGGGCTAGTCCGGGAGGCATGGAAAGCACCTACCTTGCCGGAAAGCTGCTGCTGGCCATGCCCGGGATGGGCGACCCGCGGTTCGATCACGCGGTGATCGCGATGCTCAGCCACGACGGCGAAGGTGCGCTGGGCGTGGGGATCGGTGCGGTTAGGCAGGGCCTTGGCCTGCACCGGCTGCTGGAAGACCTGGACATCGATCCCGGCACCGCGCCCGATTGCCCGGTCCACTATGGCGGGCCGGTCGAACCGCAGCGCGGGTTCGTGCTGCATACCCCCGATTGGGAAGGCCCCGGCACGCTCCACGCCGTGCCGCTCTGCTCGCTCTCGACCTCGCTTGAGGTGCTCCGCGCGATTGCTGCGGGCGAAGGGCCCAGCCGCTGGCTGGTTGCGCTGGGCTATGCCGGCTGGGGCGCGGGGCAGCTCGATGGCGAGATGCGCCGCCACGGCTGGCAAGCGCTCGACAGCAATGCCCGGTTGCTGTGGGATACCCCGGCCGACCAGCGCTGGAAGGCCTGTTGGCGCCAGGTCGGGATCGACCCGGCGCTGCTGTCCAGCCAGACCGGGCGGGCCTGAGCCCGCCCGGTCCCGGCAAGGATCAGTCGTAGACCGGCCCGGCGCTGCCCGCGCTGCCGCCGCTGGGGTTCTTCACGGTCCACAGGCCGAACATCGCGATGATCGCATAGCAGACCACCGGCACGATCAGGGCCGCACGCAGCGAACTTGCGTCGGCAGTCAGGCCGTAGAGGTAAGGCACAAATGCCCCGCCGACGATGGCAGTGCACAGGATGCCCGAACCTTGCGGTGTCTGTTCGCCCAGCCCTTCGGTGCCCAGGCTGAAGATAGTCGGGAACATCAGCGAATTGCAGAAGCCCACCAGGATCAGCGCCCAGCCCGAGACCGCGCCGCTGCTGACCGCCGAAAGCGCGATCAGCCCGATCGCCGCCGCGGCAAAGGTGGCCAGCACCCGGCCCGGCTTGGCCATGCGCAGGATGAACCCGCCCAGCAGCCGCCCGGCCAGCGCCCCCAACCAGTAAAGCGCAACCAGCTTGCCGGCTGCTTCCAGCCCCAGCCCCATCACGCTGTCCTGGCCCAGGTAGGCCATCAGGTTAGATCCGATCGCCACTTCGGCACCGACATAGGTAAAAATGCAAAGCGCACCCAGTTGGACCCGGCGATTGTGCAGGAACAGCCCAAGCGTACCTTCCAGCTTGACGTCATCGGCCTTGGCCTGATCGATCGCCGAACGGAACACCCAAAACAGCGCGGCAATGGCCAGCATCAGAATGCCCAGCCAGGTATAGGCCTGGCCAATCGCCGCGCCTTCGGCCACGCGGTAGGCTTGCAACTGCGCTTCGGTCGCGGTTTCAGCGTCGATCGGTTTTGAATCGCCCAGCAGGAACGACGCCCCGCCATAGACCATCAGGAACACCCCGATCGAGTTGAACGATTGCGCGAAGGTCAGCCGGCTGTGCGAGGTTTCGACCGGCCCCAGCGTGGTGATGATCGGGTTCATCGCCACCTGCAGCACCGTGATTCCCGCGCCGATGAAGAACAGCGCAGCCAGGAACCCGCCATAGCTGGCCGAAGCCGAAGCCGGAATGAACAGGAACGCCGCTGCAGCGACCATAACGAAACCCAGCACGAAAGTGCGGATATAGCCCAGTTTGCTCATCACGATCCCGGCCGGGATCGAGCACAGCGCATAGGCGATGAAGAAGGCCATCTGCACCAGGTTGGCCTGAGCATGGCTGAGGTGGAACATCGGCTTGAATTTGCCGACCAGCAGGTCGTTGATGTTGGTCACCCCGCCCAGCAGGAAGAACACCGCGAAAGCCAGCGCCAGGACGATCCCGGTCTTGCCTCCGCTCGAACCCCCGCCGGCCGCGCTCGACCCGGTAATTGGCGCTGCCATAGCATTCTCTCCCATTGTTGCCGGCAATCCCCCACAGGCGGCCGGAAGTGCATGTCTTGGCGGGCTGGCCCGCAATGTCCAACCGTATACGTATGAATCGCTGGCCAAGGAAAGTGGAATTGGAAGCGTTTCCATAAATCTCCCTCCTCGGCTCCCCTTGCCAAGTTTAATCGCGCGATTAAGACTGCGGCGAAAGGGAGAGATTCGCGATCATGTCGATACTCTATGATGAAGGCCAGCAGGCCATTGCGACCGAAAGCCGCCGGGTGCTCGACGCCCGGATGGACAAGGCCCGCCTGCTCAAGCTGCTTGAGCAGGTTGGCGAACACGATGCGCCGTTCTGGGATACTGCGGTCGAGCAGGGTTGGACCGCGCTGGCGGTGCCAGAGGAGCACGGCGGGCTGGGCCTTGGCCTGATCGAGCTGGGTCTGGTGGCCCAGGCCTGCGGCGCGGCAACGTCTGGCGCGCCGTTCCTGACCGGCGGCTACGGAGTGTCGCAGGCGCTGGTCCAGGGCGGCAATGCCGCGCTGGCGGCGCAGTGGCTGCCCAGGCTGGCCAGCGGCGAGGCGATCGGCTGTGTCGCGATTGCCGAAGGCAACGCCGCGCTACCCCCCGCCCCCGCCGTCAGCTTTGCCGATGGCAAGCTCAGCGGGACCAAGCCGGCGGTGCCCGGCGGCCAGAAGGCCGATGTCGCGCTGGTCTGGGCCAGCAAGGACGGCCAGCCGGTGCTGGTACTGGCCGAACTGGCCGGAGCCGCCCGCAACGCGGTCGACAGCTATGACAACAGCCGGCTCTATGCCGATCTGGTCTTTGCCGGGACGCCCGCGACCGAACTTGCCGCCGGCGATGCGGCCCGCGCGCTGGTGCTCGATGTGATGGGCCGGATGGCGGTGGTCACCGCGCACGAACAGGTCGGCGGGGCCGAAGCCTTGCTGCACATCGCGCGTGACTATGCCAACACCCGCAAGGCCTTTGGCCAGCCGATCGGCATGTTCCAGGCGATCAAGCACCGCGTGGCCGAAATGTACGGTCTGGTCGAGATCGCCCGGGCCAACTGCATCCATGCCGCCGCCAGCGAAGGCACGGCGGAGTTCCTCACCGCCGCGGCCGATGCGCGGATCTCGGCGACCGAGGCCTATGACACCAATTCGCGTGACTGCGTGCAGATCCACGGCGGGATCGGCGTCACCTGGGAACTGGGCCTGCACCTGCACATGCGCCGCGCCCGCAGCCTGGCGGTGGAATGCGGCAACCTGGTCTTCTGGGAAGACCTCTTGGTCGAACGCCTGCAAGGAGAAGTGGCATGAGCGAACTTGAAGCCTATCGGGCAAAGGCGCGCGCTTTCCTTGAAAGCATGGCGCCCAAATATGGCCGCGATGCGCGCAGCGGCAACACGGTCGAACAGGACCTGGCGCTGGGCCGCGAATACATGGCCAAAAAGTATGACGCCGGGTTCGCCGGGATCAACTGGTCTCCGGACATCGGCGGACAGGGCCTGACCCACCTTCACAAGATCACCTTCGATGCCGAGGAAATGCAGTTCGGCATGCCGGTGCAGTTCTTCGGCATCTCGCTGGGCATGCCGGTGCCGATCCTGATCCACTATTGCGAGGACAAGGAGTTCGTGAAGGAGCGCGTGCGCAAGGCGCTGCGCGGCGAGGAAATCTGGTGTCAGATGTTCTCCGAACCTTCGGGCGGGTCCGACCTTGCTGCCTTGCGCACCAAGGTTGAATCCGATGGCAACGGCTGGAAGATGAACGGCCAGAAGATCTGGACCAGCTGGGCGCAGTACTGCGATTACGGCGTGATCGTCACCCGCAGCGATCCGACGGTCGAAAAGCACAAGGGGCTGACCTACTTCTGGATCGACATGAAGTCGAAGGGTGTGGACGTGCGCCCGATCAAGCTGGCCGGCGGCGACAGCCACGTGAACGAGATCTTCTTCGACGACGTGCGGATCGAGGATTCGCAGCGGCTGGGCGCGGTTGGCGGGGGCTTTGGCGTCTCGCTCCACACGCTGATGATCGAACGCTATATCGCTACCGACAGCGGCGGGTTCGGCCCGCACCTCGATGAATTCGTCAAGCTGGCCAAACGGGTCGATATCAACGCCAAGCCGGCGATCGAGGATGGCCGCGTGCGCAGCGCGATTGCCCGCAACCATGCGATGCGCGCCGGGCTGGATTCGATCACCAAGCGCGCCTTTGCGATGATGATGGCCGGGATGCAGCCGGGCCCCGAAGGATCGCTGCAGAAACTGGTTGCGGTGCGCAGCCGGCAGAAGCTTTCGGAAATGGCGATGGACCTGATGGGCAACGAAGGCCTGGCCTTCGATCCGCACGCCTATGTCAAGACCGACTGGGGCACCTCGTGGCTCAACGCGCCGACCGGGCGGATCGCCGGCGGTTCGGACGAAGTGCTGCTGAACACCATCGCCGAGAAGATCCTGGGCCTGCCGCAGGACTATCGCCCCGACAAGGGCGTGCCGTTCAACGCAATTCCGGCCTAGTTCAAAGCGCGACGACGCCGCCGGTGGACCCAAATCCACCGGTGCCGCGTTCGGTTTCATCAAGTTCGTCCACCGCCAGCCAGCTGGCGCGGGTGACCGGAGCCAGCACCAGCTGTGCCACCCGGTCGCCGCGCTGGATCGCGAAGGGTTCGGCGCCGTGGTTGATCAGGATGACCTTCAGTTCGCCGCGATAATCACTGTCGATCGTCCCGGGGGTGTTGGGCACGGTGATCCCGTGCTTCAGCGCCAGGCCTGAACGCGGGCGGACCTGGATTTCGAAGCCCGGAGGGATCGCCATGGCCAGGCCGGTCGCCACGGCATGGCGGCCGCCGGGGGCGATCGTCACGGCTTCGGCGGAAACGACATCCATTCCGGCTGCTCCGGCAGTGGCATAGGCAGGCAGGTCCAGCCCTTCGCCATGGGGCAGTCGCTTGACGCGAACCGGAACGTCAGGTGTCGGCTGGTTCCCCGACAAGGGCATCGGCAATCCTTTCAACGAGCACTTTGGCTACGTCGTCTTTTGCCATCTCGGGTAGCGTTTCGACAGTCTTGGCGGTGACGATATGCACGGCATTGACATCGCCGCCCATCACATCGCCCGACACATCGTTGGCGACAATCCAGTCCGCGCCCTTGCGTTTGCGCTTGTCCTTGGCGTGTTCGAGCACCCGTTCGGTCTCGGCCGCGAAACCGATCACCAGCTTGGGCCGCTTGTCGCTGACCGAAACCATCGCCAGGATATCCGGGTTCTCGGTCAGCCGCAGCGCGGGCGGTGCCGAACCGCGCTTCTTCATCTTTTCGCTGTGGAAGTCGGTGGTGCGCCAGTCGGCCACCGCCGCGACCATCACCGCGACGTCCACCGGCAGCGCCGCCTTGACCGCATCGGCCATCTCGCGCGCGGTCTGGATATTGATCCGGTCAACCCCCGGCGGGGTGGCCAGGTTGACCGGGCCGGACACCAGCGTGACCTGTGCGCCCAGCCGGGCGGCAGCGGCAGCGATCGCATAGCCCTGTTTGCCCGAACTGCGATTGGCGATGTAGCGCACCGGGTCGATCGGTTCATGCGTCGGGCCGGCGGTAACCAGCACGTGCTTGCCGATCAGCGGGCCATCGACCGGCGGGACCCATTCGGCGGTATCGCCGGCGAAATCGGGCTGGCCCTGCAACGGGTTGGTCAGGAAATCGTCCGGCAGGATTTCGGGTGTGGCCTGGGCATCACCCTTGACCACATGGTTGAGCGCTTCGGGATCGGTCGGCGGCGCGGCCTTGGCCTTGCCCTTCTTCGACAGGATCGGGCTGTCGAGCAGCACTTCGGCCGGCGGCACTTCGGGCAGCGGCTCGGGCTCGAAATCAACGTATTCGCCTTCCAGCTCGATCGCGTCGAGGTCGATCGTGCGGCCCTTGCCCTGGCGCGGGATGATGCTGGCCGACAGGCCGCCCAGCCCGGTATCGACGCTTTCGACACCTTCGAATTCGCCCAGGTCCAGCTCTGGTTCGGGCGCGGGCAGCAGCATGGTTTCCAGTTCGAGCAACTGGCAGACCGCGTTCCAGACGGCCACCGGTTCGGGCAGGCGGCCGGGGCCGAATTCGCCGCAGGCCATCGGCCCTTCATCGGGATCGAGTACATGAACCCCGCGCTCGATCACGCTCTTGACGTTGTCCTGGGTCGCCTTGTGCTCCCACATCCGCACATTCATCGCCGGCACGGCCAGCACCGGCTTGTCGGTTGCGAGCAGCAGTGTGGTGGCCAGATCATCGGCAATGCCGTGCGCCATCTTGGCCAGCAGATCCGCCGTTGCCGGGCAGACCACCACCAGATCGGCGCTGCGCGAAAGCTGGATGTGGCCCATCTCGACCTCGTTGGTGAGGTCCCACAGCGTGGTGTGGACAGGGTTCTCACTGAGCGCGGCCAGGGTCATCGCGGTGATGAACTTCGAACCGCCTTCGGTAAGCACGCACGAAACCTCGCCGCCGCCCTTGCGGATCAGGCGGACGAGCTCGCAGGCCTTGTAGGCGGCAATGCCACCCCCGACCACCAGAAGGATCCTTGGCCCAGTCATTGAAACCCGCTTGTGCAATGCCCTTCCTTTATGCGCAACAGGCTTTGCTTCTCGACCGCCTTGCGGCACAGTGGCTAAGTTGGGGTTAAACGGGAGGGTTACCGAAATGCGAATTGCCGTTACCGCGCTGATTTTTCTGGCCGGCCTGTTCAATCTGGCTCTGGGATTGAGCTTTCTTTACGATCCGGGCGGGATGGGGCTGCAATTCGGCGTTTCGCCCAACGGCCCGCTGGGCTTTGCCGTGCTGCGCGCCGATTTCCCCGCTTTTTTCCTGGTCATCGGCTTTTGCATGCTGCGCGGTGCCTGGGTCCGCAACGGCGATCTGCTGCTGGTCCCGGCCGCGCTGTTCGCGATTGCTTTCACTGGCCGTGCGATCAGCGCGCTGGTTTCCGGCACCCAGCCCGGCTTTTTCGAACCGATGGTGGTCGAGGCGCTGCAATTCGTACTGCTGGTGATCGGCTGGAAAGTGGTTCCGCACCACAAGATCGAAGAGCTGACGTCCTGATCGGTGCGCTGATCGCCTCCGCGATCAGCTGCAACACCGTCAACCAGGCAGGGCCGCTTTCAAGAGCGACCCCACAGCCTGCGGGGCGAAGGCCAGCCCGACGAACATCGCCGGGGCGATCACTGCGCCCCAATAGAAGTTGTCGGGCCGCCCGGCGATCATGAAGGCCAGGCCATAGCCAAGGTACAGCAGGGTCGCGGTGGTGCCCAGCGGGCTTTTCCACCCGGCCCAGCCCAGCACCATCAGCATGACCAGCGGTCCGGCCACGAAATGCGGCAGGAACCGCAGGTTGCTGGACAGGACCACGTTCGACAACCAGCCAGACAGCCCGCGCAGTTCCAGCCAGCTGGGCCCCAGCGGATCGCTGGGCAGGACGTGCTGGGCAACCTGGCCGAGATGCCAGGTCAGGTAGAGCCCGAACAGCGCCACCAGCCCGGCCCAGGCCGCGCCCTCTTTCCAGTCGCGCCGCCACAGCGCCAGCGCGCCCATCAGCAGCACATAGGGCAGCACATGCTCACGGATCGCCAGCGCCAGCGCGGCGACCAGCAGCGCGGCCAGCCATTTGCGCCCCGGCCGGTGCAGCGCCAGCGACAGCGCGATCAGCATCCCGGCCCACAATTCGTGCAGCACGAAGTAATAGCGGTTGAGCCCCAGGCTGGCGCCCATGAAGACCAGCGCGGTGCCGATCCGCTGGAACTGTGCCCCGCCCGGCTCCTCGCCCAGCCGCTTCCACCAGGCCAGCACTACCGCGACCAGCAGCACCAGCGCCGCCGCCAGTACCCCGGGCACCAGCACTTCGGCGCCCTTGCCGCTGTCGCCCAGCGCCACCGCCAGATAGGCCAGCGTCGGCAGCCGCACCGCCACGCCCGGGCGCAGCGGATAGTGCGCCTGGCGATGTTCGTCGGCGGCGACGGCATAGTAATTCTCACCCTTGCCGATCCGCTCGATCACCCGGTCGTACAGCGCCAGATCATCGTCGCGCGGGCGCTGGGCGTCCTTGGCGGCCTGGCCGCCGGCCATCGCCTCGACAAAGCCGACAGTCTGGCTTTCCTGCTTGCCGGCCGCGATCGGCACCAGTGCGGCAGCGGTCAGGATCAGCAGCACCGCTGCCAGCAGCAGCCGCGCGGGCCAGCGCGGCCAGTGGGCAAAGCGATCGTCGATGGCTGGCGGTGTGGTCATCTGGTCCCCCTTGGCCACCTTGTGCCTGTCGCCCCGCCGCGGCGCAAGTCGGCGGATTCGCCAAGGGTCTTGTCGCCGTTAGCTTGCGATTCAGCCCTGCGGTCCTACATAGGCAGGGAAAGGATCGCCTGCGCATGAACGACGAACAACCCAGCGGTACTCCCTGGATGAAGAACCTGATGGTCTGGGGCGGGGTTATCCTGGCCCTGCTGCTGGTGGTTTCGATGTTCAACGCCCGCAACGAAGCGGCGGTGACGCAGATGTCCTATTCGGAATTCCGCGCCAAGGTGGCCGAAGGGCAGATCGCCTCGGTCCAGGTCGGCGAAACCCGGATCATCGGCAAGACCAAGCAGGACAAGCCGTTCAGCACGGTGCCGATCCCCAACGATGCCACACTGGCCCCGCTGCTGCAGTCGAGCGGCGTCAAGTACGATGGCAAGGCGCCCGAGGAAAGCAGCCTGTTCGTGGTGCTGCTGATCCAGGTGCTGCCGATCCTGCTGTTCCTGGGGCTGGCGATCTTCGTCATGCGCCAGATGCAGAAGGGCGGCGGGGCCGGCGGGGCGATGGGCTTTGGCAAGAGCAAGGCCAAGATGCTGACCGAAAAGCAGGGCCGCAAGACCTTTGATGATGTCGCCGGGATCGACGAGGCGCGCGAAGAGCTTGAGGAAATCGTCGAGTTCCTGCGCGATCCGCACCGCTTTTCAAAGCTGGGCGGGCAGATCCCCAAGGGCGCGCTGTTGGTCGGTTCGCCTGGTACCGGCAAGACCCTGCTGGCCCGCGCGATCGCGGGCGAGGCGGGCGTGCCGTTCTTCACCATTTCGGGTTCGGACTTTGTCGAAATGTTCGTCGGCGTGGGCGCCAGCCGCGTGCGCGACATGTTCGAACAGGCCAAGAAGAACGCGCCGTGCATCGTCTTCATTGACGAAATCGACGCGGTCGGCCGGCACCGCGGGCACGGCCTGGGCAATTCGAACGACGAACGCGAACAGACGCTCAACCAGCTGCTGGTTGAAATGGACGGGTTTGAGGCCAACGAAGGCATCATCATCATCGCCGCGACCAACCGCCCCGACGTGCTTGATCCGGCGCTGCTGCGCCCGGGCCGGTTCGACCGCCAGGTGGTGGTGCCGCTGCCCGATATCGAAGGGCGCGAAAAGATCCTGGGCGTGCACATGAAGAAGGTGCCGCTGGCCCCCGATGTCGAGGCGCGGACCATTGCGCGCGGCACCCCGGGCTTTTCGGGCGCGGACCTGGCCAACCTGGTCAACGAGGCCGCGCTGCTAGCGGCCCGCCGCAACAAGCGGCTGGTTGCCATGCGCGAGTTCGAGGACGCCAAGGACAAGGTCATGATGGGCGCCGAGCGCCGCAGCATGGTGATGACCGAGGACGAGAAGAAGATGACCGCCTATCACGAGGCCGGCCATGCGATCGTCTCGATCAACGAGGATGCCAGCGATCCGATCCACAAGGCCACGATCATCCCGCGCGGCCGCGCGCTGGGCATGGTGATGCGCCTGCCCGAGCGTGACAGCTATTCCTATCACCGCGACCAGATGCTGGCCAACCTGTCGGTGGCGATGGGCGGCCGGGTCGCGGAAGAGCTGATCTTCGGCCACGGCAAGGTGTCCTCGGGCGCCTCGTCGGACATCCAGTATGCCACTTCGCTGGCGCGCAACATGGTCACCCGCTGGGGCATGTCGGACAAGCTGGGACCGCTGCAGTACGAAGACACCCAGGAAGGCTATCTGGGCTATGGCGGCTCGACCCGGACGATGGGTTCGGACGAGACCAACAAGCTGATCGACGCGGAAATCCGGGTGCTGGTCGATGGTGCGCACAAGCGCGCGACCACGATCCTCAAGAAGAACATCAAGCACCTGCATCTGCTGGCCCAGGCGATGCTCGAATTTGAAACGCTGTCGGGCGAGGACATCGACGAACTGATCAAGACCGGCAAGCTGGACCGTCCGGACAAGCCGGTCGGCGGCCAGACGATTGCCCCGGTCCAGGGTTCGGCGATCCCCAAGGCCGGCAAGCGGTTCGCCGGCGCGGCTGCCTGAAGCCTGTTTCCCAGTGGCTAGCCGCTCGCCACCATCAGAGCCAGGATCGTGCCGAACAGGATCAGCACGATCTGCGCGAACAGAGCCAGGAAAAAGGTGCGCCACAAGGCGCCAAAACGACTCAGCTGGTAGGTGCCGCGCGCCTGCCGGTACATGTGGACCGGTGAATAGAGCATCAGCAGGCCCGGCAGCCAGCCGATCTCGGCCGAGATCAGCAGGCTGGCCAGCGTCGCCAGGATAAGCATGAAGCTGACCGAATAGGTCACGAACACGGTGTGATCGTAAAGGTGGAAGCGGCGGCTGAAGGGAAACAGCAGCCAAAGGAACGGTACGCTGAGCGGGATCACCAGCCAGGCATATTTATAGGCCCCGGTCTGCAGCTTGTAGAGCATCAGGTCGGGGTTTTCCTTTGCGTGGCGCCAGGCCTTGTTGATTGCGTCCGCAGTCGCCCTGGATGTCCCGGGATCGGCATCGGCAATCGTCTCCGGCAGGTTCCCCTGCTCCGCCGCTTCAAGCGCGGTCACTGCGTCGCGCGCGGATTTGAGCTCTCGCTCAAGAGCAACGACATCGCCGCCCTTGCCCGCACGGGCATTGGCCAGTCTCGCTTCAAGCCGCTCAACAGCATTATCTGCCTCAACCCGGGCCGCGCCGAACCCTGCCTGAGCCTGGGCATTCGATCCAGCGTTAAAATTGACCGGGCTTTTCAGCAGGTTGAACACCGCAAAGGTCAGGAACACAACAAACAGGAACAGCGCGATCGGGCTGACATAGCTGGCGCGGCGGCCATCGATGTATTCGCGGGTCAGCTTGCCCGGATTCCACGCCAGCAGCGGCAAGGTTCGCCAGATCTTGCCCTCGAAGTGGAACACCCCGTGCAGCAGATCATGGAAGAACGCACCCAGCGTCTTGTGGACATGCGCGGCCTGGCCGCACTGGTGGCAATGGCTGCCCACCAGCGCGGTGCCGCAATTGAGGCAGGCACTTTCGTGCGTGTGGCCATCTTCCGCTTCGCCATGCGCGGGCTCTGCGGCCCGGGCGATCAGCGCACCTTGTGCGATCTCGCCGATGATCTCCCCTTCGCTGCTCATCTGTTTTTCCCGCACTGTTCTGGCCGGTTCATGGTCTTGCAAGGTGCGTGCGGTCAAGCCATGAGGCAACAACGCCCAAAGCGGAGACTGCAATGAAGAAGATCCTGGCCGTGCTGGCCCTGACCCTGCCCGCCGCCGCTTTGGCCGCCCCCGGCGACATGAATGTCGCGACCTTCCTGGCCAAGGCCGATGCGCTCCGGGCCAAGGGGGCCATGGCGCTGGTGTCGAGCGATTTCAGCCTGCTCAAGAACGAGGGCAACGCTGCGGGCGAAGCCTATCGCGCGCGCCTGGCCAAGGAACGCGCGGCCGGCAAGCCATCCAGCTGCCCGCCGCAAGGTGCGAAGCTGACTTCGGATGAACTGCTGGCGCATCTGCGCGCCTATCCCGCCCCGGCCCGCCCGCGGGTTTCGATGAAGCAGGCGATGGCCGACTTTTTCATCAAGAAGTATCCCTGCCGCTAGGGCCAGGACCCTTTACCCCGCGCAAATAATGACCCGGTGCAGGGGGCGCAATTGACGCTCCCCCTGGTCGCTGGGAAGAGCGGCCCCGCAAATCGCTGCGGGAGCCTGAACAATGCGCGGAAAAACGATCAAGTGGCTGGCTGCATTGACCGCAATCACCGCTCTGGCCCTGCTGACATTGCGCACGCCCGATACCGATATCGCGGAAATGGTGCGCAAGTACGGCGGCAGTGAAGCGCGCTTTATCGAAAGTTCGGTTGGCCGGATTCACTACCGCGATCAGGGTTCGCGCACCGGGCCGGTGCTGCTGCTGCTGCACGGATCGAACAGTTCACTCCAAACCTGGGAAGGCACCGTCGCGCGGCTGAAGCAGCGTTACCGCGTGATCTCGTTCGATCTGCCCGGCCATGGGCTGACCGGACCCAATCCGCTGGATGACTATTCGATCGAATCCGCGATCGAGGCGGGGATTGCGGTGCTTGATGCCGCCAAGGTCCGACAGGCAGTATGGATCGGCAACAGCGCCGGGGGCCGAACGGTCTGGCGCGCGGCCATTGCCAGGCCGGATCGGGTGGCCGGGATCGTCCTGGTCGATGCCACCGGCGCCAGGGCGTCCGAACCGCTGCAGCTGTATTTCGGCGCGCGACTGGCGCGATCATGGCTGGGGCAGGAACTGCTGCCCTACACCCTGCCGCGCAGCGTGGTCATCGCCTCGCTCAAGCAGAACTATGCCAATCCGGGCCGGATCACCGATGCGGTAACTGACCGCTATTGGGAACTTGCCCGCTTTCCCGGTAACCGGCGGGCCGCAGGAATCTGGGCCAGCGCCTCATTTGACGATCGCCAATGGGACAGGATCGGAACGATCGCGGCGCCGACCCTGCTGATCTGGGGGGAACAGGACCGCGTCGTGCCATTTTCCCACGCACAGGCCTTTGCCCGGGAAATCAGGGGATCGCGATTGCGGATCATCGCCGACGCCGGGCACCTCCCGATGGAGGAACAGCCGGACGCCTTCGTTGAAGTTCTGGAACCATGGCTGGACCAGCACTGGCCAGCACAGCCGGGGCGCTAAGTGCAGCCCTGGGTCACATTGGCCAGCGCCATGACAGCGCTGGCCAATGGAAATCAGCCTCAGCCTTCGTAGTCGCCACCGATCGAGGTGTTGCGCACCGGCGCGGCAGCGGTGATCCGCAGCGCTTCGGCCGACTGGCTGAGCGAACCGATATCATCGACTTCATCGTCATCGTCGGGCAGCACGCGCTGCAGCGAACCGATCACCGATTCCTTGAGGTTGTCAGGACGGACGGTCTGTTCGGCGATTTCGCGCAGGGCGACCACCGGGTTCTTGTCGCGATCACGCTCCAGCGTGATTTCCGCCCCGCCCGAGATCTCGCGCGCACGCTGAGCAGCGAGCAGGACGAGATCGAAGCGGTTGGGAACCTTGTCGACACAATCTTCAACGGTAACGCGCGCCATCTGGCACTCCAGTACATGAAATTCCGGGAAGCGCGGCTGTTAGCGGCCAGCGCATTGAAAAGTCAAGAAAAAATCGCATAAATATCTGATTTATAACGCAAATTTCAGCGAATCACTCTTCATATCCGCCATAGCTGGTGCCCGGGGCCAGATTGCCGAACTTGGTGAACTCGCTCTGGAACAGCAGCTGGACGTTGCCGGTCGAGCCGTGGCGCTGCTTGGCGATGATCACCGTGGCCTTGTTCACCACCTCGAGGTGGCGCTCCATCCACTTGTCGTACTTGGCGATCGCATCGGGCGAGCTCGATTCGCTGGGCTCATCGGGCTTGGCGGCGTTGTGGTAGTACTCCTCGCGGAAGATGAACCAGACCATGTCGGCGTCCTGCTCGATCGAGCCTGATTCGCGCAGGTCCGCCAGCTGCGGGCGCTTGTCCTCGCGGCTTTCGACCGCACGCGACAGCTGCGACAGCGCGATCACCGGGACCGACAGTTCCTTGGCCAGGGTCTTCAGGCCGCGGCTGATTTCCGAAATTTCGTTGACGCGGTTGTCGTTCGCGCGGCCCGATCCCTGCAGCAGCTGGAGGTAGTCGATCACCACCAGACCGATATCGTGCCGCCGCTTCAGACGCCGCGCGCGGGTGCGCAGCGCCGCGATCGACAGCGCCGGGGTATCGTCGATGTACAGCGGCAGTTCGGCCAGGCGCTGGCTGGCGAACGAGATCTGCTGGAAGTCCTGATGGCTGATCGAGCCCTTGCGCAGCCGTTCGCTACTGATCTCGGCCTGTTCGGCCAGGATACGCGTGGCAAGCTGGTCAGCGCTCATTTCCAGGCTGAAGAAGGCGACCGGCGCGCCGACCGACTTGGCCGGGTCGATCCCGTCCTTCATGTCGCGCAGATAGCGTTCGGCGCAGTTGAAGGCGATGTTGGTGGCGAGCGAGGTCTTGCCCATGGCCGGACGCCCGGCCAGGATCACCAGGTCGGAATCGTGCAGGCCACCGATCTTGTGGTTGAGATCATCGAGCCCGGTGGTCAGCCCCGAAATGTGCCCGCCCGAATTGAGCGCCTTTTCGATCTGCTGGATCGCGGTCAGGCTCGACTGGCGGAACGAAATCGCCTCGTTGCCGACCGAGGCCCCTTCGGACACGCGATAAAGCGCGGCTTCAGCCGAAGCGATCTGCTCCATCGGCTCAACGCTTTCGCTGGTGTCGAGCGCGGAATTGACCAGGTTGCGGCCCACCGCCACCAGTTCGCGCAGCAAGGCCAGGTCATAGATCTGCTCGGCCAGTTCGCGCGGGGCCAGCAGCCCCTGCCCGTCGGCGGTTAGCCGCGCCAGATAGCCCGCACCGCCCAGTTCCTTGAGCGCTTCGTCGGCTTCGAAATAGGGCTTGAGCGTGACCGGGGTGACCACCGCCTTGCGATCGAGCAGTTGCAGCACGCGTTCGAAGATCCGGGCGTGGACCGGTTCGAAGAAATGATCGGGACGCAGCGGCGTGACCAGTTCTTCCAGCACCCGGTTGTCGATCAGCACCGCCCCCAGGAACGCGGCCTCGGCCTCGACGTTGCTGGGCAAGGCGCGCGCGGCGGTTTCGTCAGCACGGGGAAAGGGGATCGGTTCGGCCATGGTCCGCGTTCCATGCGCTGATGCCGGTTGGGGTGCAAGGTGGTGCGTTCACGCACAGGCTGTGGATAGCGGGGACGGAGCAAGAATTGGTTCGCACAAAGACACAAAGGCACGAAGATCGAGGGTGCGCGCTGCAGGCCCATCGAATCATCATTGCCCTGCGCCAGGCTCGACCGTTGAAGCAACGGGAGGCTTCGCCGCAAGCCATGACACTTCGTGTCTTTGTGTCTTTGTGCGAACCTTTATCCCCCCTTGCCCGCGAATCTTGCATCTGCGAAAAGCCCGCCAGCATGGCAGACCCCCGGATCATCCATATCGAGCTCGACGAGGCGACGATCCTGTGGCGCAATGCCGATATCGAGCAGGAACGGCGCATCGCGATCTTCGACCTGATCGAGGAAAACCTGTTCAAGCCAAGCCGCGCCTGGGAGGCCGGACATGAAGGCCCCTACCGGCTCAAACTGGCGGTGGACGATGGCCGGCTGCTGCTGGAAGTGGCGGACCAGGACGGGCAGTTGCTGGAACAGCTGATCCTGGGGCTGGGCCGGTTCCGCCGCCCGATCCGCGAGTATTTCGCGATCTGCGATTCGTATTACCAGGCGATCCGCAAGGCCACTGCGGCCGAGATCGAGACGATCGATATGGCCCGGCGCGGGGTCCACAACGAAGCGGCGGAACTGCTGCTCGAACGGCTGGAGGGCAAGGTCGAAACCGATTTCGCCACCGCGCGGCGGCTGTTTACCCTGATCTGCGTGCTGCATATCAGGGGATGAACCTTCCCCCTCGATGGGGGAAGGATACGGAGACTTGGTGCTGCAAGCGCCTGGTCGAAGTTGGATGGGGGTGATGTTGCGTCCTGGCGCAGTGGTCACCCCCACCCAACCTGCGCTAGCCCCCGCCTTCGCGGGGGTAAGCTTCGGTATCCCTCCCCCATCAAGGGGAGGAAGCAGGGGTCGCAAGGTAACTACGATGGCACGCACCAAGTCTTCCCGTTGGCGGCTGCGCCTGTTTGGCGCCATGCTGCTGCTTGCGCTGATCGGCGCGGCCTGGGGCTGGTGGACGGTGCACCACTGGCGCCCGGCGCGCGGAGCTTTCCCGGTCCAGGGGATCGAGGTCGGCAGCGATGACGGCGCGGTGGACTGGAAGGCGGCCAAGGCGATTGGCGTCAGCTTTGCCTATCTCGATGCCTCGGCCAGCGCCTTTGCCCGCGATCCGGCCTTCACCCAGAACCTTGAGGATGCCAGGGCCGCCAAGCTGCAGGTCGGTGCGGTCCACACCTATGATCCGTGCCAGCCGGCCGAAAAGCAGGCAGCCAATTTCATGACCGTGGTGGCGCGCGACAAGGCGATGCTGCCGCCGGCGGTCTGGCTTGACATGCTGGCTGATGATTGCCCGGTCAAGGTTACCGATGCCGCGGTTGAAAGCGAGCTGATGACCTTCCTCAACCAGATCGAAACCCACACCGGCAAGCCGACGATCCTGAAGATTTCGCGCGCCTTCGAAAAGCGCTATCACCTTGCCACGCGGATCGACCGCAACCTCTGGCTGGAGTCCATCTACATGCAGCCCGAATATGCCGGCCGGCCCTGGACGCTGTGGACCGCGAACACGATGATGCAAAGCGAAGCCGCGGCCCAGCCGCTGCGCTGGGTGGTGGTCAGCCGATGAGCTGGAGCAAAGACAGCCTGATCGCAGCCGCACGCGAAGCCGCGGGCAAGGCCTATGCACCCTATTCCAGCTTCCACGTCGGCGCGGCGCTGGGCTTTGCCGATGGCTCGGTGGTGACCGGCGCCAATGTCGAAAACGCCAGCTATGGACTGACACTGTGTGCGGAAACCGTCGCGGTCGGCAAGGCACTGAGCGAGGACTGGCGCGGCAAGCTCGAAGCCGTGGCAGTGATCGGCGGCAAAGCCGGCGCGGTGGGTGCGGGTGATCCGGTCACCCCCTGCGGACGCTGCCGCCAGATCCTCAATGAAGTGGCCGCACTGGGGGGCAACGACCCAACGGTGTTGTGCGTGGGGGAAAGCGAAGTGCTGGAACTCAGCCTGTCCGACCTGCTGCCGCACAGCTTTGGGCCATCAAGCCTGGGATAGCCACGCTCCCTCAAGCCTTGCCGCGAAATTTCCGCCCCAGTTGCGCCAGCCACTTGCCGGCATATTCCTCTGGTGAGAAAAGATTGGCAAGTCGCGCCTTCTCGCTGAAGCCAGCCGGATGGGCCAGATCAAGTATCGCCGGACTGGATCTGACCGCAAGCTCCAGCCCCGACCTGAACCGACTTTTGTCATTGCACAATACAACCATGTTTTGCCGATACCACCAGCAGACATCCGGGTTGTTCCAGAGCCTGGGCCGCAAGACATCGAAGAGTTCATAGCCCCTGCCCCGAAATCGTTCGGCCCAATAGGTCAACGGCTGTTCGTTGACATGATGCTGCCCTCCCTGTCCATCGATGGCTGCCGAGAACAGGATGGTGTCAGACAGTCCAATCAGATTGTCGACGAACTGGTCGGCCTGCCTTGCATCGATATGTTCAGCAACTTCGAGCGACATCGCCAGATCAAATCGCTCCGGCTCGTCGAATGGCATCGAGAGATCCGTGGCAGTGAAGTTTGCCGGGTCGATCAGGAGCCGATCCCGCTTTGTCCAGGGACCATCCCGCCCGACGATTTTGACGGCTCCGAAAGTCTTGAGCCAAACCCCGCGACCGCAACCGATATCAATTACACTTGAGACCGGACGTGCTCCGCCCATTTCCAGGCATTCCGCCAATACCGGCACGGTTGCCGCAGCAGATTTGGACGTTCTTTCAAAGTCACGATCATAGAATCGTGATGAATAGAAGAATGACAATAGAGAATCCTCGCGACCATTTCTGACATTATTCTTACAAAATTGGCTATGTCAGTGCGCGATCTCTATCATTCAAACCTGCGAATGCAACACAGGCCACCACGCCGCTGGGGCAGCTGATCGAATTGGCAACCTACCCCCGCAACCACTCCAGCAGTGCTCCCATGCAATCCCGGCCCAGGATCGCGCTGCGTTCAGGGCTCCACCCTTGCACTTCGCAGGGCAAGTCCCGGTTGTCCTTGAACGGCATTTCCAGCGTCATCGTCACCGCGCCAAAGCGTTCGGCGACCTGGTTGGTGGACATGGTCATGTTGGCCTTGCCCGGCCCCGCCACCGGATAGCCCAGCCGGGTCTGGAAATCGGGGGTGCGACGTTCGAGGATCGCGGCGTAGCGATCAAACCCGGCCTGCTGCGCTTCGTTCCACGAAGGAATGCCTTCGAACCCGGCCAGGAACACCGCCGGGATCGCCTCGTCGCCGTGCACGTCCATCGCGAAGTCAACGCCGGTTTCATCCATCGCGTTGCGGATCGCCAGCACTTCGGGGCTCTTTTCCGCGCTGGGGCTTTCCCATTCGCGGTTGAGGTTGATCCCTGCGGCGTTGGTGCGCAGGTGCCCGCGGCGCGAACCGTCTGGATTGGCATTGGGCACAATGTGGAACCGGCACAGCTGGCGCAGCTTGCGCCCGACCGGGTCGGCCGAATCGGTCAGGCAATCGAGCGCGCCTTCCATCCACCATTCGGCCATCGATTCGCCCGGATGCTGGCGGGCATAGAGCCAGACCTGCCGGTCGCCCTCGCCCAGCTCAAGGCAGTCGATCGGCTGGCCATCAAGCGTGCGGCCCAGCACCCGGTGCTCCACCCCCAGCTCAAGCGCGGCCTGGCTGACCAGATCATGGTGGCGCTCCATCGAATAGGGGGCAAAATAGGCGAACCAGGCCAGGTTGGCGTCGGGCGTATAGCGCACCGTCAGGGTGCCGCCGTCTTCATCCTTGTCATAGCTGCTGGCGGCGCGGCCCCAGAATTCGCGATCCTCGCTGACCACCGCGTGATAGCCGGGCCAGCCATCGGGATAGGCCGAACCGCCCAGCCCGGTGATCTTGAGTTCCAGTTCGCGCCCGGCGCAATTGGTGACGCGGAAGTGGAACCACTGGTAGAAGTCCGAAAGATGGTCCTTGCGGATGGCCAGCCGGGCAGCGGCGCCGTCGATTGCAAGGACTTCGATATTGCCGCTGTCGAAGGCAGCGTCGATGGTGATCTGGGTCATTTGACCTCGATAGTCTCACCTGACTGGCCCGGAAAGCCCTTGAACAGGGCCTCGGTCATTTTTGGCGCGCCCAGCGTGGTCGCGGCCAGCGGCGACCTGGTTGAAACGGTGAAGCTGGCGCGGCCTTCCCACAGCGACGCATTGCTGGCGCGGTCGCGGATCGTCACCGCCAGGTCAGTGGTCACCTGCGCGCTGGGCTTGGGCGAAAGGTTGAGGCCGATACCCAGACCGATGCCCGAGCCATAGCTGCCGGTCGAGCCGCCGATCCCGACGCTGACCGGGCTGCGGCCCTGCGGCTCCAGCGTCTGGCGGCTCATCGCCATGTGGGCGACCTGGGTGCCGGTGCCAGGCGAGGCCTCGCTGTAGCCCAGCAGCACCAGCTGGCGCATCACCGCCGCACGGTAGCTTTGCCATTCAAGGTTGTTGCCATCCATCCCCGGGGCCGGCTCGACCGAGATCGTCCCCTTGCCCAGCATCGAGACATCGGCGGCATGGAACCGCGTGACTTCAACCGGGCCAACCGGGGTCATACAGCCCGCCAGCGCCAGCAGGCCGGACAGTACCAGGACAGGAACGATACGCTTCATTGCCGGCTCCCCTTGTTGGCCTGGGTGCGATTTTGAATCCGATAGCCCCGCGATGCAAGCACTTAGCGTTTGAGCGTCTGTTCGCCGGTCTTGCCCGGAAAGCCATCGAACAGCGCCTGGGCCAGCCGATCGGCAATAGTCTGGTCATCCCACTTGCCGTCGCCATCACGCGAATACATCTCGGCCCGGCCTTCCCACAGCACCGCGCCGCTGGCCCGGTCCTTGATCCGCGCTTCGAGCCGGGTCGAAAGCAGCGCGGCTTTGGGCTTGCTGGCATCGTACTGCAGGCCGATCCCCATCATCGAGCCATGGTTGGAAACCCCCATGGTCATTTCGCCCGACAGCGGCTTGCGCTTCTGTTCGGCGGGCACCGCTTCCCTGCGCACCACCCGCACTTCGACCAGTTGTCCGTCGCTCGCACCGCTGGCCGCGGCGGCATAACCGGCATGCAGCAGCTGGTTTTCAACCGCAGCTTCAAATGTCGCGCCAAAGCGCCGGTCGGAATTTTCCGCGTCGCCCGACATGGTCACCACCGCGACCGACCCCATGCCCAGCACCCGCTGGTCTTCGGCGCGGAAGCGGGCAACTTCGACCCGGCCTTCCAGCGACGGCGTGCTGCTGCGCGCGGTGCCGCCCCAGCCCGTCCGCCCCCAGCCCGGCCCGCCCCAGGCCCCCGGCTGCGCCATCAGCGCGCTGCCCGTCAGCCCCAGCAGGGCAACGGTGGCAAGGGTTGGCAGGGATGCGCGGATTGCGGCCATGGATTGATCCTTCACTTATCGAAAACCTGCCCCACGCCCGGTCCATCGGCGCACGAACCTTGCGCCCGGCTGAACGCGCCCGGCCCGATCGGCGTTAACCACTTTATTGCCTGATCGTGTTAGATCCGCCGCTGTCATGACCAACAAAGTTCCCGTCCTCGTTACCGGTGGCGCCGGCTATATCGGCAGCCACGCGGTCCTTGCCCTGACCGATGCCGGCTGGCCGGTCGCAGTGATCGACAACCTGACCACCGGCTTTCGCTGGGCGGTGCCCGAAGGGGTGCCGTTCTATGAAGGCGATATCGAGGACAGCGCCCTGCTGGCCCGGATCATTGCCGAACAGGGGATCAAGGCGGTGATGCATTTCGCCGGTTCGATCATCGTGCCCGAATCGGTCGAGAACCCGCTGAAGTACTATCACAACAACACCGCCAAGAGCCGCGCGCTGATCGCCAGCGCAGTGGCCGGCGGGGTGCCGCACTTCATCTTCAGCTCGACCGCGGCGACCTATGGCATTCCCGAAGTCTCGCCGGTCAGCGAGGACAGCCCCAAGGCACCGATCAATCCCTATGGCATGTCGAAGCTGATGACCGAGACCATGCTGGCCGACGTCGCCCGCGCGCACCCGCTCAACTTCTGTGCGCTGCGCTATTTCAACGTCGCCGGGGCGGATCCGCGCGCGCGCACCGGGCAATCAACCGCCGGCGCGACCCACCTGATCAAGGTGGCGGTCGAGGCGGCGCTGGGCAAGCGCAGCCATGTCGAGGTGTTCGGCACCGACTATGCCACGCCGGATGGCACCGGGGTGCGCGACTACATCCACGTAGCGGACCTGGCCCAGGCCCACGTCCTGGCGCTGGAAGCGCTGATCCAGGATCCGGCCAGCTCGTTGACGATGAACTGCGGCTATGGCCGGGGCTTCTCGGTGCTCGAAGTGCTAGACGCGGTCGATCGGGTCACCAACCTGACGATCGAGCGCAAGCTCAGCCCGCGCCGCGCCGGCGATCCGGATTCGCTGATTTCGGACAACCGCCGGATCAAGGCCACGCTGCCGTGGGAACCGAAATACGCCGATCTCGACACCATCGTCAGCCATGCACTGCAATGGGAACGTAGGCTTTCGGAAATCCGCAGCCAATAGGCCGCCTCCCCCCTTGGCCTGGACGTGCCGTTGTGTAAGCAAGGGCACCAAGATCAGACAGGGGAGAACAATGATGATCAGGAAGGCGCTGCTGGGCGGCGGGGCATTGCTGGCGATGCTGGCAACCAGCCCGGCCCCGCTGCTGGCCGATGCCAGCGAAGGCCAGGTGGCGGCGGTGATGGACGAGGGCCTCAACCGCAGCGAGGCAATGGTCATGGCGTCCGAACTGCTTGACGGGATCGGCCCGCGGCTGACCAATTCCGAAGGCTATCGCCGCGCCGCCGATTGGGCGACCGCCCGGATGACGCGGCTGGGGCTGCAGAACGTACACCGCGAAGGGTTCGAATTCGGGCTGGGCTGGAACGTCGACAGCTACCGCGCGGTGATGGTCACGCCGCGCCGGATCGAACTGACCGCGATCCCCGTCGCCTGGTCTCCGCCCACCGAAGGAACGCTGCGCGCGCCGGTGGTGCTCGCCCCGATGAGCAAGGCCGAACACTTTGCCCAGTGGAAGGGCAAGCTGGCCGGCAAGGTGGTGCTGATTTCGATGCCGGGGACCAGCGGCGAGCCGAGCAAGCCCGCGTTCCAGCGCTATGACGACAAGCAGATCGGCGAATACGACAAGTACGATTTGCCCAGCTTCGATCCGCATGCCGCCGACCGCCGCGCCAAACGGACCAATTTCCCGCTTGAGCTGAGCCGCTTCCTCAAGGCCGAAGGCGCAGTGGCCATGGTGCGGATCAGCTATCGCGACGGCAAGCTGGTGCACGGCGAAGGTTACAATTTCCGTCCGGGCGAAACCCTGGCCCTGCCCGCTTTCGAAGTGGCAGCAGAGGACTATCGCCGGCTCGCCCGGCTGACCACCACCGGCACTGCGCCCACACTGGAACTGGCGCTGGCCGCCCGCTTCGATGCAAGCAACCTGATGGCCGAAAATCTGTTCGGCGAAATCCCGGGCAGTGATCCCAAGGCTGGCTATGTCATGGCAGGCGCGCACTTCGACAGCTGGATCGCCGGTGACGGTGCGGCCGACAACGGCGCGGGCAGCGTGGTGGTGCTGGAAGCCGCGCGGATCCTGATGCGGCTGGGGGTCAAGCCGCGCCGCACGATCCGCTTTGCACTGTGGGCGGGCGAGGAACAGGGCCTGCTGGGCAGCCGCGCCTATATCGACCGCCACCTGGCCAGCCGCCCGATCGACCCCAAGCTGACCGGGATCGCCGCCTATTCGGCCTGGTCGCAGGCCTGGCCGATCACGCCCAAGCCGGGCTACGGCGATCTCAAGGCCTATTTCAATCTCGACAATGGCGGCGGCAAGATCCGCGGGATCTATGCCGAAGGCAACATCGCGGCCGAAGGCATGCTGGGCAAATGGCTCAACCCCTTCGCCAGCCTGGGCGCCGGCCGGGTGGTGACCGGCAAGACCGGCGGCACCGACCACGTCTTCATGCAGGCGATCGGGCTGCCCGGATACCAGTTCATCCAGGACCCGCTCGATTATGACAGCCGGGTCCACCACACCTCGATCGACACGCTGGACCACCTGCGCGGCGATGATCTGCGCCAGGCAGCCACGATCATGGCCGCGATGCTGCTGCAAGCCGCGAACAGCGACAAGGACCTGCCGCGCATGCCCTTGCCGTCCAAGCCGGTGCCGACCGATCCGTTCAAGGTGCGCGATCCGGATGAATAGGAGATAGCAAGGGACCCTTCCCCCTTGATGAGGGAAGGATACGCAGACTTGGCGGCTGTGCCGCCTAGTCGCAGTTGGATGGGGGTGAGCGCGCGACAAACTACGAGTAAGGCCGCGAGCGCACCCCCACCCAACCTGCGCTAGCGAGCAAGCTCACAAGCTGCGGTATCCCTCCCCCATGGAGGGGGAGGTGACTCCTTGGTTGACTTCCAACCGAGTCACCACTAACGGCGCCACTTCAAGTTTTCAGCGGCAGCAGCCGCACCGAGGAACCAATGAAGATTCGCAACAGCCTCAAGTCGCTCAAGGGCCGTCACCGGGACAACCGCGTGATCCGCCGTCGTGGCCGGACCTATGTGATCAACAAGACCAACCGCCGCTTCAAGGCGCGCCAGGGCTAAGTCCCGGCGGGGTCCGCATGCGGATCCGGTTGAAACCATTGCGGCCCGCCTCCCACCGGAGCGCGGGCCGAAACCTTTTTTGCTGCAGGGGAATTTGGCAATGACCGGGCGAATCGAGGCGGTGGTGTTCGATGTCGGCAAGGTGCTGGTCCAGTGGGAACGTGACCTGCCCTTTCGCGAACTGATCCCCGATCCGGCCGAGCGGGCCTGGTTCATGGACGAGGTAATCCCGCTGTCCTGGCACGGCGAGCACGATGCCGGCCGCGCCGCCGAGGAGATGATCGCCGAGCGCAGCGCGCTCTATCCCGATCACGCCCGCCTGATTCGCGCCTGGCTGACCCGGTTCAACGAGACGATCCCCGGCCCGGTCCCGGGCAGCGTCGATCTGGTGCAGGACCTGCACCGCGCGGGCGTGCCGCTTTATGCGATCACCAATTTCGGCGCCGACACCTGGGCGCAGTTCCGCCCGACCTGGCCGCTGTTCGACCTGTTTCGCGACATCGTGGTTTCGGGTGACGAGAAGCTCGCCAAGCCCGATCCGGCGATCTACGCGCTCGCCGCCGCGCGCTTTGGCCATGCCCCGCCGGCGATGCTGTTCGTCGATGACAGCCTGCCCAATGTGGAAAGCGCCCGCGCCAGCGGCTGGCACGCGCACCACTTTACCGCAGCCGACAGCCTGCGCGCCGAACTGGTGGAGCGGGGGTTGCTGGACTGAACCCCAAGAAAAGAGGCCCCCGTTCTTGCGAACGGAGGCCATGGAGGGGGCTGTTGAGGATTTGCCTGGGGCCTATAAGGGGGCGGCCCTGGCGCGGTCAGGCAGCCGCGTTGCAGCGCTGAAGATCTTCAGCGCCGAATTCACCCTTCGGGCCGGTGAATGCCGAAAGCGTACCAAATGCCTTCACCACCTGGGCGCAGGTCTTTTCGGGACGCGAACCATCGATCGGAGCCGTGCAGGTATCACCCGCGCAGTTCCAGATCACGCCGTTCACCACCTTGCTCTTCGGCGCGGCCAGCGCGGTCGAAAGCTTCACCACGTTGCGGCTGGCGCCGGCATGCGCGGGGGTGGTGGTGGCCGAGAAGCTGAGCACGGTGCCAGCCAGAGCGAGGCCAGCGGCCAGCAGGCCGCGCGAGAATTGCTGCGAAATTGCGGTCATGTCTAAATCCCTTTCCTGTCTTGCACGCAGGGATCGAAAGGGGTCCTGGGAGGGAGACTCGATTTGCGTTGCTAATCGCTACCTAATGCGATAGGTTTTCAGTTGCAACTAGAAACTGTGCGCCGCAGCAAAGATTTTTTTGTGCAACTGGAAGAGCAATTGAGTTAGGCTGCCTTCGGGCAAGGGGACGTGAAGCTATGGGTAAACTGACCGAACCGCTGAATGACATGCAGAACTGCGGGCTTCCCGCTGCTCTCGAGGTCATGGGCGAACGCTGGAGCTTCATGATCCTGCGCGCCAGCTTCAACGGCCTGCACCACTTTGAAGAGTTTCTTTCGACCCTGGGGATCGCCCGCAACATCCTGTCGAATCGTCTGGCCCGGCTGGTCGAACACGGGATCATGAAGCGCGAGCCGCTGCCCGAGGATCGCCGCAAGATCGAATACCGCCTGACCGCCAAGGGGCTCGACCTGCTTCCCGCGATGCTAGCGCTGCGCCAGTGGGGTGAGAAGTACGGCGTCGGCATTCCCAGCAACCCGGTGCTGTGCGACGCGCGCGACGGCATGCCGATCGCCGAAATCGCGATCCACGCCCACGACGGACGCCGGCTACACCACACCGAACTTGAATGGCGCGAAGCCTCCGATGTCGGCAAGAGCGAGGCCGAGTACGACGACTATCCGGTCAAGCCGCAGCTGAATGTGCTGAGGTAACTTACGCCCTGGGCGCCACCCGCCGATAGCTGAGCGCTTCGGCCACATGGATCCGGCCCACCCCTTCACTGCCGGCAAGGTCAGCGATGGTCCGCGCCACGCGCAGGATCCGGGTATAGCCGCGCGCTGAGAGCCGCATCGCTTCGGCCGCCTGCATCAGCAGCTTGCGGCCCGGTTCATCAGGGGTGGCGTGCAATTCGAGCAGATCGCCGTCAAGCTCGGCATTGCTGCGCTTGTTGGTTCCGGCCATCCGCGCGGTCTGCACCGCGCGGGCCGCGGCGACCCGGGCGGCGACCTGTGCGCTGCCTTCGGCGGGCGGCGGCAGGGCGAGGTCGGCGGCGCTGACCGGATCGACTTCGACATGCAGGTCAATCCGGTCGAGCATCGGCCCGGAAACCTTGGCCTGATAATCGGCGGCGCACCGCGGCGCGCGTGAACAGGCCAGCGCCGGATCGCCGAGATGCCCGCAGCGGCACGGGTTCATTGCCGCGATCAGCTGGACCCGCGCCGGGAAAGTGACATGGGCATTGGCCCGCGCGACATCGACCGAGCCGGTTTCGAGCGGCTGGCGCAGCGAATCGAGCACCGCGCGCTGGAATTCGGGCAGCTCGTCCAAAAACAGCACGCCAAGGTGCGCCAGGCTGACCTCGCCCGGCCGAACCCTGAGGCCGCCGCCGGTCAGCGCCGCCATCGAGGCCGAATGGTGCGGCGAGCGGAACGGGCGTGTGCGGCTGATCCGGCCTTCTTCCAGCGTGCCCGCGACCGAGGCAACCATCGACACTTCCAGCGCCTCGGCCGGGGTCAGCGGCGGGAGGATCCCGGGCAGGCAGCTGGCCAGCAATGATTTGCCCGCACCCGGCGGACCGATCATCAGCAGGTTGTGACCGCCAGCCGCCGCGATCTCGAGCGCGCGCTTGGCCACTTCCTGGCCTTTCACCTGCCTGAGGTCGGGCCCGAAGCCGGGCGCTTCCGCCTCACCCGGTTGCGGCTGGGCCAGTTGCTGCACGCCCTTGAGGTGGTTGAGCAGGCTGACCAGATTGGGCGCGGGCACCACCGGCACACCGCTGGCCCAGGCCGCCTCGCTGCCCTGCACGGCCGGGCAGATCAGCCCAAGGTCCTGCGATGCGGCATGCAGCGCGGCGAGCAGCACGCCGGGCGAGGCGACGATCCGGCCATCGAGCGCCAGTTCGCCCACCGCGATGAAATCACCCAGCTGTTCGGCATCGGTCACCCCCATCGCCGCCAGCAGCGCCAGCGCGATCGGCAGGTCATAGTGCGAGCCTTCCTTGGGCAGGTCGGCGGGCGAGAGGTTGATCGTGATCCGCTTGGGCGGCAGCGACAGACCCATCGCTGCCAGTGCGGCACCGACCCGTTCCTTGCTTTCGTTGACTGCCTTGTCGGGCAGGCCGACCACATTGAAGCGCGGCAGGCCCGGCGCGATCTGGCACTGCACTTCGACGCTGCGCGCCTCCAGCCCAAGGTAAGCCACCGTCTGGACCAGCGCGACCAAAGTATTGCCCCCATGCAGCTACGGCGAATTACTTGGGTGTGCCGCAGAAACACTGGCCTGTCGAGCCGATAGCGCCGGAATGGAACAATCGTCGGTAAGCCCTTCTTAACCTTTGGCCTTGTGAACCCGGTAAGGGGCGGCGGGCGATTAGCATGGCATGCGCACACTGACCGCCCTTGCTCTCACGTTGCTCGCCTGCACCGCGGCCCCTGCCGTGGCGGCCGAGACGATCGTGATCGAGGACCTGGTCGAAGTGATCGAATACGTCGATGAGGGCGGGTCCGAGCGCTATGTCGCCACCGCCCCCGCGCCGATCCCCCAGGGGATCGCCCGGTTTGGCCCGTTCCGCGTGCTTGATGGCAATCGCGCGGCGCTGGTCGATGTGACCGACAGCGCCAGCCCGGCCCAGTTCCAGGCCATGCTGCGTGCCTATCCCGGCATCGCAACGATCGAGATGGTCGAATGTCCCGGTACCGAAGACGACCGTGCGAACCTGAAGCTGGGCCGGATGATCCGCGCCCAGGGGATTGCCACCCACGTTCCATCCGGCGGTTCGGTGCGTTCGGGCGGGGTTGAACTGTTCCTGGCCGGCAAACAGCGCTTTGCCGATCCGGGCAGCGAATTTGCGGTCCATTCGTGGGCCGACGAAGACGGGCGTGAGGCCAAGGACTATCCCGCCGATGCCCCCGAAAACCGCGCCTATATCGACTATTACCGCGATATGGGCATGGATGCGCCGCAGGCCAGCGCATTCTATGCCATGACCAATTCGGTTCCGCATGCCGATGCCAAATGGCTGACCGCGGCGGACATGCGCCAGTGGGTCAAGCTGGACTGAAATTCTCGCACAAAGTCACAAAGCCACAAAGTTGGCGGAAATCGCCGAAGGCTATCCGAGCTGGAAAATCCCGAGCGGGTGAATTGGAGCAGCTTCGCTGCAGAGCTGCGACTTTGTGACTTTGTGGCTTTGTGCGAGCAACCATTCGAAACCGAATCCCTTGACTCACTCCCTGCCCTCCGTTAACGGCGCGCGTCTGCGATCGGGCCCTGTCTAACGATGAGGTCAGTCGAATAGAGATTTCCGAGGTTTTTTGACATGAAGCGTACGTTCCAGCCCAGCCGCCTTGTTCGCGCCCGCCGTCACGGCTTCCGCGCCCGCACCGCCACGGTTGGCGGTCGCAAGGTCCTGCGCGCCCGCCGCGCGCGCGGTCGCAAAAAGCTCAGCGCCTGAGCGAATCGCCCAGCATGTCGGTCCTGACCAAGAGGGCCGATTTTCTGGCAGCCAACCGGGGCCTGCGGATCGCGCGCCCCGGTTTTGTTTTGCTTGCGCGGCCCAACGGGCTTGATGCGATGCGCTATGGCATCACCGTCACCAAGAAGATCGGCAACGCCGTGGTCCGCAACCGGATGAAGCGGCGCTTTCGCGAACTGCTGCGCGCGGCGCTGCCGCAAGAAGGGCTGGCCGGGCACGACCATGTGCTGATCGGGCGCGAAGGCGGGGTCGAACGCGACTTCGCCAGGCTGCGCGAGGAACTGACCGCCGCGCTGGCCCGCGCAGCCCAGGGCCAGGGCGATCCGCCCCGCCGCAAGCCCGGGCCGCGCCGATGAAACGCCTGCTGATCCTGATCGCGCGCGGCTGGCAACTGGGGCCTTCACGGGTCCTGCCGCCCAGCTGCCGCTATGCCCCGTCGTGCTCGCAATACATGATCGAGGCGGTCGAAAAGCACGGCGCGATTAAGGGTGGCTGGTTGGGCGTGAAGCGTATATTGCGCTGCCATCCTTGGGGGGGACACGGGTACGATCCGGTTCCGTGACCGGCCGATGCCTTGACAGGCCCTGCCGCCTTCCCATCTGACATGAATTGACTAGCGAACCAGGGGCGCCCCGAGTGGACAACCAGAATTTCAAGAACATGGTCCTTGCAGGCGTGCTGACCCTGCTGATCTTTGTCGGCTGGGACTGGGGGATGAAGTACCTCTATCCCAACGCCAACAAGGCGCCCGTTCCCGCCGCCAGCGCCCCCGCGCCCGCCGCTTCGGCCAGCACCAGCCCCGCTCACACCCGCGAAGGCGGGCTGACCGACGCGGCTGACAAGGCGCTGGAAGCGAAGGACCTCAAGACCGCGCTCAATCCCGCCACCCGTGTCGCGATTGCCGCGCCGGGCCTGTCGGGCTCGATCAACCTCATCGGCGGCGCGGTCGATGACCTGACCACCAACCGCCACACCGCCGCGGTCGAACAGAACAGCGGCCCGCAGCGGATCTTCTCGCCGGCCGGCACGCCGGCCCAGCAGTTCGCCGAATTCGGCTGGCGGCTGCCCGATGGCCGCGCCGATGCCGCGCTGCCCGGCCCTGCCACCCAGTGGGCCGCGCCGCAGGGCGCCAAGCTGACCCCGCAGAGCCCGGTCACGCTGAGCTGGACCAACCCCGCCGGGGTCACCTTCAAGCTGACCTACGCGATCGACGCCGATTACATGCTGACCGTCACACAGGAAGTCAGCAATGGCGGCCAGGCGGCGCTGACCGCCAAGCCCTATGCGCTGATCGCGCGGACCGAAAAGACCGCCTCGATCGACACCTGGAACGTCCACGCCGGGCCGTTCGGTGCCTTTGACGACGCGGTCTCGTTCGGTCCGGACTATGATGAAGTGACCGAAGCCAAGCAGCTGACCAACCCGGGCAAGACCGACTGGATCGGCTTTACTGACATCTATTGGATGAGCGCGCTGGTGCCCGATGCCAAGGCCCAGGCCAGTAGTGGCTTCCGCGCGCTGGGCGGCGGGCTCTACCGGGCCGACCTGATCTATCCTGACGCCGCGATCGGGCCGGGCCAGAGCAGCGCGGTTTCGACCCGCCTGTTCGCCGGGGCCAAGGAAAGCTCGGTGCTCGACAAGTACGAGGCAGCCGGCATTCCCAAATTTGGCCTGGCAATCGACTGGGGCTGGTTCCGCTGGTTCGAAAAGCCGATCTTCTGGCTGCTCAAGTCGCTGTTCGGTCTGGTTGGCAACTTCGGCGTGGCGATCATGCTGCTGACGCTGATCGTGCGCGGCGTGATGTTCCCCGTCGCCCAGAGGCAGTTCGCCTCGATGGCCGCAGTGAAGGCGATCCAGCCCAAGATGAAGGCGATCCAGGAACGTTACAAGGACGACAAGCAGAAGCAGCAGGAAGAAATCATGGCGCTGTACAAGAAGGAAGGCGTCAATCCGCTTGGCGGGTGCCTGCCGATCCTTCTGCAGATCCCGGTGTTCTTCGCGCTCTACAAGGTGCTGATCCTGGCGGTCGAAATGCGCCACCAGCCCTTCGCGCTGTGGATCAAGGACCTTTCCGCGCCCGATCCGCTGCATATCCTGAACCTGTTCGGCTATCTTGACTTCACCCCCCCGGCGTTTCTGGGCATCGGCCTGCTGGCGCTGCTGCTGGGGATCACCATGTGGCTGCAGTTCAAACTTAACCCGGCGCAGATGGATCCGGCCCAGCAGCAGATCATGGATCTGATGCCGTGGCTCATGATGTTTATCATGGCGCCCTTCGCGGCCGGACTGCTGATTTACTGGATCACCTCGAACGTGCTCACCATTGCCCAGCAGGCCTATCTCTATTCGAAGCATCCGCAATTGAAGGCCCAGGCCGAAAAGGATACCGTCGATGCCGAGCGGGCCAAGACCCGGGGCAAATAGGGTGGAACAAGACAGCCTGAACGAACAGGCCCGCCGCCTGTTCGCGGGCCGGGTCGATTTCCTGCTGAGCGCCCCGGCGCTCAAGTTCCTGCCCGATCCCGGCGCGCCGGAGATCGCCTTTGCCGGGCGCTCCAACGTCGGCAAGAGCAGCCTGCTCAACGCGGTAACCGGGCGCAAGGCGATCGCGCGCGCATCGGTTACCCCGGGCCGGACGCAGGAACTGAACTTCTTCGAAGTGGGCACGCCCACCCGGCTGCGGCTGGTTGACATGCCCGGCTATGGTTTTGCCAAGGCCCCGCTCAAGGTGGTCGAGAACTGGAAGCGGCTGGTCCGCGATTATCTGCGCGGGCGGGTCGAGCTGAAGCGCACCCTGGTGCTGATCGACAGCCGCCACGGGGTGAAGGACGTCGACCGCGAGATGATGAAGATGCTCGACGAGGCGGCGGTCGGTTATCGGCTGGTGCTGACCAAGGCCGACAAGATCAAGGCCAGTGAACTGAAAGCGGTCCTGCTCGCCACCCAGGCCGAAGCGCGCAAGCATTCGGCCGCCTTTCCGATGGTACACGTCACCTCATCCGAAAAGGGCATGGGGATCGCGGAACTGCGCACTGCTGTAGTCGAAGACGCGGCAATATGAGTTCAATGACTCAATTCATCGCTGTCTTCCCCTGGGGGACCGCAATCAATTGGTTGTTGGAGCTCTTGAATTGATCCCAAAATCTCGATGTTGCAAGCGATGCTCCAGTCACGCAGCCAATGTCCAAACGATATTCTTAATTTTTAAACTCAGATCGTTGACTCCAAGATCGAATTATGCCCAAATTGCAACGCCGAGCTAGATTCGGTCTATAATATTGGGGATGTCAACATGACTTCTATTGATATCAATGAAATTCCGCACCTCGATACCAATGTTATTTGCAGCGATCCCGGAATTGCCGAAGATTCGGTTGCTCATCCGGCGCTTATATCTCTGATGCTTCTGTTCTCGATTGTAATTCGTTGATCGGAATTGCGCGATTCTTAATAAATTGAATCGCGCAATTTCATTGTGCGATAGATGCTGTGCGAAATATAGGCAGTTAGCAAACAGGCTTGGATATGAAGCGGCCCCCACTTCTTGAATGCTACCGATCGTATCAGGCTATCCAAGAGAGCCTTTTGCGACAACACCCTCTTATTTGCGAATTGTCAGATAAAGTTGAAGACCTGGTACAATCTAATCGTATATCTGAAGCGGAATCCAATATTAAAATATTTCTTGATGGCGATTTGCGTTGGATTTTGATGCATATTGAATACTATGTTCATAGCGCAAGATATATTCCTGACGCATTCATGCCATTCCCGCATGATACATATAGCCCTTCTTCGCCATTCTCGATGATCAGAATTTTCGATGGAGAAAATCTTTCGATACAAGTTTCATCCGTTTCTCCAATTGACTTTGTCAGTCGGATGGCGGGGAAAACTGTACAGTTTTCGGGCCAGAAGGAATTCTATAGGCTGCTATCTGGACGACCAATGACCTTCCGCCAGTGGCAATGTGATCGAATCTGCGAAGAATCGGACTTTATGGGCTCCGCCTGTCGGTTCGCGGAGCCCGCCGAACTCGTGCTAGGAGAAACGCTCGAAATTGACGGTGCCTGCCAAGCGATATCGATCGACAAGATAACGAGCCCTTGCGTATATGTTCAGATTTCAATTCCATCGCTTTCAGCAAGTGTCTCAGTCGATTTCGATGCCGAATCTCTTGCTTACCGCGAGCTCCACCCCCGCAATGGGAAAGCTGCGCGATCAATGTTTCTCCTTTCTACGCTCAGAAACATTGGAACGCCGGACAGAGCCGAAGTTATCAAGAAGCTGGCGCTGACAGGACCGTTCTACCAGCGCTGGTATGCGGTGCGCGAATTGCTGGCGATCGACCCGGCTGCAGGCGCAGAAATCGCCAAAAAAATGGTCGATGACGATGTAAACCCCTCCGTCAGACGCGCGGCAAGGGCAACGCTCGATTTTCTGGCAAGCAAGGCCAAGGAGGAGGCTTAAGTGGCTCTGCAAATTGATTGCGACGAAGATGGCAGCATCGGTCTCGACGAGTTCTGCGAACTCTATATCGACGGGAAGTTCAATGCTGCTGAACAGGAGTCCTTGGTAGAGGCAGCTCCGCTGCTTAAGAAGCTCGCAAACGATAGAAACTTCTTCGGCCGGTTTGTTATCGATTCCCTGACCAACAACCTTTCCGATCAAAGCGACAATAGATATGGTGTAGGCTCTCTGATACTACGGAATCTTGGGAGAAACTCATTCCTCAGAGTAAATTGCTGGTCTTCTCACCAGGATTTCGAATATATAAAAAAGCCTGACGCGTTCATCTATGAGATGGCGCATGATCACAATTTTAATTTTCTTACGATAGGATATTTTGGCCCAGGATATCTGAGTAAGTATTATGAATACGATTACAGTGATCTAGACGGATACATCGGAGAAAGCGCAGGATTGAAATTTATAAAAGAAAGAAATTTGAAAGAAGGTGACATACTTCTCTATCGAGCACTGCAAGATGTTCATGAGCAGTTTCCTCCGGAATCAATGTCAGTTTCTATCAACATAATGGACGCAAATCCGGCATTTCAGTATATTTATCAGTATTATTTTGACACGGATAAAAACGTAATAAGTCACGTTATGTCGGCAAAATCCTCTCCCAGCATATTTGAAATTGCGGGGGCTTTGAACGACGCCGATGTGGACGACACTTTGGCACATATCTCAGCCAACAGCGATTGCGACATGACTCGTTATCGAGCCTGCAAGGCTTTGGTTAAGTCATCGAACTCCGAAGCTGAGGCAGAGCAACGCGCCAAACTTGGACTTGATTCGAACAGGCGAATGGTGCGGGAAATGACACGCAGATATGTTTCGTCGGTGCTTCAAGCCTCCTGAAGCCAGATTCGCCGTGTTGGAATTGGCTCACATTTAGCGGCGGCTTCGGAACTCAGCCTTGGGTTTAGGTCGGGGAAACTGGCCCATATTTAGCGTACGCGAAGCTTGTTTGCGCTCGCCTTGCCAACCGCCAGTTTGGAAGATGCTCTGAGCTCGAACTCCAGCGCTTTGCCTCCGCGCTGCCGAATCTCGCTCCGATGATCCGCGCCAGGAGAGTTGTGATCGCGTACTGGTCGTCTTCGCCCAGCGGCCGACAAGATCACGGCCAGCGAGCTGGAAGCGGTCTTGCTCACCACCCAGGCCGAGGCGCGCAAGCACCCCGCCGCCTATCCGGTGGTCCACGTGACCAGCAGCGAAAAGGGCATGGGGATCGAAGAGCTGCGCGCTGCCGTGCTGGAAGACGCGTCGATTTAGGGTCAGGACCTATTAACCGCGCCTTCGAGGTTTGAGTCAAAATGGCTCAGTGCAAGGAAGGAAGGCGCTGGAATATGTCGATATTTCAAGACTTCCTGACGCGGCAATGGGCCATTTTGGCCAAATCCCTTCGGGACACCGGAATGGCTTCCATCTCGAAAGGAAATTCCCTTGGAAAGGCAACCAGCCTTCCCTGCGTGAATTTCCCTCCGATATGTTCGCCATTCCGGTGCCTCGAAGGCGCGGTTAATAGGTCCTGACCCTAGAACTTCAGGCCCGGAACCTCCGCGCCGCCCAGCTTGCCGCCCATGATCCGCGCCAGCGTGGGTGCGATCGCACGCTGATCAATCTCGCCCAGGTTGCGACCCCTGGGAATGCCCGGCCCCATGATGAAGAAGCTGGCGCGCATTTCGGGCGCATCGGGGAACCAGCCGTGGGTGCCCTTGTTCGCGGTTGCGGCGTAGGGCCCCTTGGCCAGATTGGCAAAAGTTCCGGCGCTGGTGCCGATCCGGAAATCGACCATGAAGGCCGCCTGCGGATTGCCGCCCAAGGTCTTGATTGCGGCCTGATCGGCGATGCTGGCGATCCCGCTGGCCGGATCGGCCTGGAGCGCGGCCAGCACCGCAGCCGTCCTTGCCCGGGCTGCGCTGTCGGCCGGATCGGCCAGCACCACCGCTGCGCTGCCCCCGCTGGGCCAGGGCATCGCCTGCCAGCTTTGCACCTTGCCGTCCGGCCCCAGGGTGATCAGGCCCTGGTCGATAAAGGCGCGGAACAGGTTTACCTCGGTGCCGACCGGGGCAAAGCCATGGTCGCTGACCAGCGCGATCGCCGTATCGGGATGCGCCTGCTGCTGGGCCGCGATCACCTGGGCGACGGCGCTGTCGATCCGTTCCAGCACCGCGCGAGCGCTGGCGGTATCGGGGCCATCCTCGTGCTGGGTATGGTCAAGCGCGGTGAAATAGACCGTGATGAAACCCGGCTTGTGGCGGCGGATCAGCGCGGCGGCAAAGCGCCCCCGGTTCTCATCGCCATCGATGTCCTCGATGATCCCCTGCGCATAGGGTTCGCCGCGCGCCTGCTCCAGATCGCGCAGCAGCCCCGGAGTGGCCAGCAGGGCCAGCAGCTTGGCATCGTCAGCGTGGCCGGTGCGCCAGTATTGCGGCAGGTTCCAGTCGATCGCCCGCGCCCCGACGCTGACCGGCCAGTGGACATTGCCAACCGATAGCCCGGCCTGCCGGGCCGCATCCCACAGGGTCGGCACCTTGATATCCTGCGCGTACCAGAACCAGCCCGCAGCATTGATCTGCCGGGGATCAAAGGTCTGGTTGGCGATGATCCCGTGCCGCGCCGGACTGGCCCCGGTCAGCAGCGTGGTATGGCTGGGATAGGTCACGCTGGGCAGCACCCCGCGCACGCCGCTGGCATAGCTGCCTTCCGCCAGAAACCGACGCAGCGTTGGCACCTTCAACCCGCGCTTGTCGGCCTCGATCACATCGCCCGGGCGCAGCCCGTCGATCGAGATCAGCAGCAGCGGACGGGCAGCGACCGGTTGAGCCCAGGCCAGCACGGCCAGCACGGCAATCAGCAGGCGGCGCAGCATCGGCAGCTCCCTATTTCGCGAACAGTTGCCCCAGATCGGCAAAGGCTTTCATTTCAATGGCATTGCCGCTGGGATCGCGGAAGAACATGGTCGCCTGTTCGCCGACCTGCCCCTTGAAGCGGACATAGGGTTCGATCTCGAACTTCGTCCCCGCCGCCTTGAGCCGCTCGGCCAGGTCCTCCCAGTCCTGCAGTTCAAGCACGATCCCGAAGTGCGGCACTGGCACGCCGTGGCCGTCTACATGGTTGTTCCCGGCATCGTCCGCCGCCTGCCCGGTGCAATGGGCGACGATCTGGTGGCCATAGAAATCGAAATCGATCCATTGCTCGCTGCTGCGCCCTTCAGGGCAGCCCATCACCCCGCCCCAGAAGGCGCGGGCCTCCTCAAGATCGCGGACGGGAAAGGCGAGATGGAAGGGACGCAGGCTCATCGCTGGACTGACTGCCCGCCGCCGCCGCTCGCGTCAATGCGCAAGACTTGCGCGGGGCCCTGCACGCGAAAAGGGCCGGAGGATTCATCCTCCGGCCCTCCCCCCGTTGCAGCTGGCTGGAGAGCAGTCCTGCCAGCCGTGCGGATAACCTGCCGGGTCGCTCAAGCAGGCTATCAGGTGCGCCAGCCGCTCAGAACTTCAGGCTGAGCGCGACGCGGCCCGAATGGTCGCTGCTGCCCGAACCGAACTGGCCGCCATAGGACAGCCCCACCCGCAGGTTGCGGCTCAGGCTGAAGTCCACGCCGGCTTCCAGATCGGCAATGTCCCCGGCCACGGGCACTCCGGCAATCGTGAAGGGCGCACCGCCAGCGAAGTGCAGCGTGGCCAGCGGTTCGTCCGCACCAAAGCCGTGCCGCCAGCCCGCGCCCAGGGTGAGCTTGCCGTCCTGGCCCAGGCCAACCGCGGCCCGCAGACCCAGCGTGCTGAAAGTGCGGGTTTCGGTGCGCTCGCTGCCGCCCAGTGCTGCCGTGCCGCCGCTTTCGGCAATCGCGTTGGTGTGATGGCTCACCGCGGCGATCTGGGCATAGGGCTCCAGATCGAGCGAGCCGGCCTTGATGGTATAGCCCAGTTCGGCAAAGCCCTGCAGCGTGCGGGCGCTGTAGCTGGCGGTCAGGCTTTCGGCAAAGCCGGGGAAGGCAGCTACACGGGCGGTGTGCAGCTTGTGCCAGCTCTGCGCCGCGCCCAGCCGCAGGTTGAGCTGGCCCAACCGGCCATGGGCGTAGGCGCCGAGATGGACCGAACTGGCGTGCCCTTCCGAAGCGCGGGCAGGCACCGAAAACTCGCTGCGCGACCAGCCACCCAGCACACCGGCGCGCCAGCCATCGGCCACTTCGCCATCGAAGCCGATCAGGCCGCCATCGAGTGAGCGATCGAGCCGCGCGGCGTTGCCGTCACTGTCGGTTTGGCCGCTTGAGGTCAGGCCCAGGGCCCAGAGCATCGAGCCCTGCCCATCGCTGTCGCGCATCCGCCCGCCCATGGCCGAGCGCACGAACCGGCTGTCCTCGATCAGTGCGGTCTTGGCCGAGGCGTGGATCTCGCCCGAAAGCGCATCGAAGGCCTGCGCGGCCTGCGGCCCGGTCAGCTGGACCAGCGCGCCGATCAGCGGACCGCTTTGCGGCAGGCTGTCGAGCCCGGCGCCCGCCGCCTTCTGGCTCTGCGTCTGGCCCACCGAGGCGAAGGTGACCGCGCTGCGCAGCACATCGAGATAGACCGCCTTGGGCGCATAGTTCAGCGCAAAGGTCAGGAACGGCGTGGGCAGCGGATTGAGCAGGCTGAGCCCGCTGAACGTGCCCGAGACGTTGCCGCCAGAGGTGATGATCGTATAGCGGGTGCCCAGCGCATAGCTGCCGACCGGGTTCATCACCCTGACCGTGCCGCCATTGATCGTGACATTGCCGGTCGCGGCGATCAGGTCGGCCGCACCCGCCGGGGTGATCTCGACTTCATAGGTCGAAGTGCTGTTGAAGGCGATGGTGCCGACATTGAGCGTGCCGATCGAATTGCCCGGCGCAATCGTGCCGTGAACCGAAACCCCGCCGATCGTGCCCGTGCCCATCAGCCGGCCGGCGGTATTGACCGACAGCAGGTCTCCGAACGAACCCTGGACCACCACAGTACCGCCCTGGACCGAAGCCTGCCCGTGAAAGCCGCTCGAATTGCCGGTCAGCACCGTGGTGCCATTGATGAAGCTGATGTTGCCTTGCCCGCTGATATTCCCGGCGAAGACATAGTTGCTGCCGGTGTGGTTGAACACGATCCCGCCATCGCCCGCACCGAACTGGATCGCCCCGGCGTTGACATGGCCCGCTGCTACCGCGGCCTGATTGAAATCGGCCCCGATGATCAGCGCGCCGGTCGTCCCCGGCTGGCTGGCCAACCGCAGGGTCCCGCCGACGTTCAGGGTGCCGCCGCTCCGCACGGTCACCGTTCCGTTGCCGAAGGAGCCCACGGTCATGTTGCCCGATACCTGCAGGTACGATCCGGTGCCGTCGATCGCGATCTGGCCATTGCCGCCCGCACCGGTGCCCACCACCGCGACCGGGGTCGTGACGTTGCCGCCCTGGGCGATGGTCAGGGTGCCCGCGCCGAAATTGCCGACCAGCAGCGATCCGCTGTTGATCCACTGCGATCCGGTGCCCAGCACCTCGACTTCGCCATGGCTGCCGCCCAGGCTTCCGACGATACCGATCGCGCTGTGCACTTCGCTGCCGGTGCGGATCGCGAGCGAGCCGGTGCCCGCATGGCCGATCGTCAAGGCATTGCTGCCATTCCACAGCGACCCGGCGCCCTCGACTTCGACCGAACCGTCCGAACCGGCGTTGCGCCCGACATAGGCATCCTGACTGCCGACATAGCCGCCCGAACGGACCGCCATGTTGCCGAACCCGTCCTGCCCGATCGTCAGGTCGCCGACATTGACCCAGCTGGCCCCGCCCCCGCTGACGGTGACGATCCCGGCACCACCGGCATTCGATCCGACAACCCCGTTGAAGTTGTTGATATTGCCGCCGGTGTAGATGCTCAGGTAGGCCAGCCCATCAATCCCGACATGGAGATCGTTGGCAATCTGCCAGCTCGACCCGGCATCCGCGACGGTCACCGTGCCGGTCGATCCGTTGCTGCGTGCAATCAGACCCATCGAGCTGGTCACCGTGCCGCCATTGCTGACCACCAGGCCGCCCATTCCCGAATCGGCAACCAGCAGGATACCGCTCAGCGACAGCCTGGAATTGGCGCCCGAAATGACCGCGCTGCCCAGACCACCGGGATTGTAACCAAGGTCAGCGTTCTGCGCCCACACTTCGCCTCCATCCATAAGTACCAGCTGCCCCTGGCCTTCATAACCAACCGCAAGGTGCCCGGTGGCCCACAGCGATCCGATGCCGCGTACATCGACCATCCCGGTCGAGCCGGCCTGCGATCCGATCGTGCCCGAAAGCGAATTGAGCGTGCCGCCATTACGCAAGTTGACCGTGCCATCGCCAAAGTTGCCGACAATCAGCGCGCCCGAATTGGTCCAGTTCGCTCCGGCCCCGTCTACCCTGACCTCGCCGGTCGATCCGGTACCGTGGCCGACATAACCGACCGCATTGGTGACGACGCCGCCATTGGTCACGGTCATCACGCCCGTGCCGCCGGTGCCGATGTGCAGGTCGCCACTCATGGTCCACTTCGATCCAGTGCCATCGATCTCGGCCCGGCCATCACCGCCAAGGTTGAAGCCGACGAAGCCATTGGTACTGCTGACCGTGCCGCCATCGCGCAAGGCCAGCGTGCCGGTACCCGAATGCCCGACATAGAGCGCATCGGTGAGGTTCCAGGCCGAACCACTATCCCTGACCGAAGCCAGGCCGCTCGAACCGGCGCTGAGACCGATTGCCCCGATCCCGCTGGTGACCAGGGCGCCCTCGCGAACATCGAGCAAGCCGACGCCGCCTTGGCCGACATAGAGGAAGTCGCTGGCATTGAAGCTTGAGCCGACCCCTCTGACCGTGACAATCCCACCTGCGTCCGGATCGAAACCGATATGGCCGTTCATGGTGTTGACCGTACCGCCATTGCTGATCGTCAGGATGCCGCTGCCGGAATTGCCGACAAAGATTCCAAATGAGGTGTCGAGAACCGAACCGGGGCCATCGACGCTGCCTATGCCCGAAACTCCGGTCGAGGCACCGAACACGGCTGAATTGGCCTGCACCTTGCCGCCACCAGCAACGGTCAGAGTGCCAAATGCATCGAAGCCGATATGGAGGAACCGCCCGTCAAATAGCGAGCCTGCTCCGCTGACATTGACCCCGCCGCTTGCGTAGAGATCGCGGGTATCGACTGCGCCGCCATTCGTGATGTCGATCGTGCCATTGTTGAGGAAGAGATCGTTGACACCCAGGTTGAACTGTGAACCCGCCCCATCGACGCGTAGCGCACCGGTCGATCCCGGCTCGCGGCCGATGTAGCTATCGTTCCCGGCATTGACCACACCGCCATTGCGCACGATCAATGTGCCGCTTCCCGCGTGGCCAATGTTGATCGTGCCAGCGTTGCTCCAGCTCGACCCGCTGCCATCAATGATCACCAGCCCGGTGCCGTCCGCTTCAAAGCCGATAGCCGCGGCATTACTGTCCAGAGTACCGCCGTTGCGGACCAGCAGCGAACCTTCACCGTGAACACCAACCTCGAAAATCGATGACTGCCAGAACGAAGTCGGCCCATCGACCAGTGCCGCGCCCGAGCTTCCGGCATTCTGGCCGATCAGGACCACGGTATTGTCCATCTTCCCGCCGTTGATGATATCCAGCGTGCCGGTGTTCGTCCGGCCGATCGACAGAAAGGGCGCTGCGGCGCTGGTGCCATCGACCCGGGCCGGATTGGGCGTGATCGTATCGATCACCGCATCGTCGCCAGCCGTCGGTGCGGTGCCGTCCTGCCAGTTGCTGCCGGTGCTCCAGTCGCTCGACGTGCCACCGGTCCAGCTATCCTGGGCATGGGCGGTTCCCGGCAGCGCCAGGCTGAGGGCCAGCGCGGAAATCGAAGCGGCACCGCTCAGCAGGCGGCGGGCGGAGGTCTTGGGGGTCATGGTCTGCTCTCCATTTGATAGGTCCGGCAGCACTGCCGATGGAGAGCCTTTGGGGACTGGTTGTCGGCAAGTTATGTCGCGCGCGGCGGAATCTTGTCGCAGTTGTCAGCGCGCCTGTCGCAATTGTCGCAGCTGCCGGTCCGGTCTCTCTCACCAGGCGCCAAGGGTTCCGCGCGGGCCGGATTGAGCACGCGCAGTGCAGCGGCAATGGCCTGGGCCATGCGATCCATGATCGCAAACTCCATAATTCGAATGGCGCCGGCTGGCGCCGATGGAGCCGCTCTGGCCCGCGCCTGTACGGGAATTATGTCGCGCGGGACGCCTTTGGGTAACAGTTGTAACCGCTCATTCGGGCACGAACATATAGCCTTCGCCGTGAACGGTCTTGATCGTCGCGGGCTTGGCCGGATCGCGCTCTACCTTCTTGCGCAGTCTGGCGATCCGGTTGTCGACCGAGCGGTCATAGGGGTCCCACTTCTTGTGGTGCGCCAGTTCGAGCAGCTGGTCGCGGTTGAGCGGGCGGCGCGGGTGGGTGATGAAGGTGCGCAGCAGATCGTATTCCATCGCGGTCAGCGCGACCCGCTCACCGGCCTGGTCGAACAGCGCTTTCATCTCGGTATCGAGCACACAGCGGCCGATCTGGACCCGCGCCGGAGCCTTGGCCGCCGGGCCTTCCGGGGCAGTCATCGAGCGGCGCAGGATCGCTTTCACCCGGGCGCGCAGTTCGGGCAGTTCGAACGGTTTGGTCAGGTAATCGTCGGCGCCCATTTCCAGCCCGACCACGCGGTCTGTGGTGGTGCCCATCGCGGTCAGCATCAGCACCGCGCAGTGCCCTTCGCCGTGCATCCAGCGGGTCAGCGAAAGGCCGTCTTCGCCGGGCATCTTGAGATCGCAGATCACCAGATCCGGGCGCAACCTGGGCAGCACCGCGCGCAGTTCGGCGCCGTTGGCCGCGCCGCTCACCTCATAGCCCTCGTCCGCCAGGAAATCGACCAGCATTGCGCGGACCAGGTCGTCGTCATCGCAAATGATGATGCGGGCATTGGCAGTCATGGTGTGTCTCCTTGGCCGTCAAGTAGGCTCAGCGCCAGTGCGCGGACTTCGGCGGGATTGAAGGGTTTTTCGACAAAGGCATGGCCGGCAATTTCAGCCCGGCGGGCGCTACCACTCTGGAGCACGTCGCCCGAGATGAACACCAGCCGGTCGAGCAGTGCCGGGTGCGTATCGGCCAGGTGCTGACGAAAGCGGATCCCGTCCATCACCGGCATCCGCACGTCGCAGAACACCAGGTCGAAGTCCTGCCGGCCCAGCAGCTCAAGCGCCGCCGCGCCGTCGCCGCATTCGCTGCAATCGAGTTCGATCCCCTCGAGAATCTCGACCAGCAGGCCGCGGATGCTGGGTTCATCGTCGATCACCAGCACGCGCCCGCGGCCCATTTCGTGAGGTTGCTCGCTATCGCCTTCGGGCTTGGCGTTGGCGAGCGCGGCGGTGATTGGCAGCTCGACCGTAAACACCGCCCCGCCGCCTTTGGCATCGCTGTAAAGCAGCCTCCCGCCATGCTCCTCGATCATCCCGCGCGACATCGCGAGGCCCATTCCGGTGCCATCGCCCACCGCCTTGGTGGTGAAGAACGGTTCGAAGATCCGGCTGACCAGTTCGGCGGAAACGCCGGGCCCATTGTCGGCAATCTCGACCAGCAGCTTGTCACCTTTGACCCGCGTGGCAATCGTCACTTTGCCGCCTTCGGGGCGATGCTCTTCCAGCGCGTGGCGGGCATTGATCAACAGGTTGGTAAAGACCTGGACCAGCTGGTCTTCATCGCCATCGACCTCGGGCAGATTCTCGTCGAACTTGCGGACCAGTTCGATTCCCGAGGAGCGCAAACCATAGGCGGTCATGTCAAGCGCCGCCTCGATCGCATCGCCCACTTGCACCGCCGCCCGGCGCGGGGCTGACTGACGGGCCATGGCGAGAAACGTCCGCACGATCCGGTTGCAGCGATCCGCCGCTTCGCGCAGATCGGCGATCGCCTTGCCGTGCGGCGTCGCTTTCAGCTTTTCCTCAAGGATCGCCGAGCGCCCGACGACCACGGTCAGCGGATTGTTGAGCTCATGCGCGACGCCTGCCAGCAGTTGCCCCAGCGCGGCCAGTTTTTCCGACTGGTGCAAGGCCTCGCGCGTTGCTGCGACCTGGTCCGAGGCGCGCCGTTCCGCAGTGCGATCGAAAATCAGCCCGCCAACGTGGGTGACCTCGCCTTCCGCATTCCGGATCGGGAAGCGGCTGACGTAAAGCGACAGAGTGCCGCCCGGCATATCGATGCTGGTCTCGACCTCGTGCGGCTTGCCATCTTCCATCACGGTCCGGTGCGCTTCGGCGATTATCGGGTGCCAATGATCGGGCGTGCCGGTCAGGTCCGATTTGCCGAGCAGGCTTTTGGGGCTGAGGAATTCGAAGCCATAGTTGTCGATCGCATAGGAGTTGGCCGAGACGTAATTCCGGTCAGGCCCGATGATGAATGTCATCGCCGGGATATTCTCGAAGAACGCCTGGATCGTCCCGCGCGAGCGGGCCAGTTCCTGCCGGCTGCGTTCCTGCTCGGTTACATCGACCCCCAACGATCCGATCTGGATCACGGTTCCATCGGACCCAAAGATCGGAAAGACCGCGACGTCATAAACCAGCGGCTCTCGGTCCCCCGCGGGCTTGAACGGCGCGGCCAGGCGCTGGGCCTTACCGGTGGTCAGTGCTGCCTGATGTGCGGCGAGAAGATCGCCGATCTCAGGCCAATAACCGGCGATCTCGCTCACCGGCATTGCGGGCAAGGTCTCAACGGAACGTCCATAGGCCTGAGCCACCGCAGCATTGGCGCGGATGATCCGGCCCTTGGTATCACCCAGCGTCATGGCCACGGGAGCATGGTCGAAAAAGGCGGCAAGCTGGGCGCGGGCTTCCTCGGCCGCGCGATTGCTGCGGCGAGCCTCATCCCGGCGCAAGTCAAGGCTCTCTGCCAGCGAGCGCCACATTGGCGGGGTAATATCTGCCAGCTTGTCGACATCGGGGCGTTCGCTTGCTTCGATCAGTTTGGCGGCCTGCTCGATGAAGTGCCGGGGGAACGCCCAGAACACGAACATTCCCGCGCCCATGATTACCCAGACCGCCAGGTTGGCCGCACCCAGGCCGTTGGTTTCCATTGCCAGCGCGGGCTGCAGGCGCTCGCCTGAAAAGGGACCGTGACCGACATAGGCCCAGGCCAGCATGCCACAACTGACAATCACGAAAGCGGCAATCCCCAGTCCGAAGACGATCGCGTAGCGCTCATGCGCAGCGCTCACCAGGCTCGCGCGCAAGTTCGATTGCCGGGCCAGACACCATGGCAGGCCGACCAGGCATGCGCCCAGTCCGAACAGCACCATTACCGGAAGTCCCAGCCAGTCCGGCACCATTCTGCCGCCTATGGCGTAGGAGCCGGCGGGATCGAGTCCGAACAAGTCGCGGTAGATTGCGTTCGCGCCGGTGTAGCCCAGGAACAGGCAGGCTCCGACAATCAAGAAGGTCGAGGCTGTCGAAGGTCTGCGCAACGCGCCGACCGCGGCTCCCAAAAACAGTGCTGCGCGCATCGCCGCGCCGAAAGCCAGCGCGCGCTGATCGATGTCCGCTGAACCAACCGCATCGGCCAGGGTATTGAGCTGCGCCCAACCAGCCCCGGCACTGCACAGCGCGACAAAAAGCCCTGTCCAGGTCCACTCCCGCTTCCACAACAAGTACAGGAAGACAATCGGAACCAGCGCCGCATTGAGACCCTGCACAGTCATCGAGAGCAAGTTTCCGGTTGCCGACATGTCCCGACCATGACCCTTTCGCAGCGGCTCCGGAGAGGGTCCGTGCCGCAACTATTGCATTGATCCTAGTCGCCAGTTGTATCGAAAATCCGCCGCGCGCCGACCCCAATTGTCGCAATTGTATCAATCGGCCCGCGCCCGTTCAGACTCGACAGCATCAAGCTGAACCATTAGCGCTCACCCCATGAAGCTGATCCTGGGCAACAAGAACTATTCCAGCTGGTCGCTGCGCGGCTGGCTGGCGGCCAAGCAATCGGGACTGATGTTCGAGGAGATCCAGGTCCCGCTCTATGGCGATGACTGGGACGCCCGCAAGAAGCAGCACGACGAGATCGCGCCATCATCGGGCAAGGTCCCGGTGCTGTGGGACGGCGATGCCGTGGTCTGGGATAGCCTGGCGCTGCTCGAATACCTGGCCGACAAGGTCGGGCGCGACCGGTTCTGGCCCAAGGAAGACGCTGCCCGGGCGATGGCCCGATCGATGGTTGCGGAAATGCACAGCTCGTTCCAGGCGCTGCGCACGCAGTGCCCGATGAATGTCCGCACCCGCGTGGAAGGCGCGAAGATCGACGAGGCAGCCAAGGCCGACATTGTCCGCATCCTGACGCTGTGGGCCGAAGCCCGCGCCCGCTTTGGCCGGGGCGGCCCGTACCTGTTCGGCACCTTCAGCGCGGCCGACATCTTCTATGCCCCCGTTGTCAGCCGGTTCATCTCCTATGGCATTGGCGTTCCGGGCTTTGCCCTGGCCTATATGGAAGCGATGTGGGAACACGAATGGCTACAGGCCTGGGTCCACGCCGCCGAGGCTGAGGACTGGGTGATCGAACAGTTCGAGACTGACGGGGCGAAGGGCAAGTAACTTGCTTCCCGGCCTTCCCCCTTGATGGGGGTGACATCGCACGCACCTTCACCCCCACCCAACTGCGGCTAATCCGCTTCGCTCCCAAGCCTCCGTATTCCTCCCCCATCAAGGAGGAGGAGGATCCGATCAAAAGTCACTGCCGTCCTTGCGCTTTTGCCGGTCCGCCCCGGCGAACAGGTGCATGTCGATATCGGGGTAGTGGCAGGCAGTGGCCGCCGGGCGGCCGATCGCGACAAAGGTGCATGGCGCGTCGGAACGGTTTTGCAGCACATGGCCGTTGCCATCGTTCTTGGGAAAGGCCGCGACATCGCCGGCGCGCAGCACGGTTTCGCCGCTGTCATCGACCAGCACCGCCTCGCCCGCCAGCATCACCACCAGCTCGTCCTCGCCCTCGTGCCAGTGGCGCTGGCTGGACCAGGCGCCGGGTGCAAGCTCCACGTGGCTGGCGCCGAAATCGCTGATCCCGCTGGCCGGGGCGAGCCGGCGATACCACCGCCCCTGCACCACATCGGCGTATTGCGGCGGGTATCCGGTCGCGTTGGTTTGCGGAATGGCTTCAAGGTCCAATTTGGGCATGGCGGCGATAGTACCCGGCCACACACTCCCCGTCACCCTGAACTTGTTTCAGGGTCCATCGTGCCCCTGGGATGGAGCGCGAGAGGATAGGGCGCCCGTGCCTAGGCTTTACCATGCGCAACCTAAGCATTGGACGAAATGGACCCTGAAACAAGTTCAGGGTGACGGGTCTGGGTCAGGTTGCGCGTTCGCGTACGTCTGCTAACCACCGCGCAGATGACCAGCAAAGTCCTGCCGCCCACCGTGCTTCAATTGGCCGAAGCCCTGATCGCCTGCCCCAGCGTAACGCCTGCCGCCGGGCTGGTGTTCGATTGCCTGGAAGGGCAATTGCAGCCGCTGGGTTTCGATGTGCACCGCTTCCATGCCGGTGAAGCGCCCGACGGGCCGGTCGAGAACCTGTTCGCGATCCGCAAGGGGCCAGCGGGCAGCCGCCATTTCGGCTTTGCCGGCCATGTCGATGTGGTTCCCCCGGGCGAAGGCTGGGCCTCTGCGCCGTTTGCGCCGGAGGTGCGCGGCGAGCTGCTGTATGGCCGCGGCGCGGTGGACATGAAGGGCGCGATCGCGGCGATGGTTGCCGCCGTGGCCGAGCTGCCGCAAGAGCTGGGCACGATCAGCCTGATCATCACCGGGGACGAGGAAGGCCCGGCCCAGTTCGGCACCAAATCGCTGATCGAACACATGCGCAGCGTCGATGCGATCCCCGACCTGATCCTGGTGGGCGAACCAACCAGCGTGAACCGGCTGGGCGACATGATGAAAGTGGGCCGGCGCGGTTCGACCAACATCTGGCTGGAAGTCGAAGGCAAGGAAGGCCACGTCGCCTATCCGCACCTGGCCGACAACCCGATCACCCGGCTGGTGCACATGCTGGCCGAATTGAAGGCCATGCCGCTTGATGAGGGGACCGACTGGTTCCAGCCATCAAACCTGGAAATTACCGATGTTTCGGTGGGCAATCCGGCCACCAACGTGATCCCGGCGCGCGCCCATGCCCGCCTGTCGATCCGCTTCAACGACAGGCACACCGGCAAGGCGCTGGGCGAGCGGGTGACGGCGATTGCCGAAAAGCACGGAGGCACCGCGCGCCCGGTGGTCTATGGCGAGGCTTTCCTGACCCCGCCGGGTGCCTTCAGCCAGCTGATCGCCGATGCAGTTGAAGCCGAAATGGGGATCCGTCCCGAAGCCAGCACCACCGGCGGCACCAGCGACGCGCGGTTCCTCAAGGACCTGTGCCCGGTGATCGAATTCGGCCTGTGCAACGCCACGATGCACAAGCGCGACGAGGCGGTGGCGATTGCCGATCTGGATGCCTTGGCGCGGATTTACGAAAGAGTGGCGCGGGCCGCACTGGCGGAATAGTTCACGCAGAGGCGCAGAGAGGTTGCGCTATCCGCGAAGCGGCTCTGCAATTGGGCCTCTGCGCCATTCCCAGTGTTGCGTTTTGCCGAGCGGCTTTGCCGCAAGCGCTACCCCTCAGCGCCTCCCCTTCTTCCTCTGCGCCTCTGCGTGAACCAATCCATCGCCGACGTTGCCCCACTAACCTCACCCTGTTAGGCTGGCGGGCAACAAGCCAATACCTTGGGGGAGCACAAATGGACCGGCGCCTGACACTATACATCCTGATCGGCATGGTGCTGGGCGTGGCGGTGGGCCAGGTGTTCTACACCATGGTCGATCCCGCAGTGGTCAAGGACCAGGTAGCTCCGTGGCTCAAGCTGCTGAGCGATATCTTCCTCAATCTGATCAAGATGCTGGTTGCCCCGCTGGTGCTTTCAACGATCGTGGTTGGAATTGCCCATATGGGGGATTCGAGCGCATTGGGGCGGATCGGGTTCCGCGCGATTGCCTGGTTCATCATCGCCAGCATGATTTCGATCGGGCTGGGGCTGGTGATGGTCAATCTGTTCCAGCCCGGGGTCGGCGCCCCGATCCCCGATGCCGCCAGCGCCGCCAAGGCCGTGGGCGAGGTCAAGGAACTGAAGGCCACCGAATTCATCCTCTCGATCTTTCCAAAGAACGCGATCGAGGCGCTGGCGACCAACAATATCCTGCAAATTCTGGTCTTCTCGCTGTTCGCCGGCGTAGCGCTTTCGGCGATCGGTGAACGGGGTGCGGCGCTGGTCCGCGGGGCCGATGCGCTTGCCGAAATGATGCTGCAGGTGACCGGCTATGTCATGCGCTATGCGCCGATTGCGGTGTTCGCCGCGATCGCCAAGGTGGTGGCGGTCAGCGGACTGGCAATTCTGGGCACCTATGTCGAACTTCTGATCGAATTCTACCTGTCGCTGGTGCTGCTCTGGGTAATCCTGCTCAGTGTCGGGGCGCTGTTCCTGCGCCAGCGGATCTGGACCCTGATCCGCTATATCCGCCAGCCATTGATGATCGCCTTTTCAACCGCCAGCAGCGAAGCCGCGTTGCCCAAGATGTTCGAACAGCTTGACCGGTTTGGCGTGCCGCGCCGGATTTCGGGCTTCATCCTGCCGCTGGGCTACAGCTTCAACCTCGACGGTTCGATGATGTACATGAGCTTCGCGACGATCTTCATCGCCCAGGCCTATGGCATCGACCTGTCGATCGGCACGCAGATCATGATCCTGCTGACGCTGATGATCTCTTCCAAGGGGATCGCCGCCGTGCCGCGTGCCAGCCTGGTGGTCATCACCGGCACGCTCGCCATGTTCGGCCTGCCGGTCGAAGGCGTGGCGATTATCCTGGCGATCGACCAGTTCCTCGACATGGGCCGCACTGCCACCAATGTGGTCGGGAATGCCGTGGCCACTTCGGTCATCACCAAGTGGGAAGGCATGCTTGAAGTGGAAGAGCCCGAATTCGTCGAGCACCCGCACGCCCCGGCCCATACTGTCGCCCACGGCCGCGCCGGGCTGGAACTCGATCCTTCGAACTTCGAGGATGATCGCGGCTAGAGCCTGTCCTGATTAGGCTGGTCTGCTTCTGCCCCTGGGCGCTGCGCTCTTCGGCTTGAAACCGCACAGATCGGCCACCGGGCAGCGCCAGCATTCAGGCGTGCGCGCCTTGCAGATGTAACGGCCATGCAGGATCAGCCAGTGGTGCGCGCCGACCCGAAACGGCTGCGGCACCTTCTTTTCGAGCTGCTTCTCGACCGCCAGCGGGGTCTTGCCCTTGGCCAGCCCGGTGCGGTTGCCGACCCGGAAGATATGGGTATCGACCGCGAAGGTTTCGGCCCCGAACGCGCAGTTCATCACCACATTGGCGGTCTTGCGGCCAACGCCGGGCAGCTCGACCAGCGCATCGCGGTCCGCCGGAACCTCGCCGCCATGGTCGCGGACCAGGATTTCGGACAGCGCGATGACGTTCCTGGCCTTGCCATTGAACAGCCCGATGGTCTTGATGTGCTGTTTCAGCCCCTCCTCGCCCAGCGCCAGCATCTGCGCGGGGGTCTTCACCTCGCGAAACAGCGCCCGGGTCGCCTTGTTCACCCCCACATCGGTCGCCTGGGCGGAAAGCACCACGGCGACCAGCAGCTGGTAGGTGTTGCCGAATTCCAGTTCGGTTTCAGGCGCGGGATTGTCCTCGGCCAGGCGGCGGAAGAATTCGAAGATCTGGGCGCTCTTCAAAGCCCCAGCACCTCACCCATCGCATAGCGCCCGGGCTCCTTGCCCACCAGCCATTGCGCCGCCCTGACTGCCCCCTTCGCGAAGATCGAGCGGTCTTCGGCGAGATGCGAAAGCGTGATCCGCTCAGCCTCGCCCAGGAACAGCACCGCATGATCCCCCGCCACGGTGCCGCCGCGCAGGCTGGCAAAGCCGATGTCGCCGCGCTTTCGCGCCCCGGTAATCCCGTCGCGGCCGCGATCGCTATGTCCGGCCAGCGCAATCCCGCGCCCGCTGGCGGCCGCCTCGCCCAGCAGCAGCGCGGTGCCCGATGGGGCATCGACCTTCATCCGGTGGTGGCTCTCGACAATCTCGATGTCCCAGCCCTCGCCCAGCCGGCTCGACGCTTCGCGCACCAGGTGGGCCAGCAGCGTGACCCCCAGCGAAGTGTTGCCGGTCTGCAGCACGGGGATCGTCGCGGCGGCGGCATCGCACAGCCAGTGGTGGCGTTCCTCAAGCCCCGTGGTGCCCACCACCACCGGCACGCCGGCCGCGATCGCCGCATCAAGATTGCCCTCGAGCGCGGCGGGAGCCGAGAAATCGACCAGCACGTCACTGCGGGCCGCCAGCGCGGTCAGGTCATCGCCCTTGTCCACCCCGCCGGCCAGATCTTCGCCCGCTGCCGCGATCGCCGCCGCCAGCGCCGCCCCCATGCGCCCCGCGCTGCCGATGATGCCGATCCGTGCCACGCCGATCTCCAACCCCGGCACGTCATGCTGAACTTGTTTCAGCAGCCATCGTGCCCCACAGATGGTGGTCTATGCGGAGAAATGGACCCTGAAACAAGTTCGGGGTGACGATCGGGGAGTGGGAATGACCGGGATTCGCAACATCGTGATCCTGACCGGCGCGGGGATCAGCGCGGAATCGGGGATCGATACCTTCCGCAGCGCGGGCGGGCTGTGGGAAAACCACCGGGTCGAGGACGTCGCCACGCCTGAAGCCTTTGCGCGCGATCCGCACCTGGTCCAGCGCTTCTACGACATGCGCCGCGCGGCGATCCAGGAGAAGCTGCCCAACCCCGCACACTTCGCGCTCGCCCGGCTTGATGCGGAATGGAAGGGCGGACTGCTGGTGGTGACCCAGAACGTCGATGACCTGCACGAACGCGCCGGTTCGCGGCGACTGCTGCACATGCACGGCGAACACCTCAAGGCCTGGTGCACGCTGTGCGATATCCGCCACCCCTGGCGCGGGCCGCTGGCCGGCAACCCGCCCTGCCCCAGCTGCGGCGCCCACGCGCTGCGCCCGGACGTGGTCTGGTTCGGCGAGATGCCCTACCGCATGGGCGAGATCTATGCCGCGCTGCGCGAAGTTGACCTGTTCGTTTCGATCGGCACTTCGGGCGCGGTCTATCCGGCAGCCGGCTTCGTCCAGAACGCGGTCGAACTGGGTGCGCAAACGCTGGAGCTCAACCTCGAGGCCAGCCAGGGCAGCCACATGTTCCACGAAAGCCGGCTTGGCCCGGCCAGCGAGGTTGTGACCGCGTGGGTTGAGGAAATTCTAGGCGCCTGAGCAGCCCCGGCATTCCGGATCCTTCGCGATCCGCATGGTCCGCAGGCTGGGTGCCAGGCCTTCGAGCAGGTGCAGCTTGCCCCATTGCGGATCGCCCAGCGTGGCCCTGCCCATCACCAGCACCCGGATCGCCTGCATCGCCGCAAAGGCGCCGACCATGCCGACCATCGCCCCCAGCACGCCATCGGCGGCGCAGGTATCGCAGTCCTCGGCATCGAAGGCATCGCCCACGAAGCAGCGATAGCAGCTCTCGCCCGGCAGGTGCCCGGCAAACGAGGCGACCTGCCCCTGGAACCGCCCGATCGCAGCGCTGGTTAACGGGATGCCGAGCCGCACGCAGGTATCCGACACGGCCAGCCGGGTCGCGAAATTGTCACACCCGTCAAGCACAAGGTCAGCGCCCTCAAGGAGCTGCGCGGCGTTCCCCCCCCCCACCGTCCCAACGTGGGCGCGGACCTTGAGGGCGCCATCGAACCGCCCCACCCAGTCCGCCGCCGCCTCGGCCTTGGGGCGGCCCAGATCGGCTTCGGCAAAGATGGTCTGGCGTTGCAGGTTCGATGCTTCGACCCTGTCGCGGTCGATCAGGGTCAAGGTGCCGACCCCGGCCGCCGCGAGGTATTGCAGCGCGGGCGAACCGATCCCCCCGCAGCCGACCAGCGCGACATGCGCCCCCGCCAGCGCCACCTGCCCCGCCCCGCCCAGTTCGGGCAGCACGATATGGCGGGCAAAGCGATCGAGGCGGTCGGGCGGCAGGTCCATGGGCGCCAGCCTTATGCCAAGGCTGGCGCCGCGCCAAGGGCCGGGGTTACGGCGACAGGCTTTCCGATGGAGGCTTCAGACGGCCGTTTCGCGGCCCTGCGCTGGGGTCCGCTCCACGGGGTCAAAGGCGCCCCGGGGCCACAGCAACAGGCACAGCGTGCCCGCAGCCAGCAGGCCGATCGTCAGCACACTGCTTTCCGGTCCAGCCGGTCCGCCGGTCAGCGCGTCCGAACCAACCGGCGTCAGGTGCACCAGCAAGGCCGGCAGTTTCAGATCCAGCCCGGTGATCGGCACGGCAAAGCCGATGCCGGTGAACCAGTTCCAGCCGGCATGCCAGCCCATCACCCCCCAGATGCTGTCAGCACGCCAGGCCCAGGCACAGGTGAACAGTCCGAAGGTGAACGACATGATGATTTCGGGAAGGGGCTGGTGCGGTGAGAAGTGGAGAAATGTGAAGGCGACCGAACTGGCAATGAACCCCGCCGTCAGGTTCCAGCGGCGCGTCGCGGCCGAAAGCAGCCAGCCGCGAAAAATGAACTCTTCCACGCCCGATTGAAAGGCAAACCCGGTCAGCAGGAGCGCCATCCAGAACAGCGCAGCAGGAGAGGAAAAGGCAGGAAGGATATCCCCGCTGACATAACCCCCGGCAAGCCAGATCGAAAAGACCGCCAGGGCCACCATGCCAATGCCGATCGCCATTCCGGTCAGGTACTTGGACAGCCGCCCTGCGCCGGCCAAACCCATGGTCGCCAATCCCCGGCGTTCGACGAACCGCGTCCAGGCCCAGACCGCGGCGCCCATCGCCGCAAATGGCAGCACCAGGAACACACAGAAATCGAACGGGGACTGGGGCTGTCCGTCCGCACTGACCAGGCCGAACCGTTCGAGGCCCAGATCGACCGGAACGCTGGAAAATGCGACCAGCAAGATGCAGACCACTGGTGAAAACAAGGCCCAGGGCAGCCAGCCCCGATGCGGTTCGGACGAGAAGATCGTTTCATTCATTCCGGCTGGTTAGCCGTGCGCTGGTCCGGGCTATAGAATGATTGTGCGCGGCCGCCCGGGCTTGTGCCAGGCCAGCGGCGTGGTTCCGAAGGTGCGCTTGAAGACCCGGCCAAAGTGGCTCTGATCCGCAAATCCGGCCTCGTGGGCAGCGGCGGCCAGACCAAGCCCGCCATGCAGCAGCTGTCCGGCTCGCTCAAGCCTGCGGCACTGCAGATAGCGATAGGGACTGGTCCCCAACAGCGCGCGGAAGTCACGCGAAAGCTGCCAGCGGTCATAGCCGGCGATTTCCTCGAGCTGATCGAGGTTCGTGCCCGGTTCCGGAACGCTGTCCAGAAATTCGCGCACCCGCATCACCGCCTCGCGGTTGACCGACCGCCGGGCCGGCGGGCGGCCTGCGCGCCGCTGCATCGCCGAGACGAGCTGGTGCAGCGCGTCCTGATAGCCGAACAGATCGTTCCCGTCGGCGCAGACCGCAATCAGGCGCAGCGCCGATTGGGCCAGATCGGGGTCGCTTGACACCCCCTCACTCAGAAACGGCAGCGCGGCCCCGCCGATCACGGTCTGGACATGGGCCGGCGGCAGATAGGCCGCGCGATAGGAAAAACCGCTCTGGTCGCAGCAATAGCCATCGTGCAGCTCGTCGGGATGCAGGATCATCACCTGGCCGGGCAGCGAGCGCCAGTGATTGCCGCGGTAATTGAACGACTGCACCCCGTCGGTGGTCACCGCGATCGTATAGGTATCATGGCGGTGCGGCGAAAACGCACCCACGCGAAGCTGCGCGTCGATCAGCTCAACCCTGGAACCAGGCAGGCCGGCATCCTGATTTTCCGAAGGGGTCGACATCCAGACGATATTGTTGCGCAACGGGCGGTTCGCAAGTGCCAGCCCGTGCGCCGGTGCCGAATTGGTGTCGGCCTTTAGGGAAGCGCAGGATAGTGCTGAACGGCGGTAAGGTTGGGGGAAGCGGATAGACCTGCATCAGGGATCATGGTGGCCACAGTTGCCGCTCACCGAATTCATGAGACGAGGATTGCTTGTCCCAATTGGAAATCGAAGTCTCGTTCTGTATGAGTTAAACACGCCCTGTGCTCGCTACTCAGCAGTCGGGTGATCTGCGCGAAGATTCCCATCGAGGGGGTGCTGATGAGTGACGTCTTTTGGCCTCTATTAGCAATGCATCTGGCTCTGGCCGTCATATTGTTTTTCCTAGTCAACTGGATTGGAAAGCATGCAGTAGACTTCGGCTACGTCAGCACGTCTTTGTTCGAGGAACCGAATGAGAGCGTTGCACTAAATTTTTTCATTCGTGCACTTTCTCCAGCAGTTTTTATCATTCTTGTTTCATCGTTTGCAGTAGCCCTTGACCGACCTGATCTTCGCTTAGGGATAATGATGGTAGTGCCGTATTACTACATGATACGCGCTGGCGTTATATTTCTATTCAATCGGCACCGACTCATCAGCTGGCCAAGGTATATTGGCCATGCCTTATTTGGCATTGCGATGGCGTCACTAGCTTATAAATACCTTATTGTTCCTAATCGCTCACTCATCCCCGACTTGGAAACAGCAGGGAACGAGTTGTGGCTTGCATTGCTGGCCTTCCTGTACGCCGTCGCGAACAAGATTCCCCTTTCGGGCGGCCCCGGAGCGCGCAGGAGGAACGCCTTTGTCAATGTCCATTACACCACAGCCCACCGTCTGTTTGGTGGAGTTATCGACGCGAAGGTCACAGACGATCTACTTAAGCTCGTAGCCTACGCTGTGCTGGTTTATGAGGACTACTGTCGGCCACCCGCAATTCGGACCTTTGAACGTTTGGCGTGGTGGAAAGAGAGGAGAACGACTGGCATCATGCAAGTGGCTGCAGTTGATGCGCTAACTGATCGCGAGAGCGTGGACAGGGGCTTGGATATTCTACTTGCGTCGTGGGAGAAATACTCGGGCGAAGAACGGTGGTCGCGAGTGAGGTCGACCATCTCAGATTACAACAAGGACGAGGACTACATTGGCAGAGTTCAGGAGGTTATGAGAATCCTCGCCGAACGAGCCGACCCCGCCTTTAAACCAGCGTACAACAGCATCTGGCCTGAATAAGCGCCAGTCACCGCCAGAACGGGAATCTGAATAAGGGCAAAATGTGGGCAGCGGCACTTGGCGGCACAACGTCCGCAATGTTGCTGCGTCCGGTCCGGCAGCTTTTGGCTCATTGGCCCGCAATGCTGCCGCCAATAATGCCGGCGGATCAAGCCAACGCGGCCCAGCATATGAAAACGGCTTCCCCCCAGGCACGGCACCTCCGCGCCTCCCCTTTCTTCTCTGCGCCTCTGCGTGAACCCATTCACCCCTTGCCGACTCCCCGCCGATGCGGCACTTAACCGGTCAATTAACAAAACATGGGATGAGCGATGCACTATGCCGAATTGCGCCGCGCGCGCGAAGAACTGACCGGACCGGGCGGGCAGTTTGAGATTGTCGAGCAGGAGGTGCTGGGGCACCGGATCAAATGCTTCAAGGCCGCGCCGCCTTCGGTTCGCGAATTCTGGCTTTCGACCGTGGCCTGGGGCGACAAGCCCTATCTGATCTATGAAGGCGAAGTGCTGTCCTATGCCCAGGCGCACGCGGCGGTGAATGCCTTTGCCGCCTGGCTTGACGCGCAGGGCGTGAAAAGCGGTGACCGCGTGGCGATTGCCATGCGCAACTATCCCGAATGGCTGCTGGCCTATTGGGCCTGCCTGTCGATCGGGGTGGCCGCGGTGGGGATGAACGCCTGGTGGACCGGCGAGGAAATGGACTACGCGCTGAGCGATTCGCAGCCCAAGGTGCTGATCGCCGATGCCGAACGTCTGGCCCGCTATCGCGAGCTGCCGGCGCGCGCGATGAAGCTGGTGGGCGTGCGCCTGCCTGACTATCCCGCCGATGTCACCGCGTGGAGCGATATCATTGCCGCCGGCGGCGCGATGCCGCAGGTCAGCGTCGATCCCGATGCCGATGCCTGCATCTTCTACACCAGCGGCACCACCGGCTTTCCCAAGGGCGCGCAGCTGACCCATCGCGGCTGCGTGGCCAACCTGATGAACATGCTCTATTCGACCGTGTCGCAGGCCCTGGCGACCGAGCGCGCCACCGGCGTGGCACCGCCGGCCGATCCGCCGACGCCGGTTTCGCTGCTGACCACCCCGCTTTTTCACGTCACCGCCAACAATTGCGGCGCCTATCTGTCAAGCGCGGCGGGCGGAGCGATCGTGCTGATGTACAAATGGGATGCGGGCGCCGCGCTCAAGCTGATCGAACAGTACCGGATCACCGGGGTCAGCGGGGTGCCGGTGATGGCGCGCGAGATCATCAACCATCCCGATTTCGGTAAAACCGATACCTCCAGCCTGACCGGCCTGTCGGGCGGCGGGGCGCAGGTTCCACCCGATCAGGTGGGCGAGATCGCGCGCAAGATCCCGGCTGCAGCGCCGACCACCGGCTATGGCATGACCGAGACCTGCGGGATCATCACTTCGGTTGCCGGGCCCTATTTCATCGACCGGCCCGACAGCGCCGGCCCCTATATGCCCAGCTTCGATGCCAAGGTGGTTGACGATGCCGGCCAGGCCCTGCCGACCGGCGAAGTGGGTGAACTGTGGGTCAAGGGCGCGCCGGTGATCAAGGGCTATCTCAACCGCCCCGATGCCACCGCCGAAACGATCACCGACGGCTGGCTCCACACCGGCGATATTGCCCGGATCGACGAAGACGGGTTCGTCTACATCGTCGATCGCAAGAAGGATCTGGTGATCCGCGGCGGCGAGAACATCAGCTGCACCGAAGTCGAAGCCTGCATCTATCGCCATCCGGCGGTGCTGGAATGCAGCGTGTTCGGCGTGAAGGACGCGCGGCTGGGTGAGGAAATCGGCGTGGCCGTGCATCTCAACGCCGGGCACGAGCTCGACGAGACCGACCTCAAGAAGCACTGCCTTGATCACATGAGCAAGCACAAGGTGCCGCGCTATGTCTGGTTCCTGTCCGAACCGCTGCCGCGCAATGCCAGCGGCAAGTTCCTGCGGCGCGAACTGCGTGACCGGCTGAGCGCCGAGGTGGCGGGGTAATGCGCGCGCGATTTTCCTACAGGCCGCGCGGCTGCTAGGTTCGCATCGGTTCCCTCTGAACCGCGTTCGGGCGGTTTGGGCGGGTGCACGGCGATCCTATGGCCCCAAGCGGCGCTGCAGGGATGAGTTTCATCAACTAAACCCCCGCGACTCGGGGTTTGAAAGGACTGGCAGATGGGCGATCTTGACGGGCGGATAGCACTGGTAACCGGCGCCTCGCGCGGTCTGGGCGCAGCGGCAGCGCGGGCTCTTGCCGCAGCCGGGGCCAAAGTGGCGGTGACCGACCTCACCGCGCCGGAGGATCTTGCCGCCGAGATCGGCGGACTGGCCCGGGCACAGGATGTGACCAGCGAGGCCGATTGGGCTGCGACGATGGACTGGTTGCGCGCCGAGGCGGGCGGGCTCGACATCCTGGTCAACAATGCCGGGCTGTGGCTGTTCAAGCCGATCACCGAAACCACGCTCGACGATTGGCGGCGACTGCACGCGGTGAATGTCGAAGGGGTGTTCCTGGGCACCCGCGCGGCGGTGCCCCTGCTGGCCGAGCGCGCGCACAAGTGGCGCGGCGGGACTGCGGTGGTCAATCTTTCGTCGGTCGCCGGGATCGAGGGCGCGGCGGGAGCAACCTGCTACAACTCCACCAAGGGCGCGGTGCGGCTGTTCACCAAGGGCTGCGCCAAGGAACTCGCGGCGGCGCGGATCCGGGTCAATTCGGTCCATCCCGGGGTGATCGACACCGACATGGGCCGCGCGCTGATCGACGATTTCGCCGTGGCGCAGGGTGTGGGCGACAACGAGGTTCTGGCCAATGTTTCGGCCATGCACCCGCTGGGCCACCTGGGCGAGCCGCAGAACGTGGCCGATGCGGTGGTGTTCCTGGCCAGCGACCGCGCGGCCTTTACCACCGGCAGCGAACTGGTGGTCGATGGCGGTCTGTCGGCCTGACGCGGCAGTGCACAGCCCTGTTCACAAGGCTGTGCACTGACGGTTCGGAAATTGGGGACTGGCCTTCAGCTTTCCAGCTGGCGCAGCAGGCTCCTGACGTCGCCGTCCATATCGGCATCGCGGGCGCGCAGGTCTTCGATCAGGCGCACCGCGTGGATCACGGTGGAGTGATCGCGCCCGCCGAACTTGCGGCCGATCTCGGGGTAGCTGCGCGGGGTCAGCACCTTGGCAAGATACATCGCCACCTGGCGCGGACGGACCACGGCACGGGCTCGGCGCTTGCTGGCCATTTCGGTCCGGTCGACTCGGTAGAACTGGCAGACGGTGCGCTGAATCTCGTCGATGGTGATCCGCCGGCGGTTGGCCGAAAGGATATCGGTCAGCTGTTCCTCGGCCAGCTGCAGTGAAACCGCCTGGCCGGTCAGCTGGGCATAGGCGATCAGCTTGTTGAGCCCGCCAACCAGCTCGCGCACGTTGCGGTTGATCGTGCGGGCCAGGAATTCGACCACGTCGGCGGGGACATGGGTCGGGCTGAAGCGCTGCAGGCGGTGCTCGAGGATCGAGCGGCGCAGCTCGATATCGGCGGGCTGGATATCAGCGACCAGCCCCATCGACAGGCGGCTGAGCAGGCGCTGCTCCACCCCGTCGAGCGCCTGCGGCGCACGGTCAGCGGCGAAGACCAGCCGCTTGCCTTCGGCCAGCAGCGCGTCGATCGTGTAGAGCAGCTCTTCCTGGGCCGATGCCTTGCCGATGATGAACTGGATGTCATCGACCAGCAGCAGGTCGAACCCGCGCAGCCGCGCCTTGAATTCGATCGTCTGGTTCTGCCGCAGCGCCTGGACGAATTCGACCATGAAGCGCTCGGCCGAGCAGTAGAATATCCGCGCCCGCGGGTGCGCCGAAAGGTAGGCGTGACCGATCGCATGCAGCAGGTGGGTCTTGCCCTGCCCGGTTGCCGCCTTGAGATAAAGCGGCGCAAACTGAGGGGTCTCGGTGGCTGACATGCGCTGCGCGGCATTACTGGCCAGCACGTTGGCCGCGCCGGTCACGAAAGTGGTGAAGGTCAGCGAAGGGTCGAGCCCGATCGAGGCCATGCCGAGCCCGTTGGGACCCAGCGCGCCCAGTTCCGCTGCGGCCATGCCCAGCGCATCGCCGGGCAAGGCCAGCGGCGCGCCATCGTTGGCAGCCCGGCGCGTTCCTTCACCCGCCCCGAAACGCAGCCCCTGCGGTGCGCGGCGGCCTGGCAGGACCGAAATGCGGACATTGCGGATATCGGGGCGCGCGATCTTCCAGGCCAGCGAAAGCCGGTCGGCAAAGCGGTCCGAAACCCAGTTGGCCGAAAATTCGGTCGGCAGGAACAGGTCCAGCGTGCCGCTGTCTTTGCACAGCGTGCCAACCTGGATCGGCTTGATCCACTGCTGGTGCAACTGCTGGCCAAGGTCCTTGCGCAGCCCCTGGCTGATGTCAGACCAGTCGGCAGCAAGATCGAGCGCTTCCTGTTCTTCGCGCATACGATCCTCTTCCGACTTTGCCCCATTGGCAGAAGGCTTCCCCTGCGATCCGCCCAAACCCATATCCGTCACCCGATTCGCCCCCGAATCCAAAAATCAGCACCCATGCGCAATATCGCGCACAACCCAGCCGGATGCCCGAATCCCCGGCCTCTAAACTACGTTCTGTGTTGTGAAACCCGACGAGGCGAACTGCCTCTTGGGCCTGCGCCGAGTTATGGACGCTTCACGGGCAAGGGCAAGCACCACATGGTAAAAAAACTGAAATAAATGCCCTTGACTCTGTGGGACCCGCGGAATTCCTTACTCGAGTGTAAATAAGCGTTTTTTCAGTAATTTAGGTCACCCCAAAAAGGCGAATCGCGGGAATCCATAGCCTTAGTGCGGCGCACCATTTCAGTTGCATCGGACAACGAAAAGGGCCGGCTGCCAAGGCGCCGGCCCAATCGAGATTTCGTTCCGTTTTCGTCCCGCCCATTCGCTCACCCAGCGAGCGAATCGGCAAGCGTCGCGCGAATCAGAGAGCGGCAACCCGCTTGGTCAGCCGCGACATCTTGCGAGCGGCGGTGTTCTTGTGGAGCACACCGCGCGCAACCCCGCGAGCGAGTTCAGGCTGAGCAGCCTTGAGCGCATCGGCAGCGGCAGCCTTGTCACCACCGTCCAGCGCGGCTTCGACCTTCTTCACGAAGGTGCGGATGCGGCTCATGCGGTTGCCGTTGATTTCGGCGCGCTTTTCATTGCGGCGGATGCGCTTCTTGGCTTGCGGCGTATTGGCCATGTTCGTCCTTAAGAATCTCGTGCAAAACCGGGCCTGAATTTGAATCGGACCCGCAAGAAGCGCGGCCCTTAACCGCGAGGCAGCGAATCGTCAAGCGATCTCGCCGATGGCGCAACGGCCATTGCGCATTTGGCACGTGTTGAAGGCACCGCACCGGCGTAGCATCAACTGGACGCACATGGAGGATGTCATGACCGATGCTTCGATCCAGGCTTGGGAAAGCGAACTCAAGGCACTGCTTGAACGGATTCGCACCCACCCTTCCAGCAATCTCGACGATGCGCGCCAGCGCGCAGTGGTGCTGGAAAAGCTGATCGCCGATTACAACCGCACCCAGGCCTGAGCATTACTTCTGGCACTTGCCGCAATGCCAGGTACTTCGCCCGCCCTGGGCAAAGCGCAGCAATGGCGCACCGCAGCGGGCACAGGGTTGACCATGTCGGTCGTAGACGTCGAAGCGCTTTGAAAAGTAGCCAAGTTGACCATCGGGCTGGGCATAGTCCCGCAAGGTCGATCCACCCGCCTCGATCGCCTCGCCAATCACCGCCTTGATCTGGGGAACCAGGCGTTCAAGTGCCGTCCCCGATACATTGCCCGCAGCCTTGCGCGGATCGATCCCGGCGCGAAATAGAGCTTCGCAGACATAAATATTGCCCAGCCCTGCTACCACCCGCTGATCAAGCAGCATCAGTTTGATCGCCGCGCTGCGTCCCTTCAGCGCCGCCTTGAGATGGCTGGCGGTCAAAGCGGCGCCGATTGGCTCTGGTCCTAGCGCGGCGAAGGCCGGCCATTTCCCCAGCCGGGCTTCTTCCACCAAATCGACTGAGCCAAAGCGCCGCGGATCGCACAGCGAAAGGCGGTGGCCCGCTTCGGTTTCAAGCACCAGATGATCGTGCTTGCCCAGCTCCTCGGGCTCGATCCGCCAACGACCGGACATCCCCAAGTGAAATACCATCGACTGACCGCGATCGGTGTGGATCAAACCGTACTTGGCGCGGCGCCCCAGCCCGGTCACGGTAGCCCCGGTCAACACCTGAACCAGATCAGCAGGGAACGGCCGCCGCAGATCGGCCCGACGGGTTTCCACGCGGGCAAGACGCGCACCGTCCAGGTATCGCGCCAGACCGCGCACAGTGGTTTCAACTTCGGGGAGTTCCGGCATGCAGTTTGGCTAGGCAAAGCCAACTGGCGGAGCAATTGGTTTCGTATTGCAACTAAACCACTGCCGCGCTAGCACTTGCTCCACAACAACCTTCCCCGGGAGAATGAGAAAATGCATAGCGCCACCGTTCCGGCCTTCATCGCCATGCTGAACAACATCAAGAACTGGCTCGACAAGGCTGCGGCCCAAGGCGACGAAGCCCAGTTGATCGAAGCCAAGCTGGCGCCCGACATGTTTGCACTGGCTCGCCAGATCCAGATCGCTGCCGACGCTGCCAAAGGCGCCGGCGCCCGCCTGGCCGGGATCGAAGCCCCGGTGATGCCCGATACCGAGGCCAGCTTTGCCGAACTCAAGGACCGCTGCGACAAGACCATCGCCTTCCTGCAATCGGTCGATCCTGCCGCTTATGATGCAGGGCTGGCCAAGGAAGTGGTGATCACCTTCCCCAATGGCGCCGGGTTGCGGTTCGACGGGGCGACGTTCCTGACCGGGTTCGCGCTGCCCAACTTCTATTTCCACGCATCGATGACTTACGCGATCCTGCGCGCCAACGGCATCGATGTGGGCAAGCAGGACTTCCTGGGCCACCTGGGCCAGTACATGTTCCCGCCGCCGGCCTGATTGCACGAAAACCACATTCTATTCACTGGCACCGCGCCGCGCTTGCCGCTAAGGCGCGGGCCATGAACAAGCAGGTATCTTTCGGCTACGAAACGATCGACGCGGATGACAAGGCCGCCCGCGTCGGCGCGGTCTTTTCCAGCGTCGCGAAGAAGTACGACGTGATGAACGATGCCATGTCGGGCGGCATGCACCGGCTGTGGAAGGACAAGTTCGTTCGCCGCGTCAAACCGCGCCCGGGTGAGCAGATCCTCGACATGGCGGGCGGCACCGGCGACATCGCCTTCCGCATGGCCCGTGAGGGCGCGATCATCACTGTCAGCGACATCAACCAAGACATGCTGGATGTCGGCATCGAACGCGCGATGGAGCGTGGCTATGACGAACTGGTCTGGTCGCGCCAGAACGCCGAGGAACTGACCTTTCCTGACCGCTTCTTCGATGGCTACACGATCGCCTTCGGGATCCGCAACGTGACGCACATCGACAAGGCGCTGGCCGAAGCACACCGGGTGCTGAAGCACGGCGGGCGGTTCTTCTGCCTGGAATTCTCGACCACCGAATGGCCGGGCTTCAAGGAGGTCTATGATCTCTATTCACACAAGCTGGTGCCAGTCATCGGCGAGAAGATCGCCGGTGATGCCGATAGCTATCGCTACCTGATCGAATCGATCCGCCGGTTCCCGCCCATGCCCGAATTCGAGGCGATGATCCGCCAGGCGGGCTTTGCCCGCACCAAGGTCGAGCCGATCCTGGGCGGGCTGGTGGCGATCCACTCAGGGTGGAAGATCTGACCCGTCCCGCCACTCATATCTGGCGCCTGCTGCGTTGGGGCCGCACGCTTGCCAGGCATGGCGCGCTGCGCGGGATAGAAGGTGACCCAAACACTCCGCCCCAGGTCCGCCGAATGACCCGGCTGGCCCGGCTGGGCACCTTCCAGCCCGCTACGCCCGACTATGCCGGTGCTTTCCAGGCGATTGGCCCGGCTGCGATCAAGCTGGGCCAGACCCTGGCAACCCGGCCCGATATCGTCGGCGAGAGTGCGGCGAACAACCTGCTGCTGTTGCAGGACAGCCTGCCGCCGGTGCCCTTTGCTGCGATCCGGCGCGAGATCGAGGCCAGCTTCGGCAAGCCGATCGAGACCCTGTTCGCCAGCATTGATGAGGTGCCGGTTGGTGCCGCGTCGATCGCGCAAGTGCACAAGGCGGTTACCATCGATGGGCGCACTGTCGCCGTTAAGGTTCTGCGCCCGGGAATCCGCGAAAAGTTCGGCGCGGATATCCAGACCTACGAATGGGCCGCCGCGCATGTTGAGGCGCTGGGCGGCGAAGCGGCGCGATTGCGCCCCCGGCTGGTCATCGCCAATTTCAAGCGCTGGACCCTGCGTGAGCTTGACCTGCGGCGCGAAGCGGCTTCGGCCAGCGAGCTGGCCGAGTTGATGAAGGGTACGGACCACTACCGCGTACCCGGGATCGACTGGGACCGCACCAACGGGCGGGTGATGACGATTGACTGGATCGACGGCATCAAGATCAGCGAAACGGAAGCACTGCGCACTGCCGGGCATGACCTTGAAGCCCTTGCCCAGCGACTGGTGCTGACCTTCCTGCGCCAGGCGATCAGCAACGGCTATTTCCATGCCGATATGCATCAGGGGAACCTGTTCGTTCAGGCCGACGGCACCATCGCCGCGATCGACTTCGGGATCATGGGCCGGATCGACCGACGCGCCCGGCTGTGGCTGGCGGAAATCCTCTATGGGCTGACCACCGGCAATTATCGCCGTGTCGCCGAGATCCATTTCGAAGCGCAGTACGTGCCGAGCTACCATTCGGTCGATGAATTCGCCACGGCACTGCGCGCGGTGGGCGAACCGACCCGCGGACGGCCGGTGAGCGAGCTTTCGGTCGGGCAGATGCTCGACAGCCTGTTCGCGATTACCCGCGAATTCGACATGCAGACCCAGCCGCACCTGCTGCTGCTGCAGAAGACCATGGTCATGGTCGAAGGTCTGGCGACCCAGCTCGATCCCAAGATCAACATGTGGGATGTCGCCTCGCCTTATGTACGCGACTGGATCCGCGACGAACTTGGGCCCGAAGCCGCTCTGGCCGATCGGCTGCGCAGTGATGCGCAAACGCTACTGCGTCTGCCCGATCTGGTGCGGCGGATCGAAGAGAAATTCCCGCCCAAGGGCGGCGCGCCCGATGCTCCGCCGCTGCCCGATGTCGATCTGGTCTGGGACAGCAAGGGCAAGGAGCGGCGCTGGCCAGGCTACCTCGTCGCGCTGGTTGCAGGTGGCGGTGCGGTTTGGGCGGCGCAGTCGCTGGGCTGGCTCTGAGCCATGGATCTCGACGCGCTGCTGGTCCACTTTTTCGGCACCGACGATCCGGCCAGCCTGACCGAAGCCGAGTACGAACTGGCACTGGAGCGACTGAAGATCGGCTTTGGCGTGGAGCGCGAGCCAGGCCGCAAGTTTGCGCTGTGGTGCCTGATGGATGCGCTGGATGTAGCGCCGCTGCCGGCAGATGCCTTTGCCAAGGAACCGATGCTCAAGGCAGCAGCCGAAGACTATCTCAAGGCCGCCTTCCGGCTTGAGCGGTATGGACCGGATGATGACTAGTCCGGCGGTTCTGTTCGTTTGCCTGGGCAACATCTGCCGTTCGCCGCTGGCCGAGGCCGCATTTCGCGCTGCGGCCGAGCAGACCGGGCTTAGCATGCTGGCGGATTCGGCCGGGACGGCAGACTACCATGTGGGCGAAGCACCCGATCCGCGCGCAATCCGCACGGCGGCTCGGTTCGGGATCGACATTTCGGGCTATCGCGGTCGGCAGGCCATCTCTGCCGATTTCACGCGCTTCAGCCACATCTTCGCGCTCGATCATTCGAACCTGGCAAACCTGCGCCGGATTGCTCCGGCCGGACATTCCGCGCAGCTGTCGCTGCTGCTGGACCTGGTTCCCGGGCGCGAAGGACAGGCGGTAGCCGATCCCTGGTACGGGGATGAAGAAGGCTTTCTGGCAACCTGGGACGAAGTCAGCCTGGGCGCCCGTCACCTTGTAGCCAAGCTGCGCTGACGATCCCTCAAAAGGAAACGCCCCGGATCCGTGAGGACCCGGGGCGCCGCCCAGTTCAATTCAGCTGCGATCAGAAATCGTAGCCCACTCGCATTCCGATCGTGCGCGGCTGGATCGGCACCACGTAGGGGCGCTGATAGCACTGCCCGCAAGAGACATAGCGCGAAATCTGGCCGCGTTCGTCGAACAGGTTCGAAACGAACAGTTCGAGATTGAGCTTGCTGAGGTCCACCCCGAAAGCGAGGTTGACGGTCGCAAATTCAGGCAGGCGGCCAAGCGCAGTGGCCTCGGCCAAGCGCACGTCACCGGTCGCCGAGCTTTGATAGGCCACGTTGACCTGACCATAGGCCTTGGTGTTGTCACCCACATTCGCCGAATAGCGCGCCGTACCCGACAGCTTGAACTTCGGTGTGACCGGCAGACGCGTCCCGGCGGGGGAGACGATTTCCGTTCCGCCGTTGCACTGGTAGGTTGGATCGTCGGTTTCGCACAGGTTCTTGGTCATCTTGGCGTCGGTATAGGCCGCCGCCAGGTTGAGGCTGAATCCGCCGCGGTTGTAGGCCAGATCGACGTCAATCCCGCGAATCCGGGCGTCCGGACCGTTGTGGATTTCGGTGAAGCTGTTGGCGCCCAGGTAAGAGAACTGGAACTTCTTCCAGTCCTGCTGATAGATCGCACCATTAAAGCGCAGCCCCGGAGCCAGCGTGGTCTTCCAACCGGTTTCATAGTTGATCAGCGTATCCACGCCATAGGGCGCGACATCCGCGCGGCGGTTGATCCCGCCCGGACGGAAGCCCTTCGAAATGGTGCTGTAGACCATCACACTGGGGCTGAACTTGTACGTGGCGTTGAACCGCCAGGTCAGACCATCGCCCTTGGCGCGAACCGGATCGACGCCGCTGCCGTTCCAGACGCCCAGGTTGGTGCAAGGGCTACCATCGACAGCGGCCGGTGCCAGCGTGACACCTGGCGTACCCGCGACGGGGCGCAGACGCGACCCCGTGGTGGTGAAGCAGCCGGCCACACCGGTACGCGAGGAGCCCGCAGCGTTGTACGGACCGTCGCTAAACCAGTTACCCGGATTGCGGCCAAAGCCGAAGAACCCGATCAGCGAGTTGTCGTACTTGTAGCCGCGAACCCCGGCGGTCAGCGTAAACTGCTCGGTCACGTCGAAGGTCGCTTCGCCGAACAGTGCATAGTCCTTGTCGATACGGTGCTGCTGGGTCAGCCACAGCGTGCCAGGCAGTCCGTTGACCGACACCAGCGGGCCAAGGTTAGCCACCTGATAATCCTGATGGATATCGTTCGACTGATACTGATAGAACGCACCGGCAACGATCCGGAACGGCTTGTCCGACGGCGAAGCAATCCGCAGTTCCTGGCTGAACTTCTTGAAGTGATCGCTGCCGATCACCTTTTGGCGCGGATCGATATCGTTGCCGAACTGGTCCCAAACATAAAGGTATCCGGCGATCCCGCCGTAATACGAATAGAGCTGGTCATAGGCTTCCGAATAGTCGGTATAGTCGCTCGAGCTGAAGGTCTTGCGATCAAGGTAGGCGCCCGCATAGGTCAGGTCCCAATTGCCCACCTTGCCTTCGATGGTCAACGCCGCCTGCACGAACTTGTCGGTGCGGAATTCGGGGAAGAAGTGCTGGACCTGCAGGTCCCCCACCGAGGGATCGAAGGCGTACATGCCGTTCGACTTGGTGTTCTGGTAGAGCACCGACGGCGTGACCGTCCAGTTGTCATCGAGGTTGATGCCCAGTGCGGCGCGGCCACCATAGCTTTCGGTGTCGTTGTAGTTCTGCTCCACGAAAGCATTGTTGTTGACGCAGCCCGTGCCCAGGAAACAGCGCGTTCCAGCCACATTGTCGATATAGCCCGCGTCGCGCTGGTAGAAGCCCGACACGCGCAGCGCGGCACTGCCACCCAGCGGCGCATTGACATAGCCTTCAAGCTTGCCGCCAACCTTGCCATGGGCGACCGAGTTTATTTCCGCGTCCATCCCGCCTTCGAACCCGCTGGTCGAGGGCTTGTTGGTGATGATGCGGATCGTACCGGCCTGCGAAGAGGCGCCGTAAAGCGTACCCTGCGGGCCCGACAGGCTTTCGATGCGCGCCACGTCATAGATGTGCACGTCGAGGTTGCCGCCGATCGTGGTCACGGGCTGCTCGTCAAGATAGACGCCGACCGAGGGCAACGAGCCCGAGTGGTTACCGTCACCGCCCGAAGCGACGCCGCGCATGTAGATCACGTTCACGCCCGGGGTACCCGAACCCTGGAACGAGACCGAGGGGAGCTGCTGGGCGTAATTGTTGAAATTCGAGATGTTGAGCTGCTCGAGCTTCTGGGTCCCCAGCGCCTGGATCGAAATCGGCACGTTCTGGAGGCTTTCCGAACGCTTCTGGGCGGTCACGACGATTTCGTCAGCATTTTCATCGTCGGCCGCAGCTTCCTGGGCGAAAGCCGGCGCCGAAATCAGCGCGGTGGAAGCGAACAGTGCCGCAAAGGTGGCGCGGCGGTAGGAGGTACGCATGCAATTCCCCTCATTTTCTTGCGTAGTCAGCAAAACCCTGATTCCTGCGCGGGCCTAGGTCAAGGCCGGACATTAACATTTTGCGCATCTGCGGCCGGGCGTGACACTTTTATCACGTCTCCGGCGCATCCGGGTAAGATTCAAGCACTGGCCCCAGGGCCTTGCGCAAGGGATCAAGGTGCGCGTCGAACGCTTTCCAGGCCTCGGTGCCTTCACGGAAGATCGGCTGGCGAACCTGTTCCGAGCTGGGCGTGCGCACCGCGCGATTCGTATTGTAGAAGGCCAGACACGCATCCTCAAAGGGCACACCAATGTAACTCAACAGTGCCCGCACCTCCACTTCGGTGTCATCAACCATGCGCTCATAGATCACCCGGTGAATCCGCCCGGGCAGAACCCGGTCGAGATGAGCCATCAGCCGAACATAGTCGGCATAGTAGCGCCCCATATCATCCAGGCTGTAGCTGAAAGCCTGCCCCTTCGCGAAATGCTGCTTGAAGTTGGAGAAGCAGCAGCCGAGCGGATGGCGCCGGGCATCAACGATCCGGGCATTGGGCAGGATCGCCAGGATATAGACCAGGTGCAGCCAGTTGTTGGGCAGCTTGTCGATAAACAGCGGCCGCTCGGTCTTGCGCTGCACGCGGCTGCGACGCAGGAACTCCTCGCCCAGTTCGGCCAGCTTGTCGCCTTTGAGCTCGGGCAGGTTGAGCGGATAGTTCGCCGCCCGCCGGGCCATCGCGGGAATGTCGGGCAGTTCGGTGGTGCCTTCGATCTGGCTGTGGCTGGAGAGGATCTGCTCGACCAGTGTCGAGCCGGCACGCGGCATGCCCAGCACGAAGATCGGGTCGATCGCATCGCAGCCCTGCCCGGCTCGTTCGGCAAAGAATTCGGGCGTGGCGATCTCGATCAGGCGATCGACGAAGCGGCTGTTCTCCTCGGCCGAATAGTCGAGGCTTTGCCGCCGCAGGGCATTGGCGCGGGCATAGTGGGCAAAGGCCGGGTCGGCCTGGCCGCGATCCTCAAGCGCCTTGCCCAGCGCGAAGTCGAGGTGGAAGCGGTCTTCATCGGCCAGGTCCGCCGATCCCAGCGCAGCTTCCATCGCGGCGATGTCCTGGTCGTTGAACTTCACGGTCTTGAGGTTGGCCATGCTCCACCAAACCTCGCCCAGCGCCGGCATCAGTTCGATCGCCCGGCGATAGGCGGCCACGCCTTCATCGAGCCGCCCGACGGTCTTCAGCATGTGGCCAAAGCTCATCCAGACGCGCGGCTGGTTGCCGGCCGCCGCCAGCACCCGCTCGTAGAGCTTGATGGCCTCTTCGAAATCGCCGATCCGCCCCTTGGCCGCAGCCTGCAGGTTGGCGTGGCCGGGGTTCTCGGGCTCTTCGGCAATCACCTGATCAAGCTGGGCGATCGCCTCTTCGGGGCGGTTCTGGCGGTAGAGCACCAGCGCCAGATTGGCCCGCGCGGCGGTAAAGCCCGGCGCCAGTTCCAGCGCGCGGCGCAGCAGCGTTTCGGAATCGCGATAGCGCCCGATCCGCCCGGCCAGTTCTGCCAACATCCGGATCGCGGGGACATCGAACGGATCTTCCTTCAGGTGCGCCCTGAGCTGCATTTCAGCGCGGGGAATATCGTTCTCATTCATGGCCAGCGCGGCATCGACCACGCGCGGATGGTACTTGCCGAGCCGCGAAAGCCAGCTTTGGGTGGTCACACTTGCCATGGCGCGCCAAGAAACATGGTGACGCGCGCCAATCAAGCGATAGGTTGCGCCGACTACAACAAAACAGCGGGAGCGGGCATGGCGCAACAGCAGGATCAGACACTTGAGCGCCCCTTCGGCCTGTGGACCGCCACCGCGCTGGTGGTGGGCGGCACGATCGGTGCCGGGATCTTCGTGCTGCCCAGCCAGCTGGCCGCCTATGGCCAGACCTCGGTGGCGGGCTGGCTGATAGCGATTGCCGGAACCATGCTGCTGGGCCTGACGATCGGTGCGCTGGTGCGCGCCCGCCCTCAGGCCAGCGGCTTGATGGAGCTGTGCTCCGACGGGCTGGGCGCGGGTGTCAGTGTGCTGATGGGCTGGGCCTACTGGGTTTCGGTCTGGGCCAGCGTTGCAGTGCTGGCGACCACCGGGGCGAGCTATCTGGCGGTGTTCGTGCCCTGGCTGGGGCAAAGCCCGCTTAACGTGGCGCTGGGCGCGGTGGCGATCATCTGGGTGATCACCGCGATGAACCTGACCGGCGCGCGCACCGCCGGGCGGTTTCAGGTGCTGACCACCCTGCTCAAGCTGTTGCCGCTGATCGCGGTAGTGCTGATCCTGCTGCGGCTGGTGCTGGGCGGCGGTGAGGCCTTTTCACAGGTCCGTCAGGCACCCTTTTCAACCAGCCAGCTGCCCGGCGTGCTCAACCTGGTGTTCTATGCCCTGGTTGGCTTCGAGACCGCGGCGATGGCGGCTGAGCGCGTGCGCCAGCCCGAACGCAACGTGCCCCTGGCGACAATCGCCGGAACCGCGCTGATCGGCGCCCTGTACCTGGTTATCAGCACAGGCATCGCCTTTGCCATGCCCACCGAGCAGCTGACCAATTCGGGCGCACCGGTGGCCGATTTCGTTTCGCGCTATTGGGGTCCCTGGGCCGGACAGGCTGTGGCTGCCTTTGCCGCAATTTCGGCGATCGGCTGCCTCAACGCCTGGGTGCTGATTTCGGGCGAAGTGCCGTTGGGCATGGCCCGGACCGGGCTGATCCCCGATCCGATCGGCAAGCTGAGCGCGCACGGCATCGCCGCGCGCCCGGTGATCGCAGCCAGCATCTGCGCCTCGGTGCTGGTGTTGTCGAACCTGTCGCGCGGCACTGCCGGGCTGTTCGATTTCATGATGCGGCTGACCTCTTCGACCAACCTGATCCTTTACCTGGGCGTCTGCGTCGTGGCGCTGCGGTTCAAGGTGGTGCGACCGGTCGCACTGCTGGCGCTGGCCTTTTCGCTGTGGACACTGGTGGGTGCCGGCTGGGAAGTGCTGGCCTGGGGCGGCCTGCTGCTGCTGACCGCCCTGCCGCTGCACATGCTCAATATCCGGATCAGGAGCGCAGGATCTTCCTGAGCAGCGGCCGGTCGGCCAGGATCGCATGGGCCGCATTGTGGCCCGGCGCGCCGGTCACGCCGCCGCCCGGATGGGTGCCCGCACCGCACATGTAGAGGCCTTTGATCGGCCCGCGATAATCGCCGTGGCCCAGCACCGGGCGCGCCGCCCACAGCTGGTCGATCCCCATGGTCCCGTGCATGATGTCACCGCCGACCAGGCCGAACTTGCGCTCGAGGTCCCAGGGCGAATGGATCTGTGTGGCGATCACGCTCTTTTTGAAGTTGGGAGCATGATCATTGACGGTGTCGATGATCAGGTCCGCCACCTTGTCGCGGTTGGCATCCCAATCGACGGTCGGATCGAACTGCTGGCAGAACAGCGAGGCGACATGGCAGCCTTCGGGCGCCAGGGTGTTGTCAACGCTTGACGGAATCTTGACCTCGACGATCGGCTTCTTCGACCAGCCGTGCTGCTGGGCGTCAATGAACGCCTGGTCCATGTAATCCATGCCGGGCGCGATGATGATCCCGGCGGTGTGGTGTTCGGCCAGGCTCTTGCCAGGCAGCACCGAGAAGTCGGGCAGTTCGGACAGCGCGACATTCATCCGGAAGGTGCCCGAGCAGGTCTTGTACCCCTTGATCCGGCGGTTGAAGTCATCATCCAGATCGCTTGAATCGACCATCTGGCGATAGAGCAGTGCCGGCCCGACGTTTGAAGCGACCACGCTGGCGGCCAGTTCCTCGCCGCTTTCCAGCTGGACGCCCTTCACCTTTCCGCCATCGACCAGCACCTTGGCGACCGGAGCCTCAAGGCTGATCTCGACCCCGGCATCCTCGCAGGCCCGCGCCATGGCCTGGGTGATCGCCCCCATGCCGCCGACCGCGTGGCCCCAGGCGCCCAGCTTGCCGTTCACTTCGCCGAACACGTGGTGCAGCAGGACATAGGCCGATCCGGGCGTTGAAACCCCGGCATAGTTGCCAACCACCGCATCGAAAGCGAAGGCCGACTGGACATAGTCATGTTCGTACCAGCCATCGAGGAACTGGCGGGTCGACTTGGTGAAGATATCGAGCAGGTCGCGCTGCACCGACAGGTCAAGGTTGGCCATCGGCCAGCCCTGTTTCGCCGCCGCCATCAGCGATGACAGGCCGCCGCCGACATTGGGCGGGATCTGCAGCGCCAGATCGCGCAGCACGTTGGCGACCTTTTCCAGCGCGGCGTCATACTTCGGATAGGCTTCAGCGTCCTTCTTCGAAAAGCGCGCGAATTCGGCTTCGGTCCGGCCGGGGGCACCGCCCAGCTTTACATAGTCGTTCTCGAACGGGAAGAAGTTGGAGATCGTCCGCTCGATGACCTTGTAGCCATAGTCATGCAGCCGCATGTCCTGGATCACCTTGGGGCGCAGCAGGCTGACGGTGTAGCTGGCGGTCGAATTGCGGAAGCCGGGATGGAATTCCTCAGTCACCGCCGCGCCGCCAACGATGTGGCGCCGTTCAAGCACGCGCACGCGCATCCCGGCCTTGGCCAGGTAGAAGGCGCAGGTCAGGCCATTGTGGCCACCGCCGATGATGATGGCGTCATAAGTCTTGGTCATGGCGGTCCTTCGGAAGTTGACAACTTACACAGGGTTCAAAAGCGGAAAAAACAGCTGATTTTCCGGCCAGGGGCGAATGTGGCAGCTTGCGGTAGTGTAGGAAAGTCAGACCTTGCGGCTCCACCCCGCCGGCGGCGCGAACGGCTGCCGGGCTTCGGGGATCAGCGCGCGGATCTTGCGGGCGAAGCTGCGCAGGCAGACCTCGCTGGTGGCGATCGGACCGGTGCCATAGCTTTTGCTGGCCATGCCCATCTGCACATTGTTGATCAGCCAGGTGTCTTCGGCGTTGACGTTGCGGTTGATCCGCCAGTTGGCATAGCGCACCAGCTTCATCTCCCGCCGGTCGTCAGGCAGGCAATAGGCCACTTCGCGCAGCAGGCAGGTGGTCGGGCTGATCGGCAGCCACTGCATGAAGTCGATCTGGTCGGCGTAGATGTCGAACGCCATGTTCGGCCACAGCTTGTAATAGAGCCAGCGGCCATGCGCCTCTTCGGGCAGGTGATCGACCCGGGGCATGTGCGCCGAATAGAACTTTTCCCAGTAGTTCTGCTTTTCGTTCTTCACCACGTCGCCATAGAGCCGGTCGGCCCAGCCATGCGCCTCGATCCGGTAGGTCTTGCCGACCAGCCGCGACAGGCCATCGTGCGCCACCGGGATGTGGAGGTTGTCCGAATAGTTGTCACCCACGTTCTTCCAGTTGACGTCGCGCGGGCGGTGCCGGACCGGGCCCATGCTGCGCATGTCCTCGAACCGGTACTGCGCAACCTCGGCATCGAAGGGCGCCATCATTTCGGCCACGCTGGGGAACCCGGCATCTTCCAGCCGCACGAAGATGAAGCCGTGCCACACTTCCAGCGCGACCGGGGCCAGTCCGTTCTCTTCCAGTTTGAGCGAGGGATATTCGCCCTTCATCGGCACCCCGGTCAGTCGCCCGTCGGTTTCATAAACCCAGGCGTGGTAGGGGCAGACCAGCTTCTTGGCGCAGCCTGACGGCCCCTGCACCAGCCGCATCGCGCGGTGGCGGCAGACATTGGTGAAGGCGCGCAGCTCTCCATCATCGCCGCGGATCACCACCACACTTTCGCCGACATAGTCCAGGGTCTGGTAATCGCCAGGATTGGGCACCTCGCTGACATGGCAAACGATCTGCCATGACGGGCGGAAGATCCGCTCAACCTCAAGCCGCTGGAATTCCTCGTCGGTGTAGATCCAGCCCGGCAGCGAATAGTCCGCATCGGGATCGACATCGGCGCTGTCGATCATTGCCAGCTTAGAAGCCAATGGGGCGTGGTCGAGCTTGGTCATGGGGGGCGAATCCGATCTTGCTTGTTGGACGTTCGTACAACAAGTGCTAGACCATCGCAAGTGAGTGCCAAACCCGCCTTTACCCGCGCCGAGCCGGATGCGCGCAGGCTCAGTCTGATCGAGGCTTGCGCCCGCGTGCTGGCGCGCGACGGAGTGGCCGGAGTCAGCGTGCGAGCGATTGCACTGGAAGCCGGGGTTTCACCGGGGCTGGTCGGGCATTACTTTGCCGGGGTCGATGCGCTGGTCGCGGAAACCTATGCCCATGTTGAAGCGCAGGTCAGCGCGGCAATCGATGCCGCTCTGGCCCTGGCCGGGCCTGATCCGCGCGCGCGGCTGGACGCCTATGTTACCGCCAGCTTCCGCCCGCCGGTGGCGAGTGGTGAGCTGCTGGCGACCTGGATCGCGTTCTGGAGCCTGGTTCGTTCGCGCCCCGACATCGCCCGCCAGCATGACGAGCAGTACGCCTTTTTCCGCGCGCGGCTGGCCGGGCTGCTCGGCGATTGCGGAGTGCCCCAGGCGCAACTGCGCTATGCGGCGATCACGTTGACCGCGCTGATCGACGGATTGTGGCTTGAGCTGTGTCTCTCGCCCCAGGCCTTCAGCGCGGCAGAGGCGATCGAGATCGCCCAGGCCGCGCTTGATACCGTCATTTCGAAAGGTCGGTAATCAGGCTTAGGTAATAGGTCACCGCCGGGCCGAAGTTGAGCAGCGGGACGCGCTCGTCAAGCCCATGGGCGAAGCCCTCGCTATCCTTGCTGAACAGCGGACTCGCATTATAGGCCGGAACGCCCAGCGCCCGGTACCACATCGAATCCGATGCACCCGACGCCTGGCTGGGGATCACCGGCAAGCCCGGATAGGACAGCCGCACCGCCTTTTCCGCCGCAGCGACAAAGTCCGGCCGCATTGGCGAGGCCGGGGACGATATCGAATCCTCGCCCGAAGTGGCGGTAACCTTGACGACCGGCATGCCGATCACCTGTTCCAGCTCCTGTCGGATTTCCTCGCGGCTGTGGCCGGGGAAGACCCGGCAATTGATATTGGCAGTGGCGCGCTGCGGCAGCGCGTTCTGGGCATGGCCGCCATTGACCATGGTCGCAACGCAGGTCGTGCTGACCTTGCCGACATAGGCCGGGTTGGCCCGCAGCACGGCAGCCGCCTCGGCGTCCTGGGGGTTTGCGGCAAAGGCGCGCATGGCCGCGGCGGTCTTGGGATCGGCTTCGAACTGGGCAGCGCGTTCGAAATAGGCCTTGGTGATCGCATTCTGCTCGGGCTTGAAGCGATAGGCACCCACCTTGCCGACGGCGGTGGCCAGCTGCACGATCGCGTTCTCGGGGCGCGGGGCGGAACTGTGCCCGCCCGGGTTGGTCACTTCCAGCTGATAGTCGTCATAGGTCTTTTCCGCGCCTTCCCAGGTCCAGTAGAGCGGCTTTGAGTTCGCCTCGTCCAAGGTGCCGCCGCCACCATCGACATTGACCACCAGTTCGGCATTCTTGAGCCGCTGGGCGATCAGCCGGCTGGTCTTCATCGTGGTTTCCTCATCGCCCGAAAACTGCAGCACGATGGTCCGGCGCGGCTTGTAGCCGCTCTTGCGCAAGGCGATCAGGCTGGCCGTGGCCAGCGCGACATCGACTTTCATGTCCTGCGATCCGCGCCCGAACAGATAGCCGTTTTCGACCACCGGAACGAAGGGATCGCGCTGCCAGTCCTCGCGCCGGGCTTCGACCACGTCGACATGGCCCGAGATCACCAGCGGCTTGAGCGCGGGGTCGCTGCCCGGCCAGGTCGCGATCAGGTAGGCGGTATCATCGACCGGCACGATTTCAACGTCACCATCGGCCCAGCCGCCCTGCATCAGGTCACCCTTGACCACCCGCATCGCCTTGTCGGTCTGATTGCCGGGCCCGCGCACCGAACGGATCGCGATCAGCCGCTTGGCCAGGTCCAGCGCATGGGCTTCGGCCGCCGGATTCCCCTTGGGCTTGGCGGGCCTGGCCACCAGTTGGGGAGCGGACAGGGCCAGGGCAAGGACAGCAGCAAGGGCAAGCGGGGTGCGGCGCATCGACGAATCTCCTTTGCCGTGGCTCTAACCGCTGGGCCGCGCCGCCGCCAGCCCCGCAGCACAATCGTATTCAGGCGGCTTCCGGCGCTTTGAATTGGAATGCGCTGGTCTGGCCTCCCCTGCCCCCGGCTGCTAGTCCTGCCTGGCCCGGATCGAGAGGAAATCCGAAGCGTAGGAGTATTGCGCGGATGAGCTTTACCGCAGACCGGCTGTTGCTGTTCGGCGCCACGGGCGACCTGGCCCAGCGGATGCTGCTGCCATCGCTGTGCGCCTTGCACGACGATCAACTGATCGCGCCCGACCTGCGGATCGTGGGCACCGCGCGCAGCGAATACGACGATGACAGCTATCGCACCTTCGCCCGCGAGGCGCTGGAGAAATACCTGCCCGATTTCCGCAAGGGGGCGATCGACGGCTTTCTGCAGCGCCTGTCCTATCAGGTGCTCGACGCCACCCGGCCCGAAGACTTCGTCAGCCTGTCGGACGAGATCGGCACGATCGAGCGCGGCATGGCGATCTTCCTGTCAACCGCACCCAGCCTGTTCGAACCGACCATTGCCGGCCTGCGCCACGCCGGGCTGACCGGGGACAAGGTCCGGATCGGCCTGGAAAAGCCGCTGGGCACCTGCCTTGAATCGAGCCGCGAGATCAACGACGCGGTGGCCAGCGCCTTTCCGGAAGACCGGATCTTCCGGATCGACCACTATCTGGGCAAGGAAACCGTCCAGAACCTGCTGGCACTGCGCTTTGCCAACATCATGTTCGAACCGCTGTGGAACGCGGCGCATATCGATCATGTCCAGATCACCATCGCCGAAACTGTCGGGCTGGAAAGCCGCGCGGGATATTATGACGGTGCCGGGGCGCTGCGCGACATGGTCCAGAACCACATGTTGCAGCTGCTCGCGCTGGTGGCGATGGAGCCGCCGGCCAATTACGATGCCACCGCGATCCGCGATGAAAAGGTCAAGGTGCTGCGCGCGCTGCGGCTGATCGAAACCAGCGAGGCGGTGACTGGCCAGTACCGCAAGGGTGCGATCGATGGCCAGCCGGTACCGGGCTATGATGACGAGCTGGGCCGCGACAGCGACACCGAAACCTTCGTCGCGATCAAGGCCCACCTCGATAACTGGCGCTGGAAAGGCGTGCCGTTCTACCTGCGCACCGGCAAGCGCCTGCCCGAACGCAAGACCGAGATCGTGGTCAACTTCAAACGCGTGCCGCATTCGATCTTCGCCTCGCGCGGGGCGCTGACCCAGCCCAACGCGCTGGTGATCGGGATCCAGCCCGAAGAAAACGTCCGGCTGCAACTGATGGCCAAGGTGCCCGGGCTTGACCGCGAGGGGATCCGGCTGCGCTCGGTCCCGCTCAACATCACCATGCCCGATGCCTTTGCCGGTCCGAAAAAGCGGATCGCCTATGAACGGCTGCTGCTCGACCTGATCGAGGGCGACCAGACGCTGTTCGTCCGCCGCGACGAGGTGGAGGCGCAGTGGGACTGGATCGACGCGATCCGTGCCAGCTGGGCCCAGCACGGCGTCACGCCCAGGACTTATACCGCTGGCAGCTGGGGGCCATCGGCCGCGATTGCCCTGGCCGAACGCGACGGGGTGACCTGGCATGAGTAAGCTGCATCCCGTTCTGGAGCGCGTGACCCAGCGGATCATCGACAAGTCGAAAGACAGCCGCGGTCGCTATCTGGAACTGATCGAGCGCGAGGCCGAACGCTTTCCTAATCGCAATGCACTGTCTTGCAGCAACCTGGCCCACGGGTTTGCCGCCGCGCTGGATGACAAGGCCGCGATCAAGAGCGGTCGCGGTCCCAACCTGGCGATCGTCACCGCCTACAACGACATGCTGTCGGCGCATCAGCCCTATGGCCGCTATCCCGAAGCGATGAAGCTCTATGCCCGCGAAGTGGGAGCCACCGCGCAGGTTGCGGGCGGGGTTCCGGCGATGTGCGACGGGGTGACGCAGGGGCAGGACGGCATGGAACTGTCGCTGTTCAGCCGCGATGTGATTGCCATGTCCACCGCGATTGCGATGAGCCATGCGATGTTCGATGGCATGGCCTTGCTGGGGATCTGCGACAAGATCGTCCCCGGGCTGGTGATCGGCGCGCTGCGCTTTGGTCACCTGCCGGCGGTGTTCGTGCCGTCCGGGCCGATGCCGTCGGGCCTGGCCAACAAGGACAAGCAGAAGGTCCGCCAGCTTTATGCCGAAGGCAAGGCCAGCCGCGCCGACCTGCTGGAAAGCGAAAGCGCCAGCTATCACAGCCCGGGCACCTGCACCTTCTATGGCACCGCCAATTCCAACCAGATGATGATGGAAATGATGGGGCTGCACGTGCCGGGGGCGGCCTTCGTTCCGCCGGGCACGCCGCTGCGCTCGGCCCTGACCCGCCAGGCCGTGCACCGCCTGGCCGAACTGGGCCGCGAAGGAGCGGACTTTCGCCCGATGGGCCGCCTGGTCGATGAAAAGGCAGTGGTCAACGCGGTGGTCGGCCTGCTGGCCACCGGCGGTTCGACCAACCATGCAATCCACCTGCCAGCCATGGCGCGGGCGGCGGGGATCCGGCTTGACTGGCAGGACATCGACGAGCTGTCAGCCGTGGTCCCGCTGATCGCGCGGGTCTATCCCAACGGCGCGGCCGATGTGAACCACTTCCACGCCGCTGGCGGGATGGGCTTCGTGGTGCGCGAACTGCTCGACGCCGGGCTGGCACATGATGACCTGCTGACCGTCGCCGCAGGCGGGATGCGCGCCTATGCGCAGGAACCGGTGCTTGATGGTGAGACGCTCGCCTGGCGGCCGGTCCCGCTGGAAAGCGGCGATCCCGCGATCCTGGCCCCGGTAGCCACGCCGTTCCAGGGCGATGGCGGGATGCGGCTGGTGCAGGGCAACCTGGGCCGCGGCACGTTCAAGACCAGCGCGGTCGAAGCCGAACGCTGGACGATCGAGGCGCCGTGCCGGGTCTTTTCCAGCCAGGAAGCGGTGCAGGCCGCCTTCAAGGCGGGTGAGCTTGATCGCGATTGTATCGTGGTGGTCCGCTTCCAGGGTCCGCGCGCCAACGGCATGCCCGAACTGCACAAGCTGACCCCGCCGCTGGGCGTGCTGCAGGACCGGGGCTTCAAGGTCGCGCTGGTCACCGACGGGCGGATGAGCGGCGCGAGCGGCAAGGTCCCGGCCGCGATCCACGTCACCCCCGAAGCGCTGGGCGGCGGCCCGCTGGCGCTGCTGCGCGATGGTGATGTGATCCGGCTGTGCGGCCATTCGGGCAGCCTTGAAGTGCTGGCCGACCTGGCCGGGCGTGAGCCAGCCGCAGCGCCAACCGCGCCGATGGGGATGGGCCGCGAGCTGTTTGCGATGATGCGCCACTACGCCGACAGCGCCGAACAGGGCGGATCGGCAATGCTGGCAGAGGGAGCGCTATGACCGAGATTGTCACTGTCGATATCGGCGGCACGCATGCCCGCTTTGCACTGGCCCGGATCGCTGCCGATGGCAGCATCGAACTGGACGAACCGGCAACGCTGCACACCAGCGATCACGCCAGTTTCCAGACCGCCTGGGAAGACTTCGCACGAATGCAGGGCGGCAAGCTGCCCGGCGCAGTAGCGATTGCCATTGCCGGGCCGGTGGGCGGTGAAGTGATCCGCTTCACCAACAACCCCTGGGTGATCCGCCCGGCGCTGATCCCGGAAAAGCTGGGCGCTGACCGCTATTCCGTAATCAACGATTTCGGTGCGGTCGGGCATGCCGTGGCTTGCGCCGATGACAGCCATTTCATCCACCTGGCCGGGCCCGACCAGCCGCTGCCGGCCAGCGGGACGATCTCGATCGTCGGGCCGGGCACCGGGCTGGGCGTGGCGCATATCTGGCGCAGCGGACTGGGTGACTACCGCGTCCAGGCGACCGAAGGCGGCCATGTCGATTTCGCCCCGGTGGACAGCATCGAGGACGCGATCCTGGCACGGCTGCGCCAGCGCTATCGCCGGGTCTCGGTCGAACGCGTGGTTTCGGGCCCGGGGCTGGTCGATATCCATGAAGCGCTGGCCGCGATGGAAGGTCGTGCGATCCAGCCGGTCGATGACCGTACGCTGTGGGGGCTTGGCACTTCGGGCGAAGACAGCCTGGCCGCTGCTGCGGTTGACCGGTTCTGCCTTTCGCTCGGCTCGTTCGCGGGTGACGCCGCACTGGCCCAGGGCGCGTCGGGCGTGGTGATCGCCGGCGGACTGGGCCTGCGGATCAAGGATACTTTGCTGCGGTCAGGCTTTGCCACCCGGTTCACCGCCAAGGGCCGCTTTGCCGAACTGATGGGCGCACTGCCGGTCAAGCTGATCACCCATCCCCAGCCCGGCCTGTTTGGCGCCGCGGCCGCCTTTGCCAAGGAGCACCTTTCGTGAGCCCTATCGAAACGATCATGCGCACGGCCCCGGTGATCCCGGTCTTGGTGATCGATGAAGTCCGCTATGCCGCGGCGATTGCCGAAGCCCTGGTCAAGGGCGGGCTAAGGGTGCTCGAAGTGACGCTGCGCACCGCCGATGCGCTCGATGTGATCCGCGAGATGAAGCAGGTCCCCGGCGCGATTGTCGGAGCGGGAACGGTGCTCAACGAACATGCGCTGGAAGACGCGCTCGAGGCCGGCAGCGAATTCATCGTCTCGCCGGGCCTGACCGAGAGTCTCGCAAAGGCCGCGCTGTCGGCCAAGGCGCCCTACCTTCCCGGCATCGCCACCTCGTCCGACGTGATGCGCGGGCTGGATCTGGGGATCGACCGGTTCAAGTTCTTCCCGGCCGAAGCCAATGGCGGGATCCCGGCGCTGAAAGCAATCGCCGCGCCGTTCGGCATGGCCCGGTTCTGCCCGACCGGCGGAATCACCCAGACCAGTGCGCCAGACTGGCTGGCGCTCGATCCGGTGCTGTGCTGCGGCGGATCGTGGCTGGTGCCCAAGGGTGTGCCCGATCTGGCAGCCATCGAAGCCGCCGCCCGCGCTGCGGCAATGCTGGCAAAATAGCATTGCCGCCCCCCTCCACCGTTCGTGCTGAGCTTGTCGAAGCACCGTCCTGTTCTTCTGCAATGCGGCAAAGAAAGTACGGCCCTTCGACAAGCTCAGGGCGAACGGAATTGGGGTTTGAGATGGAACTGCCATGATCTTGCTGACCGAACTCGATGCCCGGCTTGAAGCGCTCCACGCGCGCACCGTGGAAACTCCGCTGTTCAACCCGGTGTTCCAGCTTAGTCTGGAACTTTCGCGGCGGATCGAAAGCGGTGCGCTGCCGCTGGCCGAAGTCGCTGAACTGGTGGCCGAACTGGAATGCGAAGGGCTGCAGGCGCGCGCCGCAAAGCTCAACCAGCTGCTCGCCCCGCTCGATCCGGCCCAGAACCTTGCCCGACTGGCCGCCCCAGACGAGACGGAGGATTTCGCGACCTTTGCCGCGCGCTGGCGCCATCCGCTGCTCCATGTGGTGTTCACCGCGCATCCCACCTTCCTGCTCAGCCACCGCCAGAGCGAGGCTGTTGCCCGCTCCGCCAGCGCCGGCAAGATCGACGCACAAAGCGCCTGCGTTGCCCCGCATGACCGCGATGCGATCACGCTGGATAGCGAGCATGCCGATGCCATGGCGGCGTTGGCCCGGGCTCAGACCGCGCGCGACGCGATGGTCCGCCAGCTGCTGGGCCAGGCGCGCGCACGCTGGCCCGACCAGTGGCGCCAGCTTGCCCCCATGCCGCTACGCTTCGCCAGTTGGGTGGGGTACGACATGGACGGGCGCACCGATATCTCGTGGGCAACCTCGCTGCGCTACCGCCTGGCGGAGAAGGCCGAACGGCTGAGCTCCTATGCCGCATTGCTGAGCGCGGTTGCGCCGCAGCTGGCCGCCCGGCTGGAGCGCGCGCAGGCCTATGCCGCGGCCATGTCGGCACGGTTCGGGCAGGATCTTTCAGCTCCCGCCGCGCTGTCCGAAGTCGCCAATGCGCTGACTGCCGACCATCCAGACAAGCTGACCAGCCTTTCGGCCGTGATCTCCGAACTGGAACACGAAGCCGCCCAGGCCGGCGATACCGAAGCTGAAACCTTGCTGACCGTCGCCGCAGCGATGCGCGCGGATGGCCTTGGCATGGGCTGGATCCATTTCCGGGTGAACAGCTCGCAGCTCCAGAATGCGATCCGCCGCCGGATCGATCCGGCTGGCAAACTGGATCTCGCCAGCCAGGCTGCGCTGGTACGGATGCGCGAATTGCTGGCCGAGGCCAAGCCGCTGCGCAGCAACTTCGCCGCGCTGGCGATCGAGAATTCGACTGCGGTGCGCCAGTTCCTGGCCATGGCGCAGATCCTCCACCACGTCGATGCCGATGCGCCGATCCGGATGCTGGTGGCCGAATGCGAACAGCCGACCACCGTCCTGGCCGCGCTCTATTTCGCCAAGCTGTTCGGGATTGCCGACAAGGTCGATGTCTCGCCGCTGTTTGAAACCGAAAGCGCGCTGGAGCACGGCGGGCGGTTCCTCGACGCGCTGCTCGCCGAGGAAGCCTATCGCGACTATGCCAAGGTGCGCGGGCGGGTTTCGGTGCAAACCGGGTTTTCCGATGCCGGGCGCTTCGTCGGGCAGATCCCGGCGGCGCTGGCGATCGAGCGGCTGCAAGGACGGCTGAGCGAGGCGATGGCCGCCAATGGCCTGACCCATGTTGCGGCGCTGGTGTTCAACACCCACGGCGAAAGCATGGGGCGCGGTGCGCACCCCTCCAGCTTTGCCGACCGGGTCGAATGGCCGCTGTCGCCATGGGCGCGGCGGCGGTTCGTGCGCGCGGGGATCCGACTGGAACCCGAGGTCAGCTTTCAGGGCGGTGATGGCTACCTGTTTTTCGGTACGCCTGAACTGGCGCTCGCCACCCTCACCCGCTTTGCCGAGGCGCGCCCGGCCGAGGCCGATCCCAATGCGCCGACCGACCCATTCTATCGCCGCACCGACCTCAGCCTCGATTTCTACCGCGCGATCCGCCGCTTTCAGGCCGCGCAGCTGACCAGCCGGACCTATCCGCGTGCGGTCACCGCATTCGGGCTCGGCCTGCTCAACGACACCGGCAGCCGCAAGAGCCGCCGCCAGAGCGACCTCGCCGCCGACCGCGAAATGAGCCTGCGCCAGATCCGCGCAATCCCGCACAATGCGGTGCTGCAGCAGCTGGGCTATCCGGTGAACGTGATCGCCGGGTTCGGCACCGCGGCGGAAGGCAATTACGAGGCGCTGGCCGAGCTGCTGCGCGACAGCGACCGGGGCCGCCAGCTGGTCCGCCTGGTTCGCGCCGCCAATGCGCTGGCCAGCATCAAGACCGTTGCCGCCTTTGGCGAGCTGTTCAATTCGGCCTATTGGGCCAGCCGTCCCTATCGCGGGGATGAGCAGCAGGTGTCCGATGCCTGCCTGGCGCTGGCCGAATACCTCACCACCGACGATCGCACCGGGGTATTCCGCCGGATGGCCTCGCGGCTGCGGGTCGATGCGCTTAAGCTGCACCGGCTGCTGGACCTAATCCCCGACGAGGCGCCGCTTGAAGGGCGCGAGCATACCCGGCGCATGCTGGGCGTGCTGCAGGCGCTGCGGCTGGCGCTGTTCCAGCACATGTTCCTGAAAGCCGTCTCGGTCCCGGCCTTCAGCCGCGCCAACGACATCGCCCGCGAGGACGTGCTGGAGATGGTCTTCACCCTGCGGATCGAGGAAGCGCTGGCCCAGCTGCGCCGGGCCTTCCCGGTCAGCTTCCCGGGGCTGGGCGATTTCACCGTCAGCGAGCCCAGCGATTATCCCGATGAAGCGGCGGTCGGTTATGAGGCAATCCACCGCGATTTCATCGACCCGATCGAGGCAGCGCAGGCGCTCTCGCTCAGGATCACCACGACGATCGCCAACCTGTTCGGCGCGCACGGCTGATCTCGCCGAATTAACCTTTCTGCGCTAGGCAGTCCCAAGCCGGAACGCGCCGTGTGCACGGCTGGCAAGTGCCATGCCGACCTGCCATGGCAGAATGAATTGCAATTCGCGTCAGAGAGTTACGTCGATGAAGTTCAATCCGATCCATGCCGTTGGCGGGCTTTTCGTGGCGGCGGTCGTCGCCACCGGCGCGCTGCTGCTGCAGGCACCCGATGGCGGTATGGGCCAGTTGCTGCCGGGCCCCGATCCCGAACTGTCCGGCAAGCCGCAAGCGGCGCAACCCCAGCCCAGCGCCACCCCGGCTCCGCCCAAGGACGAGCGATTCGTGATCAAGCGGATCCTGCCGATTACCGGCCCGATCAAGTATGGCGAATGGCACTGGGACGACAAGAATGTGCCCGATGGCCCGATCGTGATCACGGTGGATCTGGATGCGCGGGTGCTGTCAGTGTTCAAAGGCGGCTATGAAATCGGCGCCACGGCAGTCCTGCTGGGCACCAGCGAAAAGCCCACCCCGCTGGGCGAATTCCCGATCAAGTGGAAGAAGGCCGATCACTATTCGTCGATCTATGACGGTGCGCCGATGCCTTTCACCCAGAACCTAACCGCAGACGGGGTCGCGATTCACGGCACCAAGGTGGAAAGGGGTTACGCCAGCCATGGCTGCATCGGGGTGCCCAATGACTTTGGCCAGAAGCTGTTCGGGGTGACCAAGACGGGTGACAAGGTGATCATCACCAAGGGCAAGACCGCCAAGCAGGGCGATAGCCTGATCTGATTGCGGGTGGGTGCGGGAAGACCGCAAGGCCTTCCCGGGCCACTCAGCGCGGCGCCATCCGGATCGCACCGTCGAGGCGGATGCACTGCCCGTTGAAATAGCTGTTGCGCACCAGTTCCAGCGCCAGGCTGCCAAACTCCTCGGGCTTGCCCAGCCGCTTGGGGAACGGCACCGAAGCGGCCAGGCTTTCCAGCACCTGCGGCTTGGCCCCCAGCATCAGCGGAGTGGCGAAGATCCCCGGCATGATCGAATTGACCCGGATGCCGATGTCAGACAGGTCGCGCGCCATCGGCAAGACCAGTCCGTTGACCCCGGCCTTGGCCGAACCATAGATGATCTGGCCGATCTGGCCGTCCTGCGCGGCGACCGAAGCGGTCAGCGTGATGCAGCCGCGTTCGCCATCCTCCAGCGGTTCGAGCGAGGCCATGCCCTCGGCCGCAATCGAGGCGATGCGGTAGCTGGCGACCAGGATGCCCTGCACACCGTATTCATAGTCCTCGGTCGGGGTGCGGCGCAGCTTGCCGGCTTCCTTGTCAAAGGCCAGCGTCTTGCCGCGCCGACTGGTCATCGCGCAGTGGACGCAGACGCGTTCCTGCCCGTGTGCGGCGCGGGCCTTGGCAAAGCCGGCCAGCACCGATTCCTCGCTGGTGATATCGACCTTGCAGAACAGCCCGCCGATCGCCCTGGCGACTTCCTCGCCCTTTTCTTCCTGGATGTCGAAGATCGCCACCTTGATCCCGGCTGCTGCCAAGGCCTCGGCCGTGGCCCGGCCCAGTCCCGATGCGCCGCCGGTCACCACCGCTGCTGTCGATGAATCAATCCGCATTTGACTCTCCTGTTAATCGAGCGATTAATGGCTGGATCGAAGCGGCACCGCAAGCCGCAATTGCCGGGAGTATCACGATGACCGCCACTCCAGCCTATGGTGCAACCGCGCCCGATTCAGGCGTCAATCCGCTGACCATCGAACGCCGCGAACTGCGCGGTGAGGACGTCGCGATCGACATTGCCTTCTGCGGCGTCTGCCATTCGGACCTTCACGCGGCGCGTAACGATTGGGGGCGTACCAATTACCCCTTCGTGCCCGGGCACGAAATTGTCGGCACGGTGAGCGCGGTCGGTTCGGGCGTTACCCGTTTCAAGGTGGGCGACCGGGTGGCGGTGGGCACCACGATCGATTCGTGCCGCAAGTGCGATGCCTGCGCGGATGGCGAGGAAAACTATTGCCGCGAGGGATCGACCGGCACCTACAACGGCAAGGACCGGATCGACGGCAGCCCGACCTTTGGCGGCTATTCCAAGGCGATCGTGGTGGCCGAACCCTTCGTGCTGCGCGTGCCTGACGGGCTGGACATGGCCGCAGCAGCGCCGCTCCTTTGTGCGGGGATCACCACTTACAGCCCCTTGAAGAACTGGAACGTCGGACCCGGCACCAGGGTCGGTGTGATCGGGCTGGGCGGGCTGGGTCACATGGGGGTCAAGTTCGCCAAGGCGCTGGGCGCGGAAGTGACCATGATCACCACTTCGCCTGAAAAGGGCGCCGGTGCGGTGCGGCTGGGGGCCGATCATGTGCTGGTTTCCACCGACAAGGCAGCGATGCGCGCGGCATCGCGCAGCTTCGATTTCCTGCTCGATACCGTGCCGGTGAAGCACGATGTCACGCCCTATCTGTTCCTGCTCGACCGCAAGGGCACCCTGTGCATCGTCGGCATGATCGAGCTGATGGAGCCGTTCCATTCGGGCCTGCTGCTGCAAGGGCAAAAGGCGGTTTCGGGATCGGGCGTGGGCGGGATTGCCCAGACCCAGGAGATGCTCGATCTCTGCGCCGCCAAGGGGATCGGCGCCGAGATCGAGGTAATCCCGATGGACCAGATCAACCACGCTTTCGAGCGGATGGAACAGGCTGACGTGCGCTATCGCTTCGTCATCGACATGGAGACTCTATGACCCACACCGTCGATCTCTATTGGTCGTTCCGCAGTCCCTATTCGTACATCGTCACGCCCAAGCTGCTTGAGCTGGAGCGCGACTGGGACGCGAAAGTGAACGTCAAGCCGGTGCTGCCGATCGCGGTACGCCAGCCCGAATTCTTCGCCAATTCGGACCCCCTGTGGTTCAGCTACCTGATGCGCGACTGCGCGCGCAGCGCCGAATTCGCCGGGCTGACGCTGCGCTGGCCGCGGCCCGATCCGGTGGTGATGGATTTTGCGACGCGGACCTATCCCAAGGAGCAGCCCTACATCCACCGGCTGACCCGGCTGGGCCAGCTCGCCGCCGGACGCGGGCACGGGCTGGCGCTGCTGCGCGCGGTCAGCCACCTGATTTGGTCGGGCGAGGTCGAAGGCTGGCACGAAGGTGATCACCTAGCCAGGGCGCTTGACGCGATCGGGCTCGACCTGGCGGAAATGGATGCAGTGCAGCAGGCAGAGGCCGACCGGCTTAACGCCGCGATCCAGCAGAACGAGGCCGACCAACGCGCCGGGGGGCACTATGGCGTGCCGCTGATGGTCTATGACGGCGAGCCGTTCTTTGGCCAGGACCGCTATGACCAGCTGGTCTGGCGGATGCAGCAAAAGGGGATGGGGGCGCGCTAACCGCGCCGCTGGGGTGCTTTCGTGAAGGTCCACCCGTCGGGCCCGGCGCGGGCCGCCAGCTTACCGATCGAGGCGGGCTGGCGGGCCAGCAGGCTGTCGAACAGCCGCGCCGCCGCGCCGCCGCGCGGCTCTTCCCCGTCGAGTTCGCGGACAATCCGGGCGATCACCCGCAAGGCCACGGCGCGCGGGGCCTGCGGGCGATAGATCAGCCCCATCGGCGCTTGGCTGACACATTCCTGCCATTCGCGGGCTGCTGCCCAATCGAGCGCCACATCGGCATCGGCCAGGTTGGCGGCGCTAGCGGCCAACGCGGGTACGTCGAGCCATTCCGCTCCAGCAATCGCCTTGCGAATCCGCGCCCGATCAAAGCGATCATCGATGTTGGACGGGTCCTGAACCGGTTCAATCCCGGCCGCAGCAACAACGCCAGCCAATTCGGACCGCCGCCAGCCGAGCAGCGGGCGCAGCAGGGGCAGCCGGGTTCCCGCCACCAGCCCGCGCGCGCGCACCCCGGCCAGTCCCGCCACTCCGCTGGCCCGGCCCAGCCGCAGCAGCAGCGTTTCGGCCTGGTCGTCGGCATGGTGTGCGGTCAGCAGCGCGGCGATCCTATCGCGCTCCATCCAGTCGGCCAGCGCGGCGTAACGGGCCGCGCGCGCCCGCGATTGCAGGTTACCTGCACCGACTTTGACCTTGAGTGTCGCATGCGGCACGCCAAGCTGACGGCATAGCCGGGCGACCATGGCTGCCTCGGCGGCAGCTTCGGGTCGCAGCCCGTGATCGACCGTAGCGGCGGCGATCCGTCCGGGGAAAGCGACCTGCGCCAACAGCAGCAGGGCCAGACTGTCCGGCCCGCCCGATACCGCCAGGCCGATCCGCCCCTCGCCCGGCCACAGCCGGGCCAGCTCGGCGGCGAAGCGCGCAGTCAGTTCAGGATCGGGCAACCTATCAATTGCACTTCAATCCACTGCGGGTGAGATCGTACTGGGTCTTGAGTCGCCCGGCGGCTTCCTTGGAGAAATCACCGGCAAACTGCTTCAGCGCCACACAGCCGCGCTTGGTATCATCAAGCTGGCGCATCGCTTCGGCCAGATACAGCAGGCTGTCAGGCGCGCGATCACCCTTGGGTTCGGTCTTGTAGTTCTGCAGGAACCAGCCCGCCGCCTCATGCGCGTTCTTGTCATCCAGATAGGACCGGCCCAGCAGGTTGCGGGCATAGCTGGTGCGCGCATGCTTGGGATACTTTTGCAGGAACAGCTTCAGCTGCTGCTGGGCTTCGGGATAGAACTTCGCTTCCCACAGACGGAAACCATACGAATATTCATCATCGCCCGGATCGTCGGTCTTGGGCTTTTCGATTGCGCGGACTGCCGCCAGCCGCTTGGCGCTGGGATCGGCTGCGACCGCCGGCTTGGTTGGCGTGGGCTTGGTCGCGACCGGAGCCGGGGCCGGCTTGGGTGCGGGGGCGGCCGTGCCGGTCATCGCCGCCGTGTTGGCAGTGGTAGTGCCCGGCAGCGCATCGACGCCATCGGCCTTGCCTTCGATCTTGGCGCCTTCAAGCGCCGCAAGCCGCGTCTCAAGCTTTTCGATCCGGTGCTGGCCTTCCTCGATCTGCGCGGTCAGCCGGGCGACCTGGCCTTCAAGCGCGTCCATCCGGGCGAGCAAATCGGCGGTTGGCGCGCTGGCCGGGCTGCCGGGGGCGACAGTCCCGCCTTGGCCGGGCTGCATCTGCGGGAAAAAGCGTCCGTCACCGCCGGGGAAGACCACCCGCTGCAGCGCCGATACTTCAGCCTCAAGCTTGCGCAGCCGGCCGTCGGCATCGCCGCCGCTTTGCGCCAGGGCCGGCGAGGCAATAGCCACAGCCAGCACCAGGGCCAGTGAGCGCTTGTTCCAGGTAAGCTTGTTCATCGTCTTCTTTGTCCATCCAGATGGTGGCCGGATCATGCCCGGGGCGGTCCGAACCGGCCATTAACCAGAGCGGCTATCTATCCTCTGCCAGTTCGACCTGTCGAGCAGGCAGCCGCAGCTATCCGCAGGCTAGGTTGCGCGCTAGGTCGCGCTGGGGGCCGGAACCGGCGCTGCTGGTGCGGGCGCCGGGACAGACGGAGCGCTGCTGGCCGCGGCGCTGGGCACAGTTTCCGCCTGGGGAGCCGAGGAACGCTGGGTGCGGCGACGTTCGGGCTGGCGGGCTGCCGGAGCAGCGGCCGCGCTGGCGCTGGGCTGCGGTGTCGGCAAAGCCTGCGCCGTGCCCCGTGCCAGCAGTGCTGCCGCGCTGACCGGGACACTGGCCACGGTCTTCTGTTCTTCAGCAATCTTGGTCACGGCCTGGCCGCCGATGGTGATCCCCAGGGCATTGGGCTTGGCGGTGCGCAGGAATACTTCGCCCTTGTCGGTCGGCACGGTGAAGCTTTCGTTCTGCGCCAGTTCCTTCTGGAACAGCTGGTTGCCCGCGGCATCGGTGAACTTGACCCAGACCGCCGGTTCAAGCGCGGTGAAAACCACCGGGCCAGACGGCACCGGAGCTGGCTGGGCCGCCGGGGCAGCGCTCATTGTGGGGCTGGGTTCATCAGCCGGCAGGATCGAAGGCAGACTGCCGCCTGGGGCGAATACCCCCGGCAGGAAGGTGATTCCGGCTACCACCGCCGCAAGCAGCAGCGCGGCTGCAATCCAGGCCAGCCGAACGCTGGGCACCCGGCCCGGATCGCCGGGTTCGAACGTCTGGATCGTGCGGCGCGGTTCGGCCGGTGCCTGCTCGGCCAGTTCGGCGCGGACGGCGGCGGCGATCTCGGCATCGTTGAGGCCAACCGCCTTGGCATAGGTTCGCGAAAAGCCGATCGCATAGGTGCGACCGGACAGCGCGGAATAGTCGCCCGTTTCAAGCGCAGTGAGCTGGCGGACGCTGATCCGGGTTTCTGCAGCAAGCTGGGGCAGGCTCAGCCCAGCCTCCTCGCGCGCGCGGCGCAACCGTGATCCTACGCTTTCCAGCGGCAGTTCAGCCTCTGCCGCCGCTTCTTCCTGTTCAACCATGCCGACCCCGAAACCGCGTTATTCTTGCAACCTTGCCGGTTGGCGCCGGAACATCCCGGTTTGCCCGGCAAAGTCAACGCAAATCCGCGACTTGCGCGGCTTGTGCGGCAGGATGCCCTGTTTGCGTGTCAGAATTGCGAAAGTCTGGTCGAAGGGCACTTAATCGGTATCGATTCCACGCTCCTGAGCCCAGCTTGCCAGCGCCTCACGCAGGCTAGGCGGCGGGCTGGACAGCCACTGGTTCATCGCCGCACTGATCTCGTTCAGATCGACCTTGCGGACCAGTTCCTTGGTCGGGCCGACGCTGGCGGGCGTAATCGACAGGCGGCGGATACCGATCCCCAGCAGGGCCAGCGCTTCAAGCCGGCGCCCGCCCATTTCGCCGCAGACCGTGACATCGACATTGTGTCCGGCCACCCCCAGCAGCACCCGGCGCAGGAACCGCATGATCGCGGGCGAAAGCCAGTCATAGCGCTCGGCCAGCTTGGGGTTCGACCGGTCGGCAGCGAACAGGAACTGGGTCAGGTCATTGGTGCCGATCGACAGGAACGACAGCCGCGGCGCCAGCAGATCAAGCGTTTCGGCCAGCGCCGGCACTTCGAGCATCGCGCCATAGCGGATCGCTTCGGGCAGCTTCTTCTTCAGCGACTTGAGGTACTTGCGCTGGCTCTCGAACACCTCGCGCGCGGCATCGAATTCCCACGGTTCGGAGACCATCGGGAACATCACGTTGAGCGTGCGCCCGGCCGCTGCCTCAAGCAAGGAGCGGGCCTGGACCTTGAGCAGGCCATCACGCTCCAGCGCCACGCGCAGCGCGCGCCAGCCCATCGCCGGGTTCTCTTCCTGCTCGCCATCGTTGTGACGCAGGTAGGGCAGCACCTTGTCACCGCCGATATCGACCGTGCGGAACACCACCGGCCGATCGCCCGCGGCATCCAGCACGTCACGGTAGAGCCGCGTCTGGCGTTCGCGCGCGGGCAGCGTGGCCGAAACCAGGAACTGGAATTCGGTGCGGAACAGCCCCACCCCGTCGGCCCCGGTCAGCGACAATCCTGGCATGTCATCGCGCAGCCCGGCATTGATCATTACCGTGATCCGGGTGCCATCGCGGGTGAAGGGTTCAACATCGCGCAGCTTGGCGTAGGCCGCCTGGCGTTCCTTGTTCCTGGCGAAGCGGGCGTCGAAAGCCTCGACCATCTGCGGGTTGGGCCGCAGGCTGACGGTCCCCGCATCGGCATCGAGCAGCAGCGGATCGCCATCACGCAATGCACCTTTGAGGCCGCGCACCCGCCCCAGCACCGGAATGCCCATGGCCCGTGCAACGATCACGACGTGCGCGGTAAGCGAGCCTTCCTCCAGCACCACGCCCTTCAACCGGCGCTTGTCATATTCAAGCAGTTCGGCAGGGCCCAGGTTGCGCGCGATCAGGATCGAATCGCTGCGCAGCCCCTGGCTGGCCGCAGTGCCCATCTGGCCCGAAACGATCCGCAGCAACCGGTTCGACAGATCTTCCAGATCGTGCATCCGGTCAGCCAGCAGCGGATCGTCGATCTGGCGCATTCGCATCCGGGTGCGCTGCTGGACCCGCTCGATCGCGGCCTCGGCGGTCAGCCCGCTGTCGATCGCCTCGATGATCCGGCGGCTCCAGCCTTCGTCATAGGCGAACATCTTGTAGGTCTCGAGCACCTCCTCGTGCTCACCCCCCACGCCGAATTCGGCCTGGCTGGCCATCCGGTCGATCTGTTCGCGCATCTTGTCGAAGGCCAGGTAGACGCGCTGCAGTTCGGCATCGCGATCCTCGGCCATGACATGTTCGATCGTGATCCGCGGTTGGTGGAACACGGCGTTGCCTGCGGCCAGCCCCTTGACCAGCGACAGCCCGACCAGCCGCACCGGCCCGGTCTGGGCCGGGCCCAGCGCAGCCTCTTCCTCGTCGATCAGGTCGGCATTGTGGATCAGTTCGGACAGCACCATCGCCACGGTCTGCAGCGCCTCGATCTCCACCTCTTCATAGCGGCGCGGATCGACATGCTGGACGCAGAGCACGCCCACCGCGCGCTCGCGCCGGACGATTGGAACCCCGGCAAACGAGTGGAACTTGTCTTCGCCGGTTTCAGGCCGATAGGAAAAGTCCGGGTGCGCGGTGGCCTCGGCCAGGTTCAGCGTCTCGATATTTTCGGCAATTGTGCCGACCAGCCCTTCGCCCACCCCCAGCCGGGTGACGTGAACCGCTTCCTGGGCAAGGCCCCGGGTGGCGAACAGTTCCAGCTGGCCTTCGCGCAGCAGGTAGATCGAGCAGACTTCGCTATCCAGCCCTTCGCCGATCACATCGACCACGGTGTTTAGCTTGGCCTGGGCATTGCTGCGCGAGGCCATCACATCGTGGAGCCGGGTGAGGATCTGGCGGGCGGCGGAGACGGCGCTGGTGACGGTCATGGTGAAAACCTAGGGCACTGCCGGGAAACCGGCAAGCGCAAGCCCGCGCCTTGCATTCGAATTTGTGGCGCTTTCGCCCCGCCCGGTCAGGCGGGGCTGCGCGCTTCCAGCTCTGGCCAGGTAACAGGCCTAGATATGCTCAAGCTCTTCCTTGATTCTGAGCTTTCGCTTTTTGAGCAGCTGGATGGCCGCGAGATCAGGCATCGGGCGGCTCATTTCCTGAGCGATCTGACGTTCCAGACCGGCGTGTTTGAGCTGCAATGCGCTGACATGCGACTGTTCCATAGGGGATTCTCCTTGTGTTAGCCCCCTTCGGGCTGCACTTCCCCAACCGGTTCCCGACTCGGTTACCGGCGGGTCACTGCGATTGTCATGGAAGCACATTAAGTTTATCTTGCGAAGCACCTGAGTACGGCTTTGCGACAAGACGATTTGTCGCCGCGCCGAGCAGGCGAGACGGGGTGATGGCGTGAACGAAGAGGAAATGCGCAAGCGGCTGGAAGTGCTCAGGATCGAGCACCGCGATCTGGACGCCGCAATCGATGCGCTGACCGCCGCCGGATCGACCGACCAGCTGCAGATCGCCCGCCTGAAAAAGCGCAAGCTCAGGCTCAAGGACCAGATCGCGATGATCGAGGATTACCTCATCCCGGATATTATTGCGTAGCCCGCTGAGTGCGCCAATCGCCTCCGCGATTGGCTTGCCATGCCACCCGCGCCCCCGGCCCGACCACCCATAGGGTACCCTAGTTGCGGGTGGTCGGGCCGGGGGCGCGGGTGGCATGGCAGGACAGGGCGGAAGCCCTGTCCACACCGCCGCGAGGCGGAAAAAACGCCCCCAATCGGGACAGTCCCGATTTGGTGTGCATAAAGCCGCTGCCCCCCGGTTGGCAGGCAGCCCTTTCCCTGCCTATCGCAGTGTCCATGGCCAAACCGGCAAGCATCAACCCGCGGATCATCGAAGGTCTGTACTGTGAAGCGCTCGTCCTGTCGGACGATGTGCGCGCGGCCTTTGCGCTGTCGGGGCGGATGGATGCAGCAGGCGAGGCTGACGAGGCGCGCGTCGCGCTGTCGTGCGAGGCGCTGCGCACCACCACCCGGATGATGCATTCGGTGGCCTGGCTGCTCAACCACCGGGCCTATTTTGCCGGCGAACTCAGCGAGTTCCAGCTGCGCCGCTATGGCAAGCTGGCCGATTTTCCCGAGAGCGACCCGGCACGGATGGCGCTGCTCGACGGGGAAACCCGCGCCCTGATCCAGACCACCGAGCGGTTCCACGCCCGGCTCAAGCGGATCGACAACGGCTGGCGCGAACGCGATCCGGCTCAGGCCAGCGCGATCGCCGCGCTGCGCGAACGGCTGGGTCCGCGCCTTTCGAGCTAGCCAATCCTGACCAGGCAGGCTGCGCCATCCGCCAGCGATGCAAGCATCAAGTTCAGTCGCCCCGCCACTACCGGCACGATAATTTCGGGCCTTGTTTGCGGCTGAGCCAGACCACCCGCCAGGGCTAGATTGGGATAACACTCGATCGCCACCCTGGCATTGGCGGCACGATCCAGATCGGTCACTTCGATCCGCAGGTCGATCGGCGCTGCTGGCGTGTCCTGGACCGGCTGCGGCGCGCCGATGCACCATTTCCCATTCTGTCCGCAACCATAGCGCCCCACCAGCAGCGCGACATGATTCTGATCGCGTCCGGCAATCACAGCCAGTCCGGGCTGTGCTTGTTGTACCACCAACCGCATGCGCGGTAATTCGGCCCAGGCGCGGTGAAGGTGAAGCAGCGGTTGGGGTGTATCGTTATCTTCCAGCAGCAGGCCGTCCAGCCCGTTGGCACAGTCGGTCCAACCACCCGAAACCGGCCAGCAGGCCCGATTGGCCGCATCGATCCCGCCAGCTTCAAATGCCGCCAGCCAGCCAACCGTCCAGCCCGGAATCAAGTGATTCTGCGGCGCTCCGTATTCGTTGACGTGAATTTCTCGTGGAGCAAGATCAGGGCGGTCGATAAATCGCCGCGCGATCAACTGACGCGCAGTAGCGATATGGGCGGGAACATCCTGTGGGCTGCCTTCCAGTTCATGCCATGACAACGCATCAATCCGCACACCATTGGCCAGTTGGAACGCAAACAACGCGTCAAGGCCCGGTCCATCAAAGCGTTCGATGCTCGGGGCAACGATCAGGGCGTCCGGTTTGTGTCGCCGAATTGTGTCATGCGCCACTTTAAGAAGATCGAAGATCTGCTCGAGGTTCAGTCCCTTGAGCGTCGATCCAGGTTCGCTGAAAATGTCGAAATAGTCTATCCCGGCCCCGTTGCGCTCGGCCGCAGCCAGCATGAAGCGATCGACAAAACTGCTCCATTCCTGGCGCAGTGAGCGATAGTCGGCGAAGCAATGCTGCGGTTGGTTGTCCAGGCAATCAGGGCCCACCACCACCGGATTTCCGAAGCGGGATGAAAACAAGTCCTGCAGGTTAAAGGTTACCTTGGTTCCGAAGCGGGCGCGCAGGTTCTGCTCAACTACGAAATCGTGAGTCCCGAAGAGATTACTGACTCGCCAGACCCCAGGCCGCAACGCGTTGAGGTGGCTTGTTGTCCGGGCCGAAATCCGCCCGTTGGAAAGCCCGTGGAGAAAGCCCTGGCGCAACGCTGTGGGGTTACCGCCCTGCGCGCTCACACGGATCACCGCCTGGGGCACAGGCTCGGGTCCGGGTGAAGGCGGAAAGACTGGCGGCGAAACGCAGCCAACAAGGGTCAGCGCAAAAAGGAAAGGAGCAAGAGCCAAAGTCTTCATGCCCAGCGATTGTGACCCACCAGCCGCCCTGCTGGCAATCCCTACTCGACACCAGGATCACCGAACCCCATATCGTGGGTATGGATGCTCCGCCCAAACCCTGGCCGACTGGCCTTGCTGAACAGTGCGAACCGCTGGTGCGGCGCGTGCTGGCACCCAACGCCTCGCACTATACCTACACCGGCACGCAGACCTATCTGGTCGGCGATCAGGACGAACTGGCCGTGATCGATCCCGGCCCGGCCGGCACCGGGGTTGAAGGCCACGCCGACACCCGCGGCGAAGGCCATGTCGGCGCGATCTTGGCGGCGGTCGGATCGGCCAGGATCACCGCAATCCTGTGCACCCATACCCACCGCGACCATTCGCCCGCCGCAGCCGAGCTCAAGGCACTGACCGGGGCGCCGATCATAGGCTGCGCCGCGCTGGCGATGGACGATGATGGCCCGCGTGCCGATGCCGCCTTCGATCCCGACTATGCCCCCGACCGGGTGCTGGCCGATGGCGAGCAGATTTCCGGCCAGGGCTGGACGATCGAGGCGGTCGCAACCCCCGGCCACACCAGCAACCACCTGTGCTACGCACTGACCCAAAGCGGCGCGCTGTTCACCGGTGATCACGTCATGGCCTGGTCAACCAGCGTGGTCAGCCCGCCCGATGGCGATATGAGCGCCTATATGGCCAGCCTGGACAAGCTCTATGCCCGCGAAGACCGGGTCTATTACCCCGCGCACGGGCCCGCAGTGACCAAGCCGCGCCAGCTGGTTCGCGGCATGCTGGGCCACCGCCGCCAGCGCGAGGCACAGATCCTGCGCCTGCTGGGCCACGGCCCGCACGAAATTCCGGCGATGGTCAAGGTCATGTACAAGGGGCTCGATCCGCGGCTGACCGGGGCGGCCGGGCGTTCAGTGCTGGCTCACCTGCTTGACCTCAGGAACCAGGGCCGCGTTTCCAGCCAGGGTGACACATGGACAATCGCCTGACGACCGATCGGCTTACTGGCCGCGCCCTGATCACCCTGCCTGCCGTGGCCGGGCTGGCATTGGCCGTGCTGGGCGGATGGTACGCGCTCAAATCGCTTTCGCCCGATCATGGTGATCCGGTTGCCGCCAGCCTGCTCGCCTTCGAAAAACAGGACCGGCTGACGGTGTTCACCGCACAGCTGGCTCCGGTGGTCAGCGCCGACGATTCGCGGATTTTCGGGATGCTCAAGAGCCGCCAGGTCGCGGTGATCCCGGCGCGGGTCGATTACACCATCGATCTGCAAAAGATGGACAAGGCCCGGATGGCCTGGGACGCGAAGGGCCAACGGCTGACCGTCACCCTGCCCCCGCTGCAGCTGTCGCGCCCCAACCTGGACGAGGCGCACGCCCAGTACCTGCGCGAAGGGGTGTGGATCACTGGCGATGCCCAGGCCCAGCTGACCCGCGACAACACGCTGACCGCCGAGCGGATGGCCGGCGAACAGGCCCGAAATCCGGCACTGCTGGGCCTGGCCCGCGAAGCCGCGCGCGGGGCGATGCGCCAGAACCTGGCGATCCCGCTGGAGGTTGCCGGCTATGGCAATGTGCAGGTAGAAGTGAAATTCGACGGAGAGCAGACTCCGCCCTGACCAGTGGCATTGATGGCCCAAGAAGGCTGCGTGTATTAGTCAGACAACACGGGTCGCGCAGATTGGGGAGAATTTGCGATGGCTTCGCTTGCATCAGACGTGCCTGGACAGTCCCGCGACAATGGCCCCGGCCACAGTGAAGGGTTCTTCGCCAGGCTGGCGATTGTGATGGCGCTTACCGTGGTGGCGGGCTTTTCGCTGCAAGTGCTGATGAGCCGGTCCACCTTTGCCGCGCCGCTAAGGGTTCATGTTCACGCGGTGCTGTTCATGGGCTGGGTGGCGATTTTCGTCGCGCAAAGCCAGCTGGCCACGCGTGGGTCGCTGGCGCTGCATCGCCGGCTTGGCTGGCTGGCACTGGGCTGGGTTGTGCTGATGGTGATTGCAGCGATGACCGTGATCGTCGCCATGGCCCGCAATGGCACGGTGCCGTTCTTCTTTCAGCCGCAGCATTTTATCCTCGCTGATCCGTTGACTCTGCTTGGCTTCGTTGCCCTGACGGCAATGGCGATCGCGCGGCGTCGGCAAACCGATTGGCATGCCCGCCTGCATATCAGTGCAATGGCCCTGTTGACCGGCCCGGCAATCGGCCGGCTGCTGCCCATGCCTTTGCTTACTCCTTATGCCTTCGAAGCAGCCGGGCTGGGCTGCAGCCTGTTCATGATCGCAGGCATGCTTCGCGACCGGCGCCGTCTGGGGGCGATCCACCCAGCATGGTGGTACGGGCTTGCCGCGTTGGCGGTTAATCTGGTGGGGGCCCAGGCAATCGCCCATTCGCCGCTGGGTGATGCGCTGTACCGGACGGTGGTTGCAGGCAGCCCCGGCGAGACGATCCCAGGCATGGAATTTCCGCTTCCGCCCGGAACACCCTTGCGCAGCGGAGGCTGACCCGCCAATTTGGGCGGCATGACCATCCAGACCGAAAACCTCGCCGGGATCGACATCCGCGCCGAAATCGAACGCCTGCGCAAAGAGCGTAACGCGGTGATCCTGGCGCACTATTACCAGAAGCCGGAAATCCAGGACCTGGCCGACTATATCGGCGACAGTCTGGAGCTGTCGAAGAAGGCGGCCGCCACCGATGCCGAGGTGATCGCGTTCTGCGGGGTCAAGTTCATGGCCGAAACGGCCAAGATCCTGGCGCCGGAAAAGACCGTGATCCTGCCCGATCTCGATGCCGGGTGCAGTCTGGAAGATAGCTGCCCGCCCGAGAAGTTCGCGCAGTTCCGCAGCGCACATCCCGATCACATCGCGCTGACCTACATCAACTGCTCAACCGAGGTGAAGGCGCTGAGCGACGTGATCGTCACCTCTTCCAGCGCCGAGACGATTCTGGCCCAGATCCCGCCCGAGCAGAAGATCATCTTCGGCCCCGACCGCCACCTGGGCGGCTACCTCAGCCGCAAGTTCGGGCGCGAGATGCTGCTCTGGCCGGGGGTCTGCATCGTCCACGAGGCGTTCAGCGAGACCGAACTGCTCAAGCTCAAGGCCCAGCACCCCGGCGCCCCGGTTGCCGCGCATCCCGAATGCCCGCCGCACATCGTCGACCATGCCGACTATGTGGGCAGCACCAGCGGCATCCTCAAATACGCCAAGGAATTCTCCGGCGACACGCTGATCGTCGCGACCGAACCGCACATCATCCACCAGATGCAGCTGGCGATCCCCGACAAGACCTTCATCGGTGCCCCCGGCGCCGACGGCCAGTGCGCCTGCAACATCTGCCCCTACATGGCGCTCAACACGCTGGAAAAGCTGTACCTCGCGCTGCGGGATTTGAAGCCGCAGATCCAGATTGAAGAGGGGCTGCGGTTGCAGGCGAAGAAGAGTCTCGACCGGATGCTGGAGATGGCTGGCGGCACGGTCGGCAAGGGCGATCTGGGGGCACGGTGATGGACCGGACCTTTAAGCTGGTTTGCGTGAATATGGGGAGTGGATGGCCAAGCGGTCACGTCGCAGTTGATTGGCACCATAGTTGGCCGGACCGGCCGGGCGGCAATGAGATTTGCCTAAACTTGGACACAGATTGTCCTTCTGAGCTGATAGCAGAAATCGATAGGCTCATTGCAGAGCTACAAGCATTGAAAGAAGAAGTGCCAGCTCGATTCCAGCAATGGAAGTCGCTGTACGAGAAGGCATCCAACAGGAAACGGAGGCTTTGACTTAGTGCACCATTTGCACTATATCTCAAGCCATGGTCACCCTCCACCGCGGACCTAACTGGAAGATCGCGGTCTATGCCGCCGAGCACGGCATTCCGCATTTTCACATTGAGGGCCCGGGCTTTCGCGCCTCGGTGGCGATTGCAACATTGGAGGTGATCGTCGGGCGGGTACCGCGTCAGGTGCTGGTTGCTGCGCTTGACTGGGCATTGTCCAATCAGGCCGATCTGCTCGGGAAATGGCGGGAGTTGAATCCATGAATGCTGACTGGACGCGCACGATCAAATCGGTTGAGCCGCGCCAGAGCGGGGCATTGTTCCTGCTGTGGTCTGACGGCACTGCGACCGAGCTGGCTGTGCCAGTCAAGGCTGAGGGCGCTCCCGAACTCGGCGATTGGGGGCATTCTCTGGTCTGGCCTGATGGCACCGAACTGGGTGCCGATTCCCTGTGGCTGGCCACGCTTACCGCGATCGGACGGGACGACGCGCGCCAGTTTATGGAATGGCGGCTTGCCAACGGACTGTCGCTGACCCGTGCAGCGGAAGAGCTTGGCCTGTCACGCCGGACTGTAGCCTACTATTCGAACGGTACCCGCCCAGTGCCCAAGGCGATCCTGCTGGCCTGCAAGGGATGGGATGCCACGCATCGTCGGCGCAAGGCAGCCTGACCTACCCCACCGGCAATCCGAACATCAGCGCCCGCACATATTTGACCGGCGGTGAGCCATAGCTCAGCACCGTATCGTGATAGCGGCGCAGGGTGAATTGCTTGCCCCAGCGCTGTTCGGCTTCGGCGCGCAGCATGCGGTGTTCTTCATAACCGGTGAAATAGCTGAGCAGCTGGACCGAGGAGAGGCTGGCCCGCACCCATTTGCCAGCCGCCTCGCGCTCGGCCTGGAAGGCGCCCTTCTGCATCAGCTCCATCGCCTGATCGCGGGTCAAGCCTTCGGTCTGGATGCCGATGTCCAGCAGGGTATTTGTGACCGAACGCAGCCGCATCTTGAGCACGGTCAGCTTGAACAGCGGATCGCCGTTCAGGTACCCTTCGTCCTTCATCACCCCTTCGGCATAGACTGCCCAACCTTCGACGAAGGGCCCCGAGCCCAGATAGGCGCGCAGCACATCGTCGGTGCGGTTCGAATGGTCGAGCTGGAGGTAATGCCCGGGCATCGCCTCGTGGATCGACAGGTCGTGGATCATGTAGTCGTTGTATTCGCTGAGGTACGACTTGGCCTGGTCCTCGCTCCAGTCATCGGGGATCGGGCTGACCGCATAGAAATTCTCGCCATTCTTTTCGAACACCCCCGGCGGATCGTTGTAGGCCACCGCGTTGCCCTGCTGGAACTTGGGCATGGTGATCACCTTCACCGGCCCGTCGGGCATGCGGATGAAACCCTGCTTGCGGACAAAGGCGGTTGCCTCGGCCAGCGTTTCGCGGGCGCGCTGCTCGATCAGCTGGCGCGGCGGGTGCTTGGCGTAGGACAACGCGAGGGCGGATTCGATCACCGCCTGTTGCTGGCCAGGTGTCGGATTGTCGGGCAGCAAGGATGGATCTGCCCGGTCCTTGAGAACCTGGCGCGAAAGTTCATACATCTCGGCCCGGATCGCGGTTTTCGAAGCCAGCGCCCGTGCCTTAAGCTCAGGCCGGGTCAGGTCGCTCATCAGCGCGAACTTCATCTTCTGATCGTAGAGCGCCGGGCCCAGCCGGAAGTCCCCCTTGGCCTGCGGGACCAGTATCGTATCGAGCCACTTCTGCTGATCGGCCACCGCCGCCTTCAGCCCCGCCAGCGCCTTGTCGAACCGGGCACGTTCGGCCCCGGTCAGCGTGCCGGCATTGGGGGCAAGCATGCCTTCGGCGATCTCGACAATCCCGGCATTCTGCCTGGCCACGGTCTCGGCAAAAATCCGCGGCACGCGCACGGCGACCAGCTGGGTCCGGCTGGCCTTGAGGAAGGCCGGAAGCGCCTCCATCCGCGCAGTCGCACTGCGCAGCCGCACCGGCCACGGGGCAAAGTCGCGCGCGGCCAGCGTGTAAAGCGATCCGGCGGCAATATCGTTATAGATCTGCGCGTTCCAGGCCCAGTCCTGCAGTGTCTGATCCTGCCAGATACGATAGCGAAGCTCATTCCTGAGCAGCGCCAGATCGACCTGGTTGGCGCGGCTCAGCCGGGCCGGATCGATCGCGCCAAGCCGGGCCAGCAGTCCTTGCCAGGTGCGCCGCCGCTCGGCCCGGCCGGCTGCGCTCATATCGGGCAGCAGCGCGTCGTACTTGTGCTCGCCCATCGCGGTCGCCTCGACCGGGGAGAGCCGCATCGCTTCGCTGAGAAAGTGCCGGGCAATCGCCTGGAACTTCAGATCGGCGGTCGGTGCCTTGGCCGAGGCGGCTGGAGCCCGGGGTTCGGGCGGCGCGGCGGCGGCCGGCAGCAGCGCCAGTGCGGCGAGCGGCAGCGCAGCGGCAATCAGGGCTTTGCGGTACATGGCGGTCCTCCCGGGGAGCGAGTGCTTACCCGGCAGGCTAGCCCAGGCTCAGTCCTGCGTCGAGCGGGCAAGCGCCAGTCCAGCCGCGACCATCGCCATGCCCAGGAAATCGACCGGCACCAGCGCTTCGCCAAAGGCCAGCCAACCCAGCGCGACCGAAATCGCCGGCTGGGTCAGCAGCGCCAGGCCAAACACCAGCGGGGTAAAATGGCGCATCGCATAGATCAGCAGGCCCTGCCCGCCGACCTGCCCCAGCAAGGCGAGCGAGAGCAGCGGCCACCAAACCCCGGGCCAGACCGGCTCACCCAGCAATAGGGCTGTGGCCAGCAGCACCGGCGCGCTGGCCACGCTTGACCAGGCGACCAGGCCCCAGCTGCCCAGACTGGCGCGCGGCTTTTGCAGCAGCAGGATGTAACCGGCATAGAGCAGTCCCGCAGCGATGCAGAACAGATCGCCGATCAGCGTGCTGCGGCCGATTTCCAGGCTGCGGCCCAGCAGGATCGCCGATCCGGCGATGGCCAATGCGAAAGCCAGCCATTCACCGCTGCGCGGGGCGCGGTGCAGCGCATAGAGCCCGACCGCGATCACCACCAGACTGCCGGAATTGCCGAACAGCGTGGCATTGGCCATCCGGGTCATGCCGATGCCGATGTGCCAGCTGGCGATATCGAGCCCGAAGAACACCCCGGCTCCGGCCATCGCCCACCAGGTTGCGCGGTTGAACCCGGTCACCTTTTCGCGGCCCAACTGCGCCAGCGCGAACAGCAGCGGGATCGCCAGGAACAGCCGCCAGAACCCGGCGCTGACCGGACCGCTATCGGCATGGCGCACGAACCACGGCCCCACCGCCAGCGCCACGTTGCCGCCCATCAGCGCGGCGAAATGCAGCGCGCTGAAGCGCCGCACAGTCTGACTTGCTCCCCCCGTTGCATTCGTCATGGCCTTGCCTTAGCGAACCAAAACCAATTGCAAAACGAAATCGATGGAGAGCGCCTTGCACGATGTCCTGTTCCAGCCGCTGAACCTTGGCGCGATCGAAATCAGGAACCGGATCCTGATGGCCCCGCTGACGCGCGGGCGCTCCGATCCGGGCTCGGTCCCCAATGCGATGATCACCGAATACTATCGCCAGCGCAGCGGGGCCGGGCTGATCATCAGCGAAGCGACCGGGATCAGCGTCGAAGGGCTGGGCTGGCCCGCCGCGCCGGGCGCCTGGAACGAAGCGCAGACCGAAGGCTGGAAGAGCGTGACCAGCGCTGTCCATGCCGAGGGCGGCAAGATCGTGATGCAGCTGTGGCACATGGGCCGGATCGTCCATCCCGATTTCCTGGGCGGCGAACCCGGCGTTTCGGCCAGCGCCACCACCGCGCCCGATCATGCCCACACCCCCACCGGACGGAAGCCGCACGAACAGGCCCGCGCCGCAACCAAGGCTGATATTGTGCGGATCGTCGAGGACTATGCCCGCGCCGCGCAGAACGCCAAACTGGCCGGGTTCGACGGGGTGCAGCTGCACGGCGCCAACGGTTACCTGGTTGACCAGTTCCTGCGTACCAGCACCAACCTGCGCACCGACGAATATGGCGGATCCCCGCAAAACCGCACCCGCTTCATGCGCGAAGTGCTGGAAGCGATCATCGCCGTGTGGGGCGCCGATCATGTCGGCATCCGCCTCTCGCCCAACGGCGATTCGCAGGGCTGCGACGATACCGATCCGGCCAGCATCTTTGGCGCAGCCGCGCAGGTGCTGCAGGAGCTCAAGGTGTCATGGCTCGAACTGCGCCAGCCGGGGCCGAACGGGACCTTTGGTGCGACCGAAGTGCCCAAGCAGGACGGGCTGATCCGCGCGATCTACCAGGGCCCGCTGGTGCTCAATTCGGACTATACCGCCGTTGAGGCCGCAGCCGATGTCGCCTCGGGCCGCTGCGAGGCGATCAGCTTTGGCCGCCCCTACATTTCGAACCCCGATCTGGCCGAACGGATCAGGCTGGGGGCCGAATGGGCGCCCAATGTTAACGTCCCGAAAAGCTGGTATCTGCCAGGACCGGAAGGATACATCGACTATCCGGCGCTGCAGCCGGCCTGAGCAGGAAAGGAAAAGGGTCGCCATGTCAGTTCGTTCGTGGCTGTTCGTGCCGGGCGACAGCGAAAAGAAGCTGTCGAAAGCCATGGGCACCGGAGCCGATGTGCTGATCCTCGATCTTGAGGATTCGGTGGCGCACGAAAACAAGGCCCGCGCCCGGCAAATGACCGGCGAATGGCTGGCCGCGCACCGCCAGCAGGTGGCGGGCGGCAAGCGCCCGGGCCGCTGGGTGCGGATCAACGCGCTCGACAGCCGGATGTGGCGCGAAGATCTGATGGCGGTGATGCCCGGTGCGCCGGACGGAATCATGCTGCCCAAAAGCGCGGGGCCGGAATCGGTCCAGCAGCTTTCGGCGGAGATCTATGAGCTGGAAAGCCGCAGCGGGCTGGGGCCGAACTCGGTCAAGATCATGCCGCTGGTCAGCGAGACGGCCGCCGCCGCGATCACGATTTCGGCCTATGCCACCGCATCGATGCCGCGTCTGGCCGGACTAACCTGGGGCGCGGAAGACCTGTCCGCCGCGATCGGCGCCACCCGCAAGCGCGATGTCCAGGGCCGCTGGACCGACACCTTCCGCTTTGCCCGCACCCAGACGCTGCTGGCCGCACACGCGCGCGGCGCGATGGCGATCGACACGCTCCACGCCGATTTCGCCGACATGAAGGGCCTGAAACGCGCCGCCGAAGAAGCGCGCGCGGACGGTTTCTCGGGCATGCTGGCAATCCATCCGGCGCAGATCGAGGTGATCAACCAGGCCTTCACCCCCAGCGACGAGGAAGTGGCCGAGGCGCGCGCGATCGTCGAGGCGTTCAAGGCCAACCCCGGTTCGGGCACGCTGCAGATTGACCGGCGAATGATCGACATGCCGCATTACAAGCTGGCGCTGCGGGTACTGGGGATCGAGGAGTAATCCCGGTGCTGCGCAGATGCGCATTTGCGGTCAGGCGGACCAGTTTGGGCCAGCCTAGATGGCGCTCGTCAGGAGGAACTGATGAAGCCGAACCGCAAAGAAGCCTATCTCCAGCGCATGCAAAGGGTGCTCGATCATATCGACCGACACCTGGACCAGCCGCTTGATGTAGCAGGCCTGGCTGCGGTTTCGGCTTTCTCGCCGTTCCATTTCCAGCGCCAGTTCTCAGCCCTCTTTGGCCTCAGCGTCGGCAACTACATCCGGCTGCTGCGCCTGAAGCGTGCCGGATCACAGTTGGCCTTTCGTCGCGACGAAACGGTAACCGCGATCGCGCTTGATGCCGGTTACGAAGGCAACGAGGCCTTCGCCCGCGCCTTGCGCAAATGGCTGGCGCAAAGTCCCAGCGAACTAAGACGCAGACCCGACTGGGAATCCTGGCAGGCGGCAATCGTGCCGCTGGTTCAAATCAGGAGAGCCCACATGACCAAGACCTTTTCATTGGACGACGTTCGGATTGTCGAATTTCCCGCCACGCCGGTGGTGATCCAGCCGCATCGCGGCAGTCCGGCCCGGCTGGGCGAATCGATCCGCAAGCTGATCGAATGGCGCCGTGCCGAACACTTGCCGCCATCACGCGCAGCCACTTTCAACATCTTCCACGACGATCCTGAAGAGGTTCTGCCCGAAGCCTACCGGCTGGATCTGGCCGTGGCGACCACACGCGAACCGGGCCCGGGCATGCTGGCCGGTGAGATCCCGGCCGGTCGCTGTGCCGTGCTGCGCCAGATCGGCTCGGGCGACGACCTGCGCGCCGGCTTTGCCTTTCTCTACGGCGAATGGTGGCCCCAAAGCGGCGAGGAAGCCCGCGATGCCCCGCCGTTCGCCCAGCGGATCAGCTTCTTCCCGGATGTGGCCGAGCATGAAGCGGTGACGGACCTGTATCTGCCGCTGAAGTAGGCCGGATCGCCCGGTTGCGGCTGGCCGGATCATGTGCCCGGCCGGCCGCGATCAGCGCCGCCCGCGCCTGTCCCGCTGCAACTCTTCGCGCAGCCGCAGCAGTTCGTTCATGTCCACCACTTCGCTGCGAACATACATCCAGCGCGCCATGGCGGCAGCCCAGCCCAGCGTGGCCAGGACATAGCCGGTGGTCGCCGCAGTCGCCTGCCCGGCGGTGGGGTTGCTGGCCATCAGCCAGACGAACAGCCCGGTCGGGATGGTCAGCCCTGCCAGCCAGGCGATCAGGCCCCGCCAGCCGGCCGCATTGCGCGGGGTGATCTTCATACTGAGCCCGCTCTTGTAGCAGATGTAGGGCTTGTCGCTGTCAGCCATTGTCACTCTCCTTCACGGGCCGCCCGCGCCGGGCCGGCTCGCTTGCTTCGACCTTTACCCCGCGCTTGGCCAGGGCTTCGCGCAGCAGCACTTCGACCTGGGCGTTGACCGAGCGGAAGTCGCTCGCCGCCGCTCGCTCCAGCGCCTGATAGAGCGCCGGATCGAGACGGAGAGCGAACGACTTCTTGCCGGGCGACGCCATGGTTCAGCCTATTGGTACAGCGTGCCCGTGTTGACCACCGGCTGGGTGTCACGCTCGCCGCACAGCACCACCATGAGGTTCGAAACCATCGCCGCCTTGCGTTCATCGTCAAGGTGGACAACGTCCTTCTCGCCCAGCTGCTTCAGCGCCATTTCGACCATGGTCACCGCGCCTTCGACCAGCTTGGTGCGGGCCGCGATCACGGCTTCGGCCTGCTGGCGGCGCAGCATGGCGCCGGCGATTTCGGGAGCATAGGCCAGATGGGTCAGCCCGCATTCGTCCACGGTCAGGCCCGCCAGGCTGAGCCGGGTGTTAAGCTCAGCGCGCAGATCGTCATTCACTTCGCCGTGGTTCGAACGCAGTGTTACTTCGTGATGTTCGATGTCATCGTAGGGATAGCGCGAACCGATCGAGCGCACCGCGGCTTCGATCTGGACTTCGACGAAAGCCTTATAGTCATCGACGTCATAGAGCGCCTGGGCAGTGTCGGCCACGCGCCACACCACATTGGTCGCAATTTCGATCGGATTGCCGCGCAGGTCGTTGATCTTGAGCTTTTCCGAGACCAGGTTGTTGGCGCGGACCGAGATCTTGGTCTTGCCCATCCACGGCCAGACCCAGCGCAGCCCGGTGTTGCGATCGGTGCCGCGATACGAACCGAACAGCGTGATCGCTGCGGCCTGGTTGGGCTGGATCATGTAAAAGCCGCTGGCCAGCACGATCAGCGCAACCATGCTGAACCCGGTCGAGACGACGAAGCCAAACACCGCGCTGTCTTCGGGGTTGGACCCGGCAAAGGCGATGATCCGCCAGATGGTCAGCGAAAGCAGCGCCAGGAAGGCGACGAAGATCAGGTATCCGCTGGTGCTCCAGGCCCTTCTTTCGGCGCTGGCGTTCATGGCGGGATGCGAATCGGTCATGGGTATCCCCTCTAAATGTGATATCACTTTAATATCAATTTCGATTGCAGCGTCAATAGTGCTTGAAATCGGAGCGAATCAGTCTTATTAAGGTCAGGCGGGACCGGGCCCCTCTGGCGCGGCGCACTGGCCAATTTGGCAGTACGCCTCGTGATGTCGGACCGCATCGGATGTTGCCGATGCCGGAGGGCCGACGCTTTACCCCCTCCCAAGCGAAGCCCCCCCCGGCTCGGCACATCCGATCAACGCCAACCACGTTGCAAGGGATGTACCGACCATGTCCGACCAGGCCTATCGCCTTCTCGAACGCCACCAGAAGCTCGACGCCCGCCTGCGCCTGCTGCAGGCGCTGCGCTGGCCCGATCCGTTCGAGATCGCCCGCCTCAAGAAGCTCAAGCTCGCCGCCAAGGACCGCCTCGCGCGGCTGGCGGCCATGCCGCGCAAGTTCCACGCCTGACCAGGCGTGAACAGCGAGCCGGCGCCTCCTTTGCGGGGGCGCCGGTGACCGCATTTTCAGAACAGGGAACATTCGATGGAATTTCTGCTTGCTGACTGGCTCGGCACTCCGGTCTGGTTCTGGCTCTCGTTCGCGGGGCTGGTGCTGGTGCTTACCGCCTTCGATCTTGGCGTGCTCAACAAGGAAGCGCGCGAAATGGGGATCGGCGAATCGCTGCGGCTGACCGCCTTCTACATCGCGATCGCCATGGCCTTCGGGGCCTGGGTCTGGGTGGCCAAGGGCGCCGACCTGGGCATGAAATACTACACCGGCTTCTTCATCGAAAAGGCGCTGTCGATCGACAATGTCTTCGTGATCAGCCTGATCTTCACCTTCTTCGCGATCCCGCCCAGATTCCAGTATCGTGCGCTGGTCTGGGGTATCCTGGCGGTGATCGTGCTGCGCGGGGCGATGATCGCGGCGGGTGCCGCGCTGGTCGAGCAGGCCTATTGGGTGCTCTACATCTTCGCCGCCTTCCTGATCTACACCGGGGTGCGGATGCTCTGGGCCAGCGACCATGATCCCGACATTTCCAAGAACCCGGTGGTCAAATGGATCTCCAGCCACATGCGCGTGACCAAGGAACTGCACGGCCAGCGCTTCTGGGTGAAGGTCCCCGACGAGAAGACCGGCAAGCTGTTGACCGCAGCCACCCCGCTGCTGCTGGCGCTGGTGGTGATCAATCTGGCCGACCTGGTCTTTGCGGTGGACAGCGTGCCGGCGATCTTCGCGATCACCACCGATACCTTCATCGTCTATACCAGCAACATCATGGCGATCCTGGGCCTGCGCGCATTGTACTTCGCGCTTTCGGCGATGATCCATCGGTTCCACTACCTCAAGTACGCGCTGGCGGCGGTGCTGGTGTTCATCGGTTCGAAGATCTTCATCGCCGACTTCCTGCTGGGCGGGGCCAAGTTCCCGCCGGTGGCAAGCCTGGGGGTGACCTTCGCACTGATCGCGGCCGGGGTCGGCTATTCGCTGTGGAAGACCCGGGACGGCGCGGTCAGTGCTGGCGGATCACATTGAGGAAGGCCTGCCCGTGAGCTTCGAGCTTGCGGGCTCCGACCCCGGTGATCTCCCCCAGCGCGGACAGGCTTTGCGGGCGCAGCTGGGCCATTTCGCGCAGGGTTGAATCGTGGAACACCACATAGGGCGGCACTCCGGCCTCGCTGGCGATCTCGCGGCGCAGTTCACGCAGCGCCTCGAACAAGGGATCGCCCAGGGGGTTGGTGCCGCCCGCCCGGTCGCGCTTGCGGCGCGGCTCCTTGCGCGGGGCGAGTGCGATAAGCACCGCCGCCTCGCCCCGCAGGATGTCCTTGGCATCGTGCCCCAGCGCCAGCCCGCCGTGCTCGGTCGGCACCAGGCTGCCGCGCGCCTGCAGAGCGCGGACCAGCGGGCGCAGCAGGTGCGCTTCCTCGCCGGCCACGATCCCGAAGACCGACAGCTGATCGTGCCCGCGCTGCCGCACCCGTTCGTCCGCCGCGCCGATCAGCACCTTTTCGATATGGCCAAAGCCATAGCTCTGCCCGGTGCGATAGACCGCCGAAAGCAGCTTTTGCGCCAGGGTGCTGGCATCGACCACGCCGGGGGCATCAAGGCAGTTGTCGCAATTGCCGCAAGTCTGCGGTGGGTCCTCACCGAAGTGCCGCAGCAGCAGTGCGCGGCGGCACCCGGCGGTTTCGACCAGCATGGCCAGCGCATCGAGCCGCTTGCGTTCACCCTCGCGGCGCCCTTCCTCAACCTCGGTCAGCCGGTGCCGGGCGCGGGCGAAATCGTCCGCCGCCCACAGCATCAGCGCCACCGAAGCATCGCCATCGCGCCCGGCGCGGCCGGTTTCCTGATAATAGGCCTCGATCGACTTGGGCACTCCGGCATGGGCAACGAAGCGCACGTCGGGCTTGTCGATCCCCATGCCGAAGGCGACGGTGGCAACCATCACCATGTCTTCGCTGGCCACGAAGGCGGCCTGGTTAGCCTGCCGCACCTGTGGATCGAGCCCGGCGTGATAGGGCAGCACCCGCCGCCCGGTCGCCGCCGCCAGCTTTTCGGCCAGATCCTCCACCTTCTTGCGGGTGGGGGCATAGACGATCCCCGGCCCGGGCTGTTCGGCCATCAGGGTGGTTAGCTGGCGCACCGGATTGTCGCGGTGGCGGACCTGATAGCGGATGTTGGGCCGGTCAAACCCGGCAACGATCAGCCCGTCCTCGGCAATGCCCAGCTGGGTCAGGATATCGGCACGGGTGTGCGCATCGGCAGTGGCGGTCAGCGCCAGCCGGGGCACCGCCGGGAAGCTGTCCATCAAGGGCCGCAGCAGGCGATAGTCCGGGCGGAAATCGTGGCCCCATTCGGAAACACAATGGGCCTCGTCGATCGCGAATAGGCTGACCGGCGCTTTTGACAGCAGCTCGCGGAAATGCGGCTGGCTGGCACGTTCGGGTGCGACATAGAGCAGGTCAAGCTCGCCCGCGCGGAAGGCATCGATCGCCGCCTCGCGGGCTTCCTCACCATCGGCGCTGGTCAGGCTGGCGGCGCGGATCCCGTTGGCCGTGGCCCCGCGCAACTGATCGTGCATCAGCGCGATCAGCGGGCTGATCACCACGCAGGTGCCGGGCAGCATCACCGCCGGCAACTGATAGGTCAGGCTCTTGCCCGCGCCGGTCGGCATCACCGCCAGCGTGCCCTGCCCCGCCAGCACCCGATCGACCACACGGTCCTGCACCCCGCGAAAGGCGGAAAAGCCGAAAGTGGCGTGCAGGGTATGAAGCAGTTCGGGCGCGGAACTTGACAAAGTTGACAGGGTCCAAAAACAAGAAAAGGCGGTCAGACTTCCGCGTTGCGTCAGCTATGGCAGAAGCTGCCGGAGTAGGAAATGCTATCGCGCCGTTTTGACCCTTTCGACCAGGCTTTCTTCGGCCCGGGTGAAGGCGCTTCTCCCAGTTGGCGCATCGGCCGCCACCGCAGTGGTGAAATAGGCCAGCCCCTTGCCGGTCACCGGATCCCACCACAGCCCGGCCTTGAGGCCATAGGCATCGCCCGCGTGGCCGATCCGGGCAAAGCCATCGCCGAACAGGTCGTCGCGGCAATGCTCGCCCAGGCTGCCGATCCGCTGCACGGCCAGGCCATAGGCGCAGAAGAACCCGCTGGCCGCGCCGTCCTCGCCCACGCCGTTGCGGCCATCGAAGCGCCAGCGCGCATGGGTCAGTTCGGCATAGGCACGGGTCGAGATGAACCCCCGCCCCTCGCGCGCCAGCAGCTGCCCGATCCGGGCCAGGTCGCGCATCGAGATCCTGAGGCCGCCCTGCGGACTGAACAGCGCGCCGTTGTCACCCGGGCGATAGGAACCAAGCTCGCAGCCTTGGCCGGGCTGGGTCAGCACCATGCAGGCGGGCGGGCTGCCATGCAGGTCATCGCGCGCCACTTCGCCGCTGGCCCGGTAAAGCACCACCGCGCGGCGATAGGCCCCGGCCGAACAGCCTGCACCCCAGTTGAAACAGGCGTCCAGCTTCAGCGGTTTCAGCACCAGGCGGCTCATCGCCACATCGAAGCGTTCGCCGGTGACCCGCTCGATTACGCTGGCCACCACCGGGAAGTTGAGATTGGTGTAATGGAACCAGCCCGAACCGGGGGCATGCGCCGCGTCCCACACGCGCGGATCGGCCAGCCGCTGCTGCAGGCTTGTACCCAGCGGGATCAGGTAGAGGTCATCGCCGTCGATCAGGCTCGACTGGTGCGACATCAGCAGCCGCAGCGTGATCACCCGGTCCGGGAAGGCCGGATTGCGCAGGGGCCAGCCCAGATAGTCCGAAACGTCGCGATCGAGACTGAGCTTGCCCTGATCCAGCAGCCGCATCACCCCCATGGCGGTGACCAGCTTGCTGATCGAGGCGATCCGCACCGGATCGTCGGCGGTTACAAGGCGGTGCGTGGCCCGGTCCGCCTCACCCTCGGCCAGCATCGGGCGGATCTGGTGCCGGTCAAAGGCAACCGCGACCGTAGCCGGCGGCGCGGCCTGCGCGGCGCTGGCGCCAAGCGCGGCGAGGGCGATGAAAGTCGATTTCATGCAAGCACAGTGCCGCGCCTGCTGATACTTGTCGAGCCATGCGCAAGACCGCCCTGCTCGCCGCCCTGTCCCTCACGCTCGCCGCCCCGGCGCTGGGCAACGACAGCGAGGCCGCGGTCAGTCTGGGCGGGATCGAACTGGTCGCCAACAGCGCGATCAGCATGGATTCGGAAGACCTCTACATCTCCAAGGACGAGGTGCGGGTCCGCTATCGCTATACCAATCATTCGGCCAAAGACCTTGAGCTGACCGTCTCGTTCCCGCTGCCCGCGCTGAAGGCCGATGACGAGGCGGTCTATGGCGACGAATCCGTGCGCGATTTCAGCACGCTGGAATTCCATACCGCGGTTGATGGCAAGCCGGTCAAGTTCCAGGTGCTGAAGCGCGCCGAACTGAAGGGCAAGGACGTCACCCAGCGCCTGGCCCAACTCGGCTGGCCGCTCGAATGGATCACCGGCACCGGTGAAACTCCGGCCTTCGTCAGGAAGCTCCCCATGGCCGAACGCCAGGCCCGCCTGGCCGAAGGGCTGCTGCGCAAGACCGCGAATGGCGACTGGTTCCCGACCTGGGACGTGGTCACCCACGTCACCCGCAAGCAAGTCTTCCCGGCTGGCAAGACGGTGGAAGTGACGCACCGCTATGCCCCCTTGATCGGCGGATCGGTGGCGGGCGGGCTCGAACCCTCGCTGCGCGCCCAATATCCGGGGCATGTCAAAGAATACTGCGTCGACAAGAGCTTCCTGGCCGCATTCGACCGCAAGTGGGCAGCCCGCCAGAACGATCCGGACGCGGTGATGGCCTACAGCGAAACCTGGATCGGCTATGTCCTCTCATCGGGGCGCAACTGGCGCGGGCCGATCAAGCAGTTCCGCCTGGTGGTGGACAAGGGCAAGCCCGACAACATGGTCAGCTTCTGCATGGACGGGGTGAAGAAGATCTCCCCCACCCAGTTCGAAGTGCGCAAGACCAATTTCGAACCCAAGGGCGATCTGAACGTGCTGATCGTCACCTGGCCCCGTTCGACCGACTGATCAATCGAGGTTTGGCCGCAGCCAGCGTTCCGCCGTCGCCACATCCACCGCGCACCGCGCTGCATAGTCTTCCAGCTGATCGCGGCCGATCCGGGCGACGCCGAAGTACGCGCTTTCGGGGTGAGCGAAGTAGAAGCCTGAGACTGCCGCGGTGGGCAGCATGGCCTGGCTTTCGGTCAGCGTGATTCCTGCATTCTCGCCCGCCTTCAGCAGGTCGAACAGGATCGGCTTGAGGCTGTGGTCGGGGCAGGCCGGATAGCCCGGCGCGGGGCGGATGCCGCGGTACTCTTCCTTGATCAGCGCCGCGTTGGTCAGCTGTTCGCCTGGGGCATAGCCCCACAGCGTGGTCCGTACATGCTGGTGCAGGCGTTCGGCGAAGGCTTCGGCAAAGCGGTCAGCCAGCGCCTTGAGCAGGATATCCGAATAGTCATCGTGCTGGCTGCGGAAGCGTTCGAGGTGCGGTTCGATCCCGTGGATCCCGACCGCAAAACCGCCGATCCAGTCACCATCGGGATCGATGAAATCGGCCAGGCAATAGTTCGCCCGGTCGCGGCTCTTGCGGATCTGCTGGCGCAGGAACGGGATGCGCTGGTGGCGTTCTTCCTCGGCCAGGTAGATCTCGACATCGTCGCCATCGCGGGCGCAGGGCCAGAAGCCCGCGACACCGCGCGCGGTCAGCCACTTCTCGCCGACGATCCTGTCGAGCATCGCCAGGGCATCGGCGTGCAGCGCGCTGGCGCTTTCGCCAACCACCGGGTCCGACAGGACCGCGGGATAGGTGCCGGCCAGTTCCCAGGCGCGGAAGAACGGGGTCCAGTCGAAGGTCTCGACCAGGTCGGCCAGGTCCCAGTCGGCAAAGACATGCAGCCCCGGCTGTTCGGGCGGGGGCGCCTTGTCGCTCATATCGGCTCTGAACATGTTCGCGCGGGCGTCTTCCAGGCTCAGCAGGATCGAGGGATCCTTGCCGGCGCGGACATCGCGGATGTGCTGGTATTCGCTGGCCGTGGCGGCAATGAACGGCTGTGCCTGGGTGTCCGAGAGCAGCTGGCTGGCCACGCCAACCGCGCGGCTGGCATCAAGCACGTGGATCACCGGCCCGTCATAGGCCGGATCGATCCTGAGCGCGGTGTGGACCTTGCTGGTGGTTGCCCCGCCGATCAGCAGCGGGATGGTAAAGCCGGCGCGCTGCATTTCCTCGGCGACGGTCACCATCTCATCCAGGCTGGGGGTGATCAGGCCGGACAGGCCGATGATGTCCGCCTCTTCGGCCTTCGCCACCTCAAGGATCTTCGACCAGGGGACCATCACCCCAAGGTCAATCACTTCGTAGCCGTTGCACTGCAGCACGACGCCGACGATGTTCTTGCCGATATCGTGAACGTCGCCCTTGACCGTGGCCATCACGATCTTGCCCTTGGCCTTCGCGCCGGCTTCCTTCTGGGCCTCGATGAAGGGGATCAGGTGCGCCACCGCCTTCTTCATCACCCGCGCGCTCTTGACCACTTGCGGCAGGAACATCTTGCCCGCGCCGAACAGGTCACCCACGGTGTTCATCCCGGCCATCAGCGGGCCTTCGATCACCTCGATCGGGCGGGCGTGCTGCAGCCGCGCTTCTTCGGTATCATCGACGATATGCGCGTCGATCCCCTTGACCAGCGCGTGTTCCAGCCGCCGGACAACGTCCCAGCCGCGCCATTCCTCGGCTTCCTTTTCGGCCTTGGCATCGGTGCCCTTGAAGCTTTCGGCGATCGCGATCAGCCGTTCGGTCGCGCCGGGATCCCGGCACAGGATCACATCCTCGCAGGCATCGCGCAGCACCGGGTCGATCGTATCGTAGATGTCGATCTGCCCGGCATTGACGATCGCCATGTCAAGCCCGGCCTGGATCGCGTGGTAGAGGAACACCGAATGCATCGCCCGGCGCACCGGCTCGTTACCGCGGAAGCTGAACGACAGGTTCGACAGCCCGCCCGAGCAATGGACATGCGGGCAGCGCGCCTTGATCTCGGCCACCGCCTCGATGAAATCGAGGCCGTAACGGTCATGCTCCTCGATCCCGGTCGCCACCGCGAAGATGTTCGGATCGAAGATGATGTCCTCTGGCGGAAAGCCGATCCCGGTCAGCAGCTTGTAGGCGCGTTCGCAGATTTCGACCTTGCGGTCCCTGGTATCGGCCTGGCCCTTTTCGTCAAAGGCCATGACCACGACCGCCGCACCGTAATCCATGCATTTGCGGGCGTGTTCGAGGAACTGCTCCTCGCCTTCCTTCATCGAGATCGAGTTGACCACCGGCTTGCCCGACACGCATTTGAGGCCAGCCTCGATCACGTCCCATTTCGAGCTGTCGATCATTACCGGCACCCGGGCAATGTCGGGTTCGGCGGCGATCAGCTTCAAGAAGGTGGTCATGGCGTGGACCGCGTCGAGCAGGCCTTCGTCCATGTTGACGTCGATAACCTGCGCGCCGTTCTCAACCTGCTGGCGCGCGACCTCGACCGCCCTGGCATAGTCGCCCGCCAAGATCAGCTTCTTGAACGCGGCCGAGCCGGTCACATTGGTGCGTTCGCCGACATTGACGAAGCGGGCGGTCGATTGCGTAGTCATGCGGGGTCCAGCACCTTGGCGTAGATGAAATCGTCGTAGGTGGTCGCCCCGACGGTGAATGTGCGCGTGCCGGCAATGGCAAAGCCGTTCTTGCGGTAAAAGCCCTGCGCGCGTTCGTTGTCGCGGTTGACGCCCAGCAGCATGCGGGCATGGCCCTTGCTGGCGGCCAGCACCGTTTCGAACAGCGCCCGGGCAAGGCCCGTGCCCTGACAGCGGTCGAGCACGTAGATCCGCTTCAATTCGATATCTCCGGGCTGGGTGATTTCGAAATCAGGCACGGTCAGCATGGCAAAGCCCAGCGGTGCGCGCGTGCCATCGGCCTCGGCAATCCAGACCTGCGCGCCTTGGGCGAAGGCGGCCTCGAACCCGGCCTTGCTGTTGTAGCGTTCGGCATGGGCCAGCATGTCTTCGACGCTGGTGAGGCCAGCATAGGCTTCAAGGAAAGTCGCTTGCGCCACCATGGCCAGCGCCGCCGCATCGGCCGGGCCAGTCGGGCGGATCGTCCAGTTCAAGGCCCCGTGGATGCCCATCAGGCGGCCATCACGAAGGGTTCAAGGCCGGCAAGGCAGGTTTCGCTGCGGTGCGTCGGAATCGCGCGCGGCGGCAGCCCCTGTGCGGCCTTGGCAATCGCGGCGATATGCGCCGGGGTCGATCCGCAGCACCCGCCCAGCACGTTGACCAGGCCCTGCTCGGCCCATTCGCGCAGCATTGCCGCGGTCTGTTCGGGCAGTTCGTCATACTGGCCCAGCTCGTTGGGCAGGCCGGCATTGGGATAGACCATGATCGGGCAATCGGCGATCTGCGCCAGGGTGCGGACATGCGGGCGCAGCTGCGCGGCGCCAAAGCTGCAGTTGAGCCCCACCGTCAGTGGTTTCGCGTGGCGCAGCGCGTACCAGAACGCCTCGACCGTGTGGCCCGAAAGGTTGCGGCCCGACAGGTCGGTCAGCGTCATCGACAGCATCACCGGCACTTCGCGGCCCAGCTCGCGCTCCAGCAGCCGCACCGCCATCACCGCCGCCTTGCAGTTGAGCGTATCGAACACCGTTTCGACCAGGATGAAGTCCGATCCGCCTTCGACCAGCGCGCGCGACTGTTCGAGGTACACATCGACCAGGAAATCCCAGTCGATCTCTCGGTAACCCGGATCGTTGACATCGGGCGACAGCGACAGGGTCTTGTTGGTCGGCCCGACCGATCCGGCGACGAACCGCGGGCGCCCGTCGCGCGCCTCGAATTCATCGGCCACCGTGCGGGCCAGCCGCGCGCTGGCCACGTTGATCTCGCGCACCAGATGCTCGGCGCCATAGTCAGCCTGACTGATCCGGTTGGCCGAGAAGGTGTTGACCGAGGCGATATCGGCCCCGGCCTCGAAATAGGCACGGTGGATCCCGGCCGGCACGTCCGGGCGGGTCAGCGCCAGGATGTCGTTGTTGCCCTTCTGGTCATGGCTGAGGCCCAGCGATCCGGAATAGTCCGCCTCGGTCAGCCGCAGCGCCTGGATTTCGGTACCGAAGCCGCCGTCATTGATCAGGATCCGCTTGGCCGCTTCGGCCAGGAATTTTTCACGCGGGGTCATCAGACGCTCTCCTGGGGGCGCAGACCAAGCAGGTGGCAGATCGCATAGCTCAGCTCGGCCCGGTTAAGGGTGTAGAAGTGGAAATCACGCACGCCGCCCGCATAGAGCCGGCGGCAGAATTCGGCGCAGACCGTCGCGGCGACGAGTTGCCGCGCGGCGGGATGGGTGTCGAGCCCGGCGAACAGCCCCGCCATCCAGTCCGGAATCTTCGCCCCGCAGGCGGCGGCAAATTTGCGCGCCTGGGCAAAGTTCGAAACCGGCAGCACGCCCGCGATCACCGGCGCAGTGACGCCCGCCGCATCCAGCCGGTCGCGAAAACGGAAGAAGGTTTCGGGTTCGAAAAAGAACTGGGTGATCGCGCGGCTGGCCCCGGCATCAAGCTTGCGCTTGAGGTTGTCCAGATCGGCTTCGGCCGATGCGGCATCGGGGTGGACTTCGGGATAGGCCGCGACCGAAATCTCGAAAGGAGCCACCTCTTTAAGGCCCGCGACCAGCTCGGCGGCATTGGCATAGCCCTGCGGATGCGGACGGAACGGCACCCCCGGTGCGCCCATATCGCCGCGCAGGGCAACGATGTGGCGCACCCCGGCCTGCCAATAGCTTTCCGCCACTTCGCGGATCTCGGCCTTGCTGGCCTCTACGCAGGTGAGGTGCGCAGCGGCGGGCAGCCCGGCCTCCGCGATGATCCGCGCGACGGTATCGTGGGTGCGATCGCGGGTCGATCCGCCCGCGCCATAGGTAACCGAAACGAAGGCCGGATCAAGCGGAGCCAGCGTCTGCACCACTTCCCACAATTGCGCAGCCAGCGCATCGGTGCGCGGCGGGAAGAATTCGAACGAGACCGCGATATCGCCGGGCAGCCCCGCGAACAGCGGACCGTCGAGCGCGGTGCGGGCTTCGCGAAGGGCGTCGTAACCGCTGGCCATCATGCTGCTCCCTGTATGGCGGCGCTGTGCCGGACCGAAGCGCCGCTGCGGCTGCCGGTCCAGATCTTCACCGTCAACGGCTTGCCCGGCAGCGCGATCGGGGCTGCGGCCCGAAAGCCTGCCCCGGCCAGCAGGGCCAGCATCTGCTCGTCGGAAAAGCCCAGGCGGGCATGGGCGTGCTGGCTGCGCAGCTCTTCCCGGTCATGCGCAGCGAAATCGACCACCGCGATCGTCCCGCCCGCCGTCGTTACCCGCGCGGCTTCGGCCAGCACCTGCTCGGGCGCCTGGGCATAGTGCAGCACCTGGTGGAACACGACCGTATCGAAGCGCGCCTCGGCAAAGGGCAAGGCGGCGAAATCGCCCTGAACCAGATCCAGGCTTTCCGCCGGCAGGTTCTGCAGGCGGGCCCGCGCCAGGCGGAGCATTTCGGGGCTGTTGTCGAGCCCGGTGACGCTGGCCGCGCGCGGGCTGAGCAGTTCGGCGATCCGTCCGGTGCCGGTCCCGACATCGAGCAGTGCGCCCAGCCCGCCGCTGCCCAGCGCCTGCTGCAGCGCGGCCTCAACCGGGCCGTCGGCGCTGTGCAGGCTGCGGATTTCATCCCACTGGGCAGCGTGGCGGGCGAAATAGGCTGCCGCACTGGCTTCGCGGGTGGCGCGGATCGCGGCCAGGTGGCGGCGGTCTTCGCCGCAGCGCGCCGCGAACTGGGCATCGCCCTCTTCGGCCAGGGCCAGCAGCCGCGCGGCCGCGGCGCCCAGCGGCGGCGCGCGGTGTTCACCGATCGCGCTGCGCAGGAACACCCAGCTGCCTTCCTTGCGGCGTTCGGCCAGGCCCGCATCGCACAGGATCCGGACATGGCGCGAAACGCGGGGCTGGCTTTGGCCAAGGACCAGGGCCAATTCACCCACGGCCAGCTCCATCGCGGCCAGCAGGCGCATGATACGCAGCCGGGTGGGGTCAGCCAGTGCGCGCAGGGTGGGTTCGATCCGCATTGCGGTATCATATAAAGAAATCTTTATATCCAATCAACAGCGCATCGTGGATATGTCCGCAATGTTACATTTTGGGCGGTTGGCAGCCGATTTCAGGGCGTCTATTGTCTGCTGATGGGCGGCAATCGGGCCGCCGGGGCCGCACCGAATCGAAAGGGACCTGGACCATGAAGAAGTTCGCCGCCTTGGCTTTTGCAACCTCAGCCGCGCTGGCACTGGCCGCTTGCGGCAGCTCGGAAAGCGCCAAGGAAGAGGCACAGGCCGACAACGTCGAGATGCCGGCCGAAGAAGCGGTGCAGGATGTCGATGCCACCCCGGCCCCCGATGCTTCGGGTGCGGCTGGTGCCGAAGCGGCGAGCAGCCCGGCCGCCAGCCCCGCAGCCCAGCAGTAATCGCCGGCCTTCGGGCCTGAACAGGCGGGTGCGGCCACCGGCTCGCGCCCGCCTTTTCCTTTTGCACGGAGGCGCTATCATGTCGGCCATGCGCTCGCTCACCCTTGCCCTGTTGCTGCTGGCCTGTGCGGCCTGCTCGGATGGCAATCGCACCGCCGGCGGGGTCAGCGAAGGCGAGGCTGACGCGCTCGATCAGGCCGCGGAAATGCTCGACGGGCAGAACCCGCCGCCGGTTGCCCCCTCTGCCCAGCCCAGCCCTCAGCCAGCCGCGACCAAGCCCGCCGGTTGATTTTCGCGCGCGGCTTCGTAAGGCTGTTTTAAGCGAACGATTAAGCGGAAGGATTCGTCAGGCCATGGGCATGCTGGAAGGCAAGGTTGTCGCGGTTACCGGGGCAGGCCGCGGGGTAGGCCGCGAGATTGCGCTGCTCTGCGCGCAGCACGGCGCGGCGGTGGTGGTCAACGATCCCGGCGTGGGCGGCGGCGGCGAAGGCGGCGATGCCGGCCCGGCGCAGGACGTGGTCAACGAGATCGTGACCGCCGGGGGCAAGGCACATGCCAACCTGGCCTCGGTCGCCGATCCGGTTGGCGCAACCTCGATCATCGAGGACGCGGTCCAGCGCTTTGGCCGGATCGACGCGGTGGTCAACAACGCCGGGATCCTGCGCGATGCGATCTGGCACAAGCTGAGCTTCGAGGACTGGCGCGCGGTGATCGACGTCCACCTCAACGGCGCCTTCTATGTCTCGAAGGCCGCCACGCCCTATTTCCGCGAACAGCAATCGGGCAGCTTCATCCATTTCACCAGCACTTCGGGCCTGATCGGCAACATCGGGCAGGCCAACTACAGCGCGGCCAAGCTGGGGATCGTCGGCCTGTCGCAATCGATCGCGCTCGACATGGCCCGCGCCGGAGTGCGCTCCAACTGCATCGCGCCCTTCGCCTGGAGCCGGATGACCGCCTCGATCCCGGCCGAAACGCCCGAGCAGAAGGAACGGGTCGAACGGCTCAAGACGATGAGCGCCGACAAGATCGCCCCGCTGGTGGTCTATCTTGCCTCCGATGCTTCGCAGGATGTGACGAACCAGATCTTCTCGGTCCGCAAGAACGAGATCGTGCTCTACAACAAGCCGCGCCCGGTGCGTTCGATGACCAAGATCGAAGGCTGGACGCCCGAAGCCATCGCTGCCGAGCTGATCCCCAGTTTCAAACCCAGCATGGCGCGCGGCGACGAAGTTTCGGCCCACGTCTTCCCCTATGATCCGATCTGAGGAGCAAAGCGCCATGAACCCCGGAATGGATCCAGATACCTTCGAACAGTTCATCGACCAGCTGCGCCGTTACGTGCGTGAACGGTTGATCCCGGCGGAAGAGCAGGTCATCGCCGAGGACCGCATCCCCGACGATATCCTGGCCGAAATGCGCGACATGGGGCTGTTCGGGATCACCATCCCCGAAGAGTTCGGCGGCGCTGGCATGAACATCAGCCAGTACATCGAGACGGTGAAGCAGCTGAGCTATGCCTCGCCTGCCTACCGATCGACCATTTCGATCAACATCGGGATGACCGGATCGGCGATCAAGAATTTCGGCACCCCCGAACAGAAGGCCGAATGGTTGCCGCGCATTGCCAGCGGCGAGATCGCCTGTTTCGGGCTGACCGAGCCGGGCAGCGGATCGGACAGCGCGGCGATGCAGACCTCTGCCGTGCGCGATGGCAACGGCTACAAACTAAACGGCACCAAGCGCTACATCACCAACAGCCCGCATGCGAAGATCGGGCTGATCATGGCCCGTACATCGAAGGAAGCGCTGGCCAAGAACGCGCACGTTTCAGCCTTCATCGTCGATATGACCACGCCGGGGATCACCATCGGCAAGCCTGACAAGAAGATGGGCCAGTCGGGCGCGCATATCGCCGACGTGATCATGGAAGACGTTCACATTCCCGGCTCGGCACTGGTCGGCGGCGAGGAAGGGCGCGGGTTCCAGATCGCGATGCAGAGCCTCGACAACGGGCGGCTTTCAGTGGCCGGGATGAGCGTTGGGATGGGTCGCCGCGCGCTGGACACCGCGATCCGCTATGCCAGCGAACGCAAGGCCTTTGGCGAACCGATCGCCAATTTCCAGCTGATCCAGGCCATGCTGGCCGACAGCGAGGCAGAGCTTTACGCCGCCGAATGCATGGTTGCCGATGCCTGCGCCCGGGCCGATCGCGGCGAGAATATCCTGCGCAAGGCGGCAGCGGCCAAACTGTTCGCCTCGGAAGCCTGCGGCCGCGTGGTCGATCGCTGTGTCCAGGTCTATGGCGGGGCGGGCTATCTGGCCGAATATCCGGCCGAACGCTTCTTCCGCGATGCCCGGATCCTGAGGATTTACGAAGGCACCAGCCAGATCATGCAGTTGCAGATCGCCAAGCACCTGCTGCGCGAATTCGCCCGCGAAGGGGCGGTCTGGTGATCCTCCCCGGAACGGGGAGGTGGCAGGCCGCAGGCCTGACGGAGGGGACTCTCCTCCAGGCGCTGCACTTTGCGGCCAGTCCCCTCCACCACCGCTACGCGGCGGCCCCCCTCCCCGTGCCGGGGAGGAACTGATGTACGACCTCCTCTCCGGTCTGAAGATCATCGAGGTCTCCTCGTTCGTCGCCTCGCCCACCGCCGGGCTGTACTGCGCGCAGATGGGGGCCGAGGTGGTGCGGGTCGATCACAAGGCCGGGGGCCTCGATTACGACCGCTACATGATGACCCGCGAAGGCCGTTCGCTATCGTGGGAGAACCTCAACCGCGCCAAGAAGAGCGTCGCGCTTGATCTGCAGTGCGATGAAGGCCGCGAACTGCTGGCCGAACTGGTCCGCGCGACCGGACAGATGATCACCAACCTGCCGGTCAACAGCTTCCTGGCGCACGACAAGCTGGCAGAACGGCGGCCCGATCTGGTTTCGGTGCGGATCATGGGCTGGCACGACGGGCGCCAGGCGATGGATTTCACGGTCAACGCCGCCAGCGGCTATCCGCTGATGAACGGCCCCGAGGAGTGGGACCCGGCGACAGCCCCGCCGGTCAACCAGGTGCTGCCGGCCTGGGACTTCATCACCGGGGCCTATTGCGCCTTCGCCATGCTGGCTGGCCTTCGCCACCGCGATCAGACCGGCAAGGGCGCCGAAATGCGCGTACCGCTGGGCGATGTCGCGATCGGCACCGCTTTCAACGCCGGCGCGGCGCCCGAAATGCTCTATCGCGGCGCCGATCGCGAGCGGATCGGCAATGCCATCTGGGGCGCCTTCGGGCGCGATTTCCTGAGCCGCGATGGCCAGCGCTTCATGGTCGCTGCGTTGACGCCGAAGCAGTGGAAGGCGACGGTCGAGGCCTTCGGTCTGCTGGCCGAAGTGGCCGCGCTTGAAGCCGAACTGGGGGTCAGCTTCACCGCCAGCGATCACTTCCGCTTCGTCCACCGCCACCGCCTGTTCGCGCTGTTTCAGGAAGCGGCCGAGCAGTTCGACTATGCCGAACTGGCCGCGCGGCTGACCCGCGCCGGGGCGACCTTCGAGCGCTATCGCACCATGTTCGAAATGGCGCAGGACCCCGAGCTGGTTTCGGGCAACCCGCTGTTCGGCCCCTCGCCCGCCAATCCCAGCGGGTTCAGCTATCCCGCCACCCGCTCTTTCGCGAACATCCCCGGTGAGACCGTCGGCGATCCCCGGCCCGCGCCCTATCTGGGCGAACACAGCGAGCAGGTGCTGGCCGAACGGCTGGGGCTGGCCTCGGGCACGATTGCCAGCCTGATCGATCGCGGGATCGTCGGCACTTCAGACAAGGACACGAAATGACCCTACTGCGCCGCGCTGCCATTGTCGCCCCGATCCGCACCGCTGTCGGCAAGTTCGGCGGCAGCCTGGCCCCGCTGACCGCCGGACAACTGGGCGCAACGATCCTCAAGGCGTTGATGGAGCGCACGAAAATCGACCCGAACCGGGTCGACGATGTCGTCTTCAGCCAGGGCTATGGCAATGGCGAGGCGCCGTGTATCGGGCACTGGTCGTGGCTGCTGGCTGGCCTGCCCGAGCATGTTCCCGGCTACCAGCTCGACCGGCGCTGCGGATCGGGTCTGCAGGCAATCGTCAACGCGGCGATGATGGTGCAGACCGGGCACAGCGACGTGGTGGTCGCGGGTGGCTGCGAGAGCATGTCGAACGTAGAGCACTATACCACCGACGTACGCAAAGGGGTACGCGCCGGTAACCTGACGCTGCACGACCGGCTGACCCGCGGCCGGGTGATGAGCCAGCCGATCGAACGCTATGGCGTGATCAGCGGCATGATCGAAACCGCCGAGAATCTGGCGAAGGACTGGAACATCAGCCGTGAGGCCTGCGATGCCTACGCCGTGCGCAGCCACCAGCGCGCCGCCGCAGCCTGGGCCGAGGGCAAGTTCGCCGACGAGCTGGTTCCGGTTGAAATCCCGCAGAAGAAGGGTGACCCGATCGTGTTCGCGCATGACGAGGGCTATCGCGCCGATGCCTCGATGGAAACGCTCGGCAAACTGCGTCCGCTTGAAGGCGGGGTCGTGACCGCCGGCAATGCCAGCCAGCAGAACGATGCGGCGGCAGCCTGCCTGGTGGTGGCCGAAGACAAGCTCGACGAGCTGGGCCTTGAACCGATCGCCTGGTTCCATTCGTGGGCGGCGGCGGGTTGCGATCCCAGCCGGATGGGCTATGGCCCGGTCCCGGCGAGCGAGCGGCTGTTCGCCAGGAACGGCCTGTCGTGGAATGACATCGGCCTGATCGAGCTGAACGAGGCTTTCGCCCCGCAGGTGCTGGCCTGCCTGAAGGGCTGGGGCTGGTCTGACGATGACAGCCGCCACGACATGCTCAACGTCAACGGTTCGGGCATCTCGCTGGGCCATCCGATCGGGGCGACCGGCGGCCGGATCCTTGCCAACCTGACCCGCGAGATGCAGCGCCGCGACGTGAAGTACGGGCTTGAGACCATGTGCATCGGCGGCGGCCAGGGGATCGCCGCGGTGTTCGAAAAGGCATGAACATCGACCTGGGCCACGCGCTCGGCGCGGCGCAGGGCTATCGCGACCTTGCCCGGGCTGCGGCGGGGGCGATTGACCCGGCCCATCAGCGCGCACACCACGGCTTTGCCTGGATCGCCACCAGCGTTGCCGCGCTTGAAGCGGTGGTCGGCTGGCTGGAATCGAACCACGGCGGGACCGAGCTTGACCGCCAGGTAGCCCTGCTGGCCTTTGCCGAGACGCTGGGCCAGCTGACCGGCGGGCTGCCGATGGGCCAGAACGAACTGCTGCGCCCCGGCGACCTGGGTCTGGGCCAGACCGCGCGCGAACTGGCCCAGGCCTGCGCCGGGCTGGTCGAAGCCGATCTTGCGCCGGTGCGTGCTGCAGTTGCCAGGGCACTGGCCGAAGGTCAGTGGCCCAGCGAAAGCCTGCACGACGGCGAACTCGATACGATCCGCGAGCAATTCCGCCGCTTCACCGATGCCGAGATCCTGCCCCACGCCCACAAGTGGCACCTCGCCAACCAGCTGATCCCCGATGCGACCGTTGCGAAGATGGCCGAGCTGGGCACCTTCGGCGCGACCATTCCCGGCGCGTTTGGCGGGCTGGGTCTCAGCAAGCTGGTGATGTGCCTGATCACCGAGGAACTTTCACGCGGCTGGATCGGCGCGGGGTCGCTGGGTACCCGCAGCGAGATCGCGGGCGAGCTGATCGCGCATGGCGGCACGGCGGAGCAGCAGGCGCACTGGCTGCCCCGGATTGCCAGCGGCGCAATTTTGCCGACTGCGGTGTTTACCGAACCCGACGTCGGATCGGACCTTGGCTCGCTCCAGACCCGCGCCCGGCTTGAGGACGGCAACTGGGTGATCGACGGTGCCAAGACCTGGATCACCCACGCCAGCCGCAGCGATCTGATGACGCTGCTGTGCCGGACGCTGCCCGATGCCAAGGGCTATGCCGGCCTTTCCATGCTGCTGGTGCCCAAGCCGCGCGGAACCGAGGGCGATCCGTTCCCGGCCGAAGGCATGACCGGCAGCGAGATCGAGGTGCTGGGCTATCGCGGGATGCGCGAATATGCCCTGCAGTTCGATGGCCTGCGCGCGCCCGGCGATGCACTGCTGGGCGGCGAACAAGGCCAGGGCTTCAAGCAACTGATGCGCACCTTCGAAGCCGCCCGGATCCAGACTGCGGCGCGCGCGGTGGGGGTGGCGAAGCGCGCGCTGGAACTGGGGCTCGACTATGCCTTGCAGCGCAAGCAGTTCGGCAAGGCGCTGATCCAGTTCCCGCGCGTGGCCGACAAGCTGGCCGCCAGCCTGACCGACTTCGTGATGGCGCGCGAGCTGACCTATCTGGCCGCCCGCGCCAAGGATACCGGCAAGCGCTGCGATATCGAAGCCGGTATGGCCAAGCTGCTCGCCGCGCGCGCGGCCTGGTCAAACGCCGATGCCAGCCTGCAGGTCCACGGCGGCAACGGCTATGCCTTGGAGTTCGAGATCAGCCGCGTGCTGTGCGATGCCCGCATCCTCAACATCTTCGAGGGCGCGGCGGAAATCCAGGCGCAGGTGATTGCCCGCGGATTGCTGGAGGGGCGCAACTAGGGTTCGAATGGACCACCAAAGTCAGCTCATAGTGGAGACCCGTTCGTCCTGAGCTTGTCGAAGGACCGTTCTTTGTTGTGACGGCAACCGCAGAGGCACGAAGAACCGGGGCAGTGCTTCGACAAGCTCAGCACGAACGGGGAAGCGGGGCCGGCATTCCGTCCCAAGGAATTATTCCCCCGCAGCCTCATCCGCAGCAGGCGGAGCTTCTGCCGCAACCGGGGCTGATTCTTCGGCGGCACTATCAGCCTTCTTATCGGACTTCTTCGCATCGCCCTTGTCACCGCCTTCCGCCTTGGGCGCGAGCGGCGCCTGGCTCTTGACGGTATCGAGCGGCAGCATGGCATCGCTGACCGATCCCGGCAGCACTTCGCCCTGGGCCTTGCCGCCGGTTTCCTTGGCCTGTTCACCCTTGCAGGCGGCCAGCGCCAGCAGCGCGAGCATGATCGGGGCCAGGCTTTTCATCAGGCGGCATCCTTTCCGCAAGGGACCTCAAGCGCGGCAAGGAAATCGCCGGCACGAGCCAGCAATGCCCTATCCCACTGGTCGAAATCAATGGTGTGGCCGAGCCGGGCAAGGCTGGTTACCCCGAATTCCTCGATCCCGCAGGGCACGATCCCGCCGAAGTGCGACAGATCGGGCGCCAGGTTGACCGAGAAGCCGTGCATGGTCACCCAGCGGCGGATCCGCACGCCGATCGCGCCGATCTTGGCCTCGCGGCCGTCACTATCGCGGGTCCAGATCCCGACCCGGCCCGGTGCGCGCCAGCTTTCGACCCCGAAATCGGCCAGCGTGGCGATCACCCAGCCTTCCATTGCATGGACGAAACCGCGCACGTCGCGCGCCCGCCGTTTGAGATCGAGCAGCACATAACCGACCCGCTGACCCGGCCCGTGATAGGTATAGCGCCCGCCGCGCCCGGCCTCGACCACCTCGAACCTGGGATCGAGCAGTTCGTCGGCCGCCGCGCTGGTTCCGGCGGTATAGACCGGCGGATGTTCGAGCAGCCAGATCAGCTCGCGCGCGGTCCCTTCAGCGATTGCCGCATTGCGCGCGGTCATGTCATCGAGCGCCACGCGATAGGGCACCTGCGCCAGATCGCGGCGCAGTTCGATGTTCTGAGGCAGGGTCAATTCCATCGCACGATTGCGTGGCGACAAATGCTGTGGTTATCAAGGGGGCATGAGCACCAGCCCCAACCGTCCGCCCTTTGACAGCAACCGCGCCTGGAGCGACGCCGTCGCGATGGTCAGCGCCAATCGCGAAGTGCTGGCGGCCCTGGCCGGGGTGTTCCTGGTGGTTCCGGCGTTCGCCATCGCCACACTGCTGCCCCCGCCAGAGCCGCAGGACGGCGCGACAATGGAAGCCATGTTCGCGACGATGGGCGAATACTATCGCAGCAATATTCTGGTGCTGGTGGGCATGGCGCTGCTGCACATGATCGGGGGGCTGGCCATGTTGGCGCTGTTCACCGATGATCGCCGCCCGACCGTTGGGGAAGCGATCCGGCAAGGCTTTCAGCGCACCCCGACGGTGATTGCCGCGCAGCTGATTCTGGGCGCGGGGATCGGGGCGATGGTGCTGCTGCCGGTCACGCTGGGCGGCGCAGCCCAATCGCCGGGCTTTTCGCTGTTGGCGCTGCTGGCCGCGGCGGGCCTGGGGATCTGGGCATGGACCCGGCTATCGCTCATTTCGCCGGCGGTGATGGTCGAGCGGCTGGGCAATCCGATCGCGGCGATGAAGCGCTCGTGGTCGCTGACCGAGGGCAATGCCCTGCGTCTCCTGGCTTTTTATGTGCTGGTCGGGATCGCCTTTGGAGTTGTGGTGGTTCTGGCTGAAGGTGCCACCCGGCTGGTGGTTACCTTGCTGGCCGGCGATCGCCCGGGCGATATCGTGGGCCTGCTGGCTTCCAGCCTGATGCAGGCGGCGATGACGGTCTATTTCGTCGCAATCTCGGCGGCCGCTCATCGGCAGCTGGCCGGCCCTTCGACACAATCTGTAGTGGACAAGTTCGAATAGTGCGCGCACCTTCCCGCCACTGAAAAGTAACCAGAGGGGGATGCGATGAATTTCAGTGGGAGCCGGGCTCTTAGCGAAGGGCTTGAGATACTGAAAAGCCGCTTCGGCGTTCTGATCGCCACAGCGTTGATCTTCTATGTCGCGATGTTTGCGGTCATGGCCGTGTTCGGCGGCTCGCTGATGCAAGTGGCGATGATGGGCGCCGGCGGCGGCGATCCCAGCCAGGCCATGGCCGGAATGGGCCTGTCGCTGCTGCTGTTCTACGTGCTGCTCTATGCCGTGCAATTTGCCATGACGCTGGCCCTGATGCGGCTGTGTTCTGACCGTCATGCCCCCTCGATCGGCGATGCGATCGGAGCAGGCGTGCGCGGCGTGCCGACCCTGTTTGGCGCGGCAATCCTCATCGGGATCGTCGGGCTCGTGGTGGGCCTGATCCTGGGCGCGATCGTTGGTATCATCGTCGCCACGGCCAATTCGTCGGCAATCAGCCTGATCGTCGGACTGGGCTTCGCGGTTGGCGCGATCTATCTGTTCGCACGCATGTCGATGCTGGTCCCGGTGGTCGCGATCGATGAAGAGCGCAATCCGATCACTGCGATTTCGCGGTCCTGGCGGATGACCGATGGCGCAGCCCTGAAGATCGCCCTGGTCTATGGCGCCGCGATTGTCGCGATCATTGTCCTGATGTTCCTGATGGCGGGTCTGACGATCGGTGTTGGTGCCATGGGCGGCGGCGCGCCCAATCCGGCGGGCATTATCGGTTTCGTGATCGGCATGGTCGTGGTTGGCCTGACCGTGGGCCTTTACATGCAGACGCTGGTTGCAGCGATCCACCGTCAGCTGTCTGACAAGTCGGTCGAAACCGCCACCAAGACCTTTTCCTGATTCGCGGCCCGTTCCGGGGCTGGCGGGATCTATTCCTTCCAGCCCCAGAACAGCTTGCAGGGCAGCACGTTCAGCAGTTCGAAGCCGGCGTCGATATGCCGGAAATGGCGGGCCATGAAATCGCGCGCCTTGGCGCTGAACTGATAGACCAGAAAGGCCCCGCCTGGCCGCAGCACGCGGTGCGTGGCGGCGGCAATTGCCGGGCCAACGCCATCGGGCAGGGTCGAAAACGGCAGGCCTGACAGCACATAATCGGCATGCTGGTGCCCGTGGGCACGCACGATCTCCTCGACATCGGCAGCCGAACCCAGCACCGGCACGAACCGGCTGTCAGCGATCGTCGCCTTGAGATAGTCGATATAGAGCGGGTTGGTATCGATCACGATCAGCGTGCCATCGCGCGGCAGCCGTTCCAGCACCGGGCGGCAGAAGGTGCCGACCCCCGGACCATATTCGACGAACAGCTTGCATTCGTCCCATTTGACCGGCCCCAGCATCTTGGCAATCGTGAAGCGCGATGACGGGATGATCGATCCGACCATTACCGGATGTTCGATAAAGCCCTGCAGGAATACCCCCCACGGCCCCATGGCCCGCCTGATCCTCCGCTTGATCCGCTGGCCCAAACCCGGTTGGGCAAGATCGGTGCTGGTCATGAGAGATATTAGTCCTGCTTCTTCTATGAGGGGCCTGCCCTTCCCAAATTTGCTGGGCCATTGCAAGCGGAGAGCGACGGGACTAGCGGTGAAGCGATGGCCCGTAGCGATCTGCAACCCAATCCGGCCGAACCCGGCACCACCTCCAGCCTGCCCGGCTGGCGCGTGGCACTGCTGTTCACGGTGATGCTGGTGACTGCGGCGGGCAACACCGCGATGCAATCGGTGATGCCCTCGATCGGGACGGCGCTGAAGGTTCAGGATTTCTGGATCAGTCTGGCCTACACTTGGTCGGCGCTGCTGTGGATGCTGTGCGCGCCCTGGTGGGCCCGGCGCAGCGACCGGCGCGGGCGCAAGGCGATGATGGGGATCGGGCTGATGGGCTTCATCTTCAGCTTCGGGCTGTGCGGGCTATCGCTGTGGCTGGGTCTCAACGGCTGGCTGGGCAGCATTGCCACCTTGCTGATGTTCGCAGCCTGCCGCTCGCTCTACGGCGGGTTCGGATCGGCCGCGCCGCCGGCGGTTCAGGCCTATGTCGCCAGCCGCACCAGCCGCGAACAGCGCACCCAGGCGCTGTCGCTGATTTCGTCCAGCTTCGGGCTGGGCACGGTGATCGGCCCGGCGCTGGCGCCCTATTTTATCCTGCCCGGGCTGGGACTGGTTGGGCCCTTTGCGGCGTTTACCCTGATCGCCGTGGTTGTACTGGGCGCGCTGCGGGTCTGGCTGCCCGACGATACCCCGGCCTATGCCGCCCGCGGCGATGTGGTCGCTGCGCCGTTCAGCGCCAATTCGGATTCGCGGCCGCGCAACCGGTCGCATGATGGCGACGAGGCCGAAGCTCCCGGAGAGGTCGCCAAGATTTCCTGGTTCGACCAGCGGATGCGGCCGTGGCTGGTGGCCGGCTTGCTGGGCGGGCATGCCCAGGCGGCGGTGATGGGGATCGTCGGCTTCCTGGTGCTCGACCGGTTGGGCCTGCGGGCCGATCCCGGTGCGGGTGCGGGGCCAACCGGAATCGTGCTGATGGCCGGCGCGATCGCCACGCTGTTTGCCCAGTGGGGGGTCATCCCGACGCTGCATCTTGGTCCGCGCGCATCATGCCTGTCGGGCATTGCGATTGCCGCTGGCGGGACCGGCCTGCTTTCGGTGGCCGCCAACCTGCACGCGATTACCATCGCGGTGGCGCTGATCTCGCTGGGGTTCGGCCTGTTCCGGCCCGGTTTCACCGCCGGTGCCTCGCTCAGCGTCAGCCGCGCCGAACAGGGCCAGTCAGCTGGGATCGTCGCCTCGGTCAACGGCGCGGCCTATATCGTTGCCCCGGCGATCGGGGTCTGGCTCTATGGTCACAGCCCGTGGATCGGTTTCGCGGTAATCGAACTGCTGTGCGTGGCGGTGATCGTGCTGGGCCTCAAGGCCATGGCCCGCGACGACGAATTGCTGCACGCGCGCAGCTAGAGAATCTCCAGCACCACGTCCTGCGGACGGCACAGCCGCACGCCCTTGTCGGTTTCAACCAGCGGACGTTCGATCAGCTTCGGTTCGGCCGCCATCGCCGCCAGCACCTGGGCATCGCTGGCCTGGGGCAGGCCGCGTTCCTCGGCATCGGTGCCGCGCAGCCGCAGACCCTGCTGCGGAGTGATCCCGGCATCGCGATAAAGCTGCGCCAGCTTGTCCGCGCTGGGCGCATCGACCAGATATTCGATCACCGTCACGTCCACGCCGGGCGTTTCCTGCAGGATCGCCAGTGTCTTGCGCGATGTGCCGCAAGCCGGGTTGTGCCAGATCGTCGCTTTCATTGCCGGGTCCTTTGGCTGGAGTTGCAAGCGCGCGGTTAGCGGGAAATCGTGCGCCGGGCAAATTTGACCCTTGTCAATGCGAACGATTCGCATTAGCGGCAGACTCGTTATTGCGAATTATTATCAATAAGGCTCTACATGCTCCCCCTCGCGCGTTCTTCCAGCATTGCCCTCGCCGCGCTCGCCAGCGGGCTCTTGGCGCCGTCGCTGGCGCGCGCGGACGAAGCAGCTGACGCGATGGCCGACGAAGCCAACCTGGCGATAGTAGTGATGGGCCAACGCAGCCACGGCTTTGAAGTTGCGGGCACCAAGACCCCGACCCTGCTGCGCGATACCCCGCAAAGCGTGGTCACGCTGGAGCGTGATCGGATCGAAGACCAAGGGGTCGAACAGCTGGGCGAAGCGCTGCGCTATGTCCCCGGGGTCACCCTGGGCCAGGGCGAAGGCCACCGCGACCAGATCGTGATGCGCGGCCAGGCCAGCACCGCGGACTTCTTCCTCGATGGCCTGCGCGACGATGCGCAATACTATCGCCCGCTGTTCAACACCCAGCGGATCGAGGTGCTCAAGGGCGCCAATGCCCTGCTGTTCGGCCGCGGCGGCGGCGGCGGGGTGGTCAACCGGGTGTCGAAGCAGGCCGAACTGGGCATGACCCGCGGCGAAGCAGCCGGCGGGATTGACAGTCTGGGCGCCTGGTCGCTGGCCGGTGACGCCAACCTGGCGCTGGCGCCCGGCGCCGCGCTGCGGCTCAACGCCACTTACGAGCAGTTCGACAACGATCGCGATTTCTTTGGCGGGCACTTCATCGGCCTGGCCCCGACCCTGGGTTTCGAATTGGGCGCCGCGACCAAACTATCGCTGGCCTATGAATATGGCCGCGACGACCGTGTGATCGATCGCGGCCTACCTTCGCGCGGCGGGCGGCCGATCGCCGGGTTCGACCAGACGCTGTTCGGCAGCCCCACGCTGAACCACGGCACGGTCGATGCCCATTTCGGACGGATCCGGATCGAACATGAACTGGCTGATGGTCTGACGCTGGACGCGGCCGGGCAGTTTGCCAGCTATGACAAATACTACGCCAATGTCCTGCCCGCCTCGGCCGGGGCCAACACGGTCACACTGAGCGGCTATGACACTGCCAACACCCGCCGCAACTGGATCGGGCAGGCAAACCTGGTCTGGAAGGGCCAGACCGGCCCGATCGGCCACACCCTGCTGGCCGGCGTCGAGGCTGGCACCCAGTCTAGCACCGCACAGCGCCGCAACGTCCTGTTCGCCAATGGCGCAGGTACTTCGACCACCACCACGGTCTCGCTGGCGCCGCAGTTGGCCCTGCCGGCGCTGAGCTGGTCGGCCCCGGCGAGCGCCAGCCGCAGCCAGGTCGACAGCCTGTCATTCTACCTGCAGGACCAGGTCGAGCTGGCGCCATGGCTGCAGGTGATCGCCGGGGTGCGCCACGATCGCTTTTCGATCGATGCGACCAACCTGATCAACAATGCCCTGACCGGGCGCAGCGATGCCAAATGGTCGCCGCGGTTCGGGCTGGTGCTCAAGCCGCGCGAGAGCGTTTCGCTCTATGCCAGCTATGCCAAAAGCTTCCTGCCGCAGACCGGCGACCAGTTTTCGACGCTCGACCCGGCGCTGCAATCGCTTGAACCCGAACAGTTCCGCAATCTTGAGCTGGGCGCCAAGTGGGATATTTCGCCGCGCCTCAGCCTGACCCTCGCCGCCTTCCAGCTCGATCGCTCAAACTCCCGGGTGGCTGACCCGGCGAACCCGGGGTTCTGGGTGCTCACCGGCAAAAGCCGTGTGCATGGGCTGGAAGCGGCACTGGCCGGGCGGATCACTCCCGATTGGCAGGTCAGCCTTGGCTATACCTGGCAGGAAGGTGAGATCCGCTCGGCCACTTCGGCGGCCCCGGCCGGGCGCCAGCTCGACAAGCTGCCCCGCCACCAGGCCTCGGCCTGGACCCGTTATGACTTCACCGACAAGTTCGGACTGGGGCTGGGCGTGGTGCACCAGTCGGGCCAGTATGCCACGATCAGCAATGCGGTGTGGCTGCCCGGCTTCACCCGGATCGATGCGGCGGCCTATTACGACGTTTCAGACCGCTTCAGCCTGCAGCTCAATGTCGAGAACCTGGCCGACAGCCGCTATTACGCCAGCGCCCATACCGATAACAACATCCAGCCGGGCGACCCGCTGAACGTGAAGCTGACTGCAAAGGTGAAGTTCTAGGGTCAGGACCTATTAGCCGCGCCGTGCCTTGAGCCAGGCCTTGTGGGTCTTTTCGACCTCCAGCAATGAAGCAAAGACCGACTTGTCGAGTTCAGTCTGGCCGGTCCGGCCCAGGGCATAGATCTGGCAATAGAACCAGTATTGCACGGCAAAGCTGTCTGCCGCGCGCAGCGCCTTGATCTGGCGCAGGAAGCCCAGCCAGCCGGGGATCAGCGCCAGCGCCTTTTCCGGATCGGGTAGCCGATCCGCCCCGGCCAGCAGGCGCGCGGCACCATCGGGCTGGGCACACAATGGGCGGCCCAGGCCGATCACTTCGCCCGCGCCCTGGCGCAGCGCCTCTTCCATCGCCGTGCAGCTGCGAAAGCCGCCGGTGATCATCAGCGGCACCTTGACCGCATCCTTCATCGCCTTGGCGAAATCGACGAAATAGGCCTCGCGGGCCAGGGTCGAAGCCGCCACGTTGGGGGCTTCGGATGGCTCCATCCCCTCGATCCCCAGCAGCTTGGGCTGCTCGTAAGTGCCGCCCGAGATCTCGATCAGGTCAACTCCCTCGGCTTCAAGCCACTGGGCAACCTGCAGGCTGTCTTCAAAGGCAAAGCCGCCGCGCTGGAAATCGGCGCTGTTGAGCTTCACCGCCACGGCAAAGCCGGGCTTCACCGCCTTGCGGGTGGCGCGCACCACTTCGAGCAGGAACCGCGCGCGGTTTTCCAGGCTGCCGCCCCACTGGTCGGTGCGCTGGTTCGAACGCGGCGAGAGGAACTGCGAGATCAGATAGCCATGTGCGGCATGGACCTGCACGCCATCAAAGCCGCCTTCCTGGCAGATCGCGGCACCTTGCGCGAACCGGGCAACCAGATCTTCGATTTCCGCGCCGGTCAGCGCCTCGGGTTCACCGAACTGGCCGCCCGGCAGGCCCAGCTTGACCGCCGATGGCGCCTTGGGGTGCGGGTTGACCGGTTTCATCGTCTGGCGCCCGGCATGGCTGACCTGCGCCCAGAACTGCGCCCCGCCGGCCTTGGCCGCCGCGGTCCAGCGGCGCATGCCATCCAGCAGCGCGCCATCGTTCGGGCGATCGACGATCACGTTGCCGGGCCGTTCGAGATGATCGGCATCGATGTGGACATTGCCCGAAAGCAGCAAGCCGCAGCCGCCCTTGCCCCAGATGTCGTACAGCCGGTCAAGCTCGGGCGTGGGATTGCCCAGCGGATCGGCCAGCCCCTCGGTCATCGCCGCCTTGGCCAGCCGGTTGGACAGCCGCGCACCGCACGGCAGCGTCAGTTCGCTCTCGATCATTTGTTGTCCCCCTCCATCGCCGGCACCGCACGGGCCGCGTCCTGCGGCGTGATCCCGGGAGCGGGTGCCGCGCTGATCGTTTCAAGCCGCCGCATCACCCGGCCCGCCCGCATGATCGCGCGGGTCAGCCGCGGATAGACCCCGCAGCGGCACAGGTTCGGCACGGCGGCAGCGATGTCTTCGGGCGTCGGATCCGAATTGCGCGCCAGCAATGCTGCTGCGGCAATCGCGATGCCCGGCGTGCAGAACCCGCACTGGATCGCCTGTTCGGCCACCAGTGCCTGCTGCACCGGGTGCGAGCGATCGTTCGACAGCCCCTCGATCGTGGTCACCTGCCGCCCTTCGACCTCGGCCAGGGTCACCAGGCATGCGCGCAGCGCCTCGCCATCGACCAGCACCATGCAGGCCCCGCAATCACCCGATCCGCAGCCATATTTGGTGCCGGTCAGGTTGGCTGCATCGCGCAGCGCCCACAGCAAGGGGGTCTGCGGATCAAGCTTGAATTCGACGGCGCGGCCGTTGACGGTCAGGCGGGACATCCAGCGATCAGTCGCGCCAGCTGCGATCGATCCGGTCGATCTGGCGGGTCCACGCCTCGAAATCGGTGGCGCCGGGCATGGTGCCGGGGATCGAAGCCTCGTGCAGGTCGCGGTGATGGACCGCCACCACTTCATCCGGCACCACGATCGGCTTGCCTGCTGCCAGCGTCGCCAGCATCACTTCGCAGGCGCGCTGCAGGGACCAGTGCATGATGAAGATTTCGGGGATCGAACGGCCCAGGATCACCGGCCCGTGATTCTTGAGCATCAGGATCCGCTTGTCACCCAGGTTCTCGATCAGGCGCTGGCCTTCCTCGGCGCGCACGGTGATCCCTTCGAAATCGTGATAGGCCAGCCGCCCGGCGAAATTGCAGGCATAGAAGTTGACCGGCTGAAGCCCGCCTTCAAGGCTGCAAACCGCCATGGTCGCGGTGGTGTGCGAATGGCAGATCGCGTGCGCCCAGGGCAGGTGGCGATGGAACAGGCCGTGCTGGGTGAACCCGGCCTTGTTGACCGGATAGGGGCTGCCATCCAGCGTGTTGCCGTCGATATCGATCTTGACCAGGTTCGACGCGCAGACCTCGTTGTACAGCAGGCCATAGGGGTTGATCAGGAACGCCCCTTCCTCACCCGGAACCTTGACCGAGATATGGTTGTAAACCGATTCCGACCAGCCCAGGTGATCGAAGATGCGATAGCACGCGGCCAGTTCCAGACGGGCCTGCCATTCCTCTTCGCTGCAATCGACATTGCGGCTGTGCGCGCTCATCTGGGTGGCCATCACTCTCTCCGGTTTCGTTTCGCCACTCGTCTTATGCGAGTTAGCGGCCGATGGAAATCCGCAATCCGGCCCACAGCGTCCGCGGCGTGCCAAGGTCGATCGATCCGGCCACATTGCGGGTGACAACCGCCTCGTCGGTCAGGTTCTCGCCCCGCAGCACCAGGCTGAAGCGCTGGCCCAGCGGGATCAGGGCAAACATATCGAAGGTGGTTGCGGCGGGCAGCAGGTCAGTCTGCAGATCGTCTTCGTACTGCGCCCCGGTGTGGCGCGCGGTCAGCGCCAGTCGCCAGCCCGGCCGCGGTTGCCAGGCAATCGTGGCGCTGGCCGACAGGCGCGGCGTCTGCGCCGGGCGCAGGTGATTGAGCGCCAGGGAGGTGCCGCTCGCCTCTACTCGCGCATCCGTCCAGGCCAGCGAACCATCGAGGCTGACCGCGCCCAGCCGTGCTTCCAGCCCGGCCTCGATCCCGCGCGCATGGATCGCATCGACATTGCGCCGCTCGCGCAGGTTGGTACCGATGGTGACGTTGGCCACCGCATGGCGGACCTTGTTGTCGAACCCGGTCAGCGATAGCCGCAGCGCTTCGACCGGCGTCCAGTCCAGCCCGGCTTCGAAGCCGAACAGGCGTTCGTTGACCAGAGCGGCATTGGCGCGGGTGGTGATCGGGAAGACCGTGAAAGGCCGATAGAGCTCGTTTAGCGTCGGCTGGCGCAGACCGGTGTAAATTGAGCCGCGCAGCGTCAGCGTGCTGGCCGCCTTCAGCACCGCCCCGCCCCGGCCCGACCAGGCCCAGCCCGAACGCTTCGCAAACCGGTTGTCGATCGTGGTGGTGCCGGCAGCATTGGCCTCGTGGAAATAGCCACCCGCAATCGACCAGCGATCCGCCCGCGCCCCGCCGGTCAGCGTCAGGGCACCCAGGGTCCAGTCATGTTCGGCATAGACCCCCAGATCGGCATTGCGCCCGCCGGCGCGCCTCCGCGCGGTGACCAGGCCGGTGACACCCGAATAGGCGTCTTCGTACATCGTCCCTTCGGCGATCCGCCAGTCAAACCCGATCCGCTGGACATGGTCTTCGCCCAGCGGCGGGCGCAGTTCGGCCTTGCCGCCCCAGCCGGTCGAGGGGGTGGCGCGCTGGTCCAGCGTCTTGCGGAAGCTGGTCGAACTGATCACCTTGTTCGAGAAATTGCGCGCTTGCAGATAGGCCAAGAGATCGAACTGCCAGCGCCCCTTGCCGACCAGCCGCAGACTGGCATCCTGACCGCTGCTGGTCGAATCCGCGCCCTTGAAGCGCAAGGTGCGGGCATCACCGAACAGCAATCCGCGCGCCTGCAGTTCAACATCGGGCGCAAGCGGGGCAACCCCGCGCAGCGATACCGACCACCCGTCATAGGCCGCGCGGGCGCTGGCCGGTACGCGCTGGCTGGCAGGTGTGGTCCAGAACCCCTGCCCGCGATCCCAGCGTGCGCTGGCCACTGCAAAGCCCGCGCCCAGCCGCGGCGCTAGCGTGCCCGAAAGGCTGCTCTCACCGCGGTCGTCGATCAGCGCCTCGGCTGAAAGCAGGTCGAGCCGATCGGGCCCGGCGCTTTCCAGCTCGATCGTACCCGCTACCGCGCCGCTGCCGAACGCACCCGACCCGCCGCCGCGCGTCACCCGCGCCTGGGCGAGCCGTTCGGGCGCGATCGCGGAAAGGGGAATGTAGCCAAAGAACGGATCGGCCATCGGCACGCCATCGAGCAGCACCAGGCTGCGGCTGGTGGCATTGCCGCCCAGCGCGCGCAGGGTGACCCCCTGTGCCGAAGGATTGGCGCTGCGGCTGTCGCTGCGGCGGAACTGCTGGAACCCCGCCACGCCGGCCAATGCGTCCTCGATCCGTCCCGAAGCACTGGCCGACAGCCGCGCGGCATCGAGCGTGGTCGTGTCATAGGCCGGCGCAGCAGGTGGCGGGGCCAGGGCCGTGCCGGTGACAACAATGTCTGTCGATCCGCCACCGGCAGACTCCTGCGCCAGGCAGGGGGCCGCCAGAGCCAGGCAGGGAATCGCGGTACACAGGGTTCGGATCATGGTGGCAGCAGCGCTTTCAGGTTACGCGCCGCGCCTAATCTGCCCAGCGCAGGCAGGCAATGGCTTTCCCCGGTTTGGGGCGGGCCGGATTACGCGTGCACCTGACCTTGCGATTGGCCTGTTCGGTCGCTCCGCGCTCTGAAGCGGGCGATCGCCGCTCTGGCCGGACCAGAGGCAATTCCGCCCTGCCAGATCAAGATTCTGATTTTTTATGCTTATTTGCGTTTCCAGCAGCTCTGCCGAAATCCGCTTTCGTCAGGCCGTGTCCAATCTGACCAAATTTGAGACGCCTGCACCATCGCCGGTTGCCTCGTTTGGTTAACATGGCAGCCGCAGTATGGTTAATAGGCCAAGCATCTGGCATTGTGCAGGAAATTGCCAAACTGGCGGCTCTAGTCGCGGAAATCGGGGTCAAATGCTGGCAATTCCGGGGTCTCAGGCTAGGCAAATGTCGCTGAGAATCGTTCCCCAACCGGCATTTGATGGTTGTCGGATTGAGTTAACAAGCTTGCAGCTTGCTTACGTGCGTGATCTAGTGACCGCGATGGTTGGAAACTTTCGAGCGAGTCGCTGAAGACTGGCAGGAAGCAAGAAGCCGACCTTTCAATCAGGGCCGCAGAACACATTTTGTATCAATTCCGTCGATTGGCGGGGCTGAGACACGTGTGCCTGCGACCCTTCTTGGCGCTGTGCCGTCCGCATGGATGGCTAGACGTTGAAAGTGACGGGACATGGACTACGAAGGCAAGATTGAGACCGCAACCGACCACGCGCAGGGCGAAGCTGCCCTCGACCGGCCGGCTGGTGACCTCATGGGAATGGCGCAGGCCGGCTCCGGCATTTCCGGCAGCACGCTCATCCCTGACGCCAACAATACGGTAGTCCTGCCAGAGGGCGTCACGCTTGACGATATCACCGTGCGCGGGCGCGATCTGGTGGTCACGCTCGACGACGGTCGCACGCTGATCATCCCTGATGGTGCGGTGTTCGTTCCCCAGATTGTCTCGCAGGGTGTCGTGGTTCCGCCGCTCAACCTTGCCGCGCTGCTGATCGGCAACGAGCCGGAGCCTGCGGCAGGTCCGGTCCGCAGCTCTGGCGGCAATTTCGAAGTTCCGGTCGATCCGCTCCAGAATGCCTACAATCTGGGCGATCTGCTGCCGTACACCGAACTGGCCTTCCCCGAACCGAACCAGCGCCAGCTTTTCCCGATCATCGATCGCAAGCCGATCACCACGCCCAACCCCGATGTGAGGCTTGACGACGACGCGCTGGCTGGCGGCAATGCCGGCGGTACCGGTGACGATCCGGATTCGATCCAAGTTACGGGCACCCTGTCGGGCACCAATGGTGATGGTGCGTTGACCTGGGCACTTTCGACCGCCGGCGCTCCGGCCGGCTTCAGCTACGTCGCCAACGGCACCGGGCTCAACGTGTTCCAGGGCGCCACGCTGGTGCTTCAGGTTACCCTCAACACCGCCACTGGGGCCTATACGGTAACCCAGGTTGCGCCGATCCAGCATGCGGCCGGCAGCAATGAAAACAATGCGGTGTTCACGCTGAACTACACCGTCACCGACATCGATGGCGATGTTGCGCCTGGCACCATCAACATCGACGTGGACGACGACAGCCCGGTTGCGGCGAACGATACCGATTCTGTCGCTGCTGGCACTTACGGCCCCGAAACCGGCAATGTCCTGACCGGCGCCGGAACCACCAGCGGCGCTGCCGGCGCCGACCGGGTCGGCGCTGACGGCGCGGCCGTCGGCGGTGCGGTGACCGCCGTTACCGGCACCGCTGCCGGTTCAATCGGCGGGACGACCGCCGGCCAGTACGGCACGCTCACGCTCAACGCGGACGGCACCTACAGCTATGTCCGCAATGCCGGGACCCCCGGCGGCGTGGCCGATACCTTCACCTATACCATCACCGACCGCGACGGCGATTCCACCACCGCGACGCTGACCATCAACATTGCTGATGCGCAGCCGCTGACCGGCGAAAATGCAACCGTTCGCCTTGACGACGATGCGCTGGCGGGTGGCAATGCGGGTGGTACCGGCGATGATACCGATGCCGCCAACACCAGCGGCACGCTGGCCGCTTCGGGCGGCGATGGCCCGCTGGCCTGGTCGCTGGCAACCACTGGCGCTCCGGCTGGCTTCAGCTATGTTGCCAATGGCACCGGGCTCAACGTGTTTCAGGGCACCACCCTGGTGATGCAGATCACGCTCAACACCGCGACCGGCGCCTACACCGTCACCCAGGTTGCGCCGATCCTGCATGCCGAAGGCAGCGACGAAAACAACCAGACCTTCTCGGTCAGCTTTTCGGTTCGCGACCAGGACGGTGACACTGCCAACGGCACGTTGTCGATCAATGTTGACGACGATACCCCGATCGCCTCGGATGACACTGACGCGGTCGCTTCGGGCACCTATGGCCCGGTTGCCGGCAACGTCATCACCGGCGTGGGCAGCGACGGCAACGCCGCCGGCGCGGACAGCCCCGGCGCTGACGGCGGGCTCCATGTCACTGCGGTGACCGGCGCGGCTGCCGGCACGATCGGCGGCACCACCAATGGCACTTACGGCGTGCTGACGCTGAATGCCGATGGTTCGTACAGCTATACCCGCAATGCCGGGACGCCCGGCGGCGTCAACGACGTGTTCAGCTACACCGTTACCGATGCCGATGGCGACACCGCGACCGCCACGCTGACGATCGCGATCGCCGATGCGCTGCCGCTGACCGGCCAGAACGCCCAGGTCCAGCTTGACGACGATGCCCAGGCTGGCGGCAACCCCGGTGGGATCGGTGACGGTCCGGATGCAGTCAATGTTGCCGGCACTCTGACCGGCTCGGGCGGCGACGGACCGCTGACCTGGCAGATGACTTCGTTCACCTCGCCGATCGGGTTCAATGTCACCTTGGTAAACCAGGGCCTGCTGGAAATTCGCCAGGACTCGACCCTGGTGATGACCATCACTCTCGACACCGCGACCGGGGCCTACACCGTCACCCAGAACGCACCGATCGACCATTCGGCGCTGGGCGATGAAAACAACGCCAATTTCTCGCTGGGTTACCGCGTCACTGACCAGGACGGCGATATCGCCAATGGCTCGCTCTCGATCACCATCGACGACGATACCCCGGTTGTCGCCGACGACACGGATTCGCTGCTGGCCGGTGCCACCGGTCCGGCAACTGGCAACGTCCTGACCGACGCCGCTCCCGGCGATGCTGGCGACAGCGACACCGGTGCCGACAGCCTGGGCGCTGATGGCGGCAGCGTGACCCGGATAGACAGCGTCAATGTGCCCGCCAACTTCGACGACACCGCCGACGGTTCTGGTAACCTCACCGTCGCGGGCCAGTATGGCACACTGACCATCAATGCCGATGGCAGCTACAGCTATACCCGCAACAACGGCGCACCGCTGAACGCGGTCGAGACCTTTACCTACACCGTCACCGACGGCGACGGCGATACCGCCGTGGCAACGCTGACCATCACCATCGAAGACGCAGGCCCGATCACCGGGCAGAACGCCACCGTGCTGCTCGACGACGATGCCCAGGCCGGCGGCAACCCCGGCGGCACCGGCGATGATGTCGATGCGGCCAACCTCACCGGCACGCTTGCCGGTTCGGGCGGCGATGGCGCACTGGCCTGGGCGATGACCTCGTTCACTTCACCGGTCGGGTTCA